>CAVTAM010000055.1:0-47337 GCA_963732625.1 uncultured beta proteobacterium | reverse complement strand
GTTGGAAATCGTGATCTCGCCCTTGACCAGATCGTCCCAGTGCACGCTGCCGCTCTGCGGGTTCTTGAAGCGGATCACCGGCGCCACGCCCTCGGGCACCGGCGGCAGCGTCTTGCCTTCTTCGGGCCGCCAGCGGCCGTCGTAGTGTGTCTTCTCGCCGCGCTCGCGCTGCGCCTCGCGCATCGCGTCGAGGTCTTCGGGCGTGCAATAGCAGCGGTAGGCGTGGCCCGACGCGATCAGTTGCTCGGCAACCTCCTGGTAGCGCGCCAGACGCTGCATCTGGTAGATGGGGCCTTCGTCATGATCCAGTCCTAGCCACTTCATCGAAGCCAGGATCTGCTCAACCGAATCCTGCGTCGAGCGCGCAACGTCGGTGTCTTCGATGCGCAGGATGAACTGGCCGCCGTGGTGGCGCGCGTAAGCCCACGAGTAGAGCGCGGTGCGCGCCGTGCCGAGATGCAGAAAGCCCGTGGGCGATGGAGCGATGCGTGTTCTGACCGTCATGACAAGCCGCGCACGAGATCGGCCTTGATGTCCTGCACATCGTCGAGGCCGGCGGCCAGGCGGATCATGCCCTGCGTGATGCCTGCGGCGAGGCGCTGCGCTTCACTCAGTCGGCCGTGAGAGGTGGACGCCGGGTGCGTGATCGTCGTCTTCGTGTCACCGAGGTTGGCGGTGATCGAGCAGATGCGCGTCGCATCGATGACCTTCCACGCACCTTCGCGGCCGCCTTTGACGATGAAGGACACGACGGCGCCGCCCTGCCCTGACTGCTGCGCCATCGCCAGCTTGTGCTGCGGATGCGATTCGAGGCTCGGGTGATAGACGCGCTCGACGCCAGGCTGCGTTTCGAGCCAGCGCGCGATCTGCAAGGCACGATCGCTCTGCGCGTGCACGCGCAACGACAGCGTCTCCAGCCCCTTCAACACCACCCAGGCGTTGAACGGCGACATGCTCATGCCGGCGCTGCGCATCGTCGGCACGAGCTTGTCGTTGACGAGGGCTTCGGTGCCGCAGAGCGCGCCGGCGATGACGCGGCCCTGGCCGTCGAGAAACTTGGTGCCGGAGTGCATCACCACGTCGGCGCCGAGTTCGATCGGGCGCTGCAAGGCCGGTGTGCAGAAGCAGTTGTCCACGCACAGCAGCGCGCCGGCTTTTTTTGCAATGCCGGCCAGCGCGGCGATGTCGCAGACCTCGGTCAGCGGGTTGGTCGGCGTCTCGGCGAACAGCAGTTTGGTGTTCGGCTGCACGGCCGCCTGCCATTCGTCCACGTTCGACTGCGAAACGAAGGAGACCTGCACAGCGTACTTCGCAAAGTCCTGGAAGAGCTTGATCGTCGAGCCGAACACCGACTGCGAGCACACCACATGGTCGCCGCTCTTCAACGTTCCCATGATCAGCAGCAGGATCGCCGCCATGCCGCTGGCCGTGCCGATCGCCGCTTCGCTGCCTTCGAGCGCGGCCAGGCGGCGCTCCATCATCGTCACCGTCGGGTTCGAGAAGCGCGAATAGACGAAGGCTTCTTCTTCGTTGGCAAAGCGCGCTGCGGCCGTGGCGGCATCGGGATGCACGAACGAACTCGTCAGGTACAACGCTTCGGAGTTCTCTCCCCACTGCGACGGCGGCAGGCCCTCGCGCACGGCGAGCGTGTCCAGCCGGGCATCGGCAGGCAAGTCCAATCGAGGCAGCTTCTTCATCAACCCTCCGCGCTCTGCAACGCCAGTCGAGAACGCTCTTCGCCCTCTTCTTCGTCGAACTGCAAACGCCGCTGCGCCTCCATCGTCGCGAAGTCGGCGTCGGTGACGTCGCCGGTGACGTAGTGGCCGTCGAAGCAACTGGCTTCGAAGCTTTCGAGCTTCGGATTCAGCGCGCCGACGACGCGCTTCATCGCGTCAACGTCCTGGTAGATCAGGGCGTCCGCGCCGATGAACTGGCGAATCTCTTCGACGCTGCGCGTCGCCGCAATCAACTCTTCGCGCGTCGGCATGTCGATGCCGTAGACATTCGGAAAGCGCACCGGCGGCGCGGCCGAGGCCATGTAGACCTTGTTGGCGCCGGCGTCGCGCGCCATCTGCACGATCTCCTTGCTCGTCGTGCCGCGCACGATGGAATCATCGACCAATAGCACGTTGCGGCCGCGAAACTCCTGCGGCATCGCGTTCAACTTCTGCCGCACGCCTTTGCGACGGATCGCTTGCCCCGGCATGATGAAGGTGCGGCCGACATAGCGGTTCTTGACGAAGCCTTCGCGGTACGGCTTGCCGAGTTTCTGCGCGAGCTGCATCGCGCTCGGCCGGCTCGATTCAGGGAATCGGGATGACGACGTCGATGGCGGAGGGCGGCATCGTCGAGATGACGCGCTGTGCCAGCGTCTCGCCCATGTTCAGGCGCGCCTGATAGACCGAGATGCCGTCCATCACCGAATCCGGCCGCGCCAGGTAGACGAACTCGAACATGCAGGGGTGCAGGCTCGGACTGGCGGCACATTGACGCGCATGCAACTGGCCGTCGAGGTCGATGAACAGCGCCTCGCCCGGCGCCACGTCGCGCACCAGCTTGTGCCCCGTGCCTTCGAGCGCGACGCTCTCGCTGGCCACCATCACCTCGCCATCGGCCGCGACGCCATAGGCCAGCGGGCGGATGCCGTACGGGTCACGAAACGCCAGCAGGCCGTGGCCGGCGATCAGCGCGACGACAGCGTACGAGCCCTTCAAGCGCCGGTGCACCGCGGCCACCGCCTTGAAGACCTCGTCGGGCGTCAGCGGCAGGTCCCGCGCCGCGAGTTCGAGCTCGTGCGCGAGGATGTTGATCAGCACCTCGGTGTCGCTGCCGGTGTTGATGTGGCGGCGATCGATCTCGAACAGCTCGGCCTTGAGCGTATGCGCATTGGTCAGGTTGCCGTTGTGCACGAGCACGACACCGAACGGCGCATTGACGTAGAACGGCTGCGCCTCTTCTTCGTTGTAGGCGTTGCCCGCGGTCGGGTAGCGCACCTGGCCCAGCCCGACATGTGCCCGGCAGCGCGCGCATGTTGCGCGTGCGAAAGACATCGCGCACCATGCCGCGCGCCTTGTGCATGAAGCACCTGGTGCCCTGCATCGTGACGATCCCCGCGGCATCTTGACCGCGGTGCTGCAGCAGCAGCAGCGCGTCGTAGAGCAACTGGTTGACGGGCTGCTTGGAGATGACGCCGACGATGCCGCACATGATTTCCGAATCCTAGGTGGAGGTTGGCAGCTGGCGCGCGATCACGTCAGGCAGCACCGGCTTCAAGCCCTGCAACGCGGTGGCAAGCCAGACGGCACCACGCGATTGCTGCCACGCCGTCGAGCGCTGCGCCGGCGACAACATGACGACGGTGGCCACGGCGAGCAACAACACCGCACCACGCGCCAGACCGAAGACACCGCCGAGCACACGGTCCACCGGCTGCAGCGGCGTCGCATGAATCAACAGCCGTACCAGGCGCGAGGCGAGTGCCCAGACCAGCAGCGCGAGCACGAAGGTGGCGAAGAAGGCGACGCCGTGATTGAGCGCGCTGCCCGGCACGCCGACGGGCACGTACGTCGCAACCACCGGCGCCAACGCCTGCGCGGCAATGAACGCCACGACCCAGCCGACAAGCGACAGCACTTCGAAGACGAGGCCGCGCCACAGGCCGACGACGACCGAGACGGCGAGCACGGCGAGCAAGGCCCAATCGACCCAGCCGAAATCGGGCAGGCCGCTGCTCACAGCGTCAGCACCGAGCTGCCGAGGCCGGCGGCCTTGGCTTGCGCGGCGGCCTTCTCCGCCTCTTCACGCGAGGCAAACGGCCCGACGCGAACGCGCGTGCGCTTGCCGTCGGCCGTGTCCACCGTCTGCGTGAAGGTGACGAGGCCCGCCTTCTGCGCCTTGCTGCGCACATCGCGCACGGCCGCCGTTTCGGCAAAGGCGCCGATCTGCACGACGAAGCGCCCTGCGGCCTGAGGCGTTTGAACTGCGGGCGCTGCAGGCTTCGGCGCCACCGCGGGCTTGGGTGGCGCCACGGACTCGCTGGCCTTCACCGGCGCGGGAGTGGGTGCGGGCGCGGGCGCGGGTGCAGGGGCCGGCGTTTCCGCAGGTCTTGCAGCCACTGGTGCCGGCGCAGCAGCCACTGCGCTCGGCGCGGCTGGTGGTGCCGCCACCACCGGCGCCGACGCCGCAGGCTTGGCAGCAGGCCGCGGCGCCGGCAAAGCCAGCGGCGGCGCACCATCGCGCGGTGGGATGACGATCGGGATGTCCACCGCGATCGGCCGCGGTTGCGTCTCGAACAACAGCGGAAACGCGATCACGCCGATGCCCAGCAGCACCACCGCGCCGATCAGGCGCCGCCGCGCACGTATGCGTGCCTGCTCGGCCTGCTCGCCGCTCATCACGTTCGCGGCCACGGGCGCCGCGGGCGTGGCGCCGGCGCTGTCGCGCTTGGTGAAGATGTCGAGCAGTCCCATGCGTGGCGTGTTGAGGTGGCGGCAGGCACGGTGGCTGCTGCCCGCTAGCCCGTGTGAATAGCGCCCAGCCGCGGCAAGCCGTCTTTGAGAACGCCGCCCACCGTGAGGAATGAACCGAAGACCAAAATTCTATCAGCGGGGTCTGCGCGCTCGAGTGCGGCGGCCAGTGCCTGCGCGGGCGATGCATGCGTGCTGACGGTGGCACGCGGCTGCACATGCACGACGATCTTCGACAGCGTGTCGGCGCTGGCCGCGCGCGCCACCGGCAGATCGGTGCAGTACCAGTCTTCGACGATCGGTGCCAGACGATGCACGACACCTTGGATATCCTTGTCGTGCATGGCGCCGAAGACGGCATGCGTGCGTGGGTAAAAGCCCATCGCGTCGAGGTTGGCGGCGAGTGCGGCCACCGAGTGCGGGTTGTGCGCCACGTCGAGCACCAGCGTGGGCTGGCCGGGCACGATCTGAAAGCGCCCCGGCAACTCGACCGTGGCCAAGCCCTGGCGGATGGCTTGCGCGGAGATCGGCAAACGCTCGCGCAGCGCTTCGATCGCGGCCAGCACGCCGGCTGCATTGACCAGCTGATTCGCACCGCGCAGCGATGGGTAGGCGAGGCCGTTGATGCGTTTGCCGCGGCCGGCCCAGTTCCACTGCTGGCGATCGCCGCTGTGGTTGAAGTCGCGGCCGACCAGCCACAGATCGGCGCCGATGTCGTTGCCGTACGCGGCGATCGACGCCGGCGGCATCGGGTCGCTGACGATCGCCGGCTTGCCTTGGCGCATGATGTGCGCCTTCTCGCGGCCGATGCTCTCGCGGTCCGGGCCGAGATACTCGGTGTGGTCGAGGTCGATGCTGGTGACGATGGCGCAATCGGTGTCGATGGCGTTGACGGCATCGAGCCGGCCGCCAAGGCCGACTTCGAGGATCACCACATCGAGCGGTTGCTGCGACAGGCAACGCATGATGGCCAGCGTCGTGAACTCGAAGTAGGTCAGCGTGGTGTTGCCGCGCGCCGCCTCCACGGCTTCGAAGTGCGGCAGCAACGCGTCGGCGGCGACGCTGGCGCCATTGACGCGGCAACGCTCTTCGAAGTGCACGAGATGCGGCTTGATGTACAGGCCGACGCGGTAGCCGGCGGCGAGTGCGATCGACTCCAGCATCGCGCAGGTCGAGCCCTTGCCGTTGGTGCCGGCCACGGTGATCGACCGGGCAATCGAAGCGCAGGCCGAGCTTGTCGCGCACGGCCAGCGTGCGCGTGAGCGTCATGTCGATCGTCTTCGGGTGCAGGCGCTCGCAGTGGGCGAGCCAGTCTTGCAGCGTCTTCGCGATCACGCCACCGCGTCTGCCGATTGGCGTTGCAGCATGGCGAGCATGCGCGCAATCGCGCTGCGCAACTGCCGTCGATCCACGATCATGTCGATCGCACCCTTGGTCAGCAAAAACTCGCTGCGCTGAAAACCTTCGGGCAACTTCTCGCGCACGGTGTTCTCGATCACGCGCGGGCCGGCAAAGCCGATCAGCGCTTTCGGCTCGCCGATGACCACGTCGCCCATGAAGGCGAAGCCGGCCGACACGCCGCCCATCGTCGGGTCGGTGAGCACGCTGATGTACGGCAGCCTCGCCTTGGCCAGCCGGGTCAGCGACGCATTGGTCTTGGCCATCTGCAGCAGCGAAAACAAACCTTCCTGCATGCGCGCGCCGCCGGTGGCGGTGAAGCAGACGAACGGCACCTTCTGCTCGACGGCGGTTTCGACGCCGCGCACGAAGCGCTCGCCGACCACCGAGCCCATCGAGCCGCCCATGAAGTCGAACTCGAAGCAGGCGGCGACGAGCGGGATCGTGTGCACCGCGCCGCCGACGACGATCAGCGCGTCGGTCTCGCCGGTGGCTTCGAGCGCGTCGCGCAGGCGCTCGGGGTACTTCTTGCTGTCCTTGAACTTCAGCGGATCGACCGGCATCACCTCCTGGCCGATCTCGTAGCGGCCCTCGGGGTCGAGGAAGGCGTCGAGCCGCGAGCGCGCACCGATGCGGTGGTGGTGGTCGCACTTCGGGCAGACGTTGAGGTTCTGGTCGAGGTCGGTCTTGTAGAGCACCGTCTCGCACGACGGGCACTTGATCCACAGCCCCTCGGGCACCGTGCGGCGCTCGCTCGGGTCGGTGGGTTGGATCTTGGGCGGAAGGAGTTTTTCGAGCCAGCTCATCAGAGAGGTTCCTTCGACGTCATCGTCAGTTCTTGTCGAGCGCCGCGCGAATCTCGGCCATGAAGGCCGCCGCCGCGGGAGCGACAGTATCGCGCTTTTGGGTTTCCATGATCTGCACCAGGCGTGAGCCGATCACGACCGCATCGGCGACGCGGCCGATCGCCTGCGCCGTGGCCGCGTCGCGGATGCCGAAGCCCACGCCCACCGGCACGCTGACATGCTTGCGGATGCGCGGCAGCACCTGCGCCACGGCGTCGGTGTCCAAGTGGCCGGCGCCTGTCACGCCTTTGAGCGACACGTAGTAGACGTAGCCGCTGGCGATGCGGCCGACCTCGGCCATGCGCGCGTCGGTGGAGGTCGGCGCCAGCAGAAAGATCGGGTCCAGCGACGCGGCCTTCAACTGCGCCGCGAATGACACCGCTTCTTCCGGCGGGTAGTCGACGACGAGCACGCCGTCGACGCCGGCACTCTTCGCGTCGGCGATGAAACGCTCGATGCCGTAGCGCTCGATCGGATTCGCGTAGCCCATCAGCACGACGGGCGTGCTTGTGTTCGTCGCGCGAAATGCCCGCACGTACGACAGCACCTGAGCCATGCCGATGCCCTTGGCGAGCGCGCGCTCCGAGGCTTTTTGAATAACCGGGCCGTCGGCCATGGGGTCGGAGAACGGCACGCCGAGCTCGATCACATCGGCGCCGGCTTTTGCGAGCGCAAGCATCACGTCGGCTGTCGCGTCGGGAAAGGATCGCCGGCGCAGATGTACGGAATCAGTGCCGTGCGCTTGTCGCGCGCGAGCGCATCGAATGTGGCTTTGATGCGGCTCACTGTTTTACCGCCTGACCCTTGCACGACGGCCGGCAGTAGAACTCCGCGCCGGAGATATCGGCCACGGTGCCGATGTCCTTGTCGCCGCGCCCCGACAGGTTGACGAGCAGATGCTGATCGGGCTTCATCGTCGACGCCATCTTCATCGCGTAGGCCACCGCATGGCTCGATTCGAGCGCGGGAATGATGCCCTCGGTTCGGCACAGGCGATGGAACGCCGCCATCGCTTCGTCGTCGGTGATGCTGACGTACTCGGCGCGGCCGATGTCCTTCAGGTACGCATGCTCCGGCCCGACGCCGGGGTAGTCGAGGCCGGCGGACACCGAGTGTGTTTCGGTGATCTGGCCGTTGGCGTCTTGCAGCAGGTAGGTGCGGTTGCCGTGCAGCACGCCGGGCGTTCCGGCCGACAACGATGCGGCATGTTTGCCGGTGGCGAGACCCTGCCCCGCTGCCTCGACGCCGATCAGCCGCACGTTCTCATGCTCGATGTACGGATAGAACAGCCCCATCGCGTTGCTGCCGCCGCCGACACAGGCGATCACCGCATCCGGCTGGCGGCCGACCATCTCCGGCATCTGCACGAGGCACTCGTCACCGATGACGCGCTGGAAGTCGCGCACCATCATCGGGTACGGATGTGGGCCGGCAACGGTGCCGATGATGTAGAACGTGTTCTCGACATTCGTCACCCAGTCGCGCAGCGCTTCGTTGAGCGCATCCTTGAGCGTCTTCGAGCCCGACTCCACCGGCACGACCTTGGCGCCGAGCAGGTGCATGCGATAGACATTCGGCGATTGGCGCTTCACGTCTTCGCTGCCCATGTAGACGACGCACTCCATGCCGTAGCGCGCAGCGACGGTCGCAGCTGGCCACGCCGTGCTGGCCCGCGCCGGTCTCGGCGATCACGCGCGGCTTGCCCATGCGCCTGGCCAGCAGCGCCTGACCGATCGTGTTATTGATCTTGTGCGCGCCGGTGTGGTTCAAGTCCTCGCGCTTCAGAAAAATCTGCGCGCCGCCGATCTCGCGCGACAGGCGCGCCGCGTGGTAGATCGGGCTCGGCCGGCCGACGAAATGCTTGAGTTCACTCTTGAACTCGGCAACGAACTCAGGGTCG
The DNA here is from genome assembly GCA_963732625.1 of uncultured beta proteobacterium. Classification (GTDB taxonomy): domain Bacteria; phylum Pseudomonadota; class Gammaproteobacteria; order Burkholderiales; family Burkholderiaceae_C; genus CADEEN01. Next base: position 38,728 of record CAVTAM010000055.1, on the reverse strand, counting down.
CGCCGGTAGTGTTCGTAGGCGGCTTTCAACTCGTCGAGTGCATGGATCAGCGTCTCGGCGACGAAGGTGCCGCCGTACGGCCCGAAGTGCCCGCGCTCATCCGGTTGGTGATAAGCGGGCTGTTGGTAGTTCAGCATGGTGTGATGGTCTCGGGTTCAGTGGGCTGCGTCGGCGAGCCGGGCATCGGCTTCGCGGACCGCTTCGCAGAACCGGCGTGTCAGCGCGGCATCCTTGATGCCTTTTTCGCTCTCGACGCCGGAGCTCACGTCAACGGCATAGGGCCGGACGGCAAGCACCCCATCGGTCACGTTTGCAGGACTCAACCCACCAGACAAAACGAGCGGACAGCGAACGTCGGCGGGGATGAGCGACCAATCGAACCTCTTGCCACCGCCGCCATAACCCTCGACGTCGGCGTCGAGCAGCAAGGCGGCGGCATTGGGAAAACGGTGCGCGAAGTCTAGCAAATCGACACCTGGCGCCATGCGCACCGCGCGCAGGTAAGCACGCATCGCCGCGTCGCAATCGGCGGGCGGCTCGTCGCCGTGGAATTGCAGCAGCGCTTGCGGCAAGGCTTTGCAGGCGGTGTCGATCGCCGTCAGCGTGGCGTTGACGAAGAGCAGCACCGGCGTCACGAAAGGCGGCAGCGTTTGCGCGAGCTGCACGGCGCGGTCGAGCGTGACGTGGCGCGGGCTCTTGGCGTAGAGCACGAAGCCGATCGCATCGGCGCCGGCGTCGACAGCGGCGGCCACGTCGGCCTCACGCGTCAGGCCGCAGATCTTGATGCGCGTTCTCGCGCTCACGATTCAGGGGAGCCAGTCGAAGGCCGGTGTGCGCTCGGGAATGCCATGCGCCGCATCGTAGTACGGGCCGGCGAAGTACAGACCGTCGGGCGCAAACGTCGGCGCTGCGGCGTCGCGGTCTTTCGCGGCCAGCACCTGCGCCATCCATGAAGCCTCATGCAGGCCCTGCCCCACGGCGACAAGGCAGCCCATGACGTTGCGCACCATGTGGTGCAGGAAGGCGCTGCCGTCGAAGTCGAGTCGCCAGTAGGCGCCACGGCGTTCGATGGCGATCGCGCGCAGCGTCTTCAGCGGCGACAGCGCCTGGCACTCGGACGAGCGGAACGACGAGAAGTCGTGCTCGCCGATCAGGTGCGCCGCCGCGGCGCGCATCGCGTCGCCGTCGAGCGGCCGGAACACCCAGCCCACGGCACCGCTTTCGAGCGCCGGGCGCACCACCGATTCCAGCAGCACGTAGACGTAGCGCCGGCCGCGTGCGCTGTTGCGCGCATGGAAGTCCGGCGCCACCGCCACACACCACTGCACGGCGATGTCGGCCGGCAGGTAGCGGTTGGTGCCGCGCACCCAGGAGAAGAGATCACGCTCGACCGGCGCGTCGATGTGAACGACCTGGTTGAGCGCATGCACGCCGGCATCGGTGCGCCCCGCGCACAGCGTTGTCACGGGCACGTCGGCAAACGACGTCAGCGCCGCTTCGAGCCGGTCTTGCACCGTGCGCCCACCGAGCTGGCTCTGCCAGCCCTGGTAGGCGCCGCCGCGGTAAGCGACGCCGAGCGCCAGGCGCCCGGCGTGAGATTCAGGCAAGCCCGTCGAGCAGGCTTTGCGCGCGCGCCTTCAGCGGCCCGCTGGCCTTGGCCAAGACCTCTTCGAGCAGATCGCGCGCACCTTCCTTGTCGCCGATCTGGCGGAACTCTTCGGCCAGCTCGAGCTTGCGCGTCAGCGGGTCGGCCGGTTCGAGCGGCGGTTGCTGCGTGCTGTCGGGGCCGAGGCTGCCGAAGTCGAGCGCCGGCTCGCTGCCCTTGTTCGACTTCGGCTTGCCGAGGTCGAGCGAGATGCCGCTGAGGTCGAACGGCATCGACTTGGAGTCCGGGCCCGAGCGCGATGCGGCGGCCGCCGCGGGCGTCGCCGGCAGTTCGGGCAAGGCATCGAGGCTGTTCAACATCGACGACTGGTGCGGCAGCGGCTGCGTGCTGTCCAGCGCCGGCGGTGCGGCCAGCGCATTGGAGTAAGCCAGGTCGAGATCGAGGTCGATGCGCTCGCCGCCGAGTGCGGCAATCTCGTCGGGCTCCAGGTTCGGCGGCTCGGTCGGCATGACCGACAGCGGCAGCGTGCTGGCGCCCAGCGGCTCGACCACGGCCGCGCCGGCCATCGCACCCGCTGCAGCCGCCGGACGGCCGCCCGGCTGGTACAGCGGGTTGTCCGGGTCGATCTGCTGACCCATCTCCTGCGTCTTCTGCCACTCCTCGCCGTCACCGTGGGTCAGGCCGAAGAGTTGCGTGGCCAGCGCTTCGAAGCCCTTGGTGTCGCGGCGCTTGGCATAGACCTCGAGCAGCTTGGTGCGGATCGCCAGGCGCTCCGGCGTGCTGCGCATCGCTTCCTTCAAGATCTCCTCGGCCTGCAGATCGCGGCCGTAAGCCAGGTAGACGTCGGCTTCGGCCACCGGATCGACGTCGCCGATGGCATCGAGCTGCGACAGCGAGTAGCTCATCGACGAGGCGGCGCCCGAAGCGTCGCGGGTGTCGATGCGCTGGCCGCCGGAAGCGCCGAAGAACGAATCGGGCTGCAGGCGGCTTTCGAGGAACGAGGTCTCGCCGCTTTCGTTGCGGGCGCGGCTGCGCCAGCGGTAGATGCCCAGGCCGGCCAGCAGCGCCACGGCCGCGCCGGCGCCCCAGGGCAGGAACGGGCTGCCCAGCAAGCCGTCGAGCGGGCTGGCTTCGTCAACCACGGGAACGGCCGTCGGCTTGGCCGCCACGATCGGCGCGGACGCTGCCGGCTTGGGCGCGGGCGCCGAAGCGGCGGCAACCGGTGCAGGTGCCGGTGCGGGTGCCGGAGCAGGTGGCGGCGCGGGCGCCGGCTCCGGGGCGGGAGGCGGCGGCGCTGCCACCGGCGCGGGTGCGGGCGGGGGCGGCGGAGCAGCGGCGACGACCACAGGCGCCGGCGCGGCAGCCGGCGCGGCGGCCCCCGGCGTGGTTGCGGCGGACGTGCCTTGTTGCAGCGCCTTCAACTCGTCGGCGTTGCGCTTCAACTCGGCAACGCGTTGTTCCTGGGCCTTCTTCTCGGTGTCGCTGGAGACTTTCGACTCCGCCGCCGAAGCCGCACCCTTGACGGCGCCTTGCGACAAGCGTCAGCCGGTCCGGCGTCGGCGCTGCGGCCTTCTTGTCGTCGACCTGCGTCTGCACGCGGCCCGCGGCCTGCCGCGACGGCGTTGCCGCCTTGATCTCGGGCACACCGGCGGCCAGGCGCTCGCGGTACGCGCCGAAATCGGCGCTCTGCGCCTGGATGACCTGCTTGGCATCGGCCGGACTGGTTTCCTTGGCCTTGTCCGCGGACGGCACGGCCAGATCGGCGCCGGCCTTCAGGCGGTTCATGTTTTCGGCCATGAAGGCGTCCGGGTTGGCGCGAAACAGCGCCACCAGCATCTGGTCGAGCGAGACGCCTTCGCGCTGCGTCTTCTGCGCCACCCGGGTCAGCGTGTCGCCCTGGCGCACCTTGTAGGCGTTGACGTTGGCCGCGGCGCGTGGCGCCGGTGCGGGTGCAGTCGCGGCGCGCGGCGCCGACGCCGGCGCTGGTGCGGGCGTGGGTGCGGTGCGCGGCGCTGCCGCGGGTGTGGGTGCGGGGGCGGCGGCCACCGGCGGTGCGGCGGGCGCCGGGCGCGGCGCCTGCGCGGCGGCCGGCGGCGTCGGCGCGGCCGACATCGACGGCGCGATCGGCGCCGGCGCGGGCGACGCGGCCTGGCGGGTGCTGCCCGGCGGATCGAGCAGCAACGTGTATTCGCGCACCAGACGGCCGCTCGACCAGGTGATCTCCAGAATCACATCGACGAACGGCTCCTGAACCGCGCGATCGCTGACGATGCGCAGGTAGGAGCGGCCATCGGCGCGCTTGGCCACCGTGACCTGCGTGCTCGGCAGCGCGGCGTTGTAGTCGATGCCGGCGGCGCGGTAGGCCTCGGCCGACGCCACCTTGACGCGCAGCGACGAAGCCTCTTCGGCCGTCATGTTGGTGATGTCGATCTCGGCGCGCAGCGTCTCGCCGAGCGCCGATTGCACCGCCATGCGGCCCAGGCCGAGCGCCCAGCTACCGGTCGAGGCCAGGGTCAGCGCGGCGGCTGCTACGGCCGAAAGCGCATGGCGCGCCGCTGTTTTTCGGAGGGTGGTCTTCAAAGCGTCTCCCAATGACGAGCGGCGGACAGGACAACCGTCCGCCGCCAGAAGGACAGGGCATGCCGAGCGAGCGATGCCGGTGTCATATCGAGTTCAAAAGCCGTACAGCCGCGAAATTCACAATAGCATCAAGCATATAGGGAGACAAGCTCATGCAAAGTCTGCCCTCCGCCCGGGGCAGGTGACGAAGCGAAGCATCGCGTGAACTTGTTGTCAATCGGCGACGTGATGTGATCCGTCTCAATGGGCGAGCAGGATGCGCAGCATGCGCCGCAACGGCTCGGCAGCACCCCACAACAACTGATCGCCGATGGTGAAAGCGCCGAGGTACTGCGGCCCGAGCGCCATCTTGCGCAGGCGGCCGACGGGGATGGCCATCGTGCCGGTCACGGCCACCGGCGTCAGCTCGTGCAGCGTCGCTTCGCGCGTGTTCGGCACGACCTTGACCCATTCGTTGTCGGCGGCAATCAGGGCTTCGATGTCGGCCAGCGGCACGTCTTGCTTCAGCTTGATCGTCAGCGACTGGCTGTGGCAGCGCATCGCGCCGACGCGCACGCAGGTCGAGTCGATCGGTGTGGCCGCCGTGCCGAAGCCCGGGCCGCGGCCGAGGATCTTGTTGACTTCAGCCTCGCCCTTCCACTCTTCGAGGCTGGTGCCGTCGCCGCGGTCGGCGTCGATCCACGGGATCAGGCTGCCGCCCAGCGGCACGCCGAAGTTCTTGGTTTCTTCCGCCGACAGGCCGCGCTGCGTGGCCGCGACCTGGCGGTCGATCTCGAGGATGGCGCTGGCCGGGTTGTCGAGCAGCGAGCGCACCGACGCGTTGAGCGTGCCGTACTGCGTCAGCAGCTCGCGCATGTGCTGCGCGCCGCCGCCGCTGGCAGCCTGATAGGTGGCGGTCGTCATCCACTCGACGAGGTCGGCCTTGAACAGCGCGCCGACGCCCATCAGCATGCAGCTCACGGTGCAGTTGCCGCCGATGAAATCGCGCACGCCCTTGGCCAGCGCGTTCTCGATCACCGGCAGGTTGACCGGATCGAGCGCGATCACCGCGTCGTCGTTCATGCGCAGCGTCTTCGCCGCGTCGATCCAGAAGCCTTTCCATCCCGCGGCGCGCAGTTGCGGATAGATCGCCTTGGTGTACTCGCCACCCTGCGCGGTGATGACGATGTCGCATCGCTTCAGAGCGGCGATGTCGTTGGCATCGAAGAGCTTGGTCTCGTTCTTCGCCATCGACGGCGCATCGCCACCGGCGTTGGAGGTAGAAAAGAACACCGGCTCGATGAGCGCGAAGTCGCCTTCGGCCTGCATGCGGTCCATGAGCACCGAGCCCACCATGCCGCGCCAGCCGACCAATCCTACGAGTGCCATTTCATTTTTCCTTGCGTCACGGACCCCGATTCATCCCGGCTCGCGTCGCCGGGGTCCGATAACGGGGCGAAACGTTTCCGAAAGCGCTAGCTTTTGGTGATCGTTTTGGTGGTCGTGAGGGCGGCCACGACAGCGTCGCCCATCGCCCGCGTGCCGACCTTCGTCGTGCCCTCGCTCCAGATGTCCGCCGTGCGATAGCCCGCGGAGAGCACGCTCTTCACCGCCGTCTCAACGCGGTCGGCAGCAGCGGGTTGTTGGAGCGTGAAGCGAAGCATCATGGCAGCGGACAAGATTGTAGCCAGCGGATTGGCGACGTCCTTGCCCGCGATGTCCGGCGCGCTGCCGTGGCTCGGCTCGTACAGGCCCTTGTTGTTGGCGTCGAGCGAGGCCGAGGGCAGCATGCCGATCGAGCCGGTGAGCATCGCGGCTTCGTCGGACAGGATGTCGCCGAACATGTTGCCGGTGACGACAACGTCGAACTTCTTCGGCGCCTTGACGAGCTGCATCGCCGCGTTATCGACATACATGTGATCGAGCGCGACGTCCGGGTACAACGCGTGGACTTCGGTCACCACGTCCTTCCAGAACTGGAAGGTTTCGAGCACGTTGGCCTTGTCGACGCTCGTCACCCGCTTGCTGCGCTTCCTCGCCGCCTGAAACGCGACATGGGCGATGCGTTCGATCTCGGGCCTGCTGTAGCGCATCGTGTCGAACGCTTCTTCGCTGCCCGGGAAGTGGCCATCGACCGCCGTGCGCCGCCCACGCGGCTGGCCGAAATAGATGTCGCCGGTGAGCTCGCGGATGATCAGGATGTCCAGGCCCGACACCAGCTCCGGCTTCAGCGACGACGCATGCGTCAATTGCTCGTAGCACAGCGCCGGGCGGAAGTTGGCGAACAGGCCGAGGTGCTTGCGCAGACCGAGGATCGCCTGCTCGGGGCGCAGCGCGCGCTCCAACTTGTCGTACTTCCAGTCGCCGACGGCGCCGAAGAGGATCGCGTCGCTGTCTTTGGCGAGTTGCAAGGTCGCCTCGGGCAGCGGATGGCCATGTGCTTCATAGGCCGCACCGCCGACGAGCGCGGTTTCCATTTCGAGCGGCACCTTCAGCGCGCGCAGCACGCGCACCGCCTGCGCGACGATCTCGGTGCCGATGCCGTCACCGGGCAGGATTGCAATTTTGGCCATCACTCCACCACCTTCTTCGAATCACACAACCGCTGCACCAGGCGCTGCTCGCAGGCCTTGAACAACACATATGCCGCCATGCTCAGCAACGCGGTCAGCATCAACTCGATGAACTGCTGCGCAGCGCCGTCCATCAACGCTTGCCAACCATGCTCTGCGATCAGCGCCAGGTTGGCCCTCAACAGCAAGAACAGGTTGTACGTGCCACCGCCAAAGACCAGGAACGACAGCACGAGCACGATGAAGGTTCGCCACACCCGCGCGAACACGACTCGCTGCAACCAGGCCTGCATCAGAGCGGGCGGCCTTCCAGCCACGGCCGGCTGGCCAGCCGCTCGGCCTCGAAGGCGCGGATCTTGTCGGCGTGGCGCAGCGTCAGGCCGATGTCGTCCCAGCCGTTGACGAGGCACTGCTTGCGAAACGGCTGCACGTCGAACGGCAGCTCGCTGCCGTCGGGCTTGACGATGACCTGCCGCGGCAGATCGATCGTCAGCGCATAGCCGACGAACGCCGCCACTTCATCGAACAGCTTGGCGACCTGGCTGTCGGGCAGCGCAATCGGCAGCAGGCCGTTCTTGAAGCAGTTGTTGAAGAAGATGTCGGCGAAGCTGGGCGCGATCAACGCGCGAAAGCCGTACTGATCGAGCGCCCACGGCGCGTGCTCACGGCTCGAACCGCAGCCGAAGTTCTCTCGGCACAGCAGCACCGAGGCGCCCTGGTATCGCGCTTGGTTGAGCACGAAATCCGGGTTGCGCTGGCGCGTATTGGGGTCTTGGCCCGGCTCGCCTTTGTCGAGGTAGCGCCAGGCGTCGAACAGATTCGGCCCAAAGCCCGAGCGCTTGATCGATTTCAGAAACTGCTTCGGAATGATCGCGTCGGTATCGACGTTGGCGCGGTCCATCGGTGCGACCAGCCCTTTGTGAACGGTGAAGGGGTTCATATCAGTTGCTCCACCGGGCTGCGCGCGTTCCACTGCGCATGAAACAGGTTTCAGCTTGCGGCCCGTTGCGGTCTTTGAAGGTCCGCTTGGTTGACGTGCTGGCGGGCGCCAAGCCGTGGGCGGGTGCGCGCTGGCGCGCCACTGCGGCGGTCGGCGCCAAAGGCGCGCCGACTGCGCTGCGGTGCTCGGGTTTCGGTCGCGCCGCAAAACTCACTTCACTCGCTGCGCTCGTTGCGTTCAAACAGTTGCGGCGAGTCAGATGTGCAAGCGCGCGGGTACGCGCGCCGACCGAAACCCTGTGCTCCTCGCCGCCGCACAGGCGCGCCAGCGCACCCCCGCCCACGGCTTGGCGAGGCACCGCCTGTTCTTTGTTGGGAGAAGGGCAAGAGCCGGGCATCGAGCCCGGCCCTCGCCCGGTTGCGCGCCTGTGGCGCGCGGCAAGCCGCGGGGCTCGATGCCCCGCGGCTTGCCAAACACTCTCCCCCAAGAACGATCGTCTCCCGCAAGGCATGGGGCCGGACGGTGCCGGGCTGCGTAGGCGACGGCGAGGAACGCAGCCCTGGGGTCGGCGCGCGTACTCGCGCGCTTCGTAAACTGACTCGCCGCAACTGTCCGAACGAAACGAGCGCAGCGAGTGAAGTGAGTTTTGCGGCGCGACCCCAGGGCGAGTACCGCAGCGCACCCCGCGCAGCGGGGCGTCGCATCCGCAGCCCGGCACCGGCCGGCCCCATGCCTTGCATTCGGCACACAACAAGCGAAGCACCGTATTTGCGGACGTTCGCGAACTCACACAACGGGCCGTCAGCAGACGAACAAACGGCTGTCATAGACGCCTCACATCGACGAAGTGCCCTTCGATCGCAGCCGCCGCTGCCATCGCCGGACTGACCAAGTGCGTGCGGCCGCCTGCGCCTTGCCGGCCCTCGAAGTTGCGGTTGCTGGTCGAGGCGCAACGCTCGCCCGGCTCCAGGCGATCGGCGTTCATCGCCAGGCACATCGAGCAACCCGGCTCGCGCCACTCGAAGCCCGCAGCCTTGAAGACGTCATGCAGCCCCTCGCGCTCGGCCTGCGCCTTGACCAGGCCCGAACCGGGCACCACCATCGCCAGCCGCACGTTGGAGGCCACGCGTTTGCCCAAGCGCTTGACGACAGCCGCGGCTTCGCGCAAGTCCTCGATGCGGCTGTTGGTGCACGAACCGATGAAGACCTTGTCGATGCGGATGTCGCCGATGCGCTTGTTCGGCTCCAGCCCCATGTAGGCGAGCGCGCGCTCGATGGCGTCGCGCTTGGTCGCGTCTTTCTCGCGCTCCGGGTCGGGCACGCGGTCGTCGATCGAGACCACCATTTCCGGCGACGTGCCCCAGGTGACCTGCGGCACGAGCTTGGCTGCATCGATCTCGACCACACGGTCGAACTGCGCGCCGTCGTCCGACTTCAGCGTGCGCCAGTACGCCGCAGCGATATCGAACGCTGCACCCGTGGGCGCAAACGGCCGGCCGCGCACGTAGTCGATCGTCTTCTCGTCAACAGCCACCAAGCCCGCGCGCGCGCCGGCTTCGATCGCCATGTTGCACACCGTCATCCGCCCTTCCATCGAGAGCGCGCGGATCGCACTGCCGCCGAACTCGATCGTGAAGCCGGTGCCGCCCGCCGTGCCGATCTTGCCGATGATCGCCAGCACGATGTCCTTGGCCGTGCAGCCGCGCGGCAGCGCGCCATCGACGCGCACCAGCAGGTTCTTCGCTCTCTTCGCCAGCAGCGTCTGCGTCGCCAGCACATGCTCGACCTCGCTCGTGCCGATGCCATGCGCCAGCGCACCGAAGGCGCCGTGCGTGCTGGTGTGCGAGTCGCCGCAGACGACGGTCATGCCCGGCAGCGTGGCGCCCTGCTCCGGGCCGATCACGTGCACGATGCCCTGGCGCTTGTCGAGAAACGGAAAGTACGCCGCAGCGCCGAAGGCTTTGATGTTGGCGTCGAGCGTCACCACCTGCTGGCGCGACGTCGGGTCGGCGATGCCGTCGTAGCCTTGCTCCCAATGCGTCGTCGGCGTGTTGTGGTCGGCGGTGGCGACGATCGAACTCGTGCGCCAGACCCTGCGCCCGGCCAGCCGCAAGCCCTCGAAGGCCTGCGGGCTCGTCACCTCGTGCACCAGGTGGCGGTCGATGTAGAGGATGGTCGTGCCGTCGTCTTCGGCGTGCACGGCGTGCTCGTCCCAGAGCTTGTCGTAGAGAGTGCGGGCTGTCATGGGTTGCAATTGTCGCGCAACCCGTCGCCGCCGCAGCGCCTGCAGCCGCCGCCCTAAACTGAATCCATGAAAGTGCCCGCGACTCCATCGACGATCCTCACCGACACCGCAGCCGCGAACAAATCGGACCGCGAGCTGGTCTTCGACGCGCTGGCGTTCTCGCAGGCGCCGCTGACCACCAACCTGCTGATCGATCTGCTGCTCGCCGCCGGCAGCCGCACTGCGCGCGGCAGCAGCTTTCACAACGCCGCAGTGCGCAGCCTGCTCGACGAGCTGGCCGCGGCCGGCCTGGCCTTGCGCGATGACCGCGGGCGCTGGAGCGCCGCGCGCGACGCCGGATGGCAGCGCTTTCGCGCGCTCGTGCAGGCCGATGCCAGCCGCGCGTTCTGGTGGCAGGCCTGGCGCAAACGCCACCACTTCGAAACCACCTGGCATCTGGAGATGTTCGACGCCGTGTCCGTCGCCGCGGCGATGCGCATCGTCATCCACTGCGGGCGCAGCGTCGTCACCTTCAACCGTTTGTCGGAGTTGATCGGCACGAATCCATTTGCCGCGGCGGGCCTGCGCCAAGCGCTGCTCGAGCCCTTCGACAGCGACCTGCTCGGCGGCCTCGACATCGGGTTTGTCTGCGCGCTGGCCGACACCCTGCTCGCCACCGCCGGCGATGATGCCGACGCCAAGATCGTCACCCTGCACGACTGGTTGCTCGCGCACGCCCGGGCCACGCCCAAGCAGGTGCCCGAGCACCTGCACTACCGCCTCGCCCACACCTTGCTCTTTCGAGAACAGTTCGGCGCCGCGCGCGAGTTGCTGGCCGGCCGAGCCACCCCGGAGGCACGAGCCATCGGCGCCGCCATCGACATCGCCGAGGGACGTTTTGCCGAAGGCAGCACGCGCTTCGAAGCCGCGTGGAAAGCGCTGGCCGCGGAAACCGGCAAGCGCAAGAACCTGCTGCCGCCGACGCTCTCCTGGCTGTACCCGATGGCGCTGATCGCGCAAGCCGAGCCGGCAGCGTGGATCAAGGCGCGCAAGTTCGCCGCCGCCGAATCCGGAAAACGCGAGGCCCAGCCCTACACCTTCTGGGGCCTATGGCAATCGGCGATCGATCAGCGCCTGGGCGACTCGCCGCCGAACGCCAGGCACTTTCAGCTGGCGCGCGGCGTGAACGACCACCACAGCGCACTCGAACAACTGCACCACCTGCTGCTGGCCGCGTGGCTGCGCATCGAGCCCGGCCCGCGCAGCGCGCAAGACCGCTTGCGCGAGCATGGCGCTTATCTCGAAACGCGTTTGCGCAACGCCGGCCTGCTGTGGCTGGCGCGCATGGCGCGGCGCGTGGTGGCGCAACTGCTCGGCGATGGGCTTCACGCCGACGACGCAGCCATGCCGTTTTTCATCGGCGCGGCGCAGGACCGCTGGCGCGAGGCGCTGGCGTCGATCGTCGCCTTGGGCAGCAGCCCCGCGGGCAAGCGCGACGCCGGCGCAGAAAGAGACCGCCTGATCTGGACGGTGGCGGTCGATGCAACGAGTGGCCGCATCACGACCATCGAGCCGCTCGAACAGAAGGTCAGCACGCGCGGCCTGGGCAAGGTCAAGCCGGTGACGCTGGCCACGCTGATCAAGCGCAAGGACCTGCCGACGCACGACGCCGCGATGCTGCGCGCGGTCTTGCGCGAGGACTACGGCAACCGCCCCTTCCTCGACCTGGCGCTGGCCGCTACGGCGCTGGTGCGCCATCCGCACGTGGCCTGGGCGAACGATCCGCTGCGCTTCATCGAAGTGGCCGAAGCCCTGCCCGCGCTCGAAGTGATGACGCGCGGCGATCACATCGCGTTTCGCCTCGTCGATCCGCTGCTTGCGCCGCCGGCAGCGCGCGCCCAGCAGGGCATCTTCGACGACGACGACGACGACGACGACGACGACGACACACGATTTCTACCAGTTCGCTTCGCCGCGCGCCCAAAGCGCCCGAGAGCGTGCACGCGGCACGCTGCTCATCGCCGATGGCAGCGACCGCGCGCGCCTGGTGCGCACGACGCCCGCGCAGTTGCGCGTCGCCGAGCTGGTGACGCAGGGCTGGCAGGTGCCGGCCGCGGAGAAGGCCGAACTCGACGCCGCGCTGCGCGTGCTCGGCACGCACTTCCAGATCACCAGCGACGCCGAAGCCGGCCACGAGGTGCCGGCCAGCGACACGCTGCACGCCGAACTGACGCCGCGCGGCAGCGGCCTCGAGTTGAAGCTCGTCGCCGCACCCTTCGGCGACTTCGGCCCGCGCCTGGCGCCGGGCACGGGCCGCGAGCGCGTGACCACCGTGCACCAAGGCGCCACGCTGTTCACGCGGCGCCAACTCGACGCCGAACGCGCACGCCTGTCGGCGTTGCTGCAGGCCGCGGACTTTCTCGACGACAGCGCGCACGAGTGGCAGATCGACGAGCCCGAGCAGGCGCTGGCGCTGGTCGAAGCGCTGGCGGCACAAGCGCCGGGCATCGTCAGCGAATGGCCCAAGGGCAAGCCGCTGCGCGTGCGCGCGGTCAGCGCCAAGGCGGTGGTGTTGAACGTGACCAGCCGCGGCGACTGGCTGGCGATCGACGGCGAACTGGCACTCGACGATGGCGAGGTGCTGCGCCTGTCCTCGCTGCTCGAGCTGGTGCAGGCCGGCAAGCGCCGCTACGTGGCGCTCGGCGACGGCGACTTCCTCGCCCTCGGCGACGGCCTGCGCCAGCAGCTCGCCGACTTGAACGCCGTCGTGCAGCCGCACAAGGACGGCCAGCGCGTGGCCAGCATCGCTGCACTGGCGTGGAGCCAGCAATCGGGCGAGCTGCAATTGCAAGGCGACGCCGCCTGGCGCAAACGCAGCAGTGCGTGGGCCGATGCCCAGGGCCGCGACTTCGAGTTGCCGAGCACCTTGCAAGCCGAGCTGCGCGACTACCAGCACGCCGGCTACCGCTGGCTGATGCGCCTGGCCGCCAGCGGTTTCGGCGCCTGCCTGGCCGACGACATGGGCCTGGGCAAGACCTTGATGACCCTGGCCGTGCTGCTCGAACGCGCGGCTGGCGGCGCAGCGCTGGTCGTGGCGCCAACCTCGGTGTGCAGCAACTGGCTGAGTGAGGCCGCACGCTTTGCGCCGTCGCTCGACATGCAGATGTATGGCGATGTCGGCGAAGCCGGCGACAACGACGACATCGAGATCGCAGACGACGGCGCCGAGACGGCGCAGCCCGACAGCGCCCGCCTTGCTGCGCGCCGCCGCCAGGTGCGCGCGCTCGGTGCCGGCCAGGTGCTCGTCTGCTCCTACGCGCTGTTGCAGCGCGACGCCGAGTTGCTCGCCGGCCGCGAATGGCACAGCGTCGTGCTCGACGAAGCGCAGGCCATCAAGAATGCGGCGACGCACCGCGCCAAAGCCGCCGCGCAAATCAACGCCGGCTTTCGCCTCGCCCTCACCGGCACGCCGATCGAAAACCGCCTCGGCGAGCTGTGGTCGATCATGGGTTTTGCCAACCCGGGCCTGCTCGGCAGCGCAGAGCAATTCAACCAGCGCTTCGCTGCACCGATCGAGCGCGATGGCGATGTGCAAGCCTCACGCCGCCTGCGCCGCCTCGTCGCGCCCTTCCTGCTGCGCCGAACCAAGGGTGAGGTGCTGACCGATTTGCCACCGCGCACCGAGATCGTTCACGACGTCGTGCCCGGCAAGCGCGAACGCGCGCTGCTCGAAGTGCTGCGCCAGCAAGCCGAAGACAGCGTCAACAGAATCATCACCGATGGCGTGGCCGCGGGGCAGTCGCAGATCCACGTGCTGGCGGCGCTGACCCGGCTGCGCCGCGCGGCCTGCGACCCGCGCCTGGTCGCGCCCGAGCTCGGCCTCGTCGGCGCCAAGGTGCAGGAGTTCGAACGCCTGGCCATCGAGCTCGTCGCCGGCAAACACAAGGCCCTCGTCTTCAGCCAGTTCACCGACTTCCTCGCGCTGCTGCGCGAGCGCCTCGACGCCGCGGGCTTGAGTTATCAATACCTCGACGGCAGCACGCCGGCCGCAGAGCGCGGCAAGCGCGTCGCCGCGTTCCAGCAAGGCAGCGGCGACTTCTTTCTCATCAGCCTGAAGGCGGGCGGCTTTGGCCTGAACCTGACCGCCGCCGACTACGTGATCATTGCCGACCCGTGGTGGAACCCCGCCGCCGAAGACCAGGCCTCGGGCCGCGCGCATCGCATCGGCCAGCTGCGCCCCGTGACCGTCTACCGCCTGGTCACGCAAGGCTCGATCGAGGACCGCATCGTTCGCCTGCACCGCAGCAAGCGCGAACTGGCCGAGGGCATTCTGAGCGGGCAGGATGGTGGGGCGGTGATGGATGCGGGGGCGTTGCTGGCGTTGTTGCGGGGCGAGGCCAGCGCGGATTGAGCGGTTGCGACGACACGACATTGAGGATGTGAAATGAAACAACGCACAGCACGCGTCGGCAAGAACAACCGGACCCAGGTCGTGACGATCCCGCTCGAATTCCGGTTTCCGACGGGCATGAAGAAGGTCTTCATCCGCAGAGTCGGCACGGACATCGTGCTCTCGCCGCGGCCGACCGACTGGAGCGGCTTTCTGGCCTCCGCTGCACGCGTGAGCGAAGACTTCATGGCGAGCGTCGAAGACTTCGCGGTGCAGGAGCGTGGGTGCGCATGAGCCTGTCCATGCTCGACACGGACACCTGTGCATTCATCCTGCGCCGCTCGTCGCCCACCTTGCTGGCGCGCGTGCAGACGGTGGCGCTGCAGCAGCAGGCCTCATCGGTGATCACGCTGGCCGATCTGCTGTGCGGAGTTCAGGTGTCGAGCAACGTCAAGGACTTCGGCCGCGTGCAAGGGGCTCGAGGTCGAGAACTGGATGGTTTGACAATGAGTACAGAAACTCTGTGCTGAGGCTGCGCCGCTACTTTGCGGAGTTCACAAATTGGGGCGAGCAGGCAATCGTTGCTCGCGGCAAACGACGTGGGGAGGTGCTGTGCGCCATTTGGCTTCGTCCGTCACCGGTTACCTGAGCGAAAGACCCTACGGCGTCGCCTCGACCCACGGGTTCATCATCGCGACTCGCGCAAGCGCGTAGTCGCCGGTGTCGCGGGTCACCACCGTCAGTCCGTGGTGAAGCGCGGTTGCCGCAATGATCAGGTCGGGCTGCGAAAACGTGTGACCGGCCTTGCGTCCATCTTCGACGAGCAGGCGCCACTTGAACATGACGTCCTCGGACACCTCGAGGACTCGCCGGTTGAACATCGGCCGCACCTTGTGCACCAACCAGTCGTTCAACTCGGCGCGACGAATCGGATCGCCGACCACCTCGATGCCGTAACGGATCTCGGCCAACGTCACCGCGCTGACGAACAGCGCTTCCAGCGGCTGTGCGGCAACAAACGCACGCACCCGCGGGTTGGGGCGAGGCCGCCGCAACTCCGAGATCACCTTGGTGTCGAGCAGCCAGCCGCTCACAGCTTGACGGATCGCACCGGCATGGCCGAGCGGCGCGGCGCGATGTCGATCTCACGATGCGGCGACGCCTGCAGTGCGTCGATCAACAACTGGCCGGTGCGTACACCCTTCAGGCGCTGAAACTCTTCGGCATCGACAACGACGACGGCATCGCGGCCATGGAGCGTGACGTGCTGCGGCCCATCGCTGTGCGCCAACCGCACCAATTCGCTGAATCGCGCCTTGGCATCCTGGAGACGCCAACGACTGCGTGCAGGTGGCGCGGGTGCAGTTTCTGAGGCAGCTGCTTTTCTGGTCATGCTGACCAGATTAGCATGCAGAGGCGGTTGGAGCAAGGCGGCTTCTCGTGACCGCACCTCGCTTTTCAGCAAAGAAGCGCGCCTGTAGACGCCATGATGCAAACCCCGCTTGATGCATCGCAAGCAGGCGATGGCGTCGCGGCGCTACCTTGGGGTTCGGTCATTTCAAGGAGACCACGATGGGCAAGACCCTGACGGTGACACTGGCCTTGTTGCTGGGCGGCAGCCTGGCATCGGCGCAGGAGGTGAGCTATCGCGGCGTCATTGCGCCGCTGTGGCAATCCAAGTGCATCGCCTGCCACGGCGCGAATTCGCCTGAACGGGCCGACTTCCTGCTCGACGAAAAGGGCTTTGCGGAGAAGTCGCAAGGCCCGCGCATGGACTCCTACGAGCGATTCATTGCCTTCATCGCCTGGCCCGACACCGGCGCCTTGATGCGCAGGCTCGACGACGGGACGAGTCGCCATGCCGGCGGCAAGCCCGGCAACATGTACCTCTACCTGGGATCGACGGATGCAGAACGCGCCGCGAACCTGAAGCTGGTCAAGGCCTGGGTCGGCGACGGCGCATGGAACCTCAATCGCTGGAGCCAGCGCGGCGATGTGCCCGCCGTCAGCAAGGAGCAGCTCGACAAGATCGAGGTGAAATACTGAAGTCGCGGCCGAAAGACCAGCGCAGTCACTGCAACTCGATGCCCGCCTTCTTCACCAGCTTGGCGTACTTGTCCTTCTCGCTGCGGAAGTAGCTCTGCGCAACCTCGCTCGTGCCGATGTTGATCGTGTTGCCCTGCTTGGCCATGGCCTCTTTGACCGCCGGGTCGTTGAACGCAGTCACCAGCGCTTCGTGCACGCGCTTCACATCGGCCGCGCTCATGCCCTTGGGGCCGAGCACACCGAACCAGGCCTCGACGACGTAGTTCGGCGCGCCCTGCTCGGCAATGGTCGGGATCTCCGGCGCGGCCGGCGTGCGCTGCGCACCGCCGACGCCGATGGCGCGTAGAGCGCCGCTCTTGATGTGCTGCTGCACGCTCGGCAGCGCCAGCGTGCCGAAGTCGATCTGGCCGCCGATCAAGTCCGTCACCATCGGGCCGACGCCCTTGTACGGAATGTGGCGCGCCGTCGCGCCGACCTCGCCGACGTACTGCTCGCCCGTGAGGTGCAGGATGGTGCCGTTGCCGCCCGAGCCGTAGTTGAACTCGCCCGGCTTGCTCTTCAGCAGCGCGGCGAACTCCTTGTGATTGGTCGCGCTGACCTTGGCCGGGTTGACGACGATGACGATCGGCGTGGCGCCGATGACCGCGATCGGCGTGAAGTCGCCCGGCATGTCGAACGGCACGCTCTTGAACACGCTCGGCAGGATGACGACGTTGTTCGAGACGACCGACAGCGTCATGCCGTCGGGCGCCGACTTGGCCAGCGCCTGCAGGCCGACGATGCCGCCCGCCCCCGGCTGGTTGTCGACGACGATCGTCGCGCCCAGCGCCTTGGCCAGCGCCGGCTGCGCGGCGCGCGTGATCGCATCGACGCCGCTGCCGGTGGCGTTGGGCAGGATGAACTTGACCGTCTTCTCGCCGACTTGCGCGAGTGCGGGCGCTGAGCACAGCGCAGTCAAGGCCGCCGCGATCAGCGAGCGGCGGGTGCTGGATGTGAACATCATGTCGTCTCCTGTTGGTATCGATCAAGCCACCGCGCGGCTTTCAATCAGCGCGTCGATTTGCGCGTTGCTGAAACCGGCGGCCGCCAAAACATCGCGCGTGTGCTCGCCACGCTTCGGCGGATTCAAGCGCACCCCCGGCCGCTGGCCGTCCAGCGTGAACGGGAACAGCGTCGTCTTCACCGTGGCGCCTGCCCGCTCGCCGTCGGTCAGTTGAATATCTGCCAGGCCGCCGGTGGCCACGAGGTGCGGATCGTCGAGCAACTCTTCGGGTTTGCGAATCGGTGCAAACGGCAGGCCGGCGGCTTCCATCTTCTGCGCCAGTTCATCGGCGCTGAACGCTTTCAAACGCTTCGACAACTCAGCCAGCAACGTCGGCCGCGCGCGCACGCGGTCGTTGTTGAACTTCAGCGCCGCATCGGCCTTCAGATCGGCCAGGCCGAGCGCGTCGCAGAAGGTCAGCCACTGGCCGTCGCTCACCGCGGCCAGAAAAATCTGCTCGCCGTTCTTCACCGTGAAGACGTCGTAGATCGCCCACGGGCTGATGCGCGCCGGCATCGGCGCGGCCGGCTGGCCGGTGATCGCGTACTGCAGCATGTGCTGGCCGACGAGAAAGATGTTGTTCTCGTAGAGCGCGGCCTGCACCTCCATGCCGCGGCCGCTGATGCCGCGCTGGATCAGCGCGCCGAGGATCGCGATGGCGCCGAACATGCCGCCCATGATGTCGTTGACCGACGAGCCGGCACGCAGCGGGTCGCCCGGCCGGCCGGTCATGTAGGCCAGGCCGCCCATCATCTGCACCACCTCATCGAGCGCGGTGCGGTGGTCGTACGGGCCGGGCAGAAAGCCTTTCAGGCTGGCGTAGATCAGCCTCGGGTTCGCCTTCGACAGCGCGGCGTAGTCGAGACCGTATTTCGCCATCGAGCCCGGCTTGAAGTTCTCCGCGACGACATCGGCGCTGCCGCAGAGCTGGCGCGCGGCGGCAGCGCCCTCGGCCTTCGTCAAGTCGATCTGAATGCTCTTCTTGTTGCGGTTGAAGAGCGGAAAAAATCCGATGCCGGCGCCGAGCAGCGTGCGCGTGCGGTCGCCGTCGATCGGCTCGACCTTGATCACCTCCGCACCGAGATCGGCCAGCACCATGCCGCAGGTCGGGCCCATCACCATGTGCGTGAATTCGACGACCTTCAGACCGGTGAGTGGTTGGTGATTCATGCCGCCCTCACCCAGTTCTCGATCTGCAGTCCCTTGACGCGCTTGAGGTGCTGCATGTTGTCGGTCACCAGCACGCAATCGAGCGCAAGCGCATGCGCGGCGATCATTTCGTCGAAGTCGCCGATCGGTGTACCGCTCTTGCTTTGCAGCGCGCTCAGCTTGGCATCAATGCCGTCGTGACCACGAAGGACTACGCTGACGGCGTTGGTATCGAGCATGTAGCGCATCAACGCTTGCGCCGCGCACGGACTGCGAGTGGATCGCGCCGCTGCGCAGGCTGCTCGCGCTCAGCCAGAAAATCCTCGGGTACGGGCGGCAGTTGCGCACGCAGCGTCATGAAACGCTGCCAGTCAGCGCGCGCGCGATTCGACAGCACCACATCGCCGCTGACCGGATCGCGATGGATATAGACCACCTCGCCGTCGAACCGGAACTCGGCCGGCAGGCGCACGGCCTGGCTGCCGCCGTTGGTGAAGAGCTTGGCTGTCTTGGTCATCTATAGGGGTGAAGAACGATGGGGCGCACGAAGCATAGATTCATGTATCTACTTCGGGTCAATTCCCCAACAGGCCTTTCGGCAGCCCCGCGCGCCAGATCGCGCCGTGCAGCGGCTCGCCTTCGAGCCACTGCCCGACCTGCGCGCGCAACGCCATCAGCGCGTTGAAGTCCAGGCCGGTCGGCACGCCCATGCTGGCGAACAGATACGCCACGTCCTCCGTGGCGACGTTGCCGCTGGCCCCCGGCGCGTGCGGGCAGCCGCCGATGCCGCCGGTGCAGGCGTCGAAGCGGCGCATGCCGGCCTGCCACGCGGCAAAACAATTCGCCAGGCCGAGGCCGCGCGTGTCGTGGAAGTGCGCGGTGCTGAGCTTGTCGCCGGCCACCTCGAGCGCCTGCTCGAACAGCGTCTTCACCGCCAGCGGATCGGCGTAGCCCACGGTGTCGGCCAGGCCGATCGCATCGACGCCGACGTGCAGCGCCGCACGCACCAGGCGCAGCACCTCGGCCGGCTCGACGCGGCCCTGGATCGTGCAGCCGAACGCCGTGCTCAAGCCGATCTCGACGCGGCAGTCGCTGCCCTTGCCGTCACGCAGATCGACGATGCGCGCCAGATCGGCCACCACCTCGTCGGGCGTGCGCTTCAGGTTGGCCAGGCTGTGCGCGTGGCTGGCCGACAGCGGCAGCAGCATCGAATGCGCGCCGGCCTCGATCGCACGCTCGGCGCCTTTCAGGTTCGGCACCAGCACCGATGCGACGAGCCCCGGCAGCGTCTTCGCAAACGCCACCAGCTCGGCCGTGTCGGCCAGTTGCGGCATCAGCTTGGGCGGCACGAAGGAGCCGACTTCGATCTCGCGCAGGCCGGCCGCATGCGCGCGGCGCAACCAGTCGAGCTTGTGCGCGGTGGGCAGCACGCGCGGCAGGATTTGCAGGCCGTCGCGCAGACCGACTTCGCGCACGGTCACAGGCTCGGTGACAGCGGTGGTGTTCATCAGCGCACTGTAGAGCGCGCGGCGGGGCAAGTCACCCGACCGCGCGGGGCGGATCTGTCGATGTTCACCGGCCGCAAGCGCGTGCACCCGCTCGACGACGGCGCGTGATCAAAGAGAAGGCGCGCCAAGATCGAACTTCTCGATGCGGTAGCGCAGCGTGTCGCGCGAGATGCCGAGGGCGCGCGCCGCGCGGCTGACGTTCCAGGCGTTGCTCTCCAGCGCTTGCAGCAGCGCCCGCCGCTCCACCTCCGGCAGCGTCTCCTCCGCCGCGGCCGCCGGCGCCGAGGCCGGGCTGGCGCCGCTCTTGCCCAGCCGCGACAGCACCAGGTGCTCTGCCTCGATCGTCTGCCCGGGATGCAGCAGCACGGCCTGCTCGAGCACGTTGCGCAGCTCGCGTACATTGCCCGGCCAGCGGTGCTGCAGCAGCGCCGCGGCGGCGCTGGCGGACAGCGCCGGCGTGGTGGTGCCGTAGCGCTGCGCATGGCGCTGCAAGAAGTGCTGGGTCAGCAGCAGGATGTCGTCGCCGCGTTCACTCAGCGGCGGCAACTGCAACTGCACGACGCGCAGCCGGTAGTACAGGTCGGCGCGAAAGCGCTTCTCTTCCACCAGCGCTTCGAGCGGGCGGTGCGTGGCGGCGACGATGCGCACGTTGACCTTCTGCTCGCGCACGCTGCCGATGCGGCGCACGGTTTTTTCCTCGAGCAGCTTCAACAGCTTGGCTTGCAGCGACGGGTCCATGTCGCCGATCTCGTCCAAGAACAGCGTGCCGCCTTCGGCCGTCTCAACCAGGCCGAGCTTGCGCTCGCGGGCGTCGGTGAAGGCGCCGCGCTCGTGGCCGAACAGCTCCGACTCGAGCAGGTGCGTCGGCAGCGCCGCGCAGTTGAGTTCGACGAAGGGCTTGTCGCGCCGCGGGCCGTTGAAGTGCAGCGCCCGCGCCACCACTTCCTTGCCGCTGCCGGTTTCGCCCAGCACCAGCACGGCGGGGGGATCACCGTCGCGCATCTGCGCCTCGGCGCGCAGCAGCTGCTGCAGCTTGTGCTTCAGCGCGCGCATCGGCGGCGATTCGCCGAGCAGGCCGCCGGCCGCGGTGGCTTCGGCGTCGCGCTTCTGGTAGTAGGCCAAGGTGCTTTCGCGGCGCGTGTCGCCGAAGGCTTTTTCGAGCACCAGGCGCAGCTTGGACAGCACCACCGGCTTGCTGATGAAGTCGAAGGCGCCGGCCTTCATCGCCTGCACCGCCAGCTCGACATTGCCGTGGCCGGTGATCATGACGACGCGCGCGGCCGCGTCGATGGCGTGGATGCGCGTCAGCGCCTGCAGCCCATCCTGCCCCGGCAGGTTGAAGTCGAGCACCACCGCGTCGGGGTGGAACTCCTCCATCAGCGCCAGACCGGCCTCGGCCGACTCGGCAATGCGCGTCTCGTAGCCGCCGCGCTCCAGATACACCGCGATGTTCCTGGCCAGGATGGCCTCGTCTTCGATCACCAGAATGGCTTGGGTCACTTTGGTCCTCTTGTGGAGCCCGGATTCTCTGCGCCAGCGCGCTTGGGCAGCAAGGCGGGGCCAAGCCACCCGCCGGCCCGGGGCATATGCCCCAACCCATGCGCCACCCCCAACCGAAGGCACGGAAAAAGGGCAGCGCAATCAACCACTTGCCGCGGCGCCTCGGGTGGCATGGGGGTTGCGGTTGAAATGGGCATGCAAACCCTCACCCGACCCGAGCCCGCTGCCGCCCCCCGTGTTGCGCCCAGCCTGACGCCAAGCCTCGGCGCCGAAGACGCGGCGCTCGTCGCCCGTTGCCGCGGCGGCGACAGCGCAGCCTGGACAGCGCTGGTCAAGCGCCACCAGCGCCTCGTCTACGCGATCGTGATGCGTCTGGGCCTGGACGAACACAGCGCTGCCGATGTCTTCCAGACCGTCTTCGCGCGCCTCGTGCAGCACCTGCCGCGCATCGTCGAGCCCGAGCGGCTGCAAGGCTGGATCGCCGTCACCGCCAAGCGCGAGGCGCTGCTGCAACTGCGGCGCGGCCGCCGCACCGTCTCGATGTCGCGCGACGACAGCGACGACGGCGACGCGGCCGACTGGGGGTTTGCCGACGGCGCGCCGCTGCCCGGCGAAGCGCTCGACGAGTTGCAGCAACTCGCCCGCCTGCGCCAGGGCCTGGATCGCCTCGACGAGCGCAGCCGCACGCTGCTGCTGTTGCTGTTCCGCAGCGACGAGGAGAAGATCGCCTATGACGAGGTGGCACGGCGCATGGGCATGTCGATCGGCAGCATCGGCCCGACGCGCGCGCGCTGCCTCGAAAAATTGCGCCGCCTGATGGCGTGAGTCACACAGACTGCCCAGACCCGATGTATTTCCTTTGCGCCTCGTCGCTCTATGGCTCACGTTCTTTCGAGCTTGTGTGCGATGAAGCCAGACCACCTACTGACCGACGAAGATCTCATTTCGTTGTTGCCGCGAGCCGCCGCCATGCCTGATGCCCCCGACCCCCTGATCCGTACCGCAGAAGACCTCTCGCCGCGCGGCGGCAGCGCTGGCGGCCGGGCCGGCGCCGCGACGCGCCTGCTCGCCGCCGCGCTGCGCTTCGACAGCTGGGCCGCTGCGCCGCTGGCCTTCGGCATGCGCGCCCTGCCCGCCGAGACGCGGCATCTGCTGTTCAGCGCCATGGGCCGCGACATCGACCTGCGCATCACGCCGGCCGATGCGCACTTTGCGCTCGCCGGGCAGATCCTCGGCCCGGACGAATCGGGGCGCGTCGAGCTGACGCCGCAGCCCGGCCAGGGCGAAGGCCGGCGCGTCGCGGCAATCGATGAGCTCGGCGAGTTCCGCCTCGACGCTGTGCACAGCGGCACCTACCGGATCACGCTGCGCATGGGCAGCGACGAGATCGTGCTGCCGCCGATCGAAGTCGGAGCGCGCCACGGCTGACACCGCGCCCGCCGTGGCCGCCTCCGCCCGATCGCCCGCTCGGTTGGCGCGCGCGCTCATCGAGTCTGGTTCGCTGCCGGACGTGCACCTGGCCGGGCGCGACCTTTGCGCCATCGCCTGGGCGCTCAAGGACGAGTGGTATGCCGCGTGGAGCAGCGAGCCCCAGCGCGCCGTGCATGCCGCCGAGGCCCTGCGCCGGCTGTGCGCCGACGAGCGTGTCGGCGCCGATCCCGCACTTCAGCGCGAGATCGGCGCGCTGGCCGATTGGGCCGCCGGCATCGCGCATGTCACCGCCGGGCGCATGGCCGAGGCCGTGCTCGCCTTCGACAGCGCGGCCGATGGTTTCCGCACACTCGGTCAACCCGGCCACGCCGCCGAGACGCAGGTGGCGAAGATCATTGCGCTGTCGATGCTCGGCCAGTACGACGCTGCGACCCTGTGCGCCGAGCGCGCGCAGCGCGAGTTCGCGGCGCTCGGCGATGTGCGTGCGGCCGGCAAGGTCAGTCTCAACCTGGGCGCGCTCCATGGGCGCCGCGGCGCCTATGCGGACGCCGCGCGCTACTCGCGCGAAGCGTCGGTGCTGTTTGCACGCGTCGGCGACCACGAGCGTTCGATCACGGCCGACATCAACATGGCCGATGCGCTTACTTCGCTCGGCGACTTCGACGAAGCACTGCGCATCTACGCACGTGCCGGCATGCGCGCGGCCACGCACGCCTTCCCGGTGTTGCAGGCGATGGTTGAGGAGGCGGTGGCGCTGCTTCAGCTCGCGCGCGGCCAATACGGCAAGGCACTTGCGGGCTTCGAGGGTGCACGCCGGCGCTACGAGCAGCTGGCATTGCCGCAGTACCTCGCGGTCACCGAGAAGCAGCTGGCAGACGCGTACCTCGAACTGCGTCTGCTGCCCGAAGCGCTGGCGCTGTTCGAACAATCGGTGTCGCGCTTTCGCGCACTCGAAATGCCCGACGAAGAGGGCTGGGCGCTGGCGCAGCGTGGCCGCGCACAGGCACTGCTCGCGCAGCCCACAGCGGCTGCCGATTCCTTCGAGCGTGCAGCGGCTTTGTTCGCCGCGCACGAGCTGGGCGTTGGTGAATCGGCGGTCACGCTGGCGCGAGCCGAGCTGGCGCTGGCCGGCGGCGATGCCGGCGCCGCGCTCAGCCTGGCCGCGCAAGCCGGTCGCGGCTTCGACGCCGCGGGTCTGGCCGAAGGCCGCTCGCGCGCCGACATCGTGCGCGCGCACGCGCTGCTGCGCGCCGGCAGCGTCGAGCAGGCGCGTGCATTGTTCGACGCCACCTTGGTCAAGGCAAGCGAGCTGCGCTTGCTGCCGGCGCAGGTGCGGTGTCTCACCGGCCAAGGCATGGCAGCTCAAGCCATCGGCGACGCGGCAGCGGCGCGCAGCGCCTTCGACGCTGCGGTCGCGCTGTTCGAAGACCAGCGCCGCGCGTTGCCCGACGACGCGATGCGCAGCGCCTTCCTCAGCGACCACCTGCGGCCGTACCAGGAACTGCTGCGGCTGACGATCGACGCGCATGCACGGCAGCCTGGTCCCGAGCGCGCCGCCGAAGTGCTGAGCCAGCTCGACCGATTTCGCGCTCGCGCGCTCGGCGAGCGCGTGGCGCAGGGCGGTGAGGGCGCCGATTCCGCGAGTACGCAACGCTTGCGCGAACGCCTGAACTGGCTCTACCGAAAGGTGCAGCGGTCGCAGGAAGAAGGCGACTGCGTGGCCGCGCTGACCGACGAGTTGCGCAGCACAGAGCATGCGTTGATGGAGCAGTCACGGCGCGAACGCCTGGCCGCGCCGGCGCACTCTCTGGCCGCAGACGACGACGAGTTCGATTTGGCCGCGCTGCAACAGCAGCTCGGTGACGATGGCGTGCTGGTCGAGTACGGCGTGCAAGACGACGAGCTGTTTGCCTGCGTCGTCGATCGCAGCGGCGTGGTGCTGCACCGCCAAGTCGCGCGCTGGTCCGAGGTGCAGGGTGCGCTGCGCTCGGCGCGCTTCCAGATCGAAACCTTGCGCCACGGCGCCGCGCCGGTCGCGCAGCACTTGGAGCACTTGACCGAGCGCGCGCGGGCGCGGCTGCGCAAGCTGCACGCGCTGGTATGGCAACCGCTGGCGCCGGCGCTGGCGCCGTTTCGGCGCGTGCTGATCGTGCCGCATGCACAACTCGGCGCGCTGCCGTTCGCCGCGCTCGACGACGGGCAGTGCTGCGTCGCCGAGCGGCACGAATTGGCCGTGGCGCCGAGCGCCCGGCTGGCGCTGCGCGGCCTGGTCCGCCAGCCGGCCACGGCAATCCGTGCGTTGGTGCTCGGCGAGTCGACGCGTTTGCCGCATGCGGCGCAGGAAGCGCGCTTCGTCGCCGACCTCTTCGGCGGCGAGCGTGCCTTCATCGGCAAGCGCGCGACCATCGAGATGCTGCGCGCCCACGCCGGTGACGCCGACGTCATCCATCTGGCCTGCCATGCCCAGTTCCGCAGCGACAACCCGAGGTTCTCGGCGCTGCACCTGCACGACGGCGTGCTCTCGGTCGATCTGGTCGAGCGGCTGGGCCTGGCGCCGGCCACCGTGGTCTTGAGCGGTTGCGAAACCGGCCTGGCCGATGCCGGCAGCGGCGACGAGATGGTTGGTCTGGTGCGCGCCTTCCTGATCGCCGGCGCCTCGCGCGTGCTGGCCAGCCTGTGGCCGGTGGACGACGCGGTCACCGCCGGCTTCATGGCCCACTTCTACGGCGCATTGCGGCAAGGGCAAGCGCCGGCCGCGGCGCTGGGCGAGGCCCAGCGCGCCGTCAGACGGGAGCATCCGCACCCGCTGTACTGGGCTGCGTTCACGCTCTACGGCGGCTGGTAGGGCGGATTCGTTTCAACTTCGATGTATCAGGCCAGCGCCTGAGGCCTCTGCCCGTGACCCGCAAACCTTGGTGGCACCTCCCATGAACAAAAAACAACCCCGGTCTTCGGGCGCCGCCCGCGTTTTTGGCGCGGCGCTGATCGCTCTGCTGCTGGGCGCCGGCCTGCCGGCGCTGGCCAAAAACAGGGTCCCAGCGGACCCCGAGGTGGCCGGCGAGGTGCTGGTGCGTCTGCGCAGCACGGCCAACCTGCAACCGCTGTTGCTCAAGTACTCGCTCAGCCTGCGCAGCCAGTTCGGCAGCCGGCCGATCTACCGCTTGTCCGTCGTCGGCGCCGCGGACGCGCATGACGTGATCGCCGCGCTCAAACTCGAACCGACGGTGTTCGAGGCCGAAGCCAACGCCATTCATAGCAGCCCCGAGGCGCGCAAGAACAGCGGCTGGACCGTCGGCACCGCCAGCGCCTACGCCGCGCAATGGGCACCGCAGGCGATGCGCCTGCCGCAGGCGCATGCGCTGTCCACCGGCGCCGGCGTGCGCGTGGCCGTGCTCGACACCGGCATCGATGCCACGCACGCGGCGTTCGCCGGCAAGCTCTTGCCGGGCTACGATTTCGTCGACGCCGATTTCGATCCGAGCGAGGTCTTCGCCCCCGGCAACATGTCGTTCGGCCACGGCACGCACGTCGCCGGCCTGGTGGCGCTGGCCGCGCCGGCGGCCAAGATCATGCCGCTGCGCGTGCTCGACCCGCTCGGTATGGGCAATGCGTGGGTGTTGGCCGAAGCGATGCTGCATGCCGTCGATCCCGACCGCAACCCGGCCACCAACGACGGCGTGCAGGTCATCAACATGAGCCTGGGCAGCGTCAGCCGCACGCGTCTGCTCGATTCACTGACGCAACTCGTCGCCTGCACGCTGCCGGCGCCGACCGATCCGGCCAACACCTACACCGACCCGTCGTACAACCTCGACCGCCAGCGCTGCGACGCCTTCGGCGGCGCGGTCGTGGTTGCCGCGGCCGGCAACGACGGCAGCGACGACATCCGCCAATACCCGGCGGCCGAAGGCGCCTACGGCCTATTGCCGGTGACGGCGAGCACTGCGCAGCGGCGCCTGGCCCCGTTCGCCAACTTCGGCCCGTGGGTCGATCTGGCCGCGCCCGGCGAAGCCATCACCAGCACCATGGTCGGCGGCGGCCACGCCACGTGGAGCGGCACCTCGATGGCCGCACCGCTGGCCGCCGGCGCCGCGGCGCTGCTCAAAGCGCACGAACCGGGCCTGTCCGCCAAGGACATCGTGCGCCAGCTCAAACGCCTCAGCGCGCCGCTGTGCGGCACCGACGATCAGCGCCAGATCGACGCCGAAGCGGCGCTGCGCAACGTCAAGCCGAACGCAGCGCGTTGCCCTTGAAGCCAGCAGACGATTGATCGCTGCCAGGCCGGTGTGCGCGCAGGAGCGTCACCGGCCTTTCGTCAGTTGCGGCTCGAGCACAAACTTTGAAACGGATCCTCTACTACTGCCAGAGCCTCGTCGGCATCGGCCACCTGACGAGCAGCCTGCGCATCATCGACGAGCTGCTGCAGCACGGCGCCGAGGTCGATCTCGTCCAGGGCGGGCTCGACACGAACCGCACGCTGGAGCACCCGCGCTTTCGACGGCTGAAGCTGCCGACGCTGCTGCACGACACCGGCAGCGGCGGCTTCGTCGATCCCGACGAACAGCGCGACGCGGATGACGTCTGGCCCGAACGCGCACTGGCGATCGAGGGCTTTCTGCGTGGGCGCTACGACGCCATCGTGATCGAGTTCTGGCCCTTCGGGCGGCGGCGCTTCAAGGACGAGATCGCGGGCCTGTTCGCGGCGGTGCGCGAGCGCAGCGGCGCGGTGCCGATCTTCACCTCGGTGCGCGATGTGCTGGTGCCGCGCGCGGTCGAAAAAGAGCGGCGCATGGTGGCGTCGGTGAAGAAGCACATCCACACCGTCTTCGTGCGCGGCGATCCGAACGTCGTGCGCTTCGACGACACCTTCTCGTTGGCGCATGAGATTGCCGACCAGCTCTGCTACACGGGCTGTATCGCGCCGCCGCCGCTCGCGGTGCGGCCGGTGCGCATCAATCAGATTCTCGTCAGCCAGGGCGGCGGCAACGTCGGCCGCGAACTGCTCGACGCGGCCATCGGCGCCGCGGCGCTGATGGCCGACTTCAAGTTCCTGCTCGCCACGGGTTCGCGCACGACCGCCGCGGAGCTCGAAGCGTTGCGCGCCACGGTGCGCAGCGGCAACGTCGAGATCGCGCCGTTTCTGCCCGACTTCCCGCAGCGGCTCGCGGCCAGCGCGCTGTCGATCAGCATGGGCGGCGACAACACCTTGCTCGACGTCATCAGCGCGCGCACGCCGGCGCTGGCCTACCCGTACCAGGCCAACCCCGAGCAGGGCATCCGCATCGCCAAGTTCGCTGAAAAAGGTTTCGTGCACGAGTTGCGCGGTGAAGATTTGAGCGCCGAACGCCTCGCGGCCAGGATCGGCCTGGCGCTGGCCGCGCCGTATCCGTCGCTCGCCATCGCCGTCGATGGCGCGCGTGTCACCAGCGAGCGCATCCTGGCCGCGATCGGCGCATGAGCAATCCGGTTGTCGTCGAGAACGCACGAGCGGGCACGGCCGATTGGCTGCTCGACCGGCCGGCGACCGCGCGCGAGATCGAGGGCTACGCGTCGGCCACCAGCGTCGCGCGCGGGGATGCGATCGCGCTCTACGTCAACACGCGCGCGCCGGCGTTCACGCTCGAGGTCTTTCGTATCGGCTGGTACCAGGGCCTCGGCGCGCGGCGTGCCTTCGGCCCGCTGTCGATCGAGGGCACCGCGCAGCCCGAGCCGGCGATGCAAGCCGAGACCGGCCTCGTCGATTGCGCGTGGACCGATCCCTACGAGTTGATCACCGGCGGCGACTGGACCAGCGGCGTGCATCTCGCGCGCCTCACGGCCAGCGACAGCGGTGCGCAAAGCTACATCCTCTTCGTCGTCCGCGACGACGAGCGCACAGCAGACTTCTTGTTCCAGTTGAGCGTCACCACCTACCAGGCCTACAACCCCTGGGGCGGCAAGTCGCTCTACCACTGGGGCAGCAGCGAGCGCCAGCGCGCCGCCAAGGTCTCGTTCAACCGGCCGTATGCCGCCAACGCGCAGAACCCGGCGGCCACATTCGGTGTGGGCGCCGGCGAGTTCCTCGCCAACCTGCAACCGCATCCGCGCCACTACGGCCCGAGCAACGCCGGCTGGGACTGCAACCTGCTGCGCTGGCTCGAACGCGAAGGCCACGACGTGGCCTACTGCACCAACCTCGACACGCATGCGCAGCCCGGCCTGCTGTTGCGCCACAAGGCGTTCCTCTCGGTCGGCCACGACGAGTACTGGACGGCGCCGATGCGCGATCACGTCGAAGCGGCACGTGACGCCGGTGTGCACCTCGGCTTCTTCTCGGCCAACAGCGCCTACTGGCAAGTTCGACTGGAGCCGAGTGCTGCGTCAGGCAGCGCCGATCGCATCCTGGTCTGCCACAAGAAGGCCAAGCGAGATCCTTTGTGGGGCAGCGACCGCAAGCGCGTCACCGACAAGTGGCGCAGCGCCGGCGTCGATCGGCCCGAAGAGCAGTTGATCGGCGTCATGTACGCCGGCGATCCGGTCGACGGCGACATCGTCATCAGCAACGCCTCGCACTGGGTGTTCGACGGCACCTGGCTCGACAACGGCGCGCGGCTGCGCGGCCTGCTCGGCTACGAGGTCGATGCGGTGCAGGGGCGCGGGCCCGAGGGTGTGCAGGTTCTCGCTACGTCGCCGTGGACGGCGATGAACGACGCGAGCCAGAACGGCGTCGCTCACATGACCCTTTACAAAGCAGGCAGCGGCGCGCTGGTGTTCGCCACCGGCTCGATCCAATGGGCCTGGGGACTCGACGATTTCAACGTGCCCGCGCTGCGCACGTCGCGCCTGTGCAAAGCCGCGCAGCAGATCACACGCAACCTGCTCGCGCGCTTTCGCGTCAGGTGACGAAGCCCGGCTCGCAGCGGCCGGTCTTGCTGCCGCTGAGGGTGTAGGTGGCGACCTGCGGCTCGGCCGCACCGAGCACCAGGCGATAGAGGTATTTGTTGCGCGGCCGCAGTTCGCTCCAGCGCTCGCGCGGCCAGCCGAGCAGCGTGCCGAGCACGACGCGGTTGGTCGCGCTGTGGCCGACGACCAGCACGCGCTGGCCCTCATGGCGGCGCAGGATGTCTTTCAGCGCCGCGCCGACGCGCAGCGCGAATTCATCGAAGCGTTCGCCGCCCGGCAGGCCTGCGCCCCAGAGATCGGCCTTCCACAGCGCCCACAGTGCCTGCGCTTCGGCATCGCGCTCGTCGCGAAAGCGCCCTTGCAAGTCGCCGGCATGGATCTCGTTCAACGCCGCGAGTTGCACGACCGGCAAGCCGCTGGCGGCGGCCGTCGGCGCGGCGGTGGCCAGCGTGCGGCGCAGCGCGCTGCTGTAGATCGCATCGAGCCCCTGGCCTTGCAGGCAGCGCGCGAGCCCCTCGCTCTGCTCGAGGCCCGTTGCCGACAGCCCCGGATCGAGCTGGCCGGTGACGCGGCCCAGGTTGTTCCACTCGCTCTGGCCGTGGCGCGCGAGGTACAGCGTGGTCTTCGCCGTCATGTGCATGTGCATGCGCTTGAAGAGGAACAAGGCCGGCGCGAGATACATCGGATCATCGATCCCCGACAATGATTGCGCCATGTCCAGCGACGACTTCCGCGTGCTGTCGGTCATCCCGCCGATGACGCAGCTCAACACGCCCTACCCCTCCACCGCCTACCTCACGGGTTTCCTGCGCTCGCGCGGCATCGCGGCGGTGCAGGAGGACCTGGCACTCGCGCTCGTGCTCGACCTGTTCTCGCCGCCAGGGCTCGATCAGGTGCACGCTCGCGCCGCGGCGCTGCCGGCACCGCAGCGATCAGCGCAGGTGGCGCACTTCCTTGCCGAGTTCGCCCGCTACCGCGCGACGATCGGCCCGACGATCCGCTTTCTGCAAGGAAGCGACTCAACGCTCGCGCACCGCATCGTCAGCCGGCGCTGGCTGCCCGAGGGCGCGCGCTTTGATTCGCTCGACGTCTTCGTCGACGACGACGGCGGCGATCCTCTGGCCTGGGCCTTTGGCGCGCTGGGGCTGCAAGACCGCGCCCGCCACCTCGCCACCCTGTACCTCAATGATCTGGCCGACGTGCTGCGCGACGCCATCGACAGCCGCTTCGAGTTCGTGCGCTATGCCGAGCAACTGGCGGCCAGCCAGCCCAGCTTCGATCCCCTGTCCGCGGCCCTCGCCGCAGCGCCCAACCTGGTGGATGAGCGCCTGGCCGCGCTGGCCCTGGCCGCCGTCGATCGGCACCGGCCCAACCTGCTGCTGCTGTCGGTGCCGTTTCCCGGCTCGATGTATGCGGCGTTGCGCATCGCGCAGGCGGTCAAGGCGTTGCACCCGCGGATTGCCATCGCGCTCGGCGGCGGTTTCGTCAACACCGAGTTGCGCGAACTGTCCGAGCCGCGCCTGTTCGACTTTGTCGACGTCGTCACGCTGGACGCGGGTGAGAGGCCGTTGCTCGCGTTGATCGACCACCTGAGAGGCCGGCGCTCACGGCAGCGCCTGGTGCGCAGTTTCGTGCGCGATGACGATGACGCCGGCGGCCGCGTGCGCTACATCAACTTCGCCGAGCCGGAGGTGCCGTTCGAGGAGGTGGGCACGCCGACCTGGGACGGCCTGCCGCTGGACCGTTATCTGTCGCTGCTCGACATGCTCAACCCGATGCACCGGCTGTGGAGCGACGGCCGATGGAACAAGCTCACCGTGGCGCAAGGCTGCTACTGGAAGCAGTGCAGCTTCTGCGACGTGAGCCTCGACTACATCGCGCGCTTCGAGCAGGCCTCGGCCTCGACGCTGGTCGATCGCATCGAGGCCATCGTGCAGGAAACGGGGCAGACGGGTTTTCACTTCGTCGATGAGGCCGCGCCGCCGAAGGCGCTGCGGGCGCTGGCCACCGAGCTGCAGCGGCGCAAGGTCGACATCTCGTGGTGGGGCAACGTGCGCTTCGAGAAGACCTTCACCCACGGGCTGTGCGAGGAGCTGGCCGCCAGCGGCTGCATCGCCATCTCGGGCGGGCTGGAGGTGGCGTCCGACCGCTTGCTCACGCTGATGAAAAAGGGCGTCTCCGTCGAGCAGGTGGCGCGCGTGACCCAGGCGTTCTCTGAGGCCGGCATCCTCGTGCACGCCTATCTGATGTACGGCTTTCCGACGCAGACCGAGCAGGACACGGTCGACGCGCTGGAGTACGTGCGCCAGCTGTTCGAGCAGGGCTGCGTGCAGAGCGGCTTCTTCCATCGCTTTGCCTGCACCGTGCACTCTCCCGTCGGCCAGCGGCCCGGGGACTACGGCATCACGCTGCTGCCGCTGCCGCCGAGCCGCTTCGCCAGAAACGACGTCGGCTTCGTCGACCCCGCGGGCGTGGACCACGATGCCATGGGCCGTGCGCTGAAGAAGGCCATCTACAACTACATGCACGGCATCGGCCTCGACGCCGATGTGCGCAGCTGGTTCGACCGGCGCATGCCCAAGCCGACGGTGCCCAGGCACAGCATCGCGCGCGCGTTGAAGACGGCGCCGTGAAGACGCGCGTGTTCGTCAGACCTTGCGCAGCGGCGACACCGTTGCCCGGCGCGGTGCGGCCGCACCGTCGCGCGTGTCGGTCAGCCCGGCCTCGGTGCCGAAGCCGCTGCCCAGCCGCGAGGCCACATGCTCGCGGTAGTTGGCCAGCCATGCCGGCATCAACGCCGGGGCCATCGGCCGGCTGAGCAGGTAGCCCTGGATCTCGTCGCAGCCGAGATCGCGCAGGAACTCGCTTTGCGCCAGGTTCTCCACGCCCTCGGCAACCACCGACAGCCCCAGGCTGTGGCCGAGCGCAATCACCGCGCTGGTGATGGCGTTGTCTTCCGGATCGTCCGGCGTGTCGCGCACGAAGGTGCGGTCGATCTTCAGCGTCTCGACGTCGAAGCGCTTCAGATACGCCAGCGACGAGTGCCCCGTGCCGAAGTCGTCGATCGCGATGCCCACGCCCATCGTGCGCAGCGCCGCCAGCATCGCCAGCGTCGCCGCTTCGTCGTTCATCAGCAGGCTCTCGGTGAGTTCGAGTTCGAGCCGTTGCGGCGCGATGCCGGCGTCGCGCAGCGCGCGCTCGACCTGCTGCGGCAGGTCGCGCTGCGCGAACTGCCGCGGCGACAGGTTGACCGCCATCTTCAGCGGCGGCAGGCCCTCGCGGTCCCACGCCGCCAGTTGGCGGCAGGCCTGCTCGAGCACCCAGGCGCCCACCGGCAGGATGAGTCCGGTTTCTTCGAGCACGGGAATGAAACGGTCCGGGCCGATCGTCTCGTGGCCCGGACGCTGCCAACGCAGCAGCGCCTCGACGCCGGTAACGCGGCCGGTGCGCAGGCTGGCCTTGGGCTGATAGACGAGCGCAAACTCGCCGCGGTCCAAGGCGTGGCGCAGGTGCATCTCCAGCGACAGGCGCTCGGTCAGCTCGTCGTTGAGCTCTTCGGTGAAGAAGTGGAAGGTGTTGCGGCCGAGTTCCTTGGAGCGGTACATCGCCAGGTCGGCATGGCGGATCAGCGCGTCGAGGTCGGTGGCGTCGCGCGGGTAAAGCGTGATGCCGATGCTCGCCGAGGCGAAGATCTCGGTGCCCTCGCAGCGAAACGGTGCGTGCAGGCGATCGAGGATGCGGCGGGCGACGGCGGCGGCGTCTTCTGCGCCGGCCAGGCCTTCGACGATCAGCGTGAACTCGTCGCCGCCCAGGCGCGCCACCGTCACCGGCTCGGCCACGGCCGCGCCGGCCGTGCGGCGCACGACCTGGGTCAGCGTCTGCGCAACGTGGCGCAGCAGGTGGTCGCCGACCTCGTGGCCGAGGCTGTCGTTGATGTCCTTGAAGCGGTCGAGGTCGAGGAACATCAGCGCCATCTGCGCGTTGTTGTGTTGCGCACGCGCCATCGCCTGCTCCAGGCGCTCGCGGAACAGTCGCCGGTTGGGCAGGCCAGTCAGCGCGTCGAAGTTGGCCAGCTGCGACAGCCGCTCCTGCGTCTGCTTGCGCTCGGTGATGTCACGCACGATGGCCAGCAGCTGCGCTTCACCGGTGAGGTGGGTTTCGCTGACTGTCATGTCCACCGGAAAGCCTTCGCCGCCGCGGCGCTTGCCGACCGACTCGAAGTGGCCGACCGTGAACGGCGCGCTGGGCGCGTGGCCGGCCGGCGGGCTGATCAGCTCGACCAGGCGGCGTCCAATCAGCGCGGCCGGCGGCTCGCCGAACAGACGCCCCGCAGCGTCGTTGCAGGTCAGCACGATGCCGCTGGGCAGCAGCGTCAGGATGCCTTCGACCGAGTTGTCGAAGACGATGCGCAGGCGCTGCTCGGCTTCGCGCCGCGCGCGGCCCTGTTCGACTTCGAGTGCCTGCAGCGTGCGCTTCAACGAGCGCAGCGGCAGCACGCGCAGCGTGGCGAAGATGGCCGCACCGAGCGCCGAGGCCAGCGCGCCGACCAGCAGCATCATCCACAGCACCGGGCGCAGCGAGCGCGTGACTTTGACGCTGCCGACCGGGCCCTCGCGGCCCAGCAGCGGCACTTCGCGCTCGAGCGTCGGCCAGGCCACGTCGGCACCGCTGCGTGCGACTTCGGCGCGCGTCAGATCGAGGATCGAGCGCTGCTCTGGCAGCGCGCCGGGCGCGAGGTCAGTCTCGATCAGGCCGGCGACATCGCGCTGCCAGTGGGTGCTCGACGACACCACCTGCGTCACGAACGCAGCGTGCAGGCGCGCCGCGATCGTCGCCTCTTTGGCCTCGCCGCTGACCGTCAGCCAGAGGTAGCCCAGCGGCGCCGCCAGAGCGACGAAGAGCGCGAACGATGCCGCCATCCAAGTGATGGTGCGCGCCAGGCGCGACTCGTCATGCCAGGTGGTGGCGTGAGGAGCCTTCATCGCTCAGCGACCAACAACCTTGACCGTGTCATCGACCTGTGAAGACAACACGTAGCCGATCGCATGCCGGTTCTGCGCCACCAGGCGTTTCATTTCCGAGTCCGGGGACGCCACCTTCGGCGGCAGGCCCTTGCCGGCGAAGATGTTCTGCGACCAGATGCCGCGCAGCGCCGACACGCTGCGGCCGACCACCGCCGAGGAGAACAACGCGCGCGCGGCGCTGTCCTCGGCCTGGTCGAGCGCGAACACCGGCGAGCCATCGGGCCAGCGCATCGTCGCACCGGTGTAGATGCGCGCCACGTAGGCCAGGTCAACCGCGCTCGGGTTGTCCTTGTTGACGATGACGACGATCTCGTCGGCGGCGCGCGCCGAGGCCGAGAACAGCAGGGCCAGCGCGGCGAGGAGAGTGAAGGCAAATCGGGAGAACATGTTTTGTGCTCCCTTCAGAACTGGTAGTTGACGCTGAGAACCGACGACTGCGAGCGCTTGCGGCCGTCGCCCGGCTCCACAACTTCGTTCGTCACCGCCAGGCCATAACCGCGGTGCCAGCGGTGCTCCAACCGCACGCCGAGGTTGTGGTTGAAGCGCCAGGCCAGCCCGAGCACCCGGCGGCTCTCAGTAAACGCATCGTCGCCGGACTGCGCCGTGTCGGTGACCGCACGTTCGACGCGCGCCATCAGCTCCCAGGCATCCACCGGCTGCCAGGAACCTTGCAGGTAATGCGCGCGGATCGCATGGTCGTAGCGCCAGGCGCGCGAGGTCTCGGCCTGCACGTCCCAGGGCCCCTGCTCCCAGCGCAGCGACAACGCCGTGGCACGCTTGGCCAGGCGCGCGCCGTCGCGCTCCGGGTCGAGGCGCGCGCTGTAGCCCGAGAGCCGAAACGACAGCCCGGGCAGCGGTGTTTCGAGCACGGCGCGCCCGCCCACGCCGCGGCCGTACGACGTGCGGTCGCCGCCGGGCAGCAGCGCGCCGACGGCATAGATTTCGTACGACAGGGCGCTGGCGGCGAAGCGGTGCTCCGACTCCAGCGACGCGCCGTAGAACGATTCATCGACGATGCCGAGTTCCTCGTCGTAGACCATCGGCAGCGTCGCGCCGGGCCGCAGGGCCTGAACGTCGCGGAACTCGTTGTGCAGGCCGAACGGCAGCCGCACCTGGCCGGCGCGCCAGCGCAGGCCGTTGGCGCTGCGGTGATCGACATAGGCCCAGTCGATGCGCGGCCGCCCCGGCTCGGTGCTCTGGAAGACCTGCGCCCAGACGCTGGTGCGGTCGCTCAACTCCCAGGTGCCGACGAGGGAGAGGTTGTAGCTGGTCAGGCGAGCGCCGCGGCGCTCGCCGCCGGCATCGACGTTCGAGTGCGTTTGCGCCAGGTCGCCGTAGCCGTGGAGCTGCAGGCTGTCGCCGAAGTTGACTGCGTGCGCAGGCAGCATGGCACAGGCGGCGACAAAGGCTGCCGTGCGCAGCAGGAATGAGAGCATGGGGTTTCGTGACGTTCAACGGCGTGAACGCGGTGCTCGAGCCGCGACTGATGGCCGCGCTGGGCACGGTGACCGCCTCCCACGTGCATCTGGCGCTCTGCCCCACGGATCTCCTTGGCTGGACTCGTCTGGCCAACGCCTGCGCCGCAAGAAGCTCACCGTGTCGTGGGACTTCGGCTGGAGTGGAGCGCTGGCACAGCACGACGGGTTAGCCGGGCTCATGGATGCGCTCGACCTCGTGTTCCTCAACGAGCTCGAAGCGCCGCTCTACGCGCACGTGAACGACCTCGACGACGCCTACGCTCCATTGCGGGCGCGCGCGTGCGCCGTGATCGTGAAGCTCGGTGCGCTCGGCAGCCGCTGGTTGCGCAAGGGCGGCGATGTCGTGATGCCCGCTCCGCGCGTCGATGCGTTGGACACTACCGGCGCTGGTGACGCGTTCAACGCCGGCTTTCTGTGCGCCTGGATGCGTGGCGCCCAACCGGCCACGTGCCTCGCCACGGGCAACGCCGTCGGCGCGGCGTCCACGCGCGCGGCTGGCGGACTCGACGCACTGCCCATGGCCTCTGACCTGCCGGCCATGCTCAGACCCGAGAACGTGGCCAAGCGGAAGCGCCCGCGACTCGGACCGCCCGCGCGTCGCGTGCCGCGCCCACGTCGCGTCGCGCCCGCCCAGCCCGCACGTCTCGGAGGACCTGTGAAATCGCCATCATCGGCGGCGCCGGCGTGCGCGTGCCGCTGCTGGTGGGCGGGTTCACCCGCTCCACCTTGAAGATCGATCAGATCGATCTCTACGACATCGACCAGCCCCGACTCGCCGTGATCGCCGACGTGGCCGTCCGGATGGCCCACGGCGTGCCGGTGAAGCGCACAGCGCCCCCGAGCCGTGCATCGACGGCGCCGACTTCGTGGTCACGAGCATCCGTGTGGGCGGCACCGCTCAGCGCGCCACAGACGAGGCCACTTCCATCGCCCACGGCGTGGTCGGTCAGGAAACGGTGGGGCCCGCCGGCTTCGCCCTGGCGGTGCGCACCATCCCGCCGATGGTGAAGTACGGACAGCTCGCCTCGCGTGTGGCGCCCAAGGCCTGGTTCGTCAACTTCAGCAATCCGGTGAGCGTGGTCTCGCAGGCCGTACACCAGCACTCGGACGCGCGCATCATCGGCATCTGCGACACGCCCACGGAAACCTACGAAGACGCGGCGCACGCGCTGGCTTGCCGCCGGCCGCGTGCGAGTACGACTACTTCGGGCTCAACCACCTCGGGTGGCTGCGCGAGGTCTATTTCCAAGGCGAACCGCAGATGGCGCGCCTGTGGGACGACGACGCGCGACTCGATGCCGCGTACCGCACGCCCATCTTCGAACACGAGCGGCTGCGCGGCATGCGGTTGCTGCCGACCGAGTATCTCTACTATTACTACCGCCCCGACGTGGCCCTGGCCAATCTGCAGAAGGCCGGCACGAGCCGCGGACAGGTCGTGGCCGGGCTCACCACGCAGTTCTTCGCGGACCTGGCGGCGGGCGCAGTGGATCCGGTGGCGCGCTATCAGCAGTATCTGGCATCGCGCGATGCCAGCTACATGCAGCTCGAATCTGGCAGCCCCACGCCGCGCATCAAGCCCCACTGGGCCGAGCTGTCCGGCTACGACAAGATCGCGCTCATGACGATCTCGGCCATCGCCGGCAACACGGGCGCGGTGATCCCGCTCGATGTGCCCAACCAAGGCATCCTGCCGTTCCTCGAGGCTCACGACATCATCGAGACGCCGTGCGCCGTGGACGCGAACGGACCGCACGCGAAGCCCGTGGCCAAGGCGCCCAACCATGCGCGCGCGCTCATCGCGTGCGTGAAGGAATACGAACGCGCCACGGTCACGGCGGCCCTGAGCGGCCTGCGCGAGGACCGCATCGACGCGCTCGCCATGAACCCGCTCGTGCATTCGCGGCCATTGGCCGAGCAGCTGGTCGACGCGCTGCTGCCCTCGTGATGCGCGCGGAGGCGGGTCCGCCGCCAGCCAGCGACCGTGCAGGCGCCGCCCGATCAC
Source organism: uncultured beta proteobacterium (assembly GCA_963732625.1). Lineage (GTDB taxonomy): Bacteria > Pseudomonadota > Gammaproteobacteria > Burkholderiales > Burkholderiaceae_C > CADEEN01. Next base: position 371 of record CAVTAM010000055.1, on the reverse strand, counting down.
GCGCGAGAGGCCCCCGTGTCCTCAACTAGCGCGACGCCCTCTCCCGCGCTCGACCGCGCGATGGGGCTGCTGCAGGCCACGTCCACCAACGTGATCAGCATGGTGGGCGTGGGGCTGTTCCTCACCATCCCCTTCATGGTGGCGGCCATGAACGGGCCTACGTCATCTACGCGTGGTTCGCGGGCCTCGTGCTCGCGCTCGCCGATGGCATGGTGTACGCGCAGCTCGGGGCCGCCCTGCCGGGCAGCGGCGGCGGGTATCTCTACTTACGCGAGGCGTTCCAGCCATTCGGTCTCGGCAAGTTGATGTCGTTCCTGTTCATCTTCCAGACGCTGCTCGTGGCACCGCTGTCGGTGGCGAGCGGCGCCGTG
>CAVTAM010000054.1:0-40891 GCA_963732625.1 uncultured beta proteobacterium | reverse complement strand
GTTTCAGAGCGCGGCCTCGTGATCGCGTGCGCGACGCGAGCGTGGCCTTCACGCCAGACGGCACGCTCGAAGCGGCGCTCGACGTGGGCGCGCGAACAGAAGGCATCGGCTGGCGCATCAACGCCAACGGCGCGCGGCTCGACCCGCAAACGAACGACGCGCGCGGCCGTCGCTGGCTGGCCGCAGGCGCGGTCGATGCACGAATGGGCACCACGCTCATCGAGGCCGAAGTCGAAGCCACCCGCCAGAGCCAGCCGAGCGTGCCCGGCTTCAGCCTGCTCGGCGGCCGCTTGCCGAATGCGAACGACATCGACCCGCGCATCAACCTCAACAACCAGGCGTGGAGCCTGCCGGTCGTGTTTGCCGGCCGCACCGGCTCGTTGCGCGTGACGCACACGCTCGTCGACAACGCCGAGCAGCAGATCGACCTCGTCGCGCACGGCATGCGCCAGCAACTGAAGAACGACGACCGCATCGCCTTCCCATTCGGTTGCAGCGCGGAAGAAGCGTTCAGCCGCTACTGCAGCGACGGCAGCTTCGACTACTACGACTTCCGCAGCGACGACGAGCGCCGCACGAGCGACGCGCTCGACCTCGCGGTCAAAGGCCGCGCGCAACTCGGCGGCTTCGCGCACCAATTCAACGCCGGTGTGTTGTTCACGCGTTACGTCGCGCGCTTCGGCCGGCAGGCATTCAACTTCGTCGGCACCGGCACGATCGACGGCCGCGCCGTCGTGCCGCCCGACCCAACGCTCACCGACGAAAACACCAACCGCGACGAACGCAGCACCGAGTTGCACCTGCAAGATGCGATTCAACTCAGCGAGCGCTGGAGCCTGTGGGCGGGCGCGCGCCAGACGCGCATCGAACGCGAGAGCGTGCGCACCGACGGCTCGCGCGCCACGCAGTACCCGCAATCGTTGACGACGCCGTGGCTGGCCGTGAGCCACGCCTTCACCAGGCAAACGCAGGCCTACGCGAGCTTCGGCCAAGGCATCGAGTCCGAAGTCGTGCCCAACCGCGCGCGCTACAGCAACGGCAGCGAAGTGCTGCCCGCATTGAAGAGCCGCCAAGTCGAGTTTGGTTTGAAGCACGCGAGCGAGACCATCGACGCACGCATCGCGCTGTTCGACATCCGCCGCCCGGCCGCGAACGACTTCCACACCCGCGACCGCAGGCCCTCGCTCGACGATTGCAGCGACGAAGACCCGTGCACGCGCCGCATCGACGGCACGGCCAACCACCGCGGCATCGAAGCCGAAGCCGAGTGGCGCGCCGGCGACGTCTCGCTGCGCGGCAGCGCGATGTTGCTGCGCGCGCGCCGCAACGGATCGAGCGACTCAAGCGTCAACGGCCTGCAACCGACCAACGTGCCCACGCGCAGCCTGAAGCTGCAAGCCGCCTACAACGTCGGCGCGCTGCCCGGCCTGGCCCTCATCGGCTTCGTCACCCACGAAGGCCAGCGCATGGTGCTGCCCGACAACACGGTTGCCACCCCCGGCTGGACGCGAATCGACCTCGGCGCCCGCTTCACGCAGCGCGTGGGCGAACAAACACTTGTCTGGCGCCTGGGCCTCGACAACGCCACCAACCACCGCGCCTGGCAGGAAGCCCCCTACCAGTTCGGCCACGCTTACCTCTACCCCCTAGCCCCGCGAACCGTGCACGCCTCGCTGGCAGTGCGCTTCTGAGCGCCGCTATACTCCCGCCCTCATTTCCTCGATAGCTCAGTTGGTAGAGCGCCGGACTGTTAATCCGTAGGTCCCTGGTTCGAGCCCAGGTCGAGGAGCCATAGACAATCGGAAAGGGCCTTGCAGCGATGCAAGGCCTCTTTCGTTTCAAGGGCGCGCGAACTCCGGGATTCGGAAGCGCTTGCGATACGCGCCCGGCGCCATGCCGGTGGTGCGCTTGAACAGGCGCCGGAAGAACGCCGGGTCTTCGTAGCCGACGCGCCAGCTGATGTCGTCCACCGAGTCGTCGCTGCGCTCCAGGCGGCGCTTGGCGTCTTCGACGCGCAGGCGCTGCACGTAGTCGATCGCCGTCATGCCGGTGGCGGCGCTAAATCGCCGCTTGAAGGTACGTTCGGCGAGCCGGGATCGCTTGATCATCTCCTCCACCGGGCTGCCCACGGGGAAGTGCTCGGCCAGCCAGCGTTGCGCGGCTTCGATCTCGGCGTCGCCATGGTCGCTCTTGCCTTCGAAGGTGATGTAGGGCGCCAGGCCGTCGTGGTGCCATTGCAGCGCGTACATGCGCGCCACGTTCTGCGCTTCGGTGGCGCCGGCAAAACGGGCGATGAGGTAGAGCACCAGATCGTGCCAGGTCGACGACGCGCCCGAGCTGATCAGCTCCTCGCGCAGGCCCGAGATCACGAGCACCCGCTGCGGATGCACCGACACCGCCGGATGCACGGCGGCGAACTCGCGCGCGTAGCCGAAGTGCACGGTGGCGTCGCGGCCATCGAACAGGCTCGTCTCGGCCAGCAGGAAGATGCCCGAGCAGGCCGAGCAGAGCAGCGCGCCGCGCGCGTGCATGCGCTGCAGCCAGTCCACCAGCCGCGGATAGCGGCCCTTCTGCCAGCCTTGCCCGCGCAGCAGCACCGACGGCACGATCACGATGTCGGTCGATCCGATCGTGTCCACCGAGCGCTGCACCTGGATCGGCACACCGCTGGCCAATTCGATCGGGCCCACCGCCTCGCCGACGATCTCGACCAGAAACGGCGCGCACGCTCCGGGGCTCGACGGACCGATCAAGGCGCGCGTGTTGAGCACGTCGTAGATGCCCGCCAGCGTTGACACCACCGCATCGGGCAGCGCCAGCAGGCAGACGTGGCGGTGGGTCGAGGGCTTGGGCATGGCACGAACGAACCGGTTTCGGGCGCGTTCGACTCTGCCGTGAACAGAGGCATTTCGCAACCATGAGCGCCTCGTTCAACCGCTCCCTATCGCGAGCAAGGAAGCCCCACCATGAAGACCTCCCTCAAGCCCCGGCGCGCCTTTGTCGCCGGCCTGCTCAACGCCACCGTCGCGGCCAGCCTCGGTGCCGCGCTCGCTGCTGCGGCGCCGGCCCTCGCCGAAGACGCCACGAGCGCACGCCACCCTCAGCGCCACGTCAACGCCGTGGTCCACTGGAACAGCGTGGCCGAAGCCGCGTTCACGCCGAGCCAGGGCACCAACCCGATGGCGCAGTCGCGCACGCTGGCGATCCTGCATGCGTCGATGCACGACGCACTGAACGCGATCGACCGCCGCTATGCGTCGTACACGCCGGGCCTGGCGGCAGCGCCCAAGGCCTCGCCCGATGCGGCGGTGGCCGCGGCGGCGCGCGACGTGCTGGTGCGGCTGTTGCCCGAGCAGGCGGCGCTGGTCGAAACCGCCTACGGCCGCGCGCTGGCCAACGTGCGCGACGGCCAGGCCAAAACCACCGGCATCGCCACCGGCCAGGCGGCTGCGGCAGCGACGCTGAACCGCCGCCAGAACGACGGTGCCGACCGCGCGGCGACTGCGTACGTGCCCAAGCCCGGCACCGGCGAGTACCAGTTCACCGCGCCGTTCGACTTCGCGGCGCAGCCCGGCTGGGGCGGCGTCACGCCCTTCGTCATCGACTTGCGCGAGCACGCGCTCGAAGGGCCGCAGGCGGTGTCGAGTACCCGCTACGCACGCGACTTCGCGCTCGTCAAGGACGTCGGCCACGTCAACAGCAGCACGCGCACGGCCGAACAATCGCAGATCGCGAAGTTCTGGTACGAGGACTCGCCGCTGGGCTGGAACCGCATCGCCAACAGCGTGATGCGCCAGCGCGGCGTCGATGCCTGGGAAGCCGCGCGTGCCTTCACGCTGCTGCACTTCGCGATGGCCGACGGCTTCATCGCCGGCTTCGACGAGAAGTACAGACACCGCTTCTGGCGCCCGATCACGGCCATCCACGCCGCGGCCGGCGACGGCAACCCGCGCACCGAAGCCGACGCCGCCTGGCAGCCGTTGCTCGTCACGCCGCCGGTGCCCGACTACCCGTCCACGCACACGGTGCTGGGCTGGGCCGCGGCCGAGGTGCTGATCGACCTCTTCGGTGACCGCGTGCGCTATGGCATGACCAGCCTGACGCTGCCGGGCGTGACGCGCCACTACCGCGGCTTCTCGAAGGCCGCCGACGAGAACGGCCTGTCGCGGCTGTACGCCGGCATCCACTTCGAGGATGCGATCAGGCAAGGCCGCCGTCAGGGCCGCAGCATCGGCAAGGCGACGGCCGAGGCGCTCGCGCCGCTGCATTGACTGCGGTCGTGTCAGCTACTCGGCAGCGCGCGGTGGGCTGTCCCTCCCCGCGCCGCCGAGGCTGCTGCCGGCCTCGCGCAGGCGCGACTTCAGGCCGCCGAAGCGGCGCCGGTACTGCGTTGGCGACATCATCACCTTGCGGCGGAAGAGCCGGTTGAAAAAGCTCGCGTCGCGGTAGCCCACCTCGAAGGCGATCGACTCGATCGACGCCGCGCCCGACTCGAGCATCTGCTTGGCCTCCTCCAAGCGCAGGTGCTGCACGTAGTCGAGCGGCGCCATGCCGGTGGCCTGCGCGAAGCGGCGCTTGAAGGTGCGCTCAGCCAGGCCCGAGATCGCAACCATCTGCGCCACCGGCGCCTCGTGCTGGTAGTGCTCTGCGGCCCAGGCCTGCGCCGCGGCCACCACCGGGTCGGCGGACTGCGCACCATGGCGCAGCGACGCATAGGCGATCGGGCTGGTGGCGGCCCAGTCGATCAGGTTGATGCGCGCCACCTGCATCGCCGCCTCGGCGCCGGCAAAGCGGCTGATCAGCGCCATCACGAGCTGGTGCCAGGCGATGCCGCTGCCGGCCATCACGATGCGCTGCCCGGCGCCGGCGAACAGCAGGCCCCGTTCCGGGTGCCAACGGGTGCCCGGATGGTCGCGCTTGAGCGCATCGCAGTAGGCCCAGTGCGACGTGGCATCGAGCCCTTCGAGCAGACCGGTGCGCGCCAGCAGCACCGCGCCCGAGCACGACGACGCGAGGATCGAACCCTGTGCGTGGCGCTCGCGCAGCCAATCGACCTCGGCGTCATAGACCGTGCCGAGCGGCTCGCCGGGCGGCACCGCGATGTCGGTCACGCAGACCACGTCGGGCGTGCCGCAGTCGTTGAACGACGCCTGCGGCACGATGCGCACGCCGTTCGCGCCTTCGAGCGGCTGGCCGTCGCGGCTCACCACCATCGAGCGGAACGGCGACTCGGCATGGCCGCCGTGCAGCATCGACCAGTCGCGATTCACGCCGGCAAAGCAATCGTGGAAGCCGTACAGCGTCGCCGCGGTGACGGCGGGCATCGCGAGCAGGGCCACGGTGATCGGTCGATTGATCATGCACGCCTCGGCGTGGCAGGAATGAACGGATTCTTGCCGAAACGCCGCTGTGCGGCGAGCCGCTGCCTGCGCAGACTCACCCTCCTCGTTGTGCCTCATTCACCCTCTCACCGGAGCGCTCCCATGCCGACCCCTCTCGAACTGTTGTTCGACCCGATCACCCTGACGATGCTCGCCCTGTTCGCCGCGCTCGCGCTCGCCGAACACTTCTTCCCCGGCCGCCCGCTGCCGCGCGTGCGCGGCTGGCGAACGCGCGCGCTGGCCGTGTTCGCGGCGTACTTCCTGCTGTCGTCCTACCTGCCGCTGCTCTGGGCCGACGCGCTCGCGCCGCTGCAGATGTTCGACCTCTCCGCCTGGCCCACTTGGGCCGCCGCCGCGCTCGGCCTCGTCGTCTACGAGCTGTTCGCCTATGGCTATCACCGCGGCATGCACAGCGTCGATGCCTGGTTCCGCGTCTCGCACCAGATGCACCACAGCGCCGAGCGGCTCGACGTGTACGGCGCGTTCTGGTTCAGCCCGCTCGACATCGTCGGCTGGACGCTGGTGCCGAGCGTGGCGCTGACACTGCTCGGCCTGCCGCCGGCAGCAGCGACGACGACGATCCTCGTCGTCACCTTCCTCGGCATCTTCCAGCACGCCAACCTGCGCACGCCGCGCTGGCTGGGCTACGTCGTGCAGCGCCCGGAGAGCCACACGATCCACCATGCGCGCGGCATCCACGCCAAGAACTATGCCGACCTGCCGTTGATCGACATGCTCTTCGGCAGCTTCGAGAACCCGCGCCGCTTCGAGCACGCCACCGGCTTCTGGGACGGCGCCTCGGCGCGCGTGCTCGACATGCTGCTGGCGCGCGACGTGTCACGCCCCGCCGCCACCCGTGCAGGAGCCCCGCGATGAGATCCACCGTTCGTCAAATCCAACTCCCCGGCCGCGTGCGGCTGGAGTTCGCCGAACAGGGCAACCGCTCCGCCACGCCGGTGGTCGCGCTGCACGGCGTCACCGACTCGTGGCGCTCCTTCGAGCCGGTGCTGCCGCACCTGCCGCCCGAGCTGCACGTGATCGCGCTCACGCAACGCGGCCATGGTGGCAGCGACAAGCCGGACGGCGGCTACCGGCCCGCCGACTTCGCCGCCGACGTGGCGGCCTTCATGGACGCGATGGACATCGAGCGTGCGGTGCTCGTCGGCCACTCGATGGGCAGCGTCAACGCGATGCGCTGCGCGATCGACCACCCGTCGCGCGTCGCCGGCCTGCTGCTGGCCGGCACGATGCCGTGGTTCGGCCGGCCGCCGGAGTTGCTGCAATTCCACCGCGAGCAGATCGTGCCGCTCACCGACCCGGTGCCCGACGCTTTTGCGCGCGACTTCCAGCGCAGCACGCTCGCACAGCCGATCGCCGCGTCGATGCAGGGCGGCTTCGTCGCCGAGAGCCTGAAGGTGCCGGCGCGGGTCTGGCGCGACGCCTTCGCCGGCTTCATCGGCGACGACTTCTCGGCGCGCCTGCGCGAGATCGCAGTGCCCACGCTGATCGTCTGCGGCCGGCACGATGCGTTCTGCTCGGCCGCCGACCAGCAGGCGATGTTGGGATTGATCCGCACCGCACGGCTCGCGGAATATGCCGACGCCGGCCATGCGATGCACTGGGAAGAGCCGCAACGCTTCGCCCTCGATATGAGCCGCTTTGTCACTTCGATCGCCGCCGCCGCGGCGATCGCCTGAACCCGGAGCAACCTGAACATGAAGACGCTGATCGACACCCTGGGCCATCCGGTGAGCGGCGCCACCGGCGCTGCGATCGACCACTACGAGCAGGCCGCGCACGAGCTGCGCTGCCTGATCGGCGACCCGCTCGTCGACGATCGACCGCGCCCTGGCCGAGGCGCCGGGCATGTCGATCGCGCACACGCTGCGCGCCTGGCTGCACCTGCTGGGCACCGAGGCGCCGGCGCTCGCCACCGCGCGCGAGGCGGCCGAAGCCGCGGCGCGCCATGCCGAAACCGATCGCGAGCGGATGCATGCGCGCGCCGCCGCGCTCGTCGCTGCCGGCCGCTGGCGCGATGGCGCGCGCCTGCTGGAGGACCTGTCGGCGCAGCATCCGCGCGACCTGCTCGCGCTGCAGGCCGGCCACCAGGTGGACTTCTTCACCGGCGACTCGCGCCTGCTGCGCGACCGCATCGCGCGCGTGCGGCCGCACTGGAACGACGCCATGCCCGGCCACCATGCGGTGCTCGGCATGCACGCCTTCGGGCTCGAAGAAACCGGCGACTACGCGCAGGCCGAGCGCACCGGACGCCGTGCGATCGAGCTGCAGCCGCGCGACACCTGGGCCTGGCATGCGGTGGCGCATGTACACGAGATGCGCAATGCGCCCGACGCCGGCATCGCCTGGCTCGAGCCGAATGCGGCGCACTGGTCGCGCGAGAGTTTCTTCGCGGTGCACAACTGGTGGCACCTGGCGCTGTTCAAGCTCGAGCAGGACCGGCATGACGAGGTGCTGGCGCTGTACGACGCGTCGATCGGCGGGCCGGGCTCGGGCGTCGTGCTCGACATGATCGACCAGAGCGCGCTGCTGTGGCGCCTCGCGCTGCGCGGCGTGGACGTCGGCGACCGGTGGCTGCCGCTGGCCGAGCGCTGGGCGCCGCATGCCGGCGCGGGCAACTATGCCTTCAACGACCTGCACGCGATGATGGCCTTTGCCAGCGCCGGGCGCAGCGAGCTCGCCGCGCAACTGCGCGAGACACAGCGCGCCGTGCTGGCCTGCGACGGCCGCGACGATGCGACGGCGACAACCGCGCCTTCACCACCGAGGTCGGCGAGGCCGCGACGCGCGCCGTGCAGGCCTTCGTGGCGGGCGACCACGCGAGCGTCGTCGCGCTGCTGCGGCCGATCCGCTCGCGCGCGCATCGCTTCGGCGGCAGCCACGCTCAGCGCGACCTGCTCGACCTGACGCTGATCGAGGCGGCGCTGCGCGGCGGCGATCGGCCGCTCGCCGCAGCGCTGGCGGCCGAGCGCGCCGCGATGCGCCCGGCCAGCCCGCTCGCCGAGCGCTTCGTCGCGCGGGCCGCAGCCGCGGCCTGACCGGCCGCGACGAGCGCCGTCCAGACTCTCACGGCTTGCCTTGCCCCGACAGCAGCACGAGGCTGTAGTTCAGCGACCGCTCGTGCTGGTGCCGCTCATCGCGGTGCTGCTCGCCCTCGCCCCGCCCGCCGTGAGGTCGCCCGGCGAAGACGAGTGTCGCCACGATGCTCTGCCCCGGCTTCAACACGCCGTCGGGCAGGAACAGGCGCAGGTACGGTTCGCCCCTGTCCGTCGTGCCGCTGGCGTTCTCCAGCCGCGCCCGGCCGGACAGGCCGCGCGCAATCACCAACAGATGCGTGTCGATGACCGACGTGCTGTTGTTCGTGATGCGGTAGCTGCGCTCGGCACGGCGGCCGTGGTCTTGCGAGCGCATCAGGCTCACATGCGCCTGCGCCGTCACGTCGAGGAACTCCAGCCCCGCGTCGCGCCGCGACAGCGCATCGTCGTTGTCCTGCGGCATGCCGCTCGGCGGACGGCCGTCGACGGCACCGAGTGCGGCCAGGTCGGGGCGGTACTTCGAGTAGGTGAAGTCGATCGGGCTCAACTGGAAGAAGGTCGTCGGCGCCTTCGGGTCGAACTTGGCGAACGCCGGGTCGTAGAGGCCGTTCTCGATGAAGTCGGCGATGTCGTCCACCTGGTCCTGACTCAGGCCCAGGCCGCGCGCCGAGCCCGCGCCGCGCGGCTGCGTGAAGCGGCTCGACAGCGTCGGTGCCGCGGCCGAGCGTGCGTCCAGCGGCACGCCGGCGTTGAAGTACTGCACCACGTCGCGAACCTTGTTGAACGATCCGTCGTGGAAGAACAGCCGCGCGTCCTTCAACTGGCGCAGCGTCAGCGTGCGGAACTTGAAGGCGTCGCTGTCACGCAAGGTGACTTCCTGGCGGCCGACATCGCGGAAGGCGGGGTCGTTGCGGGCCGCGCGATTCAGCGCCTGAACCGGATGGTCGCCCAGGCCCAGGTTGTAGAAGTTCTCTTCGACGAACTGGCCGACACCGGCGACGTCCGGGTCGTTGACCTGCTTGTTGAGCATCGGCCCGCTGTGGCAGCCGTAGCAGCCCGCACCGCCCTGGTCGGCAGCGGTGAAGAACAGCTTGGCGCCGCGGCGCTGGTTGGGGCTGAGCGCGCCGTTGTCGCCGCCGAGGAAGCGGTCCCAGGGCGTGTCCCGCGTCACCGTGGTGCGCAGGAAGGTCGCCGCTGCGCGCAACACGGTGATGTCGTTGATCAGGGCGTCGCAGGCTCCGGCGGCAGGCACCGCCTGCGGCGTGCAGCCCGGCGCCTGCGCGGCTTCGTCGGGGAACGCCTCGCGGAACAGTTGACGATACGTGGCGAAGCTTTGCAGCGTGGCCGACTGGTTTTCCAGCAAGCGGTGCGCGTCCATCAGCAGCAAACCGACGTTCTCCTGCGCCGGATGGTTGAACGGATTCAGACCGCCGGGTGTGGCATGCGGCTCGCCGGCCAATCCGAAGAGCAGCAGGCGGTTGTTGAAGGCTGAGCCGATCACGCCGGGCGCGTTGCGGCCGACGCTGTCCAGCGCGTCGAGGCGGCCGGTAGCCAGCAGCTCGCCGCCGGGCGGCAGTTTGAACTGCAGCGCCGGTGTGCCGACGATGACGTTGCCTTCGCTGCGCCAGATGTCCGTCAGCGTCGGCAGCGAATCGACCAGCGCGTCGCCGGGGAACAGCGGCGTGGTCCGCAAGGGCGGCAGCAGATCGGTGCGCGCGCGCCGCCGCGGGATGAAGTTGCCGTCGGCATCGGTGTAGTGCCGCCCCTCGCCGCCGAGGGCGAAGTTGAGCAGCGTGCCGGCCTTCGACGCCGCTTCACCCAGGTGACAACTGGCGCAGGAGGCCGATCCGGCCGTGGCGAGCACGCCGCCGAACTGCGGGCGCACTCTGACCATGCGCGCCGGGTCGTGGAACAGCGCCTTGCCGAGGTAGCGCTTGGCCTCGGTGTTCTGGAAGAACGGGTCGAGGCTGCCGTCGCCGCGCCGCGGCTGCGGCAGGTCGGCGTCATTGGCCGGCACCTTCAACTTGTCGATGCCGCCGACCTGCTGGTCGATGAATCGTCGCAACTGGCTGGGGCTGGCGCCCTCGTCGGCCGTGGCCGACAGGCCCAACAGACACAGGGCCGCGGCCAAAGCCGTCGGCGCGAGGGATCGATTGATGTCGAGCTTCATGTTCTTTCCTCCGGCAGGAAGTGGTGGGTTGCGGCGAGTTGCACGCAAAGCCACGGTATGAAGCAAAGGTCACTTGCCGGTCACGGCGGCGTCATGTTTGCGGCACGGGCGGCGGCGCGGTGCGCGGTCCGATCGCGGCACGTCGGGCACGAGGTTGCCGCGGGCGGCCAGCAGCAGGTTGACATCGAGCGCGCAGCTCATGGCGCGGCCGCGTCGTCCATCGTGCGCCAGACGGCATCTCTATCGGCCAGATCGACACGGGCGCGCAGCGAGCGGAAGACCCAGCGCAGCCTCGGTGCATCGGGCGGCGAGGAGGCTCAGCTGCCTAGCCTTCGCTTGCTACACCAGCGGCAGGTCGAACCCGAACCGGGTACCGCGATCCAACGCGCTGTCGACGCGGATCGCGCTGCCATGCAGCTCGACGATGCGCTTGACGATCGCCAGGCCGAGCCCGCTGCCCTTGTCGTCGCGCGTGCGCGCCTTGTTGTCGGCGCGGTAGAAGCGCTCGAAGATGCGCGGCAGGTCGTGTGCGGCGATGCCGCTGCCGTTGTCGGCGACGCACAGCGCCACGCGCTCGCCCTGCGCCCGCATCGACAGCACGATGCGCCCGCCGGCCGGCGTGTGCGCGAGCGCGTTGTCGATCAGGTTGGTCGAGCGTGCGTTCGATCAGGCCGATGTCGGCGCGCGCCAGGCCGAGCTCGGGTTCGATGTCGAGATCGAGTGCGACCTGTCGCGCCTGCGCGGCGAGACCGAGCTTTTGCGCCACGTCGCGCGCCAGCTCGCCGAGTTGCACCGGCTCGGCGTCGATGCGATAGCCCTCGAAGTCCAGCCGCGCCAGCTCGAACAGCTCGCTGATCAGCGTCTGCAGATGCTGCGACTGGCGCAGCGCGATCTCGAGATAGCTGCGGCGCTCGGACTCGCTCAGTGCCTGCTCCTTGAGCAGCAGCGTTTCGAGATAGCCGCGCAGCGACGCCAGCGGGCTGCGCAGATCGTGCGAGACGTTGGCGATCAGCTCGCGGCGCAGGTAGATGTTCTCCTCCTGCAGCCGGTTCTTCAGCACCTCGACTTCGGCCAGCGCGCGCTGCTGCCCTTCAGCGGCCTTCAAGCGCTCGAGCTCGGCGCCGGCGCGGCCGGCCGACAGGCTCATCACCGAGGTGGCCACGCTCGGATCGAGCAGCGAGCGGTCGTCCAGCACCGCCATGTGGCCGATCACCTCGCCGTCGGCGCCGAGCAGCGGCATGCCGAGGTAACTCTTGGCGCCCCACCAGGCAAGGCTTTGATCTTCGGGGAACAGCGCCTGCACGTCGTGTGCGTGGTGGCAGGTCTTGCCTTCGAGCACGTCGCTGCAAGGCGTGCCGCGGGTTGCATATTCCAGTTCGCTGCCGAAGCGGTCGCCCTTCCAGAAGGCACGCATGCGCGCCCTCGCGCGCGCGCCGCCGGCGCCGGCGCAGCACTCGGCGACGAAGGCGTAGCGCACGCCCAGCGCACGCGCCAGGTTGCGCACCAGCGCGCGGAAGAAGTCGGCGCCGGTGACGGCCGCGGTGCCGGACTCGATGGCGCGCAGCGTGTCCTCGGCGCGCTGGCGCTCGCTCATCTCCTGACGCATGCGGTGCGCCAGGCGCGCATTGGCCAGCGAGATCGAGCCCTGCGCCATCAGCACCTGGATCAGCTCGATGCGCTGCGGATCGAACGCGTCGCGCGCGAGATCGTTCTCCAGATAGAGCATGGCGCTGACCTCACCCTGGTGAACGATCGGCAGGCAGAGCACCGATTTCAATCGCGTGGCCGCCACGTAGGCATCACCCGCAAAGCGCTCGTCGGCGGTGGCGTCGTCGATCACCAGGCTGGCGCGCGTGCGCCAGACGTAGTCCACCACGGCGCGGCTGCAGCGCGCCGGCTCGTCGAGGATCGGCGTGCCCTGCAGCAGCGTCACCGGGCTGCCGTCGCTGCGGCCTTCGGCGACGATACGCAGCACGCCGTCGGCCTCTTCGATCAGCAGGCCGCGGCGCGCACCGGCGTTTTCGATCGCGATCTGCAGCAAGCGTTCGAGCAGGCGCTCGAGCTCGCAGGTCTCGGCGATCGCATGCGCGGCCTTGACGATGGTCGCCAGGTCGAGGTTGCCGTCGATCGCGGTGGTTGGCCGCGGGGCCGCGGCGGCGGGCCCGAGCAGGCTGCCGTGGCGCTCGATCATCCGGCGCACCTTGGCCTGCGCGCCCCACGCGCGGTAATGCGCGAGCGCGGCGCGCAGGTACAACGCGGCGATGCCGCGGTTGCCGCGGCCGAGCCAGAAGCGGGCGAACAGCTCGTTGGCCAGCGCCTGTTGCTGCACCGAGCCGGCTTCGTCGGCCTGGGCGATGGCCTGCTCGTAGCGGTCGAGGGCCGCGTCTTGCCGGCCGCCGATGCGTTCGAGCTCGGCGTCGAGCAGCAGCGCGTGGCAGCGGAAGTTGACGGCGCAACTGCGCGCCAGCACCGCCAGCGAGGCCTGTGCCGCGCGCATCACGGCGAGCCAGTCTTCGCGTTCGGCCGCGTCGGCCGCGCGGTCGAGGTGAGTTGCCAGCGTCAAGCTGCCCCAGAAATCGAAGAGCACGCTCCAGATCATTCCCGTGAGCCGGTGCGCGCTGCGGCGCACGGCGCGCACGGCGGCCAGCGCCTGCGCCGGCTCGTCGAGCAGGCAGCCGAGATGCAGCCGCGCGATGGCGTGGAACATCGAGAAGAACGGGTTGTCGCGGTAGGTCGCGGCGTAGGCGGCTTCGTCGAAGCCGTCGCCTTCGGTGTGCGACAGCGACAGCGGCGCTTCGGTGGCACCTTGCAGCGCGCGCGCCCACGCCATCACCATGCGCAACGCATCGGCAAAGGCGGTGTTGCGCAGTTGCACCACCAGCGCGAGATTCGGCTCCAGACTGCGCACGCAGTCGCCCAGGTTCTGGCACGAGACGATGGCCGGCCACGATTCGGTCGAGGCGCCATACGCCGCGTAGAGAAAGTCGCCGCTGGCCAGACCACTGCGGCAGGCTTCCTGGGCGTACTGGGTGCAGCTTTGCATCGGCCGGCACCACAGGTTGACGTGGGCATGGAACTGCTGGTGGATCTTGGCGCGGCGGCGCCGGTCGCCGAAGCGCTGGTTGACTTGCAGCGCCAGGCTGCCGAAGGCGTAGGCCGCCTCGTAGTCGCGCCGCACCGGGCCGACGGTGATGGCATGCGTGACGTAACCGTAGGCCGACTCTTCGCATTGCCCGTGTTGCAGCGTCAGGCGCACCAGCCGCGCCGAGATCAGCCGCGCCAGCACGGCGTCGCCGAGGATGTAGACCGGCGACCAGATGTCGGTGAGGATGCTCATCACCATGCGCATGCCGTCGTCGTGCATCGTCGGCAGCTCGATCAGCGAGGCAATCGTGCGGTTCGCGCGCGTGCCGATCAGGGCTTCGATGGCCTGGGTCTCCTGCGCCAGCGCGGCGTGCTTGTGGGCTTCGTCTTCGGGCAGGGCCATGTCGAACAACGCCAGGCCCTCGCGCGCGCTGGCCAGCGCGTCGGCATAACGCGCCTGGTTCTCCTGCTGAACCATGCGCAGGCTGAACACTCGCGCGCGGTCGAGTGCGCCCACGGCGTGTTGCAGCAGCGTGGCCATTGCCTGCTCGGCCGCGTCGAAGTGGCCGCCGAGGTACTCGCATTGCGCGGCTTCGAACCAGAGCGCAAAGGCGAGTTCGTGGTGCGAGTGCCAGTGCGTGTCGTTCAGCATGGCGATGCCGGCGTTGAAGTAGGCCAGCGCCGAGCCGAAGGCCGAGGCCTGCCGCGCCTGGCGGCCGGCGTTGAGGTTCAGGCGCGCCAGGTCGAGCCGTTCGGCACGCGACTCGATCAGCGCGGCGCCGAGGTTCAGGTGCGAGACGATGTCGAACAGTTGCTCGTCGTCGAACCCGGCCTGCCGCTGCGCCAGCATCAAGCGCCCCACCGACAGATGCACCTGCGGCCGCCGCTCGGGCGCGATGCGCGCGTAGGCCGCTTGCTGCACGCGGTCATGCAGGAAGACGAAGGTGTTTTCGTCCTCGGCGGTGATCAGGCCTTCGAGCGCGGCATCGGCCAGGTCGCTCAGCGTCGCTTGCAGACCCTGCTCGCTGACCACCGCGACGGTGCGCGCATCGAAGCGGTGGCCGATGCAGGCGGCCAGTGTCAGCACGCGGCGCGTCACCGGCGCCAAGCGGTCGATCTTGCGGCTCATCAGGTCGGCCACGTTGTCGGTGGTGGCGGCGGCGGCCACGCGGTCGAGCCGGCAGCCCCAACTCGCCTGCTCGGCATCGAAGGCGATCAGCCCGTCTCGGTGCAGCGACATCAGGAACTGCGTCGTGAAGAAGGGGTTGCCTGCGGTCTTGGCCAGCAGCAACTCGGCCAGCGGCGCGGCAGCGTCGGGCTCGACATGCAGGCTGTCGGCGGCGAGCTGCGTCAGCGCGGGCAGCGCCAGCGGCGCCACGTCGATACGCTCGATCGGTACGCCGGCGTCGTGCAGCGCGGCCACCGCACTGAGCAGGCGATGACCGGGCTCGACCTCGTTGTCGCGGTAGGCGCCCACCAGCAGCAGGTGCTGCAACGCCGGGTTGGCCAGCATCGATTCGAGCAATTGCAGCGAGCCGGCGTCGGCCCATTGCAGGTCATCGAGGAAGAGCACCAGCGGCTGCTCGGCGCTGGCCTGGCTGGCGACGAACTGGCCGAAGGCGCGTGTCAACCGGTTGTGCGCCTCGGCCGGCGGCAGCGACGCGGCGCTCGGCGGCAGCGGCGACGGCGACGGCTCACCGAGCATCAGCGCCAGCTCGGGGATCAGCGCGGCGACGCTGGCCACGTTGTCGCCGAGCATGCTGGCCAGGCGCTGGCGCCGCTGCGCCAACTGCGGCGCCGGCTCGGCCAGCGCGCGCTGCACGAGCTGGCGCAGCGCCTGCGTCAGCGCGCGATACGGCGCATCGCCCGAGAGCTGGTCGAACTTGCCGCTGACGAAGAGGCCTTGGGAACGGGCCGCGGGCTCGTGCAGCTCCTGGATCAGCGCGGTCTTGCCGACGCCGGCATACCCGGCGACGAGCAACAGCCGCGCGCGGCCCTGGCGCGCGCGCTCGAAGGCCGAGTGCAGCAACGCGCGCTCGGCGTCGCGGCCGTAGAGGCGGCGCGGCACGGCGAATAACGCGGGCACGTCGCGCGCGCCGATCTCGAACGGCAGTACGCGGCCATGCCGGCTCCACTCCTGGCGGCAGCGCAGCAGGTCGCGTTGCAGCGCCTGCTCGCTTTGATAGCGTTCCTCGGGGGCTTTGGCCAGCAGCTTCATGACGATCTGCGACAGCGGCAGCGGCAGCGACGGCTCGATCTCGGCCGGCGCGGGCGGGAGGCGCGCCACGTGACCGTGGATCACGGCCAGCGGGTCGGCGCTGTCAAAAGGCAGGCGCCCGCACAGCAGCTCGTAGAGCAGCACACCGAGCGAATAGAAGTCGCTGCGGTGGTCGCAGGCATGGCCGATGCGGCCGGTCTGCTCCGGCGCCGCATAGGCCAGCCGGCTGCGGTACAGGCGCGGCGACAGCGGTATCGCGGCCTCGGCGGGGCTGCGCGCCGCGTCGCTGAACGCCCACAGGCGGATGCGCCGCGCCGGCCCCTCGACCAGCACCGCCTGCGGGCGCAGGCCGCGGTGCACGACGCCGCAGCGGTGCAACTCGGTCAGCACCGCGGCCAACTGCAGCGCGTAGTCGAGCACCCAGCCCAGCGGCGGCGCGCTCTCGCGGGCCAGCGCCGCCAGCGTGCGCGCGCCGTGGTCCTCGAGCACGAGGGTCGTGCGCCCGGCGTCGAGGCAGAGCTCGATCGGCCGCGTGACGGCCTCGACGGGCAGGCTGCGCAGCAGTTCGAACTCGCGCGCGAGCAGGTGCGCGTCGGCTTGTGCAGCGGCGGATTCGACCGGCTGCTTGAGCAGCACGGCGGCGCCGTCGCTGGCGCGGCGCGCGCGCAAGAGCACGAATCGCTCGTCGCGGGCGAGTTCGTCTTGTTCTTCGAAGGCGCTGCTCCGAACTGCGAGCGCGTCACCCCTGGACCGCAGGCTCACCTTGTTCTTTCGGCACGGCTTGTCGACCTCATGACCTTAGGCCCGTCGAGGGCGCCACGCAAGCGGCCGGCAGCGATGTGATCAAAATGTGAAAGTCACGCGATACGGGCGCGACCCCACGGCGCCACCCTGCCCCTACCGATGCAAGCGAAAAAGCCCCGCCGCGTCCTGGTGATCGAGGACGACCGCGACATCGCCGAACTCGTGCGCCTGCACCTGGTTGATCTGGGCTGCGAGGTGCACCTGGCCGACGACGGTGCGGCCGGCCTGGCGCGCGCGCAGGCGCAGAC
Organism: uncultured beta proteobacterium; assembly: GCA_963732625.1. Taxonomy (GTDB): domain Bacteria; phylum Pseudomonadota; class Gammaproteobacteria; order Burkholderiales; family Burkholderiaceae_C; genus CADEEN01. The sequence goes on along the minus strand of CAVTAM010000054.1, from coordinate 23,933 downwards.
CTTCGACCTGGTGATCCTTGACGTCATGCTGCCCGGCCTCGACGGCCTGGAGATCTGCAAGCGCCTGCGTGCCGGCGCCGACTACCTGCCGATCCTGATGACGACGTCGAAAGCCTCCGAGCTCGACCGCGTGCTCGGCCTGGAACTCGGCGCCGACGATTACCTGACCAAGCCCTTTTCCGTCGGCGAGCTGGTGGCGCGCGTGAAAGCCTTGTTCCGCCGCGTCGACGCGATGGCCGCCGCGGCCGCCAAGCCGCCGCCGGCCGCGCTCAGCGCGGGCGAGCTGTCGATCGACCTCGATCGCCGCGTGGTCACACTGGCCGGCCGGCCGGTGGAGCTGACGGCCAAGGAGTTCGATCTGCTGGCCCACTTCGCGGCGCACCCGGGCCGCGTCTTCAACCGCGCGCAGCTGCTCGACAAGGTCTGGGGCTACTCGAACATCGGCTACGAGCACACGGTCAACTCGCACATCAACCGGCTGCGCGCCAAGATCGAGCAAGACCCGGCCAAGCCGCGCTACATCCTCACCGTCTGGAGCGTGGGCTACAAGTTCGCCGAGTTCGGCTGAGTTGCAAACCAGCGCTGCTCCAGCAACGTGCGCAGCCGCATGCGGGCGCGGTGCAGCATGACGTGGCAGTTGTCCGAAGTGATGCCGAGCACGTCGCAGATCTCGGCCACGTCCAGGCCCATCAGCTCGCGCATCTGGAAGGCGCGCGCGTTGTTCTGCGGCAGACACGCCAGGCAGCCGTCGAGCACGTCGTAGAACTCGCGCCGGGCCAGCGCCGCCTCGGGGTCGCCCCAGCGCACCGGCGTCTCGCGCCAGTGCCCGTCGGGCGTGAACAGGGCGTTGGTCTCGTCGCGCAGTTCCGCCTCGGCTGGCATCTCGTGCACCGGCTCGCGCGCCTGACGGCGGTAGATGTCGACGATCTTGTGCTTCAGGATGCCGTGCAGCCACGTGCTGGCCGACGAGCGGCCGGCGAACTCGGTTGACGCCAGCGCCGCGGCCAGGGTGTCCTGCACCGCATCTTCGGCGTCGGCGGCGCTGCGCAGGCAACGGCGCGCGTACTTCATCAGCACCCGGCGGTGGCGCTCGATGTCCAGGGCGCGCGCGTGGCCGCGTGCCGGCGTGGCGTCGGCGCAGCCGAGATGTGCCGCTGCACGTGGCAGCGGGTCGCGTTCGATCGTCACGGCGGTGGCTGAGAACATGACGGGCTCCTGTGTTGTCGTCCTGATAGCTCGATCGCTCCCCATTGGGCACACCGGGCTTCGCGCGCCGCTCACGCAAAGGTCAAGCTTTGGTCACGCGGTAAACTTGCGGCCTGTTAGTTCGTGGTTCGAGCCCGGCCCCAAGAGCCGGCATTCACAAAAGGCTCGCAGTGCACAGGTGCTGCGGGCCTTTTTGCTTGTGGCGAGCGGCGCACAGCCCTGACTCGACGTCGCACGTCCAGGCGGACCCTTCCCTGCATCAACCCAAAGGCAACTCATGACCAACGACACGAACGACACGGCGGCTGCCGAGCGCGCGGCTCACCGGGCCAACGGCGACGCTGCCAAGGCCGACAACCTCAAAGCGCTCGCCGAGCTCGTCGCCAGCGCCGACAGCACCCAGCGGGCCGACCACATTCGAGGCATCGTCGCGACGACGATCGCCCATCTCGCAGCCGACGCAACGGCGGCCACCCGCGACAGCGCGGCGCAGTGGCAGCAATGGGCGCTCGGCCTGGCGATGAAGCCTTAAGGCCATTTCGGAATCGTTTGCTAACCACTCGACAAGCGCCGCTGGCTGCGAGCGTGATCGTGGTCACACGGCCACCAACAGCACTGCGCCTAGGCTATGCGCTGCTTGTTCTTCACAGTGAGTGGCTCTCGATCATGAACTTCCTCGGCATCGCGTTGCGCCGTCCCCGATTCTCCGAGCTGACCGCGGCCGCGGTCATGGCTGCCGGCTTGTGGGTGCTGGCCATGGGAGGCCTGCACGCGCTGCAGATGCCGACCGACCGGGCGGACGCCGGTGCGCTGCTGCTGATGATCGGTTGGGGCTGCCTGTCGGTGCGCTTCGGCCTGCGCATGGACCAGGGCCAGCGCGCTGCCGTGGCGAACCTGTCCGGCGCGGCCCTGCTGATGGCGCTGTACCAGGGCGCGCTGACGCTGGCCGGCTGAACTTTCTCTACGAGCTACGCCGGGCACGCCGGTTGCCCGCTCTCGCCTTCGCAGCACGTCCTTGGCGCACTACCATGGCGCCGTGGTCCGTCAACGATGGAGGCTTGCATGAGCTCATGGACTTTTTTGCGCGCACGCGCGCACGCCCTGCTGGCATTGCTGTTCTTTGCCGGCGCGGTGCAGGCGCAGGCAGTGCGTGTCGGCTCGAAGATCGACACCGAAGGCGCGTTGCTCGGCAACCTGGTGGTGCAGGTGCTCGAAGCCGGCGGCGTGAAGACCGAGAACAAGCTGCAGCTCGGCAATACCAAGATCGTTCGCGGCGCGCTGGTGGCCGGCGAGATCGATCTCTACCCCGAGTACACCGGCAACGGCGCGTTCTTTCACGCCGATGAAAAGAACCCGGCGTGGAAGCAGCTCGACGCCGGCTTTCAGCGCATCAAGCAGCTCGATCAGGACAAGAACAAGCTGGTTTGGTTGGCGCCGGCACCGGCCAACAACACCTGGGCGATCGCGATCCGCAAAGACGTTGCGGCGGCGCAGAAGTTGAAGTCGCTCGCCGACTTCGGCCAGTGGGTGGCCGGTGGCGGCAAGGTCAAGCTGGCCGCGTCGGCCGAGTTCGCCGAGCGGCCGGATGCGCTGCCCGCATTTCAAACGGCCTACGGCTTCAAGCTGACGCAAGACCAGTTGCTGCTGCTGGCCGGCGGTGACACGGCAGCGACGATCAAGGCTGCGGCCGAACAGACGTCGGGCGTCAACGCGGCCATGGCATACGGCACCGACGGCCCGCTGGCCGCGCTCGGCCTCGTCGTGCTCGAAGACAGCAAAGGTGTGCAGCCGGTGTATGCACCGGCGCCGGTGGTGCGCGCCGAGGTGCTGGCCAGGCAACCGAAGATCGCCACGCTGCTCGCGCCGCTGTTCAAGACGCTCGACACCGCCACGCTGCAACGATTGAACGCGCAGATCGCGCTCGAAGGCCGTGACGCGAAAGCGGTTGCAGCGGCTCACCTCAAGGCGACGGGCCTCGTCAAGTGAGCGCGGCGCCGGCGCCGGCAGCGGCGCTGGCAACGGGGCCGCTCGCGCCGACGGTTCACAACCGCGTGCTGCTGTCGATCGTGGTGGCCGCGTTGCTGGCCGCTGCCGGCATGTCCTTCGTCAGCGTGGCGCCGAACCGCCTGGTCTCGGGCAGCGGCGTGGCGCTGCATGCGTTGATGAGCACCGGCCGGCATGCACTGTGGTTGCCGGCCGTGCTGCTGACCGTTGCCGCGTTCATGCCGTCATCGCGTCGGGTGCACGGCGTTGTCGCCGTCACCGCCGCGTTGCTGCTGGCCGGGCTGACGTGGCTCGCCGGCAGCGAGGCGATGCAACAGTCGAGCGCGCTGTCACCGCTGGCGCGCGTCTCGCTCGGCGGCGGCTTCTGGGTGCTGGCGCTGATGGCGTGGCTGGCCGCGTGCGACGCCGTGCAGCGCCTGGGCTTGTCGCCGACGTGGCGCACGCTGGCGCTGGCGTGCCTGTTGTTGCCGGCGCTGTGGCTGCTGGTCAGCGGCCAGCTCGATGCGTTGTCGTTGTTGAAGGAGTACGGGAACCGGCGCGAGGTCTTCAACGCGGCCGGCCAGCGCCACCTGCAGATCGTGCTCTCGGCCCTGTTGCCGGCGCTGGCGATCGGCGTGCCGCTGGGCGTGGCGGCAGCGCGCAGCCCCGCATTTGCCAAGCCGCTGCTGGCCACGCTCAACATCATCCAGACGCTGCCGTCGATCGCACTTTTCGCGTTGCTGATCGCGCCGCTCGGTGCGTTGGCGGCATGGCTGCCGGGCCTGGGCGTCACAGGCATCGGCCTGGCGCCGGCCGCGGTGGCGCTGACCTTGTACGCGCTGCTGCCCATCGTGCATGGCACGTCGTCGGGCCTCACACAGGTGCCGGTGTCTGCAGTTGAAGCGGCCACCGGCATCGGCATGACGCGGCGCCAGACGTTCTGGCGCGTGCGCGTGCCGCTGGCGCTGCCGGTGGTGTTGTCGGGGCTGCGCGTGACCACGGTGCAGCTCATCGGCCTGGCCGTCGTCGCCGCGCTGATCGGTGCCGGCGGTTTTGGTGCGCTCGTATTCCAGGGCTTGACGAGCAGCGCGCTCGATCTTGTGCTGCTCGGCGTGCTGCCGGTGGTGGCGCTGGCGATGGCGACCGATGCCGCACTCGGATTGCTGAGCGCGGCTGTGCAAAGGCGGCCACGGTGATCGAGCTGCGCAACGTCGGCAAGTCGTTCGCTGCCACGCGCGCCGTGGACGATGTGTCGCTCGCGATCGAGCGCGGCGAGTTCGTCGTTCTCGTCGGCGCGTCGGGCTCGGGCAAATCGACGCTGCTGAAGATGATGAACCGCCTGGTCGAGCACGACAGCGGCAGCATCCTTTTTGCCGGCGAAGAGATTCGCTCGTTCCGGCCCGAAGACATCCGCCGCCGCATGGGCTACGCGATCCAGTCGATCGGTTTGTTTCCGCACTGGAGCGTGGCGCGCAACATCGCCGCCGTGCCCGAGCTGCTCGGCTGGCCGGCCGCGCGCATCGCCGCGCGTGTCGACGAGTTGCTGCGCCTGCTCGACCTCGACCCCGCGTTGTACCGCACGCGGTACCCGAGCCAGTTGTCCGGCGGCCAGCAGCAGCGTGTCGGCGTGGCGCGCGCGCTGGCGGCCGACCCCGAGCTGCTGCTGATGGACGAGCCCTTCGGCGCGCTCGACCCGATCACGCGCGCGGCCTTGCAACAGGAGATGACGCGCATCCATCAGGCCTCGGGCAAGACCATCGTGCTGGTCACGCACGACATCGAAGAAGCGCTGCGCCTGGCCACGCGCATCGTGCTGCTCGACCACGGCCGCGTCGTGCAGGACGGCGCGCCGGCGCAACTGCTGGCGCAGCCGGCCAACGATTTCGTGCGCGAATTTTTCGGCCGCACCGAGCTCGGCCTGCGCCTGCTGGCACTGCACCGCGTGGCCGAGCGAGTGCGCGCGGGCGAGCATGCCGAAGGCGAGCCGGTGGTCGATGCGATGAGCCTGCGCGACGCGTTGTCGCAGTTTGTCGAGCGCCGCGCCGAGCGGCTGCCGGTGGTCGATGCGTCGGGCCGCGCGCTCGGTGCGATTCGTTTTGCCGACCTGCTGTTGCCGCGTTCTTCATGAAGGCGCACGCATCGCTGCTGCGCGACCCGCTGCCCTGGTTGCTGGCCGCGTTGGCGGCGCTGGTGCTCGGCATGCCGCTGTTGCGGCCGTTGTTCGCAGCGATGTTCCCTGCGCTCGACCGGCCGCTGTACGAGCAGGACAGTTTTGTCGCGCTGCTCGGCTCGCACCTGGCGATCGTCGGCGCGTCGAGCGCGCTGTCGCTCGTTGTCGGCGTGGCCGCGGGCATCTTCGTCACGCGCGACGCCGGGCGCGAGTTCCGGCCGCTGGTCGAAACGCTGGTGGCGATTGCGCAGACCATCCCACCGGTGGCCGTGCTCGCCATCGCCGTGCCGCTGATCGGCTTCGGTGCGCTGCCGGCGCTGATCGCGCTGGCGCTGTATGGCCTGCTGCCGATCGTGCGCGCCACGATCGCCGGCATCGAGTCGGTGCCCAAAGGCGTGATCGACGTCGCCGATGGCCTGGGCCTCGAGCGCCTGCAGCGCCTCGTGCGCGTCGAGCTGCCGCTGGCGCTGCCGGTGCTGCTGGCCGGCGTGCGCAGCTCGGTGATCATCAACATCGGCACCGCGGCGGTGGCCTCGACCGTCGGCGCCAAAACCCTCGGCTCGCCGATCATCGTCGGCCTGTCGGGCTTCAACACGGCTTATGTCATCCAGGGCGCGCTGGTGGTGGGGCTGCTCGCCGTCGTTGCCGATCTGGTCTTCGACCGCATCGGCCAACGGCTCGGGCGCTGGCGGTCTCCTTGATGAACCAAGGCGCCGAGCGCCCAGGGGTACTTACTGCCTCACCGCCTCCCAACTCAACCCAACCTTCTGCAAATACTTGCGCAGCCGGTCAGCGTCATTGACCACGCTTCTCTGCGTTCGCGAGCGGTCGAAGAGCTTGCGGCCGGCATCGGACAAGGTGCGGGATTGGCGGCACACGTCGAGCACGGCGCTGAGTTGCAGGCGGTCGAACAGGTCCATGGCTTCGAGCTGCGTTGGTGACAGCAGCGCTTGGAGATCGTTCGTGCCGCTCGCGCCGCGTTGCCACAACCAACGCAAGCGCTGCACCTCGGCTTCGACCTGCGCCGTCGTGATGCGCCCGCCATCGGCCAGGGTCACCAGCCGCGTGATGCTTGCCGAGAGGTCGCGGAAGTTGCCGCTCCACAGCGCGTCGCCCGATTGCGCAAAGCGCAGGTACTGCGTCTTGGCCTCGGCGTTGAAGCGCACGGCGCGGCCGTTCTCGGCGCCGGCGCGCGCCAACAGGTACTCGATGTTGGGCTCCAGGTCTTCGGGGCGGCCCGACAGACCGGGCAGCGTGTAGGCCCACAGGTTGATGCGCGCGTACAGGTCTTCGCGGAAGCGACCCTGCGCCACGTCGTGGCGCAGGTCGCGGTTGGTGCCGGCGATCAACTGGAAGTCGCTCGCCGCCTCGCGGTCGCTGCCCATCGGGAAGAAACGCTTTTCTTCCACCGCCTTGAGCAGCATGGCCTGCTCGTCGAGGCCGAGTTCGCCGATCTCGTCCAAGAACAGCACGCCTTCATGCGCGGTGCGCAGCAAGCCGGGGCGATCTGTCGCGGCCCCCGTGAACGCACCCTTCTTGTGGCCAAACAGCGTCGATGCCGCGCCGTCGCCATGCAGCGTGGCGCAGTTCACCTCGACGAACTCACCCTTCACCTGGTGGCGCGACTTCTTCAGCTCGTACATGCGCCGCGCCAGGTGCGACTTGCCCGCACCCGTCGGCCCGGTGAGCAGGATCGGCGCGCGTGAGCGGATGGCCACACGTTCGATCTCTTCGATCAACGCGTTGAAGCCCTTGTTGCGCGTGGCGATGCCGCTCTTCAGGAAATCGAGCGCGTCGCGCTGCTCTTGCGCAAAGCGCTGCGCCAGCACGTCGTAGCGCGACAGGTCCAGATCGATCAGCGCCACCGTGCCGGGCTGCTTGCGCGTCTGCTTCTTCGGCGGCGCGCTTTGCAGCAGCACGCCCGGAATGAAGCGCGACTCGACCATCAGGAACATGCAGATCTGCGCCACATGCGTGCCGGTGGTGATGTGCGCCCAGTACTGCTCGCGCTCGGTGTCGAAGGCATAGCCGCGCACCCAGTCGTAGAGCGCGCCGTACATCTCGCCGAAGTCCCACGGGTCCTGCACGGCCATCGACACCAGGCGCACCTGCGTCTGCGGCGAGACGGTTGTGATGTCGCGCTCGATGTGGCGCGCCAAGCCTTCGTGTGGCGGCGAGTACAGCAGCTCGAAGCGATCGATCTGCGTGTCTTCGTGCTGCACGAGCGAGACGCTGGGACGCCACTTCTCCCAGCGCCCGGCGCCGAGGCCGGCATCGAGTTGGCTGCCGAGGAAGCCGATGACGACGGTTTTCTTAGGCATAGCTTTCGGGATATTTGACTAGCCTTCATTCTAGTATTTGCCAAACCACATGACGCACAGAGGATGCATGTTTCCTTGCAAATCAACAGCTTGCAGCAACGCCGGGGTGTTGGCACAGCCGTTGCAATAGAAGAACCACAAAGTTGAATGCACGGAGCAAAACATGGTCAACACCCAACTCTTCCAGACCCGCCAGGGCGCCCTGCTGCCGCAAGCCACGGCGCGCAACCACGAGCAAGCACCGGCCTACGCGCTCAGCGCAAAGCACCAACTGGCGCAGCTCGCTGCCACCGGTTGCCTGAACCAGACCTTCTATGCCAACGCCGAGCAGCAACTCGACGCGGTGACCACGCTGGCCCAAACCGTGGACGCGAGCTTCGTTGCCAAGACGGCGGCGTACGCGCGCCAAGCGGCGCAGATGAAGGACATGCCGGTGGTGCTGGCCGCGCTGCTGTCGGTGCGTGACGTGTCGCTGCTGACGGCAGTGTTCAGCCGCGTGGTCGATAACGGCAAGACGCTGCGCGCCTTCGTGCAGATGCTGCGCAGTGGCACGCTCGGCCGCAAGTCGCTCGGCGCGCGCCCGAAGAAGCTGGTGCAGCAATGGCTGCTCACGGCGAGCGAGAAGCAGTTGCTGAACGCCGCGGTGGGCAACACGCCGTCGCTGGCCGACGTGGTGAAGATGGTTCACCCGAAGCCGGCCGAGGCGTGGCGTGCGGCGTGGTTCGCGTGGTTGATCGGCAAGTCGTTCGACGAAGCCGCGCTGCCGCCGATCACGCAGGCGTTCGAGCGCTTCAAGCGTGACGCCACGGCTGAGCTGCCGGACGTGCCGTTCCAGATGCTGACTGCGCTGGAGCTGAATGCGGCGCAGTGGGCGCAGATCGCGCGTACCGGGTCGTGGCAGATGGTGCGTCAGAACCTGAACACCTTTGCCCGTCACGGTGTGTTCGAGCTTGACGGCATGGCAGACGTGATCGCGGCGAAGCTGCGTGATCCGCAGGCTGTGGCGAAGGCGCGCGTGCTGCCGTACCAGTTGCTGGCGGCGTACAAGGCCGCCAGCGATGCCGTGCCGATGGTGATCCGCGACGCGCTGCAGGATGCGATGGAGCATGCGTTGGCCAACGTGCCGTGCGTTCGACGGTCGCGTGGTCGTGTGCCCCGACGTGTCGGGCTCGATGAGCTCGGCCGTGACGGGCCAGCGCGGCTCGGCAACGTCGGCCGTGCGTTGCATCGACATGGCCGCGCTGTTGGCCGCGGCGGTGTTGCGCAAGAACCCGCAGGCGCGTGTGCTGCCGTTCGAGCAGGATGTCGTCAAGCTGTCATTGAACAGCCGCGACTCGGTGATGACCAATGCGCAAGCCTTGGCGTCGATCGGTGGCGGGGGAACCAATTGCAGCGCGCCGCTGGCGCTACTGAACAAGGAGCGCGCGATGGTGGACTTGGTGGTTCTGGTGTCGGACAACGAGTCGTGGATGGACGCCACCCGTCGTGGTGCGACGCAGACGATGCGTGAGTGGGAAGCGCTCAAGCAGCGTAACCCGCAGGCGCGGCTGGTCTGCATCGACATCCAGCCGTACGCGACGACGCAGGCGGCGGAGCGGCGCGACATCATGAATGTCGGCGGCTTCTCGGATGCGGTGTTCGAGGTGGTGGCGCTGTTTGCGCAAGGCAAGACCGGCGAGTCCGGCGCCGAGCACTGGGTCGGCGAGATCGACAAGGTCTCGCTGGCGCAGAGTTGAGAAGAAGGAGCTTTTGAAGCTGTCGCGTGACGAATGCCGATGGGACTACATCTACAAAATGTTCGATGTCTCATCACAACCTTGTCGCCACGGGGCAGCCCTTTGTGTTTCAGGCGCGAATGCAGGCAGGACTACATCGGTGAGCCGTGGGGTTCGAGGCCCCAGCTCCGGGCAACCGGAGTCAGGCAAAGTCTTGCCATCCCTCGTCGCGCTACTTTTTTGAATCGAGATCAAATGGATACCAACTACAACACCGAACAACCCGAAGGCGGCGTGCCCATCAAGATGTGGACGCGCGGCGTGCCGGTGGAAGACGAAGCCCGTGCGCAACTGGCCAACGCGGCGCGGCTGCCGATCGTCTTCAAGCACATCGCCGCGATGCCCGACGTGCACCTGGGCATCGGCGCGACCGTGGGCTCGGTGATCCCGACCTTCAAGGCCATCATTCCGGCCGCCGTGGGCGTGGACATCGGCTGCGGCATGATGGCCTGCAAGACGACGCTGCATGCGAACGATCTGCCCGACAACCTGGGTCCGCTGCGCTCGGCGATCGAGCGCGCGGTGCCGCATGGTTCGTCGCCGCGCAGCCGCGGCCGCGACCAGGGCAGCTGGGAGAACCCGCCCGAGACGGTGGACCAGATCTGGGCGACGCTGGTGGACGAGTTCGACGCACTGTGCGAGCTGCACCCGCGCTTCAAGAACACCAACAACCGCAAGCACCTGGGCACACTCGGCACGGGCAACCACTTCATCGAGGTCTGCCTCGACGAAGACGGCGCCGTGTGGTTCATGCTGCACTCGGGATCGCGCGGCGTCGGCAACGCGATCGGCACGCACTTCATCGAATTGGCGAAGAAGGACGCCGAGGCCAACCAACGCAACCTGCCCGACAAGGACCTGGCGTACTTCGAAGAAGGCGCTCAGTACTTCGGCGACTACGTGCGCGGCGTCGGCTGGGCGCAAAAGTTCGCGGCCAAGAACCGCGAGGTGATGATGGCCAACCTGATCGCGACGGTCCGCAAGGTGATCACCAAGCCCTTCGAGTCGCATGTCGAAGCGGTGAACTGCCACCACAACTACGTGCAGCAGGAGCGTCACTTCGGCGAAGACGTGTTCGTCACGCGCAAGGGCGCGGTGAGTGCGAAGCGCGGCGAGCTCGGCATCATTCCCGGCAGCATGGGCGCGCGCTCGTACATCGTGCGCGGCCTGGGCAACCCCGAGAGCTTCGAGAGCTGCAGCCACGGCGCGGGCCGCGTGATGAGCCGGACCAGGGCGAAGAAGCTGTTCACCGTGGCCGACCAGATCAAGGCCACGCAAGGCGTGGAGTGCCGCAAGGACGCCGATGTGATCGACGAGATCCCGATGGCCTACAAGGACATCGACGCGGTGATGGCGGCGCAGAAGGATCTGGTGGAAGTGGTGCATACGCTCAAGCAGGTGGTGTGCGTGAAGGGATGACAAGTGAAGAGCGGCAAGCAACGACGCGAGGAGATCAAGGCGCGGCGCCGCGAGCGCGCGGTGTTGCTGCACGGCCTCGACCGCTACTCGCCATTGCATAAGCTGCCGCTCGGCACGGTGGTCGCCGACCTCGTGGCCACCTGCGCGACTGCGGCGCGCATGAGGTTTGGACTGCCAAGCAACAGAAGTGGTGGTACGAGGTGGCCAAAGGCAGGATCGACAGCATCGCGGTGCGCTGCCGGCCGTGCAGGATCAAGCAACGAGATCGCGTGAGCGAGGCACGGCTGCGTGCCGGCCACAGCAGCCCCACCCAGTAAGCACACAAAAAGAAGAGAACCAACATGATCGAACTCGACGGCGCCACCGGTGAAGGTGGCGGCCAAATCCTGCGCACCGCGCTCGCGCTGTCGATGTGCACCGGCCAGCCGATGACGATGCATCGCATCCGCGCCAAGCGCTCGAAGCCCGGCTTGATGCGACAGCACCTGGCCTGCGTCAATGCCGCCGTGGCGGTGAGCGGCGCAACGGTGCACGGCGCGGAGCTCGGCTCGCAGGAACTGTCGTTCGAGCCGGGCGACGTGCGCGCGGGTGACTACAGCTTCAGCGTCGGCACGGCGGGCAGTTGCTCGCTGGTGCTGCAGACGGTGTTGCCTGCGCTGATGCTCGCCGGTGGTGCCAGCCGCATTGCGCTGAGTGGCGGCACGCACAACCCGATGGCGCCGCCGTTTCATTTTCTCGAGCGCAGCTTCGCGCCGCTGCTGCGCCGCCTGGGCGTGGGCCTCGATCTCGAGCTGCGCCGTCTCGGCTTCTATCCCGCCGGTGGCGGCGAGTTCAGCGCGGTGATTCGTCCGCCTGAAGCGGGTCTGGCGCCGTTCGATCTGATCGAGCGCGGCGCGCCGATCGCGTCGTTTGTCGAGTGCCTGGCCCCTGCCCTGCCGCCGCGTGTGGTCACGCGCGAGTTGGAAGCCATCGGACGTCTCCTCGGTTGGTCCGGAGATCAGTTGCGCTCGCCTGCCGTGCGTCAGAACGAGGGCCCGGGCAATGCGCTGATGGCCACGCTGAAGCACGAGCATGTGCAGGAGGTGTTCACGGCCTTCGGCGAGAAGAGCGTCAGCGCCGAGCAAGTGGCACGCTCGCTGGCCTCCGAAGTGCAAGCCTTCATGGCCAGTCAAGGCACGTTGGGTCCGCACCTGGCCGACCAATGGATGGTGCCGCTGGCTCTGGCCATCGCGTCGCGCGGCGGCGCGGCATCGTTCACCTGCACCGAGATCACCGAGCACGCGACGACCAACATCGGCACCATCGAGCGTTTCCTGCCGGTGCGCTTTGCCATCGATCCCGGCACCGCGTCATCGCGCGTGACAGCTGGCCGCCAGAATGTGACTCGTGAGCACGCCGAGCATCCTCAGCGAACACCCGGTCAGCGACGCGATGCGCGCGACGATCCTCGACTGCCTGCGCAACATCGAAACGCAGCACGACGTCACGGTGCTCTTCGCCTGCGAGTCCGGCAGCCGCGGCTGGGGCTTCGCGTCGCCGGACAGCGACTACGACGTGCGCTTCGTCTATGTGAACCGGCTCGACTGGTACCTGACGGTGGAACCCGGCCGCGACGTGATCGAGCAGCCCATCAGCGGCGAGCTCGACGTCAACGGCTGGGACTTGCGCAAGGCGCTCGCGCTGCTGCGCGCCTCGAACCCGGTGCTGCTGGAGTGGCTGCGCTCGCCGATCCAATACAGGCACGACGACCACCTCGTGCCGCGCCTGCGCCAACTGGCCGAACAGCACCTGTCGTTCGATCGCGCGTACTACCACTACGTCTCGATGGCGAAGAAGAACTGCCGCGAGCATCTGCTCGGCGAGGTCGTGCGCTACAAGAAATACCTCTACGTGCTGCGGCCGCTGCTCGCCGCGCGCTGGATCCGCGAGGGCCGCGGCGCGCCGCCGATGCGCTTTGCAGCCCTTGCCGAAGCGACACTCGATGACGCCGCGCTGATGGCCGAGATCAACCGCCTGCTCGACGTGAAGATGCGCGCCGGCGAAGCGGCGACGAGCCCGCGCTGGGACGGTCTGCACGCCTTCATCCTTGCCGAACTCGACGCAGCGCAGGCGCACTCACCCGCAACAGCGCCGAAGCGCAGTGCAGCCGATCTCGATGCGTTTCTTCGTGACGCGGTGAAGTCGCACCACGCCCCGCTCTGAAGGCCCTACCCCGCGCGCTGGTGATAAAGATTCTGCGGATGCTGCCCTTCGGCAAAGAAGGACCAGCGCTCGGCCAGCAGGCCGAAGTACTGCACGATGAACAGCAGCAGGGCCACGCCGGCGCTGATGTCGGCACCGAGCGCGATCAACGCGGCCACCGGGGCGATGACGCCGAAGACGAGCGCGCACAGGCGCATGCCCACCACCTGCCATGCACTGTGGCCGTGGAAGAACTCGCGCGTGCCGAAGCTGCCGGCGGTCATGCCTTGCGAGGTCTGCACGATGCGCGGGTGGCGCACGCCGAGCGCCGTCTGCGTGGTGGTCTTCGGCGGCAGCGTCAGGTTGCGCCACAGCGTCAGGCCGCGCGAGACGCCGCCGGCCAGCGTCGCGATCAGCGCGGCCAGCGCCAGCGGCGCGGCGAACGGCGGCGCCAGCGCAGCCGCCAGCGCGGTGCACAACATCAGGCCCGAAGCGATGCCGAGCAGCATGTAGTTCCACGGCGTGAACGGCGTGGCCCATTCGCGGATGGCCTTCACCGCCGCGTAGATCATGCCGGTGCACAGGTACAGCAGCAGCGCCAGCACGGCAGTGGCCAGACCCCAACCGAACGTCGCCTTGCCCCACCAGTGCGAGACTGCCCACAGCAAAACGCAAAGCAGAAACGCCGGCAGCACGATGACCTCGCGCGACAGCCACGAGGTGCGCCACATTGCAGCCGAGCGCCACGCGCGCAGCGGATGGCCGAGGTGGAAGGTGGCGGCGACGAGGCCGATGCTGCCGAGCAGCAGCGCCAGCACCGCGCCGACGACATAGAAGCTGGTGGCCGGCGCCGGCGTCAGGTGGCCGAGTCCGGCAGCGATGTCGATGCCGGCGAGCACCAGCATCAAGCCCTGTGCGGCGCCGACGAGCGTGGTGAAGAAGATCATCGACCAGGGTGGGTGCATGTTGTTGTCAGTGCTCCCAATCACCACTCAGCGGCGCACCACCCGCCGCCGGCTCGCGGCCTTCGACGCGCAGCGGGTTCTGTTCGCGCACGAGCTGCGCCGGGTCGGTGCGCGCTTCGGTCTTGCGCCGCGGCAGATAGTGGTTCGCCGGCTGTGTGCCGAGCTCGGGCATCAGCGTGTAGCCGCCGCGCTCGGCAATGGCGCGCGAGACTTCGCTGTCGGGGTCGTGCACGTCGCCGAACAGGCGTGCGTTGGTCGGGCAGGCCATCACGCACGCCGGCTTGCGCTCGGCTTCGGGCAACGCCTTGTCTGTGATGCGATCGACACACAGCGTGCACTTGGTCATCACCTGGCGCTTCTCGTCCAACTCACGCACGCCGTACGGGCAGGCCCAGGCGCAGTACTTGCAGCCGATGCACTTGTCGTAGTCGACGAGCACGATGCCGTCTTCCTTGCGCTTGTAGGAGGCACCCGTCGGGCACACCGGCACGCACGGCGGGTCTTCGCAGTGGTGGCAGCTCTTCGGGAAGTGCACCGTCTGCGTCTCGGGAAACTCGCCGACCTCGAAGCTCAGCACGCGGTTGAAGAAGGTGCCCGTCGGGTCGGCGCCATAAGCGTTCTCATCGACCAGCGGGCCGGCGCTGCCGGAAGTGTTCCATTGTTTGCAGCTCGTCACGCAGGCGTGGCAGCCGACGCAGACGTTGAGGTCGATGACGAGCGCGAGTTGTTTGGTCATTGGCTACTCTTCCTTGCCCGCAAACCACGCCCGCCAGAACGGCGTGCGCTCGGCCATGCCGGGCAGCGGCGGCACGCCATCGAACTGCGGCCAGGTCTGCTGCGGCTCGTCGTCTTCCGCGCGGCGGATGCGCACGCGCACGTCGTACCAACCGGCTTGGCCGGTGATCGGGTCGGAGTTCGACACGCGCTCGCCGTTGGCCGCCTTCAACTCTTCGCTGATGAGGTGGTTGAGCAGGAAGCCCTTCTCCGATTCATTCGCATCGGTGGACAGCGCCCAGGCGCCCTTGGCCTTGCCGATCGCGTTCCACGTCCACACGGTGCCCGGCTCCACCGCCTCGCTGTGGCGGCCGATGCAGCGCACCTTGCCCCATTGCGACTCGACCCAGATCCAGTCGCCGTCGGCGATGTTCTGCGCCAGCGCGGTCTTCGGGTTGACGAAGAGTTCGTTGTGCGCATGGATCTGGCGCAGCCACGCGTTCTGCGAATCCCACGAGTGGTACATCGCCATCGGCCGCTGCGTCACCGCGGCCAGCGGATAGGCCTCGGTGTCACTGGCCTGCACTTCGAGCGGCGCGTACCAGAACGGCAGCGGATCGAAGTACGTCGCCACGCGATCGCGCCAACGCTGCGGCGGCTGGCGGCCCGCTCCCTTGCCCTGTGCGGCCAGACGAAAGCGCTGCATGAACTCGGAGTAGAGGTGGATCGTGATCGGATCGACGTCGCGCCGCAGGCCTACGTCACGCGCCCAGTGCAGGTAGCCGCGGTTCCAGTTGCGCATGTAGCGGTGCTCGGCCGGCATGCGGTAGTGGTGCACGCAGTTGTTGGCCGCGTACTGCTCCCATTGCCGCGGGTTCGGTTCGCCGCGCAACGGCGTGTCGCCGTTCTTGCCGCGCCAGCCGGTCAAGAAACCGATGCCCGAGCCCGGGGCGGTTTCGTAGCGGACGATGAAGTCGGGGTAGTTCTTGTACTTGCGTTCGCCTTCGGCAGTCGTGAACGCCGGCAATTTCAAGCGCGATGCGAGTTCGACCAGCACCTCCTGGAACGGCTTGCATTGGCCCAGCGGCGGCACCACCGGCACGCGCACCGAATCGCAGGGCCCGTCGAACTCGCTGATCGGCCGGTCGAGCATCGACATTGCGTCGTGACGTTCGAGGTAGGTGGTGTCGGGCAGGATCAGATCGGCAAACGCCGTCATCTCCGACTGGAACGCATCGGCGACGACGATGAACGGGATCTTGTACTGGCCCTTGTGCGGCCCCGACGGCAGCTTGTCGACCAGCATCTTGCGCACCTCGGACGTGTTCATCGTCGAGTTCCACGCCATGTTGGCCATGAACAGCAGCAGCGTGTCGATCGGGTACGGGTCGCCGCGCCAGGCGTTGGTGATGACGTTGTGCATCAGGCCGTGCGCGGCGAACGGGTACTCCCACGAAAAAGCCTTGTCGATGCGCACCGGCTCGCCCTTGCCATCGACGCACAGATCGGCCGGCGTTTCGATCCAGCCCAGCGGCGGCGCATCGAGCGGCGTGTTCGGCTTGATCGAGCCCGGCCCCTTCGGCGGGCGCGCGTTCGGCGGCACCGCGCGCGGGTACGGCGCCTTGTGGCGAAAGCCGCCGGGGCGGTCGATCGTGCCGAGCAGGCTCATCAAGATGGCCAGCGCGCGGATCGACTGAAAGCCGTTGCTGTGCGCCGCCAGGCCGCGCATCGCATGAAACGCCACCGGGTTGCCCTTGACGCTCTTGTGCTCCTGGCCCCACCAATCGGTCCACGCAATCGGCAGCTCGATCGTCTGGTCGCGCGCGGTCACGCCCATCTCGTGGGCGAGGCGGCGGATCGTCGCGGCCGGGATGCCGGTGATCTTCTCGGCCCACTCCGGCGTGCAATTGCGAACGCGCTCTTCGAGCAACTGGAAGGCGGGCTTGACCGGCGTGCCGTCGGGCATGTTGTAGTTGCCGAACAGCGACGGGTCGCTGCCGTCGGCATGGTCGGGCACGGCCTTGGCGCTGTGCCGGTCCCACCAGTAGAAGTTGTGGTGCCGCAGCGGGTTGACGACGTCGCCGCCATCGTTCCTCATCATCATGCCGAAGTCGTCGCTGGCCTCGTCCTGGTTCACGAGCTGGCCGCCGTTGGTGTAGCGGGCGACGAACTCGCGGTCGTAGAGACCGAGCGCGATCAGCTCGCGGATGATCGCCATGAAGAGCGCGCCGTCGGTGCCGGGCTTGATCGGGATCCACTCGTCGGCGATGGCCGCGTAGCCGCTGCGGATCGGGTTGATGGCGATGAAGCGGCCGCCGTTGCGCTTGAACTTCGACAGCGACGCCTTCATCGGGTTGCTGTGATGGTCTTCGGCGGTGCCGATCATCACGAACAGTTTTGCGCGGTCGAGGTCCGGGCCGCCGAATTCCCAGAACGAACCGCCGATCGTGTAGATCATGCCGGCGGCCATGTTGACCGAGCAGAAGCCGCCGTGCGCCGCGTAGTTCGGCGTGCCGAACTGGCGCGCGAACAAACCGGTGAGCGCCTGCATCTGATCGCGGCCGGTGAAGAGCGCGAAGCGCTTCGGATCGGTCGCGCGAATCCTGCCCAGGCGCTCGGTGAGCAGCTTGAATGTGTCCTCCCACGAGATCGGCACGAACTCGCCGCTGCCGCGCTCGCTGCCGGGCTTGCGGATCAGCGGCTGCGTCAGGCGCGCGGGAGAGTACTGCTTCATGATCCCCGACGAGCCCTTGGCGCAGAGGATGCCCTTGTTCAACGGGTGCTCGGGGTTGCCTTCGATGTAGCGCACCTTGCCGTCACGCAGATGCACGCGGATGCCGCAGCGGCAGGCGCACATGTAGCAGGTGGTGGTCTTGACCTCGGTCTTCGCGCCGGGCAGCGGGTTGGCCGTGGCGTCGTGCAGGGGCTGGGACATCTCAGTGGTTACCTCGTTGCCGGCAGCGTGCCGACCTGGAAAGCGTGGCGCGCGATCACGGCCTCTTCGTTGGTTCGCATCACCCGCAACTGCACTGCACTCTGACTCGTGTTGATGCAGCGCTCACCCGCTGCGTTGGCTGCAGCATCGAGGCCGAGCCCCATCCACGCCGCAGCGCCGACGATACGCGATCGCAGCACGCCAGAGTTTTCGCCGATGCCGCCGGTGAAGACGAGCGCGTCAACGCCGCGCATCGCCGCCGCCAGCCCCGCCAGCTCGCGCACCGCCGACTCGACGAAATGATCGAGCGCCAAGCGGGCCGACGGCAACTCGCTGGCCAGCAGCGTGCGCATGTCGGAAGACAAGCGCGACAGACCGAGCAGCCCCGATTGCCGGTGCAGCAAGTCGCTGACGGCCGCGGTGTTCATGCCGTGATGGTCGATCAGGTGCAGCACCACGGCGGCATCGAGCCGGCCGCAGCGCGTGCCCATCGTCAGGCCGTCGAGGGGAGAGAAGCTCATCGTCGTTGACACCGAGCGGCCGCCGTCGATGGCGCACATCGACGCCCCGTTGCCCAGGTGCGCGACGACGACGCGCCCTGCTGCCAGTGCCGGCTCGTCGGCGGCAAGTTGCGCGCAGATCGACTCGTACGACAGGCCGTGAAAGCCGTAGCGCTGCACGCCGGCGTCGTGCCACGCGGCAGGCAATGCAAAACGCTGGTGTACCTCGGGCTGGGTGCGATGAAAGGCCGTGTCGAAGCAAGCCACCTGCGGCACGCCGGTAAATGCGTCACTCGCCGCGGCCACACCGGCGAGGTTGTGCGTCTGGTGCAGCGGCGCCAGGGGGCTCAACGTCTGCAACGTCTGCACGACGGGTCCCTCGATCAGCACCGGCCGCACGAAGGCCGTGCCGCCGTGCACGATGCGATGGCCGACGACCGCTACGTGCCAGCCTTGGGCCGCACCTGCAGACACGCGTTCGAGCACCTGCGCCATACCTTGCGCATGGCTCTTGCCGCCGACGCCGAGTCCTTCGACCTGACCTGACAGCACCGGCGTCGACGGATCACCATCGCGCGCGAACAGCGCGTACTTGATCGAAGACGATCCGGCGTTGACCGTCAGCGCGCAGTCAACGAGCGCAGCGCTCAAACGTAGTCCTTGTACTTGTCGAGCAGCCGCACCGGCTTGGCCAGCGCATCGCGGCGGAACGGGTCACCGAGTTCGCGTGTGCACATGATCTCGATGACGCAGGTCTTCTTCTGGTTCATCTGCAGGTCGATCGCCTTCGTCAGCGCCGCGCCAACATCTTCCAACCGATCGACGACGATGCCCTCGGCGCCCATGCTCTTGGCGATGCCGGCAAAACTCGTGCTCTCCAGCTCGCCGGCGACGAAGCGTCGGTTGTAGAAGTCGACCTGGTTTTTCTTCTCCGCGCCCCACTGGCGGTTGTGGAAGACGACCGCGGTGACCGGAATGTCGTGGCGCACGGCAGTCATGATCTCGACCATGCTCATCGCCCACGCGCCGTCGCCGGCATAGGCCACGGCAGGCCGGTCCGGTGCGGCGAGCTTGGCGCCGATCATCGTCGGCAGCGAGTAGCCGCAGTTGCCGTAGCTCATCGGCGCAAAGAAGCTGCGCGGTTCTTCGAAGCGCAGGTAGCTGTTGGCCACGGCGTTGATGTTGCCGATGTCTGTTGCGACCATCACCCGCGGCGGCATCGCTTTTTCGAGTTCGCGCAGCACCTGGCGCGGGTGCAGGTACTGGCCGCCGGAGAACGGTGTTTCGCCCTTGGCCTCTTCGATCATGTCCAGGCTGTACGGGTCGCGCTCGTGCGTCCACTCGGAGAGCTCCTTCTCCCACGCCGCCTTCTCGGCCTTGATCTTCGTCGCGCGTTCGGCCTTGGTCGCATCGCAGGTCAGCGTGCGTGAATCGATGCGCGCCAGCAGCGCCTTCGCCGCGGCCTTGGCATCGCCGTGGATGCCGACCGAAATCTTCTTCACCAGACCGAGGTTGGTGTGGTCGGCCTCGACCTGGATGATCTTGGCTTCCTTCGGCCAGTAGTCCATGCCGTGCTGCGGCAGCGTGCCGAAGGGGCCGAGGCGCGAGCCGAGTGCCAGCACCACGTCGGCCTGCGCGATCAGCTTCATCGCCGCCTTGCTGCCCTGGTAGCCGAGCGGGCCGCACCACAGCGGATGGCTGGCCGGGAAGCTGTCGTTGCGCAGGTAGCCGTTGACGACGGGCGCGCCCAACCGCTCGGCCAGCGCCTTCACTTCTTCGACCGCGTCGCCCATCACCACACCGCCGCCCGACAGGATCACCGGGAACTTGGCTGTGGCCAGCATGTCCGCCGCTGCGTTCAAACTGTTTTCGCCGCCGGCGCCGCGCTCGACGCGCATCGGCTTCGGAATCTCGCAGGTGATCTCGCCGTAAAAGAAATCGCGCGGGATGTTGAGCTGCGTCGGCCCCATCTCGCTGATCGCGCGGTCGAAGCAGCGTGCGGTGTACTCGGCCATGCGCTTCGGGTTGTTGACATGGCCCTGGTAGCGCGTGAACTCCTGGAACATCGGCAACTGCCGCGCTTCCTGAAAACCGCCGAGGCCCAGCCCCAAGCTGCCGGTCTCGGGCGTGATCATCACCACCGGGCTGTGCGACCAGTACGCCGCCGCGATCGCGGTCACGCAGTTGCTGATGCCCGGGCCGTTCTGGCCGATGACGACACCGTGGCGACCACTGACACGCGCATAACCATCGGCCATGTGGCCGCCGCCCTGCTCGTGCACGACCGGGATCAGCGTGATGCCGGCCGGCGCGAAGATGTCCATCGCGTCCATGAAGGCCGAGCCCATGATGCCGAACATGTGCGTCACGCCGTTGGCGACCATCGTCTCGACGAAGGCCTCGCTGGGCGTCATCTTGGTCATGCCGGTGACCACCTTGCGGGTGTCGGCGGGCGGGTTCTTCGTCATCGCGGGTCTCCTGGCAAGCCGGTCGGAACAGGCGGTGGACTGTAGGAGCCCTCCCCTGCGGCGTCAATCGGATTCTATTTTCCGGTACGCCTTGTCCTGTTTTTCGGAACGCGAATATGATGCCGCCGCATGAAAGCCGCGCACCGCAAAGCCAACATCGTCGATCTGCACGGCGACACGCCGACGCTGCGGCTGTTTGCGTTGCTCGAAGTGATTGCCGAGCGTGACCAGTTGTTCTCGCTGCAAGGCCTCGTCGATGAAACCGGCCTGCCCAAGCCGACGCTGCACCGCATGCTGCAGCTGCTCGAAAGCGCGGGCCTTTTGCAGCGCGAAGGCGATGGTCGCCACTACAGCACCGGCGTGCGCCTGCGCCGCCTGGCCGAAAACCTGATGCTCAACAGCACCTACCACGGCGCGCGCCACGCGGTGCTGCGGCATCTGGTCGAAGAACTCGGCGAGAGCTGCAACATCACCGCGCTGTCGGGCAACGAAGTGGTCTATCTCGACCGCGTCGAAACCGCCGCGCCGCTGCGCTTTTACCTGCACCCCGGCTCGCGCGTGCCGGCTCACTGCTCGGCCAGCGGCAAGCTGCTGCTGTCGCAGATGACGGCGGCGCAGCGCGAGCGCCTGTTGAGCCATGCGCCGCTGGAGTCGTACACGGCACGCACGCTGACCAAGGTCGACGCGTTGGAGCGGGAGTTCAAACGCGTCGAGCGCGACGGCTACGCACTCGACAACGAAGAGTTCCTGCCCGGGCTGTTGTGCGTCGGCGTGCTGGTGCCGGTGCATGAAGGTCGCTCCAACCTGTGCGTGGCCGTGCAGGCGCCGACGGTGCGCGTGAACAAGGAGCGCGCGCTGGCGATGCTGCCGGCGCTGCGCCGCGCGGCGGCGGCGCTGGCGGCGATCGAAGGGCGTGCCGTGCCCAAGGCCAAGCGCCGCGCATGAGCGGGATCGGCAATCTCGCCCCGGATCGCATGCTCGGCGTGCGCGAGGTCTTCGGCATCGACAGCGCGCTGCAGGTGCCGGCCTTCAGCACGCGCGAAGAGCACGTGCCCGAGATCGATGACGCGTACCGCTTCAATGCCGATGTCACGCTCGCATTGCTGGCCGGCTTCACGCGCAACCGCCGCGTCATGGTGCAAGGCCTGCACGGCACGGGCAAGAGCACGCACATCGAGCAGGTGGCGGCGCGCCTGAACTGGCCGTGTGTGCGCGTGAATCTCGACGGCCATATCACCCGGCTCGATCTCGTCGGCCGCGATGCCGTCGTCCTGCGCGAGGGCCAGCAGGTCACCGAGTTCCAGGAGGGCATCGTTCCCTGGGCGCTGCAACGTCCGGTGGCGCTGGTCTTCGACGAGTACGACGCCGGCCGGCCGGACGTGATGTTCGTCATCCAGCGCATCCTGGAGCGCGAAGGCAAGTTCACGCTGACCGACCAGAACCGCGTCATCAGCCCGCATCCGTCGTTTCGCCTGTTCGCCACCGCCAACACCGTCGGCCTGGGCAACCTGAACGGGCTGTACCACGGCTCGCAGAAGTTGAACCACGCGCAGATCGACCGCTGGAACATCGTCGCCACGCTGAACTACCTGCCCGCCGACGAGGAGATCGCGATCGTGCTGGCGCGCGTGCCGGGCGAGAAGCGCGAGCGCGTGCGCGCGATGGTCGCTGTGGCCGAGCTGACGCGCAAAGGATTCGCTGCCGGCGACCTGTGCACGCTGATGTCGCCGCGCACGGTGATCACCTGGGCCGAGAACTGCGACATTTTTCGCGATATCGAGCTCGCGTTTCGCCTGTCGTTCCTCAACAAGTGCGACGAAGCCGAGCGGCCGATCGTCTCCGAGTACTTCCAGCGCTGCTTCGGCGCGGAACTGGCGGAGTCGTACTCGACCCCGGGTTCGTGATGGAGCAGCCGAGCGACGCGGCGAGGCATCAACAATGCGTCGAAGAACTCTGCGGCGCCGCGGTGCGCGCCCTGGCTGGCGAACGCGATCTGCACTTTCGCGCACGGCGCCTGCACCGCGGCAGGCGCGTGTTGCCAATCGCCGCGCCGCACCTCTACCCCTCGCTGGCCGATGATGATTTCGCCTCGTTCAGAGGCGCGACCGACGGCCTGGCGCTGCGCCTGTTGCACTCCGACGCGGCGCTGCACCAATCGTTGCTGCCGACCGGGCCTGTCGAACGCCTGGTCTTCGAGCTGCTCGAACAGCAGCGCGTCGAATCATGGGTGCGTGACGCCTGGCCTGGCGCGCGGCAGAACCTGCGGCATCGTTTCGAGGCCTGGTCGGCGGCCTTCGTCGCCTCGGGCCTGACCGAAACCACGCGCGGCCTCCTGCTCTACGCGCTGGCGCAGACCAGCCGCACGCGCATCACCGGCGAGCCGGTGGTCGAAGCGACCGAAGACCTGATCGAAGGCACGCGCGGCCACTTGGTCAGCGCGATCGGCACGCACCTGGCGTGGCTGCGCCGCGAGCGCCACGATCAGACTGCGTTCGCGCCGCATGCGCTGGCGATCGCGCACACCGTGGCCGAGATGGTCGCGGCCGAAGAAGGCAAGGACCTCGGCGAAGCCGGCCAAGTCAACGCCGATGACGACGTGCAGGCCGGCTTCACGCTGCTGGTCGATTTCGATCACGACGGCGACGACGGCATCGCGCTGGCCGACTACGGCCGCGAGCCGCGTGCTCGAAGAAGCCGGCCACCGCTATCGCGTCTTCACGCGCAACTACGACCAGCAGCACGACGCCTCTCGCCTCGTGCGCGCCGACGAACTGCGCGGTTTGCGGGAGCAGCTCGATCAACGATCGCGCAATCGGGCATCAATATCGCCCGCCTCGCGCGCGAGTTCAAAGCGCTGCTCGCCTAGCCGACGCACGACGATTGGGACAGCGGCCAGGAGGAAGGCCGCATCGACGGCCGGCGTCTGGCGCAACTGGTGGCGTCGCCGGCAGAGCGCCGTCTGTTCCGCACCGAACATCTGGAATGACACGCACGCTGCCAGTTGACGCTGCTGATCGATTGTTCGGGCTCGATGAAGCAGCACAACGAACCGGTCGCGCTGATTGCCGACGTGCTCGCACGCGCGCTCGAACAGGCTGGCGTGGTGGTCGAAGTGCTCGGCTTCACGACCGCGGCGTGGAACGGCGGCCGCGCGCCAAAGCGTGGCAACGCGCCGGCAAGCCGCAACACCCCGGCCGCTTGAATGAAGTGCGGCATCTGGTGTTCAAGGACGTGAGCACCTCGTGGCGGCGTGCGCGTCCGGGTCTCGCGGCCCTGTAGAAGAACGAGCTGTTCCG
>CAVTAM010000053.1:0-327307 GCA_963732625.1 uncultured beta proteobacterium | reverse complement strand
GGAATCAAATCGTCGTTGAAGTCGTAGCTCGGGTTGTGCAGCATGCAAGGCCCTTCGCCGTGGCCGAGCTGCGGTGCGCGCCGTCGCCGTTGCCGATGAGGAAATAGCAGCCCGGCTTGGCCTGCAGGAAGTAGCTGAAGTCTTCCGCGCCCATCGTCGGCTCGAAGTCGAGCACGTTGTCCTTGCCGGCGACTTCAGCGGCGATCTTGCGGAAGAACGCCGTCTCGGCGTCGTGGTTGATCGTCGGCGGATAGTTGCGCTCGAAGACGAACTCGCAACTCGCGCCGAAGGCCGCACAGGTGTGCTCGGCCACTTCCTGCATGCGGCGCTCGATCATGTCGAGGACTTCGAGCGTGAAGGTGCGCACCGTGCCTTCGAGCACGCAGCTATCGGGCACGACATTCGTCGCTTCGCCGGCGTGGATCATCGTCACCGAGATCACGCCGGCATCGATCGGCCGCTTGTTGCGCGTGATGATGGTCTGAAAGCCCTGCACCATCTGGCAGGCGATCGGCACCGGGTCGATGCCGTTGTGCGGCAGCGCAGCGTGGCTGCCCTTGCCGGTGATCGTGATCTTGAACTCGTTGGAGGACGCAAAACACGGCCCGCTCTTGACGCCGAATTGGCCGGCCTTCATGCCCGGCCAGTTGTGCGCGCCGAAGATCGCCTCCATCGGGAACTTGTCGAACAGGCCGTCCTTGATCATCTCGCGCGCGCCGCCGCCGCCTTCTTCAGCCGGCTGGAAGATCAGGTACACGGTGCCGTCGAAGTCGCGCTGCTTCGAAAAATGTTTGGCCGCGCCGAGCAGCATCGCCGTGTGGCCGTCGTGGCCGCAGGCGTGCATCTTGCCGGCGTGTTTGCTGGCGTGCGCAAAGCGGTTGTGCTCGGTCATCGGCAGCGCGTCGATGTCGGCGCGAAGGCCCACCGCGCGCGATGACGTGCCGCTCTTGACGATGCCGACCACGCCGGTGGTTCCCATGCCGCGGTGAATCGGAATGCCCCACTCGGTCAGGGCCTTGGCGATCAGATCGCTGGTGCGCTGCTCTTCGAAGCACAGCTCCGGATGTGCATGGATGTCGCGCCGCAGCGCGGCGATGCTGGCGGCATCGGCGAGGATCGAGTCGATGGCGAACATGGCAGGCTACTCCGTAGTAGCGGGCCAGTTTACGCCGCGAGGATGCTCCCCCACCTGTGGGAGAGGGAGTCAATCGGTCAGCGCCTGACCTTGCCGTCGGCGCTGAGGATCGTCAGGTCGACGAAGCGCGAGCCCATGTGCTTGTTGGGGTTGAAGTCGACGAAGAAGCCGCCGAGGTTGAGTTCGCGCAGCGACTCCATGCTGGCGATCAGCGCGTCGGAGCTCGGCGCACCGCTGATGCGCTTCAAGCCTTCGCTGAACGTCTTGGCGGCGACGAAGCCTTCGATGCTGCTGTAGTTGGGCTCGAACTTGTCGCCGTCGGCGGCCTTGCCTGCGGCCAGGTACTCCCCCGACAGCGGCGACACCGGCGAGTACGGGTAGGGCATGACCTGGCTGACGATGACGCCGCGCGCATCGGCGCCGAGCTCGTCGGCCAGCGCCTTGGTGCCGACGAAGCTGACGTTGTAGAAGGCGCCGCCGTAGCCGGCCTTGCGCGCTTCGCGGATGAACGCGGCGCAGGACTTGTAGGCGCTGATCTGCACGATGGCGTCGGGCTTGCCGGCGAGGATCGACGCCACCGCGGCGGCCACGTCCACCGTGTTGCGCTCGACGGTGCCCAGGCCGGCCGGCTCCAAGTTGAGCGGCTTCAACGCGCGCAGCACGCCGTCGAGTCCGGCCTTGCCGTAGCTGTCGTTCTGGTGGAACACGGCAATGCGTTTGGCGCCGATCGACGTCACCTGCTTGACGATCTCGGCGGTCTCGTCGAAGTACGAGGCGCGCACATGAAAGGCGATGCGGTTGAACGGCTCGCGCAGCGCCTGCGCGCCGGTGAACGGCGCGATGAAGGGCAGCTGCGCCACGCTGGCCAGCGGCAGCGCGGCCAGGCTCGTCGGCGTGCCGATGTAGCCGAAGAGCGCGAACACGCCGTCCTTGATCAGGCGGTCGGTGTTGGCCTTGCAGCGGTCGGGCTCGTAGCCGTCGTCGAGGCTTTTGAGCTCGATCGTGCGGCCGTTGACGCCGCCCTTGGCGTTCTGGCGATCGAAGAACAGCAGCGCGCCGCGCTTGAACTGCTCACCAAGTTGCGCCGCCGGGCCGCTGAAGGCGGCAGACTGGCCGAGCACGATGCTCTTGGCTGCCGACTGCGCCCACAGGGGCGCGGCGACTGAGGCCGCGGCGGCTCCCATCAACTGCTTCAGCGCCAGCCGGCGCGCGTTTGAATGGGAGAAACGGCTCATTTTCACTTTCCTTCAATCAGCGGCGGACCTTGCCGTCGCCGGTGAGCATCGACAGATCGACATAACTCGACGCGGTGTGATCGCGCGCGCCGAAGTCGACCATGAAGCCGCCGAAGTCGGCGCGCTGGATCGATTCGAGGCCGGCGATCAGTTGCTCGCGCGTGGCGTTCTTCGGCGCGCGCTTCAAACCTTCGCTGAACACCTTGGCGGCCAGATAGCCTTCCAAGCTCGAGTAGTTGGCCTGCACGTTGCCGACCTTGGCCGCGGCAGCCTGGAACTCGCGCGTGATCGCCACCGACGCGGTGTACGGAAACGGCATCACCTGGCTGATCATCACACCGGCGCCTTCGGCTTTCAACTCATCGGCCAGCGCTTGCGTGCCGACGAAGGAGACGTTGAAGAACGTGCCGCCGAAGCCGGCCTTGCGCGCTTCGCGGATGAAAGCAGCGCACGACTTGTAGGCGCTGATCTGGACGACGGCATTGGCGTTCTTCGGCACGATTTCGGCCACGGCCTTGGCCACGTCCACGGTGTTGCGCTCGACGGTGCTGCTGGCCACCGGCTCGAGATTGCGCCGCTTCAACGCGCGCACCGTGCCTTCGAGGCCGGCCTTGCCGTAGGCGTCGTTCTGATAGAACACAGCGATGCGGTTCAGGCCGAGCGACGTGAGCTGTTTGACAATCAGCTCGGTCTCGTCGTAGTACGACGCGCGCAGGTGGAAGATCGATTTCGAGAACGGCTCGCGCAGGATTTCGGCGCCGGTAAAGGGGCCGAAGAACGGAATCTTCTCGTCGTTGATCAGCGGCAGCGCGGCCGCGCAGGTCGGCGTGCCGACGTAGCCGAGCAGCGCGAAGGCATCGTCCTTGATGAACTTTTCGGTGTTGGCCTTGCAGCGGTCGGGCTCGTAGCCGTCGTCGGCGACGCGCAGCTCGAGCGTCTGGCCGTTGATGCCGCCGCCGGCATTGACCTGGTCGATCCACAGCTTGGCGCCGGCATTCATCTGGATGCCGAGCTGCGCCGCTGGGCCGGACAGGGCGACGGACTGGCCGATGAGCAGGCTGCGCGCTTGCGCGAAGGCGGGCAGGGCGAGCGCTGCCGAGCCGGCGAGAGTGCGCTTCAAGAGGGTGCGGCGTTGCATGGTGGCAAAAGGCTTCGAGGGATGTAGAGCGCAAGTGTCCGTTCATTGCCCGCGGCGTTGAACAACGGGACTGCAACACGGTGCCGGTCGATGTGCAATAGTTCATTCATGAATGCCTTCGTCGCACCCGCTCCGGTGTCCCGTATCGTTCACGCCGCCTGCCCGCACGACTGCCCCGACACCTGCGCCATGCGGATCACCGTCGAAGGCGGGCGCGTCGTGCGCATCCAGGGCGACCCGGATCACGCAACGACGCAAGGCGTGCTCTGCACCAAAGTCAGCCGCTACGCCGAGCGCACATATCACGACGAACGTGTGACCTTTCCCATGAAACGCATCGGACCCAAAGGCCGCGGCGAGTTCGTGCGCGTGTCGTGGGACGAGGCGCTGGCCGACATCGCGGCGCGCTTGAAGGCGATCGCCGCGCGCGACCCGCAGGCGATCGTGCCCTACAGCTACGCCGGCACGATGGGCCTGGTGCAAGGCGAAGGCGATGGCGCAGCGCTTCTTCCACAAGCTCGGCGCTTCGCTGCTCGACCGCACGATCTGCTCGGCCGCCGGCGGCGATGCCATCGCCGCCACCTACGGCGCCAAGATCGGCATGCAGACGCGCTTCTTTTCGGAGAGCCAAGCTGATCGTCATCTGGGGCAGCAACTCGATCGCCAGCAACCTGCACTTCTGGACGCTGGCGCAGGAGGCCAAGCGCCGCGGCGCGAAGCTGATCGCGATCGATCCGCGGCGCACCGAGACCGCTGAGAAATGCCACCAGCACATCGCGCTCCTGCCCGGCACCGACGGTGCGCTGGCGCTCGGCGTGATGCACGAACTGGTGGCGCAGCAGTGGCTCGATGACGACTACATCCTGCGTCACGTCGACGGCTTCGACCGCCTGCAAAAGCGCATCGCCGAGTGGCCGCCCGAGCGCGCGGCTGCGGTGTGCGGCATCACGGCCGACGAAGTGCGCGGCCTGGCGCGCGATCTCGGCACCACGCAGCCGGCGGCGATTCGTTTGAACTACGGCATGCAACGCGTCAAGGGCGGCGGTAACGCGACGCGGCTGATCGCGCTGCTGCCGTGCCTGACCGGCGCCTGGCGGCACCGCGCCGGTGGTTTGCTGCTCGAGCAGTTCCGGCTGGTTCAAGCGCTACAAGAACCCGTCGCTGGAGCGGCCCGATCTGCTCGCCGGCCGGCGCCCGCGCACGATCAACATGAGCACGATCGGCGATGACCTGCTGCGTGAGAGTTCATCGACGTTCGGGCCGAAGATCGAGGCGCTGATCGTCTACAACAGCAACCCGGTGGCGGTGGCGCCGGAGTCGAAGAAGGTGGTGGCGGGCTTTGCGCGCGACGACCTGTTCACCGTCGTGCTCGAACATTTCATGACCGACACGGCAGACCACGCGGACTACGTGCTGCCGGCAACGACGCAGCTGGAACATCTCGACGTGCACGGCACCTACGGCCACACCGACGTGATGTGGAACGAGCCGGCGATCGCGCCGATCGGCGAAGCCAAACCCAACACGCAGATCTTTCGTGAGCTGGCCGCGCGTTTGGGCTTTACCGAGCCGTGTTTCACCGATGACGACGAGACGCTGGCGCGGCAGGCCTTCGATTGGGAGGCCATCGGCACCAGCTTCAAAGCGCTGCGCGAGCGCGGCTGGGCGAGCCTGCCGGTGCCCGACGCGCCGTTCGCCGACGGCGGTTTTGCGACGGACAACGGCAAAGCGCAGGTCGATGTCTGCGGCCTCGGCGTGCCCGAGCATGTGCCCAATCACGAGAGCGTGCTGTCGTCGCCGGAACTCGCCGCGCGCTTTCCGCTGGCGATGATCTCGCCGCCGGCGCGCCACTTCCTCAACTCCAGCTTCGTCAACGTGAAGAGCCTGCGCTCGATCGAGGGCGAGCCGCTGCTCGAGATCCACGCCGACGACGCCGCCGCGCGCGGCATCGCCAGCGGCGCGATGGTGCGTGTCTTCAACCAGCGCGGCGAGTACCGTTGCAAGGCCGAGGTAAGTTCGCGCGCGCGGCCGGGTGTCGTCAACGGCCTGGGCGTATGGTGGCGCAAGCTCGGCGCGGATGGCACCAACGTCAACGAGCTGACGAGCCAGCGCCTGACCGACATCGGCCGCGCGCCGACGTTCTACGACTGCTTGGTTGAAGTGCAGACGTGCGGCGCTGGGCGCTGATGGCCGGCGTCGGCGTTGCGGGCGTGGCGGCGCTGCTCGGCGTGGCGTGTCTGACGGTGGGCTGTTCGACGCTCGGCTACTACGCGCAATCGGTCGGCGGGCATCTCGACCTGCTGTCGCGCGCCAAGCCGATTGCTGAAGTCTCCGCTGCTGAAGAGACGCCGGCCGTGCTGCGCGATCGCCTCGCACTCGCCGCGCGCATCCGCGACTTCGCGGTCAGCGATCTCGGCCTGCCCGACAACCGCAGCTACCGCCGCTACAGCGACCTCGGCCGCAACGCCGCCGTGTACAACGTGACGGCCGCGCCCGAGCTGTCGCTGAAGCTCGAAACCTGGTGCTTCCCTGTCGTGGGCTGCGTCGGCTACCGCGGCTACTACGACCGCGCCGCGGCCGATGCCGAAGGGGCGGCGCTGCGCGCACGCGGCCTCGAAGTCAACGTCTACGGCGTGCCCGCGTACTCCACGCTCGGCAAACTCGACTGGCTCGGCGGCGACCCGCTGCTCAACACCTTCATCAATTGGCCCGAGGGCGAGCTGGCGCGCCTGATCTTTCACGAACTCGCGCACCAGGTCGTCTATGCGGAGGGTGACACGATGTTCAACGAATCGTTCGCCACCGCGGTCGAGCGCATCGGCGTGCAGCGTTGGCTGGATCGAGCACGCCGGTGACGATGCACGCGCGTTGTACGCGGCGCAGGATGCGCGGCGAGAAGACTTCCGCGCGCTGACCACACGCTACCGCGACCGCCTGAACGCGCTCTACACCAGCACCGCGAGCGACGCCGACAAGCGCGACGCAAAAGCCGCGCTGATGCGCGAGCTGCGCGTCGACCACGCGAAGTTGAAAGCCGAGCGCTGGAAAGGTTTCACCGGCTACGACGGCTGGTTCGAGCGCGCCAACAACGCCAGCTTCGGCGTGCTCGCCGCGTACAACGAACTGGTGCCGCAATTCGAGCGCCTGTACGAACGCGAGGGCCGCGACGTCAAACGCTTCTACGCCGAGGTTGCGCGTTTGGCCGCCTTGCCGAAGGACCAGCGCCACGCCACACTCGCCGCCGCGCCCAACCCCGCCAACCCCGTTCGCCCTGAGCCTGTCGAAGGGCCGCCCCACCCGTTCGCCCTGAGGTATCGAAGGGCCAGGCTGAGCTTGTCGAAGCCTCTTCAAGGAACCCGCCCCATGCCCGACATCAAGATCCACCGCGACCATTCCCTGGGCCTACCGAAGGCCCGCAAGATCGCACTCAAGTGGGCCGAAGACGTGGAAGAAAACTTCGACATGGCACTGCACGATCACCGAAGGCGAGTTCAGCGACACGGTGCACTTCACGCGCAGCGGCGTCAACGGCACGCTGATCGTCGCCGCCGATCACTTTGACTTGAGTGCGAAGCTCGGCTTCCTGCTCGGCGCGTTCTCGAAGACGATCGAGATCGAGATCAAGAAGAATCTGGATGGGCTGCTTGCCAAGAGCACAGCAGACAAGAAACCGCCGGCGAAGAAAGCCCCCAAGAAATAGCAGAGGCTACTTCAACGACTCGATCAGCTCCACGTACTCGCCCATCGCCTCGTCGCTGCTCTTGCCCTTGATCTCGTTCCACGCGTCCCACTTGGCGCGGCCGACCATGTCGGTGAAGCCGGGGCGCTTGCCTTCGACGTCGCCGCTGGCTTGTTTGTACAGCGCGTAGAGCTTGAGCAGCGTGGCGTTGTCGGGCTTTTCGGGCAGGTTCTTGCTGTCGGCAACGGCTTTGTCGAAGGCGGCTTTGGAGGTGGCCATGGTGCAGAACTCCTGTGAGGCGGAAGTAGAGTCGGCATCTTAGCCAGCAAGCCACGGCTGCCGCTGCCGAGGAGAACCCCGATGTCACCGCCGCGAAGCGAACGCATGTCGCGCGTCGATCACGCCTGGCTGCGCATGGACAGCGACGCCAACCTGATGATGATCGTCGGCTTCTGGCTGATCGCGCCGAAGCTGACGCTGGCCGATCTCACCGAGCGCATTCAGACGGCGCTGCTCGCCTACCCGCGCTTTGTGCAGAAGGTGGTCGAGGACGACAGCGGTGCGATGTGGGTCGAGGACGCGCACTTCGACATCGGTCATCACGTCACGCGCGATGCTCTGCGCGCCAGGCCCGGTGAGCCGCCGCTCGAAGCGTTGAAGCGCCGCGTCGCCGAGCTGGCCACGCAGCCGCTCGACCCATCACGGCCGTTGTGGCAGTTCCACCTCGTCGAAGACCTCGACGGCGCGCAAAGCGCCATGGTCTGCCGCATCCACCACTGCATCGGCGACGGCATCGCGCTGATGTCGGTGACGCTGTCGATCGCCGACGGCGGCAAGGCGCCGACGCAACGGTCTGCACGCGACGAAGAACACGACACGCTGGGTCATTCGCTGGCGAGCCTCGCCACCCACGGCGCGCAGATCGCGCAAGACGCCGCCGCACTCGCGCTGATGGCCGACGACTCGCCCACGCGCCTGAAAGGCACCGCCACGCCGGGCAAGCGCGTGGCGTGGTGCGAGCCGCTGCCGCTGGACGAGGTCAAGGCGGTCAGCAAGGCGTACGGCGTGTCGATCAACGACGTGTTGCTGGCGGCGGTGGCCGGCGCGATCGGCAGTTATCTGCAAAGCAAAGGCGACGACACCACAGGCCAGGAGATCCGCGCTATGGTGCCGGTGAACCTGCGCGCGCCGACAGACACCCACCAACTCGGCAACCGATTTGGCCTCGT
The DNA here is from genome assembly GCA_963732625.1 of uncultured beta proteobacterium. Taxonomy (GTDB): domain Bacteria; phylum Pseudomonadota; class Gammaproteobacteria; order Burkholderiales; family Burkholderiaceae_C; genus CADEEN01. The sequence goes on along the minus strand of CAVTAM010000053.1, from coordinate 318,891 downwards.
GCCCGTGTTGCTGCCGATCGGCACGGCGCATCCCGGCCAACGTCTGTACACGGTGCACGCACGCATGAATGCGCTCAAAGGCAGCACGCAGCCGCTGCTCGCGTTTGCGCTGCTGGCGTTGTCGGGGTTGATGGTCAAGCCGATGCAGGACCTCGTCACCGGCCTGTTTGCGAAGAAGGCCACCGCGGTCATGACGAACTTGCCGGGGCCGCGCGAGCCGCTGCATTTCTGCGGCCGCGCCGTCAAGCAGGTGATGTTCTGGGTGCCGCAGTCGGGCGACATCGGCGTCGGCGTGTCGATCCTGTCGTACGCTGGCGGCGTGCAGTTTGGCCTCATCACCGACGCCCGGATGTGCCCGGATCCGGAAGCGATCGTCGAACGTTTTGCGCCCGAGTTCGAGAAGTTGTTGCTGCTGGCGCTGATGTCGCCGTGGCCGGTGATCGACTGACCTCAATCCTCCAACTCTTCCTTCGCCATCTCGACATCCAGCCGCTCCATCGCATCGGCCGGCGCACACGCTGCCGCATCCGCATACAGCTTCTCGGCTTCCTTCATCTTCTTCTCGCCTTCGAGCATGACCAGGCCGTTGGCGTACTCGACCATCGCGATCGCGCTCGTCGGGTTCAACTTCAGCGCCTGCTGGAACAGCTTCAGGCCGGTGGCCTTGTCGGCGCCCTGCGTGCGGCCGAGCAGGCCGCCGACCTTGTCGATCACCTCGGCGTGGAAGCTGCCCAGGCCGATGTGCGCATCCGCATGTTTGGGCGCGAGCTTGATGGTGGTCTCGAACGCGCTCTTGACCTTGCCGCCCAACCCTTGAGTCAGCGCCTTGGCCACGCTGATGCCCTGGCTGTAACGGCCGAGCGCGTAGGCCTCGTAGTAATAGGCGTTGGCGTTCTTCGGCTCGTCGGCTTGCAACGCTTCGGCGCGCGCGGCCACTTCCTGGAACATCGCGAGCTTGGTCTTCTCGCTCTTCTCGATGTAGTTGGCGTAGATGGCCTGCGCCTTGTTGGCCACGGTGATGCCGGCACCACCGGCCTTCAACCCGGCATCGAACGCCTTTTGAAATTCACCGCGGTGGAAGAGCACCCAGGCTTCGAGCACCTTGGCGTCTTTGGGCAACGGCTCGGCGTCGCCGGCGTGCAATCGCGCCCACTGCTTCTTCACGGCAGCGGCGTCGAGGTCGAACAGGTCGTACGGGTAAGCAGTCCACTTGGCCATGTCGGAGGTCTCCTCGTTGTGATCAATGACGGTACGGTGCGACGAGCGAATGCAGATGGTCGCGTGACTTGGGCTCGATATAGGGCATCAACAAACTCAGCACGTGGTAGGCGCCGCGGGCCAGCGCCGGGCCTGCGGTCTCGGGCTCCAACGCACGGCGCGGGTCGCGCACGTATTCGAAGCTCAGCCAGTAGGTCAGCACGACGAGCATGGCGGTGGCCACCGGCTCGGCCTCGCGCGCGTCGATGCGCACGGCATTGCCGCGCGCCAGGCCGCCGAGCACGGATTGCACCGCACGACCCTTGGCTTTCAGGATCTGCTGGAACTGCGTTTCGAGCTTGCGGTTCTTGCTCAGCAGATCGTTCAGGTCGCGGTAGAGGAAGCGGTAGGTCCAGATCGTCTCGAACAGCATGTGAAAGAACAGCCACGCGTCTTCGACGTTGCGCACGTTGTCGGCGGCGAGCAGGATTTCGGCGAGCGCTTTTTCATAGCGCGCGAACAGGCCGTTGATCAGCTCGTCCTTGGCCGGGTAGTGGTAGTAAAGGTTGCCGGGGCTGATCTTCAGCTCGGCCGAGATCACCGTCGTGCTGACGTTGGGTTCGCCGAAGCGGTTGAAGAGTTCGAGCGTCACGTCGAGGATGCGCTCGGCCGTGCGGCGGGGCTTCTTGGGCGGCGCAGTGGTCATGTGGGCGGCATCTTGCATCAGGATGCGCGGCCGGTCGAGCCGATGCACTCAGGGTTTGCCGCGGGCCCGACTCAACAGCACGAGTGCAATGCCGCCGAGGATCGCGCCGGACGACAACACCACGCGCATCGACAACGCCTCCGACAACCACCACACGCCGCCGAGCGCTGCCAGCGGCGGCACCGAGAGTTGCACCGTCGCCGCGCGCAGCGATGTGAGATGCGGCAGGGCGGCGTACCAGATCACGTAGCCCAGGCCCGAGGTGACGGCGCCGGAGGCGATGGCCAGCGTGATACCGCTCGCGCTGGCGTGAGGCGCGCCGATGAACAAGAAGCTCGCGGCGCTGACCAGCAAGGCCAGTGGCGCCGCGCGCATGAAGTTGCCGGCCGTGGCCGCCACCGCCTCGCCGCCGCCGCGGCCGCGCAGCGAATAGACGCCCCAGGCGATGCCGGCCGCGGCCATCAACAGCGTGCCGGGCAGCGGCGGCGCAGTCAGGCCGGGCGACACCAAATACAACAGGCCTGCAGCGGCCAGCGCAAAGCCGCCCCACGCGATCAGCGTGAAGCGCTCACCGGAGGCCAGGCCTGCGCTGAACATCGTCAACTGCACCGCGCCGAAGAGGATCAGCGCGCCGGTGCCGGCGGGCAGCGTGATGTAGGCAAACGAGAAACCCGCGACATAGGCCCACAACATCGTTGCGGCCAGCCAGTCGGTGCGCGCCTGCGCGCGCGCGCCGCTGCGAACGTGCACGATCGCCCACAAGACCAGCGCGCCCGAGACCAGGCGCACGCTGCCGAAGCTCGCCGCGTCGATGCTCTGCTGCTGCAAGGCCAGGCGGCAGAGCAGCGAGTTGGCGGCAAAGGCCAGCATCGCCAACGCGGTCAGCGCGATCGTGCGCGCGGTTGTGGAGACAGGTGCGATGGCACTCATCAGGCTGATGTTAAGAGGGGCTGCCTACAATCCTTTGCATGCCCGCCGTCGTCTTCGACCAGGTCGCCAAGACCTATCCAGCGGCGCGCGGCGAGGTGCGCGCGCTCGACGGCATCTCGTTCGACATCGAAGAAGGCGAGTTCTTCGGCCTGCTCGGCCCCAACGGCGCCGGCAAGACGACGCTGATCTCGATCCTCGCCGGCCTCGCGCGCGCCACGCGCGGCAGCGTCACCGTCATGGGCCACGATGTCGTGCGCGACTACGCCGCGGCGCGCAAGTCGCTCGGCATCGTGCCGCAGGAACTCGTGTTCGACCCGTTCTTCTCGGTGCGCGAGTGCCTGCGCATCCAGAGCGGCTACTTCGGCATCCGCCACAACGATGCCTGGATCGACGAGCTGCTGGCCGGCCTGGGCCTGGCCGACAAGGCCGACGTCAACACGCGAGCGCTCTCCGGCGGCATGAAGCGCCGTGTGCTGGTGGCGCAGGCGCTGGTGCACAAGCCGCCGGTGATCGTGCTCGACGAGCCGACGGCGGGCGTCGATGTCGAGCTGCGGCAAACGCTGTGGGGCTTCATCGCCAACCTCAACAAGCGCGGCCACACGGTGCTGCTGACGACCCATTACCTCGAAGAAGCCGAAGCGCTGTGCGGCCGCATCGCGATGTTGAAGCAGGGCCGCGTCGTGGCACTCGACCGCACGGCCAATCTGCTCGCCGGCACGGCGAGCACGATGCTGCGCTTCAAGACCGACGACGCGCTGCCGGCCGACGTGGCGGCGCATGCGCGTGTCACCGGGCGCGTCGCGCAGATCACGGCGCACGACGCGGCTGAGGTCGAGACGCTGCTCGGCCAACTGCGTGCCGGCGGCGTGAAGATCGAAGACCTGGAAATCGGGCGCGCCGATCTGGAAGACGTGTTCATCGAGATCATGCAGCGAGAGACGGTGACGTGAATCTGGTGAATCTCGCGGGCGCACGCACGCTCTTCAACAAGGAAATCCTGCGCTTCTGGAAAGTCAGCGTGCAGACCGTCGCCGCGCCGGTGCTCACTGCCGTGCTCTACCTGCTGATCTTCGGCCACGTGCTCGAAGCGCATGTGCAGGTCTTCCCAGGCGTCGGCTACACGAGCTTTCTGATCCCCGGCCTGGTGATGATGAGCGTGCTGCAAAACGCCTACGCCAACAGCAGCAGCTCGCTGATTCAAAGCAAGATCAGCGGCAACCTGGTCTTTCTGCTCGTCTCGCCGCTGTCGCACTGGGCCTGGTTCGCGGCCTATGTCGGGGCGAGCGTGGTGCGCGGGTTGGCGGTGGGCGCGGGTGTGTTCGCGGTCACGGTGTGGTTTGCGCCGGCGCATTTTGAAGAGCCGTGGTGGATCATCGTCTTTGCCGTGCTCGGCGCCGGCATGCTCGGCACGCTCGGTCTGGTCTCCGGCTTGTGGGCCGAGAAGTTCGATCAGACGGCGGCCTTTCAGAACTTCCTGATCATGCCGATGACGTTCTTGTCCGGCGTTTTCTACTCGGTGCACTCGCTGCCGGCGTTCTGGCAGGGGCTGTCGCACCTGAATCCGTTCTTCTACATGATCGACGGTTTTCGCCGCGGCTTCTTCGGCGTGAGTGATGTCTCGCCGTGGTTGTCGCTCGCCGTTGTGGGCGCGAGCTTTCTGATCGTCTCGGCGATCGCATTGCGCCTGCTCGCCACAGGCTACAAGATTCGGTCATGAGCAAGAAAGCACAACGCCTGCCGTTCGAATGCGTGGCCCTCGTGCTGCAAGGCGGCGGCGCGCTCGGCGCGTACCAGGCCGGCGTCTTCGAAGGCCTGGCCGAAGCCGGCATCGAGTGCGATTGGGCGGCGGGCATTTCGATCGGCGCGATCAACGCGGCGCTGATCGCGGGCAACGCATCCGCGCAGCGCGTCGATCGACTGCGCGAGTTCTGGAACACTGTGACCGCACCACCGCTGTGGCCGGCCACGTCGCCATGGTGGGCTCATGCGGCCGAGCAAGGCGGTGAAGCGGCGCGCGTGGCGCTCGGCTGGTTTGAAGCCTCGCGCTCGTTGTTCGAAGGCCAGCGCGGATTCTTCGTGCCGCGCGTGCCGTCGCCGGCCTTGCGCGTCGAGGCCGCGCCGACCGAGCTCAGCCACTACGACGCCGCGCCGCTCGCGGCCACGCTCGAACGGCTGGTGGACTTCGACCGCATCAACCACGCCAGCAGCCTGCGCCTGACGGTCTCGGCGGTCAACATCGCCAACGGCAACTTCGAACTCTTCGACAACCAGCGCGGCGAGTGGGCCGGGCGCATCACGGCCGCGCACATCATGGCCTCGGGTGCGTTGCCGCCGGGGCTGGCGGCGGTGGAGATCGACGGCCAGCATTACTGGGACGGCGGCCTGGTGTCGAACACGCCGCTGTCGGCCGTGCTCGACGAAGAGCCGCGGCGCGACACGCTGGCCTTTCAGGTCGATCTGTGGAGCGCGCTCGGCCCGCTGCCGAAGAACCTGCAGGACATCGAGGAGCGCGCCAAGGACATCCGCTATTCGAGCCGCACGCGCGCGGTGACGCGGCAACTCGAGCGCGAGCGCCACCTGCGCCGCCTGTTGCGCGAAGTGCTGGCGCGCGTGCCGGCGGCGCAGCGCAAAGGCGATGCCTGGTGCCGTGAGGCCGAGGCGCAAGCGTCCGACAAGATCTTCAACGTCGTGCACCTGATCTACCAGGAGAAGGCCTGGGACAGCCACCACAAGGACTACGAGTTCAGTGCGCTGTCGATGCGCGACCATTGGGCCAGTGGCCTGGCCGACATCCGGCGCACGCTGGCGCATCCGGATTGGCTGGCGCCGCCCGAGCCGCGGCGCACGACGGTGACGCACGACGTGCACCGCGAGCGAGAATGAGATTCATCCGAAGGAGCACACCATGAACCACCGCCTCTCCCCCGCCGATGACGACAAAGGCAAGGACGACAAGCCCGAGCGCAACAGCAGCAGCCTGATGGAGCAGCTGGCCTTCAAGTCGCGCTTCGTCATGGTCTTCGGCGAGATCGACGACAAGATGGCACGCGCCACCAGCGAGCGCCTGATCCTGTTGGCGCAGGAGTCCGATGCGCCGATCCACATGCTGGTCTCGTCACCCGGCGGCCATGTCGAATCCGGCGACGCGATCCACGACATGATCCGCTTCGTGCGCGCGCCGGTGACGACCATCGGCAGCGGCTGGGTGGCCAGCGCCGGCACGCACATTTTTCTCGCCGCGCCGAAAGAGCGCCGCGTCTGTCTGCCGAACACGCGCTTCATGATCCACCAGCCGAGCGGCGGCGCCGGTGGGCGTGCATCGGACATCGCGATTCAGGCGCAGGAGATCATCAAGATGCGCGAACGCATCGCGCGCGTGATCGCCAAGGAAACCGGGCAGAAGCTGGAGCGCGTGCTGATCGACATCGACCGCGACCACTGGATGAGCGCGACAGAGGCGATCGAGTACGGCCTGGTGTCGCGGATCATCGCCAAGCAGACCGAACTGGCGTGAGTGGCCGGGTGCGGCCCGCGCGCTTTAGCGCAGCGCGTCGGGCGCGGGCACCTGCAGCGCCACGCACGCCAGATGCAGGGCGTCGGCGCCCAGCGGCGACAACGGCGCATGCGCTGACTGCTGCGCTGCATCGACCCAGGCGCGCAGCAGCAACGGCCGTTGCATTGCCGACAACCGGCGCACGCGCAACGCGGTGATCAGCAAGCGCTGATCGGTCGGCACCGTCGGCGGTGCGAGGCCGACGCCGGGGCCGCGCCGCCGCGGCAGGCCCATCGATTCGAGCGCGGCGATGGCGGCGTCGTGCCACCGGCCCTGGGCGGCAGTGTCGGGCAGCAGCACACTGGCCATGCAGCGCGTGGCGGCGCGCACTTCGCCAGCGTGGCTGGCCAGCGTGCCGCGCGCGGTTGAGGGGCGAGCGGGCGCGAAGGCGTTGCGGATGACGAGCCAGCGCCACTGATCGGCCGCCGTGTTGGCGCCGGCCAGCGCCGCCCGGCGCTGTGCCCACTCGCGCTGCAGCCTGCGTTGATGCAACGGCGGTGACTGGCGCACGCGGTCGAGCAGCTTTTCCATCACCAGGCGGCGCGCGCTGGTGCGCAGCGCCTGCACTTCCTCGCGCACGGCGGTGGCCACATGCAGATCGGCCGTCGTGGCGTCGTACGCGCGCCAGCGCGCCGCAGCCTCGGCCGCTTGCGGATCGATCGCCAGCGCCAGCATCGCCGCCTGCCACTCGCCGATGCCGTACCACTGTTCGATGCGGCGCAGCGCGTCGCGCTCGCGTTCGGCGGCGTCGAAGTGGGCGGGCTTCTGCGTGGCGTCGTGGCGTGCGGATTCGGGTGCCGCGGCAACGCGTTCGGCAGCCGTACGCGCTCTGCGGGGCATTGGGTCGGCAGGCGGTTCATGAGCCGATGCGGCAACCAGCATCGGCGCGGCAGGTTCGTCTGCCTGGCCCATCGCCACGCGATCGGCCGCCAGCAGCACTTCATCGCTGGCGAACGAGCGCCCGTACAGCCGCGCCAGGCGTTCAGCGAGCGGCGGATGCGTGGCCAGCGAGCGCCGCCAGCCGCCGCGCGGCGCCCGATCGCTCGACAACAGCAGGTGCGCGAGGCTGGCCGCGTGCGCGCTGGCCAGGCCCTTGACACGCCGCGCCTGTTGATCGGCGATCTTGCGCAACGCGCCGCCGAGGCCATCGACATGGCGCGCAAACTTGACGGCCGAGGCGTCGGCGAGGAACTCGCGCTGACGGCTGACGGCGGCTTGCAGCAATCGGCCGGCGAGCCAGCCGAGCGAGCCGACCGCCATCAGCCCGAGGCCGAACAACGCGCCGGCATGGCGGCGGCCCCGTTCGTCTTCACTCCACAGCGACAGGCCCAGGCCCCAGATCATCTGCAGGCCCCACACCAAGCCGACGAGGCGCATGTTCAGCCGCGTGTCGCCGTGCACGATGTGGCTGAACTCGTGCGCGACCACGCCTTGCAGCTCGGCGCGCGTCAGGCGCTCCAGCGCGCCGCGCGTGACGACGACGACCGAATCCTCGCCTTGCCAGCCGGCCGCGAGCGCGTTGATGGCGTCGTCGCGCGGCAGCACCCAGGCCTGTGGGGCGGGGCGCTGGCCGCTGGCGATCGCCATCTCCTGCACGACGTTGACGAAGCGCTGCTCGCGGCGCGACTGCTCGTCGTGGCCGCCGGTGTGCGCGGGCCGCGCACCGGCGAGCTCGGCCACGTGCGGGCCGCCCTTGTCGCGCACCCGCATCGACTCGACCCAACAGCCGCCGAGCACGAACAGCAGCACGAGGCCGGTGTTGGTTTCGATGAAGAAGTTCGGCAGGCCGCGCACGAAAGGAACGGTGACCCAGTAAATCAGCGCCAGCACGAGGTTGACGGCGATGACCAGGCCGATGACGACGACCACGAACAGCGCGATCAACTGCCGCGTCTGCTGTTCGGCGGTTTCCTGGTGGCGGCGAAAGCGCATGCGCGGCTTGTCTTGAGTACCCCGTTCGCCCTGAGGTATCGAAGGGCTTCGATACCTCAGCCCGAACGGAGGGAGCCGCTACGCGAGATTCACCCGCGGTGCCTCGCGTTCGACGTCCTTCGTCGTGCTCTCCAGCATCGCCGCGTCCCGAAAACTGAACAGCGCGGCGATCAGGTTCGTCGGCGCCTGCTGCGCCGCGTTGTTGTACTCGAGCACCGAGTCGTTGAAGGCCTGGCGCGCAAAGGCGATGCGGTTTTCGGTGTGATTCAACTCTTCGGACAGGTCGCGCAGCGTGCCGTCGGCTTTCAATTCGGGATAGGCCTCGACGACGACGTTCAACTTGTTCATCAGGCCCGCCAGCGTGCCCTCGGCGCCGGCCAGCGCAGCGATGCGCGCACTGTCCATCGGCCGGGCGGCGGCGGCCTCGCTGGCTTTCTTGGCGCCGTTGCGCGCCGCGATCACGGCTTCCAACGTGTCGCGCTCGTGCTGCACGTACTTGCGGGCCACATCGACGAGGTTGGGGATCAGGTCGTAGCGGCGCTTCAACTGCACGTCGATCTGCGCAAAAGCGTTGCCGATCTCGTTGCGGTGCCGCACCAGGCGGTTGTAGGCGGCCAGCGCCCACAAGCCGAGCACGATGAGGATGGCGAGCGTGACGATGCCGGTGGTGTTCATGGCGGTGGTTCCTCCTTCGGTATCTCAATGTAGCGGGGCGCGCCTAGAATTGCATCGCCATGACCGACCCCACCGCCGCCGAAGTGCGAAATTTCATCGCCACCGGCCTCGAATGCACGCATCTCGAGGTCGAGGGCGACGGCCGCCACTTCTTTGCCACCATCGTCGCCGCCGAATTCGAGGGCAGACGCGGGTGCAGCGCCATCAGCGTGTCTACGCGGCGCTCGGCGATAGAATGCGCGCTCAAATTCACGCGCTGTCGATGAAGACGCTCACCCCCGCCGAGTGGCAAGCCACCTCGGCACAACCGCACCACCATTGAACCGCCCGCGGCGCGCGCTGCGGGTGGGCGGTGGCGCATGCGTGAACTCCAGCGTGTCGTCCTCCTGAGCCTCCCGCCGCCCGCGTCGTCAACCGAAAGACGATCATGGACAAGCTCCTCATCCGCGGCGGCCAGCGCCTAGAAGGCGAGATCGCTATCGCCGGCGCGAAAAACGCGGCGCTGCCCGAGTTGTGCGCTGCCTTGCTGGTGGCCGAGCCGCTGGTGCTCGACAATGTGCCCAGGCTGCAAGACGTGGCGACGATGGCCAAACTCCTGCGCCACATGGGCGTGGCCATCGAGCGGCCGGAGAGTGCGCCGACGCGCATGATCCTCGACGCATCGCGCATTGCATCGCCCGAAGCGCCGTACGAGCTCGTGAAGACGATGCGCGCGTCGATCCTCGTCCTCGGGCCGTTGCTGGCGCGTCTGGGCGAAGCGAAGGTCTCGCTGCCTGGCGGCTGCGCCATCGGCTCGCGGCCGGTCGATCAGCACATCAAGGGCCTGCAGGCGATGGGCGCGCAGATCGACGTCGAGCACGGCTACATCGTCGCCAAGGCGAAGAGGTTGAAGGGCGCGCGAGTCACGACCGACATGGTCACCGTCACCGGCACCGAAAACCTGCTGATGGCCGCGGCCCTTGCAGAGGGCGAGACGCTGCTCGAAAACGCGGCGCAGGAGCCCGAGGTGATGGACCTCGCCGAGCTGCTGATCGCGATGGGCGCGAAGATCGAAGGCCACGGCACGAGCCGGATTCGTGTTCAAGGCGTCGCGGCATTGCACGCGCCGAAGACAGCGCACCGCATCATCCCGGACCGCATCGAGACCGGCACGTTCTTGTGCGCGGTGACGGCGGCCGGCGGCGACGTGAAGCTCACCGGCACCTGCGGCGATCACCTCGACGCGGTGATCGACAAGCTGCGCGAAGCCGGCGCGCAGATCGAAGAGGGCGACGGTTGGCTGCGCGTGCGCATGAGCGGCCGGCCGAAGGCGGTGGGCTTTCGCACCAGCGAGTACCCCGCGTACCCGACCGACATGCAGGCGCAGTTGATGACGGTCAACTGCATCGCCGAAGGCAGCGCCGTGATCAGCGAAACGATCTTCGAGAACCGCTTCATGCACGTCAACGAACTGGTGCGCCTGGGCGCGAAGATCGACGTCGATGGCCACACGGCGGTGGTGCACGGCGTGCCGCAACTGTCGGGGGCGACGGTGATGGCGACGGATTTGCGCGCGTCGGCCTCGCTCGTCATCGCGGGGCTGGTGGCCGAAGGGCAGACGCTGGTCGATCGCATCTACCACCTCGACCGCGGTTATGACCGCATGGAATCGAAGCTGCGTGGCGTCGGCGCGGACATCGAACGCACCTCATGACGATCACGTTCGCGCTCTCCAAGGGCCGCATCTTCGATGAGACGCTGCCGCTGTTGAAGCGCGCCGGCATCGACGTGCTCGACGACCCAGAAAGCTCGCGCAAGCTGATCCTGGCGACCGACCGCGCCGACATCCGCGTCGTACTCGTGCGCGCCAGCGACGTGCCGACCTACGTGCAATACGGCGGCGCCGACCTCGGCGTGGCGGGTGCCGATGTGTTGATGGAGTCCGAAGGCGACGGCCTGTACCGCCCGCTCGACCTGCGCATCGCACGCTGCCGCATGAGCGTGGCGGTGCGTTCGGACTTCGACTATGCGAGTGCCGTCAAGCAGGGTTCGCGCATCCGCGTGGCGACCAAGTACACCGCGACCGCGCGCCAGTTTTTTGCCGACAAGGGCGTGCACGTCAACCTGATCAAGCTCTACGGCTCGATGGAGCTGGCGCCGCTGACCGGGCTGGCCGATGCGATCGTCGATCTGGTGTCGTCGGGCAACACGCTCAAGGCCAACGGGTTGATCGAAGTCGAGAAGATCGCCGACATCTCGTCGCGGCTGGTGGTCAACCAGGCGGCGCTGAAGTTGAAGCGCGAGGCGATGCGGCCTGTGATCGATGCGCTGGAAAAGGCGGTGCAGGCGTGATCGTGCAGGCGACTGTCCACAGCGCAGGCCGACTTCGAAGCGCAGTTCGCGGCGCTGCGTTGGTCGGCCGAGACCGATGCGTCGATCGACAACACGGCGGCCAACATCATTGCCGACGTGCGCGACCGCGGCGACGCGGCGGTGCTCGACTACACGGCCCGCTTCGACGGCGTGAATGCGGCGAGCGTGGCCGCACTCGAACTCTCGCGCGACGAACTCGCCGCTGCGCAGGAGTGCCATCACGCCGGAACAACGCCGTGCGCTGGAAGCCGCCGCCGAGCGCGTGCGCTCGTACCACGAGCGCCAACTCGACATGACCAGCCGCGGCTTCGCCTACCGCGACGCCGATGGCACGCTGCTCGGCCAGAAGGTGACGCCGCTCGACCGCGTCGGCGTTTACGTGCCGGGCGGCAAGGCGGCGTATCCGTCGTCGGTGCTGATGAGCGTCGTGCCGGCGCGCGTGGCGGGTGTCGGTGAAGTGATCATGGTCGTGCCCACGCCCAAAGGCGAACGCAACGCACTCGTCCTCGCTGCCGCGCACATCGCCGGCGTGCACCGCGTCTTCACGATCGGCGGCGCGCAAGCCGTCGCGGCGCTCGCCTACGGCACCGCGACGATCCCGCGCGTCGACAAGATCACCGGCCCCGGCAACGCCTATGTTGCGAGTGCGAAGAAGCAGGTCTTCGGCCAGGTCGGCATCGACATGATTGCCGGCCCGAGCGAGATCCTCGTGCTCGCCGACGGCACGACGCCGCCCGACTGGGTGGCGATGGACTTGTTCTCGCAGGCCGAGCACGACGAGCTCGCGCAAAGCATCCTGCTGTGCCCTGACGCGGCGTATCTCGACGCGGTGACGGCATCGATCGAACGCCTGCTGCCGACGCTGCCGCGCGAGGCGATCATCCGCGCTTCGCTGCAAGGCCGCGGCGCGCTGATCCACACGCGCTCGATGGAAGAAGCCTGCGACATCAGCAACCGCATCGCGCCCGAGCATCTGGAAGTGAGCAGCGCCAACCCCGAGCGCTGGGAGCCACTGCTGAAACATGCGGGCGCGATCTTCCTCGGCCGCTTCACCAGCGAGAGCCTCGGCGACTATTGCGCCGGGCCGAACCACGTGCTGCCGACGGCCGGCACCGCGCGCTTCTCGTCGCCGCTCGGCGTCTACGATTTCGTCAAGCGCACGAGCCTGATCGAGGTCAGTGCGAAGGGTGCGCAGTCGTTGGGTGAGATCGCATCGGTGCTCGCGCATGGCGAGGGCTTGCAGGCGCATGCGCGTGCGGCGGAGATGCGGCTTGGCGCCGCTGATGCAGCGCCTGCATCATTGGTCTTCGAAGTGCGATCCGTCACCGACGCCAACGTCGATGAGCTGATCAAGCTCAAGACGACCGCCGAGCAGGAGAAGTTCGTCGCTTCGGTGGCCAAGTCACTCGCGCAGGCGTCGGTCCGCCCCGCCGGCCGACCGCTCGGTTTGTATTCGAGCGGCCAGCCCGTCGGCTTGCTGCTGCTGTGGGATTCGCGGCGCGATCCCGATCCTGCAGAGCGCGCCGACCAGCTCTACCTCTGGCGCCTGTCGATCGACGCGCGCTTTCAGCGCCAAGGTCATGGCCGGTCGGCGATGCGCTGGCTGATCGACGAAGCCCAGCGCATGGGTGTGGCCAGCGTCGGCTTGTCGCATGTGCCGGAGAACCCGGTGGGGGCGTTCTACGAGAAGTTTGGCTTTCGCTATACGGGCAAGGTCAACGAAGGCGAGCATGAGATGGTGCTGAAGTTGAAGGAGGACACTTGACTTCAGTAGTGGTACCGCAGCTGCGCAATCAACAGCGCGCCACCCTCCATCCGATAAACCATGCGGTGTTCGTCGTTGATGCGTCGTGACCAATACCCCGACAGCGCGTGCCTGAGCGGCTCGGGCTTGCCCATGCCTGAGAACGGTTCACGTTTGACCTCTGCGACGAGCTTGTTGATGCGTTCGACCATCCGCTTGTCTTGCTTCTGCCAGTACAGATAGTCTTCCCATGCCTCTTCGGCAAAGATCAGCTTCACTTGTCAGCCACTGTACGTTCCACGCCTTTGCCGGCGTCGAGCTGCGTCGTGGCCGAGAGCAGGCGCTTTGCATTTGCGGGGTTGCGCAGCAGGTAGGCGGTTTCTTCGAGCGCCTGGTAGTCGTCCAGCGACAGCATCACGACGGCCTGCTCGCCGTTGCGAGTGATGATCAGCGGCTCATGATCGTTGCACACCCGATCCATGGTTTGCGCCAAGTTTGCGCGTGCTGAAGAGTAGGTAATGGCATCCATCGATCGGCTCCAGATAAGTACGTATTATTGTACAACTCAATGAATGCTGACAACTTGTCCAAGCGTATCGCTCGCACCCTCCGCCAGGACGTGACGTCCAGCGCCGGCTACGCCATCCAGCCGAGCGCCGGCATGGTCAAGGTCGACATGATGGAGAACCCGTTCGGCCTGCCGCCGGCGTTGAAGCGCGCGCTCGGTGAGCGGCTGGCGGAGGTGTCGATCAACCGTTACCCGATCAACAAGGGCGAGGTCGCGGCTGCGCTGGCGCAACACTTCGAGGTGCCTGCGGGCTGCAGGCTGATCGTCGGCAATGGGTCGGACGAACTGATCGATCTGCTGTCCGTGGCTTGCGATGTGCCCGGCGCCACGGTGCTGGCACCGCTGCCGGGCTTCGTGATGTACGAGATGTCGGCGCGGCTGCGCGGGCTGAAGTTCGTCGGCGTGCCGCTCACCGCGAACTTCGAGCTCGACGAGGCGGCGATGCTGGCGGCGATCGAAGAGACCAAGCCCGCGCTGACCTACATCGCCTACCCGAACAACCCGACGGGCAATCTGTTCGACGAGCGCATCGTGAACAAGATCGTCGATGCGGTCGGCGCGCAGGACGGGCTCGTCGTGTTTGACGAGGCCTATCAGCCGTTCTCGTCGCGCACCTGGATGCCCCAACTCGCCACGCACGAGCATGTGCTGGTGATGCGCACGCTGTCGAAGTTCGGTCTGGCGGGCGTGCGCATGGGTTACCTCGCGGGCGCGGCGGCGCTCGTCGAGCAGATCGACAAGGTGAGCCCGCCATTCAACGTCAGCGGGCTCAATGCGGCGGCGACGCTGTTCGCGCTCGAACATGCCGAGGTCTTTGCCGAGCAGGCCGACATCCTGCGCCGTGAGCGCCAGCGGTTGATGATTTCGCTGCGCGGCATCAGCGGCGTCACCGTGTTCCCGAGCGAAGCCAACATGATCCTCGTGCGCGTGCACCGATTCGCAGCGCGCTTTCGACGGCATGAAGCAGCGCAAGGTGCTGGTCAAGCACATCGCCGGCCTGCACCCGCTGCTGGCCAATTGCCTGCGCTTGACGGTCGGCGCGCCGGAAGAAAACACGCTGATGATCCAAGCGTTGAAGGAGAGCCTGTGACAGACGCCCGCATTGCTGAAGTGCAACGCAACACGAAGGAGACGCAGATCCGCGTCAAGGTCAACCTCGACGGCACCGGCGTGGCCCGCCTGGCCACCGGCATCGGCTTCTTCGACCACATGCTCGACCAGATCGCGCGCCACGGCCTGATCGACCTGCAGATCGAGGCTAGCGGCGATCTGCACATCGACGGCCACCACACGGTCGAAGACGTCGGCATCACGCTCGGCCAGGCCGTTGCCAAGGCCGTCGGCGACAAGGCGGGCCTGACACGCTACGGTCATGCGTACGTGCCGCTCGACGAAGCGCTGTCACGTGTGGTCGTCGATTTCTCCGGCCGACCGGGCTTGCACATGCGCGTGCCGTTCAAGAGCGGCATGGTCGGCGGCTTCGACACGCAGCTCGCGTACGAGTTTTTCCAGGGCTTCTCGAACCACGCCGGCGTGACGCTGCACATCGACAACCTGCACGGCGACAACGCGCACCACCAGTGCGAGACGGTGTTCAAGGCGTTCGGGCGCGCGGTGCGCATGGCGGTGGCGATCGATGCGCGCAGCGCGGGGGTGATTCCTTCGACCAAAGGTTCGCTTTGACATGACGCGAACGGTCGCCGTCATCGACTACGGCATGGGCAACCTGCGCTCGGTGTCGCAGGCGGTGGCGCATGCGGCGTCGAAGACCGACGACGTGAAGGTCATCGTCACCGCGAACCCGGAAGAGGTGTTTCTCGCCGAGCGCATCGTGCTGCCCGGTCAGGGCGCGATGCGCGATTGCATGCGCGAGCTGCGTGATTCGGGGCTGCGGGACGCGGTGGAAGACGCGCTGCGCACCAAGCCGGTGATGGGCGTGTGCGTCGGCATGCAGATGCTGCTCGATCACAGCGAGGAGCAGGACACGCCGGGCCTGGGCGTGATCCCCGGCCGCGTCAAGCGCTTCGCGCTCGACGGGCAGACGCAGCCCGACGGCAGCCGCTTCAAAGTGCCGCAGATGGGCTGGAACCGCGTGCGGCAGGCGCAGCCGCATCCGCTGTGGCACGACGTGCCCGACAACGCCTGGTTCTACTTCGTCCACAGCTTCTACGCCGAGCCCACCGATGCGCAGCACAGCGCGGGTCTCACCGAGTACGGGTCGCCCTTCACATCGGCCATGGCGCGCGATAACATTTTTGCCACCCAGTTCCACCCCGAGAAAAGCGCTGCCGACGGCCTTAAGCTGTACGGCAACTTCCTCACCTGGAAGCCCTAACGCTTTTCTCCCCACCCCATGCTGCTGATTCCTGCCATCGACTTGAAGGACGGTCATTGCGTGCGCCTCGAAAAAGGCGACATGGCCAAATCGACCACGTTCGGCGAAGACCCGGCCGCGATGGCGCGGCGCTGGCTCGACGCAGGGGCGCGGCGCCTGCATCTCGTCGATCTCAACGGCGCGTTCGCCGGCAAGCCGGTCAACGAGGGTGCCGTCAAGGCGATCCTGCGCGAAGTCGGCGACGCGATCCCGGTGCAACTGGGCGGCGGCATCCGCGACCTCGACACCATCGAGCGTTACCTCGACGACGGCATCGCTTTCGTCGTCATCGGCACCGCGGCGGTGAAGAACCCCGGATTCGTCAGGGACGCCTGCACGGCCTTCGGCGGCCACATCATCGTCGGCCTCGACGCCAAGAACGGCAAGGTGGCGACCGACGGCTGGAGCAAACTCACCGGCCACGAAGTCGCCGACCTGGCGAGAAAGTTCGAGGACTACGGCGTCGAAGGCGTGATCTACACCGACATCGGCCGCGACGGCATGCTGACCGGCATCAACATCGACGCCACCGTGCGCCTGGCGCAGGCGGTGACGATGCCGGTGTTTGCCTCGGGTGGATTGGCGGGCCTGGCCGACATCGACAAGCTGTGCATGATCGAGAGCGAGGGCGTCGAAGGCGTGATCTGCGGCCGCGCGATCTACAACGGCGCGCTCGATTTCGTGGCGGCGCAGAAGCGGGCGGATGAATTGAACGGCGAGTCCTCCTGACCCATGCTCGCAAAAAGAATCATCCCCTGCCTCGACGTCACCGGTGGCCGCGTCGTCAAGGGCATCAACTTCGTCGCGTTGCGCGATGCCGGCGACCCGGTGGAGATCGCCGCGCGCTACAACGAGCAAGGCGCCGATGAACTCACGTTCCTCGACATCACCGCCACCAGCGATGGCCGCGACCTGATCCTGCCGATCATCGAAGCGGTGGCCTCGCAGGTTTTCATTCCGCTGACCGTCGGCGGCGGCGTGCGCACGGTGGCCGACGTGCGCCGGCTGCTCAACGCCGGCGCCGACAAGGTGAGCTTCAACTCGGCCGCCGTGGCCGACCCCGAGGTGATCCGCGCGGCAAGCGGCAAGTACGGCGCGCAGTGCATCGTCGTGGCGATCGACGCCAAGCGCCACGCCGGCGGCGGCTGGCATGTCTACACGCATGGCGGCCGAAAGGACACGGGGCTCGACGCCGTCGAGTGGGCGCAGCGCGTCACGGCGCTCGGCGCAGGAGAAATCCTGCTGACGAGCATGGACCGCGATGGCACCAAGATCGGCTTCGACCTGGAGCTCACACGCGCCGTGGCCGACGCGGTCAGCGTGCCGGTGATCGCGTCCGGCGGCGTTGGCTCGCTCGACCACCTCGCCGACGGCATCACGATCGGCGGCGCCGACGCCGTGCTGGCAGCGAGCATCTTTCACTACGGCGAGCACACAGTCGGTGAGGCCAAGGCGGTGATGGCGTCGCGCGGCATCGCAGTACGCCAATGAAGCATGAAGTCCGCCTGATCGGTGGACTGTGGAAGCGCAGCAAACTGCCGGTGGCCGACGCGCCCGGTCTGCGCCCGACGCCCGACCGCGTGCGCGAAACGCTGTTCAACTGGCTCGGCCAGAACCTCACCGGCTGGCGCGTGCTCGATGCGTTTGCCGGCAGCGGTGCGCTCGGCTTCGAAGCCGCGTCGCGTGGCGCCGGCGAGGTCGTGCTGCTCGAACGCGATGCGATCCTGGCCCGCTCGCTCGCCGCGTCGAAAGCACGGCTGAACGCGGACGCGCTACAGGTCCACGCCACCGACGCGCTGTCGTGGATGGCCAGCGCCGCGCATGGCCGCTTCGACCTCGTGCTGCTCGATCCGCCGTTCGATGCCGGCCTGCATGCGCAGGCGACCGACCTGGGACAGAGGCTGCTCAAGCCCGGCGGCTGGCTGTACGTCGAGTCGGGTGCTGCCTTGCAGCCGCCGCCGGGCTTCGAGCCGCACCGCCAGCTGAAGGCCGGCGCGGTGCATGCGCACCTGTGGCGGCGCGCCGAGTCGATAGACTCGCGACCATGACGTCCGCCACCCGTCTCACCGCCGTTTATCCCGGCACCTTCGACCCGATGACGCTCGGCCACCAGGATCTGATGGCGCGGTCGAGCAAGCTGTTCGAGCGCCTGATCGTCGCCGTGGCCGCGGGCCACCACAAGCGCACGATGTTCACCATCGCCGAGCGGCTCGACATCGCGCGCGAACTCGCCGAGCCGCACAAGAACGTCGAGGTGCTGGCGTTTCGCGGCCTGCTCTCCGACTTCGTACAGCAGATCAACGGCCGCGTCGTCGTGCGCGGCCTGCGCGCTGTGAGCGACTTCGAGTACGAGTTCCAGATGGCCGGCATGAACCGCCAGCTGATGCCCGAGGTGGAGACGCTGTTCCTGACGCCGAGCGACCAGTACCAGTTCGTCAGCGGCACCTTCGTGCGCGAGATTGCCACCTTGGGCGGTGATGTCTCCAAGTTCGTGGCACCGTTGGTGCTCGCGAAACTGCAGGAGCGGGTGGCGCAGTCGCCCCAAGAATGATCCTATGGCCTTGATGATCACCGACGAGTGCATCAACTGCGACGTCTGCGAACCCGAGTGCCCGAACGATGCGATCTCGATGGGGCCGGAGTTCTATGTCATCGACCCCGGCAAGTGCACCGAGTGCGTCGGCCACTTCGATGAGCCGCAGTGTGTGCAGGTCTGCCCGGTGGCGTGCATTCCGGTCAACCCGGAACACATCGAGGCCAACGACTCGCTGTGGGCGAAGTACCGGCGCCTGACGGCTCAGGCTTGAGGCTTTTCTTCGGGCGGCGCCTTCGGTTTCTTTTTCTTTTTCGTCGTGCTCTTCTTGCCGCTCGGCTGCTCCTTGGCCGCCTGTTCTGCGGCCGAGTAGGGGATGAGCGCCACGCTGGCCGGTGCGGCCGACTTTTCCGCCGCGCGCCGTTCGCGCGTCAGCTTGTCGGCGAACCGCTCCTCACGCTTGGCCGCATCGGCCGCCGTCTGGCGCTGCTCGTCGCTGCGCGCATCGTCGTTCTTCATCTCGGCGCCGCCCTTGCAGGCCTCGTCCGAGTAGGTCACGCGGCCCGCGGCGTCTTCGCAGCGATAGACCTTCTTGTTCTGTGCCAGCAGCGGCTGCGCGGCGAGCAGCAACGCGGCGGCGATCAGGCTCGTCTTGATCATCACGATGGTTTTCCCTCCTCGGGTGGTGCTGGCCGCGGCGGCTTGGGCCGCTCCGGCTTGTCGGCATGCACCTTCATCATCGCCCGTGTCATGTCGCCAGCCAACACCAAGTCGAGGGATTCGAGCGAGCGCTCGATCGCCTGTTCGATGCCGCTGCGGTGTTCCGGCGACGGTTTCTTCAGTACGTAGTTCGGCACTTCGGTCTTCACGCCCGGGTGGCCGATGCCCAGGCGCAGGCGCCAGAAATCCTGCGTGCCGAGTTGCGCGTGGATGTCTTTCAGCCCGTTGTGCCCGGCCGCGCTGCCGCCGAGCTTCAACCGCGCCTGACCGGGTTGCAGATCGAGTTCATCGTGTGCGACGACGATCTCAGCTGCCGTGATCTTGAAGAATCGCGCGAGCGACGCCACCGACTTGCCCGACAGGTTCATGAAGGTCATCGGCTCCAACAGCCACAGCGGCTCGCCGCCGCTTCGATTGATGCGCGCGACCAGGCCGTGATAGCTGCGCTCGGGCACGAGCGACGCGCGCAGCTTGCGCGCCACTTCGTCGATCCACCAGAAGCCGGCGTTGTGTCGTGTGTGTTCGTATTCAGGGCCTGGGTTGCCCAGGCCCACGAGCAGTCGAATCGTCATGGGGCGCGATGATAGGTGCGGCCAAGAAAAAAGGCCCCGCAGTGCGGGGCCTCGGAGCATGGCAGCCTGGGTCGGCTTACTTCTTGTTCTGACGTTCGTCCTTCTTCTTCTTGACTGGCGCAGCAGCGGCCACCACCGGCGCGGCGGCTGCGGCTTCTTCGACTTCTTCCTTGGGCATCGTCACGGCCACGATCACCGGATCGATCTTGCCGTGGCGCACCCACTTGATGCCTTCGGGCAGCGTCAGCTCGCTGGCCTTCAGGCTCTGGTTCTTGACCAGCGCCGACAGGTCGATGGCGATGAACTCCGGCAGCTTCGAGGCCAGGCACTCGACTTCGATGTCGGTCGTGACATGGCTGACCAGGCACTTGTCGGTCTTCACCGCAGGCGAGTTCTCCTGCCCGGCAAAGTGCAGCGGGATGCGCTTGTGCACGCGCGTCGTTTCATCGACGCGCTGGAAGTCGATGTGCAGCACGTTCTGCTTCCAGGGGTGCATCTGGAAGTCGCGCAGCAGCACCTTCTGCACGGTGCCGCCGATTTCCATCTCGAGCAGCGAAGCGTGGAAGGCTTCTTTCTTCAAGGCGAAGTACAGCGCGTTGTGATCGAGCTCGATCATCTTCGGCTCACCGCCGCCGTAAACGATACCGGGCACCTTGTCGGTCTTGCGCAGGCGGCGGCTCGCTCCGGTCCCCTGCTGGGTGCGTTCGTAGGCTACGAACTTCATGGTTTCATCCCTTTCTGTGTTGTGGATGTCGGGGCCCGCGACCAGGATCCCCGTTTTGAAAAGCAGGCCGAAAGGCCTGCACCTGGTGGACCGGGTGCCAAAGGCATCCCGGTTTTCGTTCTGTTTAAAAATTATTGTTCTGTTCTGCGAAGAGAGAGGTGACGGACTCGCCGTCGGTGATGCGCCGAATCGTCTCGGCAAACAAGAACGCCACGGCTCAGTTGGCGAATCTTCTTGTTCGCCTTGGCGGCGTCGTTCATCGGAATCGTGTTGGTGATCACCACCTCGTCGAGCTGGCTCTTGGCGATGCGCTCCATCGCCGGGCCGGAGAACACGGCGTGCGTGCAGTACGCATAGACGCGCTTGGCGCCGCGCTCCTTCAGCACCTCGGCGGCTTTGAGCAGCGTGCCGGCGGTGTCGATCATGTCGTCCATGATCACGCAGTTGCGGCCGTCGATCTCGCCGATGACGTGCATCACTTCCGACACGTTGGCCGTCGGCCGGCGTTTGTCGATGATCGCCAGGTCGCAGCCGAGCTGCTTGGCCAGCGCACGCGCGCGCACCACGCCGCCGACATCGGGCGAGATGACGACCAGGTCCTTGTAGTTCTTGCTCTTGAGATCCGCCAGTAGCACCGGGCTGGCGTAGATGTTGTCCACCGGGATGTCGAAGAAGCCCTGAATCTGGTCGGCGTGCAGGTCCATCGTCAGCACGCGCTCGACGCCCACGGTTTCCAACAGGTTGGCCACCACCTTGGCGCTGATGGGCACGCGCGTGCTGCGCGGGCGGCGGTCTTGCCGTGCATAGCCGAAGTACGGGATCACGGCGGTGATGCGGCGCGCGCTGGCGCGCTTCAACGCATCGACCATGATCAGCAGCTCCATCAGGTGCTCGTTGGTCGGCGCGCAGGTGGACTGGACGACGAAGACGTCGCGCGCGCGCACGTTCTGGTAGATCTCAATGTCGGCTTCGCCGTCGGAGAAGTGTCCGACCTTCGCGCGGCCCAGCTCAACACCCAGGGCGGACGAGATTTCCTGCGCGAGCTCTCGATTGGCGTTGCCGGTGAAGAGGACGGTGTTGAACAGCACGGCCTGGGCTCGGAAGAGTGGAAAAGCGCGTCAGAATATTTGGCAGGGGAGGAAGGACTCGAACCCTCGCATGTCGGAATCAAAATCCGATGCCTTGACCAACTTGGCGACTCCCCTACACAGGATCGAGGCTTGCGCCACGACCCTCAAAACCAGTATCAGTCTGCCCAGTCCACGAGGGGATGCCGGTCCAGACTGCGGCACATCCGGCCCACCCAGTCCGGCGGAAGTTTGTCCTCCGCCGGCCATGTCACCAAGGGTTGGTCGTCCATGCCGTTTCGCGCAAACACCGCGCTGCCCGATCCGCTCATCCGGCTGTTGCCGAACCTGCGTTGCAGCCACTCGGCGGCCTGGGCCACTTCGGGGCAGCGGTCTTCGGCGGGGGGTTGAAGGTCATTTCGACCCCAACTGGTGCGCCAAAAACCCGGTTGCGTTGCCTCTGCGAGAAAGCCCGCGAGTATAGCGGAGGGTGTATCGCGGACCAACGCCGGGTGCGTGAAAACGTCAGCCGTGGACAGGCCCGCGGCCGGTTTGACCACCGCCAGCCACTGCCGCGGCACGTCGATCGGCGTCAGGCGCTCGCCGATGCCTTCGACGAACGCATTGCGGCCACCGACAAAAAACGGCACGTCGGCGCCGATCTGCTGCGCCAACGGCAGCAGGCGTTCGCGCGGCCAGTGCAGGCCCCACAGGCGGTTCAGCGCCAGCAGCGTGCTCGCAGCGTCGGAGCTGCCGCCGCCGAGGCCGGCGGCCCACGGCACTTGTTTGTCGATCGAGATGTCGGCGCCCTGCGTGCAGCCGCTCTTCGCTTGCAAGAGGCGAGCGGCCTTGAGCGTCAGGTCGTCAGCAGGCAGCGCGGCGCCGAGGTCGTGGCGCTTCAACTGGCCATCGGCGCGCCGCTCGAAGTGCAGCGTGTCGGCCCAGTCGATCAGCACGAAGACCGACTGCAGCAGGTGGTAACCGTCGGCGCGGCGGCCGACGACGTGCAGGAACCAGTTGATCTTGGCCGGGGCCGGCACGTCGTACAACGCGATCATGTGAGCCCCTCGCGCGGACGGGTACGTCGCACGATCCCCCGAGGGGATGCGGGCCGGCTTGGGAGCGGCCCGGCGCTCGGCCCGCGCGCTCACACCGGTTTCTCCAGCCGCGCCCGCACGCTGACCGCCGGCGCGCGCTCGCGCGTGGCTTGCAGCAAGCCGTCTGCAAACCCGCCGAGGCCGATGCGCCAGCCGAGCTGATCGAAGCCGTCGTCGCGTTTCACATTCGGCGCGCCGGGCCACGGCCGGCCGCGCAGCCAGTCGATCAGCGCCACCAGCGGCAGCGCCTCGCCGAACAGCTGCTGCGTCATCGCATCGAGCGTGTCGAAGGCGCGTGTGCCTTGGGCGTCCGCCAGCTCGGCGCGGCCGGGCTGCCAGCGCACCTCGGCCAGCGTCGCGCCGAGCGGTCCCGACAGGCGCAGCGTGCCGCGATCGGCGTTGCCGCGCAGGTCGAAGTCGGCGCTGAAGCTGCGCGAGGGCGTTTGCGCAGAAGCGTCAACGCGAACCGCCAAGCGGCCCGCCAGATCGGGCGGCGGCAACTGCGGCCCGAGGCTGGCGCACCCGCCCAGAACGACTGCCGCCGCGAGCAGCGCGCGACGCCTCACAACTTGACTTGCAACCGCGCCAGCGTCTCGCGCAGCACCTCGTTGTCGGCGTCGCGCGTGCGGCCTTCGCGCCAGACGCGCCGGGCTTCGTCGCGCTGGCCGGCGGCCCACAGCACTTCGCCCAGGTGCGCCGCGATCTCGGTGTCGGGCCGCGACGCATAGGCGCGCTTCAGGTGCAGCAGCGCCTGCGTGTTGTTGCCGAGGCGAAACTCGACCCAGCCCAGGCTGTCGGCGATGAACGGGTCGTTCGGCGCCAGCTCCACCGCCTTGGCGATCAGGTCACGCGCTTCGGGCAATCGCTGGTTGCGCTCGGCCAGCGAATAGCCGAGCGCGTTGTAGGCGTGGTGGTGATCGGGCTTCAGCTCGATGACGCGGCGCAGCGTGCGCTCCATCTCGTCCATGCGCGAAATCTTCTCGGCCATCATGGCCTGCTCGTAGAGCAGGTCGATGTCGCTCGGAAAGCGGTCGTTGGCGCCGACCAGCACCGCATGCGCGTCGGGCCAGCGCTTGACTTCGCGCAGCACCTGGCTCTCGGCGATGAGCTTGGCGCGTGCGTCTTCGGGCTTGCGCTCGGGCACCTGCTGCACCAGCGCGCGCGCTTCCTTCAGCTTGCCCTGCTTGGCCAGCAGCGTGGCGCGGCGGGTCTGCACTTCGAGTGCGCGCTGCGGGTCGTCGATCTTGTCGAGCCAGCCGGCCGCTGCTTTGCTGTCGCCGCGCAATTCCGCGGCCTGGGCGAGCATCAGCCAGGCCTGCGTGCGTCCGCCGTCGGCCAGGCTGTCCTGCTCTTCGTCATCGTCGCTGGCCGCGGCGGCCTGCTCGGGCTGCGCCGCCGCGCTCTGCAGATACCGTTGCAGCGACGCCTCGGCGTCCTTCGGCTGGCGCAGTTCGAGTTGCAGCGCGCCGAGCGTCAGCCAGTAGCCGGCTTGCGCCGGCTGCTCGCGCGTCAGCACGCGCATCTGCGATTCCGCTTCAACCAAGCGCTGCACCGCACTCAGCACGCGCACGTAGCCCAGGCGCACATTGGCCTCGGCCTTGGGCTGCGCCAGATACGCCGTGACGATCTTTTCAGCACCGGGCTGACTGGCCATCAGCTCGAGCGCCAGGAACACCGGGCCTGCAGCCTCGGGGTCGTCGGCATGCGCGCGTTCGGCCAGGGACAGCGCGCGCTGCGTGTCGCCGGACTGCGCCCACAAGCGCGCACTCGCCACGCGGGCAGCGGCGCGGGTGGCCGGCGCCTCGAGATAAGGCTTCAGCACCTCATCCATCTGCTGGGCCAGCGCGGTCTTGTCGGCAACACGCTGCGTGATGCGCGGCAGGCCGGCAATGGCGCTGTTGCGCTCGGCTTCGGGCGTGCGCGACAGCAACAGGCGCATCGGCTCGGCGAGTTCGCCGCCGCGGTTGAGCACGGCGAGGATCTGGAACTCGAAGCGCAAGGCTTCGAGCGACTCGGGCAGCGCCTGCCGCCAGGCGCGGGCCGAGATCAACGCCTGATCGCCCGAGCGCGCCTGCAGCGCCACTTCAACGCTGCGCCGGAACAGCGCTTCGTCGCGCGTGCGCCGCGCCACGTCGAGAAACTTGGCCTGTGCCGCGGCCGGATCGCCGTTGCGCAAATCGAGTTCGCCGAGCAGCAGTTGGTAGAACAACGGCGCGTCGAGCGCCGATGCCTCCGGTGTTTGCAGCGGCGTCTGCGCCGAAGCGCCGCTGGCGGCCAACAGCGCGGCGGCAAACGCGAGGGACAGGCGTGACTTCATGGTCCGATCCATTTTAGGCACTGGCTCGGATGCTGCTGCCGGACCAACGTTCACGCCAAGAGGGCTTCTATGATTTGCTCATGCCCGAGCTGCCCGAAGTTGAAACCACCCGTCGCAGCTTCGCCGGCCGCATTCAACGCGCCACCGTGGTTTCGGCCCGCGTCGGCGCCGCGTTGCGCTGGCCGCTGGGTTGCACGACCGACTCGCTCGTCGGCTGCACGGTGGGCCAGACCGAGCGGCGCGGCAAGTACCTGTGGTTGCCGCTGTCACGCGGCGGGCAGGCGGCCGGCGGGCTGCTGATGCATCTCGGCATGTCGGGCTCGCTGGCGTTTCGCGAGTCGGCGTTGCCGCCGGCCAAGCATGACCACTTCGATCTCAACACCACCCATGGCCTGCTGCGCCTGACCGACCCGCGGCGTTTCGGCGCGGTGGTCTGGTCGCCGGCCATCGACCAGCCGCCGGCCGCAGCGCTGTTGGCCAAACTCGGCGCCGAGCCGTTCGACGAGGCGCTGACCGACGAGGCCTTTCACGCTGCGCTGCAACGCCGCCGCGGGCCGGTCAAGGCCGCGCTGCTCGGCGGCAGCATCGTCGTCGGCGCCGGCAACATCTACGCCTGCGAGGCGCTGTTCGCGGCCGCCATCGACCCGCGAACGCGCTGCAACCGCATCAGCCGGCCGCGCGCTGCGCGCTTGCTGGCCAGCGTGCGCGCCACGCTGGCCCGCGCCCTGGCGCTCGGCGGCTCGACGCTGCGCGACTTTCGCGACGCGCATGGCATGGACGGCGCGTACCAGGACCAGTCGAGCGTCTATGGCCGTGAAGGGCAGGCCTGCCCGACCTGCGCTGCACCGGTACGGCGCATCGTCCAGGCGCAGCGCTCGACCTTCTTCTGCGGCCGCTGTCAGAAACGTTGAAGACAAGGGTCGATTGCGCTGCGCAACGCATCGGTTGCGCGGTGCGTCCACGCGAACGCCGCGGATCGGGCTTTGCCCGGCCGCTGGCGGTGCCCCCTTGAGGGGGAGGCGGCGAAGCCGCTTCGGGGGTGCTCGGGACCGCCCGGCGCTGGCCTGAGGGCTAAAAGTGCGACAAGTTGCACACTGCGCGTCCGCGCGCTGTCAGGAGTTGTTTCGCCCGATGTCAAGGCAAAAACCTTCCGCTAGCATGGCCCGAACCCCGAAAAAAGTGCCATGAACGCAGACCGCTTTGAATACAGCCTGGCCGGCCAGCTCGACGCTCTGGCGTCGTGGCGCGGCCTGCTCGACCGCCAGGCGGCCGACCTGGCGCGCTTTCTGCGCGAGCACGGCATGGATGACGAGGCCAGCGAGCGCCACTTGGGCGCGCTGCGCCAGCGCTTGGCCACCGACCGGCTGTGCGTGGCCTTCGTCGCCGAGTTTTCGCGCGGCAAGTCGGAGCTGATCAACGCCATCTTCTTTGCCGACACCGGCCGCCGCGTGCTGCCGGCCACGCCCGGGCGCACGACGATGTGCCCGGTCGAGATCGGCTACGACGCTGCACTGCCGCCGGTGCTGGCGCTGCTGCCGATCGACACCCGCCTGGAGGCGCAGTCGCTCGCCGATCTGCGTGCCAAGCCGGATCTGTGGACGCGTTTGGCGCTGGACACGAACTCGCCGGACAAACTCGCCGAGGCGCTGACCGAAGTCATGCGCACCAAGGGCGTGCCCGTCGAGACGGCGCGCGCGCTCGGTTTCTGGCACGACGATGCGCCGCAGGACAACCCGCCGATGTTGGCCGACGGCCTGGTCGAAGTGCCGGCCTGGCGCCATGCGGCGATCAACTACCCGCATCCGCTGTTGAAGCGCGGCCTGGTCGTGCTCGACACGCCGGGCCTGAATGCCATCGGCGCCGAACCCGAGCTGACGCTGTCGCTGCTGCCGGCGGCGCACGGCGTGGTTTTCATCTGCGGCGCCGACACCGGCGTCACCAAGTCCGACCTCGCCGTCTGGCGCGACCACCTCGGCGGCCAGTCGATGGCGCGCTACGTCGTGCTGAACAAGATCGACGCGCTGGCCGATCCGCTGCTCTCGCCCGAAGCGGTGCGTGCGCAGATCGACCACCAGGTCAGGAGCACCGCGGCCACGCTCGAGATCGAGCCGTCGCGCGTCTTCCCGCTGTCGGCGCGGCAGGCGCTCGCGGCGCGCATCGAAGGCAACCGCAAGGCGCTCGAAGACAGCCGCCTGCTGGCGCTCGAAGACGCGCTGGCGACGCAACTGCTGCCGCGCCGCCGCGAGGTCATCGCGCAGCTGGTGACCGAAACCGCGCAGGCGATCGAGACGCAGGCGCAGCGCAGCCTGGGCGATCAGCGCCGGCAGATCGCCGAGCAGATGCTGGAGCTGCGCGGCCTGCGCGGCAAGAACAGCGGCAAGGTGGCGCAGATGATCCAGCGCGTCGACGCCGAGTCGGACGAGTTCGAGCGCTGCACCGAAAAGCTGCTGGCGCTGCGCGCCGTGCATTCGAAGGTGCTGCGCGAGCAGCTCACGGCGCTGGCGGCCGAAGCGCTGCGCGACGAGGTGGCGCAGATGCAGGACGAAGCCGCGGCCACGCTGTTCAAGCTCGGCGCGAAGAAGGCCTTCATCGCGTTGTGCATGCGGCTGCGCATGCGCATCACGCGCGCCAGGTCGCGCAGCCAGGAAATCCACGAGATGCTGCAAGGCAGCTTCAAGCAGCTCAACACCGAGTTCGGCTTCGCGCTGTCGCTGACGCGCCTGCCGACGCTGGAGCGCACCGACCGCGAGATCGACCTGATCGAGAGCAGCTACGTGCAGTACCTCGGCCTGTCCAACGCGCTGCGCCTGGCCGAGCCGCGCTTCATGGAGCAGTTCCGGCGCATGCTGCTCTCCAAACTCAACATGGTCTTCGAGAACGCCAGCGGCGAGATCGAGCTGTGGAACAAGTCGGCGTCGACGCAGGTGGATTCGCAACTGCGCGACCGCCGGCGCGGCTTCAAGCGCCGCCGCGAAAGCCTGGAGCGCATCCAGACGGCGGCCGGTGAACTCGACGCGCGCATCGCCGACCTGGAGCAGCAGGAACAGCGCCTGCAGACGCTGTGGGCCAACGTGCGTCAACAGGCGGCTGCGCTGCGCGATGCGGCGGTGCAGGGCGCTGACGCCACTTCGAGGCCTGCGCTGCGCGCGGCCGGCTGAAGGCCGCAAAGCCGCAAGACAGCACGCCGCGCGACACTCGCGCCGTGCCGCTCAAAACCAAACCCGCTGATACCTCGTTCGCCGCGCGCGTGATCGCGTGGCAGCACAGCCATGGCCGCCAAACGCTGCCGTGGCAGAACACGCGCGATCCCTACCGCGTCTGGCTGTCGGAGATCATGCTGCAGCAGACGCAGGTGACGACGGTGCTGGACTACTACGCGCGCTTCCTGCAACGCTTTGCCGACGTGGCCGCGCTGGCCGCCGCGCCGCTGGACGATGTGCTCGCGCTGTGGAGCGGCCTGGGCTACTACAGCCGTGCGCGCAATTTGCACCATTGCGCACAGGTGGTGGTGCAGGCGCATGGCGGCGCGTTCCCGCGCAGCGCGGCGGCGCTGATGGCGCTGCCCGGCATCGGCCGCTCGACGGCGGCGGCGATCGCGGCGTTCTGTTTCGGCGAGCGCGTGGCCATCCTCGACGGCAACGTCAAGCGCGTGCTGACACGCGCGCTCGGCTTCGACGCCGACCTCGCACTGGCCGCCAACGAGCGCGCGCTGTGGGCGCAGGCGCAGGCGCTGCTGCCCGAGCGCGGCATCGAGCGCTACACGCAGGGTTTGATGGACCTCGGCGCGACGCTGTGCACCACCCGTTCGCCGCGTTGCGGCGAATGCCCTGTGAATTTGAGCTGTGTTGCACGAATGCAGGGCCGGCCTGAAAGTTATCCGGTCAAGACGAAGAACTTGAAGCGTGGTGCGCGCAGCAACGCGCTGCTGTGGCTGACCGATGCGCAGCAGCGCGTGTGGCTGACGCAACGCGAGCCCAAAGGCGTGTGGGCAGGGTTGTGGACGCTGCCGCTGTTCGACTCCTTGCCAGCATTGCTCGAACTGAGCGACACCTGGCCGGGTCAAAGACAAGTGCTGCCGCCCGTCGATCACGCGCTGACGCATTTCGACTGGCGGCTCGAGCCGCTGCTGCACGCGCTGGGCCCGCGCGTTTCGGCCGAGCGGCAAGCCGCGATCGAAGCAACGCTGCCTGCCGGCTCTTGGTTTGATCACGATCGAGCGTTGGCGCTCGGCCTGCCCGCGCCGATCCGCAAACTCCTGCTGACCTACTGAACGACGCCCTTGCCCTTCAGGTACTCGTGCACCAAGCGCAGTCTCGCCTGCGGGTCGGGCAGCGTCATCAGCTTTTGTTTCGCCGCCAGCGGAATCGGCAGGATCTCGCACCAGCGGTTGGCCACCCAGCCGGCGTCGTCCAAGCGGTAGGGCTCGGCAAACGGCGAGCTGCCTTTTTCGATCAGCGAGGCGATCACCTGCTGCAGCGCGCGCACCGTGCCGAACAGCTCGGGTTCGGGCGAGACCACGTCGTCGGGCATCAGCAGCTCGATCTCGCTCGTCCA
The DNA here is from genome assembly GCA_963732625.1 of uncultured beta proteobacterium. GTDB lineage: Bacteria > Pseudomonadota > Gammaproteobacteria > Burkholderiales > Burkholderiaceae_C > CADEEN01. The sequence continues at coordinate 289,276 of CAVTAM010000053.1, read as the reverse complement.
CAAGCCGTTGTCCTGCTGCGCCGGTTTGCCGACGAGGGCGAAGCGCTCGGCGCCCAGGCAGCGCAGCTTGAGCAGGTTCGCGCCCTCGGCATCGACGGCGTCGATGTGCGCCAGCACGCCGTGCGACTCCAATCGCACGGTGCCGCGGCCCGACTCCTTGCCTGCGGCCAGGCAGACCACACCGAACGGTGTCTTTTCGCGCAGGCACTGGCTGGCCAGGTCGAGATAACGCGCCTCGAAGATCTTCAACTGCAGCACCGTGCCGGGGAAGAGCACGCTCTGCAGCGGGAACAGGCTCACTGTCTGCCGCTTCATCATCATGATCCGTGAATGTCTTGCTCGCGGTGCCGCAGCAGTGTTGCCGCGCGTTGCGCAAAGCGGCGCGCGAGTTGCTCGGCGGCGTACACCGAGCGGTGCTGGCCGCCGGTGCAGCCCAGGGCGACGGTGACATAAGCGCGCTGACCGTCGTTGAACGCGTCGAGCCAGCGGCCGATGAAGGCTTCGATCTGCGACAGCATCTCGCTGACCTCGGGCTGCGCGGCGAGATACGCGGCCACCGGCGCATCGCGGCCCGAGAGCGCGCGCAGCTCGCGGATGTAGTGCGGGTTCGGCAACACGCGCAGATCGAACACGAAGTCGGCGTCCAGCGGCACGCCGTGCTTGAAGGCGAACGACTCGAAGACCAGCGTCAGCGCTGCGCCCTTGGCGCCGACCGCATCGCGCAGCCAGCGCGAGAGCTGTGCCGGGCGCAGCTGGCTCGTGTCGATCACGGTCGAGAGCTCGCGCAGGCCGGCGAGCAGCTCGCGCTCGAGTTCGATGGCGTCGATCAGCGCGCGCGGTGACGCATCTGCCGAAGACGACAAGGGATGGGGCCGCCGCGTTTCCGAAAAGCGGCGCAGCAGCGCATCGGTGCCGGCGTCGAGGAAGTACGGCCGCACGGCCACGCCTTCCAGGCGCAACTCGCCCAACAGCGGCAGCAGGTGCGGCAGCGATCCGGCGCTGCGCACGTCCACGGCCACGGCCACGCGCCGCGAGTCGCCCTCGCGCTGCCGCTCCACCGCGATGAATCCGCGCAGCAACTCGGGTGGCAGGTTGTCGACGCAAAAGTAGCCGGCGTCTTCGAGCGCGTGCAGCGCAATCGACTTGCCGGAGCCGGAGATGCCTGTGATGAGCACGAGGTCCAGGGGTGCCGCTGCCGTGCTCACTTGGTGCTGCGCCTTTCTTTGGCTCGCGGCTTTGAGGGCGCGCTGTTGGATGCCGAAGCCGAACGCCGACGCCGAGCCGAGCATCTCCTGCGCATGGGCCACGCTCGTGGCCAGGCGATCGCCGCCGAGCATGCGCGCCACTTCGGCCACGCGCGCTTCGCCGGCCGCGGCCTGCACCTCGCTTTGCGTGGCCTTGCCGCGCGCCTGTTTGCTGACGACGAAGTGGTGATCGCCGCAGGCCGCCACCTGCGCCAAGTGCGTGACGGCGAGCACCTGGCGTTCGCGGCCGAGCTGCTTCATCAGGCGGCCCACGGTGTCGGCCACCGCACCGCCGATGCCGGCGTCGATCTCGTCGAAGATCAGCGTCGCCGCGCCCTCGGTGGTGCGCGCAGTGGTGACAGCAATCGCCAACGCCAGACGCGACAGCTCGCCGCCCGACGCCACCTTGGCCAACGCCCGCGGCGTGCTGCCGGCGTGGCCGGCGACGCGAAGTTCGACGTTTTCCAGACCGAACGACTGCGGCTCGTCCTGCGCGATCAGCGCCACCTCGAAGCGGCCGCCGGCCATGCCGAGCTGCTGCATCGCCTGTGTTACCGCATCGGCGAGTTTCGGCGCGGCGATCTTGCGCGCTGTGCCGACGCGCTGCGCTTCGGCGCGCCAGGCGCGCTCGGCATCGGCCGCTGCGCGTTCGAGTGCCGCACTGTCGGTGGCGGCGTCGAGTTGCGCGAGCTCGATGCGCCAGCTCGCGAGCAGGGCAGCCAACTCTTCGGGCGGCCGGCGGAAGCGCCGCGCCAGGCCGATCCACGCCGACAGCCGCGCGTCGAGTTCGGCCAGGCGCTGCGGGTCGATGTCGGCATGCTGCAAGTAACCCGACAGCGAATGCGCGGCATCCGTCAACTGCGCATGCGCGCTTTGCAGCACCTCGGCAATGGGCGTGAGGCGCGCGTCGATGCGCGCCGCTTCGGTCAGCGTATCGGCGGCTTGCAGCGTCAGCGCCGCGGCGTTGCTGTCGGCGTCCGTCGTTGCGTCGAGCGCGCCTTGCGCGGCTTCGATCAGGGTCTGCGCATGCGCCAGCCGCGTGTGCTCGGCATTGAGCTCGGGCCACTCGCCTTCGGCCGGCGCCAGGCGACCCACTTCGCCGATCTGCCACGCCAGCCGTTCACGCTCGCGCTCGATGTCCGCGCTCTGCGTGCGCGCGCGTTCGAGTGCTGCGGCGGCGCTTTTCCACTGCGTCCACAGAGCGGTCAGCGGCGCCAGATCGACGCCGGCCTCACCGTCGAGCAGCGTACGCACGGCGGCCGGCCGCGTCAGGCTCTGCCAGGCGTGTTGGCCGTGGATGTCCACCAGCGCATCGGCGGCCTCGCGCAGCTGCGTCACCGTGGCCGGGCTGCCGTTGATCCAGGCGCGGCTTTTGCCCTGCGCGTCGATCGTGCGGCGCAGCAGCAGCGCATCGCTCGCATCGAAGCCGGCATCGTCGAGCCAGGCCGCGAGGGCCGCGGGCGAATCGAACTCGGCCGCGATCTCGGCGCGCGCAGCGCCTTCGCGCACGACGAGCACGTCGCCGCGTGAACCGAGCGCCAGTTGCAGCGCGTCGATCAGGATCGACTTGCCGGCACCGGTTTCGCCGGTCAGCACGCTGAACCCGGCGCCGAACTCGACTTCGAGTTCAGGGACGATGACGAAATCCCTGAGCGAAAGGCGGCGCAACATCAGACCACGCCTTCGTACCAGCGCAGCTTGCGCCGCAGCGTCGCGTAGTAGCTCCAGCCCTTCGGATGCAGAAAGCGCACGCGGTGCGCCGAGCGCTTCATGCGCACCTGGTCGCCGTGCTGCAGGCTGGCCAGACTCTGCATGTCGAAGTTAGCCGACACGTCACGGCCCGAGACGACGGTGATGCGCACCTCGCCGTCGTCGGGCAGCACGATCGGCCGGTTCGACAGCGTGTGCGACGCATTCGGCACGAGCAGCCAGCCGCCGATGCCCGGGTGCAGGATCGGCCCGCCGGCCGACAGCGAGTAGGCGGTGGAGCCGGTGGGTGAGGCAACGATCAATCCGTCGGCGCGCATGTTGGCGACGAACTCATCGCCGACATCGACGCGCAACTCCACCATGCCGGCCGTGGCGCCGCGGCTGACGACGACGTCGTTCAAGGCCACGCTCTCGAAGATGCACTCGTCGCCGCGCCAGACGCTGGCGTCGAGCATCGCGCGGTGTTCTTCTTCGTACTCGCCGCGCACCATCGGCGCCAGCGCTTCGCGAAAACGGTCCACCGGAATGTCGGTGATGAATCCGAGCCGCCCCTGATTGATGCCGACCAGCGGCATGTCGAACTGCGCCAGCTCGCGCGCGATGCCGAGCATCGTGCCGTCGCCGCCAACGACCACCGTCAAGTCGCACTGCTGGCCCAACTGCGCGGTGTCGAGCGCGTCGTAAGCGGTGATGCCGGTGGCCTCGGCGGTGGCCCGTTCGAAGCTCACATCCAGACCCTGTTGCGCGAGAAATCGGGCCACGTCTTCGAGCAGCTCGCGCATGCCCTGCGCCTGGGGCTTGCCGACGATCGCGGCGTGACGAAAGCGCTGGGGTGCCGGCATGCGCGGATGATAGAGGACCTCTTTCGGGCGCAAAATCGACCCGATGGATGACCGTGCAAAGTCCCTGCTGAAAACCCTCGTCGAGCTCTACATCGCCGAGGGCACGCCCGTGGGTTCGCGCACGCTGTCGCGCGCCTCGGGCCTGGAGCTGTCGCCGGCAACCATCCGCAACGTCATGGCCGACCTCGAAGAACTCGGCCTGATCGCCAGCCCGCACACCAGCGCCGGGCGCATCCCCACCGCGCGCGGTTATCGCGTGTTCGTCGACACGATGCTGACCGCGCGGCCGTTCGAGGCGCAACTGCCGAACGCGACACGCGAGCAACTGCAGTCGGGCCAGCCGACGCGCGTCATCGCCAGCGCGGCCCAGGTCCTGTCGAATCTCTCCAACTTTGTCGGCGTCATCACGGCGCCGAAGAAGGCCAGCGTCTTCCACCACATCGAGTTCATGCGCCTGTCGGAGCGCCGCGTGCTGCTGATCCTGGTCGCGCCCGACGGTGACGTGCAGAACCGCGTCATCATGACCGCGCGCGACTACACGCAGGGCGAACTCGTGGAGGCGGCAAACTTCCTCAACGCGCACTACGCCGGCCTGTCCATCGACGCCGTGCGCGAGCGCCTGCAGCAGGAAGTCGAAACGCTGCGCAGCGAAATCGCCACGCTGATGCAGGCCGCCGTGCAGGCCGGCACGGAAGCCATGGCCAGCGAGGAGCAGCTCGTCGTCAGCGGCGAGCGCAACCTGCTCGCGGTGCAGGATTTCGGCAACGACATGGGCAGCTTGCGCAAACTGTTCGACCTGTTCGAGCAGAAGACGCAACTGATGCGCCTCTTGGACGTGTCCAGCCGCGCCGAAGGCGTGCGCATCTACATCGGCGGCGAGTCGGGCGTCGTGCCGTACGAAGAGCTGTCGATCGTCAGCGCGCCGTACGAAGTGGACGGCCGCGTCGTCGGCACGCTCGGCGTGATCGGGCCGACGCGCATGGCGTACGACCGCATGATCCAGATCGTTGACATCACGTCGAAGCTGGTGAGCAATGCGCTCAGCGCGCCGCGTTGAATGGTGCCCGCGCTCGCTGGTCCACGGCTCGCGCACGGTGTACCATTTGGGCAGATCGATTAAGCCAAACGGTGCCACTCATGACAGTTACCTCTACGACACACAAGCCCCTCAAAAAAGCGTCGGCGCGCTCGCCCGCTGCTATCGCAGTTCAAGACCCGAAGCAGTTCTGGGTCACCGAATTCAAGCGCAACAACGCCACCCGGCAATCGTCGCGCAAGGCTTTCCATGAGTTGGTCGATCGCGTGAGAGTTTCACAGGGCATCGTTTTGTACGACGCGGTCGAGTCCGGGGTGCCAACCTACATGGTCGACGTGATTGCCGGTGCGACGGGCGAAGCGGCCACGCATGTGATGGATGTGATCGGCGTGTCGCAGACCACCTACCGCCGCAAGGACGAGGCGCGTGAGCCCTTGCCTGATGCCGCGGGCCATCGGGTGATGGGTTTCCTGCGCGTGATGGCCACGCTGCGTCGGCTTCTCGAGGAAAGCGGCGATCCGAAGCAACTGGCCGATTTCGATCTCGACACCTGGGTGGCAGGCTGGATGCGCGAGCCACTGGCCGAACTCGGCAACAAGACACCTGCCGAGATGCTGCGCAATCCTGAAGGTCAGCGTGCGGTGGAGCTGGTGCTGGAGCGCATGCGCGGCGGCTTGCCGGCGTGACAGTGCACCTCTGGCGTGTCGCCTCGGACACGCCCACCTGGACCGCGGACGACATGAGCGGCAAGGGCGCCGCGAGCAAGGGCGCGCGCTGGAATCACGCCGGCGAGCTCGTCACCTACGCGGCCACTTCGATCTCTTTGGCGGCGTGGGAGACGCGTGCGCACTTCGGGCGTGGCGCGGCGCTGCCGTGGAACCGCTTTCTGGTGCGCATCGATGTGCCGGATGACATCTGGTCTGCACGGCAAGCGCTTGCGCCGCCGCCGGTGGGGTGGGATGCGATTCCAGAGGGCAGCGTGTCGCGCAACGCGGGCTCGGCCTGGCTAAAGGGCGCAGCGTCGGCGCTGTTGGCGGTGCCGTCGGTCATCGTCAACGAAGAAGACAACGTGCTCATCAACCCGGCTCACGCGGACAGCGTTCGCATCGTGGCGACAAAGGTCAGGCGCTTCGTCTACGACCACCGGGTTTGACAAGTGTCTGCGAGTCACGCCGGCAGGAAGCCCTCGATCGACAGATACCTCTCGCCGGTGTCGTAGTTGAACCCCAGCACACGCGCCTTGGCGTCGAGCTCAGGCAGCTTCTTCGCAATCGCCGCCAGCGTTGCGCCGCTGGAGATGCCGACCAGCATGCCTTCTTCGCGCGCGCAGCGGCGCGCCATCTCGCGCGCTTCTTCGGCTTCGACCTGGATCACGCCGTCAAGCAGCGCGGTGTGCAGGTTCTTTGGGATGAAGCCGGCGCCGATGCCCTGGATCGGGTGCGGCGACGGTTGGCCGCCGCTGATCACCGGGCTGGCGGATGGCTCGACGGCGAAGACCTTCAACTTCGGCCAGCGCTTCTTCAGCACCATCGCGCAGCCGGTGATGTGGCCGCCGGTACCGACGCCGGTGATCAGCGCATCGAGCCCTTCCGGAAAGTCGCGCGCGATCTCTTCGGCGGTGGTCCGCACATGGACTTCGATGTTGGCCTCGTTCTCGAACTGCTGCGGCATCCAGCCGCCGGGCGTCGCGGCGACGAGTTCCTGCGCGCGCGCGATCGAGCCCTTCATGCCTTTTTCGCGCGGCGTGAGTTCGAAGGTCGCGCCGTAGGCCAACATCAGCCGCCGCCGCTCGACGCTCATGCTGTCGGGCATGACCAGCACCAGCTTGTAGCCCTTGACGGCGGCCACCATCGCCAGCCCGATGCCGGTGTTGCCCGAGGTCGGCTCGATGATCGTGCCGCCGGCCTTCAGCGCACCCGAAGCCTCTGCCGCCTCGACCATCGACAGCGCGATGCGGTCCTTGATCGAGCCGCCCGGGTTGCTGCGCTCCGACTTGATCCAGACCTCGCGGCCGGCGGGGAACAAGCGGTTGATGCGGACGTGCGGCGTGTCGCCGATGGTGGCGAGGATGGTGTCGGCTTTCATGGCGTGAACGCTCCTTACGATCAGTTCATCCCATCGTAGTACCAGCCGGCACTATCTGCCGACGCGCACGCTTTCAACCCGCGCCTACGTCTGCTTCACCAGATCAGCGCCAACCTGGCGCAGAAAGGTCCGGCGGATCCTGTGATGCTTCACGCAGAAGGCGCAGGCGGCTCGCCCCGAGCGGTTCGTAGAATCTTCAGCGTGGGCCGTTAGCTCAGTCGGTTAGAGCAGAGGACTCATAATCCTTTGGTCGCTGGTTCGAACCCAGCACGGCCTACCATGTGTCGACCGGTTCGTGGTCTTCGTTGGCGGCTGGCAGGCCTGCTGACGACTCCCCGCCGAATGACCCCATCTCGCTGCAAAGCGTGACGTGCAAATCCGCTGGCCTTGCCGATCGATGACCAGCGCCTGATCGATGCCCATGCGCTGCGCAACGCCTGCCCACCGCTGCGGCCCGGCGACCAGCAGCGCCGTGGCGGCCGCGTCGGCGAGCGCAGCGTTGCGGTGAATCACGGTGACGCTGTCGAGCCCCGCGGCGGGCACGCCGGTGGCGGGGTCGAGGATGTGCGCGCGGCGCACGCCATCGATCAGGCGCCAGCGTTCGTAGCTGCCCGAGGTGACGACGGCTTCGCGGCCCTGCACGGCGAGCGTCGCCGCGAGGCCCGGGCCGTGCGGGTCGCGGATGCCGACCTGCCACGCCCGGCCGTCGACGCGCCCCATCGCGGCGAGGTTGCCGCCGAGGTTGAGCAGCGCGTCGTGCACGCCGTGGCGCGCCAGGCGGTCGAGCGCCCAGTCGAGCGCGACGCCCTTGGCATAGGCGCCGAAGTCGAGCTGCACGCCGCGGTGGGTGCTGCCGACGACGTGGCCGCGCAGGCGCAACTGCTGCAGGCTCGGGCGTTGCGCGCACCAGCGTGCGATCGATGCGGCGTCGGGCCCGGCGCCGGGGCGCAGCACGTCGTCATGAAAGCCCCAGCCGCCGACCCAGGCGCCGATCGCCGGGTTGAAGTGGCCTTGCGAGGCGATCTCGAGTGCGGCGGCGCTTTCGATCATTCGCCGCAACGCCGGCGGCGTCACATGCGTCCGGCCGTTGCGCAGTGCGGCGTTCAAATCGTCGACATCGCCCGGCTTCCAGGCGTTCCAGCGCGTGTTCATCGCAGCCAGGCCGGCGAGCACCTCGTCGCGTGCCTCGCGCGGTGCCTCGGCCGGCAACAGCAGCTCGATCGGCGAGCCGAACAGCAGGCGCTCGTCGCGCACCATCGCGCGGCTGGGCAACACGACCAGCCCCGCGGCCCAGCCGAGCCACGCCCGGCGGTCCAAGTTCAGCGACCTGGCCATCAGTAGCGCAGGCGCAGCGCCGTCAATGCGGCCAACACGAGCTCACGCTCGCGCGGCAGCGCAGCGATCGGCGCGGCGGCCTCTTCGAGCCGGCCCTGGCGCGCCAGCGCTTCGACTTCGCCGCACAGCGCCGACAGGCGCAGCGCGCCGATGTTCTGCGTCGCCGACAGGAAGCGGTGCGCCAAGGTGCGCAGCGCCGCCGCGTCGCGCCGCGCCTGCGCGTCGGCGATGCGCTGCACATGCGCGGCCGAGTCGGTCTCGAACATGTCGATCAGCTCGCGCACGAGCGAGGGCTGGCTCGCGTCCTGCATCGAGCGCAGGTGCTCGAGGCGCGAGGCGTCGATCGCCATTTCGCCGAGGCCCGGTTCGATGCCGCGCGCCGTTTCGCCGACGCGGCCGAGCGCGTCGGCCAGGTCGCGCAGCTCGATCGGCTTGGCCAGGTAGCCGTCCATGCCGGCGTCCAGGCAGGCCTCGCGGTCACCCGGCATCGCGTTGGCGGTCATCGCGATGATGCGCGGCGAGCCCTGCGGCCCGCGCCGGCGCACGATCGCGCGCGCGGCCTGCAGGCCGTTGACCTCGGGCATCTGGATGTCCATCAGCACGACGTCGTAGTGCTGCCGCGAAACCTGCTCGATCGCCATCGCGCCGTTGTCGGCGACCTCGGCATGGTGGCCGAGGTGCTGCAGCAAGCGCGTGACGACACGCTGGTTGATCGGGTGGTCTTCGGCGACGAGCACGCGCAGCGGCTGCTTCGGTGCCACCGGCGCGCGGCCGGCCGACGGCGCAGGGGCGCGCACCTGGCCGCTGACGACGGCGACCAGCGTGTCGAACAACTGTGCCGCCTTGATCGGCTTGGCCAGGCAGGCGGCCAGCGGCACGTCGGACGCGCCCATGGGACGCTGGCCGAGCGAGGTCAGCAGCACCAGCGGCAACGCTCGCGTGCTGGGGTGCGCGTGCAACTGGCGCGCGAGGTCGAGGCCGTCGCAATCGGGCATGCTCATGTCGAGCAGCGCAACGTCGAACGGCTCGCCGTGGCGCACGCGATCCAGCGCTTCGAGCGCCGAGGGCAGCGTGCTCGGCTGCATGCCCCAGCGCAGCGCGAAGCGCGTCAGGATGCGGCGGTTGGTCTGGTTGTCGTCGACGATCAGGATGCGTTTGCCGGCCAGCGCCGGCGCGTTGTGTTGCAGGTACGGCGCGTCGGCGCCCGCGGCGGCGCGTTCGAGCTGCACCCAGACATGGAACACCGAGCCGCGGCCGGGCGTGCTCTCGGCCTGCACGCGCCCGCCCATCAGCTCGGCCAGGCGCTTGGTGATCGCCAGGCCGAGGCCCGTGCCGCCGTACTTGCGCGTCGTCGACGGATCGACCTGCGTGAAGCGCTGGAACAGGCGCGGCAGATGCTCGGCGGCGATGCCGATGCCGCTGTCTTCGATCGCGATGTGCAGGCCCACCGTGCCGTCGGCCTCGGCTTCGCTGTCCACCGACGCGAAGACCTCGCCCTGGTGCGTGAACTTGACGGCGTTGGACAGCAGGTTGGTGATGATCTGGCGCAGCCGCGCCGCGTCGCCGATCAGCGCCTCGGGCGTGCCGTCGCCGATCTGATACGCCAGGTTGATGCCTTTTTCGAGCGCCCGCGGCGTCACCAGGTCGAGCGAGTCTTCGACCAGGCGGCGCAGATCGAACGGCCGGCGCTCGAGTTCGAGCTTGCCGACATCGGCCTTCGAGTAGTCGAGGATGTCGTTGATGATGTCGAGCAGGGCTTCGCTGCTCGATTGGATCGTCTGCGCGAAGTCGCGCTGGTCGTCGCTCATCGGCGTGTCCTGCAGCAGCGTCGTCATGCCGATCACGGCGTTGAGCGGCGTGCGGATCTCGTGGCTCATGTTGGCCAAAAACAGGCTCTTCGCACGCGCCGCGGCCTCAGCCTCGGACTTCGCGCGTTCGAGTTCGGCCGCCTGCTGCACGCTGTCGGTGACGTCGGTGATCGTGCCGATCCAGCCGCCCGCGCGGCCATCGCTCGTGCGCTGTGCGACCGCGTTGCCGACGACCCAGGTCTGGCCGCCATCGGCGCGCATGAAGCGGTAGCGCAGGTGAAACGCTTGGTCGGCTTGCACCGCGGCGTGCCAGGCCTCGTGCACGCGCACGCGATCCGCCGGGTGCAGCGCCGCGGTCCAGCCGTGGCCGGCGGCTTCGGCGGCCGACAGGCCGGTGATCTCGCACCAGCGCTGATTGACGTAGGTGCAGCCGCCGTCGGCATCGGTGAGAAAGATGCCCACCGGCGCCGCCGCGGCCAGACCGCGAAAGCGCGCCTCGCTGTCGGCCAGTGCGCGCGCCGCGGCGCGCGCGTCGCCCACGTCGCGCAGGATCGCGGTGAAAAACATGCGGCCGTCGATCTCGACATGGGCGATCGACGCCTCGGCGTCGAACAGGCTGCCGTCGGTGCGCTGGCCTTGCACGTGGCTGCGTTCGCCCATGCGCTTGGCGGCGCGCGGCGAGTGCGCGAACGCCCGCACATGCTCGTCGTGGCGCGCGCGGTGCGCGAGCGGGATCCAGCGCGCGAGCGGGGTGCCGATCGCGTCGGCGGCGGTGCAGCCGAAGGTGCGTTCGGCGCCCTCGTTGAAGACGACGACGTTGAGCTCGTCATCGACCACGATCACCGCATCGTCGGCGATCGCGAGCAGGCGGCCGAGCAAGGCGCCGGCGTCGGTGACGGGCATGTCCATCAGAGCGCGATCACGAGGGTTTGATACGCGCCACGCCACCGAAGCTGCCGACCCACAGTGTGCCGTCCCGGCCGGTGGTCATCGAGAACACGGTGTCGTTGAACAGGCCGTCGTGCGTCGTCAGCACCTCGAAGCCACCGCCCGCCTTCGGCCGCGCCAGACCCTTGTTGGTGCCGATCCACAGCGTGCCGCGCGCATCGACATGGAGCATGAAGACATGGTTGCCGGGCAGGCCTTCGGCCACCGTCTGCTGCGACCACTGCGTGCCGTCGAAGCGCGACAGCCCGCCGCCCCAGGTGCCGGCCCAGACCACGCCGTCACGATCGACCGCCAGCGAGACGATGTAGTTCGGGTTGTAGGCAACGTTGATGTCGGCCAGCCCCATCTCCTGCTTCTGCTTGGCGTGGTGCTCGCTCTGCTTGGCCGGATCGTTCTTGAAGTCGATCGCGTCCTTGACGCGTTCGTACGGCGCGCCGAGCCCCTTGGCGTGGTTCCAGTTGTCCCAGCGGCCGCCGGCAAAGCGCGCCAGGCCGCCTTCGGTGCCGAGCCAGATCTCGCCGTTCTTGCCTTCGGCCAGGCCATAGACCCAATCGTTCGGCAGGCCGCCTTGCGTGCTGGCGACGGTGTGCAGCGACCACTTCGAGCGGTCCTTCAGGTCGCCACCTTTGACGTGGTTGACGCCCGACCAGGTGGCGATCCAGACGTCGCCGTTCTTCGTCTTCAGCACGTCGTAGACGAAGGCGTCGCCCAGACCTTCGGGCACATTGAACGTTTCCCACTTTTCGGTCTTCGGATCGAGCAGTGCCAGGCCGCCGCCGTAGGTGCCGACGGCGATGCGCTCGCCGAGCTTGCCGACATAGAACACGCCGTTGGACAGCAGGCCGTTCTTCGTGTCGTAGAGCTTGTAGTCGTCACGTTGGGTGTCGTAGCGCACGAGGCCGCCCGACGTGCCGACCCAGATCACGTCGCCGTCGGCATGGATGCGTTTGACGTTCTTGTTGCCGACGCGAAAGTGCGTGAACTTCTGCGCCGCGTCGGCGCCGACCTTGCCTTCGCGCTGCGGTGCGGCGGCAACGGCATGGCCGGCAGGCAGCGCGGCTGCCGGCGCCGGCGGCGCGTTGCTGCGGCCGAACTGATACGCCGCGGCCAGGGCCACGCCGACACCGATCAACATCAGACCCGAGAGCGCGAGTTTGCTGGCCATCGTTCGTCCTCCACTCCTTCAGCGCACGATGCGCGCCACGCCTTTTTTCGTGCCGGCCCAGACATCGCCATTGGGCGCGACCGCGAGCGCGTAGACATTGCGGTCGAGCAACCCTTCGGCGAGCCCGAGATTTTTGAACTGCTTGCCGTCCCAGCGCGAGACGCCGTTGTTGGTGCCGAACCAGAGCTGGCCTTCACGGTCCTGTGTGATGCTGTATACGATGTTGCCGGCCAAACCTTCCTTCGTGGTCAGGTTGGTCCAGCGCTTGCCGTCCCAGCGCGCGGCGCCTCCCCCCCAGGTGCCGGCCCAGATGCTGCCGTCGGCCGCGGCGAGCATCGAGAACACGTAGTTCGGGTTGTAGGTCGCCTTGCCTTCGTTGCCCACCGACAGGTCGTGCCGCATGCGCGTGCCCAGGCCGGTGTTGGCCGAGAACGGCAGCTGCTCGCTGTTGTCGGCGCCCAGGCCGTCCTTGTGCGTCCACGAGACCCAGGTCTTGCCGTCGTACATCGTCACGCCGCCCTCGGTGCCGAACCAGACGCGGTCGAGCGCATCGACGGCGATGCCGTAGACCCATTCGTTGACGAGCTCTTTGACATAGGTTCTGAACTTGCCGGTCTTCGGATCGAGCCGGTTGACGCCGGCCCAGGTGCCGATCCAGAAGTCGCCCGACTTCTGCTCGGCAAACGAATAGATCCAGTAGTCGGCCAGGCCGTGCATCGGGAAGAAGGTCTTCCACTTGCCGTCCTTGTAGCGCGAGACGCCGCCGGCATTGGTGCCGAACCATTTCTGGCCTTCGCGGTCGAGGCCGACGGCGAACACGTATTCGTTGGCCAGGCCGTCCTTGCGCGTGAAGGTGCCGCGCAGCTTGCCGCTGGCCAGATCGACTTCGTGCACGCCCGCCGACGTGCCGACCCACAAGGCGTTGCGCGCCGGTTCGACGGTGAGCGCGCGAACGTAGACATTCGCGCCGACGTCGAAACTCTCCTTCACGCGCTGCGCCTGCGCCGATGCAGCGGTGAGCAAGACGACGAGGGCGAGCATGCGTTTCATCGCAAGGTTCTCAGGTGGGTGACGATGTCGAGGATGTCGCGATCGCGCAGCACGCCGTCATAGGCCGGCATCGCGCCGCGGCCCTTGCGGATCGCCGCCAACAACATGAGGTCGGGTTTCAACAGCGTGCCGTGGCGCGTGAAGTCGGGCGCCGTCGGCAGCACCGGCCGCCCGCCCGCGCCGTGGCAGGCGCTGCAATGCTGGCGGTAGAGCTCGGCGCCGCGCAGCGCGTCGCCGGCGTGTGCGCCGGCCGCGGCCAGCACGAGGCCGACGAGAAAAGCGGCGCGGCGCGATGGGCTCATTTCGATGCGGCCGTCGCTGGGGGCCGAGGGTCGGACGCCTGCGCGCGTGCCTGCCATTGCGCGGCCAGCGTCGCATCGGCGGCGAGACCGAGCTCGCCGTTGCGATAGGCCCGGGCCAGCACGGCCATCGACGGCGCGTGGCCGAGCTCGGCCGCTTTCGAGAAATGCAGCGCGGCCTGCTTCTCATCTTTGGCAATGCCGCGCCCGCCCTGGTAGGCCGCCGCCAGGCCGGCATGGCCGTCGGCATCGCCCTGTTCGGCGGCGGCCTTGTACAGGCGTGTCGCCTCATCGGCAAAGCCGGCCTGGTCGAGGATGAAAGCCAGCAGCGTTTGCGACGGCACATGGCCGGCGTCGGCGGCCGGGCGTAGCGCGCGCATCGCGGTGGCGACATCGCCGCGCTGCCAGGCCTGCAGGCCGCGCTGGTGGTCGTCCACCGGCGCGGCGCTGGCCGTTGCAGCTACGGCGACGCCGATCAAGCCCCGCACGACCCAGCCCAAACGCATCACTCGCCACCTCCTGCACAGGGGATATGTGGCAGGTGGGCAGCGAATTCCGTGCCAGTCAGCACCGGCGCCAGGCAGCGCCAGGAGCGTCAAGCAGAGCGCTTCGACGCCGGGGCGAACACCGCCACCTCGTCGATCGCGGCGGCGAGGCGCTGCATTCAGCGCGATCACGCTGACCCGTTAAGGCAGCCATAAGACCGAAGACCGAGCATGTGAAGCAAGGAGCTTGAACATGCCAACGACCTCGATCTGCCTGCGCCTCTTCGCCGTGCTTGTCGCCAGTGCCGCGCTCGCCGTGCCGCCCGTGTCTGCCGCCACCGCGGCCGAGGCGCTGGCGGGTTACCGCGCCGCGGCGGGCGGCGCGCCGTCGGCCGATCGCGGCCAGCAACTCTTCGCCAACAAGCATGGCCGCGAATGGAGCTGCGCCTCGTGCCACGGCGCCTCGCCGACGCAGACCGGCCAGCACGCCAATACCGGCAAGACGATCGCGCCGCTGGCGCCGGCCTTCAACGCCGAGCGCTTTGCCGATGCCGCGAAAACCGAGAAATGGTTTCGCCGCAATTGCAACGACGTGATGGGTCGCGAGTGCAGCGCTGCCGAGAAAGCCGATGTGCTGGCGTGGCTGATGACGCTCAAACCCTGAAAGGAAAATCACCATGCCTCTTCTTCACGGGCATCGTTTCGCCGCGCTGACGCTGCTGTGCGCCGCCGCCGCACCTGCCTTCGCCGACGATGCGCGCGCCACGCGCTTGCCGCTGCTGGCCGCCTACCAGCAGGAGTGCTCGTCCTGCCACATCGCCTACCCGCCGGGCTTGTTGCCGGCCGCGTCATGGCAGCGCCTGATGAACAACCTGCCGCGCCATTTCGGCGCCGATGCCTCGCTCGATGCAGCGACTGTGAGCCAGATCAGCGAATGGTTGCAGGGCCATGCCACGATCGATGCGAAGTCTCGACGCAATGCTGCGCCGCCGCCTGAAGACCGCATCACCCGCTCGGCGTGGTTCGTGCGCGAACACCGCGAGGTGTCGGCCGCGACATGGCAGCGGCCGAGCGTGAAGGGCCCATCCAACTGCGCTGCGTGCCACACGCGCGCCGATCAAGGAGATTTCAGTGAGCACGATATCCGCATCCCAAGCTGAGGCCGACGCCGCCGCGGCGCGCGCGAACCGCGTGCTGGTGTGGGACGCGCCGGTGCGCGTGTTCCATTGGCTGACCGTGCTGTGCTTTGCCGGCGCGTGGATCACGGCCGACAGCGAACGCTGGCGGCTGCTGCACGCGACCCTGGGCTACACGATGGCCGGCCTGCTCGTGTTCCGCCTCGTCTGGGGTTTTGTCGGCAGCCGGCACGCGCGCTTTGCCGACTTCGTGCGCGGCCCGCGCGCGGTGCTGCGCTACCTCGGCAGCCTGCGGCGCGGGCAGCCCGAACATCACGTCGGCCACAACCCGGCGGGCGCGCTGGCGATCGTCGGGCTGCTCGTGTTGATCGCCGTGGCCACGTTCACCGGCTGGGCCACGTACAACGAAGTCTGGGGCGAGTGGACCGAAGACTGGCATGAAGGCGCGGCCAATGCCTTGATGGCGTTGGTGGCGGTGCATGTGGCCGCGGTCGCGCTGTCGAGCTGGCTGCACCATGAGAACCTGGTCGGCGCGATGATCAGCGGCCGCAAGCCCGGCACGCCGCGCGACGCCATCGCGCAGGCTTGGCGCAGCGTCGCCGCGCTGATGCTCGCCGCGGTGCTGGCGTTCTGGTGGTGGCAGTGGCAAGCGCCGATCGGCGGCGCGCCGCAGGACGGCCGCCCGGCTACAGCCGCACAACAGCGCGACGACGACTGAGAGCGTGAGAGTCTTTCGCTCAGGCCCGCTCATCACGCCAGGAACCACCTGCTCGTCGTTGCAAATGCTCGCCATAGCCTGACCTCACCGTGCGCATCCTGCTGGTCGAAGACGACGCGCTGCTCGGCGACGGGCTGCGCGCCGGTTTGCGCCAGCGCGGCTTCACCGTCGATTGGGTTCGCGACGGCCTGGCCGCCGAGCGCGAGCTGCGCGCCGAGCCGTATGCCGCCGCGGTGCTCGACCTCGGCCTGCCGGGCAAAGACGGCATCGACGTGCTGGCCGGCGTGCGCCGCATGGGCACGGCGCTGCCGGTGCTGGTGCTGACCGCGCGCGACGCGGTTGCCGATCGCGTGCGCGGCCTGGACAGCGGTGCCGACGACTACGTCTTGAAGCCGGTGGATCTCGACGAGCTGGCAGCGCGGCTGCGCGCGCTGGTGCGGCGCGCCCATGGCCAGCCGCAGGAGTTGCTCGCCGCCCAAGGCGTGGTGCTCGATCCGGCAGCGCGCCGCGTCACGCAAGACGGCGGCGACGTCGCGCTGGTCGCGCGCGAGTTCGACCTGCTGCACGCGCTGATGCTCAACGCCGGCCGCGTGATGAGCCGCGAGCAGTTGGAGCAGCACCTCTACGGCTGGGGCCAGGAAGTCGAGAGCAATGCGGTCGAGGTCCATGTGCACCATCTGCGGCGCAAGCTCGGAGCTCAACTGATCCAGACCGTGCGCGGGATCGGCTACGTGCTGCGGCGCGAAGCGGCTGCGCCGTGACGGCGCGGCGCGCCGGCTCGTTGCAGGCGCGCCTGCTCGCCGGCCTGCTCGCCGCTGTAGCGGTGGTCTGCCTGGGCGCGGCCGCGCTGACCTGGTTCGACGTGCGCCATGAGATCGACGAATTGCTCGACGCGCACCTGGCCCAGGCCGCTGCGTTGCTCGTGGTGCAGCAGGCCGGCGAACTCGAACACGACGACGATCGCACACTCGACGCGCCGACGCTGCACCGCTACGCGCCGCGCGCGGTCTTCCAGGTTTTCCACGAAGGGCAGTTGGTGCTGCGCTCGGCCGATGCGCCGCTGCGCCCGATCGCTGCGCAGGGCCTGCAATCGCCGCCCGGCTTCAGCACGGCGCGCCTCGACGGTGTGGCTTGGCGCGTGTTTGCGGCGCGGGGCGCCGAGAACGACGTGCGCGTGTTTGTCGGCGAGCGCATCGACGCGCGCGAGCGCATCGTGCGCACGGCGTTGTGGGGCACGCTGTGGCCGCTGGCCTTGGCCTTGCCGGTGCTCGCGCTGCTGGCCTGGTGGGCGATCCGGCGCGGCCTGGCGCCGCTGCGCGCACTCGGCCGGCAGCTGGCGGCGCGCGGGCCGAACACGCTGCATGCGCTGGACCCGCTCGAACGGCGCGACGCGGCGGCCGAACTGGCACCGCTGGTCGAGGCGCTGAACAAGTTGTTCGCGCGCATCGAAGCGATGGTGCAGGCCGAGCGCCGCTTCACCGCCGATGCCGCGCACGAGTTGCGCACGCCGATCGCCGCGATCCGCGCGCAAGCGCAGGTCGCGTTGACGGAGAGCACCGAGGCGCCGCGCCGCCACGCGCTGATCGCCACGCTCGAAGGCTGCGACCGCGCGACGCGGCTGGTCGAGCAGTTGCTGACGCTGTCGCGCCTGGAAGCCGGCGCGGCGGTGGCGATGAAGCCGCTCGACTTGGCCGCGCTGGCGCGCCAAGTGGTCGGCGACCTCGCGCCCAGGGCCTTGTCGAAGCAGCAAGACCTGGGGCTCGATGCGCATGCGCCGTGCATCGTCAGCGGCGATGAGGCGCTGCTGGCCATCCTGTTGCGCAACCTGATCGACAACGCGCTGCTCTACAGCCCGCCGGGCGCGCGCATCGACGTGGTTTTGCACGCGACACCGGGGCGCGCCACGTTGACGGTGGAAGACGGCGGGCCGGGGCTCGATGCGCCGCAGGCCGAGCACCTGGGCGAACAACGATTCCAGCGCGGCCTCGGGCATCAGGAAAGCGGCAGCGGCCTCGGCTGGTCGATCGTGCGGCGCATCGCCGAGGTCCACGGCTTTGCCATCGATGCCGGTCGCTCCGAGCGGCTTGGTGGATTGAGAGTCAGGATCACCGGCGCCACCGCTGCTGGCGTTTGATGCACGAACCCGTTCGGGCTGAGCTTGTCCAAGCCCTCTCGACAGCACTTCGACAAGCTCAGTGCGAACGGACTCTGGCGTGATGGTGTTCTTGTGCGGCTGATCGCAAATCGGCCTCAGGCCTCGCTCGACGCCTCTTCGAGCTTGCGGTACAGGCTCGACAAGCCGATGCCCAGGCGCTGCGCGGCGGCGCGGCGGTCGCCCGCGGCGTCGTCGATGGCGCGGCGGATCAGCGAGACCTCGAAGCGCCGCAGGCGCTCGCGCAGCGTGCCTTCGCCGCTGCTGCCTTCGCTCGACCGCGCCGCCGCTGCCGACACGGGCCACCTCGGGCGGCAGGTCGGCGACATGGATGTGGCCGCCGTCGGCGAGGATCGCCGCGCGGTGCAGCACGTTCTCCAACTGGCGCACATTGCCTGGCCAGTCGAAGCCCACCAGCAGCTCCTCGACTTCTGCATCGATCTCGAGCCGCGGCGCGCCGGGCGACTGCACGCGCCGCGTGCGAGCAGGTGCTTGATCAGCGCCGGCAAGTCGCTGCGCCGCTCGCGCAGCGGCGGCATCGGGATCTGGAACATCGACAGCCGGAAGAACAGGTCTTCGCGGAAGCGCTGCTCGCGCACCATCGCCGGCAGCTCGCGGTTGGTCGCGGCGACGATGCGCACGTCGATCTTGCGCGTCGCCTCGCCGCCGATCGCGCGCACCTCTTTGGCTTCGAGCACGTGCAGCAGCTTGGTCTGCATCGTCAGCGGCAACTCGCCGATCTCGTCGAGAAAGATCGTGCCGTGGTCGGCCTGCGCGAACAGCCCTTTGCGCGCGCGGTCGGCGCTGGTGAACGCGCCCTTGGTGTGGCCGAAGAGTTCGCTCTCGATCAGCGTCTCGGGAATCGCGCCGCAGTTGACCGAAACGAACGGGCCGTCACGGCGCGACGACAGCTCGTGCAGGCGGCGCGCAGCAACACCCTTGCCGGTGCCGCTCTCGCCGCTGATCAGCACCGTGCTGTCGGTCGGTGCGACGCGCGTGATCAGCCGGTCGGTGCTTTGCATCGCCGGCGAAGAAAACGCGAAGGCCGCTTCGTCGCCGCCCATCACCATGCGGCGCAGCGTGCGGTTTTCTTCGCGCAGGCCGCGCACGGCGTCGATCTGTTCGAGCCGGCGCAGGATCTCTTCGTTGTGCACGGGCTTGGTGATGTAGTCCCAGGCGCCGGCCTTGATGGCGTCGATCGCCGAGTCGACCGACGCAAATGCGGTGACCATGATGAAGGTCGCGCCGTGGCCTCGGGCTCGTGCCAGCTTGATCAGCTCGATGCCGTCGGTGATCGGCATGAAGACGTCGCAGAGCACGACGTCGAACGCCGTCTTGTCGAGCTTGGCCAGCGCCTCGGCGGCCGAGCCCGCACTCTCAACCGGATATCCCGCCTTGTTCAGCGCCGCACTGAGTACCTGGCGAATCGCCGGCTCGTCATCGACGACCAGCACCTGCAGCTCGGGCATGCCGTTCATCGAGGAATTTCATTGCTGTCCATGGGCAGGCTGAGCTTAATGTGATTGCAGCCCGCGGGCCCTTGACCGAACGCAAGTTGCGCCCCGAGCGGCGCCAATGCGGCGCGGCCGAGCAACACGGCGCGTTGCACGTTTTCTTGCGTGAAATCAAGCTGCGCAGGGAAGACGATCTTCAGCTCTACCGTAGCGTCGCCGTGCGACAACGCGATGCACGGCGACGCGCGCGACTGGTGTTGTGTCGCCAACGCATCGCAGGCCAGCGTCAGCATCTGCACCAGCACACGCTGCACCGCCTCGGCCGAGCCGTACACCGCGGGCAAGTCCGGCGGCGCCTGCACCTCGAAGACGAAGCCGCGGTAGCGGCGGTCGTAGCCCATCCACTGCAGCACGCGCCGCACCAGCGTCAGCAGATCGATCCAGTCGCGCTGCACGGGCTGCGGCGCGGCGGCATCGGCCAGGCGCTGCGCGGCCTGCCCGGCGCGGTGCGCTTGCGCGGCGATGCGTTCGGCGTCTTCGGCCGCTGCCGCATCACCACGTTGCAGCGCCGCGGCCTTCAGCGCCTCGGCGCTGCCGGCGATCACCGCCAGCGGGTTGTTGACCTCGTGCGCCATGCCGGCGGCCACCGCGCCCACGGCGAGCATCTTGTCCTGGTGCGAGCGGCGTTCGCGGTCGAGCTCGATGCGCTGCTCGCGTTCGTCGAGGTCAGCCGCCATGCGGTTGACGGCGTGCATCAGGCGGCCGAGCTCGTCGTCGCGCTGAACTTCGAGGGCCACGCCGCGCGAGCCGCCGACGATCTGCCGCGCATGCGGCCTCGAGGCGGCCGATGTCGCGCGCCAGGTTGGCAGAAGAACCAGGCCACCATCGTGCCGAAGATCGATCAGGCCGACGATCGACAGCAGCATCGTCTTCACGGTCACCGCGTCGTAGCTGCGCTGGTAGCTGGCATGACGGTGTTCTCGCGCTGCTCGGCGAGCTGTGCGCGGCGGATGTCGAGCTCGTAGGCGGCGCGCGCCAGCGCCTCGCGCAGATCGATCCAGGCGGCGCGCACCGGCTGCGCCTGCAGGCCGTCGTAGCTGCGGGCGATGGCGCGCTGCAGCCGCGCATAGCCCGGATCGAACTCGTCCAACGCCGCGAACAGCTTGGCGCACGATTCCATGTACAGGCGCAGGTCCGCCGGCGAGCGCCGTTTCGGCGTGCTCGGCGCTGCTGGTCTCGTTGACGTCGACCAGCGCGCTGCTGACCGCCGCCTCGGTCAATGCCAGCGCCTTCTCGTGGCGCGACAGCGATTCGAGCGCGCGCACGCTGTCGTTGATGCGCATGCGCTCGCCCGCCACGTAGCCGCCGGCCAGCGCGATGTAGAGCAGCATCGCCAGCGTGGCCAGCAGGCCGCGCGCGCGCAGCGACTTGCGGGCCGGCAGCGGCGTGTTCGGCGCTTTCATCAGCGTTGTCTGGAACGCGGATTGCATGGCAACACGGCCCCCAAGGAGCCTTGCCATGCCGCTGCCGTTGCGCTCGGATCGTCGTTCTCATCGCCTTGCTGCTGCCGATTGTCGCGGCGCGCGCCGACGCGCTGCAAGACGCGGCCACCGCCACCGCGCGCAAGGACTACGCCGCCGCGCTGCGCCTGCTCGAGCCGCTGGCGCAACGCGGCAATGCGCGCGCGCAGACGCAACTGGCCACGCTGTATTACCACGGCCTGGGCGTCGCCGAGGACGACAAGCAGTCCGCGCAGTGGTACGAGCGCGCCGCGCGCCAGGGCCACGCGCCGGCGCAGTTCCAGCTCGCCAACCTGTACGCCTACGGCCATGCGCCAGCCGGCCGACGGCAGCGAAGACGCGATGCGCCTGGCCGCGCAGTGGTACTTCGAGGCCGCGCGCCAGGGCCATGCCGATGCGCAGTACGCGCTGGGCATCCTGTTCCTGGCCGGCAGCGGCGTGACGCAGAACGCCGCCGAAGCGCGCAAGTGGTTTGCGCGCGCGGCCAAACAGGGCCACGCCGATGCGCAGGTCTACCTGCGCACCGCGAAGAAGTAGCTACAGCGGCTTCTTGTACGTCACCGCGCCGCGCAATTTGCCAACCGGCACGCCGAGCGCCTTGTCGTGCGGGTACTCGTGCGCGAGCTGCGTGCGGATCGATTCCGAGAGCTGATCGGCCGGCCCATGGCAGCCCATGCACGCCTGCACCATCGGCAGCGCGCGCATGTAGCGCATGAACTTGCCGCTCGGCTCGGCGACGACTTCCCATTGCTCCATCGCGTCGGCCTTCTCGCCCTTGGCGATACGCTCGTCGAAGGCCATCAGCGTTTTCTGCTCCCAGGCATCGCCCCAGCCGAGCGCCGGGTTGCGCGGCGTCAGCGAAACGCGCGTCACGCGCGCGCCGTACTTGCGCGACACGGCCGACGCGATCTCGGGCACGGTGTATTTGCAGACGACGATGGCGCGCAGCGGCCCGCTGGCTTCGATCGCTTTGAGCAACTCGCTGCGCACACTGGTCACCAGCTCGGTCGACGCCTTGCGCGCGTCGTCGAGCGCGGCGCGCGACGGCTCTTCGGTCTGCGCCGGTGCGGCCAGGCTGAAGGAGGCAAGCAGGAGGGCGGGCCACCGGGTCATGGTCGAGGTCGAGGTCGGGGGACGGCCATAAGTGCATTCTGTTCCCGTGAAGCCCGCGCCGACAAGGGTTCGGCTCAAGGCTGCACACGATCGATGACGATGCTCAAACCTTGCGCATCCGGTTTGACGACGGCGCTCTGGCCGATCAGGTCACCGGCCTGCGGCGTTGCGTTGCCCGACTTCGAGATGCGCGCACCGACGACCACCGCGGCGTAGCCCGAGAGCTTCATCTGCGGCGACATCGCCATCGTGTCGTCGAGCGTGAACGTGGCCGGCAGTTGCGCGCTGGCGTTTGACGATCGCCAGCGGCATGCGCGGCCCCTCGGCGGCGCGGGCGAAGATGAACAGCGTGTCGCCGGCGCCGATGCGCGCGGCCAGTTCGGGCTGACGCTGACGTTGCCGCCGACGCCGCGCGGCCGCAGCGGGTTTGGCATCGTTGGCCGCGACGGCCGTGCCACCGCCTTCGAGCGCTGCCGCTTCGGCAATGCTGTTGCCCACCGAGCGCGCGAGCGGCGACTCGGCCGGCACCTCGGCGAGCAGGCGCTGCCAATAGCCGCGCGCCGCCGCGTAGTCCTTGGCTTCGAAGGCCACCGTGCCGGCCAGCGCCAGCGCCTTCACATGCTTCGGGTCGGCATCGAGCGCGCGCTGGATCATCGCGCGCCGGCTCGCCGGCGAGCTTGCGCCCCTGCGCCATCGCCAGCACGTCGGCCAGATCGGCGAGCAGGCTCGCGTTGCCGGGCGCGAGCGCGTTGGCGCGTTGCAGCGCCGTGGCCGCGTCGCGATGGCGGCCGAGCGCGACGTAGGAGCGGCCGAGCATCGTCCAGCCGTCGACGTCATCGGGCTGCGCCTTCAGCCGCTCGGCGAGGGCGGCGACCATCTTCTGCACCTGGTCCGGACTCGTGCTGTGCTGCGCGATCACAGCAGCCGGCGACGTTGCGGCCTGCGGATCGCCGAGCGCCAGGTACAGCGCGACGCTGGCCGCCGGCAGCAGCAGCGCCAGCGCCGCCGCCGTGCGCCGCGCCGGTTGCGCCGACGGCGTGCGCGTGCCGGCAGCGGCTTCTTCACGCGCGCGCTGGTCGATCTCGAAGCGCGCCGCGGCGAGTTGATCGGCGCCCAGGCGGCCGGTCTCGACATCGGCCGCCGCCTCGCGCCACTGGTCGCGGTGCACGGCGAGCGCGGCTTCGCTCGCATCGACACCGCCGGCGCGCGGGCGCAGCAGGCCGGGCAGCAGCACCAGCAGCGCACCGACGGTGAACATCGCGGCGACGATCCAGAAGACGAGCATGGCGTTGACCTTTGCCTGTGTCGAGCGCGGGAACCGCTTCCCGGAACTGAGAAGCCGAAGCCGCCCGCGCTGCCAGCACGCAGGCCGCCCTGAGCGAGACCATGCAAAACCGCGGCCAGCTCAGCGCGGCGACGAGGCTGCAGCGGGCGCGCATGTGTCATGCTTGCCCGACCAGAGCGCGCGGGATGCGCGTTCGTCCTGAGGTACGGCCGCCCCCGAGTGCCTAGACTGAGGATGCTTCCACGGAGCCCGCCTTGCAACTCACCGACAGCGCCGGCGCGTCGTACTTCCACAAGGTCGTCGATTGCCAATGGGCCTGCCCCGCCCACACCCCCGTGCCGGAGTACATCCGGCTGATCGGCCAGGGCCGCTACGGCGACGCCTACATGATCAACTGGGTGTCCAACGTCTTCCCGGGCATCCTCGGCCGCACCTGCGACCGGCCCTGCGAGCCGGCCTGCCGGCGCGGCCGCGTGGAGGAGAACAACGGCCCCGACGCCGGGCCGCCCCAAGGCGGGAGCGCCCCCCCGGGGGCCGGGCGAAGCCCCTGGGGGCCGAGATCATCCGAGCCGTGGCGATCTGCCGCTTGAAGCGCGTGGCCGCCGACCACAAGGGCGACGTCAGCGCGCGCATGCCCAAGCGCGCGCCGAAGAATGGCAAGCGCATCGCCTGCATCGGCGCCGGGCCGGCGTCGCTGACCGTGGCACGCGACCTGGCGCCGCTCGGCTACGACGTGACGGTGTTCGACGCCGAGGCCAAGGCGGGCGGCTTCATGCGCTCGCAGATCCCGCGCTTCCGCCTGCCCGAGGCGGTGATCGACGAGGAGACCGACCTCGTGCTCGACCTCGGCGTCACGTTCCGCAGCGGCGCAGCGCATCGACTCGATGCAGGCCCTGCTGGGCGAGGGCTTCGACGCGGTGTTCGTCGGCTGCGGCGCGCCGCGCGGGCGCGACCTGGACGTGCCCGGGCGCGCCGAGGCGGCGGCGGCCATCCACATCGGCATCGACTGGCTGGCGTCGGTCTCGTTCGGCCATGTCACGAGCGTCGGCGAGCGCGTGATCGTGCTCGGCGGCGGCAACACCGCGATGGACTGCTGCCGCTCGGCCAAGCGGCTGGGCGGCAAGGACGTGAAGGTGATCGTGCGCAGCGGCTTCGACGAGATGAAGGCCTCGCCGTGGGAGAAGGAAGACGCGCTGCACGAGAAGGTGGAGATCATCAACTTCCACGTGCCCAAGGCGGTGGTGCACGAAGGCGGCAAGCTGAGCGGCATGAGCTTCGAGCGCGTCAAGGCGATCTACGACGACAAGGGCCGGCGCCAGCCTGGTGCCCACCGGCGAGGCCGACGTGTTCGTGCCCTGCGACACGGTGCTGGTGGCGATCGGCCAGGAGAACGCGTTCCCGTGGATCGAGCGCGACAGCGGCATCGCCTTCGACAAGCACGGCCTGCCGGTGCTGAACGCGACGACGTTCCAGTCGACGCTGCCGCAGGTGTTCTTCGGCGGCGACGCGGCCTTCGGGCCGAAGAACATCATCACCGCGGTGGCCCATGGCCACGAGGCGGCGGTGTCGATCGACCGGCTGCTGCACGGCGAAGATCCGGCGAAGCGCCCGCCGCCGATGGCCAACCTGATGTCGCAGAAGATGGGCATCCACGAGTGGAGCTACGACAACGACATCTCGGCCGACACGCGCTTCAAGGTGCCCTGGGCCGCGGCCGAGACGGCGCTGGCGAGCATCCGCGTCGAGGTCGAACTCGGCTTCGACGAGGCCACCGCCTGGCGCGAGGCGCAACGCTGCCTGAACTGCGACGTGCAGACCGTGTTCAACCGCGACACCTGCATCGAGTGCGACGCCTGCGTCGACATCTGCCCGATGGACTGCATCACCTTCACCGCGCCGGGCGACGAGGCCGACCTGCGCACGCGGCTGAAGGCGCCGGCGCGCAACGCAGAGCAGGACCTGTACGTCTCCACCGGGCTGAAGAGTGGCCGCGTGATGGTCAAGGACGAGGATGTCTGCCTGCACTGCGGCCTGTGCGCCGAACGCTGCCCCACCGGCGCCTGGGACATGCAGAAGATGCTGCTCTACACCACGCCGGCCGGGCCGCGCTGCCGCGACGCGGCGCTCGCCTCGCCGACACCGAAGGTAGCGGCATGAGCTCGGCAGCAAGACCGTGCAGCGGCCGTGGGGGCTGAAATGAAACTTGCGAGCACAGTGCAGTCTGCTTTCGGCCCTTTGCAGACGACTGCGAGCGTCGGCTGTTGCTCCCTCTCCCCTTGCAGGGCGGAGGGTTGGGTGGGAGAGCCATTGGCTGCCAGGGCCGAAGCCTTCGATACCAGCCTTCGCCCTGCAGGCGGAAGGGGCAATGCAGACCGTCGCGATACCTCCGGGCGAACGGGAAACGCGAGTCGCCGCCGCTTTCATCCGTCGCGGGTGGCGCAAAGCGCGGTGGAGCAACTGACATGAAGCGCATCGAGTCGGTCAACGACTTCGTCATCAAGTTCGCCAACGTCAACGGCTCGGGCTCGGCGTCGGCCAACGAGCTGTTCGCCAAGGCGGTGATCCGCATGGGCGTGCCGGTGGCGCCGCGCAACATCTTCCCGAGCAACATCCAGGGCCTGCCCACCTGGTACGAGGCGCGGGTCTGCGAAAAGGGCTACGCCGGCCGGCGCGGCGGCGTGGACATGATGGTGGCGATGAACCCGCAGACCTGGGACGACCGATCTCGCCGAGATCGAGCCCGGCGGCTACCTGCTCTACGACAGCACGCGGCCGATGCCGCCCGTCGGCCTTTCGCGACGACGTGCAGGTGATCGGCGTGCCGCTGACCCAGATCACGAACGACGCCTACAGCGACCCGCGCCAGCGCCAGCTGTTCAAGAACATCGTCTACGTCGGCGTGCTGTCGGTGCTGCTCGACATGGACGTGAGCGTGTTCGAGAAGCTGTTCGCCGAGCAGTACAAGGGCAAGGAGCGGCTGCTCGGCGCCAACCTGCAGGCCTTGCAGCTCGGCCGCGACTACGTCGCGCAGCATCTGAAGGCGCCGCTCGGCATCCGCGTGCGCCGCGCCGACGCCGTGGGCGACGCGCATCTTCACCGACGGCAACAGCGCCGCCGCGCTCGGCTGCGTGTACGGCGGCGCCACCGTGGCGGCGTGGTACCCGATCACGCCGTCGTCGTCGGTGGCCGAGTCGTTCCAGAAGTACTGCGAGAAGTTCCGCGTCGACCCGTCCACCGGCCAGCACCGCTTCGCGATCGTGCAGGCCGAGGACGAGATCGCCTCGATCGGCATGGTGGTCGGCGCCGGCTGGAACGGCGCTCGCGCCTTCACCGCGACCTCGGGGCCGGGCGTTTCGCTGATGACCGAGTTCATCGGCCTGGCCTACTTTGCCGAGATCCCGGTGACGATCATCGACGTGCAGCGCGGCGGCCCGTCCACCGGCATGCCCACGCGCACCCAGCAGGCCGACCTGCTGGCCTGCGCCTATGCCTCGCACGGCGATACCAAGCATGTGATGCTGCTGCCGCAGGACCCGCACGAGTGCTTCGAGCACGCCGCCGCGGCGCTCGACCTCGCCGATCGGCTGCAGACGCCGGTGTTCGTGATGACCGATCTCGACATCGGCATGAACCAGCGCCTGTGCGAGCCCTTCGTCTGGGACGACGCCCGCGCCTACGACCGCGGCAAGGTGATGAGCGCCGAGGAGCTCGAGGCGGGCAAGGACTTCGGCCGCTACAAGGACGTCGACGGCGACGGCATCCCCTGGCGCACGCTGCCCGGCACGCACCCGAGCAAGGGCGCGTTCTTCACCCGCGGCACCACGCGCGACCCCTATGCGCGCTACTCGGAGCGCGGGCCGGACTACATCTACAACATGGAGCGGCTGCTGCGCAAGTTCCGCACCGCGGCCGAGCTCGTGCCGCAGCCGGTGCTGCGCAAGGCGTCGCGGCCGACGCGCTTCGGCGTGATCTACTTCGGCTCGACCAGCGCGGCGATGCACGAAGCGCTCGACGTGCTCGAAGCCGAGGGCGTGCACCTCGATGCGCTGCGCCTGCGCGCGTTTCCGTTCCCGGAAGCGGTGCGCGAGTTCATCGCGGCGCACGAGAAGGTGTTCGTCGTCGAGCAGAACCGCGACGGCCAGATGCACACGCTGCTCGTCAACGAGCTCGACCTCGACCCGGCACGCCTGGTGCGTGTGCTCCACTTCGACGGCACGCCGATCACCGCGCGCTTCATCGCCGGTGCGATCCGCAAGAACATGGTGTGGAAGAAGGAATTCGCATGAGGACTTCGAACCACTCCTGCGCGCCGGGCCGAGCGCCGGGCCGCTCCCAAGCCGGCCCGCGTCCCCTCGGGGGACCGGCCGACGTACTCGTCGGACGAGGGGCTGACACGCAATGACCTACATCGCCAAACCCAGGCTGCACCACCCGACGCTGACGCAAGAACAAGGTCGGCTACACGCGGCGCGACTACGAAGGCCGCATCTCGACGCTGTGCGCCGGCTGCGGCCACGATTCGATCTCGGCGGCGATCGTGCAGGCCTGCTGGGAGCTCGACATCGAGCCGCACCGCGTGGCCAAGATGAGCGGCATCGGCTGCAGCTCCAAGACGCCGGACTACTTTCTCGGCGCCTCGCACGGCTTCAACACCGTGCATGGGCGCATGCCCTCGGTGCTGACCGGCGCCAACCTCGCCAACCGCAGCCTGCTCTACCTCGGCGTCTCGGGCGACGGCGATTCGGCCTCGATCGGACTCGGCCAGTTCGCGCATGCGATGCGCCGCGGCGTTCGCATGGCCTACATCGTCGAGAACAACGGCGTCTACGGCCTGACCAAAGGCCAGTTCTCGGCCACCGCCGACCAGGGCAGCAAGAGCAAGAAGGGCGTGGTCAACAACGACGCCGCGGTCGATCTGGTCGGCATGGCGCTGCAGCTCGGCGCGACCTACGTGGCGCGCAGTTTCAGCGGCGACAAGGAGCAGCTCGTGCCGCTGATCAAGGGCGCGATGTCGCACGGCGGCGCCGCGTTCATCGACGTCATCAGCCCCTGCGTCACCTTCAACAACCACGGCGGCAGCACCAAGAGCTACGACTACGTGCGCCAGCACAACGAGGCGGTGAGCCGCATCGACTTCATCAGCCCGGGCAGCGAGATCACCACGAGCTACGCGCCCGGCGAGCGTGGTGGACGTGGCGCAGCACGACGGCTCGATGCTGCGCCTGCGCAAGCTGCACGACGGCTACGACCCGACGGACCGCCATGCCGCACTCGAACACATGCACCGCCACGCCGCGCAGGGCGAGGTGGTGACCGGCCTGCTCTACATCGACCCGCTGGCCACCGACCTGCACTGCGCGATGAACACCGCCGCGGCGCCGCTGGCGTCGCTCGGGCCCGAGACGCTCTGCCCGGGCGGCAAGACGCTCGAGAAGATCAACGCCGCGCTGCGCTGAGAAGCCCACAGGAGTTGCCCATGACCGAACGCACCGTTTACCAGTCGATGCCGCGCCGCCACCTGGTGAGCCTGCCGCCGAGTGCCTCGGTGCACGAGGCCGCCTGCGTGATGACCAAGGCCAACTGCGGCAGCGTGCTCGTCATCGAGACCGGCAGCACGCTGCTCGGCATCGTCACCGAGCGCGACCTGATGACGCGCGTGCTCGCCAAGGCGCTCGACCCGGCGACGACGCCGCTCTCGGTCGTGATGACGCCGCGGCCGCAGGTGATCGGGCCCGAGACCAAGGTGGCCGACGCGGTGCTGATCATGATCGAGCGCGGCTTCCGCCACCTGCCGGTGGTGGGCGAAGGCGGCCACATCCTCGGCGTGTTCTCGGCGCGCGATGCGCTGCCGCGCGAGATCGGCACCGCGGTGAGCCTGGCAGAGTTCAACGAGCAGGTGAACGATTCGCTCGGTTGATACGGTTTTGCATTCAATCGCATAAGAAACCGTTCGGGCTGAGGTATCGAAGCCCTGCGCGAGCCCTTCCTTCGATACCTCAGGACGGTCGGAACAGCCACCTCAGGGCGAACGGACGGTTGGCTCGTGGCACATCTAAGTTTTTGAACGCATGTTCGTATCAGCGGACTAGTCGATGAAGAGCATGGCCGGATGCTCGAGCAACTGGCGCACGCGCTGGATGTAGGCCGCCGCCACCGCGCCGTCGACGACACGGTGGTCGAACGACGACGACAGGTTCATCATCTGCCGCACCTGCACCGCGCCGTCATGCACCATCGGCCGCGCCACGATGCGGTTGATGCCGACGATGGCAACCTCGGGGTGGTTGATCACCGGCGTCGAGACGATGCCGCCGAGCTTGCCCAGGCTCGTCACCGTGATCGTCGAACCGGACAACTCCTCGCGCACGGCCTTGCCGGCGCGCGCGCTGGCGGCCAGCCGCGCGATCGCGGCAGTGCAGGCCCAGAGGTCGAGCGTCTGCGCCTGGCGCAGCACCGGCACCATCAGGCCGCCGTCGGTCTGCGTCGCCACGCCCAGGTGCACGGCGTCGTGCAGCGTCAGCACGCCCGCTTCGTCGTCGAAGCGGGCGTTGACCTGCGGAAAGTCGGCCACCGCCCGCACGACGGCGCGCACGACGAAGGCCAGCGGCGACAGCTCGCCTCGCGCAGCGCCGTACTGCCGGTTGAGTTCGTCGCGCAGCGCAACCATCTCCGTCACGTCGATTTCCTCGACGTAGGTGAAGTGCGGGATGCGGCGCTTGGACTCCTGCATCTTCTGCGCGATCACGCGCCGCAGGCCGATGAGCTTGACGTCGCGCGTGGCGTCGGTCGCGACGCCATGGCCAGCCGCGACGGGCCGCGCCGCGTCGAGATCGGCATGGACGATGCGGCCATCCGGTCCACTGCCCTGCAACCGGGACAGATCGACGCCCAATGAGCGCGCGCGCTCTCGCACGGCGGGCGACGCGAGCACGCGCGGCGACGAGCGAGCTTGCGGCGCGGGCGCGGCAGGAGCCACGGCCGGGCTCGGCTGGGGCGAAGTGACACGCGGCGCCGGCATCGGTGCGGGCGCGGGCGCGGTGCGGGCGCCGCAGCGGCCGCCTCGTCCTCGATGCGAATCAGTACCGACCCCACCGCCATCATCTGCCCGATCTCGCCGCCGAGCTCGACCACGCGCCCGGCCACCGACGAGGGGATCTCGACGGCGGCCTTGTCGGTCATCACGTCGCACAGGAGCTGGTCTTCGGCGACGAGGTCGCCCGGCTGGACGCGCCACAGGACCAGTTCGACCTCGGCGATGCCTTCGCCCAGGTCGGGCATGCGGATGGTGTGCAGCGTCATGGCCCCATCACCTTCCGGTACGCCTGCCCGACGCGCGCCGGACCCGGGAAATAGGCCCACTCGAGCGCATGCGGGTAGGGCGTGTCGTAGCCGGTCACGCGCTCGATCGGCGCCTCCAGGTGGTAGAAGCAATGCTCCTGGATCAACGCCGTCAGCTCGGCGCCGAAGCCGCTGGTGCGCGTGGCCTCGTGCAGCACGACGCAGCGGCCGGTCTTCTTCACCGACTCGACCATCGTCGGCAGGTCCAGCGGCCAGATGCTGCGCAGGTCGATCACCTCGGCGTCGATGCCGGTCTCGCGCGCCGCGGCCTCGGCGACGAAGACCATCGTGCCGTAGGTCAGCACGGTCAGGTCGTCGCCGGGCCGCACGATGCTGGCCGACTCGAGCGCCACCGTGTAGTGGCCCTCGGGCACCTCGCTCTTGGGGTGTGCCGACCAGGGCACCACCGGCTGCTCGTGATGGCCGTCGAAGGGCCCGTTGTAGATGCGCTTGGGCTCGAGGAAGATCACCGGGTCGCCGCACTCGATGGCCGCGATCAGCAGGCCCTTGGCGTCGTACGGGTTGCTCGGCATCACCGTGCGCAGCCCGCAGACATGCGTGAACAGCGCCTCCGGGCTCTGGCTGTGCGTCTGCCCGCCGTAGATGCCGCCGCCGCAGGGCATGCGGATCACGATCGGCGCCGTGAAGTCGCCGGCGGATCGGTAGCGCAGGCGTGCCGCCTCGGAGACGATCTGGTCCGAGGCCGGGTAGAAGTAGTCGGCGAACTGGACCTCGACCACCGGCCGCAGGCCGTAGGCCGCCATGCCGATCGCGGTGCCGACGATGCCGCCCTCGGCGATCGGTGCGTCGAATACGCGCTGCGAGCCGTACTTGGCCTGCAGCCCCTCGGTGCAGCGGAACACGCCGCCGAAATAGCCGACGTCCTCGCCGAAGACGACCACGTTGGAATCGCGCTCCAGCATCACGTCCATCGCCGAGCGCAGGGCCTGGATCATGGTCATGGTGGCCATGCTCAGCTCCGCCGGGCCGCCCCAAGGGGCTGAGGCGCCCCAAGGGCCACGAAGGGGCCCCTGACGGGTCCTGGGGGCAGCGAACGCAGTGAGCGTGGGGGCGCCATTTCAGCCTCCCTTCAGCTGCGGCCTGCCGCATCTGCTCGCGCAGGTGCGGCGGCATGTCCTTGTAGACGTCCTCGAACATCGTCGCCAGCGGCGGGATATGGCCATCCAGCACCGAGCCAGATTGCAGCGCCTCCTTCAGCGCGGCCGACATCTCCGCGTCGAGCGCCTTCAGCAACTGCTCGTGCTCGTCGTCCGACCAGGCACCCAGGCCGATCAGGTGCTGCTTCAGCCGCGCCACCGGGTCGCCGAGCGGGAAATGCTGCCAGTCGTCGGACGGCCGGTAGCGCGACGGATCGTCCGAGGTCGAGTGCGCGCCCGCGCGGTAGGTGACCCATTCGATCAGCGTCGGCCCGAGGTTGCGCCGCGCGCGCTCGGCGGCCCAGCGCGAGGCCGCGAGCACGGCGAGGAAGTCGTTGCCGTCCACGCGCAGCGACGCGATGCCGGCGCCGACGCCGCGCGCGGCAAAGGTCGTGCCTTCGCCGCCGGCGATGGCCTGGAAGGTCGAGATCGCCCACTGGTTGTTGACCACGTTCAGGATCACCGGGGCGCGATAGACGTGGGCGAAGGTCAGGGCATTGTGGAAGTCGGCCTCGGCGGTCGAGCCGTCGCCGATCCAGCCCGAGGCGATCTTGGTGTCGCCCTGGATCGCCGAGGCCATCGCCCAGCCGACCGCCTGCACGAACTGCGTCGCCAGGTTGCCCGAGATCGAGAAGAAGCCCGCGCGCTTGTACGAGTACATCACCGGCAACTGGCGGCCGCGGATCGGGTCACGCTCGTTGCTCAGCAGTTGGCACATCAGCTCGACGATGTCGATGTCATCGCGCGACAGCAGCAGGCCCTGCTGGCGATACGAAGGGAAGCACATGTCGCCCGGCTGCAAGGCCTGCGCGTGCGCGACCGCGATCGCCTCCTCGCCCAGGCACTGCATGTAGAAGGAAATCTTCTTCTGCCGCTGCGCGATCAGCATGCGGGCGTCGAAGGCGCGCGTGCGCAGCATCGCGCGCAGGCCGCGCCGCAGTGCCTCGACCTCGACCTGCGGCGCCCAGGGGCCGACCGCGCGGCCCGTGTCGTCGAGCACGCGGATCAGCTTCCAGGCCATCGTGCCGGTGTGGGCCGCCTTGATGTCGACCGCCGGGCGCGGCACCTCGCCCGCTGCCGAGACCCGCAGGTAGGAGAAATCGGTGGCCTGCCCGGGTCGGCCGGTGGGCTCGGGCACGTGCAGGCGAAGCTTCTGCGGCTCGCTGGGCATCTCGCACCTCCTTGGCCGCTCGGCACGCGGCCCAGCTTGATTCTGTACGAAGTCAGGGCTGGTTCCACATGCAGCCGGCTGCGCTCGAGCCTGCACGGACCTCGATCTGCGCTGCCTCCACGGGCTCGGATGACCGCTGCCGAGCCGGCGCCTACGCGATGTGCACGAAGCGAGGCCGCAAGACGTGTCCGCCGAGCCGACGTTCAAGGTGCAAATTCGACCCTGAGGCGACATACACGGACCTGAACTCGCCGCCCCGAAGCGGCCGGTCGGATCCTTGCCGAGGCCCCGGAGGAGGTGCCTCAACAGCGGGCACCCACAGGGGACGCGACACTCTGGGCGATTGAGGCCAGCCGGGTGCCGAGTTGAGCGCGCTTCATCATGACGCCTTCCAGACTGCGGCATCTTGGCGCACGGTTTCCTGTGCCTTCGCTGCGGCGCGTACGGCCACGACGAGCTGCCGGCCTTCGGCTGCCGGTTGAAATTCCTGTGCCTTTCGACAGAATCGTCGTTCCCCAATCCAGCACCAGGAGATGTGCATGAACGCCAAGAAGAACGCGCCTCGCGCGCTGGCCTGCCTGCTTGCGGCGGCAGCTTTGACCTCTGTCCAGGCCCGGGGTGGGCCGCCCGAGCGGTGTTCGGCCGCGACGCTGAAGGGCGGGTATGGCTACACCGTGACTGGCGCACTCACGGCGGGGCCGAACGCCGGCCCGTTTGCCGCGGTGGGGCGCTTCACCTTCGACGGCCTGGGCACGTTCCAGAACGTGCGCACCATCAGCCGCAACGGCACCATCCTGCCGCAGGTGGCCGGCGCGGGCACCTACGTGGTCAACAGCGACTGCACCGGATCGATCACGTTTACCGATGGCGGCGTGGTGACCTTGGCCACCGATCTCGTCATCGACGACGATGGCGACGGCATCCGCATGATCGCGACCAGCCCTGGCACGTCGCTGGTCGTCTCGGGCCGCAAACAGGTCTCGCGAGGCAAGTAGCACCGCCGTTCAGGCCGGCACGCGAGGGCATCGGTCGCCAAGCCATCGCGGCCGACTTCAGCGCGCGCCCAAGATCTGGAGAACTTGCTGGCACTGCGCACGCGTTATCCGCATCTGGCTGGCGACCTGCGTGGCGCCTTCGCCAGCATGCTGGTCGGCCTGCCGTACTCGGTCACGGCCGGCATGCTCGCCTTTGCGCCGCTCGGCCCGAACTACGTGGCCAGCGGCATGGTGGCCGGTCTGGCGTCGTCGGCCGTAGCGGGCATCGTCAGCGCGCTGGCCGGTGGCACGCCCTGCCAGATCAACGGCCCGCGCGGTTCGGTCGCGGTGCTGATGGCGGGGCTGATCACCGCCATTGCAGCCCACCCCGCGCTCGACACCGGCCAGGTGCCGAGCATTCCAAGAGTCCTGGGCATTGCGCTGCTCTGCACCGCGCTGTCGGGCCTGCTGCAGGTGGCACTCGGGCTGCTTCGATTCGGGACGGGCATCCGCTTCCTGCCCTATCCGGTGGTTTCCGGCTTCATGGTGGCGCTGGGCCTGCTCGTGATGTGGCCGCAATTGCCGCCGCTGCTCGGCCTGGGCACGCCGCTGCGCTGGGACGAGTTGCTGCACGGGGCGGGCCTGCACTGGGGGGCCATGGTGGTCGGCCTCGCCACCGTCGTCGCCTTCATCGGCTGCCGCAAGGCCTTTGCGCGCGCGCCCGCGCCGCTGGTGGGCATGCTTGCGGGAACCGCGGTCCACTATGGTCTGCTGGCCCTGGTTGGAGGCGATGGAGGCGAAGCGGTCGGTCTGACCGGACTCGATTCGCTGCGGGACGGCCAGTACCCACCGCGCCCGTGGGACCTGCCGGCGCTGTCGATCGATCGGCCGACGCTGGCGGTGGTGTTGTCCATGCTGCCCGCCGTGGCCACGATCGCCCTCATCGGTTCGATGGAATCCTTGCTGTCCTCGTCCGCGCTGAGCATTGCCACTCAGACGCGCTTTCGAAGTCATCGTGAGCTGATCGCGCAGGGGCTGTCCAATGTGGCCGTGGCAGCCGCCGGAGGCGCGGTGAGCTGCGGTGCGCCGTTTCGCGGCGTTGCCAACTATCAGGCCGGCGGCCGCACGCGGCTGTCGGGCGCGCTGCACGCCGTGCTGGCGATGCCGCTGCTGCTGTTCGCTCTGCCGCTGCTGCTCGTGGTGCCGATCGCCGTGTATGCCGGCGTGTTGCTCGTGGTCGGATGGGATGTGGTCACGGCCTGGCGCCGTCGCCTGATGACTTGTCCGAAGGAGGACATCTCCGTCGGCGTTGTCGTCGGCGTGGTCACTTTGTGGCTGGGCACCGTGCCCGCCGTGCTGCTCGGCGTCGTCGGCGCCATGCTTCTGTACGTGCGCAACACCAGCCGTGCGCCGCTGCGCGGCCACTACGACGGCGCCGCGCGCCCGTCGGCTCGCATCCGCACCGAGGCGCAGGCACTGCACCTGCGCAGCCTCGGCCCGGCCATCCGGGTGATCGAAGCGCAGGGATCGCTCTTCTTCGGCACGGCGCACCGGTTCGGCCTCGCGGTCGAGGGCATCGCGGCCGGTTGTCGGCATGTGATTCTCGACCTGCAGCGCGTGCACGAGGTCGATGCCACCGGGGCGCTGGTGCTGACGCAGACGATGCGCCGCCTGCATGAGCAGGGCATTCGCACCGCCATCGCCGCGGTGGCGGTCGATGACCGGCGCGGCAGCGTGATGGTCGGCGCCGGGCTCGACAAGGTGGTGCCTCGGGAACGATGGTTTGAAGATGCAGATCGCGCGCTCGAACAGGCCGAAGACTTCGAGCTGACACAGCGCTGGCCCGATCTGGAGGCTGGCATCGAGCTGCCGCTCTCGGCGATGGACATCTGCCGCGGCATGTCGGCAGCCGAGGTGGCCGGCCTCGAACCGTACCTGCAGCGGGTGGTCGTGCGCGCAGGCGCGTTGCTGTTTCACGAGGGTGATCCGGGAGGACGGCTCTACCTGCTGGCGCGCGGCGCGATCGCAGTGAGCGTGAAGCTGCCCGCCGGGGCCGCGCGCAGTCGCCGGCTCGGCACCTTCTCTGCCGGCGTGATGTTCGGCGAGATGGCTGTGATCGAAGACAGGGCACGCTCGGCCGACGCGCTCGCAGTCTCGGATTGCGTGTTGTATGCGCTCGATGGCGGCGCGCTCGAACGCATGCAGGTGCAGGCCCCCGATCTGTACGGCCGCTTCATGCTCAACATGGCCAGACACCTGGCCGGCCGGCTGCGCTACGTGACGCTGGCGTTGCGCGAAGCATCGAGCTGAGGGCGCCGCCGCCGGCGGGTCGCCGGCTGGTCACCCTTGGTACTAAGTCACTCGCTGCGGGTGGATTGCTGACTCGGCAACGGTCGTGGGCAAACCTAGAGTTCATTCCAGGCCAGCGCTCCACGCGACTGTCCCCCAAACCCTCAACCCAACCGACCCAGGAGCACCCACATGAACACGATCACCCGCCGCCTGACCTCCGGTTTCATGGCTGTCGTCGCCAGCGCCATCACCCTCGGTGCCGCCCTGTCGCCTTTCACTGCCACGGTCCACGCTGCGGATGTCGTGCAGGTTCAGCGCACGTGATCGGCGGTCTCGCAGCGTCTCCCGCCATGAACACCCTACCGACCCCCAGGACCACCCTGTCGCACCGAGACGCCGCGCTGCGCATGGGCTTGACCAGCTCGATCTTCGCCACGCTGTATGGCCTGTGCAACCGGCTCTCGCACTGGCGCGGCGGCTGGGCTGAAGGGGTCTTCGAGTGGGAGCGCTCGATCCCTTTCCTGCCGTGGACCATCGTGCCCTATCTGTCCATCGTCTTGTTCTTCGTTGCGTCGTTCTTCGTCGATCGCGAGCGCGAACGCCTGAATCGACATGCGGCCGCAGTGCTGATCGCGGTGGCAGTGGCCTCGCTGTGCTATCTGCTGGCGCCCCTGAGAGCGGCGTTCGAGCGGCCGCCGACCGAAGGGCCGCTCAGCCTGTTGTTCAGCGCCCTCACGGCCACCGACCTGCCCTACAACCGGGCGCCGTCGTTGCACGTCGCACTCCTCGTCATCCTCTGGGCACGCCTGGCGCCGCTGCTGCCGACCCCCGGCCGCGCGCTGCTTGCGGCCTGGTTCTGGCTGATTGCGCTATCGGTGCTGACGACCTTTCAGCATCACCTGATCGACCTGCCGCTGGGCGCGGCGCTCGGCGTGGCCAGCCTTGCCGCCGCTTCGAATCGCTTTCGCGTTCACCTTGGCGCCGCGTGGCTGCGCCGCCCGAGCATCACCAGGCCGCAGGCAGCTTGCGCCGGATGACGAGCCGCTGCTTGTCGTCGCTGGCGACATAGCCCCCGGCGACCAGTTCCTTCATGATGCGGTTGACCATCTCGCGCGACGAGCCGACGCGGTCGGCGATGTCCTGCTGGGTCAGCTTGTCGCGCAGCACACGCTCGGTCCCGGCCTCGTCGGACAACTCCATCAGCAGCCGCACGACGCGGCCGTAGACATCCTGCAGCGCCAGGCTCTTCACCTGCTCGGTCAGCCGACGCACCATGTGCATCAGCTTGTGAGTCAGGTGGAGTGCGAAGTCCGGCTCGGCGGCCAGAAACTGCCGCAGCTCGTGACCCGCCACGATGCAGCAGCGCGTGGCCTCCAACGCCTGCGCCGACAGCGAGCGCGGCGCGCCGTCGAGCGACAACTCGCCGAAATACTGGCCGGGCGTCAGCACGGTGACCACGAATTCGCGCCCGCTATCGGCGCTCGAATACAGCTTCACGCGACCGGCCAGCAGGATATAGAGGGAGTCGGCCTGGTCACCCTCGTTGATCAGGATCGCCTGCGCCGGGAAGGTGCGCACACTGCCATGCCCAGCCAGGCGCTCGAGCAGCGCGGGGGGCAGGGCGTCATCGGCGACTAGAACGGTGGTCATGACGATCGTCGGCCGCAATTATCGTGGCAGGCGAGGCCTGGGCGACGCCTGCCAACTCGTGGTCACGCGGCTGCTCATGCCTGTCAGTGGCGGACGTCGACCGCGGTGTGAATAGGTCACTCAGAACGTGTGCATCGGTTCATCGCGGCGCCGGCCCACGGTGCAGACACTGGGTTCACTGCATCAATCGATGCAGGTCAACCGCAAGGAGCCCACCATGACCACCCTCCAGATCGCCACCCAAGCCGCCCGCACCGCCATCGCCAATCCCGCTGCCCGCACGCTCGGCGTCGCAGCAGGTTTGTCGGCGCTGCTCGCCGGCCTGGCCGTGTTGGCCGCGCAAACCACGGCGCTCGAGGCTTCGGCACAGACCGCGCCGGTCGCCAGTGCGGTGGTGCAAGCGACGACGCTCTCCGGCGACCCGAGCGTTCCCGCTGCTGTCAGCGACAACAACGTGCTGCCCGACGAGCCGGTGGCGACGTTCTGAGCGCCGCCCCGCCGCCACCCTCCAGGGCCTGCAAGCAGAAGAAGCGGAGCGACCATCTTGAACACCGAACGCATTGCATGGCCGCCCGGCCGGCCACCGCCGCCCCCTTTTGGCGGTCAGGCGGCAGCCGCCCGCAGCGCCTTTTCGCCGCTGGCCGAGCTCTCCGCTGCCATCGACCACGGTCAGCTGACACTGCTGTACCAACCGAAGATCGAGCTGGCGACCAAGCAGGTCGCTGGCGTCGAGGCGCTGATCCGCTGGCGCCATCCGCGCCACGGCCTGATCGAGCCGTCGGGCTTCGTGCCGCTGCTCGAAGGCGCCGGCGCCATCGGGCGGCTGACCGATTGGGTGATCGACACCGCGATCGCCCAGCTCGAACGCTGGTCCGTCGAACAGATGCCACTCGACGTGTCGATCAACGTCACGTCGAGCGACCTGCTCGACCCGCACCTGGCCGACAGGCTGTCGGCCGCCTTCCTCGAGCATCGCGTACCGCCGGGCTCGGTGCGGCTGGAGCTCGCGCACTGCATGCAACCAGAGGACGGCCCGCAGCGCGTGCGCGCAGCCTGGCATCTGGAGCGTATCGGCGTGTCGCTGTCGCTCAGCGCCTTCTGCACGCGGCATTCATCGCTGCTCGAAGTCAAAGCTCTGCCGGTCGACGAGCTGAAAGTCGATCACCTGTACATCCACGACATGATGCGCGAGCGCAAGGTCCAGGCGATCGTGCAATCGACCATCGACCTCGGGCGCGCGCTCGGCCTCGCGGTGGTCGCCGAGGGCATCGAGGACGCCGAGCAGTGCCACTTGCTCGAGCGCATGGGCTGCAGCCACGGCCAAGGCTACCTCTTCAGCCCCCCGCTAGATGCTTGGGCGCTCGCCGCATGGCTGAAGCGCTGGCCGGGCGGCAGCCGCTAGCAGCGAAGCAGCCGCTATTCGTCGGCGCCTGCGATACCGGTTGTCGGCGCAGCTTCCAGCCAGCAGCTCTCGACGAGCCGGTGCAACGCCACGCCCTGCACCATGCTGGTTTGCATGTCTGCGTCATCACAGCATTGCGCATCGGCCTGGATCACCCGATAGGCTCTTTCGAGCGCCTCTGGGGCACGCGGGTCACCCTCGCGCTTCCACACGCCGTGGCAGTTCCAGTGGGGCTCGGCCGGCCTCGGCAGGGTGGTAATCGTCAAGCCGCGCGCCAGCGCTGCTGCCACCTCTTCGATGACTTGCAGAGCCCCGCGCGAGTCGCCGGCCAGCGACAACTGCATCGCCATGCAACTCCTGACAAGGCAGGCGTACGATGAGTCCTGCAGCGATTCGAAGCCGGCCAGTGCCGTCTCATAGGCGGCGAGCGCACCCTGACGATCCTCGGCTGCCGCGCGCAGGTGGCCCTGGATCAGCCGACATCGACTTTGAATGTCGAACGCGCCACAGCTGTGTGCCGCTTCGCTGCCCCACCCTGCCCGTTCGGCGGCCGCTTGGAGGTCACCGAGTTCCAGTGCCGTGCGCGCCCATTGCTCGTGAATCTCCGCGATCGTCGCGGTCATGCCGATGTCCTTGGCCAGCTCCAGCGCCGGCGCCAGCCGCTCGATCACCTGCTGCGGGCGGCCAGCGTCGTTGGCGATGAAGGCCATCTGCAGCAGGACGTGCGCCTGCGTGCGCCGATTGGCCATCGACCTGGCGCGTTCCAGCGCCTGCGCCAGGATGTGGCTCGCGGTCCCGAGGCGCCTGCCAAGGTGCTCCGCCTGGGCTAAACACACCATCAGCTGCAGCTCCCGGGACAGCAGCTCGGGCAGCGGGTCGGCGGCCAAGGCGCGACGCACGAGGTCGATGGCCTGCTGCGCATGGCGCCGTGAGCTGTCCGCGTCGCCGCGCGAATAGGAACTGAACGCTATCTGGCCCAGGCACAAGGAGGCCGCGAGCACGTTGCCCGCTCGGGTGGCCACCGGCAGCGTGTGCGCGGCCAGTTCCAAGGCCTGCACTTCGTCGCCGCGGCGCGAGGCGCGCAACGCCCTGAGTGAGAGCACCTCGGCCCGGAGATGGTCGTCCTGCAGTTCATCGGCGATCTGCATCTGCGCGTCCATCGCCGCATCCTGAAGGTCTCGCTGGCCCGCGAGATCGGCCACGGAGCACTGCAAGTTCAGCAGGCGGGCGCGATGTCGGGGGTCCTTCAGGGCCGGGCTTTGCAGCGCCTTGCGAACGTATTCCAGCGCCGCGCTGTTCGCATAGCGCTTGGCGGCGTTGTCGGCGGCGCGCTCGAAATAGGCAAGCGCCGTCTCATGATCGCCGGCACGGTCGTAGTGCTCGGCAGTGGTGGCCAGGTACTCCGCCGTACGCCCGGTCACGCGTTGCGACAGCCAGCGCGCCACGGCGGCATGCCCGGCGCGGCGCGTCGCCTTCAGGACGCTGTCGTAGGTGACCTGATGCAGCAGGTGGTGCTGGAAAGCACGCTCGGCGGTGTCTTCGAAGGCACTGTCGCGGTGGCTGAGCACGAGGGACTTCGCCTGCAGCGCCTGCAGTTCGGCGGACGCCGGCGCACCGAGAGCCGCGAGTGCATCGTCCCAGAAGACATGCCCGACCACGCTGGCATGCTGGATGGTGCGGCGCTCGCTGCCGGCGAGAGTGGCCAACCTGGTCTGCAGCAGGTCGACCAGCGTGCTTGGCAGCCGGAATCCCTGCAGCCTGTCGGCCAGCACGCGCCATGGCTTCGTGGCCGGGTCGATGACGCCGTCGTCGATCAGCATGCGCAGCAGCTCTTCCATGTAGAACGGATTGCCTTCCGCCTGCTCGGTCAGCAGCCGTCGGATCGGCTCGGCGCCGTCGGCGATGTTGGCGGTCAGTTCATGGGCGAGCGCGTCGGCCCGGCGGCCGTCGAGCGGGGAAAGAACCACGCGCAGGCGTCGCTCGTCGTCGTCACGATTCCAGTCGGCACGACGCTCGAGCAAGACCGGTCGCGCGGTGGCCACGATGCAGAGCGCGACGCCATGGCGGTCGCGCAGAACCTCGTCGAGGTAGTCGAGCGACGCATCGTCGGCCCAGTGCAGGTCTTCGAGCAACAACACGGCCGGCGTGGCCCGCTGGGCAAGGCCGCGAAGGAATGCCGTCAGCGCCGAAAAGCCCAACGCACGCACCGAATGCGGGTCCAGGCCGCGCACATTCGGACTGTCGGAGAAGTCCAGACCGATCAACTGTCCGATGCGGTGCGTCTGAGCCTCGCCCAGATCGGCGACCGTGGCCAGCAGGCCCGTCCCGAGCTTGCGTTTCGCGGTCTCGGCGTCATCGCTATCGGCAATCTGCAAGTGCCAGGCGAGCAGGTTGCGCAACAAGCCGTAGGGCTGCAGCGAGCTTTGCGGATACGCGCGAGCCGCCAGCACGCAAAGCCGACCATGTCGGCCGGCCTGCAGATGCACGCGCAACTCACGCAACAGTCGGCTCTTGCCGATGCCTGGATCGCCGATGACCGTGGCCATGCGCGCACGGGCCGGCTCGTCATGCACGGCGTCGACCAGCGCGCCGAGGCGAGCGAGGTCTTCCTCGTGACCGTTCAGCAGCGAGTCCACGCCGTCGACACCGCGCGCCGCACCCGCGAAGCCGCGCGGCAGCGCCGAATCGACCAGATACGTCTGCAGGGGCCCGTCGTGACCCTTCACCGTCAACGGCGGTTGCGCCTGCACGACAAAGAGCCCGCGCACCAGCAGCCAGGTGGCGTGGCTGATGCGCAGGCCGCCGGTCGGAGCCGACTGCTCCATGCGCGCAGCAGTGTTGACCGTCAGTCCGCGGATGGTGCCTTCCTTGTCGACGCCACCGCCGAGCAGCACCGGCCCCGTGTGGATGCCGACGCGCACGTCGCAGCCGTCGTGACCGTGCGCCGACAGCACCCGCTGGCGCAGGCTGCGTCCCTCTTCGAGCAGGCCCAGGCCGCAGCGCACCGCACGCTCGGCGTCGTCGTCATGGGCGTGCCGCGCGCCGAACGCCGCCAGCAGGCTGTCGCCCGCGTACTGCAGGACCTCGCCGCCGTGGCTGCGTACGACCTCGGTACAGCGTGCGAGCAGCCCGTCCATGACGGCATGGACCTCCTCGGGATCGAGGTGGCGACTCAGGTCCGTCGAGCCGGTGACGTCGAGAAACAGGACGCTGACTTGGCGCCGGATTTGTTCATCAGGGTCGGTCGCGGAGCCCAGCGCGACCAGCTTCGCGCGCGCGACTTCGAGTAGCGGCTCGATGACCGCATCACCCAGCGTCGCGCGCTGGGCCTCCAGCGCATAGACGGCGGACCGCAAGCGCTCGTACTCGTCGTTCATGGCATCGATTCGATCCGACAACCCGTCCCGCGTCGAGAGCCTCGGCGCTCCGCACAGCGCCTGGCGGCCGCGCATCGTGTCCGTCACACGCGCCGAGCAGGGGGCGTCGTTTCAAGTCAGCCGGCCCCGGCCCGGCGGCCTTGCAAGAACAGCGAAACCCTGGCCTCGTCGAGCTCGATCGTGAGGGGCCGGCCCGTAAAGTCCCGAGCGCTCGAACAGCGCGCGCAGGTCTTCCGGCGAGCAATGGTAGGCAGACGAACTGGCGTGCGGCGGTTCTCACAGCGGACACGTTGACGAGATGCAGTGCCCCGAAGCCGCCCGTCACCACGGTCGGCAACTGGCCGAGAACGTCAGGTCGTCGATGTCAGCTTCAGGCAGTGGCGATGCACATCCTTCGACGAACCGACGCACAAGGCGCGAGTTGCGTCACGTTGCGTGCTCGTCTCGCGACATCGTGATGACTGCTGGTTGCGTGGACGGCGGGCCAACGCGATTGATGTGTTCAGTCAACGCGACCTGCAAGTCCTTCTGAACCCAAGACGCTATTCGCTGGCAAGGGCATCGCTCGAGACTGCAACGGCCTTGTGGTTCATCGATCGGTTTTCGGCCTTTGCTGCTCCCACTCCCACAGCGCCGCCCGCGCCCGGCTGAGGTGCTCGGGCCGCTCGTCGCGCGCCAGGTGCAGGTAGCTGCGCATCGCGCCGGTGGCCAAGGCCTTGTCGCCCTGCGCCTCGTGGACGAGGGCCAGGCCGTAGTAGGCGTTGGCCTGCGTGGGTGCGAGCGCGGTGGCGCCCTCGAAGAAGTCGCGCGCGGCGTCGAAGCGTTTCAGGCCGAGCATCGCGTAGCCCATGTTGACATGCGCTTCGGGCATCTTCGGCGCGTAGGTCAGCACGCGGTGCAGCGCGATCGCGGCGTCGTCGTAGCGGTGGGCGTGCAGCATGACGACGGCGGCGTCGAAAAGGCGTTTGGTTTCGGGCGCATGCGGTGCTGCGGGTGGTGGTGCTTCGGGGGCGTGTGGCGATTGCGCGGCGTTGAACGCAAGGCCGCCGGCAACGATGGCCGATGCGGTGAGCAGAAGACCGAGCAGTCGACGATCGGCGCGTCGAGTGTTCATACCGCCCCCTTGTGCGGCGACATCGAAATGAACGGCACGCCGAAGAAGGTCAGGAAGGCGAGCACGAAGACGCCGGCCAGCATCGCGCCGAAGATCGCCGGACTCGGCCGCAGCGTCGCCCGTGCATGCAACGCGGCGGCGAGCGCGACCCAGCTCGCGAAGGCCCAGGACTCCAACGGGTCCCAGGCCCAGTAACGGCCCCACGCATCCTGCGCCCAGACCGCGCCGACGATCAGCATCAGCGTGTCGAAGACGAAGGCGAACGCGGCGAAGCGGTGCGCCAGCGCATCGTCGTGCCGCCGACGGCCGCCACCACGACAGCGCGCCGAGCGCCGTGGCGACGAGCAGCAGGCCGAGGTAGAGCTTGCCGACCAGCGTGTGGATGTAGAGCAGCGGCGTGTCGTAAGTCGGCGGCAGGTGGCCGGGGCCGGCGTCGCTGGCGACGAGCCAGGCCGCGAGCACGGCCAGCGGCAGCAGCGCGGC
The DNA here is from genome assembly GCA_963732625.1 of uncultured beta proteobacterium. Lineage (GTDB taxonomy): Bacteria > Pseudomonadota > Gammaproteobacteria > Burkholderiales > Burkholderiaceae_C > CADEEN01. The sequence continues at coordinate 244,933 of CAVTAM010000053.1, read as the reverse complement.
GATCAACGCGGCGCGGACCTCGCGCACGAAGGCCGCGGCCAGGGCGACGATCAGCGCCAGGCTCCACAGGTTGCTCGACAGGATCTCGTGCAGCGTCGTGAACGGCCCATGCCCGAGCGCCTGCCAGCGCGTGCCGAGCGCCAGCGTGTGCAGCGCCAGCGCGGCAAACAAGGCCGATGCCGCCAGCGGCCACGACGGACGCTGCCAGCGCGCACCGGCCACGGTGACGGCGGCGCAGGCTGCGTAGCCGGCCAGCGCGAGCGACATCAACCAGGCTTCAGGCATGCGTGGCTCCGCGTTGCAGTGCCGGCGCGCCTTGTTTTCTCGGCGCACGAAACGCGACGACGTAGTGCCAGGCCAGCGACAGCGCCGCCGTCAGCGCCGCGGCGAGCAGCCACGGCAGCGTCGGGTCGTGGCTGACGCGGTAGCCCATCCACGGCCGCAGGCCTTCGTAGACCAGCGTGCCGCCGTCGATGCGCCAGGCCTGGCCGGGCGCGAGTTCGGCGCGCGCCTCGCCGAGGCGCAGCACGAGGCGATGTGCGTCGGGCATGCGGAACTGCGCCGCGCTGTCGGGCGCGATCAGGTTCTTCTCGTCGAACTGCAGTTGCAGCCAGACCGCGCGGCCATCGGGCAGCGTCCACTCGCGCGACTGGCGCAGCTCGTGCATCGGGTAGCTCGGCAGGTGCACGGCGCCGAGCACCGGCTCGCCTCGCGCCGGCAGCCAGCGCAGCAGCGGCGCGAAGCCTTTGTTGGAGGTCGTGTAGACGCGGTGCGCGCCGATGACGAGCGGCCGGTGATCGCCGATCACGGCGCGCTGTGGGGCGCCATTGGCGTCGGTCCAGGCCACGGTGTTGCGCGTTGCGCCGCGGCGCCGGCCCGGCGCGTAGTCGATCGTGAAGCCCTCGTTGCGCAGTTGCCAGCTTTGCAGGTCGGATCGGTACAGCGCACCGGCTTCGTGGGCTCATCAACTGGCCGTCGAACGGCACGCCCTGCAGCAACTCGAAGCGGCCGTCGAGCTTGGTCAATCGGCCCGCAGCGACGAGCAGCACCAGCGCGAGCAGCGCGAGATGAAAGACGAGCAACGGCAATTGCCGGCGCAGCAGCGGATGCACGACCAGCGCGGCGAGCAGGTTGATGCCGAGCGCGGCGAAGACGAGGCCGAGCCACATCGCCGTCGGGCTGCGCGAGGACCACCAGACCAAGCAACACGATCAGCGCCAGCGCGGTGCGCAGCGAACCGAAGTGCGCGGACAGTCGATGCAGCGCGGCATGCTTCATGGCGGGTTCTCGCAAACGTCCCTCATCCAGTCCTTGCCGCTGTTCGTGTTGTTGCCGTTGGTGCCGAACGCCGTCGCCGACGCGTTCGAGCCGCAGTTGCTTTCGTTCCAGTTGCCGCTGGTCGCAAAGGTGCGCACCTTCAGCTTCGCGTTGAGGTAGTACGGCTCCTGGTTGTAGGCCTGCGAACTCGCGTTCATGCGCCACTCCTCGTTGCCGGCGCGGCCGGCTTCGGGGCCGACGTCGTTGAGGTTGACGAGCAGCGCCTTGTTCTTCCAGCCGTGCGGCACGGCGACATGGCACCAGTTGCAGCGCATGCTTTCGATCTTGTCGGTGTGATAGGCGTGCAGGTTGCCGCGATCGCTGTTGAAGAAGCCGGTTTGCCCGCCGCCGTCACGGCTGGCGTAGGTGTTCGGGTTGTGGCACTTGAAGCACAGGCCGTTGGCGTTGGGGCCGCTGTCGCCGCGGTTGTTGGCGCCGACGTTGCTGTTCCACGCGCCCTTCAACAGGAAGTTGTTGGCTGAGCCGTGCGGGCCCCACGGTGTGCCGTTGTCGCCGCCGGCGGGGATGATCGTGCCCTCGGGCGTGTTCTCGCCGTGGCAATCGCTGCAGTACATCGTCTGCGTGCCGATCGCGTTGCCCCACGGTTGTCGGAACGCCGCGGCGTTGGCTGCGTTGCGCCCCGTCGGGCCGATCACCGGGTGCCACGAGCGGTGGTTGCTGCCCGTGAAGTTCGAGCCGGCGCCGCTGTTGGCCGACGTGACATCGCCGCGGTGTGTGATCGGGGCCTGGAACTCCTTGGCCTGGTTGGTGTAGATCGTCAGGTTGTTGGTGCCCGGCGGCGTGCCGCCGGCGCGGCCGAGCGCGGGGCGGTTGCCGAGCGGATAGACGTTGTTGTCGGCGTAGCCGTAGTCGCTGTGGCACTTCAGGCAGATCTGGTACTCGCGCGTCACGTAGGACGCCGCCACCGACGTGTCGATGCTGGCCCCGGGGTCGCCGCGCTTGACGCTGTAGCTGCCCGGCAGTTGCTGGAACGAGGTCGAACCGTAGTTCGGCTCGACGCCCCAGGCGCCGCGCAGCACGCCCGAGGCGATGTTGCTGCGGATCGTCGTCGTGTTCTCGGCGTGTTCGTGCGTGCCGGCCGCGTCCGGCGCGCCGCCGATGCCGCCCGGGCCACCGACGAAGCTGCGCGACTTGACGACGCGGTGCGGGTTGTGGCAATCGGTGCATTCGGCGTGGCGCTGTTCGAGCTTGCTGCGCGGCTCCAGAAAGTCGGCGCCGCAGCGCGCGACCGCGCCGCTGCAGTCGATCGACAGGTCGCTGAAGTTGGCGCTGATGTCGTGCGCCTCGCTGCTGCTGTCGCTTTGCTCGGCGGTGACGATCGGCATGCGGATCAATTGCTGGAACGAGGTTTCGAGATCGGGCACCTGCGTCACGCTCGTCAACGCCGACTTCGCGGCGTTGGTGTGGCATTGGTAGCAGGTGTTCTCGAGCGCCGCATTGCCGCCCTGGCGCGCGGCCAGCGGATTGCCTTGCGGCAGCGCGGCGTCGGTGCCTTCGCGCAGCAGGCGGCGCGCGCCCTGCACGGTGTGCGTGTCGTGGCAGTTCAGGCACGCCGCCTTCCACACCGGCAGGCCGGCCGGGAACTCGCGCAGTTGCGCCGCGCCGTCGCGGTAGGTCTCGTCGGCCACGTCGGGCCGCGCATGCGCCGAGTTCGCCCAGACGCCGGCGCCCAGGCTCTTGTCGTGGCACGACAGGCAGATGATGTCGGCGGCGGCGTTGTGCGTCGGGCCGGGCGCGCTCTCCTGGAAGCGCGGCGCGCGCAGGAACTTCGCGCTGCCCTTGGTGGTGTCGAGCTCGCGCAGGTGCGGGTCGTGGCAGGTTGCGCATTGGATCTGCCCTTGGCCGGCGTTGCCGGTGGGCTCCAGCGGCAGCAGCGGCTTGTAGCCCGAGGCGCGCACGCCGATCACCGCGCCGCTGCCGGCCGGCCAGCGCTGCTGCGCATCGACCGTGTTCAGCTCGCCGTCGCGTGCGGCGAGCGCGCTGTTGTAGGTCAGCGAGATCGGGTGGTCGTTGGACAGATCGGTGCCGAGAAAACGCGTGAAGCCGCTGCTGACGCCCTGGCCCGCGGGCATCGTGCCGCCGGGGCCCGTGCCCTGCATCGTGATGCTCGCATTCGCATTGCCGTTGAGCACGTTGACGTTGCCGATGGCCAGCGTGCCGTCATGGCACGACAGGCACAGCTTCGAGCTGCCGCCCGGCGTGGCATTCAGGCCATCGAGGATCGACTGCGCATCGAGCGAGCTCGAGGTGTAGGGCGTGTAGGTTGCACCGTCGGGCACGCGGCGGTTCCACAGCGGGCCGCGCAGCGGCGCGCCGGCCGCGTCGGCGGTCGTCGCGCCATGCGGCGTGTGGCAGAACACGCAGACCTCGGTCGTGCCGCCGGCTGCGGCGCGCACGCTGCCGGGGCCTTGCGCAGACAGGTTGTGCGGCGTGTTGCGGACGTCGGAGACGCGCTGCGCGTGGGCCATGCCGACCAACAGGAAGAAGAGCAACAACAACCTATTGAGCCGGCACGCATGAACTTGAAACCGTTCGCCCTGAGGTATCGAAGGGCTCGCGTGGGGCTTCGATACCTCAGCCCGAACGGGTTTGTTCAAATTCGTTGATGCCTGCTCAACAAACATCAGCCGCCCCCGAGAAATTGGAAGAGGACGACACGGCCGTTGAACATATCGGCGATGTGCACGCGGTTCTTGCCGTCGACCCACACGCCCGACGGCAGATAGAAGCGCCCGGTGGCCTTGCCGGTGCCGCCGATCGGCATCAGGAACTCGCCGCGCGGCGAGAAGACGAGCAGGCTGTCGAAGTACGACTCGATGACATAGACGTTGCCTTCGCCGTCGACCGACACGCCCTTGGGCCGCACCAGGTTGCCGAGCGTCAGCCCGCGCGCGCCGAACTGGCGCTGGTACGCGCCGTCGGCCGCGCGCAGCACCTGGATGCGGCTGTTCATCGTGTCGGTGACGTAAAGCTCGCCGTTGTTCAAGGCCAGGTGGCTCGGGTAGTTGAACTGGCCGTCGCCGTTGCCGCGCGCGCCATGTGTCGCGACCAGCGCGCCTTGGGCGTCGAAGACCTTGATGTCGTGCGCGTAGGTGTCGGCGACGAACAGGCGGCCGGTGGCGGCGTCGCGTGCGATGCCGGTCGGGCGCGTCAACTTGCCCTTGCCGATCGTGCGTTGCGGCTCGCCCTGCAGGCTGAGCACGAAGACCGCGCCGAGTTCGGCGTCGGTCACGTAGACGCCGTCGGTTGCGAGTGCGACGCCGCTCGGCGCGACGAAGCGCCGAGCGGCGTCGGCGTTCTCCCACAGCAGCAGCTCGCCGGCCTTTTCGTCGAACACGAACACGGCCTGACGGCTGACATCGGCGACGTACAGGCGCCCGGCATCGTCGCCGGCCAAGGCGGAAGGGCGCTGCAGCACCTGCGGCGAGGTGCCCGATCCGTCGAGGCCGACGATCCAGCGTCCGAGGCGTTCGAGCGCCGGCCGCTCTTCACCGTTGGCGCGGAAATTCGGCTCGCCGACCAGCGTGCCGGTGTAGAGAAAGCGCGGCACCTCGGGCGCTGCCGGCCACATCAGCTTCTGGCCCTCGGGTGCGTCGTCCATGCCGTAGTGCAGCCGGCCGCGCACGGTGCCGCTGCTGGCGCACGCGGTGAGTGCGAGCGCGAGCATGAGTGCGACGGCCTGTCTCATGGCGCGATCAGGAAAGTCGCCACCTGGCCGAGCAGCGGGTCCGACAGCGCGAGCACGCGTTCGTCGATCGCGATGCCGCCCAGGCGCTGCATCTGCAAGTCGCGAGCCTCGAAGCGTTGCGCGGGCGCGCCCTCTCGCAACAGCACGAGCGACAGTTGCGCCTGGTCGATGACGAAGACGCGGCCGTGGCGGTCGGCGGCGAGCGCGCTCGGCTGCATCAACTCGCCGCGGCCGAGCGTGGCCAGCACGCGGCCGTCGCGCGCCACCTTGTGCACCGCGGCGCCGAGACGGTCGAGCACGAACAGCGCCGACTCGGTTGCGGCCAGGCCATCGACACCGCTGATGCGCGCGCCGCCTTCGGCTTGCGGCGAGATCTTCTGCACGATGCCCGACGCGCCGCGCTGCTCCGACCATTGCGCGCCCAGGCCGTCGGCGACGAGCAGCGTCGCGCCGCCGTCGGCCAGGGCAAAGGCGACGGGCGAGGGCAGCTCGGTCGGCACGCGAAAGGTTTGCAGCAGGCGGCCGTCGCGTGCGAAGCGCAGCACCTGGCGGTTCGCCGGGTCGAGCACCCAGGCCGACAGATCGGGGCCGAGCGCGAGCGCGGTGTTCGGCAAGACGGGCGCACCGGCGATGCCGATCGCCTGGTTCATCGCCGCGTCGAGCCGCCACAGTCTCGCGCTGCCGGCATCGGCGACGAGCAGATCGGGGCCGCGCAGCGCGATCGCCGCCGGCGACAGCAGCTTGACGAACATGCCGCTGCCGGGCCGCGGCAACACGCCGGGCGCTTGCGGTGGCGTGAGGAAGCCGCCGTTGACGACGCGCCACGGCGTCAGTGGGCCGCTCGCTCTCGGCGCCGCGGCCTCGGAGCCGGGATCGCTGGCGCAGCCGAACAACGTCAGCGCTGCGAGGCCGCACAGGCTGCGGCGCTTCACCACCGCCCCGGCCCCGACGTTTGCGCACCGCCCTGAATCCCGGCCGGCGTCCCCGGTTTGGCCGAGTGGCAGAGGTCGCAGCGGTCGGCCCCCCAGGCGATGCGCTCGTTGTGGCAGGTGCCGCAGAACTTGCCGTCGATGATGTCGCTCATCAGCACGTCGTTGGCGCCGGCGCGCATGATGAAGCCGAGCTCGTGGTGGCAGACCTTGCAGCGAAAGCGGATGCGGTGGAACCAGTGCGGGAAGATCACCGGCCGCACGCCTTCTTTCGTCGATCGTTTGTCGATCACGACGTCGGCGTATTCGGCCCACGGCGCCGGCGTGGCGCAAGCCAAGGCGAGCATCAGCGCGGCGCGCCTCATGGCTTGCTCACCGCCGCCGGCCGCGGCAGCGACGCATTCGGCACGCTGTGGCAGCGGTTGCATTCGGTCAGCGGGAACGACACGGCGCCGTGGCAGACGCCGCATTGCTCGCCGTTCAGGATCGCCGTCATGCTGAAGCGGTTGGCGCCGGCCTTGGCCTTGAACAGCTTGTCGTGGCAGTTGGCGCAATCGAGCCACAGCGTGTGTGCGCGGTGCGGAAACTTCACCGCCGGCATCGAGCCGTATTTGGCGATGATGATCTCGTCGTCGCGCACCCGGACCTGCGTCTCCGGCAGGATGTTGGTGCGCGGGTTGATCGCGCCGGACTCGATGGCCTTGACCCAGTTGACCATGTTGCCGGCGCTGTCGCGCGGCAGCGCCGAGAGCGCGTCGGCGGGTTGCTGCAACAGGCCGATCGCCGGGTTCTTCGGGTCGTGCAGGCCGTCGTTTTCCAGGCGCAACCACGGCGAGGTCGCAGCCGCGAGCGCGGCCGCCGCAAACGCGAGCACGAGGGCGACAGCGCGGCGCATGGGTCATGTCATCCGGGGATGTAGATGCCGCCGGCGCGCACCGCGCGCACCAGCTCGCGCGTCGAGTCTTCGAGCGTTTTGATCGCGCCCTCGTGGTCGCCGCGCTGGGCCTGCGCTTCGGCGTCTTTGCGCAGGCCCGCGGCCTTGTCGAGCAGCGGCTGCATCATCGACGTGGCGTCGCGCTTGTCGGCCAGCACGAGGTTGACCAGCATGCGGTGGGTATCGTTGCGGTCGATCTCGTAGGCGTACTCGTCGCGCTTGCTGGCAAACGTCAGCGAGCGCACCAGCGTGTCGCCGCGGCGCATCTGCTCGATCGAGACGCGCGCGGTGAGGTAGGCGCGGTCGATGATCGGCTTGGCCTCGGTCCACTGGCCGGCGGCAGCCAGCTTGTCGGCCTGCGCGACCCATTGTTCGATGCGCTGCGTCGCTTCGCGTGCTTCGGCCGGGTTGCCCTTCTCGACCGTGATGCGCTGCTGCGCGGCGAGCAGCGCGCGCGCGCTGTCCATGCGCGCATCGAAGTCGCGCTTGTCCTTCTGGCCCTGCACCTCTTCGGGCTTGGCCAGGCGGGCGCCGTTCATCATTTCGCGCGCCGCCTGGTCGAGCAGCTTCGTGGCGCCGGCCGCGTCGCCGGCCTTGAGCGTCGCCGCGGCCTCGCGGTGGATCAGGCGCGCGTTGTCGCGCTTCTCGCGTGCGGCAGCCACGCCGCTCGACTCGATCTGCCTGGCGGCAGACGACGCTTCGATCAGCGTCGCCACCGAAGCCATCCGGCGCTCGAGCGCGTCGCGGTCTTCGGCCTGCGCGAGCAGCGCAGCGAGCGCCAGCAAGGCGCCAATGACGAGCGTTTTCATGGCGGTCCCTCGCTGGACGCCGGCGTGACGACACCTGCGGCGGCCAGCGCGCGCTGCACGTACATCACCGCGCTGCGCAGGTTGGCCAGTGCACCGTCGCGGTCGCCGGCTTCGAAGCGTTTTTGCGCCTGCAGGTGCAGCGCCTGCGCCGACTTGGTGTAGCGCTCGATCAACTGCCGCGCGTCGGTGCGCGGCGCGAGTTCGCGCACGGCCACCGGCACCAGTTCACTCAGTGACGAGTAGCTGGCCATCTCGTCCTGATAGGCCTCGGCGGGGTTGGCCGCGCGCGGCGTGTAGTCGAGCTCGCGCGACGCGAACAGGCGCGTGAAGCCGCCGAGCAACTGCAGCTCGACCGCGGCCAGCGTGCGCAGGCTGTCGTCGTAGCGTTGTTCGTCGCCCAGGCGTCTGGCTTGGCCGACGAGTCCGGTGGCGTCGAGCAGCGCGCTGTCGGCGCTCGTGCCGGCGCGCACGCGCCAGGCTTCGACCAGGCGCAGGGCGCTGGCCAGTTGCTGCTCGTGGCGTTGGCGCAGCGCCTGTTGGCGCGCCGGTTGGTCGGGCACCAGGCGGCGCGCCATGCCGAGGTGCATCAACGATTCTTCGGCGCTCTTGCGCGCCTTGGCTGCATCGCCGGCCTTCAGCGCGTCTTCGGCGCTCGACAGGTGAAGGCGGCCTTCGTCCAGGTGCGAGATCGCGACCGCATTGCCGCTGGCCTGGATGCGCTGCGCGGCCGGCGAGTCGGCGATCAGGCGCGCGGCCAGGCGCACGCGTTGTTCGGCCTGCGTGCGTTCGTCGTCGGCGACGGCGATGCCCGCAATCAGCAGCAGGCCGAGCGCCAGGGTGTGCGAGGGCCTCATGGTTTTTTCTCCGCAACCGCGTCGGCGCCTTTTTTGCGCGAGTGGCAAAGGCGGCATTCGGACACCGGGAACGCCACCTTGCCGTGGCAGACGCCGCATTTCTGGCCGAGCAGGATCGAGGCCATGCTGATCTGGTTGGCGCCCTTCTGCGGCACGAAGATCGAAGGGTGGCAGTTCGAGCAGTCGAGCCACTCGGTGTGCTGCTTGTGCGGGTAGACCACGTCGGGCATCGAGCCCTTGACCTCGCGCACGATGTTCAGGTCCATCACCACCGCGGCGGCCTTCGCATCCTTGCGGTCCCAGCGCGGGTCGATCTTCTTCTCGGCGAGCGACTTGACCCAATCGACATGGTTGCCGGCGTTGGCCTTGGGCAGCTCGGCAAAGGCTTGTGCGGGCGGCTGCAACTGGTTCGTCGCGTCGTTCGTCGGGTCGTGGATGCCGGACTCGGCCGCCGGCCGGTTGATGCGGCCCGTCGGGCGCAACAGGCGGTTGAAGGCGTTGACCTCGGCGCTCGCGGCGGGTGTGGGTGCGGGTGAGGGCGCTGCTGCCGGTGCAGCGGCAACGGCAGGCGATGGCGGCGGCGCTGTTGCGGGCGCGCTCGCCGGCGCGGCGGCGGGCTTGGCGGTCACCGGCGGTGGTGCGGCTGCTTTCGCAGGCGCGGAGGCGGCCGGCTTCGTCGGCGCAGCGGTTGCCGGCGTGGCAACCGCCGCACTCTTCGGCAGCGCCGCGCCGGCCATGTATTCGATCGCCGCGCGCAGTTGTGCATCAGTCAAGTCAGGCCGCCCGCCGCGTGGCGGCATGCCCTTGGTCGTGCCGGCGATCGCGCTCTTGAGCAGCGCATCGAGGCCGCCCTTGGCGCGCGGCCCCCACGCGGCAGCGTCGCCGGGCTTGGGCGCACCGACGACGCCGGCGGCGTGGCAGATGGCGCAGGTGCTGTCGTACACCGCCTTGCCGGCGGCCGCGCCTTGCGCCGTGGCGGCGGTGGCAACGAGCGTGAGCAGCGCGCACAGCAAGGTCTTCATCGCGCTGCTCCCGTGAGTTTTTGCAGCGTGTTCTCGTGGACCTGCGTCGGCGTCTTCGGCTTGCCGGCGTGGCAGAGGTTGCAGTTCTCGACCGACCAGGCGATCTCGCCGTTGTGGCAGGCGCCGCAGAACTGGCCGTCGATGATCTTCAGCATGTCGATCTGGTTGCCGCCGGCCTTGAATTGGAAACCGAGGTCGGCATGGCAGACCTTGCAGCGAAAGCGCACGCGGTGGAACCAATGCGGGAAGACGACCGGCCGCATGCCGGCGGCATCGGAAAAATTGTTCATGACGACGTCGCCGTACTCGGCCGAGACCGGCAGCGTCAGGCCGAGCAACGCGACGACGAAGGCCAGGAGGCGGGGGGACTTCAAGGGGTGCTCCTCAAAAGCGGCGCTGGATGCGCACGATCACCGCGGCCAGGTTGCGTTCGTCAACCCGCGCGGCGCGCGCCGACAGCCGCGCCTCGAGCTTGCCGATGGCGTAGTCCAGCCGCGCTTCGAGCGAGCGGCTGACGTAGTACAGCGGCGCGTCGATGTCGCCGGCCGAGCGGCGCTGCAACTGCTGCGTGCTGATGCCGGCCAGCAGCGTGAAACGCAGCCGCGGCACGCCGAAGACGCGTTGGTGTTCGGCGCTCAGGCTGCCGCTGGCGAAATGCTGCCAGCCCTCGTCCTGTTCGAAGCGTTCGCCGGTGAACAGGTCGGTCTGCGTCGAGTTGCTGCGCGAGGACTGCAGCGTGATGCTGCCCGACCACGAGGCCAGGCGCGAGAGTTGCGTGCGCTGGCTCCATTGCAGGTTGACGAGCTGGAAGCTGGCGTCTTCGCCATTGCGGCTGCGGTAGTCGCTGATCGACGCGCTGGCGAAGCGCTGCTGCGACGCGTCGGAGACGGTCTGCCAGACCAGGCCGAGGCTGTGCGTCAGGGACGTGGTTTGCTGGCGCTCCAGTGACGTGGCGTCGGCCAGCCAGCCGATGCTTTGCGCGGCCGACAGCGAGACGCGCTCGGTATCCGTTTGCACGAAGTCGCGCGAGGCGCTGTGGCTGAACTGAACGGCGGCGTATTCGCGCTCGCTGGCCTCGTCGCCGCGCGTCAGGCCGGCGTTGAGCGCCACCGACGGTGCGTAGCGCCATTCGCCGAACAGCACCGAGCGCGGCGTCCAGTTGGCCGATGCGTTGAAGCTCGCGCTGCGCGTCGGGTCTTCGTTGCCGGCGTCGAACTGGTTGACCGAGGCTGCGCCGGCAATCCGCCACGACGCCGTCAGGTCGGTGCTCGCGCCGAGCGTCGCGTTGAGGCTGGCCAGCGCCGGCCCGCCGAAGCTGCCGAGCGTGCGCGCCTCGACCCAGCGTGCACTGCCGACGACCAGGGTGTTCGGCGGCGCGACGAACGGCAGGTCGTCTTCGCGCGGGCGCCAGGTCAACAGCGTCGACAACTGGCGGACTTCGCTGCCGAAGTCGAGCGCGAACTCGTCGTCGCGAAAGCGTGTGCGCGTCTGGTGCCAACTGGCCAGGTTGTCGACGCCGAGCGCCTCGTTCGGATGGAAACCGTGGCGCCCGGTGACCAGCGCCAGCCGCGTGCGCTCGCGGTCGTTGCCGCTCTTGTTGTCGGCCCAGTTGCCGCCGAGCTCGAAGCGGTGCGCGCCGCGCAGCCACATCGCATTGGCGTCGGCGGTGACCAGCGTGTCGCGCTCCTCGTCGCTCAGCAGGTGGCTCGCGTCGACCTGCAGCTGGTAGTGGTCGTTGCCGCTCTCCGGCCGGTACGACTGCGTCAGCGAGAGGCGGCGCGTTTGCAGATCGGCGCCGAGCGACTCGATGTTGGTTCGGCTGTCGGTCGTCTCAGCCCGCAGCATGAACGGGAAGCGGCTCGCCGGAAACACCGCGAGCTGCGCGCGCCCGGTGACGGTGTTGCCGGTCGCCGCGACGCGCGGCTCGCCCTCGTGGCCGTTGCTGTCGGTGCTGGCGATGAAGCCGGCGCCCAGGCGGACCTGCGCAAACCACGGCTGCCAGAGGTAGCTCGCGGTCTCGACGTCGGCGAGCACCGCGGCCTGGCGCGCGCTGGCGCCGTTTTCGAAGCGCAGCCAGCGCAGGTCGAGCGCCAGCGTGCCGTGGGTCCGCCAGGGGCCGAAGCGCCAGTCGATGCCGTCGCCGCGCAAAGGCTCGGTCGCCGTGGCCACCGTGGGCGCGGCGGTGTCGCCGGTGGGCGGGTCGGCCTCGGCGCCGGGCGCGTAGGCCGCAGCGTGTGCGGCCGGGGCCGCGATCGCCAATGACAGCGGCCCTATCCAGCGGCGCAGACTGCGGCGGCGAGAGCGAGCTGCGTTCACGACCCGAATCCCCGGTCTGCGAGTTCGCGTCGCGTGGGCGCGCAGCTCAGCTCGCGCCCGGCTTGTCGCTCGTGGCGCGCAGCGGCGCATAGTGGCTCTCGTCGATGCGCACCGGCGTGGCCCGGCGCAGATCGGCCAGCAGGGCTTGCCAGCGTGCATCGCCTTCGGCGCGCTGCCAGAGATCGGCAGCACGCGCGCGGACCTCGTCGAACGCACGCTGCTGGCCGGGCTGGCGCGCGTCCACGCGCAGGATGGCCACGCCTTCCAACAGGCGCACCGGCTCGGACAGTGCGCCGACGGCCAGCGGATCGATCACCTTGTGCACCGCCTCGGGCAACAGGCCGCGGTGCATCGTCTCCATCTGTCCGCCTTGCGCGGCGCTCTTGTCGCCCGAATGCAGCCGTGCGAGTTCGGCGAACGATGCGCCGGCGACGAGCTTGGCGTGCAGCTTGCGGCCTTCGTCTTCGGCGCTGCGCCACTGCGCGACCGGCGAGCTCGGGTCGACGCGCAGCAGGATCAGGCTCAGCTTGACCTGTTCGGGTTCGACGAACAGATCCTTGTGTTGTTCGTAGTGGGCGCGCGCGGCCGCGTCGCTCGGCTCGGGGATGTCGCGGACCTGCTTGATCAGTTGTTCGAGCAGGTTCTCGCGTTCGAGCTGCGGCCGCACGGCGGCGAGCATCTTGTCGCGGTTGGCCTGCCAGTTCGCACTCGACTTGTATTGCGTCTCGTAGCCGGAGAGCGTCGCAGCGATCTTCGCGGCGTCGGGCTTCAGGCCGCGGCGCCTGGCTTCGGCCAGCAGCAGCACGCGGTTGACGACGTCGTCGCCGACCTCGCGCTGGAAGCGCGCGATCTCGCCCTCGGGCGGCTTGGCGTGGTAGTACTTGTTGCGCATCGCGACCGAGAGCGCGCGCTGGTAGTCGGCCAGTGCGATCGTCGTCGCGCCGACGCGCGCGAAGACGGTATCCGGCTGCGCGGCCGATGCCGCCGCGGTGGGCGGGGCGGCCTTGGCCTGCGCCGATGCTGTGCCGGGTGCGGCGCACAACGCGGCCAGCAGGGCAGCGAACAGCGAGTGCAGGCAGGTGGTCGGTGTCATGGTCCTACGCGGGTTGGAAGACGGGCCGGCTGCATCGGGCAGCCGGCCCCGTCGGGTCGGTCACTTCACATGGCAGGCACGGCAGACCGCGCTCTCGGCGTTCGAGATGCGCAGGAAGGTGTCACCCGCCACGCGCCCGGTGGTCGGCGGTCCGGACTGGCCGGTCAACACATGCGGGTCATGGCAGCTGCCGCACTCGACCATCGGCCCCAGGCCGCCGGTTGCGCGCTGGTACAGCGGCATGTCCGTGCGCTGCTTGCCGATGCCGCCGGTCTCGACCCAGAACACCTGGTTGGCGTTCGTCACCTGGGTCAACGGGGCGATGAAGTCGCTGTCGCGGCAGGTGCCGGTGATCGTCGTGCCGGTGCCGGTGAGGCCACCGCCGCAGTACTGGATGCCGATCGGGTGGTCGTTCGTCAGGTCGGTGCCGAGCATCGAGATGCGGTCGCCTGCGTTGGTCATGCGGCCCGTGGCCGTATTGACCGTTGCCCCCGTCCAGCTGTACGCGCGGCCGTCGTTGCCGCCGCCGTCGGCCGCAAACCCACCCGAGCCCGGCGCATTGATCACGTTGTCCATCGCCTGCGTGCCGTCATGGCACGACAGGCAGGCCAACGAGATCGAGCCCACCGCGGCCACGGTGCCATCGAGCGATGGCAGTTGCAGCGTGTCGTAGGTCGTGTAGGTGCCGCCGCCGGCAGGCCCCACGGTGGCCAGGCGCTTGTTCCACAACGGCACCTCCGCGCCGGTGGCGCCGCCGTGGGGGGTGTGGCAGAACACGCAGATCTCGGCAGTGTCGGAAGCGCGGTTGGCGGTTCCGGCCGAGCCGAGGTTGTGTCGCGTCGTCGCAATGCCTTGCGCCGACGCCGGGCCGCTGAGACTGAGGAGCATGGCCGCCAAGAACCCAGCGGACAACGCCCCCCACCTCATGCGACCGAACAGCGATGCCATTCTCATGTCGTCCTCCAGGTTGGTTGCAAAGTTGTCTTGCCTTGCACTCCCCAATGCGCCGCAGGACACGGGAGGTTCAGCAGAAAGCGTGCCACTCGGCCCACCCCCGGAGCGGCTTCGCCGCTGCCCCCTCAAGGGGGCCGAGACCCGCGGCTCCAAGCCGACCTGCGTCGGCTTGGACGGGGCGAGGAATGGCCGCGTCTCGCGGCCATGCGGCCTGCAAGGCACGCCAGTGGCCTGGCGGAGCCAGATCCACGGCGTTTGCTCGGCAAGAAGTCCCGCGAGCAAGAAGGCAAGTTCTCGCGTTCGGGAACTGCCGGCTACTTCGCCTGCGCCGACCGCAGCGGCACGAAGCCGGCCTCGGCTTTCAGCGACGCCGGCCGATAGACCTCGATCTTGCGGAACCACTGGTCGACCATGTAGACGCGGCCGTCTTCGTCGACCGCGATGCCCGAGGGCAGCATGTAGCGCGCCGGACCGTCGCGCTCCGAGCGTTCGCCGACGAAGAGCAGCAACTCGCCGTCGGGGTTGAAGACCTGGAAGTTGCCGAAGGCGCTGTCGACGACGTAGACATTGCCCTCGCGATCGACCGCCACTTCCTTGGGCCGCGCGAATTGGCCGTATTGCTTGCCGACGCTGCCGAACGACGACAGGTACTTGCCCTCGCGGTCGAAGACGACGATGCGGAAGTTGCCGCCATCGACGACGTAGAGGCGCCCGTCGAGGCCGATCGCCACGTCGCGCGGCAGGTTGAACTCGCCCGGCCCGCTGCCGCGCTTGCCGATGTCCATCAGGTGCTCGCCGCTTTTCGCGTCGAACACACGCACGACATGGCGTTCGGAGCTGACGCCGCCGATGTCGACCGCATACAGCTTCGTGCCCGCCGGATCGACGGTGACGCTGGTCAGGCGCGAGAACCACTTCGCGCCGCCGATGCGGCGCAGGAACTGCCGGTCGGGGCCGTAGACGAACACGGCCTGCGCGCCGATGTCGGCAACGTAGAGGTTGCCCGCGGCATCGACGTCGATGCCGATCGGCTTGGTCAACTGCCCCGGGCCGTCGTCCTCGCCGATGCGGTGGAACTGGCCGCGCGGCACGTCGAACAGACGCACGTAGCGGCTGACGGTGTCGCTGACGTAGATGCGCCCGCGCGTCGCCGCGATCGCATAGGGTTTGGCGAGCGCTTCGCCGCGCACCTCTTCGCCGGTGACCAGGCGGCGCAACGCGCTCGTTTCTTCGGGCGCGATCAGATCGGCGCTGGTGCGCACGGTGCGCTCGTAGATGAAACGCGGCTCGTCGGGCGGCGCCGGAAAGACGAGCGTGCGCGCTGGCGCGGCGGGTTGCTGTGGTGGCGGCGCCGCGCACGCGGCCAGAGCTGCCGCGATCAGCGTTATGGCGGTGCGCATGGACGCCATTTCACGGCCGCGCGCCAAGCGCATGCGGCAATACCGAAAGTGAGAAGGCCGGTCTCGCGAATGAAAAGCGCATGGTGGCGCGTCCTGTTGAAAGTGCAGAGGCGGTGCAGCTTTGGCAGGACTGCGTGCAATCGACGTGCCAATGCGCGTGGCAAGGAAGTTGCAGCAGTGTCTTGAAGAACAACGCACGGACCTCTTATGCCGATCCGCCTTGCCCGCGCTCTGCTGCTCGCGCTGCTGTGCTTTGCATCGGGCGCGCAGGCGCAGACCGCGTCCGACCCGGCCGTGCTCTATCACAACTATTGCTCGGTCTGTCATGGCGACCGCGGCGACGGCAAGAGCCGCGCGACGGGAGCGCTGTCCACCGTGCCGCGCGATTTCACCAGCGCCGTGTCCAAGCAGGAGCTGACGCGCGAGCGCATCGCGCTGGCGATCGCGCACGGCCGGCCGGGCACGGCGATGGTCGGCTGGAAGACGCAGCTCTCGGCCAACGACATCGAGCGCCTGGCCGAGTACGTGCACACGCGCTACGTGCTGGGCCAGCCCGCACCGGCCGGCGCGGCGATCTCCGGTACGCGAGCCCACGGCGGCCGTGAGGCCGACGCTGCCCCGCTTCGAGGCCGCGAAGCCGATGCGCTGCTGCCGCATCCACTTCCACCTCCGTGCCGCGGGTCGACATGACGGCCGGTCTCCCCAACGGTCTGAGGGGCGACCCCAAGCGCGGAGGTGCCTTTTATCTCGCCAACTGCGCCACCTGCCACGGCGCGCGCGGCGACGGCGCCGGGCCGCGCGCGTATTTCATCAACCCGAAGCCGCGCAACTTCATCACCGGCGAATCACGTGCGCGCTTCAACCGCACTGCGCTGTACGCGGGGATCAGCGAGGGGCGGCTGGCCAGCGAAATGCCGGCGTGGAAGCAGGTCGCGACGCCGCAGCAGATCGCCGACGTCGCCGAGTACGTGTTCCAGAACTTCATTCGCGGTGACGCCTCGAAGAGCGCGGCGCAGGCGCCCCAATGAACAGGTGGCAGCACGGCGCTGTCGGCCTGCTCTGCGCGGCGTTGATTTTTCTCGTCGGCTGGGACGTGATGAGCCCGTCCGCGGCGAAGATCGAGACGCACGAGCAGGGCCGTGCGGTCTACAACTTCCGCTGCTATTTCTGCCACGGCTACTCGGGCGACGCGAAGACGCTCGCCGCCACCTACCTGACGCCGCCGCCGCTCGCGTTCAGCAGCGCCACACCCGACGGGCTGCCGCGCGAGCGCATAACACGTGCCGTGCGCGAGGGCAGGCCGGGCAGTGCAATGGCGTCGTTCGCGAGCGTGCTGTCGGCGGCCGAGATCGACGCCGTGGCCGCCTTCGTCGAGCGCGAGTTCGTTGTCGAACGCAAGACGAACACGCGCTATCACACGGCCGACAACGGCTGGCCGAACCACGAGCGTCATGCCGCGGCCTTTGCGTTCGCGCGCGGCGAGATCGCGATCGACGCCGCCGACGACTCGTTGAATCCGTCGCAGCTCGCCGGGCGGCGCCTGTTCATGTCGGCCTGCATCTCCTGCCACGACCGCGCGCGCGTCAACGACAGCGGCCCGGCGTGGAGCGCGCGGCCGCTGTCGTACCCGCGCATGGGGTTCGTGCCGGGGCAGCAGTTGCCGCCGGTCGATGCGGTCAGCAGCGCCAGCGTCTATGCAAAGCACGAAGTACCCCCGGCAGTGGCGAACCTGAACACGCGTGAACGCCGCGGCGAAGCGCTGTTCCAAAACAACTGCGCCTTCTGCCACGGCGCCGACGGCAGCGGCAAGAACTGGATCGGCCAGTTCATGGAACCGAAGGCGCGCGACCTCACGGCATACAGCGATGCGACGCTGCCTGCCGCGCAACTGAAGCAGGTCATCCGCGAAGGCCTGCCCGGCACGTCGATGCCGGCCTGGCAGCATGTGTTGAAGCCGCAGGAGATCGACGCCGTGGCGGCCTACGTGCGGCGAGCGATGTTCCGCGGCGAGTCAACGCCGCAGGCACGCAGCTTGCAGCAGCCCCACCCATGACGCTCGCGATGAACACCTTTGCACTGGCCGATTCGGCGTTGCGGCGGCGCTGGACGCACTTCGCCGCGCCGTCGACGTTCTACGCGCTGGCCGGCAAGATGCAGCCGTGGTGCTGGGGGCTCGCGCTGGTCGCCGCGTTCGCCGGCCTCGTCGTCGGTCTGGTCATCGCGCCGAGCGACTTCCAGCAGGGCGATGCCTACCGCATCATCTTCGTTCACGTGCCCGCGGCCTGGATGTCGATGCTGATCTACGTGGCGATGGCGTTCTGGGCGGGGCTCGGCCTGGTGCTGAACACGCGGCTGTCGTCGATGATGGCGCGTGCGCTGGCGCCGACCGGCGCGATGATGACGTTTCTCGCGCTGTGGACCGGCGCCCTGTGGGGCAAGCCGACCTGGGGCGCGTGGTGGGTCTGGGATGCGCGGCTGACGAGCGAGCTGGTGCTGCTCTTCCTCTACCTCGGCTTCATCGCGCTGCAGGCTGCCAACGACGATCCGCGGCGCGGCGACCGTGCCGGTGCGGTGCTGGCGCTGGTCGGCGTCGTCAACGTGCCGATCATCTACTTCTCGGTGAAGTGGTGGAACACGCTGCACCAGGGCGCGTCGATCAGCCTGACCAAGGCGCCGAGCATGGCGGCGATCATGCTGTGGGGCCTGCTGCTGATGACCGTGGCCTTCTGGGCCTGGGCGATCGCCGCCGCGCTGCACCGCGTGCGCTCGATCATCCTCGAGCGCGAGCGCGACAGCGAGTGGGTGACGCAGTTGCCGGAGGTTCAACGATGAATGCCTCGACCTTGGGCGAGTTCATCGCCATGGGCGGCTACGCGCTGTACGTGTGGGGCTCGCTGGCGATGTGCGCCGCCGCGTTGCTGTGGGAAGTGGCCACGCTCACGCAGCGCCGACGCCGCGCGCTCGAAGACCTGCGCGACGACGCACGCCCTGCGGGAGCGCGCCGATGACACCGCGCCGCAAGCGCCTGCTGCTCGGCGCCTGCGTGCTCGCCGCTTCGGCCGTTGCCGCCGCGCTCGTCGCCAACGCGTTTCGCAGCAACCTCGTCTTCTTCTACAGCCCGAGCGACATCGCCGCGCAACAGGCGCCGAAGGCGCGCACGTTCCGGCTCGGCGGCCTGGTCGAGAGCGGATCGATCGCGCGTGCTGCCGACGGCGTGACGGTGCAGTTCGTCGTCACCGACACCGCCAGGCGCGTGCCGGTGCAATACAAGGGGATCCTTCCCGACCTGTTCCGCGAGGGCAAAGGCGTCGTCGCCCAGGGCCACTTGCAAGCCGACGGCGTCTTCCGCGCCGACGAGGTGCTGGCCAAGCACGACGAAAACTACATGCCACCCGAGGCCGCCGACGCGGTCGAGCGTGCCCATCAGGCCAGCGCGCGGGCGCGCGAGACGTTGCAGCAGCCGTGAGATGACGCGCTTCGAGGTTCAGCAGTCAGGTGGCGGCGCGAAGCGCAATGTCGCGACAGTCCGGTTTTCCGTTCGCCCTGAGGTATCGAAGGGAGTTTTCGTGCCACACGTCAAGGGCTTCGATACCTCAGCCCGAACGGGGACAACACGGGGCTTCCTTCAATACCTCAGGACGGTCGGAACAGCCACCTCAGCCCGAACGGTTCTTTTGCGGACGCTGAACTTCGCCTCCGGGCCGCAAGGCTGCCACCATGCTCCCTGAACTCGGTCTCTTCGCATTGATCGTCGCACTGACGATCGCCATCGTGCTCGGCACGCTGCCGCTCGTCGGCGCGCAGCGCGGCCGCGTGGCCTGGATGGCGCTGGCGCGACCCGCCGCGCTCGTCCAGTTCGTGTTCGT
This sequence comes from uncultured beta proteobacterium, assembly GCA_963732625.1. GTDB lineage: Bacteria > Pseudomonadota > Gammaproteobacteria > Burkholderiales > Burkholderiaceae_C > CADEEN01. Next base: position 225,730 of record CAVTAM010000053.1, on the reverse strand, counting down.
CGCGCTCGCATTCGCGAGCCTGATGGCCTCGTTCGCGAACAACGACTTCTCGCTCGTCAACGTCGCGTCGAACTCGAACAGCGAATTGCCGCTGGCCTACCGCCTGGCCGCCACCTGGGGCAGCCACGAAGGCTCGATGCTGCTCTGGGTGCTGATGCTCACCGGCTGGACAGCGGCGGTCGCATTGCGTTCGGCGCACCTGCCGCTGGCGATGGTCGCGCGTGTGCTTGGCGTGATGGGCCTGGTGTCGATCGGCTTCCTGCTCTTCATCCTGTTCACGTCCAATCCGTTCGAGCGCTTGTCGCCGCCGGCGCTCGACGGCCGCGACCTGAACCCGCTGCTGCAAGACCCCGGCATGGTGATCCACCCGCCGATGCTCTACATGGGCTATGTCGGCTTCGCGGTCGCGTTTGCGTTCGCCGTCGCGGCCCTGCTCGCCGGCCGCTTCGACGCCGCGTGGGCGCGCTGGTCGCGGCCGTGGACGACGGCGGCCTGGGCGTTTCTCAGCGTCGGCATCGCGCTCGGCAGCTGGTGGGCGTACTACGAACTCGGCTGGGGCGGTTGGTGGTTCTGGGATCCGGTGGAGAACGCATCGTTCATGCCCTGGCTCGCGGGCACGGCATTGATCCACTCGCTGGCCGTGGCCGAGAAGCGCGGCGCGTTCAAGGCCTGGACCGTGCTGCTCGCGATCGCCGCGTTTTCGCTCTCGCTGCTCGGCACCTTCATCGTCCGCTCGGGCGTGTTGACCTCGGTGCACGCGTTTGCAACCGATCCGGCGCGCGGCGTCTTCATCCTCGGTTTCCTCGCGCTCGTCATCGGCGGCTCGCTGGCGCTGTTCGGCTGGCGCGCCGGCGCGGTGGGTTTTGCCGGTTCGTTCGACCGCTTCTCGCGCGAGTCGCTGCTGCTGGCCAACAACGTGCTGCTCGCTGTGGCCTGCGGCGCGGTGATGCTGGGCACGCTGTACCCGCTGGCACTCGATGCGCTGGGGCTGGGCAAGATCTCCGTCGGGCCGCCGTACTTCGATGCGGTGTTCGCGCCGCTGATGGCGCCGGCCGTGTTGCTGATGGCCGTCGGCCCGCTGGCACATTGGAAGGCGGCGTCGCTCGGCGACGTGGCGCGTGCGCTGCGGTGGCCGGCGCTGGCGAGCGTCGCTGCCGCGCTGGTGCTGCCGCTCGCGGCCGGGCGTTTTTCGATCGGCGCGGCGGTCGGCCTGTTCCTCGCCGCCTGGGTCGTCACCGCGATCGCGGTGCTGCTGCTGCAACAGGCGCGGCACGGCTTTGGTCAACTGCGCCGCGCACCGTCGAGCTTTTGGGGCATGGTCGTTGCGCACCTCGGCGTCGCGGTGTTCATCGTCGGCGTGACGATGGTGCGCAGCTACGAGACGCAGCAAGACGTGAAGATGCAGCTCGGCGATCACGTCGTCGCTTCCGGCTGGCGCTTCACGCTCGACAGCCTGGCCGAAGCGCCGGGGCCGAACTATGTCGCGCTGCGCGCGCGCTTTACCGTGCAGCCCGAGGGCGGAGGACGCAGGTTCGTGATGCAGCCCGAGAAGCGCCTGTACAAGGTGCAGCAGATGCCGATGACCGAAGCGGCGATCGCCAGCGGCATCAGCGGCGACCTGTATCTCGCGCTCGGCGAGGCGATCGACGAGCGCACGTGGACCGTGCGCGTGCACATCAAGCCTTTCGTCAATTGGATCTGGGGCGGCGCCTTCCTGATGGCACTCGGCGGGCTGCTGGCCATCGGTGACCGGCGCTACCGGCTGGCCACGAATGCGCAGACGCAGCGCGACCACGCCAAGCCGCGCGAGGCCATGGCATGACCGCCTTGACGCTGACGAGCCCGCGCTGGCGCCGCTTCGCGCCGCTGGCGCTGTTCGCGCTGCTGGCCGTGCTGCTCGGCGTCGGCCTGACCTTGAAGCCGCGCGAGGTGCCGTCGCCGTTCATCGGCAAGGCCGCGCCGGTGTTCTCGTTGCCGCTGCTCGGCGACAAGTCGAAGTCGTTCACGCCGGCGTCGATGCAGGGCCGCGTCTGGCTGCTCAACGTCTGGGCGTCGTGGTGCGCGCCGTGCCGCGAGGAGCATCCGCTGCTCGTCGCGATGGCGCGCGAAGAGAGGGTCGCCATCGTCGGCCTGAACTACAAGGACGACACACGCAATGCGCAGGAGTGGTTGTTGCGCCTGGGCGATCCGTACCTGATGACCGCCGTCGATGCGGACGGCCGCGCCGGCATCGACTGGGGTGTCTACGGCGTGCCGGAGACCTTCGTCGTCGATGCCGCCGGCGTCGTCCGCCACAAGGTCGTCGGGCCGTTGACGCAGCAGGTCTGGGCGCGCGAGGTCAAGCCCTTGCTGCAGCAGTTGCAGCCGGGTGGCGTGCGATGAAGGCGATCGTGATGGCCTTGCTGCTCGGCTGGGCGGTCCGTGTGCCGGCCGCCGAAGCGCAGCCAGTGGCCGTCGACGCCGCGCTCGAAGCGCGTGTCGACGGCTTGGCCGCGCAACTGCGCTGTCTGGTCTGCCAGAACCAGTCGCTCGCCGACTCGCATGCCGGCCTGGCGATCGATCTGAAGAACCAGGTCCGCGATCAGTTGCGCGCCGGCCGCGACGAGGCGCAGGTGATCGACTACATGACGCAGCGCTACGGCGACTTCGTGCTCTACAAGCCGCCTTGGAAGGCGACGACGGTGCTGCTGTGGGCGGGGCCGGCGCTGTTGGCGCTGCTCGGAGCATTGCTCGCCTGGCGAACGCTGGCGCGCGCTCGCTCGAACGACGCGCCCGCAACGCCGGCGTTCGGCGCCGCGGGCGAGCAGGCGCCGCCCGACTGGCGTTGACGCGAGTGCAATCGGAGCGCTACTTCGTGCCGGCGGCCGTGCGCGCGATGCCGTCGAGCAGGCCTTCGACTTCTTTCAGCGCCGCCTTCGACGCGGCCGAGCCGTCGCGGCGCCACGGCCGCTTGTAGGCCACATGCGTCGTCTCGGGCTGCTGCGCCGTGGTGTACACGGTGATCGCATACGGGCACATCGCCACGTTCGCTGGGTCGGCCTGCATCGTCTTGCGCGACAGGCTCGCGCTGCAGAAGATGAAAGACTGCGCATCGTGATACAGCTTGCGCGACGAGCCGACATCCTTGCCGGTGCGTTCGAGCATGGCGTTGATGTGCGACTGATAGTCGATCACCAGGCCCTTGCTCTCGATGGCGGTCTTCAGATCGTCGCGCACGTCCTCGAACTTCGCCTTCTTCGAGTAGGTGACGACGGCAGACGGATCGGCCGCCAAGGTGAGCGTGCCAAAGGCGGTGAGCGTGGCGGCGAGAACGAGCGTGCGCAGCATGGGGCTTCCTTTCGGTCGTGGGGAATCATCGGGCGCCCACCGCGGCGCCGGGCATGGATTGATCGAGCAGGCCGGCGGGCTGCTGGTCGAGCAGGCGATCGGTGAGCGCGGCGCTGGCCCACATCGCGATCAGCGTGACCCAGGAGGTCAGCGTGAACACGGCCGCGCCCGACAGCCCGGCGCCGACCGCGCAGCCGCCGGCAAGCATGCCGCCGAAGCCCATCAGCACCGCGCCGGCGATGTAGCGGCGCATGCCCGGGCCGCCCTCGAAGCCTTCGAGCTTCAACTCGCCGAACAGCGCCGCGGCGATGAACGAGCCGAGGAACACGCCGGGCACGAGGCCGACGTCGAAGTTCAGCGGCTTGTCGCTGACGAAGAGCACGCGGTTCAAAACCTCGGCCGACGGGCCGGTGAAGCTCAGCGCCTGGATCGGGTGCGGATCGAAGGCGAGCTTCGAGACGGCGTAGGTGAACCACCACGCCGCGGCGATCGACAGGCCAACGCCGATGGCACCGGCCCAGCCCCACACCGGCACCCGCTGCCGGCGCGCCCAGAAGATCGCCGCGCCGAGCCACACCGCGCCGAAGGCCAACGCGCCGCCGTGGCCGATGCCGGTGCGCGCGATCAGATCGCGTGGCGTGCCGCCTTCGATCGTCCACCAGGCCGAGATCGCCTCTCGCAGCGGCGACAGCGCGCCGGTCCACGCGGCCTGCGCGGTGACGGCGAAGATCAGCCCCGAGAGCAGCGAGCGCAGATTGCCTTGCGCCGCGAGCACGAGCAGCCGGCTCGAACAGCCGCGCGCCAGGATCATGCCGACGCCGAACAGCGCACCGCCGATCGCCGCGCCTGAAAGACTGCCGCGGCTGGCGATCTGGCGCGCGTTGCCGGCGTCGAACGCGCCAAGCCAAGCGAGCGCCTGCGTGCCGATGACGGCGCTGGCCAACGCGAACAGCCACACCGTGAGCTTGCCGCCGCCCTGGTTGCGCGCGAACTCGATGACCGCCGAGCGCAGGCAAAAGCGCGAGCGCTGGGCGAGAAAGCCGAAGGCGATGCCGATGACGAGCGCGCCCGCGGCGAGGCTGGCGCTTTCACCCCAGCGTTCGAGCAAAGACTCCAGCATCGGACAAACCCCGGCCCACGGACACCGAGCCAGTCTAGGCAGCGCTCGCGCGCGCGGCGTTGATGCAGGTCAGCATCGCGGCGTCGAGCGATCCGGCTGCGTGCTCGGCGACATCGATCGGCGGGCAGCAGCTTACGGGGTGCAGGTCTGCAAGCGCACTGTCTGCCATTGCCTTTGGCGGCGCGCGGTGCGAGCATCGCGGCTCCACCTGTTTTCAGCATGAGGAGCAGCCGATGGCCACCTTCGATCCCGATGCCCTGATCTCGATGTTCGAAAGCGCCAGCGCCACCTCCAGCGCGAGCGTGCAGAAAGCCGTCACCGAGGCCACGCTGGCTGCGCTGCGCGGGCGCGAGCTGACGCTGGCCAACATCCGCTCGTCGCTCGACGCGGTGACCAAGGCGGTGACGATGGGCGCGGCCAAGAGCCCGCTCGGCGCGGACGCGGTGGAGGGCCTGCTCGACAAGGCGGTGGCCGGCATGGACGCGGCGCTGGTCAAGGCGGTGCAGGCCAACCAGGCCGCATTGCAGCAGTTCGCCGACCGTGGCGTCGATCTGCGCGAAACGCACCTGAAGAAGGCGCTCGATGATCTCGACAAGTTCGACGGCCTGTTGATCGGCGCGGTGAAAAAAGCCGCCGCGGCTGCGGGCCCGATGGCCGCGCCGTGGCAGCAGGCGATGGAAAAACTGCAGGCCGGCGGCTCGTTGTCGGGCCTGAGTGCCGCCAAGACGGTTGAGGAGTTCGCCGAGCAGATGCAGACGGCGATGCGCGGCGCGCGCAGCGCCGGTGTGCGCGCCGCCACCGTGCTGGCCGAGAGCTATGCGGCCATGGCCAGCGGCGTGCTCGTCGGCATGTCGCAAGCGCTGGTGTCCGGCGCGGGGCCTGACGAGGCGGCCACGCCCGCACGTCCGGCGGCGAAGAAACAAAAACGCTGAGCGCTCGGGGCGTTGGCTGACCGCGGCGGCGGCGGCCTCGACTGCGGTACAGGTTGCTTCCCGCCCGCGGGTGGTGGTGGTGCGCCCGGCAAGCGATGACCATCATCGCCGTCGTGGGGCCAATGCTGCTGCCGCGAAATACCGCCGCCGAGGAGCCCCGCGATGACCGTGCCCAGCACCACCCCCACCCGTTCGAGCCTGCCGCCGGGCACGCCGCTCAGCGGCCTCGAGATCGTGCAATGCATCGGCGTCTGCGCCACCGGGTTCATCTACAGCGCGCACGACCGTCAACGCGCACGCGTGCTGTCGGTGCGCGAGTACATGCCGATGGGGTTGTCGCAGCGCGTGCGCCGCGAGGTGCGGCCGCGCTTCGGCGCGCAGGCGGCGTTCGAGGCTGGCTTGCGGCGCTTTTGCGCCGATGCGCAACGCGTGCAGCGCGCAGCGCACCCGTCGCTGGTTGAAATCGACAGCGTGATCCATTGCGGCGAAACGGCCTACGTGGTCATGCCCGCGCGCGCTGGGCGCAGCCTTTATGAAAGCCTGGGCGCGGCGGCGCCCACACTGCACGTGCGGCGCGTCGAGTCCTGGCTGCGCGGCATCGGCGATGCCCTGGCCGCCCTGCACCGCGAGGTCAACCTGCCGCACGGCGCGATCAAACCGTCGCGGCTGTTCGTCAATGATGAAGGCCGGCTCGTGCTCGGCCTGCCCGACGACGCACGCTGGAAGATCGCCGAGGCCGTGCCGGCGGCGTTGAACGTGCAGAGCCCATGGTTAGCGCCCGAGCAACTGCATGGCGGCGCGCTCGGACCCTGGACCGACATCTACGCTCTCGGCGCCTTGGCCCATTGGCTGATCACCGGCCAGCCGCCGGCGGCCGCGCGCGAGCGCCGCGCGCGCGGCCTTCAACCGTCGCTGGCCAGCTTGGCGGGCGCCAACTGGCCGAAGCCGTGGTTGCAGGCCACAGAGGCCGCGCTGTCGCTCGACGCCGCCGTGCGCCCGCGCTCGATCGACCATTGGCTCGACGTCATGGGCCTGTGCGACCGGCGTTCGCGCCGCCGCCGGCCGGGCGAATCGTTGCTGCTGCAAAGCGCGGGTGCTGCCATGCGCCCGCGGCCGCTCGACCCGCCGCAGTGGTCGAGGCCCGAGCGCGTGGCGGCGCAGCGGGCCGCCTGACGTCTTCAGGTCGTCGCGATCACCTTTTGCTCGATCGCACCAAAGACGGATTGCCCGTCCTTGCCCTTCATCTCGATCTTCACCGTGTCGCCGTAGGCCATGAACGGCGTCTTCGGCGCGCCGTCTTCGATCGTCTCGATGCAGCGCTTCTCGGCGATGCACGAGTAGCCCTTGCTCCAGTCCTTGTTGCTCACCGTGCCCGAGCCGATGACCGTGCCGGCGCGCGCGCGGCGCGTCTTGCACAGGTGCGCGATCAACTGGCCGAAGTGAAACGTCATCTCGGGGCCGGCGTCGCACAGGCCCACTCGTCTGCCGTTCCAGCTGACCTGCAGCGGCAGGTGCACGCGCCCGCCTTGCCACGCGTCGCCGAGCTCGTCCGGCGTCACCGCGACCGGGCTGAACGCGGTGGCCGGTTTGCTCTGGAAAAAACCGAAACCCTTGGCGAGCTCGCTCGGGATCAAATGGCGCAGGCTCCAGTCGTTGGCCAGCATGATGAGGCGGATGCCGTCGAGCGCCTGGTCCGGCGTCACGCCGTTGGGTACATCGGCGGTGATGACGGCGATCTCGGCCTCGAAGTCGATGCCCCAATCGGTGCTCGCAAACGGCGCGTCGTCGCAGGGGCCGAGTAAATCGTCGCTGCCGCCCTGGTACATCAGCGGGTCGGTGTAGAAACTCTCCGGCACCTCGGACTGGCGTGACTTGCGCACCAGCTCGACGTGGTTGATGTAGGCCGAACCGTCGGCCCATTGGTAGGCGCGCGGCAGCGGCGCCAAGCACAGCGAGGGCACGAACTCGAAGGCATGGCGCGCCTTGCCCTGGTTCAGCGTCACGTACAGATCCTGCAACTGCGGCGACAGGAAGTTCCAGTCGTCGAGCACCTGTTGCAGGCGGGTGGCGATGCCGGTCGCAAAATGCGCCGTCGTGAGATCGCGTGAGACGACGACCAGTTGGCCGTCGCGCGATCCGTCCTTGAACGTGGCGAGTTTCATCGTGCCGCAATTGTCGGTCCTTCCTGCGAGTCTTTCGAGGCGCTGGCCGTTCTTCATGCTGGCGGGCGTGGCTGTGCTGGCCGTGCATTGGCTGCTGCTGCTGTCGTTCGGGCCGTCATGGGTCGACCCGGAAGAGACGGTCGCCGCCGCGCCGGTGTTGAACGTGCGCAGCGTGACGCTGCCGGCGCCGACGCTGCCGGCGGTGGTACAGACGCTGCCCGCACCGGCTGTGGCGGCACCGAAGGCGCCGCCGAAAATGGCGCGCCAGCCGCTACCCAAGCCGGCCGCATCGGTGCCAAAGCCGGCACCGCCGCCCGAGCCGGTGATCGTCGCGGCCGTTGCAGAACCTGCACCGTCAGCACCGGCCCCTGAACCCGCCATCGCCGCCAGCGAGCCGCCGGCGGCACCCGCGATCGACGTGCCCGTGTACGCGACGCGCCTGCCGCCGCCCGGCACCTGGCGCTACCAGCTCACACGCGGCATCGCCAGCGGTGATGCCGTGCTCGCCTGGCGGCCCGACGAACAGCAACGCTACGAGTTGAAGCTCGAAGGTTTCATCGCCGGCATCACCGTGCTCGACTGGGTCAGCACGGGCGCCATCGACACCGCCGGCATCGCGCCCGAGCGTTTCGTCATCCGCCGCCGCGGCAAGGACAGCCAGGCCGCCAACTTCCAGCGTGACGCCGGCAAGATCACCTTCTCCGGGCCGACGCACGAGCTGCCGCTGGTCGCCGGCGTGCAGGATCGCCTGTCGTGGATGCTGCAACTGCCGGCCGTCATCGAAGCCGCGCCGCAACGCTTCGGCGCTGGATCGAGTGTCGTGCTGATGGTCATCGGCGCGCGTGGTGGCGCCGATGTGTGGACCTTCAACGTCGTCGGCGCCGACCGCGTCGGCGACGTCCCCGCGCTGAAGCTGGTGCGCGAGGCGCGCAAACCGCGCGACGTGCAGGTCGATGTCTGGCTCGACCCGGCGCGTGGCCACATGCCCATCAGGGCCTTGCTGACGCAGCCCGAGGGCGGGGCGCCTCTGGAGCTGCAACTGCAGCCGGGGTCAACCGGGCCTTGATTTTCGCGTTGCAGGGCTCAAGTGGCGTCCTGGAGGCCCCATATGAAACGACCCCTTGCTCACTACGTTCGCTTCCCCCGAGGGGAGTGTCATCCCCTTGGGGCGGCCCGGCGGTACTGACATGCTCATGCTCTACAACTCGGACCAATTCGCCGTCGTTCAATTCGACACACAGGCGCACGAGCACCTGCCCGCGCGCGGCGGCTACGAGATCGTCGACAAGTTCGCGCGCAAGGAAATCTTCATCGAAGGCGCACTGGCCGCGCAATTCAAGGCCGGTGTCGACGCGCTGATCGAAACCGGCCCGAGCGAAGAAGAACTCGACGAATACATCGGCCGCTACGGCGCGATGGCGCAGCAACCTGTGGTCCTGCATTGAGAACTTTGTCGCCTTTGCCGCGATAGCGGGGCTTGCCCTGGCCGAGCGGCCACGCCAAGATGGCGTCATGACGGCCCCTCGCTCGCTGCGCGAGCACTCCCCCAAGGGAAGGCTCAGGCCGACGCTTGGGACGGCCCGGCGCTGGCCTGAGTCCGATGTTTGGTTCCTCCGAGGGATGGCATGAACACCAAGAGCCGCGCTTCCGCCGCCGTGATCGCTTCGCCTGCGCTGCGCGAGGCGCCGGTGCTCGATCGCATGTGCACGCAGTTCGTGCTCGCGCTGACGCTCAAAAACGCCGGCCGCTTCAACCTGCGCCGCGACTGGTCGAACCTGTTGGCACTCACCGGCCGCCACCTCGCCTGGCCGGTGCCGGTGTTGAAGCGCGTGCGCGAGTTCTTGAACCGGCGCTGCAAGGACAACCCGCAGTGGGCAGGCCACGACGCACTCACCGACGAGGCCTTCGTGCAGCGCCACGGCACCTGGCGCGGGCCGTACGAAGAAGGCACGCTGTTCTTCTACATCGACGAGTACGTCAAGGACGCGCCGAAGGATTTGCTGACCGTGCTCGGCGCGACGTCGGAGTGGCTCGAGCGCTCGCTGAAAAAAGAATCGACGCTGGTGCAGAAGAACATCGAGGCGCTTGGCGGCCTGCTGCAACTCAATGCCGCCGAGCGTGCGCTGCTGTTGTACGGCACGCTGGCGCGCTACCAGCGTGAGCTGCGCGGCCTGCTCGTCGAGTTCAAGGTCGGCAGCGCGCAGGAGGCCTATGCGGCCATCGCCAACGTCGCCGGTGTCAAGGAGCAGGAAGTCGCCGAAGCGCTGCGCGCCGGCTCGCGCCTGGAGCGCACCGGCATGGTCGAGAACCTGATCTCGGAGCACAACATCACCGACCTGGCCGATCTGATGAAGGTCAGCGAGCAGCTTCCTCCGGTGCTGATGCGCGAGTACAAGGCGCCGGCCGAGCTGATGGCCGTGTTCACGCGGCCCGCAGCGAAGAGCGAGCTGACGGCGCACGACTTTGCTTTCGTCGCCGACGACGTGAAGGTGCTGACGACGCTGCTGGCCAACGCGGTGGCCAGCAAGACCGCCGGCGTCAACGTGCTGCTTTACGGCCCGCCGGGCACCGGCAAGACCGAACTGGCGCGTGTCTGTGCGCAGGCGGCGAATCTCGAGCTGTTCGAAGTGGAGTACGCCGACCGCGACGGCAACTCGTTGAACGGGCGCGACCGTTATCGCTCGCTGCAGATCAGCCAGGTGTTCCTGAAGGCGAGCCCGAACGTCGCGCTGTTGTTCGACGAGGTCGAAGACGTCTTCCCGCCGGTTTCTGCCGACGCGGCGCAACTGCTGGCGCGCATGGACGCCACCGACGCCGCGCCGTCGTCGAGCGTCAGCGGCAAGGCCTGGGTCAATCAGATCCTGGAGACCAATCCGGTGCCGGTGGTCTGGGTGACGAACCGCATCGAGCAGATCGACCCGGCGTTTCGGCGCCGCTTCCAGTACCACTTGGAGTTGAAGTCGCCGCCGCCGGGTGCGCGCGAGGCGCTGGTGGCGCGCTCGCTGGCCGGCGTGGAAGTCAGCGAAGGGTTCGTTGCGCGTTTGTCGGAGCGGCGCGGATTGACGCCGGCGCAGATCCGCACGGCGGTGCGCTTTGCCAAGCTCGCGTCAGGGGAAGGCAGCACCGCCGAAGCGATGATCGAGCGCCAGCTCGGCAACGCCGACAAGGCGCTGGGCACCTCGCGCAAGCAGGCCGGCGCACGGCGCGTCGTCACCACCTACGATTTGTCGTTGCTCAACGTCGAGTCGCGCTTCGAAATGCCGAAGGTCATCGAAGCGCTGCGCCGCCGCGGCCACGGCACGCTGTGTTTTCACGGCGCGCCGGGCACCGGCAAGACGGCTCTGGCCGAGCACATCGCCAGCGAGCTGCAGCGCCCGCTGCTGATCCGCCAGGCGAGCGATCTGGTGAGCAAGTTCGTCGGCGAGACCGAGCAGAACATGGCCAAGATGTTCGAAGAGGCGCAGAGCGAAAACGCGGTGCTGCTGCTCGACGAGGCCGACAGCTTTTTGCGCAGCCGCCAGCGCGCCGAGCGCAGCTACGAAGTCACCGAGGTCAACGAGATGCTGCAGGGCATGGAGCGTTTCGGCGGCCTGTTCATCTGCACCACCAACCTGTTCGACGAGCTCGACGAAGCCGCGCTGCGCCGCTTCACCTTCAAGGTCAAGTTCCGGCCGCTGCGTGCCGAGCAGCGCGAAGCGATGTTCGTCGTCGAAGCCTTGAGCGGCGACGCAACGCTGATGACGGCCGAGCACCGCGAGCGTCTGGCCGCGCTCGACCAGCTCGCGCCCGGCGACTTCGCCGCTGTCAAACGCCAGATCGACGTGCTCGGCGTCGGCTTCGAGGCCGACGAGTTCCTGGCCCAGCTGGAGAGCGAGCACCGCGTCAAGCCGGGCGTGCGCGAGCGCCGCGGCATCGGCTTCTCGGCGCGCCCAGGCTGACACCCCACGTTCGCCGGCCAGCGGGCGCGCCAGGAAGGCGCCGCCGACGCGCTTTCCTCTGCAACAATCCGCGCCTGCCGCCAACCGGCGGCTGATTCGCGCTCTCGCCCACGCTCTTCATGCAACCCGTGACACCGCCCTCGTTGGGCTTGCCCGCGCTCGGCGCGTGGGATGCGCTCGGCCTGTTCGTGCTCGGCGTGGCGGTGGCGGCACTGCTGATGCATGTCTTGCGCAAGGTGCGCTCGCAGGATTGGGTGGTGGCGCTGAGTTGGGGCGGCGGCGGCGCGCTCGCCGTCGGCACCGGGCTGTGGCTGCTGCAGCTGCTGTCATGGCGCGCGGCGCTGCCGCAGCTCACGCCCTGGTTCCACCTGCAACCGTTCGTCGCCGCCTGGTGCGTTGCCATGGCCGGCGTTGCGCTGGTGGTCGTGGCCGGGCGCTGGGTGCCGCAGCCGCGCTGGGTCAATGCGCTCGTCGCGGCGGCCCTGATGGCGACGATGGTGGCCATCTTCCTGCTGCTCGGCTCGTCGTTGGCGCAGCCGCCGCGGTGGGCTCCGATCGTCGGCGCGCCGCTGCTGGCGGCTTTGGCGCTGGCCGCGCTGGGCGTTGGCGCGGCCTTGCAGATGCTCAACCGCCCGGGCCGGCGGACCACGCGCCGCAGCGTCGGCTCGCGCCTGGCCGGCATGGCGGTGTTCTCGCTGGCCCTGGTCTCCGGGCAGCTGCTTGGGCTGCATGCCGCCTTGCCGCTGCTCGCTGCGCCCGGCACGATGCCGCCCGATGCGGCCGACGCACGCCTGGTCGCTGTGCTGATCGGCTTTGCGGCGTTCGTCGTCGTCATGGGTCTGGTCTGCGCGCTGGTCGATTCGCGCACCGGCCGCCGCGCGCAGGCGCTGGCCGGCTCGCTGCAATCGGCCAACAAGCGGCTGCGCGAGCTGGCCTTCCGTGACGGCCTGTCGGGCCTGCCGAACCGCCTGCACTTCGAAGAGCAGCTCGACGCCACACTGGCTCGCGTCGGCCACCAGACGGCGGCGATGGCGGTGTTCTTCATCGACCTCGACGGTTTCAAGGCGGTCAACGAATCCTTCGGCCATGCGGCTGGCGACGAGGTGCTGCGCGAAGTTGGCCGCCGGCTGGCCGAGCAGACGCGCGAGCAGGACAGCGTGGCGCGCATCGGCGGCGACGAGTTCCTGCTGCTGCAGGCCGAGCCCGGCTCGCAGGAAAGCACGGCTGCGCTGGCGCAGCAGACGCTGCATGCGCTGATGGCGCCGTACCACCTGCCGACCTCGGGAGGGGGCAGCGACGTGCGCCTGTCGTGCTCGATCGGCATCGCCATGTTTCCCGAGCACGGCCCGACGAGCCGTCTGATCACCAACGCCGACGCGGCGATGTTCGCCGTCAAGCGCACCGGCGGCTCGACCTACGCCTTCTTCGACCCGCGCATGGGCCTGGACGGCAGCGACCAGTTGGAGTTGCAGACCGACCTGCGCATGGCCGTCGAGCGCGGCGAACTCGCGCTGTACTACCAGCCCAAGGTCGATGCGCGCAGCCGCGAGTGCACCGGCGTTGAAGCGCTCGTGCGCTGGCAGCACCCGACGCGCGGCGCCGTCGGCGCGACCGAGCTGATTGCGGTGGCCGAGCGCTTCGGCCTCATCGGCGCCATCGGCCAGTGGGTCATCGACGAGGCCTGCCGCCAGGTGCGGGCCTGGGACGAGCAGGGCCTGCACCTGCGCGTCGCCGTCAACATCTCGGCGCAGCAGTTGCGCCAGGACGATCTGGTGCAGCGCGTGCGCCAGTCGTTCGAAGCGCACCGCGTCGATGCTTCGCTGTTCACCTTCGAGATCACCGAGAGCGTGGCGATGGAAGACACGCAGGCGACGATGCGCGCCTTTGCGCAACTCGCGCGCGCCGGCGTCTCGCTGTCGATCGACGACTTCGGCACCGGCCACTCGAGCCTGGCCTATCTGCGCACGCTGCCGGCGCGGCAGTTGAAGATCGACCGCAGCTTCATCGCCGACCTCGGCGTCTCGGGCGACGCGATGGCGGTGGTCGATGCGGTGATCCGCCTGGCGCACGCGCTGGGCTTGCGCGTCGTCGCCGAAGGCGTCGAGACCGAACGCCAGTGCGAGATCCTGGCCACGCTCGGCTGCGACGAGTTCCAGGGCTACCTGTTCGCGCGGCCGATGGACGCCGAGCGCCTGGTCGTCTGGGTGGCGGGCGACTTCCGCCGCACCGGGCCGTCGCCTGAAGTGGTCGTCAGCCGCGAGCCGCCGCTGCTGCCGACGCCGCGCACGTTGCAGTAGCCGCCGCCCACCCGAAGGCCCCACATGAGCGGACTGCTGCGCATTCGAGGCGTGATCGATCTGACGCAGTTCTGGCCCGGTGGCTCGTCGGATGCCGATACCTCCAAGGTCAAGGTCAACGTCGGCCCGGGCTCGTTCGCCTTCGCCGCCGACGGCAAGAAGTTCAAACCGACGCAGGCGCTCGACAAGGCCATCGTCATCGGCGCGTCGAAGAAGCCGCTGATCGACTCGCAGTCGCGCGTCACCGTGCGCCTGCAAGGCATCGACGCGCCCGAGCTGCACTACAAGGCGCCGGCGCTGCGCAAGTCGCGGCCCGAGGTCACGCCGGAAAAGCGCGTCGCCTACAACGCCGAGAACAAGACCGAGCGCCGTCAGTACTGGGGCGAGACAGCGACGTTGGCGTTGGCGGAAAAGCTCTCCACCTACGGCGCCGGAACGATCCGCTGCGAGGTCTATTCGGCCGTCGATCACCCGTATGAGCTGGTCGACACCTACGCCCGCGTCGTCGGCAATCTGCATGTCGGCAAGAAACTCGGCCTCGACATCAACCGCTGGCTGACCGAGCAGGGCTGGGTCTTCCCGGCGTTCTACTCGTCGATGTCCGAAGCAGAAATCCAGACGCTGCTGGACGCGGCCGTCAAGGGCCGCCGGCAGGGCCGCGTCTGGTCCGCGCTGACCGACGACATCACGAAGTGGAAGCCCAAGCTGGTCTACCGCAAGGGCGGGCCGATCGATACCGCCAACGACCAGGGCGCGTTGATCCTGCCCAAGCTGTTCCGCCGCCAGGTGGCCTGGAAGATGGAACAATACGCCAAGGTCTTCAAAGGCCGCTTCGCCGAATTCCTGGCCGACCGGCCCGACGAGTGCTACCTGACGAAAGACTTTCTCGGCAAGGGTCTGCACACCGCGCCGACGCACCGCTTGGCCGATTTCATGAAGGGCAAGCGCTTCATGAAGGCACCCGAGGATCTGGTGTTCCGCGAGAAGTTTTCCAGCGTGGTCAATGCGGCGGGCAAGCGGCTCGACGATTTCTAGAGTTCGCGGCCGGCCCCATGCCTTGCGGGAGACGATCGTTCTTGGGAAAGGGGGTTTGGCAAGCCGCGGGGCATCGAGCCCCGCGGCTTGCCGCGCGCCGCAGGCGCGCCACCGCGCATCCGCACGCAGCTTGGCGCCCGCCAGCACGTCGACTGCGATAAAGGCGCACAGCTCAGAGCTGCTCCCACGGCAGGCCATCGAACCGCCAGCCGCTCAACTGTCCGCGCTGAAAGTGCTCGTCGAGCTCGCCCTCGAAGCCGTGCAGCACGTTGACAACCTCGGCAAAGCCGGCGGCTTCGAGCGCCTGCGCCGCATCGACGGTGCGTTTGCCCGAGCGGCAGAGCAGCACCACCGGCCGCGAGACATCGCCGCCCGCTTCGCGCCGCACCTGTTCGACGAACAGCTGCGGATGGCTCTGCATGTCGGGGTACTCGTACCACGGCACATGCACCACGCCCGGCGGATGGCCGACGTAGAGGTACTCGATCTCCATGCGCACATCGACGAACAGCGCGTCGCGGTGGGCCTGCAGAAAGGCCCAGGTCTCGAGGGGGGTCAGGTGCTTCATCTGCCTACAATCTTGGCATGAAGTCCGAAGCAACATTCACGCGCGGCGCCGCACTGCCGGCGCTCCTCGCGCAACGCATCGTCATCATCGACGGCGCAATGGGCACGATGATCCAGCGCTACAAGCTGGGCGAGGCCGACTTTCGCGGCCAGCGCTTCGCCGAGCACAAGAAAGACCTGAAAGGCAACAACGAGTTGCTGCAACTGATGAAGCCCGAGCTGCTGCGCGAGATTCACGATGCTTACCTCGCGGCCGGCGCCGACATCATCGAGACCAACACCTTCGGCGCGACCTCGATCGCACAGGAAGACTACGGTCTGGCGCACGTGGCGCGCGAGATGAACGTGGCCGCAGCGCGCATCGCCAAGCAAGCGACGCTGGCGGCGAGCACGCCGGACAAGCCGCGCTTCGTTGCCGGCGCGTTGGGCCCGACGCCGCGCACCGCCAGCATCAGCCCCGACGTCAACGACGCCGGCGCGCGCAACGTCACTTTCGAGCAGTTGCGCGCCTCGTACCGCGAGCAGGCCGAAGGGCTGCTCGAAGGCGGCTGCGATCTGTTCCTCGTCGAGACGGTCTTCGACACGCTCAACGCCAAGGCGGCGATCTTCGCGCTCGACGAGTTGATGGCCGAGACCGGCGAGTGCCTGCCGGTGATCATCTCCGGCACCGTCACCGACGCGTCAGGGCGCATCCTCTCCGGGCAGACGGTGCCTGCGTTCTGGCATTCGGTGCGCCACGCGCGGCCGCTCGCCGTCGGCCTGAACTGCGCGCTCGGTGCGGCGCTGATGCGGCCCTACATCGAAGAGCTGGCCAAGGTGGCGGGCGACACGTTCGTGTCGTGTTATCCGAACGCCGGCCTGCCGAACCCGATGAGCGAGACCGGCTTCGACGAAACGCCGGAGATGACGGGCAACCTGCTCGAAGAGTTTGCCAAGAGCGGCTTTCTCAACATTGCCGGCGGCTGCTGCGGCACGACGCCGGAGCACATCGCGGCGATCGCGCGCAAGGTCTCGGCGTACCGGCCGCGCGGGTTGCGCGACCCGCTGTTCAGCGCGCTCGAAGCGGCATAGCGCGCTCTTTTAATTCTTCTTCTCGGTCCAGCCGGCCGGCTGCACCGGGCCGCTGCTCTTCGTGGTCGGGCCGCGCGTCGCCCTTGCTGCGGGCGATCGGCTGCGGCGCCACGGCCGGAATCGTCAGCCGCAACTGCACCGGCCCGCCAATGCGCGGCGCGGCTTCGGTGACGGCCACGCGCGTCGCTGCGATGCCCTTGCTGCCGAGCGCCTCGCGCACGCGCTGCGCCCGCGACTGCGCCAACGCGCCGTTGCCGCCGGCATCGGCCGGTGCATTGACGTGGATTCGCGCGGCGCTCTGCCGCAGCAGGCTCTGCGCCACGCGGTCGAGCACGGCGCTCAGCGCCGGCTTGATGTCGGCCTTGCCGGCATCAAACGAGTTGGCCAGCGGCACATCGACCTGCAAGGTCACCGGCGGCTGCGCGGCAATGATCACCGGCGTGTTGCGAAACCAGTCTTCGAGAAACCGCTGCTCGGTGGACAGCGGTGTCGCCGCCGGTGTGCCCGGCGCGGGCGCGCGCGGTGCGGCGTTGGGGTCGCCCGGCGTGGCGTTGGGAGCAGGCGCCGAGAACACACCCGAGCCCGGCGACGACGATGACGGGCTGCTCGCGCAGGCGCTCATCAGCAGCACGGTGAGCAGGGCGGTGGGGGTGCGCCAGAGTGCGCCTGAGGACAACATCGACATCGCAAGCGCTTGGTTAGATCACGGAGCCGGTGCGGCGACCGAGCAGCAACTGTAGGGCGCCTTGGCGCCAATGCAAGCCCGGGTTGCGCAAGTGGTTTGCGGCGTGGGCGAGCTAGGGAGAAAGTGCAACCGGCGGTGTCGCGGCACCGGGCTCGGCCGGGGCTGGCGAAACATCTTGTCGGGCCTCGTGTTGCGTCACCGCCTCGCGTTGCCTGGCCAGCGCGGGCGGGCTCCAGAACAGCAGTTGCAGCTGCGCTTTTTCGCGCCGCTCGGCAGGCATCGGTCGCATCGCGTCGATCACGCGCGCCACCCGCGCCCGGTCGATCTCGAGCGCGGCCTGTTCGGATTTCAGCAACGCATCGGGCGCCGGCAGCAGACTCGCCAGCCACGCCGCTGCCACCGGGCCGACGGCCGACGCATCGCGCTGCCCCAGGTGCACGCGCACCGCACGCTCGGCGCCGCAGACACCATCGCCCCAAGGCGCCAGTGCGAGATAGAGCTGCAGGATGCGCGCCTTGCCGAGCGTGCGCTCCATCTCCACCGCGTACAACAGCTCGCGCAGCTTGCGCGACGCGCTGCGTTCGTCGCCGGCAACGACGAGCTTGGCGAGCTGCTGCGTCAGCGTGCTCGCACCGGCGATCGCGGCACCCGGTTTCTGGTTGTGCTGCAGCGCGTCGGTCAGCGCAGGCAGGTCATATCCTGGGTGCTCGAAGAAACGCGCGTCTTCGGCGGCGATCACCGCGCGCGGCAGCCAGCCGCTGATCGCCGGCACGCTGGCCTGCGCATCGACGCGGCAGGCGGCGGGGCGTTGCATGTCGGCCAGGCGTTCGGTGCCGAGGCCGGCGACCTCGAAGCCTTCGACGACGGGCTTCACGCGCCACGGCCCGTGCTGCGACTTCGCCGACAGCACGAAGGCCAGCGTGCCTTTGACCTGCACCGTGCCGCGCTCGGGCAGGCCGCTGCCGAGCACCTGCACCGCATGGGCAAGAGGCGTTGGTGGCAGCCTGGCCTCGACGCTGAGCTGGCCGGCGCGGTCGAACTCGGCGCGGCCTTCGAGCGTGATCGACGCTTGTTTGCCGAGCCGCAGCGTGCCGCGGTAGCGGTCGGCACCGTCGTTGTGCAGTACGAGCTCGGCGCGCTCGACGGCCAGCGGCGCCGGCCCGAGCGCGGGCAATGCGAAGCGGCACGGCTCGCAGCGCGCGGCCACGCTGCCGTCCGGCCGTGCACTCAACTGCCAGCGGCCTTGGGCAGTGGCGATCGTGCGGCCGTCGATCAGACGCGCCGCCAGCGGATGTGTCGCCGCGCGCAGCAGCACGGCCATGCTCACGTCCTGCTCGAACGGGTGGCCGGCGATCGTCAAGCTCATGGGATGCGACCACTCTGCCTCGCGCGCCGCGAGCGAGTTCCAGGCGATGGTTGCCAGCGCGGCGGCGATCGAGACCAACACGGTGAGCAGCACCGCGGCAAAGAGAACCCAGCGACGAAGGTTCACAACAGACTCTCCACACGGGTGATGGCGCGCCACGGGCCGGCGCTCTGCTCCAGCGACGCCGCCCAGAACCAGGCCGAGGTGTCGGTGAAGGCGTTGCCTTGCGCATCGACGATGCGTTCGCAGACGCGCACGCGTTGACCCTTGCGCGTGGCTTCGAAGCAGCGCCAGAGCAGCGTCTGGGCATCGGTCTCCAATCGCGTGGCGTCGATGCGCCAGCCGATGCCGCGCCAGCAATCGGCCGCGGGGTGCAGCATGCGCGTCGGCCGGTTGACATCGCGCAGCACCAGCTCGGCACCGTCGGCGACGGCGAAGCGCGCGATGCGGCCCGGGAACTGCGCGGCGAAGCGGTGTTCGACGGCCGACATCGCCAGCGGTTGCAGCGGCTGTCCATGCCACTGCGTCGGCCACTCGCCGTGCGTCGTTGCGCTCGGCGAGGGCTGCGACTTCGTCAACGCCAGCGGCAGCATCGCGCACCACAGCACGATCGCGACGAGCGCAAAAGGCCATTGCTCGGCGGCGTGGTGAGCCCAGTTGTCTTTCATTTCGAACTCCCGCTGGGTGCCATCAAACGAACCGCCAGGCCGACGACGATGACCAGCCAGATGACGCCGATGGCCTCGTGCGCCCACGGCGCGAGCGACTCGGGCCGCGCTTCGAGCGCCACCAGCGTCGTGTTGCGCAAGACGTTGCCGCTGAGCACGAGCAGGCCTATCAGTGGCAAGCGGCGCAGGAACGCGCCATCGCGCCGCTGCGTGAACAGGGCGACGCTGCACGCGGCAAAGTACGCCAGCCACGCCATCTGCACGCCGGAGCAGGGCGCATCGACGACGACGAGCTGCGTGTTGACTGTCATCGCCGCGCCGCTGCGTTCGGCGGCGATGCCGGCGGCTTGCAGCAGCCAGGCGCTGAACTGCGCGGTGAAAACGCGCAGCGGGTAGCCGGCGTAGAACTGCAGCGAGGCGATCAGCGGCAGCGCGAGCAGCGTCAGACCGGCGAGCGCCGCACGCGGTGAACGATCGGGCAGCCAGGCGATGACATGCGCGCTGATCGCCAACGCGGCGAGCAGCGCCGCGGCCAGCGGCGGCGCATCGAACAGCGCGGCGGTGGCGGCAACGGTCATTGCGCCGGCCGCGCCGAGCCACGCCAGACGCGGCGTCGCGCGCAGCGACTCGCGCGCCATCCACAACCACAGCAGCAAGGCGGCCAGCGCAGCCACGCCGAGCGGATCGTCCGAGCCGTCGCCGATGCGGCGCACGGCCCACGCGCCGTGCGGCCAGAGTGCCAGCGCATGAATCGCCAGCCACGCCGGCGCGGTGACGATCACCGGGCGGCAGGGCAAGGGGTGTGCGAGCGTCATGGTTATCGCCTCAGCGATGACGGCGCGCATGCGACACGCCAACCGCGACCAGTCCGAGCGCGACGAGCAGCGCCAACCACGCCGCCGGCTCCGGCGTGCTCGGCACCGCCGTGCCCAGCTGGCCGATGGCGTTGTTGCTCACGCCCTGCGGCAGCGGCGACGGCTGGTTGACGCTGACGGCGCGGTTGTCGGCGTCCGGATGGCGCACGATGTGATCGACGGCGATGAAACTCGTGTAGGGCGTCAGCAGGCTGTGCTGCAGGCCGAGCGTGGTGATCGCATCGCGCTGAACGTTGCCGCCGCGCAGCGCTTCTTCGTCGGAGAGTTGCTGGATGCGGCGCCGCGCCCAGAGCAGGCGCAGCGCTTGCGCATCGGGGTCGGGCGTGACGGTGGGCACGACCTGCTGCCAATCACCGTTCGCGGCGCGACCGTCGAGGATCAGTTGACCTTTCGCCTCGCCGCGCCACTTGCCGAACAGCGCCACGGGCCGGCCACCGAGCACGTCGGGCAGTGCATCCAGGCGCGCCGGTTCGGTGTCGTACACGTCCAGCCCGTCGAAGCGCGCCTTGACGCTCGTCAGCACCGGCGCGTCGATCATCTTGCGCAGGCGCTCGGCTTGCGCTTGCGCCATCTCCGGCTTGGTGACGACGAACGGCTCACCCTGGCCGGCACGTGCGATGCCTTCGATCAGGTGCCGATTCACCGACGAGCCGATGCCGAAGGCGAAGACGTTGCTGTTGCCGAGGTTCTTGCGCACGAGTTGGAACACGCGGTCTTCGACGGTGACATACCCATCGGTGACGACGATCACCGTGCGCGCCACCTCGGCGTTCTTCGGCAGCGCAGCGATGCGCTCCAGCGCCGGCACGATCTCGGTGCTGCCACCCGCACGCATCGTGTCGATGGTGGCGATCGCACGTTCGACGTTGGCGCGCGTCGCCGGCACCGGCGT
The DNA here is from genome assembly GCA_963732625.1 of uncultured beta proteobacterium. GTDB lineage: Bacteria > Pseudomonadota > Gammaproteobacteria > Burkholderiales > Burkholderiaceae_C > CADEEN01. The sequence continues at coordinate 204,795 of CAVTAM010000053.1, read as the reverse complement.
GTCGGACAGCATGCGGTTGCTGCCCGAGAAAAGCAGCACGTTGAACGAGTCGCTGGCGCGCAGGCCGCCGATCAGATGGCGCAGCAAAGTCTTCGCGGTGTCGAGCGGAAAGCCGTGCATCGAGCCCGAGATGTTGACCACGAAGACGTACTCGCGCGGGTTGATCTGCGCCGTGGCGATCGCCTGCGGCGGCTCGACGAGGGCGAGAAAATAGTTGTCTTCGCCGCTCTCTGCCGGGGTAGAGCGTCAGGCCGCCGCTGGTGGTGGCACCGGCCAGCCGGTAGTCGAGGATGAAGTCGCGGTTGTTGGCGGGCGCACCTTCGTTGGCGAGGGCCACCTCGGCCTGCGCCGAGCCTTCGGCCCTGACCTCGACCTTGTGCGACGCCGACTCGATGTCCTGCACCGGCAGCGGCGACGCGAAGCTGATGTTGAGATCGAACGCCGTGTTCGACGCTTGCCCCTCGGGCAGGTGGGCCGTCGAAGGGAAAGACGAAGTGCCGCCTTCGCTCTTCGCCACGTGATAGCGCGGGCCGACCACTGTCGGGTAGACGAAGCGATAGCGGCCGTCGGTCGGCAGCAGCAGCTCGGTGTAGCGCAGCTCGACCGTCACCTCGTCGCCGGGCAGGATGTTGGCGACGTTCATCTGGAAGACGTTCGGCCGGTGCTGGTCGAGCAGCGCCGCGGTCTTGCCTTCTTTCTTTGCGGCTTCGTATTCGAGCCTGGCGCGCTGCTTCTCGCGGATCGTCGCGGCGAGCACGCGGTCGCCGAGTCGCACGGTCATCGCGTGCACCGCGGCTTGCGTCCAGCCGGGGAAGACGTACTTGGCTTCGATCGTGCGCTGGCCCTCGTTTTTGTAGCGCTGCGTCACGCGCACGTCGGCGATCGGCCCGACGATGCGCGCATCGACCTTGGTGCTTTTCAGCGGCAGGCGGTCAACGCCGGGGTCGCTGCTGGCGATGTGGAAGTACGGCCCCTCGGGCGCGGCGGCCTCGCTGTCGTCGGCATGGGCCGGCGACCAGGCGACGATCAGCAGCGCTGCGAACAGCGATGTGGCGATCGCCAGAAAGAAGCGGCCGATGCGCGTGTGCGTGGGCACGCGATCGGCGTCGAGGGTGGCGGGCATCTGCGCTCTCCTTGCGTGGGGCGCCACCGACGGCCGGTGGCATGAACGCAAGGGTCGCGCGCGGTGATGAACCGCTTAGGAAGGAACGGCGCGGCCTGTGTGAAGCCGGCGTGAAGTGGCTTGCCTACTTGGCGGCGTCGCTGCTCGTCGCCTTGTCGAACGACGCGCGCATCGCCTGGTAGGCGTTGGCGAAACCTTCCTTGGTCGCGTCCCAGGTCTTGCTCGACGCGCGCTGCAGCTTGGCGAGTTGCGCCTGCGCTTCTTTCTTCTTCTGCTGCAGCTCCTTCATGTTGGCCGCGTGCGCGGCCTTGGCCTCGGCGCTGCTGTGCTGCGTCTGCTGCTTCATCTCGGCGATCTTCTTGTCGGCCTCGGCGATCAGGCGCTTGCCCTCGGCCACCGCCTCGGCCTTGCGCTCGTGGGCGTAGGACGAGATCTTTTCGCTGGTCGTCGGCTCGGCGGCGAACGAGAGCGCGCCGAACGCAGCGAGCAGGGCAGGAAGCAGGCAACGGATGACAGGCTTCATGAGATTCCTTCGTTTATTGCGCCGCTTGCCGGCGCGGCGGGCGCTGTGCCACCTTGACGTTCACCGCCACCACCTTGTCGCCGCGCTGCACGGCGATGGCGGCGTTGCTGCCGGGCGCAAGCGACGCCACGGCGTTGAGCAGCTCGGCGGTGTTGGCGACCGTGGTCTCGCCGATGCGGGTGACGACGTCGCCGGGCTGCATGCCGCCGGCACTGGCCGGGCCGTCCTGCAGCACGCCGGTGATCAGCACGCCGCTTCTGACCGGCAGGCGCAGCGTGTCGGCCATCTCGGGCGTCAGGTCGCGCGGCTCGACGCCGATCCAGCCGCGCACGACGCGGCCTTCCTTGATCAGGCTTTCCATCACCGAGCGCGCCGTCGCCGCGGGAATCGCGAAGCCGATGCCCAGGCTGCCGCCGCGTGCGCGAGAAGATCGCCGTGTTGATGCCGACCAGGTTGCCGCTGCCATCGACCAGCGCGCCGCCCGAGTTGCCGGGGTTGATGGCAGCGTCGGTCTGGATGAAGTTCTCGAAGGTGTTGAGTCCCAGGCCGCGTGCGGTCGAGCGCGCTGACGATGCCCGAGGTGACGGTCTGGCCGACGCCGAACGGGTTGCCGATGGCCAGCACCGCGTCGCCGACCTGCAGCCGCGCGGAGTTGCCGAAGGTGACCGCCGGCAGCTTGTCGAGGTTGATCTTGAGCAGCGCGACATCGGTTTCCGGGTCGGTGCCGACGACCTTGGCCTGCGCCTGCCGGCCGTCGGCGAGCAGGACCTCGATCTCGTCGGCGCCTTCGACGACATGGTGGTTGGTGATCAGGTAGCCCTCGGCCGAGACGATCACGCCCGAGCCGAGGCCGCGCTGCGGCTCCATGCCCTGCGGCGCGCCGCGCTGGCCGAAGAAGAAGCGGAACCACGGGTCGTCGGCATGCGGGTTGCCCTGCGGCGCCTTGCTGGCGGCGATGCTGACGACGGCGGGCGCGGCGCGCTGCGCGGCGGCGGCCAGGCTGCCCGGCGGCGTGGCCGCGAGGCGGCGCTGTCGGGCGCCGTCGCGATCGAGACGATCTGCGGCAACATCTGGCCCGGCGCGCGGTTGAGCCATTCGGGCTTCAACGTGGCGACGACGAACAGCAGCGCCAAGGCCACGGTGACGGCCTGCGAGAAGATCAACCAGAGTCGGCGCATGAGAGACTGAAAGATATGGCCGCGCGCAATGAAATCGAGAGCTACCTCGCCACGCTGCTGGCCGTGGATCGCTTCAAGGATTATGGGCCGAACGGTTTGCAGGTCGAGGGCCGCGCCGAGGTGACGCGGCTGGTGTCCGGCGTGACCGCGAGCCGCGCCTTGATCGACGCCGCGATCGAGGCCGAGGCCGACGCGATCCTGGTTCACCACGGCCTGTTCTGGCGCGGCCAGGATGGGCGGCTCACCGGCTGGCTGGCCGAGCGCGTGAAGCGGCTGATGGCGCATGGCATCAACCTGTTTGCGTACCACCTGCCGCTCGACGCGCATGCCGAGCTCGGCAACAACGCGCAGTTGGGATTGAAGCTGGGCCTCGTGGCCGATGCGCGTTTCGGCGAGCAGGACGCTCGGCTTTGCCGGCGCCGGCGGCGATGACGCTCGACGCGCTCGCGCAGCGCGTGCAGCGCCGCGCTGGCGCGCGAGCCGCTCGTGCTGCCCGGCGACGGCCGCGCGTTGCAGCGCATCGGCTGGTGCACCGGCGGCGCGCAGGGCTACTTCGAGTCGGCGATCGCGGCCGGCGTCGATGCCTTCATCACCGGCGAGGTGTCGGAGCCGCAGGCGCATCTGGCGCGCGAGACCGGCGTGGCGTTTCTGGCTTGCGGGCACCACGCGACCGAGCGCTATCGGCGCGCCGGCGGTGGCGGCGCATGTGGCCGAGCGCTTCGGGCTCGAGCACACGCTTCATCGAGATCGAGAACCCGCGCATGACGATGTTGCTGACCATGGGCGATCCGGCCGGCATCGGCCCGGAGATCATTGCGCGCGCGTTCTGCGAGCGGCGCTGCGCAGGACTGCGCGGTCGTCGGCGATGTGGCGGTGATGCGGCGCGCGATGGCGCTGCTGAAAGATCCGTGGCCGGTCGCGCAGATCGAGTCGCCACGCGATGCGTCGCTGTGCCCGCCGCGCTGCCTGCCGGTGTGGCAGCCCGAAGGCCTGCCGCCGGCGCTGGATCGACTCGCCTGGGGCGTTGTCGATGCGCGCGCCGGCCAGGCCGCGGCGCTGTGCATCGAAGCCGCGGTGCGCGCCGTGCAGCGCGGCGACGGCAGCGCCATCGTCACCGCGCCGATCCACAAGGCCGCGCTCGCCGCCGCCGGCGTGCCGTATCCCGGCCACACCGAGATGCTGCAAGCGCTGGCCGGCGGCATGCCGGTGCGCATGATGCTGGCCAACGACGAGCTGCGCGTCGTGCTGGTGACGATCCACCAGTCGCTGCAGGAGCGCGATCGACGCGGTGACGTTCGATGCGGTGCTGCGACACGCTGCGCATCGCCCATCGATCCGGCAGCAAGCAACGCATCGCCGTCGCCGGCCTGAACCCGCATGCCGGCGAAGACGGCCTGTTCGGCGACGAGGAGCAGACGATCATCGCGCCGGCCATCGCCGCCGCGCGCGCCGAAGGCATCGACGCGCACGGCCCTTTCGCGCCCGACACCGTCTTCATGCGCGCCCGCCGCGGCGAGTTCGATCTCGTCGTCGCCATGACGCACGACCACGGCCTGATCCCGGTCAAGTACCTCGGCGTGGAGCAGGGCGTCAACGTCACGCTCGGCCTGCCCTTCGTGCGCACCAGCCCGGATCACGGCACGGCGTTCGACATCGCCGGCCGCGGCGTGGCCGATGCGTCGAGCCTGCAAGCGGCGATCGCCTGGGCCAGAAGACAGGCTCAGTGTTTCGTGAGCGCGCCGGGCACGCTGTTGCTGCCCCCACCGCGCAGCGCCGCCAACTGCTTGCGCGCCCGCGCCGTCGCGCGCTCGATCAGGTAGGCGTTCTCGAAGGCGCGCAGGCGCCCGGTTTCGCACAAGCGGTAGAGCATGCGCGCGGTCATCGAGATGGCGTGCTGGTGGTCCTTGCCGCGCGTGAAGACGAAGAAGGTGCGCCCCGGGCTGATGTGCGACAGCCGCACCTTGTGCCACGAGCCTTCGAAGTGCATGCGGTACGAGAAGCCGATCTGCACATGGTCGGCCAGCGACGCGCCCTTGGTCGGCTCGATCGGTTCGGGCTCGGGCAGCCCTTCGATCATCTGGTCCTGCTCGGTGACTTCGGGCTCGGCCTCTTCTTCGGCCGAGAGGTCGATGTCGACGTGGCCGTCCCAGTCGATCGCGCTTTCCTGAACCAGGCCGATGCGCTGCGCTTCTTCGGCGGTGAAGGGATCGACGACCACGTCTTCGAGCACCGGAATCGCCGACAGGCCGCGCACGTTGTCTTCGGCGCGCGGCAGCGGCGGGGCCAGGATCGTGTCGAGCTGGCGTGACAGCAGGTTGTAGTCGAGCATGCGCATCGACTCGCGCTTGAGCGAGGCCGCATGCGCGGGCAGCAGCTTGGCGAAGAAGTCCTTCTTCGCCGCCGGTGGCCAGCCGATCAGCGCGATGCCTTCGTTGAGGTCGCGCATCATCTGCGGCAGCCGCACGAGGAACGCCTTGCGGTCGGCCGGCGAGCCTTTGGGCTGCACCGACAACACCAGCTCGCGCCCGCCGCCGCGCAGCCGCTTCAACTCATCGCTGTCGGCGCCGTACTTCAGCGTCGCCTTCATCAGCGCCTGGCTCCAGACCTGGGTCAGGAACTGGCGCAGGAAGTCGTCCATCGGCACGGCGGCCAGCGCGCCATGCAACTGCTGCGTGTAGCGCTGCTGCATCAGCAGCTCGCTCTCCTTGTTGTCGAGCATGTTGCCGGCGTCGCTGCGCGCTTGGACGTCGCGCTTGGCCTGCTCGGCGACAAAGGCCTCGAGCTTGTCGAGCGTTTGCTCGTAGACCAGCATCTGGTCGAAGTCGCCGCCGACGATGTCGTCGACCAGGCGCCGCACCAGCTCGAGGAAATGCTGTCCGGCGCCCTGATTGAAGTCTTCGAAAGCCACCGCCAGCGAGGCGATGCGGTTGACCAGGCGGCGCACCGGGTGCCGGCGCGACGAGAAGAACGTGGGGTCGCCGAGCGCGGCGCGCAGCACCGGCAGCTGCAGCCGCGCGATGTGGCGCGCCATCTGCGGCGCGACTTTGGGGTCGGACAGGATCTGGTCGAACAGGCTGCCGACGACGTCGATCACCATGTGGTCGAGCGAGCCGCTGGCGGTGCGGCGCAACTCGTCGCGGTTGGCGACGATGATGTTGTGCGGCAACGCAGCGCCCGTGGCATCGAGGCCGGCGGCCGCGGCGATCTGCGTGTCGGTGGCCAGGTTGCCGAGCATCGCCAGGCGGCGGATCAGCGTCATCACCTCGGCATCGACCTGGCCGATCGTCACCCCGGCCCGGCTGTAGCCGCCGGTGCTGTTGCCCTGGCTGCTGGCGCCGTAGCCGCCGCTGCTGGACAGCCCCGAGCGCGTGCTCGCCAGGCCGCCCGATCCCGACGACCCCGATGAACCGGTTGCGCCCGACAGGCGGCCCGGGCCGCTGTCGGTGAACTCGGCGTCGACGCCGACCGGCCGGCCCAGCGTGTCGTAGCCGGTTTGGGTCTGGCCGTGGTGCAACGGATCGTTGCCGGGGCCTTGCACGCCGCGCACCGTCATGTCCGGCGCACGCACGCCGGCCGACTTCAACTCCTGCACGATCGTGCCGTAGAGCGTCGGCATGGCGCTGGCCAGGCAACGGCTCATGTGCTCGGTGAGCAGGCGGCGCACCTCGGGGCGGTCGCTGACGGCGTCGCAGGCCGTGACCATCGACTTGCCGATCAGCTCGGGCCGCAGCGGGTTGCGGTACTCGCCGTCCCTGCGGCTGGCGGTGTGCAGCAGACCCATCAGCAGCGTGTCGAGTTCGCGCAGCTCCCACTCGCACTCGTGCTGTAGATTGAGCGCGATGCGTTCGGCGGTGACCTGGTTCTCGACCTCGCGGTCCTCGACCAGCGTCAGGCTCTGCCAGGTCGAGCCGAGCTTGCTGCTCAGCTTCGACGGGCTGGCGTCGAGGCGCCGCAACTCGCGCAGCACGCCGTCGTCGAGGTGCTCGTTGAAGGTCATGACGTAAGCCGAATGACGCTTGTTGAGCTCGAACTGCGCGGCCAGGAATTCTTCGCGCTCCATCGTGCGGCTGCTCGCCAGCGCCGCCACGCCGAGCGAATCCACGCAGCGCAGCGCGGCATCGCGTGCCGCCGCCTTGACGCGCTGCGTGGCGGCTTGGAGCGCGGCGGGGACGACAGGAGCGGATGGGTTCATGCGGGCGGGGCGCTGCGTTGGCGCGGCAGGCTCCTGTGACATCAGGGGCGCAGACGACGATGCCGCGCCTGGGCCAGGCGCGGCATCAAGTATGCGTCCAAAAAAGCAACGCCGTGCGGCCCGCGGCGGGCCGCACCGCTCAACGCTTCAGCGCATCGCGAATCTCGCGCAGCAGCACGGTGTCTTCCGGCGGTGCCGGCGGGGCCGGGGGCGCGGCATTCTTCATGCGGTTGATCTGTTTGATCATCATGAAGATGATGAAGGCCAGGATGATGAAGTTGATGGCCACGGTGATGAAGTTGCCGTAGGCGAAGACCGGCACGCCGGCCTTGGTGAGCGCTTCGTAGGTCTGCGGAATGCCGGCCGGGCCCTCGGACAACTTGATGAAGTAGTTGCTGAAGTCCAGACCGCCGAGCACTTTGCCGACGATCGGCATGATCAAGTCCTTGACGATCGAATCGACGATTTTGCCGAAGGCCGCACCGATGATGACGCCGACCGCCAGATCGACGACGTTGCCCTTCATCGCAAACTCTTTGAACTCAGACATGAAACTCATCTTGGCTTCTCCTCGCGGGGGTTGGGTGAATCGACAGCGATGCGGGGGTCGCATCGAGCGGGGCGCAGTATTGCCCATCAGTTGTTCGCGTCAACCCCGGACGGACCCGAGAAATGCGTCCGCTAGAATTCCCGGTTGTCCAGCACTCCGAGCCCGACGAGGAAATTCATGAGTCAAGATGCCATCGACCCGAGCCGCCGTGCCTGGGTGGGTATCGCCTGTGGAGCAGGCGCTGTGGGCGGCATTGCAGCCGCTGTGCCGTTCGTGTCGAGCTTCGCGCCGTCGGAGCGCGCCAAGGCCGCCGGCGCTGCCGTCGAAGTCGATATCAGCGCGCTGAAGGCCGGCGAGATGCAAACGGTCGAGTGGCGCGGCAAGCCGGTGTGGATTCTCAAACGCACACCCGAGCAGCTGGCCGAGCTGCCCAAGCTCGACGCCAAGCTCGCCGATCCGCAAAGCAAGCGCAAGCCCGACGAGCTGACGCCCGAGTACGCGCGCAACGAGCACCGCTCGCGCAAGCCGGAGCTGTTGGTGGCCGTGGGTATCTGCTCGCATCTGGGCTGCTCGCCGAGCGCCAAGCTGCAGGCCGGCGCGCAGCCGAGCCTGCCTGCCGACTGGCAAGGCGGCTTCTTTTGCCCCTGTCACGGTTCGCTGTTCGACCTGGCCGGCCGTGTCTACAAGAACGTGCCGGCGCCCGACAACCTCGAGATCCCGCCGTACATGTTCCTCACCGACAGCAGGCTGCTGATCGGCGAGGACAAGAAGGCGTGATCGGCAGTACCCGAGCTTATTGAGGCAAATCGACGATGGCTGAATTCAAGGAACTGCCGGCCGGTGCGCCGGTTGTGGCGCAGGTCACGAACTGGTTCGAGAACCGCTTCCCGACCGCGTTCTCCGAGTACAAGAAGCACATGTCGGAGTACTACGCTCCGAAGAACTTCAACTTCTGGTACTTCTTCGGCGCGCTGTCGCTGCTCGTGCTGGTGATCCAGATCGTCACCGGCATCTTCCTGGTGATGCACTACAAGCCCGACGCCAACCTGGCGTTCGCCTCGGTCGAGTACATCATGCGCGACGTGCCCGGCGGCTGGCTGATCCGCTACATGCACTCCACCGGCGCCAGCGCGTTCTTCATCGTCGTCTACCTGCACATGTTCCGCGGCCTGATCTACGGCTCGTACCGCAAGCCGCGCGAGCTGGTCTGGATCTTCGGTGTCGCCATCTTCCTGTGCCTGATGGGCGAGGCCTTCATGGGCTACCTGCTGCCGTGGGGCCAGATGAGCTACTGGGGCGCGCAGGTCATCATCAACCTGTTCGCGGCGATTCCGTTCGTCGGCAATGATCTGGCGCTGCTGATCCGCGGCGACTACGTGGTCGGCGACGCAACGCTGAACCGCTTCTTCGCCTTTCACGTCATCGCCATTCCGCTGGTGCTGATCGGCCTGGTCGTTGCGCACCTGCTGGCGCTGCACGACGTGGGCTCCAACAACCCGGACGGCGTCGAGATCAAGGCGAAGAAAGATCCGAAGACCGGCATCCCGCTCGACGGCATTCCGTTCCACCCGTACTACACCGTGCACGACGTGCTCGGCGTGGCGGTGTTCCTGATGATCTTCACCGCGATCGTCTTCTTCGCCCCGGAGATGGGCGGCTACTTCCTCGAGTACAACAACTTCATCCCGGCTGATCCGCTGAAGACGCCGGCGCACATCGCGCCGGTCTGGTACTTCACGCCGTACTACTCGATGCTGCGCGCGACCACCGACCCGATGGTCAATGTGTTCTGCGGCTTGATCGGCATAGCGGCCATCTTGGCCTTCGTCAAAGGCCGCATGTCGTTCGCGATCAAGGCCGGCATCGCCATCGCAGCGCTGGTGGCGATTGCGCTGCTCAAGACGTTCGACGCCAAGTTCTGGGGCGTCGTCGTCATGGGCGGGGCAGTGATGATTCTGTTCGCGCTGCCGTGGCTCGACCACAGCCCGGTCAAGTCGATCCGCTACCGCCCGGGCTGGCACAAGGTCGTGTATGGCGTGTTCATCGCCGTCTTCTTCATCCTCGGCTGGCTCGGCATCGAGCCGGTATCGGACGGCAAGACATTGATGGCGCAGATCGGCACCGTCTACTACTTCGCCTTCTTCCTGCTGATGCCTTGGTGGAGCCGCCTGGGCGAATTCAAGCCGGTGCCCGACCGCGTGGTCTTCAACGCCCATTGATGCCGATGACGATGCCGATGACGATGAGCCTCAACACCCTGTTCAAGCGCCTGTTCGCCAGCGTTGTGCTGGCTGTCGCCGGCATCGCCAACGCCGCCGGTGACGGCGTGGCGTGGGACCGTTTCCCCACCGACAAGCTGGCCGACCAGGCGTCGCTGCAGAACGGCGCCAAGCTGTTCGTCAACTACTGCCTGAACTGCCACGCCGCGTCTTACATGCGCTTCAACCGCCTGCAGGACATCGGCCTGACACCCGAGCAGATCAAGGCCAACCTGCTCTTCACGACCGACAAGGTCGGCGAGACGATGAAGATCTCGATGGACGCGAAGAGCGCCAAGGAGTGGTTCGGCGCCGCACCGCCGGACCTGTCGGTGATCGCGCGCTCGCGCTCAGCCGCCGGCCAGGGCAGCGGCGCCGACTACCTCTACACCTACCTGCGCACCTACTACCGCGACGAGACCAAGCCCACCGGCTGGAACAACCTGGCCTATCCGAACGTCGCCATGCCGCATGTGCTGTGGGAATTGCAGGGCGAGCGCCGGCCGATCTTCGAGAAGCGAATGGACCACGGGCAGGAGGCCGAGGTCTTCACCGGCAAGTGGGAAGTCATCAAGGCCGGCACGCTCGATGCACGCGCGTACGACGACGACATCGCCGACCTCGTCGCTTTCATGCAGTGGATGGGCGAGCCGGTGCAGAGATCGCGCGTGCAGATCGGCGTCTGGGTGCTGCTGTTCCTGGCCGTGTTCACCGTCATCGCCTGGTTTCTGAACGCTGCCTACTGGAAGAACATCAAGTAGCAAGAGAGAAGGGCCGCCCGGCCAGCGGGCGCAGCGGTTGCCTTGCATCCGCTGCGCCTCGTGTTTTGTAGACTCACCGAAACCGATAAAACAGGAGCCCGCCACCATGATGGTGCTTTACTCCGGAACGACCGACCCTTACTCGCACCGCTGCCGCTTCGTGCTGTTCGAGAAGGGCATGGATTTCGAGATCCGCGACGTTGACGTCTTCGCCAAGCCCGAAGACATCGCGCTGATGAACCCGTACAACGAAGTGCCGATCCTGGTCGAGCGCGACCTCATCCTGTACGAGTCGCACATCATCAACGAGTACATCGACGAGCGCTTTCCGCATCCGCAGCTGATGCCGGGCGACCCGGTGGCGCGGGCGCGGGTGCGCCTGTTCCTGTTCAACTTCGAGAAGGAGTTGTTCGCCAACGTCAACATCCTCGAAGGCCGCAGCGTCGCCAAGGGCACCGAGAAGCAGCTCGAAAAAGCGCGCGAGCAGATTCGTGATCGCCTGACGCAACTGGCGCCGATCTTCCTCAAGAACAAGTTCATGTTGGGCGACGACTTCTCGATGCTCGACGTGGCCATCGCGCCGCTGCTCTGGCGGCTGGACTACTACGGCATCGACCTGTCGAAGAACGCGCTGCCGCTCTTGAAGTACGCCGAGCGCATCTTCTCGCGGCCGGCGTACATCGAGGCCTTGACGCCTTCCGAGAAGGTGATGCGCAAGTAAGCAGATCAGATGGCGACGATCCCGATGGCACCGGAAGGTCAGGGCAGCTCGACGCGGCCCTACCTGATCCGTGCGCTGCACGACTGGTGCACCGACAACGGCTTCACGCCCTACATCGCGGTGCATGTCGACGCCGGGGTGCAGGTGCCCAAGGAGTACGTCAAGAACAACGAGATCGTGCTCAACGTCGGCTTCGAAGCCACCTCGGGCCTGAAGCTCGGCAACGACGTGATCGAGTTCAAGGCGCGCTTCGGCGGCCAGGCGCGCGAGATCGTCGTGCCGATCGACCACGTGGTGGCGATCTACGCGCGCGAAAACGGCCAGGGCATGGCGTTTCCGGTGCCGAGCGCACAAACCTCGGCCGGCCCGTCGGTGCTGCCGTCGGCCGAGGGCGGCGCACGCGGCACACCGCCGCGGCTCACGGCAGTTGACACGCCGAGTTCGAACAACAGCGACGCCGAGAACCCGGAACCACCGCCAACGCCGGGCAGCCCGAAGCCTTCCTTGAAACGTGTGAAATGAACCACCCCGAAGCGGCTGCGCCGCTTCGGGGTGGTCCAAGTCCAGGCCTAGAATCCGCGCCCTGGGCCGCCGGCTTAGCTCAGCTGGTAGAGCACCCGCCTTGTAAGCGGAAGGTCGTCCGTTCGATTCGGACAGCCGGCACCACGCGCCTGACTCTCAGTAGGCGCGCAGGCGAACCCGGATCGGAAGGTCACGGAAGGAACGAGCCTTCAGCTCATCAACGAGACGTGGCAGCAGCTGACGCAGTTTGGCGGCCACCGCCGCATTGGAGACCAACACGGACCACCCTTCGTCGTCGATCGGACCCGGCCGCAGCTCGCGGGCCAGGGTGTCGGGCAAGAGCGGCGCGATGGCGGCCAGGCGTTGTTCGGATTCGCGCAGTCTGGCGGCAAGGCTGGTCAGGCTGGCGCTCGATGCGATGGCGCCGGCCAGGCTGGTGGGCAGTGGCACCGACACCGTGCTTGACTTGTGGGCTCCCATCGCGAGGAGTTTAGGCGCATGCAGATCATGATCACCCACGGCAGCCTGGCGACAACGCGGGTGCTGCACTTGAATCGCATCCAGATCGGCCTGGCCATCGCGGCGCTGACCGTGGTGCTGATGCTGTTCTCCGGCCTGATCTACCACTTTGTGTTCCTGAAAGCGGCGCGCGAGGGCTGGCCGGTCGTCAGCTCCATCGTGCGCCTGGTCGTGCGCGACGAGTTCGCGCAGCGCGACCGCTTCGTGCGCGAGAACCTCGACGTCATGGCCACCAAGGTCGGCGAGATGCAGGCCAAGCTGCTCAAGCTGGAAGCCATGGGCGACCGCGTCTCCGGCCTGGCCGGCGTCAAGCCCGAGGAGTTCAAGCCGGTGCTGTCGCCGCGGCCGGGCGCATCGGCGCCGGTGCCGGTATCGCTGAAAGGGCAGGGCGGGCCTTTCATCCCCGGCCTGAACGACAGCCAGCGCGGCGCGCTCGAAGCACTCGCCGGCAATGTCGATCTGATGGACGAGCGCACCGACCAGTACACCGACCTGTTCACGCTGATCGAGTCGCGCCTGCTCGAAGGGCGCCTGGCGCAACTGTTGATTCCGAGCACGACGCCGGTGGCCGGGCCGGTGGGATCGGGCTTCGGCTTTCGCACCGACCCGATCACCGGCCGCGGCGCGCTGCACATGGGGCTGGATTTTCCGGCCGATGTCGGCACGCCGATCGTCGCCGCGGCCGGCGGCGTCGTCATCAACACCGAGAGCCATGCCGCTTACGGCAACATGGTCGACATCGATCACGGCAGCGGCCTGGTGACGCGCTACGCGCATTCGTCGAAGCTGCTGGTCAAGACCGGCGATCTGGTCAAACGCGGCCAGGCCGTGGCGCTGGTCGGCAACACCGGGCGCTCCACCGGGCCGCACCTGCATTTCGAGGTGCTGGTGGACGGCGTGCCGCAGAACCCGGCGCGCTTTCTCGCCGGGCGCGGCGGTGATGCGAAGTCGGTGGCCGGTGCCCAGCGCGCGCGCTGACGCCCCAGCTAAAATTCGCGGCTTTTTCCCCACTGCCGTCCAGCCGTGGGAACACGCGGCTTGAGGTTGGCCCCAAGCGCCTCACCTGCGACACGAACTCCTGACCCCGCCCATGTTGCCCAAACTACTGACTTCGATCTTCGGCAGCCGCAACGAGCGCCTGCTCAAGCAGTACCGCGCTGTCGTTGCCAAGATCAACGCGCTCGAGCCGCAGTTCGAGGCCCTCGACGATGCCGCGCTGCGCGCCAAGACGGCTGAGTACAAGACCCGGCTCGAACAAGGCTCGACGCTCGACGACCTGCTGCCCGAAGCCTTTGCCACCGTGCGCGAAGCCAGCAAGCGCACGCTGAAGATGCGCCACTTCGACGTGCAGTTGATCGGTGGCATGGCGCTGCACCAGGGCAAGATCGCCGAGATGCGCACGGGAGAGGGCAAGACGCTGATGGCCACGCTGCCGGTGTACCTGAATGCACTGGCCGGCAAAGGCGTTCACCTGGTCACCGTCAATGACTACCTGGCACGGCGCGATGCCGAGTGGATGGGCCAGATCTACAACTTCCTCGGCCTGGCCGTCGGCGTCAACGTGCCGGGCATGGGCCGCGAGGAAAAACAGGCTGCGTACGCCGCCGACGTCACCTACGGCACCAACAACGAGTTCGGCTTCGACTACCTGCGCGACAACATGGTCCAGGCCACCGAGGATCGTTCGCAGCGCACGCTGTCGTATGCGATCGTCGATGAGGTCGATTCGATCCTGATCGACGAAGCGCGCACGCCGCTGATCATCAGCGGCCAGGCCGAAGACCACACCGAGATGTACGTGCGCATCAACGCCGTCGTGCCGCAGTTGAAGCAGCAGATCGGCGAGGAAGACCTGCGCACCGGCGAAGGCGTGATCGAGCCCGGCGACTTCACGCTCGACGAAAAAGGCCGCCAGGTCTTCCTCACCGAACGCGGCCACGAAAACGCCGAAGCCATCCTCGGCACGGCCGGCCTGCTGGCCGAAGGCGCGAGCCTTTACGATCCGGCCAACATCACGTTGATGCATCACGTGTACGCAGCGCTGCGTGCCAAGCACCTCTACCAGCGTGACCAGCACTACGTGGTGCAAGACGGCGAGGTCATCATCGTCGATGAGTTCACCGGCCGCCTGATGACCGGCCGGCGCTGGAGCGACGGCCTGCACCAGGCGGTGGAAGCCAAGGAAGGCGTGGCCATCCAGAGCGAAAACCAGACGCTGGCCTCGATCACCTTCCAGAACTACTTTCGCATGTACGGCAAGCTGTCGGGCATGACCGGCACGGCCGACACCGAGGCCTACGAGTTCCAGGAAATCTATGGCCTGGAGACGGTGGTGATTCCGCCGAACAAGCCGACCATCCGCAAGGACGAACTCGACCTGGTCTACAAGACAGCCAAGGAGAAGTACGACGCCGTCATCAACGACATCCGCGACTGCCACGAGCGTGGCCAGCCGGTGCTGGTGGGCACGACGTCGATCGAAAACTCCGAGCTGATCTCCGGCCTGCTCGAAAAGCAGAAGCTGCCGCACCAGGTGCTCAACGCCAAGCAGCACGCCAAGGAGGCCGAGATCGTGGCCCAGGCCGGGCGGCCGGGCGTGATCACGATCGCCACCAACATGGCCGGGCGCGGCACCGACATCGTGCTCGGCGGCAACGTCGAGCGCCAGGTGCATTTTCTCGAGATCGACGAGCAGATCGCTGCCGACGACCGCAGCCGGCGCATCGCGCAACTGCACGGCGAGTGGCAGGGCCTGCACGACAAGGTCAAGGCCGAAGGCGGTCTGCGCATCATCGCCACCGAGCGCCACGAATCACGCCGCATCGACAACCAGCTGCGCGGCCGCTCCGGCCGCCAGGGCGACCCGGGCGCATCGCGTTTCTATCTGAGCCTGGACGATGCGCTGATGCGCATCTTCGCCGGCGACCGCGTGCGCTCGATCATGGACCGGCTGAAGATGCCCGAAGGCGAAGCCATCGAAGCGGGCATCGTCACGCGCAGCATCGAAGGCGCGCAGCGCAAGGTCGAAGCGCGCAACTTCGACATGCGCAAGCAACTGCTCGAGTACGACGACGTCGCCAACGACCAGCGCAAGGTCATCTACCAGCAGCGCAACGACATCCTCGAATCGGCGTCGCTGACCGACATCACCGCCAACCTGCGCAAGAGCGCGATGGAAGACGTGGTGCGCACCTTCGTGCCGGCCGACAGCCTCGAAGAGCAGTGGGACATCGACGGCCTGGAGAAGACGCTGCGCGACGAGTGGCACCTCGACCTGCCATTGAAGGCCGAGGTCGAGAAGGCCGATTCGATCACCGACGAAGAGATTCTGGAGCGCGTGCAGGCCGCGGCCGACAAGGCCTTTGCCGACAAGCTCGAAATCGTCGGCGACGCGCAGTTCACGCCGTTCATGCGCATGGTCATGTTGCAGCAGATCGACACGCATTGGCGCGAGCACCTGGCCTCGCTCGACTACCTGCGCCAGGGCATCCACCTGCGCGGCTATGCGCAGAAGAATCCGAAGCAGGAGTACAAGCGCGAGGCCTTCGAGCTGTTCTCGACCCTGCTCGGCCTGGTGAAGATGGAAGTCACGCGCGTGCTGATGACGGTGCGCATCCAGTCGCAGGAACAGGTGGCGCAGGCCGCCGAGGCACTGGAAGAGAAAGCGCCGCATGTCAGCAACGTCACCTACACGCACCCGAACGAAGACGGCAGCGTCTCGGAGGAACCCGATCCGGCCACGATGACGGAGGTCATGGCGCGCGTTGGCCGCAACGACCCGTGCCCCTGCGGCAGCGGCAAGAAATTCAAGCTCTGCCACGGCAAGCTGAGCTGAAAACTCAGCCGCGCAGGGCCCAGTGCCACTGCGCGCGGTGCTTGGCCCACAGCCTCCAGGCCCGCCACGTTCCCACTCGCGGCCGGTCGATGACATCGCGCACATAAGCGGCATACGGTGCGACAAAAGCTCGCGTGCGTTCGCGGCAGGTTTCGGGCGACAGCGACTCGCGCCGCGCTCGCTCCTGCTGCACCAGCTCCCACGCCAGGCCCTGCAGCACGCGCGCGGTGGCCGCGTCGATGCCGTCGGGCACGGCCGCGCCGGCAGGCGTGCGCTCGAACAGCGTTGCATAGACGACCAGCGACATGAAGTACGAGCCCAGCGGGCTCAGATGCACGTCATCGCGCAACAGCGCCGCGACAGTCACACCGGCAACCCCGCCCTGCAGCACCCGCTCGACCAGCGCGGCCAGCAGCGCCGCCGCGGGCAGGAACCCGATGCGGTCGCTGCGGCCCTCTGCCGCCAGCGATGCATTGACGCGCGTCGCCACGCACTGCCATACCGGCGAGGCGGCTCGTTCATAGGCGATCCAGCGCCGCGGATCGGTCTTGTCGTCGAGGTTCAACCACGGCGCATAGAACCAGGTGCGGCCGCGCGGGTTGGCAGCGATCAGGCGCTCGTGCAGACGGCGCAACTGGCCCGCGCTGTCGTTCCACACCAGGTTGCCGACGAGCGTGTGCTGCTCGGTGACGAGCAGCGTGTCGACGGCCTCGCGCGGCCATGCCCCCGCGGCCACGCGCTCGCGCATCGACGAGCCCGGCGGCGTGTCGCGCTGCCAGTGCTGCAGCGGCGTGTCCAGGCTGGCCGCGATGGCGGCCACGTCGCGCGGCAGCGGCTCATCGAGCAGGCTGTGGCCGGAATAGAAAAGGCGTTGCGGTGGTGTCTGGGCAGCCGAGGGCAGGGCCATGCAAAGAACCAGGGCGGTGATGACGATGATGATGTTGCGCGTCATGCGTGTGCGTGTGCGGCTCCTACAATTCTCGGCCACCTTGCCATCACCCCAGGACCGCCATGCCCGTCAACCTGATTGCTCCCGCCG
Organism: uncultured beta proteobacterium; assembly: GCA_963732625.1. Lineage (GTDB taxonomy): Bacteria > Pseudomonadota > Gammaproteobacteria > Burkholderiales > Burkholderiaceae_C > CADEEN01. Next base: position 187,574 of record CAVTAM010000053.1, on the reverse strand, counting down.
CCGCCGATCTGCATGCCGTGGCCGGCGTTCGCATCGGCACCGCGATGGCCGGCGTGCGCAAGGCCAACCGGCGCGACCTCGTCGTCTTCGTGCTCGACGAAGGCGCCACCGCCGCCGGCGTGTTCACGCTGAACCGCTTCTGCGCGGCGCCGGTGCAGGTCTGCCGAGAGCATCTGGACAACAACAAGAGCGGCATCCGCGCCATCGTCATCAACACCGGCAATGCGAATGCCGGCACCGGTGCCGACGGGATGAGCCGCGCGCGCCAGACCTGCGACGCGCTGGCGCAGCACTTGAAGATCGCAGCGCGAGCAGGTGCTGCCGTTCTCCACCGGCGTGATCATGGAGACGCTGCCGGTCGATCGCATCGTCGCCGGCTTGCCGGCCGCGCTGGCCGACCTGTCGGCCACGCATTGGCTCGAGGCCGCGCAGGGCATCATGACCACCGACACGTTGCCCAAGGCAGCATCGAAGCAGATCATGATCGGCGGCAAGACCGTCACCGTGACCGGCATCGCCAAGGGCGCCGGCATGATCCGGCCGAACATGGCGACGATGCTCGGCTTCATGGCCACCGACGCGGTGATCGAGTCGTCGCTGATGCAAGGCGCTGGTGCGCGAAGCCGCCGACCAGAGCTTCAACCGCATCACGATCGACGGCGACACCAGCACCAACGATTCGTTCGTGCTCATCGCCACGCAGCGCGCCGGCCACGCGCGCATCACGCAGCTCGAATCGCCAGACGGCGCGCTGTTGCGCGAGGCTGTGTTCGGCGTCGCGCGCACGCTGGCGCAGGCGATCGTGCGCGACGGCGAGGGCGCGACCAAGTTCATCACCGTGCGTGTCGATGGCGGGCGGACGAAAGAAGAGTGCCGCCTGGCCGCCTACGCGATCGCGCATTCGCCGCTGGTCAAGACGGCGTTCTTCGCCAGCGACCCGAACCTCGGCCGCATCCTGGCCGCGGTCGGCTACGCCGGCATCGGCGATCTCGATCAAAGCCTGATCGACTTGTTCCTCGACGACGTGCACGTGGTCGTCAACGGCGGCCGCCACACCGCGTACCAGGAGGCCGACGGCCAGCGCGTGATGAAGCAAAGCGAGATCACGATCCGCGTCGATCTGCACCGCGGCCCGGCGCATGCGACGGTCTGGACCTGCGACCTGTCGCACGACTACGTCACCATCAATGCGGACTACAGAAGCTAGGGACTGGGACTGTTCGGCCGGCGACGCCGCTGCTACATTGCCAGCACACCAGCGAGAACACCCGATGACCACCACCCACGACATCCCGAACCCATGCCGACTGCGCGCATTGGCTCGCCGTCGGTGCGCGCATCGACTAGTTTTCTCGCTCCAGCATCCCGTCGGGCCTGCGCTGAGCGATCAGCGTCAGGCCCGAACTGTTTTTCCTCACCATGTTGTCACTCGTCTTACCGTCGCGTTGGTGGCCCGCCTTGAAGCAGCGCTTTGCGCTGCCCGCCAACGATCTGCTGCGCGACGCCGCCTACCGCCGCCTGTGGACGTCGATCCTGATCTCCTCGCTCGGCGGCCAGGTGACGATGCTGGCGCTGCCGCTGACCGCCGTCGTGCTGCTGCACGCCTCGCCGACGCAGATGGGCCTGCTGGTGGCGATGGAGATCGCGCCCTTCGTGCTGCTGTCGCTGCCGTCGGGCGTGTGGCTCGACCGCGTGCGCAAGCTGCCGGTGTACATCGCCGGCGAGCTGCTGCTGTCGTTGGTCGTGCTCACCGTGCCGGCGGCGTACTACCTCGGCTGGCTGGCCATGCCGTGGATGTACGTCGTCGCCTTCATCATGGGCTGCGTCTATTCGGTGGCCGGCTCGGCGGCGCAGATCGTGCTCACGCAGGTCGTCTCGCGCGACCGCCTGGTCGAAGCGCATGCGCGCAATGCGCTGGCGAGCTCCGGCGCTGAAGTCGCCGGCCCCGGTTTTGCCGGCGCGCTGATCAAGTCGGTGGGCGCGCCGGTGGCGCTGCTGCTCGACGCGCTGATGCTGATCGTCTCGGTGCTGATCCTGCGCGGCGTGCGCGTGCAGGAGGTCATCACGCCGAAGAAGGACCAGCACTTCTGGCGTGACCTCAAAGCCGGCATCCGCTTCGTGCGCGGCACGCCGCTGCTGGTGACCATGGCCTGCACCGTCGGCGTCTGGCAGATGTGCCATCACGCCGCGGTCGTCGTGCAGATTCTGTTTGCCACGCGCACGCTCGGCCTGAACGAATCGCAGATCGGCCTGTCCTTCGTCGGCCTCGGCGCCGGCACGGTGCTGGCCAGCACGATGGGGCATCGCATCTCGTCGCGCATCGGGCCGGGGCCGTGCCTGCTGCTCGGCCTGGGCATCTGCGGCCTCGGCTGGCTGCTGCTCGCCGCCGCGCCGGCCAATGCGCTGGGCCGGCTTGATGTTCGCGCTGATGCTGTTCCTGTTCGGCGTCGGCGCGGTGCTGATCTACATCAACTTCCTGTCGCTGCGGCAGTCGGTGACCCCGGCGCCGCTGCTCGGCCGCATGACGAGCACGATGCGCTGGCTGATCCTGCTGCCCGCCGGGCCGGGCGCGCTCATCGGCGGCTGGCTCGGCGAGCATGTGAGCCTGCGCGCGTCGCTGCTGTTTGCCGGTGCGAGCGCGCTGGTCGCCACAGCGGTGGTGTGGCGCTTGACGATGCTGCGCGGCGTGCGCGAGTTGCCGAAGCCGGAGAGCGAGGAAGACGCTTTGGGCGCGGAGGCTGCCGTGTCGGTGCTGCCGACTCTCAGAGGCCGAGCCGCCCAGCGTGCGCAGAGAAGCGATCGACGGCGTCGGTGATCAGCCCATCGAGCCCCATGCCGAGCAGGGCGCGCGCGCTTGATTCGTCGTTGACCGTGTAGCACAGCGCCCACTGGTTCGCAGCGTGCAGGCGCGCGACCATCTCGGCGTTGAATAGGCGGTAGTTGGCAACGACCGCGACGCAGCCGAGACTGTTGCGCGCAGCTCGAACCAGCCTTCGCACCAGCGTGTCGATCAGCAGCGCGCGCGGCAGTTGCGGCGCGCTGCTGCGTGCGCCTTCGAGTGCTTCCGGCTCGAACGAGCTGAGCAGCGGCGGTGTGGCGCGCCCGGCCCACAGGCGCTCGGCCTCGCGTGCGACGACCTCGCCGGTGTGCCGGTCAGTGCCCGGCGTCGGCTTGATCTCGATGTTCAGCGCGTGGTTGCTTGCGTGGCAGAACGCGGCAATGTTGTCGAGTGTGGGCAGCGGCTCGCCCGCATACGCGCGGCTGTGCCACGTGCCGGCATCGACGCGCGACAGCTCGGCCCACGGCTTGTCGCCGGCGACGCCCTGCGCGTTGCTCGTGCGGTCGAGCGTCGCGTCGTGCAGCAGGAAGGGCACGCCGTCAGCGCTCAAGCTTCACGTCGCACTCGAACGCGCTGTAGCCGTGCTGCGCACCGAGGCGAAACGCGGCCAGCGTGTTCTCGGGCGCCAGCTTGCCGGCGCCGCGGTGGGCGATCCACAAAGGCCAAGGGCTGCTCATGCGACGCGCTGTTTCGGTTTGCGGATCGAACCAGTGCAGATGCTTGGCGTCGACGGCGACCGTCAGCAGGCTGCCGACGACGGCGCAGGCAGCGTCGCATCGAGACGCACGGTGAACAAGCTCTCGCCGAGCTTGCAGTAGACGAGCCGCTCGGCGCCGAGCATCTCGACGACATCGACTTTCAGCGACCAGCCGTTCGGCAGCCGGGTCGGCATGTTCGGGCCGCACGCCGAGCAGCAGCGCGCCGTTGCGCGGTGCGGCGGCCGGCAGTTGCAGCGTGACGCCGCCGATGGTGAAGCGCGTGCCATCGGCCTGGCCCTCCATCAGGTTCATCGGCGGGCTGCCGATGAAGCTGGCGACGAAGGTCGTCGCCGGGCGCTGATAGACCTCTTCGGGCGTGCCGATCTGCTCCATGCGGCCGGCGTTCATGACGATCATGCGCTCGCGCCAGCGTCATCGCTTCGACCTGGTCGTGGGTGACGAAGAGCGACGTGGTGCCGAGCTCGGCGTGCAGCTTCTGGATTTCGAGCCGCGTTTGCGCGCGCAGCTTGGCGTCGAGGTTGGTCAGAGGCTCGTCGAACAGATACACCGCCGGCTGGCGCACGATCGCGCGGCCCATCGCCACGCGCTGGCGTTGGCCGCCGGAGAGTTCGCGCGGCTTGCGCTGCAGCAGTTGCGACAGCTCCAGGATCTTCGCCGCCTTCTGCACCCGCGTCTCGATCTCGGCCTTCGGCACCTTGGCGATCTTCAAGCCGTAGGCCATGTTGTCGTACACGCTCATGTGCGGATAGAGCGCGTAGTTCTGGAACACCATCGCGATGTCGCGCTCCGACGGTTCGAGGTTGTTGACGATGCGCCCGCCGATGTGAATCTCGCCGCCGCTGATCTCTTCCAACCCCGCGACCATGCGCAGCAGCGTGCTCTTGCCGCAGCCGCTCGGACCGACGATGACGATGAACTCGCCGTCGCTGATCTCGGCATTGACGCCGTGGATGACCTTGTTCAGCTTGGCGCCGGCGCCGTAGGCCTTCTCGACATTGCGCAGTGAAATCGCACCCATTGTTCTTGTCCCCTATTCGTCGTTGTTCGGCAGGGCCACGTAGTCCCAGGTGACGAAGCCTTCGCGGTCATCGAGCCGGAAGGCGCTGATCGGCGACCAGCGGCCGGCCTGGTCGACCTGGTGCACGCCGTAGCCGTGCGCGGTGAAGAAGTCGAAGATCGCTTCGGCGCGCTGGTTGTGCTCGGCGGCCAGGCGCGCTTCGATCGGCTTCTTCTCGGCGCCGAAAAAATTCGGCAGCACCTCGAACATCACCGGCGGCTTCAACAGGCGCAGCGTGTCGGGCAGACCGCGCAGCACGTCGAGCTCGGCGCCCTCGACGTCGATCTTCAGCACGGCGATCTTTTCCAAACGCAGGTCGGCCAGCGCCGTGTCGCCGCGCAGCACCGGCACCAGCACTTTGCGCGTCGCCGACATCGTGGCGCGAAAGCCGGTGGCGTCGAACGACGCGCTCTCATCGACATCGTCGTTGTCGGCGAAGAGTTCGAGCACGCCGGGTTCTTCGCCGAGCGCCACCGGAATCACATGCGCGTCGGCGATGCCGTTGTGGCGGATGAACTGATCGACATAGAAGCAGCAGGCGATCTGCGGCTCGAAGCCGATGTAGCGCCGCTTCTGTCCGGTGGCGAGCAGCTTGCACAGCGTCTGGCCGACGTTGACGCCGATGTCGATGAAGGCGCCTTCGCGTCGCTTCAACAACTCGGCAATGACCGCGCCGAGATGCGGCTCGTGTTCGTCGTCGCGGCAGAACTTGTCGCTGAAGTAGCCCTTGATCTTGTACGCGCGGCCGCCGAGCAGGCGCGGTTTGCCCAGCGCGTAGCGCAGGTGCTTGGAGTGCCAGGCCAGGCTGTCGATCAGACTCATGGGGCGGAGTCTATTTCTCCGTATCCACCAGGCCCTTGACGAACCACTTCTGCATCAGCATCACGACGAGCGCCGGCGGCAGCATGGCCAGGATCGCGGTGGCCATGATGGTGGCCCAGTCATTCGTCGCGTCGCCGTCGGAGATCATCTGCTTGATGCCGATCACAACAGGGTACATGCGCTCTTCGGTGGACACCAGCAGCGGCCACAGGTACTGGTTCCAGCCGTAGATGAACTGGATGACGAAAAGGGCGGCGATCGAGGTCGTGGACAGCGGCAGCAGCACGTCCTTGAAAAATCGCATCGGCCCGGCGCCGTCGATGCGCGCCGCTTCGACGAGTTCATCGGGCACGGTGAGGAAGAACTGGCGGAACAAGAAAGTCGCGGTGGCCGAGGCGATCAGTGGCACGGTGAGGCCGGCGTAGCTGTTGAGCATGCCGAAGTCCGACACCACCTTGTACGTGGGCCCGATGCGCACCTCCACCGGCAGCATCAGTGTGACGAAGATCGCCCAGAAGAAGAACTGCCGGAACGGGAAGCGGAAATAAACGATCGCAAACGCCGACAGCAGCGAGATGACGATCTTGCCGAAGGCGATGATCAGCGCGCTGATGAGGCTCACCGTCATCATGCGGCTGACCGCCACCTTGGTGCCCGGGCCGCTGCGCTCGCCGGTGAGGGCCTTGGTGTAGTTGCTGATCAGTTGATCGCCCGGCAGCAGCGGCATCGGCGTCTGCGCGATGCGCTGCGTGGTGTGCGTCGAGGCGACGAAGGTGATGTAGACCGGAAAGGCGACGATCAGCACGCCGATGAGCAGCACGAAGTGCGACAGCGCTGTCAGCAATGGTTTGCGTTCGACCACTTCAGTAGTTCACTTTCTTCTCGACGAATCGGAACTGCACCACCGTGAGCGCAATCACGATCACCATCAGCACCACGCTCTGCGCCGCCGAGCCGCCGAGGTCGAGCGCCTTGAAGCCGTCGTAATACACCTTGTAGACCAGGATCGCGGTGTCCTTGCCCGGCCCGCCGCGCGTGGCGGCGTCGATGATGGCGAAGGTGTCGAAGAAGGCATAGACGACGTTGATGACGAGCAGGAAGAACGTGGTCGGCGACAGCAGCGGAAAGACGATCGTCCAGAAGCGCCGCCAGGGCGAGGCACCGTCGATCGCCGCCGCTTCGATCAGCGACTTCGGGATCGATTGCAACCCGGCGAGGAAGAACAGGAAGTTGTACGAGATCTGCTTCCACACCGCGGCCAGCACGACCAGCGTCATCGCATGCGTGCCGTTGAGCAGGTGGTTCCACTCAAACCCCATCCGGCCGAGTGCATAGGCGACGATGCCCATGCCCGGCGCGAACAGGAACAGCCACAACACGCCGGCCACCGCGGGTGCGACGGCATAGGGCCAGATCAGCAGCGTCTTGTAGACCGCCGCGCCCTTGATCACGCGGTCGGCGAAGACCGCGAGCATCAGCGACACGGACAGGCCGATCGTCGCCACCAGGATCGAGAACACCGCCGTGGTCTTGAACGACGCGAGGTAGGTCGCGTCGTTCCACAGGTTCTCGAAGTTCTCCATTCCGACCCACTCGACCGACGTGCCGAAAGCGTCGGACTGCTGGAACGACTGCAGCAGCGCCTGCCCCGCCGGCCAGAAGAAGAAGGCGACGATGACGAAGGCCTGCGGCGCCAGCAGCGCCCACGGCAGCCAGCGCGAGCGGAAGAAGACGCGTTTTTCGACAGCCATATCCGCTGACGCTGCCCCGCTCGGCGATCAGCCCTTGCTTTTGTTCGCCTTCTCGAAGCGCTCCAGCAACTCGTCGCCACGCTTGACCGCCGAGTCGAGCGCTTCCTTCGCGCCCTTCTTGCCGCCCCAGACCTGTTCGAGCTCCTCGTCCATGATGTCGCGGATCTGCACGTGGTTGCCCAGGCGGATGCCGCGCGACTTGTCGGTGACCTTGCGGATCATCTGCGTCGGGCCGACATCGGTGCCCGGGTTGCTCTTGTAGAAGCCGGCCTTCTCGGTCATCTGGAAGGCCGCATTGGTGACCGGCAGGTAACCGGTGGCCTGGTGCGTCTTGGCGGCGATCTCCGGCTGGGCGATGAAGTCGAAGAACGCGGCCACGCCCTTGTAGTCATCGGGCTTCTTGCCGGCCAGCGTCCACAGGCTGGCGCCGCCGATGACGGTGTTCTGCGGCGCGCCCGGCACGTCCGGGTAATAGGGCAGCGTCGACAGCGCCCAGTTGAACTTGGCGTTCTGCTTGACGTTGCCATAGAAGCCGGTGGACGTGGTCACCATCGCGCACTCACCGCTGATGAACGCCGGCTCGGGCACGTTGCGTCGGCCCTTGTAGACGAACAGGCCTTGCTTGGCCATGTTGCCCAGGTTCTCGATGTGGCGCACATGCAGCGGCGAGTTGAACTTCAGCCGCGCATCCATGCCACCGAGGCCGTTGCGCTTGGTCGCGAAGTCGACGTTGTGCCAGGCCGAGAAACTCTCCAGCTGTGTCCAGCCCTGCCAGGCGATCGTCAGCGGGCACTTGTGGCCGCTGGCCTTCAACTTGGCCGCCGCCAGCGCCATCTCTGGCCAGGTGGTGGGCGGCTTGTCGCCGTCCATGCCGGCGGCCTTGAAAGCGTCCTTGTTGATGTAGAGCACCGTGGTCGAGCTGTTGTAGGGGAAGGACAGCATCTGGCCGTTGGGCGCCGTGTAGTAGCCGGCCACCGCGGCGATGTACGAGCTGGCGTCGAACTTCTTGCCGGCATCGGCCATCACCTTGCCGGCGGGCACGATGGCGCCCTTGCTGGCCATCATCGTTGCCGTGCCGACCTCGAAGACCTGCAAGATGTGCGGCGCATTGCCGGCGCGAAAGGCGGCAATGGCGGCCGTCATCGACTCGTCGTAGCTGCCTTTGTAGATCGGCATCACCTTGTAGGTCTTCTGGCTCTCGTTGAACTGCTTGGCCAGCGTGTTGACCCACTCGTTGTTGAAGGCGGTCATCGAGTGCCACCAGGTGATCTCGGTCTGCGCCTGCGCGGACAGCGTCGCGCACATCAGTGCAGCAAGGGAAAACGACTTCAGTTTCATCAAGGTCTCCGGAGGTTGTGAATGCATGCAAACCGGCGAGTCTCGCCAGCTTGTGTGACAACCGCGTTTCTGTCACGGAAGCCGTACCCCGGGCAAGGGGGGAAGCCCGCCTCTGTCTTGTTTACCACCTTGCAATGAGCAGGTCATTTCTGCGGCACGGTAGCATCGGGACTACCCTATGAATGCTCCGCTCCCACTGCAAGCCAGCCAAGCACTGGCCGACGACGAGAACAGCGCGCCCCACTTGCAAAGGTTGCGCGAGATTCCGTACAACTACACCTCGTTTTCCGACCGCGAGATCGTCATCCGTCTGCTGGGCGCGCGGGCGTGGGAGCTGCTCGACAAGCTGCGCGGCGAGCGCCGCACCGGCCGCTCGGCGCGCATGTTGTACGAGGTGCTGGGCGACATCTGGGTCGTGCAGAGGAACCCCTACCTCGAAGACGATCTGCTCGACAACCCGAAACGGCGCGCGGCGCTGATCGAGGCGCTGCACCACCGGCTGCACGAGATCGAGAAGCGGCGCACGCCGGGTGATGACGGCGAGCGCGATGCGTTGGTCGGCGACCTGCTGGTCGATGCGCGTGCGGCGGTCGAGCGCTTTGCCGCGCACTTCCGCGCGGTATGGGATTTGCGCAAGGCGACGCGCCGCGCGCTCGGCCGCGTGACCGCCAAGGACAACATCAAGTTCGACGGCCTGTCGCGCGTGTCGCACGTGACGGACGCGACGGACTGGCGCGTCGAGATGCCGTTCGTCGTGCTGACGCCGGACACCGAGGCTGAGATGGCGTCGCTGGTGGCGGGCTGCATCGAGCTCGGCCTGACGATCATCCCGCGCGGCGGCGGCACCGGCTACACCGGCGGCGCGGTGCCGCTGACGTGGAAGAGCGCGGTCATCAACACCGAAAAACTCGAGGCGATGAGCGAGGTCGAGATGGTGGCGCTGCCGGGGCTATCGGCTCCGGTGGCCACGGTCTTCAGCGAAGCCGGTGTCGTCACGCAGCGCGTGGCCGATGCGGCCGAGCGCGCGGGTTATGTCTTCGCGGTCGATCCCACTTCGGCAGAGGCGAGCTGCATCGGCGGCAACATCGCGATGAACGCCGGCGGCAAGAAGGCGGTGCTGTGGGGCACGGCGCTCGACAACCTGGCGAGCTGGCGCATGGTCACGCCCGAGGCGAAGTGGCTCGAAGTCACGCGCCTGGATCACAACCTCGGCAAGATCCATGACGTGGAAGTCGCGTCGTTCGAGTTGAAGTACTTCGATGCGACGGGCAAGAAGCTGGAGCGGCAAGCGAGGCTCGACATTCCGGGCTCGACCTTCCGCAAGGAAGGCCTGGGCAAGGACGTCACCGACAAGTTCCTCGCCGGTCTGCCGGGCATTCAGAAGGAAGGCTGTGACGGCCTGATCACGAGTGCGCGCTGGATCGTGCACCGCATGCCCAAGCATGTGCGCACGGTGTGCATGGAATTTTTCGGCAACGCGAAAGACGCGGTGCCGTCGATCGTCGAGATCAAGGACTACCTGTTCTCTCAGTCGCAGGTCAAGCTCGCCGGGCTGGAGCACCTGGACGACCGCTATCTCAAAGCCGTCGGCTACGCGACGAAGAGCAAACGCGGCACGTTGCCGAAGATGGTCTTGGTCGGCGACATCGTCGGCGACGACGAGCATGCCGTGGCCAAGGCGACGAGCGAGGTCGTGCGCATTGCCAACTCGCGCGCCGGCGAGGGCTTCATCGCCGTCTCCGCCGATGCGCGCAAGAAATTCTGGCTCGACCGCAAGCGCACCGCGGCCATCGCCCGCCACACCAACGCCTTCAAGATCAACGAAGACGTGGTGATTCCGCTGGAGCGCATGGGCGAGTACACCGACGGCATCGAGCGCATCAACATCGAGCTGTCGTTGCGCAACAAGCTGGAATTGGTCGATGCGCTGACGGCATTTTTCCGCAAGAGCCCGCTGCCGCTCGGCAAGAGCGACGACGCCGAAGAGATCGCCAGCGCCGAGCTGATCGAAGATCGCGTTGCGCAGGCGCTGTCGCTGCTCGGCGAGGTTCAAGCGCTGTGGTCGGGCTGGCTGAACGGCCTCGACAGCGCCGGCTTCTTCGAGCAACTGCAAGACAGTAGCCTGCGCGCGTCGTGGAAGACGCAGATCCTCAAACCGCTGCAAACGCTGTTCGCCGGCGCCGCCTTCGTGCCGGTGATCGACGAGTGCCGCCGCATCCACAAGGAAGTCTTGCGCGGCCGCGTCTGGGCCGCACTGCACATGCATGCCGGCGACGGCAACGTGCACACGAACATACCGGTCAACAGCGACAACTACGCGATGCTGCAAACGGCGCATGAAGCGGTCGGCCGCATCATGGCGCTGGCACGGCGGCTCGACGGCGTGATCTCGGGCGAACACGGCATCGGCATCACCAAGCTCGAGTTCGTGACCGACGACGAACTGCGTGGCTTCACCGACTACAAGCAGCGCGTCGATCCCGAAGGCCGCTTCAACAAGGGAAAACTGCTGCGTGGTCATGGCGCGGACGCGTTCGCCGCCGACCTCTCCGCCGCCTACACCCCCAGCTTCGGCCTGATGGGCCACGAGTCGCTGATCATGCAGCGCAGCGACATCGGCGCGATCTCCGACTCAATCAAGGACTGCCTGCGCTGCGGCAAGTGCAAGCCTGTCTGCGCCACGCATGTGCCGCGCGCCAACCTGCTCTACAGCCCGCGCAACAAAATCCTCGCCACGTCGCTGCTGATCGAAGCCTTCCTCTACGAAGAGCAGACGCGGCGCGGCATCAGCCTGCGCCATTGGGAAGAGTTCGAAGACGTGGCCGACCACTGCACCGTCTGCCACAAGTGCTTGTCGCCGTGCCCAGTGAACATCGACTTCGGCGACGTGTCGATGAACATGCGCAACCTGCTGCGCAAGATGGGGCACAAGACCTGGCGCCCCGGCAACGCCGCGGCGATGTTCTTCCTCAACGCGACCAATCCGCAGACGATCAAGCTGATGCGCAGCGCGATGGTCGATGTCGGCTTCAAGGTGCAGCGTTTCGCCAACCAGATGCTGCGCCTGGCCGCGAAGATCCAGACGGAGAAGCCGCCGGCGACGGTCGGCGCCGCGCCGATCAAAGAGCAGGTGATCCACTTCATCAACAAGAAGATGCCCGGCGGCCTGCCGAAGAAAACCGCGCGCGCGCTGCTCGACATCGAAGACGCGCATTACGTGCCGATCATCCGCAACCCGAGCGCGACGACGGCCGACACCGAAGCCGTCTTCTACTTCCCCGGCTGCGGCAGCGAGCGCCTGTTCAGCCAGGTCGGCCTGGCCACACAGGCGATGCTCTGGCACGCCGGCGTGCAGACCGTGTTGCCGCCCGGTTACCTGTGCTGCGGCTACCCGCAAAAGGGCTCGGGCCAGTTCGACAAGGCCGACAAGATCATCACCGACAACCGCGTGCTCTTCCACCGCGTCGCCAACACGCTGAACTACCTGGACATCAAGACCGTTGTCGTCTCCTGCGGCACCTGCTACGACCAACTGCAGGGCTACCGCTTCGAAGACATCTTCCCCGGCTGCCGCATCATCGACATCCACGAGTACCTGTTGGAGAAGGGCTTGAAGCTCGACGGCAAAGGCGCGTACCTGTACCACGACCCCTGCCACAGCCCGATGAAGCTGCAAGAGCCGATGAAGACCGTCAAGGCGCTCGTCGGCGACAACGTGATGAAGAGCGAACGCTGCTGCGGCGAAAGCGGCACGCTCGGCGTGACGCGGCCGGACATCGCGACGCAGGTGCGTTTCCGCAAGGAAGAAGAGCTGCAGAAGAACGAAGCGGCGCTGCGTGCATCAGGCGCCGTCAAGCAGCGCGACGACATCAAGATCCTCACCTCCTGCCCGAGCTGCCTGCAAGGCCTGAAGCGCTACGGCGCCGACCTCAACAATGGTTTGCTCGAAGCCGACTACATCGTCGTCGAGATGGCGCGCCACATCCTTGGCGAGGACTGGATGCCTCAGTACGTGGCCCAGGCCAACGCGGGCGGGATCGAGCGGGTGCTGGTTTGATTTCCAAGCCAGGCCCATTCATCAGGTCGGTGGTCAATGCGAGCCCAGCAGGCCCTGACGCGAGCGGCTGCGTTACACACCTCCACCCCGCCTTCGCATCAACAACCACGCCGCCGGCACGACGAACATCGACAGCAGCGGCGCGCTGACCATGCCGCCGATCATCGGCGCGGCGATGCGGCTCATGACCTCGCTGCCGGTGCCGCTGCCGAAGAGGATCGGCAGCAGGCCGGCCAGGATCACGGCCACCGTCATCGCCTTGGGGCGCACGCGCAGCACGGCGCCGTCGCGGATGGCATCGAGCAAGGATTCGGCGCTCTGCTGTCGCTCGTCCCAGGCGTGCTTCAGGTAGAGCAGCATGATGACGCCGAACTCCGCGGCCACGCCCGCGAGCGCGATGAAGCCGACGGCGCTGGCCACCGAGAGGTGGTGGCCGAGCACCCACAGCAGCCAGATGCCGCCGACCAGCGCGAAGGGCAGCGTGGCCATGATCAGCAGCGCTTCGTCGATGCGCCGGAACGTCAGGTACAGCAGCACGAAGATGATCATCAGCGTGAACGGCACGACGATCTTCAGCTGCGCCGCGGCGCGTTCGAGGTACTCGAACTGGCCCGACCACGCCACCGACACCCCCGCCGGCAGCGCCACCTGCTCGGCCACGGTGCGCTGCATCTCGCGCACGGTGGACGCGAGGTCGCGCTCGCGCACGTCGACATAGATCCAGCCGGCCAGGCGCGCGTTCTCGCTGCGCAGCATCGGCGGGCCGTCGCTGATGCGGATATCGGCCACGTCGCCGAGCACGAGACGCGCGCCACGCTCGCTGACGATGGGCAGGCGCTTCAGCTTGTCGAGCGAATCGCGCAGCTCGCGCGGGTAGCGCACCGAGATCGGAAAGCGCTGCGTGCCTTCCACGGTCTCGCCGATGTTCTCGCCGCCGATGGCGGAACTCACGACCGATTGCACGTCGGCGATGTTCATGCCGAAGCGCGCCGCCTTGTCGCGTTGGATGTCGATGTCGATGTAGCGCCCGCCGGTCAGCCGTTCGGCCAGGGCGCTCGACACGCCGGGCACGCCTTTCACGGCCTGCTCGATGGCCAGCGCCGCGCGGTCGATCGTCGCCAGGTCCGGCCCCGCGACCTTGATGCCGACGGCGCTCTTGATGCCCGTGGCCAGCATGTCGATGCGGTTGCGGATGGGAGGCACCCAGATGTTGGTCAGCCCCGGCACACGCACCGTGCGGTCGAGCTCGTCGATCAGCGCTTCGGGCGTGAGGCCCGGCCGCCACTGGTCGCGCGGCTTGAACTGGATCGTCGTCTCGAACATCTCCAGCGGCGCCGGGTCGGTGGCGGTTTCGGCGCGGCCGGCCTTGCCGTGCACGCTCTGCACCTCGGGCAGCGTGCGGATCAGGCGGTCGGTCTGCTGCAAGAGCTCGGCCGCCTTGCCGGCCGAGAGGCCGGGCAGCGCGCTCGGCATGTAGAGCAGGTCGCCTTCGTCGAGCGGCGGCATGAATTCGGCGCCGAGGCGCGTCAACGGCCACGCGCTCGCGACGAGCGCGAGTGCGGCCACCAGCAGCGTGGCCTTCGGCCACTTCAGCACCGCGTTCAGCAGCGGCCGATAGATCGCGATCAGCGCGCGGTTGATCGGGTTCGCGCGCTCCTCGGGAATGCGCCCGCGCACGAGGTAGCCCATCAGCACCGGGATCAGCGTCACCGCCAGCCCCGCGGACGCGGCCATCGCATAGGTCTTGGTGAAGGCCAGCGGCGCGAACAGCCGCCCCTCCTGCGCCTGCAAGCTGAACACCGGCACGAAGCTGAACGTGATGATGAGCAGCGAGAGGAAGAGGGCCGGTCCCACTTCCGCCGCCGCGTCACCGATCACGCGCCAGCGTTCTTCACCGGCCAGCGTTCGGTCCGGATGCTCGTGCGCCCAGCGCTCCAGCTTCTTGTGCGCGTTCTCGATCATCACCACCGCGGCATCGACCATCGCGCCGATCGCGATCGCGATGCCGCCCAACGACATGATGTTGGCATTCACGCCCTGGTAGCGCATCACGATGAAGGCGATCAGCACGCCCAGCGGCAGCGAGACGATGGCGACGAAGGCCGAGCGCAGGTGCAGCAGGAACAGGCCGCAGACGAGGGCCACGACGACGAACTCCTCGGCCAGCTTGTTGCGCAGGTTGGCGACGGCGCGTTCGATCAGGCCCGAGCGGTCGTAGGTGGTCACGATCTCCACACCGTGCGGCAGGCCGGGCTTGAGCGCTTCGAGCTTGGCCTTGACCGCAGCGATGGTCGCCAGCGCGTTCTGCCCCGAGCGCATCACGATCACGCCGCCGGTGGCTTCGCCCTGGCCATCGAGCTCACCGATGCCGCGCCGCATCTCGGGGCCGACCTGGATGCGCGCCACGTCGGCCAGGCGCACCGAGACGCCGGCGTCGGTCGTCATCAGCGGCACGGCGCGAAAGTCGTCCAGCGAGCGCAGGTAGCCCGAGGCGCGCACCACGTACTCGGCCTCGCCGAGTTCGAGCACCGCGCCGCCGGCCTCCTGGTTGGCGCGCTTCAACGCGTCGATGACGCGGTTGTGCGAGATGCCGTAGGCCGCGAGGCGGTCGGGGTCGAGCACCACTTGGTATTGGCGCACCATGCCGCCGACGGTCGCGACTTCGGCCACGCCTTCGACCGTCTTCAGCTCGAAGCGCAGGAACCAGTCCTGCAGCGCGCGCAACTGGCCGGCATCCAACTTGCCGCTGCGATCGACCAGCGCGTACTGGTAGATCCAGCCGACGCCGGTGGCATCGGGCCCGATCGCGGGTTTCGCATTGGCGGGCAATCGCGACGTCACCTGGTTCAGCACCTCGACGACGCGCGAGCGCGCCCAGTACAGGTCGGTGCCGTCGGCGAACAGCACATAGACGAACGAGTCGCCGAAGAACGAGTAGCCGCGCACTGTTTTCGCGCCGGGCACCGAGAGCATCGTCGTCGCGAGTGGATAGGTCACCTGGTCTTCGACGAGACGCGGCGCCTGGCCCGGCCAGGGCGTGCGGATGATCACTTGCACGTCCGACAGATCGGGCAGCGCATCGACGGGCGTGCGCATCAGCGACACCACGCCCCAGGCGCTGACCATCGCAGTCGCGAGCAGCACGAGGAAGCGATTCGCGATCGACCAGCGGATCAGGCGCGCGATCATGGCTTGGCCTCGCTGCGGTTCAAGCGTGTCTCGACTGCTTTCAGGCTCGCCTCAGAGTCGATCAAGAACTGCGACGACACGACGACGCGCTGGCCCGCCTGCGAGCCCCTTGCGTATCGCCGTCTGGCCGCCGCTCTCGACGCCGGTCTCCACCTCCACCGGCCGGAAGCGCCCGCCGTCTTCGGCCACCATCACCACCGAGCGCGTGCCGGTCTGGATCACCGCATCGCTCGGCACCAGCAACACCTTGTCGGCTTGCAAGTCGGCGAAGCTCATCGACACCGTCATGCCGGGCACCAGGCGCAGGCCGGCGTTGTTGAGCTCGACCCGCGCCTTGATCGTGCGCGTCGCGGGGTTCACGTCGGGCAGCAGCGATTGCACGCGGCCCGTGAAAGCCAGGCCCGCCAACGCCGGCGTGGTCGCGCGCACCGGCGTGCCGGGCTTGAGCAGCGCGGCCTGGCTCTCGGGCACCTCGGCCTGCGCCCACACGGTGCCGGTGCCGTTGATGCGCACGAGGGTCGCGCCTGCGGCGACCGCCATGCCCTCGCGCACCATCACCTCGGCGATCAAGCCGCCGATCGGCGCGCGCACGGTGGTGCGCGCCTGCACGCGGCCGGTCTGTCTCGACCTCGGCGATCTGCGCCTCAACCATGCCGGCGAGCAACATGCGCTGGCGTGCGGCGTCGATCAGCGGCGCCATCTCGCTCGCTGTCGAGCGCCGCAGCGACAAGAATTCCTCTTGCGCTGCCATCCAGTCGGGCACGAAGAGTTCTGCCACCGGCGCGCCGGCGGCGATGCGGTCGAACTGCGCACGGGCGTAGAGCTTTTCGACGACACCTGCGGCGCGCGCAGCGACGACGGCCTGGTCGCGCTCGTTCCACGCGATGTTGCCGATCGCGCTGACTTTGGGCGCGATCGTGCCCTCGCTGACGACGGCCGTGGCCAGGCCGAGGTTCTGTTGCACGCGCGGGCTGACCGTCACGGTGCCCGTGTCGTTGCCGCCGGCGCCGGCATACACCGGCACCAGCATCATGTCCATGAAGGGTGACTTGCCCGGCGTGTCGAAGCGTTTGCCGGGCACCATCGCGTCGTGGTAATACAGCACCGCGCGGCCTGTCGCCGGGTCCACGTCGCCGGCCTTGATGCCTTGTTCGATGTGGCGCTTCGTCGCCGCTTCGCCCTGCGGGATCGTCCACGCCGACGGATCAGCGGCGGCGGCCGATGTTGCTGCCGGCGCGGCGGCCATGTTCCAGCCGCGGTTCATGCCGAAGTAGTAGGCGCCGATGCCGGTGCCGACGACGGCAGCCAGCACGGCCACGCTGATCAAGACGGTGTTGCGTTTCATGGGGTGACTCCGGCAAACAGCGTGTTGAGTTGCGCCCACGCGCGGGCGGCGTCGGTGTCCTGCTGCAGGCGCTCGATGCGCGCGCCGAGCTCAGACCGCCGCGCTTCGAACAAAGCGGCCAGCGTGCCGGTGCCGGCGCGGTAGGCCGACAGCGCCTGGCGCGTGCGCTCCTCGGCCAGCGGCAGCAGTTCCTTCTCATGCTGCGCACCGCGGTCGAGTGCACTCAGCCATTCGACTTCGAGCGCGGCGCGGCGAGCACGCTGCTCGCGCCGCGCCTCCTCCTGCTCGGCCCGCGCGCGCTCGAGCGCGGCGGTGCGTGCCGCGACTTCGCGATCCTGGCGGTCGGCGCGCGAGGTGGTGAGCGGCACCGACAGCGTGACGCTGACCATGTTCGAAAACTGCGGCCCGCGCTGGCTGAACATCAGCTCGGCGCTCCAGTCGCCGTGGCGCTCGCTGCGTGCCGCGGCGACGTCGGCTTCGGCACGCGCGATGTCGCGCGACAGCGTGGTCAGCATCGGCGTCGCGTCGATCGGCACGTTCGGGCGCGCAGACCTTCCCACGTCGGGCCGCTCGCCGAGGGTCCCCTTTGCAGCGTCGGCACCGACGTAACGTTCGAGCATCGCCTGCGCCTGAGCGATGCGCGCCTGCACGCCGGCCATGCGGTCGCCGTGCGTGGCCAGTTCGGCGCGCGCCGCGAGCACGTCGGCCAGCGTGCCGCGAGCACCGCGGTAGGCGGCTTCGGCGGCTTCCAACGCCAGCCGGTTCTGCTCGTGCTGCTGCGCCAGCAAGGCGTGCAAGCGTTCGAGGTCATGCCGTTCGAGCCAGGCCAGCGCGGTGGCCTGGCGCAGCGTCGCTTGGCGCTCGTCGCGCTGCGCCAGGGCGACGCCGGCCTCGGCCTCGAAGCCGGCAGCGCGCGCGCGGCGTTTGTCCTCGCGCGTGAACTCGCGCGCGATGCCGATGTTGCGCATCGTCATGAAGTCGCGCGTCAGGCTGAAGCGCTCCGGCCCGTCGATCGGCAGGTTGGCGACGCCGACGCGCAGCACCGGGTCGGGCAACTGCGCCGCGGCCACGGCGCGCTCGCGCGCAGCGCTGGCTGCGGCGTCTTGCGCGCGCAGCGCGGGCGCCTGTTCGGTGGCGCGGCGCAGCGCGTCATCGAAGTTCAGGCGAGGTGATTGCGCTGCGGCGGCTGCATTGAGCAGGCTGATGGCCAGCGCCAGCAGCGCGCGTGGGCAAGACAAGGATCGTTGCATGGTGGTTCCCGACAGACATCGCCGCCGGTGGCGGCAAGCCAGGCGCACGGCGGCACGCCATGCGCCTGCACGATGCTCAGGAACGCTTCAATCGCGGTGGCGACCGAGCGTGATCCACAACGGCGGCGGCCGCGTGCGCAGCGGCGCGCGACGCACCACCGGCCGCGTTTGCAGCGGCAGCGCGAAGGACAGCAGCAACGCGGCCCACAGCGGCGCCGCGGCAGCGACGTCGACCGCCGGGCGCTTGCCGTCCAGACCTTGCGCATCGCCTTGCACGAAGGCTTTGCACAAGGCCGGCGACTCGCGGTCCATCTGCTCGCAGGGCGTCCTGTCCGCGGCTGCCGCGCTGCTCGCCGTCAGTTGCGGGCAGCGGTAGAAGGCCAGCGCCGTCTGCGCGCAGAGCAGGGCGGCGAGCGCCAGCACAACGACACCGGCCCGCGAGCGGCGCAGCACCGTGAAGAGACGCGGCGCGCTCTTCATTGCTCGTGGTGCGGCGCGGCCAGGCCGCGCGCGACGGGGCCGAGGTGGCGCGCGCCATCGGCGATGACGTAGAGCGCGGCCAGCGCTGCGAAGGCGCAGGGCGCCCACGGTGCCCATTGCAGCGCCACCAGCAACGCGGCGGGGGCACCGAGCGCGGCGGCCAGGTGCAGCGGCGAGACCTCGCGCCACGCCAGGCCGCCGAGTGCGACCACCGGCGCCAGCACCAGAGCGAGCATCGGCCCGGCGCGCTGGCCCACCGGCCACCAGCCGAGGAAGACGCTGCTGGTGTGGGCTGCGAGCAAGCCACCGGCGACGACCAGCAGCGCGCCGCCGAGCAGGCAGCGCAGCCACGCGTGCGCGCGGTCGGGACAGGCGTCCAGGCGGTCTTCCATGCGTGCGGCCAAGAGCAGCACGCCGGCAGCCAGCAACGCGCAATCGCGCAGCACCACGCCGACGGCAAGCAGCACCCCAGCGCGCACGGCGTTGTTCATCATCAGCCGTGGCTGGCGAAGACGGCCGTGCTGCCGTCCTTGCGCAGCAGCAGCACGTCGTAGCGGTCGCGCCGGCCGCCGTAGGCCGGGCCGTCCATGCCGGGCGAGCCGATCGGCATGCCCGGCACCGCCAGACCGATCGCCTGCGGGCGTTCGGCGAGCAGGCGCTGGATGTCGCGTGCCGGCACATGGCCTTCGATCGCGTAGCCGCCGACCAGGGCGGTGTGGCACGAGCCGAGGGT
Source organism: uncultured beta proteobacterium (assembly GCA_963732625.1). Lineage (GTDB taxonomy): Bacteria > Pseudomonadota > Gammaproteobacteria > Burkholderiales > Burkholderiaceae_C > CADEEN01. The sequence goes on along the minus strand of CAVTAM010000053.1, from coordinate 167,994 downwards.
GGCCGGGATGCCCAGGCGGCCACGCATGCCGGTGTTGCCGACGTCGCTCACCTTGACCGCAAAGCCGTGGCCTTCGAGGTGCGCGACCCAGTCCTTGCAGCAGCCGCAGCTCGGGCTCTTCCAGACCTCGACCAGGGTGCGCTCGGCAGCCGCCACCCGCGTCGCGGCCGGCAGGCACGCCATCGCTGCAGCGGCGATCAGCCAATGGCGCCTCGGCGGATTCATCGCGCCGGCCACCGCGTGGGTTGCTTCACACTGGTCGTCATGTCTCATGATTGTCCTCCGATCGAAGAAAGTTTCTGCACTTGAACAACGCCCTGGTCGTCGGACCATTCGTCTTGCCGTATTCGCTGCTGCTCGCCTTCGCCGCGCTGGCGGCGACGCTGTTTGTCGGCAATCGCATCGGCCGCAAAGCCGGCATCGCCGTCGAGCCCGTGGTGTGGAAGACGATCCTGCTCGGGCTGGTCGTCGCCCGGCTGGCGTTTGTCTGGGAGTTCCGCGCGGCGTACTTCGCGGCGCCGCTGGCCATCCTCGACATCCGCGACGGCGGCTGGAGCCCGACCGCCGGCTTCGTCGGCGCCTGGCTGTTCGCGCTCGGCCGCCCAACGCCCCTTCCGGCATTGAAGAAGGCGCTGCGCTCGGCGCTGCTGACGGGCACCGTCGTCTGGGCGCTGGGCGCTGTCGCGTTGTCGGTGCGGCCCGAGACCGGGCCGGCGCTGCCGGCGCTCGAGCTGACGTCGCTGGACGGCCGGCCGGTGAATCTGGCCGCGTTCAAGGGCAAGCCGACGGTCGTCAACCTGTGGGCCACCTGGTGTCCGCCCTGCGTGCGCGAGATGCCGGTGCTGCACCAGGCGCAACTCGAGCGTCCCGGCGTCAACTTCGTTTTCGTCAACCAGGGCGAGGCCACCGACAAGGTGGGCGCATGGCTGCAAGCGCGCCAACTGCCGCTGCGCAACGTGCTGATCGACGTGAACTGGCAAGCCGGCGCTGCCTTGAAACAACGCGCCCTGCCGACGACGCTGTTCTTCGACGCCCACGGGCGGCTGGTGAGCACGCGAGTCGGCGAGTTGTCGGCGGCCACGCTCGCCGAAAGGCTGCAAGCGCTGGCCGAGTGAAGACGCGCCGCGTCGTTGTTGGAGGCCACCGCGAGGCGATGCGAGCGCGATGCGGCCGAGGATCACTTTGGCTCAGGCTCGGGTTCCGTGACTTCGATCAGTTTGCTGCCGGCAAGCTTGAAGTGGAACTTCGTGCTGACCGGCTTCATCCACAGGTCCTTGTCCGCGGGCGCGCGGCCGAATGCGGGCACGCCGACGGTGATCGTCGCCTCGTACGTGCCATCGCCGGCCAGCGGGCTGTTGACCGCGTAGTGCAGGCCGCTGCCGCCCCACATCGGGTGCAGCGTGCCGGACACCTGCTTCTTGTTGTCGCGATTGACGGCGCTGAATTTCACGTCGGCATAGGCGATGCGCGTCTTCGACTTCGGATCGACCGGCTTGACCTCGACGTGGAAGGTCTCGCCCTTGGCCACCGGATGTTCGACCCACTTCGACGGCGTGCCCATCGGCATCCACATGCCCTTGGCGGCTTCGAGCTCGAAGACGACGATCATGTTGCCGGCCGACGCGCGGCCGATCAACACGGTTTTCTGCGTCGCGTCCTCGGCGGCGGCGAGGACTTTCACGACGGGCGCGGTGGTCTGGGCCAGCACGGGGGCGGTGCTGACCAGCGCGGCGAGAAACATCACTTGAAGTTGTGCGTTCATGGGGTGCCCCTTGAAAAGTGGGGGCCTCAGCGGGCGGTCGCCGCAGGCATGCGGTCCATCATCATCTGCATCATCGACTGCATCATCTCCATGCGCTTTTCCATCATCTGCTGATGGCCGGCCATGTCGCCGGACATCGCACCCATGCCGCCCATGCCCCGCATACCGCCGGGGCCCATGCCGCCCATCATGGCCATGCCCTCCTGCATCAGCTTCATGTGATCGGGCATCAGGGCATTGCGTTCCTCGGCCGTGCGCGCGCGGGCCATCTTGTCGTGCATCTCGCTCATGGCTTTCATGTGCGCATCCATCTTCGACATGCGCTCGCCCATGGCTGCCGGTGGCGAGGCCATGCCGGGCATGCCGCCGGCGGCGGGGGCTGACGAAGGGGTCTGAGCGCAGGCGCCGAGCGTGGCGACGAGTGCGGCGGCGAGCGAGATTTTGCGAAGCGAGTTCATGGATTGCTCCTGATCGTGGTGGGGGTGATGTGCAACAGCGCAAAGGCTGTCAGGGCGCAGGCGCGCGCCGCCCGAAGTCGGGAGCCCGCGCGCCGGCGGGTTCGAGGCGCTACAGCGTCAGCCGCAGGAAACGAAGGACCAGCGCAAGGCGCGGTGGCGAAGTCCTTGTTCGCGGGGGGCGCTGCGCAGGAGCCCGATCGACCGCCCACGCGACGGTGAACGCCGGGATGGCAGGCAGCCACGCTGCGCCATCCAGCCCGCGTGGCGGCTCCGACTTCGGCAGGAGGTTCTGCTGCACATTGCACAGGCTCTGGCAGTCGTCCAGCGCCGCATTGCACTCGTGCGGGTCGGCATCGCCGGGCCCGTGTGGCGCATGCGCGGGCGCAGCCGCCTGCTGCTCCATCCCGCCCGCGCCCTGCGGCGGCTCGTGCGCCAGGCAGGCATTGGCCCAGCCAATGGCAAAGCCGAACAGGCCGAGCCACAACACGGCATTGGCCATCCAGCTGGTCCGCAAGGAGCGGCGCACAAAGATCATCACAGCCCGATGCTAGGCCTCGCGTCCGCGGTGTGGCTTGACCTCCGTCAACCCGCGATCCGACGGCTCAGCGAACGACCCGCAGCTCGGTCACGGTGTACTTGCCGGCTTCGTTGACGGCCTTGAACTTGACCTTGTCGCCGGTCTGAACGCTGTCGAGCACGGCCTTGTCCTTGACCGTGAACACCATCGTCATCGGCGGCATGTCCAAGCTCTTGATTTCGCCATGCTTGAGCGTGATCTTCGATTGCGCCTTGTCGATCTTGCGCACTTCGGCGTCGGTCATGTCGGCGTCTTGCGCCAGAGTCGACATCGAAAAGAAGGCCAACGCAGCGGCGGCCAGCAGACGGTTCGGGGAAATGGTCATGACGTTTCCTTCAAAGAATTGCTGTGCTCAAGCGCTGACGACGATCTTGCCGACCATGCCGGCCTCGTAGTGGCCGGCGATCAGGCAGGCGAACTCGAACTCGCCCGGGCGGTTGAACTTCCAGATGATTTCGGACTTGCCGCCGGCGGCCACATGCGCCATCCACGGTTCGTCGTGCTCCATGTTCGGGAACCTCTTCATGTATTCGTAGTGCGCGGCGTTCTCTTTCCTGGTGCCGATCACGAACTCGTGCAGCACGCGGCCGTTGTTGCTGGCGGTGAAGCGAATCGTCTCGTTGAGTTTCGCGTTGACCCGGTCGGGGCTGAAGCGCATCGTGTCGAGCATCCTGCAGTCGATGCTGCGCTTCACGTCCTTGGCGTCACCGGCGATGCCCCAGTCCTTCTGTTCCTTCTTCAGGACAGCGGTCTTCTTGGCCTGGGGTTTCTCGCTGTGCGCGGACGCGGCGCGGGCCAGGGTCAACAGGCCTGCACCGAGAGCGGCACTGATCATCTTGCGTTTGCTGTGCTGCTTCAAAAGTCATCTCCTTAGGAAAACGTGCCGAGGGCCAGATAGCTGGTGCCGGCGTGCCAGCTGCCGACGAGGCTGAACTCGCGGCTCACGGCCGCGAGGCGCGCCCAAGGCGCCGCGAGACCGTGATACGTGGTGAGGTAGCGCCGTGCGCGCCACATCACGAAGAGGTTGACGGGCCAGCCCCATACCCAGGGCAGGGTGCGCATACCGAGCAGCGCGTAGCGGGCGCCGGGCTTGGCCAGGTGGGTCAGTGCGGCCACGGCTTCGGGCTGTTGCAGCACATCGTGCGTGTACGAGAACAGGAAGGCGTCGGCGCGCTCGGCCAGCACCGCGTGCTGCACCGCGGCGACTTCGATGCGCGCTTGCGCCAGACCCGCGCTGCGCAGCCGCTGGCTGCCGAGCGCCGCCATCTGCGGCGACAGCTCGATGCCGATCACGCAGCCGCCCGGCCCCACCGCACGGGCCAGCGCTTCGGTCGTCGCGCCGGTGCCGCAGGCGACATCGATCACGGTGTCGCCCGGCCGCAAGGCCAGCTTGTCGATCGCCAAGGCGCGCAATGGCTCGATGCGATGGCAGCTCGCGTCATAGCGCGTCGCCATGACGGCATAGCGACTTCGTGCCAACGACACGTCGGGCCGCCGATGCAGGTTGGAAATGACGTCGAGCGTGGCCATCAGCGGTGGTGCTTGGCAGGGTCGTGACCGGCCGCGTTGTCATAACCGCGCAGCGTCTGGTAGCGCGCGACTTGCTGCGGGCTCAGCAGCGCGGTTTGCGCGATGTGGGTCTGCAGGTGCTCGGCGCGCAGCGCGGCGTTCAGCTCGCCGACGCGCCGCGTCGCCGTGTCCACGGCAGCCGCGTCGGCCCGGCGCTCGGCAAACAGGCGGTCGAGCGCACGCTCGGCGTCGAGCACCTGCGCACCCAACCCGCGCGCACGCGCCTTGTGCTCGGCCATCAGCTTCTCGCTCGCGCTGCGTTGTTCGGACGTCAGGTCGAGCCGGCGCGACAGCTCGATGACATGCATCGGGCCGGGGTAGCCGTTCAATTCGGCGGCCTTGGCGAAACCCATGCCGTGGCCTTGAGTCAGGGCGTTCTGTTCGTGCTCGCTCAAGGCCTTGACCGGACGCGCTGCTTGTCCGGCGTAAGGGCTCGTTTGCGCCATCGCGGGCGCGCAGGCGAACAGCAGGGCGATGCCAGAGGCGATGGTCTTCATACCGATTGCTCCTCGGGTTGCACAGTCAATGGCCGTCGTGGCCTTTGGGTTTACGCACACGCACTTCAATCTCGCGTTGGGGCGTGGCGGAAGCGGCAGCCTTCTCGGCGCCAAAACGCGCCGGCTCGGCCAGCGGCCCCTTCCACTCAAATGCCACCGTGCCCGGCGGGTGCTTGAACCAGCCGGGGTCCTTGTAGTCGCCGGCCTTCTGGTCGGCGCGCACCTTGACGACGCTGAACATGCCGCCCATGCCGATGGCGCCGAAGGGTCCCGTGCCGGTCATCATCGGCGCGGTGTTGTCGGGCAGCGGCATTTCCATCTCGGTCATGTCGTGCATGCCGCGCTCGCTCATCGCCATGTAGTCGGGTATCAGGTTGGTGATCTGGCGGGCGACGCCGCGGTGATCGACGCCGATCATCGTCGGCACGTTGTGGCCCATCGCGTTCATCGTGTGGTGGCTCTTGTGGCAGTGGAAGGACCAGTCGCCTTCTTCGTCGGCGACGAATTCGAGCTGGCGCATCTGGCCGACGGCGATGTCCACCGTCACCTCCGGCCAGCGCGAGGCGCGCGGCGTCGGCCCGCCGTCGGTGCCGGTGACGGTGAACTCGTGGCCGTGCAGGTGGATCGGGTGGTTCGTCATCGTCAGGTTGCCGATGCGCAGGCGCACCTTGTCGTTCTTGCGCACGACCAGCGGGTCGATGCCGGGGAAGACGCGGCTGTTCCAGCTCCACAGGTTGAAGTCGAGCATCGTCATGATCTTCGGCGTCGCGCTGCCGGGCTCGACGTCGTAGGCGTTGAGCAGGAAGCAGAAGTCGCGATTCACCTCGTCGATCAGCGGATGTTTTTGTTTCGGGTGCGTGACCCAGAAGCCCATCATCCCCATCGCCATCTGCACCATCTCGTCGGCGTGCGGGTGGTACATGAAGGTGCCCGGCCGGCGCGCGACGAACTCGTAGACGAAGGTCTTGCCGGGCTCGATCGGCGGCTGCGTGAGGCCGGTCACGCCGTCCATGCCGTTGGGCAGGCGCTGGCCGTGCCAATGCATGCTCGTGACCTCCGGCAGGCGATTCGTGACGAACAGGCGCACGCGGTCGCCTTCCACGACCTCGATCGTCGGCCCCGGGCTCTGGCCGTTGTAGCCCCACAGGTGCGCCTTGAAGCCGGGCGCCATCTCGCGCACCACGGGTTCGGCGACGAGGTGGAACTCCTTGACGCCGTTGTTCATGCGCCAGGGGCAGGTCCAGCCGTTCAACGTCACCACCGGGTTGTACGGGCGGCCGCTGTTGGGCACGAGCGGCGGCATCGTGTCGGGCTTGTCCTGGATCACCGGCTCGGGAAGTGCAGCCAGCGCGGCCTTGCTGACCGCGCTGGCGGCGATGGCGGACGCGCCAATGAAAAGGCGTCGGGTGGTGCTCATGTCAGTGCGCCTCGCCGCTGCCGGCATTCGTTGGTTGCGATGGACCAGACATCGAGGTCATCTGCGGCTTGCCGATCAGCGCCATGTCGAGGTCGGCCTCGGCCAACCAGAAGTCGCGTTGTGCGTCGATCGCGGCGTTGACGCTGGCGATCTGCAAGCGCGCGTCGGCGAGCAGCTCGAAGACGCCGATCAGCATGCCGTTGTAGCGCAGCACGTTTTCGTCGAGGATGCGTTTTCTCAGCGGCACGATCTCGTCCAAGTGGTGGCGCGCGATGTCGAACGCGCTGCGGTACGCGGCGTAGGCTTCGCGCACTTCGGAGCGCGCATCGATGGCGGTCTGCTCGGCGCGCAGCAATGCCTGGCGCTGCACGTGTTCGGCTTGCGTGGCCACGGCGCCGCCGTCGAAGAGCGGCAGCGTGAAGCCGAGCTCCCAGCCGCGCTGCGTCGGCGCTTCATTGCTGCTGTTGCGCTCGAGGCCGAGTTCGAGATCGCCCGTCCAGCGCGATGTGCGCGCCAGGCCGAGCTGCGCCGCGCTCTGTCGTGCTGCCAGCCGCGCGCCCTGAACGTCGAAGCGCTGCGCGAGTGCGGTGCGCTCGACGTCCGGCAGGTCCTTTGCACTCTGTGGCAGATCAGGCAGTCGCTCGGGCAGCAGAAAGCCCGTCTGCGTGCCCCACAGCCCGAGCACTCGTGTCAGCTTTTCGCGCGCCGCGCGTTCGGCCTGCTCGGCGCGCGCCACGCCGAGCGCGGCGTCGGCATAAAAGGCCTGCTCGCGAGAGCGCTGCAGCGCGCTGAAGTTGCCGACCTGCTGCATGCGCCGCGCCAACTCAGCGCTGGCTTCGGCGGCACGCATGACCTGCTGCGCGTAGCGCACGCTCTCCTGCGCCGCGACGGCCTGCACCCAAGCCTTGCGCGCGGCTGCGCCATGTTCGAGCACACGCAGCGCGACGGCGCCTTGCGTGGCCTCGAAGCGCGTGCGCGCGGCGTCGCGCAGCCACGGCATGGCGATGATCCGCGCCAGGCTGAAGTGAAATCCGCGCTCGATCTCGCGCTCTTCGCCGGCTCTGAACTTGCCGAACGAGAAGCCGGGATTGGGCAGGCGCGAGGCCTGCACGAGTTCGGCTTCGTTGATGCCGAGCTGGTGAAACTCGGATTGCAGGCCGCGGTGGTTGAACAGCGCGATCTGCACCGCCGCGTCGGCCGTCAGCGGCGCGCGCAGCAGCTCGGCGACGCGCGCGTCGATGCGCTCACGATCGGCGTCGCTGCGCGCCCAGACCAGCTCCTTGTTGGCCAGGCGCTGTTGCGCCGCTTGCTGCGCGGGGCCGAGGCCACCGTCGGCGCTGAAGCCGGCGCAGCCGGCGAGCAGGGTGGCGGCGAGAAGGGGGATGAAACGCTTCATCACACGCCTCAATGACGGTGCGCCGGCGCCGGCGTGGCCGGCCGCTGCGCGCGCGCCGGCGCCGACGCGGGCGGTGATGCCGTTGCGGGTGCCGAGGCGGGCGACGCGGGCGCCGACGCTGCGGCATTGGCTTCGCGCGCGTACGCACGCCAGCCGCCGATGCGCTCGACGGCGTCGTTGGCTTCGCGCCAGGCCACGGGCGGCGACTCGGCGGCGAGCTTTTTGTAGCCCGTGAACGCCGAGCGATGCACCAGCGGCGCGGTGGCGGCCGTGGCATCGAGCGGATCGGCGCGCGGCGTGGCCTGCGCCAGCGCGGCGGCCGGCAGCAACGCTGCCAGCAGCGCGGTGAGTGTGGTCTTCATGGAGCCTCGCATCGACGAACGATAAAAGCGTCGCGGCAAAAATTGCCGCGGCATCGGTCGGGTTGGCAGAGCCGCGCGTTCAGCGCGGCCGGCCGCTCAGGCGAGGGTCGTTCGAGGCGGCCGGAACAGGCCGTCGGGGGCTCGTGGCTCGACGGTTGGCGGCAAGGCCCCCAACGGTTGCGCTTCATGCAACGCGGGCAGCGCGACGATCGGCGCAGAGGCTGTCGCCACGCTGCTGTGGCACAGATCGCACAGCGAGCAGGAGTGCGTGCTGCCGTCAGCGGCAGCGTCGCTCACGGCTTGCGACGCACCGTGGCAAGGCATGACTACGGCAGTGTCGTCGAGCGGCGCATTCGCGGTGCTGGCTGCGGCGCCGGCCATGACCATCGGCATCATCACCGCGGCGAAGCCCCGCACCGGCAGGAGCGCGATGGCGATCCAGAGCAGGGCAGCGGTGAAGCGGCGGGACAAGCGGGGCATCGAGCACAGGATAGCCGGTTGTGCATCCGACGGCATCGCAGGGACATCGGTTCGCCGTGCGCTTCCTACAATCCGCGACGCCTTTCACACCCAGGGAACTGCCATGACCACCCCCGTTCACCAAGCCGTCGATGTCAGCCAGATCGCGCCGCGCGAGAAGGCCGAGATCCTGTCGCAGGCGCTGCCCTACATCCGCAAGTTCCACGGCAAGACGCTGGTCATCAAGTACGGCGGCAACGCGATGACCGATCCGTCGCTGCAACAAGACTTTGCCGAAGACGTGGTGCTGCTGAAGCTGGTCGGCATGAACCCGATCGTCGTCCACGGCGGCGGGCCGCAGATCGACGAGGCCCTGACGCGCCTGGGCAAGAAGGGCACCTTCATCCAGGGCATGCGCGTCACGGACGCCGAGACGATGGAAGTCGTCGAGTGGGTGCTGGCCGGCCAGGTGCAGCAGGACATCGTCGGCCTGATCAACTCGGTGGGCGGCAAGGCGGTGGGCCTGACCGGGCGCGACGGCGGCCTGATCCGCGCCCACAAGCTGAAGATGGCCGACAAGGACGACCCGAAGAAGATGCACGACGTGGGCCAGGTCGGCGAGATCACCGGCATCGACCCGAGCGTCGTCAAGGCGTTGCAGGACGACCAGTTCATCCCGGTCATCAGCCCGATCGGCTTCGGCGACGAGGGCGAGAGCTACAACATCAACGCCGATCTGGTGGCGAGCAAACTCGCCACCGTGCTGCGCGCCGAGAAGCTGATGCTGCTGACCAACACGCCGGGCGTGCTCGACAAGGAAGGCAAGCTGCTCACCGACCTGTCCGCGCGGCGCATCGACGAGCTGTTCGCCGACGGCACCATCAGCGGCGGCATGCTGCCGAAGATCGCCGGTGCGCTCGACGCGGCCAAGAGCGGCGTCAACGCGGTGCACATCATCGACGGCCGCGTGCCGCACGCGATGCTGCTCGAGATCCTCACCGACCAGGCGTACGGCACCATGATCAGATCTCATTGAGGTCGGATCATGGCCGTCGGTGCTGAGCTTGTCGAAGCATGATCCGCTCGCACTGAACCCGAGGCCCCGAGGCGGCGGGCTTTGCAAATATAAAGTACTGGTTTACATTTGCAGAGTGACCTATCCCCGACACATGGCCGGGCTGCTTGCCGAGCGCGCCCGGCAGTACCCCGCGATCACGATCACCGGGCCGCGCCAGGCGGGCAAGACGACGCTGGCGCGCGAGAGCTTTGCCCATCTGCCGTACTTCAACCTCGAGCGGCCCGACCTGCGCGAGGCGGCGCTGGACGATCCGCGCGGCCTGCTCGCGCGCGCGCCCGATGGCGCCATCTTCGACGAGGTGCAGCGTGTGCCCAGCCTGTTGTCGTGGGTGCAGGATGCGGTCGATGCCGATCGCCGCCCCGGCCGTTTCGTGCTCACCGGCAGCCACAGTTTCGAGTTGATGGGCGCGGTGGCGCAGAGCCTGGCCGGCCGCACCGCGGTGCTGCACCTGTTGCCGATGTCGATTGCCGAGCTGCGCGATGCCGGCTTGCCCTCGCACACCGACCGCCTGATCCACGCCGGCGGCTTCCCGCGCATTCATGCCGACAACCTGCCGCCGGCCGTGGCGATGGCCGACTACTTCGCCACCTATGTCGAGCGCGATCTTCGTCAACTCGTGGAGGTACGCGAGCTCGAGCTGTTCCGCCGCTTCGTGCGCCTGGCCGCCGGCCGCGTCGGCCAGCTGCTCAACCTGCACAGCCTCGCGGCCGATGCCGGCGTCACCGACCCCACCGCGCGCGCCTGGATCGACGTGCTCGAGGCCAGCTTCATCGTGCGCCGGCTGCAGCCGTGGCACGCCAGCATCGGCAAGCGGCTCGTCAAGTCACCCAAGCTCTATTTCTGCGATACCGCGCTCGCGGCCTGGCTGATCGGCATTCACGAGGAAGAACAGCTTGCAGCGCACCCGTTGCGCGGCGCGCTGTTCGAGAACCTGGTGGTGATGGAGTTCGTCAAGCATGCGGCCAATCGCGGTGAGTCAGCCGCTGTTTGGTTCTTCCGCGACAGCGCCGGCGTCGAAGTGGATCTGCTGACAGAGCAGGGCATGCCGCCTGGGCAGGTGGGACTTGTCGAGATCAAGTCCGGGCAAACCGTGGTCGGCGACGCGTTCGCGGCCCTGCACAAGGTTGGCGCGCTGCTCGGCGACAAGGTGACGCGGCGCATGCTGGTTTACGGCGGCGATGAGCACTACATGCGCGAGGGCGTCGAAGTGGCGGGCATCAGCGCGCAGCGGTAGCCACAAAGCAAAGTGCCGGCTCGCGCCGGCACCTGCAAGCAAAGAAGGACGTTCTTACTTGGCGGTGGCGGCGAGCAAGCGCGCTTGCTTCATTTGCTCGGCCGTCAGGCTGTCGGTCGAGACGACCTTCAGCGAGCCATCGGCCGCACCGGTCTTCGGCGCGTCGGCATCGAGCGACTGGCTGACCGACTCGGGCAGCACGTACATCGCGCCGGTGACCGGGTCCACGGCGAGCATGCCGATCAGGCCGCCGAAGAGGATGTTGCCGATGTACCAGCCGCTCATCGAGCCGGTGATCGTCATTTCCTTGGCGGCGAAGCCGGCCTTGGCGTACTTGATGGTGTACGACTCGGACTTGAAGTAGCCGGCGCCGCGCTTCAACGTCAGCGTCAGCGGCGTCACGCCGGTGTGGATCTTCTCGCCGGCGCGGTTGGTCACCGACACGTCGGCGCCATCGGGCACGCTGTTGATCGTGACGGCTTGCGTCGGGCCGTTGAAGATGCTGGCGCAGCCCGTCAGAGAAATTGCGGCGATGGATGTGGCGATGGCTTTCTTCATTTCCCTCTTTCTCTGTGCGTGTTGGATGGAGGCGGGCGATGCACGTGGCGCGCAACGGCAGGCAGATTGCCACTGCAAGCCCGCGTTCGCGGTGGCTGGTTCAGAGCGTGTGAGAACTTGCCGCGAAGGAAGCCACTTTCTTCCGGCCGGCGCGGCATCGGTGCAGCCACGGCACAACGCGCGCGTTGGGGCTTCAGCCGCCTGCCTTGCCCAACCCGTTCTCGCGCCCCATCACGATCGCCTGCGAGCGGTTCTCGACTTCGAGCTTGTCGAAGAGGGCGGTGATGTGGTTGCGCACCGTCTTCTCGGACAGGCCGAGCATGGCCGCGATCTGTGCGTTGTCGCGGCCCTGCGCCATCAGGTCCAACAGGCTCAGCAGGCGCGGTGTCAGCGAGGCGATGCGCGGGTCGGCGTTCGGCGCCATGCCGGCGGGCAGGAAGGCTTCGATGGCGGCGAGCGCGCGTGCCCAGCCCGGTTCGGCTTCGAGCAGCAGGTGGTTGCCGCTGTCGATCGGCACGTACTGCGCGCCGGGGATGCGCGTGGCGATGAGGCGCCCTTCGTTGACCGGCACGCGCGCGTCGCGCGTGCTGTGCAACACCAGTGTGGGGCAGCGCACACGCTCCAACAGCGCGGTGACGTCGATGGTGTCGAAGGCGCGCATGAAGGTCGCGGCGTTGCGCGGCGAGGTGCTGATGCGCTCCAGCTCGTTGAACCACTGGTGCTGCTCGGGCGTGCCGCCGGGGATGAACTGCGTGGTGAAGAACTGGCGAAACGACGGGTCGGCCTTGCCCCAGCCGAGTTCGGCCAGCCGCGCCATCATCTCGGCTTCCTCCATCTGCTGCGCCGTGCTGCCGCGAATCAGCCGGCCGCGCGCGTAGCTGCCGTGCAGCACGAGGTGCGTCACGCGTTCGGGGTGTTTGACCGCGTAGGCGATGGCGATCGACGCGCCCTGTGACAGGCCGAGCAGCGCAAAGCGTTCGGCGCCGGTGGCCTCGACGACGGTTTCCAGATCACGCACCCAACTGTCGAAGGTCAGTTCCGGCACCTCCCAATCCGACAGACCGCAGCCGCGCTCGTCGTAGCGCACGAGGTGCCAGCGCAGCGACAGCTCTTGCAGCAGGTGGCGCCAGACCGGGCTTTCCCAATCGTGTTCGAGGTGCGACAGCCACGTGGCGGCCTTGATCAGCATGTGGCCGCGGCCGCTGGCAGCGTAGGCCAGGCGCACGCCGTCGTGGCTGCGGGCAAAGCGGATCTGCTGCGTCGGTGCGGGCATGGTGAGCCGACGATTCTGCGCCGATCCCGTGACCCGGTGGGCGCCGCGGGGCCACGGCCCTGCGTCACGCGTTTGTCATGTCGCGGGCGCGCACCCGTTGGGGCCGCGGCCCGCTGACGTGACGGCGCCGCCGGGCCACAGTGACGCGACATGACTGCACCTCTGCTCGACTTGCGCTCGCGGCTGCGGCCACCGTTTTGTGTTGCCGCGGCCGTGGCCGCGTTGCTGGCCGGCGTGACGCTGGTGCTCGCACCGACAGCGCTGTCGGGCGGCGCCTGGCCGGCGCTCCATGCACGCTGCATCGGCGCGATGCTGGTGTCGCTGGCGGTGGCACTGGCGTGCGCGGGGCGTGCGCTCGATGCGGCCACGCTGCGCATGCCGCTGATCGCGTTGGCGGTGTGGAGCCTGTCGAGTGCCGCGGTGGCCCTGGCAGGCAGCGCTGCGCTGTGGCCCTGGGGCCTGGTCGCTGTCGGCGTTGCAGCGCTGGCTCTTGCGCGCATCGACAGCGACCCGCCCGCGCCGGCGCAGCATGCCGACAAGGCCTGGTTCGCTTTTGCGCTGTTCGCTTTGCTCGCGGCGCTGGCGCTGCTTGCCGCATCGCAACGCATCGCCGTGTTTTGGCCCTGGCGCCTCGCGCCGGCGTTGATTGCACAGTACGCGCCGCTGTTCCTCGGCTGGGGCGTGGCCGCGGCGCTGCTGTCGCGCGAGCGGCGCCGCTACGTGCGCGCTCCCGTGCTCTGCGGCCTGCTGACGTGGGCCGTGGGCGTGTTGGCGGTGTCGTTGTGGCATGCGACCGCGTTCAGGTGGGGCCATGCGCCGGCGTGGGGCTGGCTCGCTTCGTTTGCGGCGCTGGCGCTGCTGGCCCTGCACCGCTTGTGCCCGGCGTGGCCGGCGTGGCGGCAGCGTCTGCGCCGGGCTTTGGGACTGGTGTCCCGTGACAACGGGACAAGGCCGCCGCGACAGTGAGCGCCTTGGAAAGCCTCGGCCACTCAACCCTTCATCACGGATCGACTTCACCATGAACCGCTCTTTCTCGACACTGGCCAACATCGCCGGCTTCGTCACGCTGACCATCGCCTTGCTCGCCGCGGCCAGCACCTTTGCACAGACGAGCGACAGCGGCGGCCTGCTGCGCGACCCGGCCGGCAAGACGCTCTACACCTTCGACAAGGACGCTGCCAACGAGAGCCGCTGCTTCGATGCCTGCGCCGCTGCGTGGCCGCCGTACATGGCGGCCGACGGCGCACAGGTCAAGGACAAGCTGACGCTCGTCGCGCGCAAGGGCGGCGGCATGCAGTGGGCCTGGGGCGGCAAGCCGCTGTACTACTTTGCCGGAGATGCGAAGCCCGGTGACGCCGGCGGTGACGGTTCGGGCGGTGTCTGGCACGTGATCAAGGCTGGCGCGGGCGTGAAGCAAGGCGCGGCCCCCTCCGGCTACAGCACGACCACGTACTGATCGCCTGCTCCTGCGTCATCGTGGCCCGAGAATCGGGTGACGATGAAACCACCCCGCGTCTGGCTGTTCGATCTCGACAACACCCTGCACAACGCATCGCTGTCGTCGTTTCCCGGCATCGACGCGCGCATGACGGCCTACATCGCGCGCGAGTTGCAGTTGCCGCACGACGAGGCCAACGCCCTGCGGGCCCACTACCTGCGCCGCTACGGTGCCACGCTGCTCGGCCTGGTGCGCCACCACGGCGTGCGTGCCGCGCACTTCCTGCACGACACCCATCTGCTGCCCGAGCTCGAATCGCAGGCGCGCGGCCATGCGCACGACTTCGCCGCGCTCGAGCGCCTGCCCGGCCGCAAATACGTGCTCACCAACGCGCCGCGCGCGTATGCGCAGCGCGTGCTGGCCGCGCTCGGTGCGGCGCACCACTTCGACGGCGTGCTGGCGATCGAAGACATGGCGATGTTCGGTGATCTGCGGCCCAAGCCCGACGCGCGCATGTTGCGGGCGATCGCGGCGCGCCTCAAGGTGCCGCCGTCGCGCTGCGTGCTCGTCGAAGACACCTTGCAGCACCAGAAGTCGGCGTTTGGGGTCGGCATGGCCACGGTGTGGATGCAGCGCTGGATGCGCAGGGCAAAAAAAGAGCCGGCCAGCGTGCACAAAGTTGGTGTTTACCTGCACCGCAGGCCCGCGTACGTGTGTGCCAGAATCTTTTCGCTGAGGGAACTGAGAACACGTTTGCTGTGAATGCACTGACCGAAGAGCCGGACGCCGAAAACAGCGTGGCGGCCACCACCCCACCGGGGAAGACGCGCAAGCGTCCGAAACCCGGCGAGCGCCGCGTGCAGATCCTGCAGACGCTGGCGCAGATGCTGGAGCAGCCGGGGGCGGAGCGCATCACCACGGCGGCGCTGGCCGCCAAGCTGTCGGTGAGTGAAGCGGCGCTGTACCGCCACTTCGCCAGCAAGGCGCAGATGTTCGAGGGCCTGATCGAGTTCATCGAGTCGAGTGTCTTCACGCTGATCAACCAGATCGTCGAGCGTGAAGAAGCCGGCGCGCAGCAGGCCGGCAAGATCGTTGCCGTGGTGCTCGGCTTCGGCGAGAAGAATCCGGGCATGGTGCGGGTGATGGTCGGCGACGCGCTGGTCTTCGAGCACGAGCGCCTGATCGCGCGCATGAACCAGTTCTTCGACCGCGTCGAGTCGCAACTGCGGCAGTGCCTGCGCGCGGCGGCTGAAGGCGCGGGCTCGGCGCAGCCCACGGTCGACAGCAACGCACAGGCGTCGGCGCTGACCGCGTTCACCGTCGGCCGCCTGCAGCGCTACGCGCGCTCGGGCTTCAAGCGCAGCCCGACCGAGCATCTCGAAGCGGGCCTGCGGCTTTTCGTTTGATCGTTTCCTTCGGCGGCGCCGAGCTGCATCTGCTGGCCGGCAAGGCCATCTGGTGGCCTGCCGAGCGCACGCTGCTGGTGGCCGATGCGCACATCGGCAAGGCGGTGAGCTTTCGCAGACTCGGCGTGCCGGTGCCCGAGACCACCACCGGCGGCAACCTGGATGCGCTCGATGCGCTGCTCGCCGCGCACGACGCGCGGCGCATCGTTTTTCTCGGCGACCTGCTGCATTCACGCCACGCGCGCGAGCCGTCCACCCTGGCAGCGTTCGCGGCCTGGCGCGAGCAGCGCTCGTTGCTCGAACTGCTGCTCGTGCGCGGCAACCACGACGACCGTGCCGGCGATCCGCCGCCGTCGTGGCGGGTGTTGTGCGTCGACGAGCCGCTGATGCTGCCGGCCGCGCCGCAACTCGCGCTGTGCCATCACCCCGTGCCGCGCGACGGGGTGGCCGTGCTCGCCGGTCACCATCACCCGTGTTTCACCGTTGGCCGCGGCATCGACCGGCTGCGCCTGCCGTGTTTTCATTTCAGCCAGACGGTTGGCGTGCTGCCGGCGTTCGGCGCCTTCACCGGCATGCACCCGATCGACCGCGCCGCGCAGGACCGTGTCTTCGTCGTCGCCGACAATGCGGTGCACGAACTGCCATGACAAAACCAACTGTTGACTCGCTGATCGAACGCGCCGACGCGTTGTTGGCGCGGCTCGAAACCGTGCTGCCGCTGCCGGCGCGTTACCCCGATTGGGCCGCGTCGACCGCGTTTCGCTACCGCAAGCGCGGCACCGTCGCCTCGATTGAGCCGGTCAAGCATGTGGCGGCGATCCGCCTGGCTGACTTGAAGGAAGTCGATCGCCAGCGCGACCGCCTGCTGGCCAACACGCAGCAGTTCGTCGCCGGCAAGCCGGCCAACAACGTGCTGCTCACCGGCGCGCGCGGCACCGGCAAGAGTTCGCTGATCAAGGCCTGCCTGAACGAGTACGCGCCGCAGGGATTGCGGCTGATCGAAGTCGACAAAGCGGACCTGGTTGATCTGACCGACATCGTCGACGCTATCGCCGAGCGGCCCGAGCGCTTCATCATCTTCTGCGACGACCTGTCGTTCGACGAAGGCGAGCCCGGCTACAAGGCGCTGAAGTCGGTGCTCGACGGCTCGGTCGCGCAGGCCAGCGAGAACGTGCTGATCTACGCAACGAGCAACCGCCGCCACCTGCTGCCCGAGTACATGAAGGAGAACCTCAGCTACACGCACACCGAAGACGGCGAGGTCCATCCGGGCGAGGTCATTGAGGAAAAAATCTCGCTCTCCGAGCGCTTCGGTTTGTGGCTCTCGTTCTACCCGTTCACGCAGGCCGAGTACCTGGCGATCGTCGCGCAGTGGCTGCATCACTTCGGCGAGAACGATGTGGCGCGGTTGGCAGCCGCGCGGCCCGAAGCGCTGGTCTGGGCGCTGGAGCGCGGCTCGCGCTCGGGGCGCGTCGCGTACCAGTTCGCGCGCGACTGGTGTGGCCGAGCGTGAGCCGGTTGAAGTCGCGGTCGGCGTCCTGATCGACGCCGACGGCTGCTTCCTGCTCACCTCGCGGCCTGAGGGCAAGGTCTACGCCGGTCACTGGGAGTTTCCGGGCGGCAAGATCGAAGCCGGCGAGAGCATCGAGCAAGCCTTGCGGCGTGAGTTGCACGAAGAACTCGGCATCACGATCGGCGCCGCCGAGCCGTGGCGGGTGACGATGCACGACTACCCGCACGCCCTCGTGCGCCTGCATTTCTGCAAGGTCTTCGCGTGGACGGGCGCCTTCGAGATGCGCGAGCGCCAGCAGATGGCGTGGCAGACCTTGCCGGCCACCGTGCAGCCGCTGCTGCCCGGCACATTGCCGGTGCTGGCGTGGTTCGCCGAGGAGCGCGGTTTTACAGGGGCGACCCACTAAACTGCGGCGCATGGACGCTTGGCTCGACGCCATCAAATGGGACCGCGACGGCCTCGTGCCGGTGATCGCGCAGGAGGTCGGCAGCAACGACGTGCTGATGTTCGCCTTCATGAACCGCGAGGCGCTGGCCAGAACGGTCGAGACACGGCGCGCGGTCTACTGGAGCCGCTCGCGATCGAAACTCTGGTTCAAGGGCGAAGAGAGCGGTCATGTGCAGCAGGTGCACGACATCCGGCTCGATTGCGACAACGACGTCGTGCTGCTCAAGGTGACGCAACTCGGCCACAAACCCGGCATCGCCTGCCACACCGGCCGGCACTCGTGCTTCTTTCAGACGCTCGACAGCGGACAGTGGAAGACCGTCGAGCCGGTGCTCAAGGATCCCGGAGAGCATCTACCGATGAGCAACGACACTCTGGCCCGTCTGGCCGCCGTGATCGAGTCGCGCCGCAGCGGCGATCCCGACAAGAGTTACGTTGCTCGCCTGACCGCCAAAGGCGTCGACGCGATCCTGAAAAAAGTCGGCGAAGAGGCCACCGAGGTCGTCATGGCGGCCAAGGACGGCGACCGGGCGCGGATCACCGGCGAGGTCGCTGACCTGTGGTTCCACTCGATGATCGCGCTCGCCCACTTCGGCTTGAAGCCGGCCGATGTGCTGGCCGAGCTCGAGCGGCGCGAAGGCCAATCGGGGCTCGAAGAGTTCGCCTTGCGCAAAGCCGATCGACGTGACACCGAGGAGGGTGCGTGATGGAGAGAACCGCAGAACAACTGGCGAGCTTGAAAACCTTGACGATGGTGGTCTACGCCCTGCAGGTGGCGTCGGTGTTCGTCGGCTTCACCGCGATCGTCGGCGTCATCGTCAACTACGTGAAGCGCGAGGACGCCGCGGGCACGGTCTACGAGAGCCACTTCGACTGGCAGATCCGCACCTTCTGGTGGGGGCTGGTATGGACGGTGGTCGGCTTCGTGCTGCTGTTTGCCTTCGGCCTCGGCCTGCTGGTCTGGTTCGTCGCCGGCATCTGGGCGCTCTACCGCGTGGTCAAGGGTTTTCTGAAGCTCAACGACAACCAGCCGGTGGTGCCAGCATGAGCGCCGATTGCATCTTCTGCAGAATAGCTGCCGGGCAGATTCCGGCGAAGAAGGTCTATGAAGACGACGAGATGCTCGCCTTTCACGACATCCACCCGTGGGCGCCGGTGCACATCCTGTTGATTCCAAAGGCGCATATCGTCTCGATGGTCGATGTGACTGCCGAGCACGCGCCGCTGCTCGGCCGCATGATGGCCCTGTCGCCGCGGCTGATGCGGGAACTCGGCGTCGTCAACGGATTCAGACACGTTATCAACACCGGGCGCGACGGAAGCCAGGAAGTCATGCATTTGCACATGCATGTCATGGGCGGCCCGAGGCCCTGGGCCAAGGGCTGACAACGGTGCTGACCTAGAATCACTTGTAGTTCCTCCACAGGAGAAAGTCATGGGATCGTTCAGCATCTGGCATTGGCTGATCGTGCTGCTGGTCGTGGTGCTGATCTTCGGCACGAAGAAGCTGAAGAACATCGGCTCCGACTTGGGTGGTGCGGTCAAGGGTTTCAAGGACGGCGTGAAGTCGGGTGGCGATTCGGCTGCCGAAGGCACGCCGCCGTCGCAGGTGACGTCGCAGCCGAAGAGCACCGACGCCAACACCGTGGACGTCGAGGCGAAGACAAAAACTTAGCCTGAAATGACAGCCCCTCGCCCGCTGACGCGGGCACTCCCCCAAGGGGAGGCCCAGGCCGACGCTTGGGAGCGGCCCGGCGCTGGCCTGAGTAATAGCCCGTCGCAGGACGGGCGCCGTCCATGATTGACTTCGGTTTCGACAAGATCGCGCTGATCGGTGCGGTGGCGCTCATCGTCATCGGGCCGGAGAAACTGCCGCGCGTGGCACGCACCGTCGGCCACTTTCTCGGCAAGGCGCAGCGCTACGTCGCCGACGTCAAGGCCGAGGTCAACCGCACGATCGAGCTCGAAGAGCTGCAGAAGATGAAGTCGCAGTTCGAGACCGCGGCGCGCGATGTCGAGTCCAGCGTCAACCAGGAATTCAACGCGACGACCAACGAGTTGGAGAGCAGCTGGAAATCCGGTGATGTGGACAGTGCGGCGCACGCGCTCGACGGCTTGCAGACGCCGCTGCCTGAATACAAACATCCGAAGAAGAACTGGCGCTTGAAGCGCGGCGCCACGCCGAGCTGGTACAAGCAGCGCGCCGGCATCCGCACCAAGGCGCTGTCGGGCGCGGCGCGGGTGGCGCGCTTTCGGCCCAAGTCAGCGCGATGAGCGGGCCGGCGGACAAAGAAGACGAACTCGCCGGCACCGAGCAGCCGTTCGTCTCGCACCTGATCGAGCTGCGCGACCGGCTGATCCGTGTCGTCATCGCACTCGGCCTGGTCTTCGGCGCGCTGTGCCTGTGGCCCGGCATCAACGTGATGTACGACCTGCTGGCCGCGCCGCTGACGCAGAACCTGCCGCCGGGCACCAAGCTGATCGCCACCAACGTCTTCTCGCCGTTCCTGGTGCCGCTGAAGATGACGCTGATGGCGGCGTTTCTGATCGCGCTGCCCTACGTGCTCTACCAACTCTGGGCTTTTATCGCACCCGGCCTGTATTCGCACGAGAAGCGCATGGTCATGCCGCTCGTGATCTCGAGCACGCTGCTGTTCTTCGTCGGCGTCGCGTTTTGCTACGGCATCGTCATTCCTGCGCTGACCTCGTTCATGGTCAAGGTGGCGCCGAGTTCGGTCAGCGCGGCGCCGGACATCGAGCAGTATTTCGGCACCGTGCTGTCGCTGTTCCTCGTCTTCGGCATCGCCTTCGAGGTGCCGGTGGCGGTGGTGGTGCTGGCGCGGCTGGGCGTGGTGACGATCGAGCAGTTGAAGGCCTGGCGCGGCTACTTCATCGTCGGCGCGGCGGTGGTTTCAGCCGTGGTCACGCCGCCGGACGTGATCTCGCAGCTCTCGCTGCTGTTCCCGATGATCATCCTCTACGAGATCGGCATCGTCGCGGCGCGTGTCTTCATCAAGCACACCAAGGCGCCGGAAGAAAGCGCCGAGAAAGCTACCTGACGGTCTTCACCACGGCGTAGCGCTGCAGCGTCTTTTCGCGCGCGATGGCGTGATCGACGATCGGCATCGGATAGGTCTTGCCGAGCTCGATGCCCGCGGCCACCAGATCGGCCGGCTTGGCCAGCCACGGCGCATGGATCAGCTTGTCGGGCAGCTTCGCCAGCTGCGGCAGGTAGCGGCGGATGAACTTGCCCTCGGGGTCGAACTTTTCGCTCTGCGTCACCGGGTTGAAGATGCGGAAGTAGGGCTGCGCGTCGCAGCCGGAAGACGATGCCCATTGCCAGCCGCCGTTGTTGGCCGCAAGGTCGAAGTCGTTCAGGTGCAGCGCGAAGTAGGCTTCGCCGCGACGCCAGTCGATGCCGAGATCCTTGGTCAAAAAGCTCGCCACCACCATGCGCAGGCGGTTGTGCATGTAGCCGCTCTGGTTGATCTGTTGCATGGCGGCGTCAACCAGCGGGTAGCCGGTGCGGCCCTCGCACCAGGCGGCGAAGAGGGCGTCGGCGTGTTTGCCGTGTTCCCACTTGATGGCGTCGTACTCGCGCTTGAAACTGTGGCCGACGACGCGCGGGTGGTGATGCAGCACGTGGTGATAGAAGTCGCGCCAGATCAACTCCGACAGCCAGACTTCGGCGCCGCGTGAGCCGGCCTGCATGCGGCGATGGGCTTCACGTGCCAGCTGGCGGATCGAGATCGTGCCGAAGCGCAGGTGCGTCGACAGGTAGCTCGGCCCCTTGACCGCCGGAAAGTTGCGCGTCTCGCCGTAGCTGTCGATGCGCTGCAGATGGTCGGCGAACATCGACTGTGCGCCGGCCGGGCCGGGCGGCATCTTCAGCGTGGCCAGGTTCGTGGTTTCGAAGCCGATGTCGGCCAGCGTCGGCACGCCGCCGTGCAGGCCCGCCGGCGGCGGCGCCAGCGCGGCGGCATGGCGCAACACCGGGTAGGCCTGGAGGTAGAACGCATCGAGCTTCTTCAGCCACGCGTTCTTGTACGGCGTGAAGATGCCGTAGACGCCGCCCGACTGGGTGAGCACCTCGCTGCGCTCGAAGATCACGTGGTCCTTGCTCGTGTGCAGCGCGATGCCGGCGGCGGCCAGCGTGCCGCGCACGGCGGCGTCGCGCGCCAGCGCGTACGGCTCGTCGTCGTGATTGCAGTAGACGGCTTGCACGCCGAGCGCCTGCGCCAGCCGCGGCAGCTCGTCGGCGCTGTTGCCGTGGCGCACCAGCAGCGCCGCGCCCGGCGCGCCGGCGTCTTCGGCCATCTGGCGCAACTGCGCGTCGAGCCCGGCCAGGCTCTCGCGGATGAACTCGACGCGGCGGTCGGCACGCGGCAGCGCGTCCAGGATCGCGCGGTCGAAGATGAAGCCGACCCAGACCTGCCGTGCTGCGCACAGCGCGTGGTACAGCGCCGCGTTGTCGTCGGCGCGCAGGTCGCGGCGCAGCCAGACGAGGGCGCGGGCCAGCGGCTTGTCGAAAGGAGGCTTCACAGGCGCAGAGCTTATCGGCTCGCGCCGCACGGCGTGGCGTCAGGCCTGCAGGCGCTGCGGCATCTCGGCCCGTCCCGCCAGCTCGATCGGCTCGGGCATCCAGCCGGAGATCGATTCGGTGCGCAGCCAGGTCCAGCGCGTGCGCGTCAGCATCATCTGCATCAGCGGCACCTTGTAGCCGCTCTCGTGCGCACGCGGCGCCAGGCCGATCGGCTCGAGGCCGCAGCGCTCGAGCAGGCGCATCGAGACCTTGTGCGCCGGCTTGGCACAGGCCACCACGGCGTCGAGGTCGGTCTTGGCAAAGGCCTGCTCGATCGCCAGGCGCGTCACCTCTTCGCCAAAACCGGAACCCCAGTACGACGGATGCGCCCACAAGCCGAGCTCGGCCGACGAAGCCTGCTCGCGCGGCTCGAAGCGGAACAACGCCGCCCAGCGCCCGCTGGTGCGCTCGATGGCCGCGAACGCGGCGCAGGCGCCGGCCTGGGCGCGGTCGATGACGCGTTGCATGCGCTGGCGCACGGCAGCAAGATCAGGCGGCGCGTCCCACATCAGGTGTTCGTTGAACGCCGGATGGCGCGTGGCCTCGAAGAGGTCAATCGCATCGCCGAGCCGCGGCTCGCGCAACAGCAGACGTTCACTCTGCGCACCCAACAGGCGCGCACGCATGCGCTCTGGCTCGAAGCTCATTCTTTTTCCGCCGCTGACTATTTCTCACGCGGCGCCCCAACGACGACACGATCATTTTGTGACTTGCGGCCTTGCACACCCCAAGACCGATGGGCAGACAGGCGTGAATTTCACACGCTTTGCGAAGGCCGCACCACTAGAATCAGCTCCCATGTCGGGTGCCGTCGGCGCGAGTCGCATCAACCTCACCAATCAGTTTCTGATTGCCATGCCGGGCATGGCCGACCCGACGTTTGCCGGCTCGGTGATCTACCTGTGCGAGCACACCGAGCGCGGCGCGCTGGGGTTGGTGATCAACAAGCCGGTCGATATCAAGCTGAAGAACCTGTTCGAAAAGGTCGAGCTGAGCCTGACCCGCGACGACATCGCCGACACGCCGGTGTACTTTGGCGGGCCGGTGCAGACCGAGCGCGGTTTCGTGCTGCACGAACGCCAGGCCGACCACGTCAGCCCGTACAACTCGACGCTGTCGATCGCCGGCGGCTCGCTCGACATGACGACGAGCAAGGACGTGCTCGAAGCATTGGCCGACGGCGCCGGCCCGAAGCGCATGCTGGTCACGCTCGGCTACAGCGGCTGGGGCGCCGGCCAGTTGGAAGACGAACTCTCGCGCAACGGCTGGCTGACGGTCGATGCCGACCCGAGCGTCATCTTCGACACGCCGATCGCCGAGCGCTACGACAAGGCCGTGTCGCTGCTCGGCATCGACCCGCGCATGCTGAGCCAGGAGGCGGGGCACGCATGAGCGGGGGAGACCGCTCGACGCAGCCTCAGTCCTTTCTTTCTTTCGATTTCAGCCTCAAGCGCGTTGGCGTCGCCTCGGGCAACAGCCTGACGAAGAGCGCCACGCCGCTGCGCACGATCACGGCCGAAGGCGATGCGCGATTTGCCGCCATCGCCGCGCTGATCGCCGAGTGGCAGCCGTCGGCGCTGGTCGTCGGCGTGCCCTTTCACCCCGACGGCGCGGCGCACGACAATACGCGCCGCGCACAGCGTTTCGCGCGCCAGCTTTCGGGCCGCTTCGGCCTGCCGGTGCATGAAGTCGATGAGCGCTACACGACCACCGAAGCGCGCTCGCACGGGGAGCGTGATGTCGATGCCGCCGCGGCGGCGCTGATCCTCGAACAGTTTCTTCGCAGCAACGCATGAGCACCACCTCACTGACTCTCGATGCCGAAGCGCTCTACGGCGCGCTGCGTGACGGCGTGCGCCGCCTGCTCGCCGACCGGCCCGACGCCGCGCTGGTCGGCATCTGGTCCGGCGGCGCCTGGCTGGCCGCACGCTTGCAGGCCGATCTGCAACTGCCCGGCGAGGCGGGCGTCATCACCAGCACGCTGCACCGCGACGATTTCGCCGAGCGCGGCCTGGCCGCCGGCGCCGGCACGACCAAGCTGCCGTTCGAGATCGACGGCCGGCACGTCGATCCTGATCGACGACGTGCTCTTCACCGGCCGCACGATCCGCGCGGTGTTGAACGAGCTCTACGACTTCGGCCGCCCGGCCAGCGTCTCGCTGGCGGTGCTGGTCGATCGCGGCGGGCGCGAGCTGCCGATCCAGCCGACGTTCACCGCGGCGCGCGTCACCGTGTCGCCGCAGCAGCGCCTGGCCTTGGCGCAAGGCGAGGGCGGCACGCTTCGCGTTTGCCGTCGAACACAAGAGCGACTGATGCTGTCCAAGCGCAACCCGCAACTCAATCAGCACGGCGAGCTGATCCACCTGCTGTCGATCGAGGGCCTGCCCAAGGCCGTGCTGACGCAGATCCTCGACACCGCGGGCACGTTCTTGTCGGTCAACGACCGCGATGTGAAGAAGGTGCCGCTGCTGCGCGGCAAGAGCGTGTTCAACCTGTTCTTCGAGAACAGCACGCGCACGCGGACCACGTTCGAGATCGCGGCCAAGCGGCTGTCGCGCCGACGTCATCAACCTCGACATCGCGCGCAGCAGCACCGCCAAGGGTGAAAGCCTGCTCGACACCATTGCCAACCTGTCGGCGATGCATGCCGACATGTTCGTCGTCCGCCACAGCGAGAGCGGCGCGCCGTACCTGATCGCGCAGCACTGCGCGCCGCATGTGCATGTCGTCAACGCCGGCGACGGCCGCCATGCGCACCCGACGCAGGGCCTGCTCGACATGTACACGATCCGCCACTTCAAGGGCGACTTCACGCAGCTCACGGTGGCCATCGTCGGCGACATCGTCAACTCGCGCGTCGCCCGCTCCGACATCCATGCGCTGACGACGCTCGGCGTGCCCGAGATCCGCGCCGTCGGCCCGAAGACCTTGGTGCCGGCGGACCTCGCCGGCATGGGCGTGCGCGTCTGCCACGACATGGCCGAAGGCATCCGCGGCGCCGACGTCATCATCATGCTGCGCCTGCAGAACGAGCGCATGAACGGGGCGGTGCTGCCGAGCGCCGGCGAGTACTTCAAGCGCTTCGGCCTCACCGCCGAGAAGCTCGCACTCGCCAAGCCGGACGCGATCGTCATGCACCCGGGGCCGATCAACCGCGGCGTCGAGATCGACTCGACGGTGGCCGACGGTCGCGCCAGCGTGATCCTGCCGCAAGTCACGTTCGGCATCGCGGTGCGCATGGCGGTGATGTCAACCATCGCGGGGAACGTGGCATGAGGCTTCTGATCAAGAACGGCCGATTGATCGACCCCGCGAGCGGCCTCGACCGCGCGGGCGACCTCGCCATCGCCGGTGACCGCATCGTCGCCCTCGGCGACGTGGCGCGCGAGTTCGAGGCCGAGCGAACGATCGATGCGGCGGGTCTCGTCGTCGCGCCGGGCCTCGTCGACCTTGCGGCGCGCTTGCGCGAACCCGGCCACGAGCACGAAGGCATGCTGGAGAGCGAACTCGCGGCAGCCGCGGCCGGCGGCGTGACGAGCCTCGTCTGCCCGCCCGACACCGATCCGCCGCTCGACGAACCGGGCCTGGTGGAGATGCTGAAGTTCCGCGCGCGCAAGCTCTCGCGCTGCCGCGTCTTTCCGCTCGGTGCATTGACGCGCGGCCTGGCCGGCGAGGCGCTGACCGAGATGGCCGAGCTCACCGAATCCGGCTGCGTCGGTTTTTCGCAGGCCGATGCGCGCATCACCAACACGCTGACGCTGCAACGCGCGCTGCAATACGCGGCCACCTTCGGCTACACGGTGTGGCTGCAGCCGCGCGATCCGTGGCTCGGTGTCGGCGTGGCAGCCAGCGGCGCGGTGGCCACGCGCCTCGGTCTGGCCGGCGTGCCGGCCGCGGCCGAGACGATCGCGCTGTTCACGATCTTCGAGCTGATGCGCGCCACCGGCGCGCGCGTGCACCTCGAGCGGCTGTCGAGCGCGGCCGGCGTCGAGCTGGTGCGCCGCGCCAAGGCCGAAGGCCTGCCGCTGACGGCCGACGTCAGCATCAACTCGCTGCACCTGACCGACATGGACATCGGCTACTTCAACTCGGCGTTGCGCCTGACGCCGCCCGTGCGCCAGCAGCGCGACCGCGATGCGCTGCAAGCGGCCCTGGCCGACGGCACGATCGACGCGCTGGTGTCGGACCACACGCCGGTCGATGCCGACGAGAAGACGCTGCCGTTCGCCGAAGCCACACCGGGTGCCACCGGCCTCGAGCTGCTGCTCGGCCTGGCGCTGCACTGGGGCGAACAGCGCGGCCTGGCGCTGCCGGCCACACTCGCGCGCATCACCAGCGAGCCGGTGCGCGTGCTCGGCGGCGCGATCGGCACGCTCTCAGCCAGCGCCGGCCGCTTGGTCGAAGGCGGCGTCGCCGACATCTGCGTCTTCGACCCGCTTGCGCGCTGGCAGGTCAGCGACGCCACGCTCGTCAGCCAGGGCAAGCACACGCCGTTCGCCTTTGCGAGCAGCGGCTTCGAGATGCCGGGCCGCGTGCGCACGACGCTGGTGGCCGGCAGCGTGGCTTACGAGAACACGACACCCGCGTGATGCGCAGCCTCGTCGGCGCGTGGCGCCTCTTGCGCCTGCTGGTGCACGGCGTGCACGGTCTGGCGATCATCCGGCTGCGCTTCGGTTCGTACAGCGCAGCACAACGCCACGCGCGCATCCAGTGGTGGTCGGCCAAGCTGCTGCGGCTGATCGGCATCACGCTGCATGCGCACGGCACGCCGCGCGCAGGCGCCAAGCTCGTCGTCTCGAACCATGTCTCGTGGCTCGACATCGCGGCCATCCACGCGGTGATCCCCGAAGCGCATTTCGTCTCCAAGGCCGACGTCAAGCAGTGGCCGCTGATCGGCAGGCTGGTTGCCGGCGCCGGCACGCTCTTCATCGAGCGCGAGAAGAAGCGAGACGCGCTGCGCGTCGTGCACCAGATGGCTGAGGCGTTGCAAGCCGGCGACACGGTGGCGGTGTTTCCCGAAGGCACGACAGGCGACGGCCGCACGCTGCTGCCGTTTCACGCCAACCTGCTGCATGCGGCGGTGACGACGGCCACGCCGGTGCAGCCGGTGGTGCTGCGCTTCTTCGATGCGCAGCACACGCATCAGCCCGCTGGCCGAATTCCTCGGCGAGACGACGCTGGCGCAGAGCGCGTGGCGGTTCGTCTGCTCGCGGGGCTTGAACGTCGAGGTGCGCGTGCTGACGGCGCAAAGCACGGCGCATGCGGACCGGCGCGCTTTGGCTGCCCACTTGCGCGAGACGATCGCGGCGGAGCTGCCTGCTGCGTGACTACGCTCGTTTGCCTTGCGCGGCCACAGCCGCTGCCGCTTTCGCTGCCGCCTCGGGATCACCCAGGTAGTAGTGGCGGATCGGCTTCAACGCTGCATCGAGTTCGTACACCAGCGGGATGCCGTTCGGAATGTTGACGCCGACGATCTCGGCGTCGCCGATGCCGTCGAGGTACTTCACCAGCGCGCGGATCGAGTTGCCGTGCGCGGCGATGACCAGGCGCTGGCCGCTCTGGACGGCCGGCGCGATGGTGTCGTTCCAGCACGGCATGACGCGCGCCACGGTGTCCTTCAGGCATTCCGTCAGCGGCACCTGCGACGGCGCCAGCTTGGCGTAGCGGATGTCCTGCGCTCGCTGCGCGGATCGTTGGCGTCCAGCAGCGGCGGCGGCACGTCGTAGCTGCGGCGCCAGATCAGCACCTGCTCGTCGCCATATTGTTTGGCCGTCTCGGCCTTGTTCAGGCCTTGCAGCGCGCCGTAGTGGCGCTCGTTCAGGCGCCAGTCGTTGCGTCACCGGCAGCCAGGTGCGGTCCATCACGTCGAGCGCGTGCCACAGCGTCCAGATGGCGCGCTTCAACACCGACGTGAGGGCGAGGTCGAACTCGTAGCCGGCTTCCTTCAGCAAGCGCCCCGACTCGCGCGCCTGCGCGACGCCGGTGTCGGTGAGCGGCACATCGGTCCAGCCGGTGAAGCGGTTCTCGAGGTTCCAGGTCGATTCGCCGTGGCGGATGAGAACGAGCTTGTGCATGGCGGGCAAGGGCTGACTCGAAGGGGGCGGATTGTATGATTCGCGCCCCTTGCCCTTTGCGTGATCTGCCGTGCTCGAGTTCCTGCTGAAGAATTGGATGTTGGTCCTGACCGCGCTGCTGTCGGGCTTCTTCTTGGTCTGGCCGCAGATCAAGGGCAAGGGCGGTGCCGGCAGCGTCGGCACGGCCGAAGCGGTGCGGCTGATCAACCGCGAGAAGGCGGTGTTGATCGATGTCAGCGAACCCGAGAGTTCGCCAAAGGCCATCCGAACGGCGCGCGCAACGTGCCGCTCGGAAAACTCGAAGGCTCGAAGGACCTGCCGAGCAACAAGGCGTTGCCGCTGGTCGTTGTCTGCCCGACGGGCTCGCGCGCGTCGCGCGCCGCAGGTCTGCTGCGCAAGGCGGGCTACGAGAAGGCGCAGGCGCTGGCCGGCGGGTTGGATGCGTGGCGCGAAGCCAAGTTGCCTGTCGAGAGGAGCGCCGCATAGATTGACGGCCCCAAGCGCGCTGCGCTCGCGTCCCCCAAGGGGAGCAGGCCGCTTGGGAGCGGCCCGGCGCTGGCCTGCGGCGCGTGAGAAGTCCGCAGCCTGAGTCAGGTCAGGCAACGCACTGCCAGCGGCGCCGCGCGATCTCGGGAACAATCCTGCGCATGAATACTGTGCGCATGTACACCACCCAGGTCTGCCCTTTTTGCCTGCGCGCCAAGGCGCTGCTGAAGCAGCGCGGCGTCGAGACCGATCGAAGAGATTCGCATCGACCTCGACGCCGAACAGCGCGACAAGATGATCGAGAGCACCGGCCGCCGCACCGTGCCGCAGATCTTCATCGGCGCCACGCATGTCGGTGGCTGCGACGACCTGATCGCACTCGATCAGCGCGGCGGCCTGATGCCGCTCCTTGCGACTTCGTCGCCTCCTCGAGATAATCTCGCCCGCACAAACCCGCTGACCCCAGCGGGTTGATCACTTTTGGACGCACCCACCATGGCCGAAGCCCAGCCGGACACCAACCCCGTCTTCAACATCCAGCGCATGTACCTGAAGGACCTGTCGCTGGAGCAGCCGAACTCGCCGCAGATCCTGCTCGACCAGCAGCAGCCCAACGTCGACATCAACCTCGCCATCTCCGCCGAGACGGTGGCCGAGGGCATCTACGAAGTCTGCGTCACCGCCACCGTCACCACCAAGCTGGCAGAGCGCACGCTGTTCCTGATCGAGGCCAAGCAGGCCGGCATCTTCGAGCTGCGCAACCTCGGCGAGCAGACGCAGGCCATCCTCGGCATCGCCTGCCCGGGCATGGTCTATCCGTACCTGCGCGCCATCGTCTCCGACGTCTGCACGCGCGCCGGCTTCCCGCCGGTGACGCTGTCGGAAGTCAACTTCCAGGCGATGTTCGAAGCGCAGCAGCAGCAACTGGCGGCGCAGGGCAACGGGGCTGCCACCGTCAACTGAAGCGCGCATGAACGTCACGCTGCTCGGCGCCGGTGCCTGGGGCACAGCGCTGGCGGTGCAGGCGGCCTCGCGCCATGCGGTGATGTTGTGGGCGCGCGATGCGGATCACGCCGCTGCCATGATTGCGGCACGCGAGAACCCGCGCTACCTGGCTGGCGTGATGTTGCCGCCGTCGCTTTCGATCAGCGCCGATCTCAACGCCGCGCTAGACCACGCCGACGGCGGTCTCGCAGTGATCGCCACGCCGATGTCGGGCCTGCGCGCGATGCTCGCCGCGCTGCCCGACAAGGCGCGCGTGCTGTGGCTGTGCAAAGGCTTCGAAGCCGGCAGTGGCTTGCTCGGCCACGAGATCGCGCGCGAGTTGCGGCCGCATGCGGCCTGCGGCGTGTTGTCGGGCCCGAGCTTCGCCGAAGAAGTCGCGCGCGAGCAGCCGACGGCGCTGGTGGCCGCGAGCGCCGACGACGCGCTGCGCGATGCCGCTGCCGAGGTCTTCCACAGCGACGTGCTGCGCGTCTACACGAGCAGCGACCCGGTCGGCGTCGAGGTCGGCGGCGCGGTGAAGAACGTGATGGCGATTGCGACCGGCCTGTGCGACGGCCTGCAAGCCGGCCTCAACGCGCGCGCCGCGCTGATCACGCGCGGCCTGGCCGAGATGACGCGACTCGGCTTGGCGCTCGGCGCGCGCGCCGAAACCTTCATGGGGCTGTCGGGCCTGGGCGACCTCGTGCTCACCGCCACCGGCGACTTGTCGCGCAACCGCAAGGTCGGCATGCGTCTGGCGCAAGGGCAAGCGCTGCCGCGCGTGCTCGAGGAACTCGGTCATGTGGCCGAAGGCGTTTACAGCGCACCGGTGGTGCTGCATCGTGCGCGCGCGCTCGGTGTCGAGATGCCGATCACCGAATGCGTGGCCGCCGTGCTCGACGGCCGCTTGCAAGCCGCCGATGCGATGCGCTTGCTGATGGGCCGCGAGGCCCGCAGCGAAGTGTGACCGCCCCTCGCCCGCTGTCGCGGGCACTCCCCCGAGGGGAGGGCTCGGGCCGACGCTTGGGAGCGGCCCGGCGCTGGCCCGAGCGGTTGATCAGTTGCCGTCTGCATAGCCGCATTGCCGCCAGGCTTCGAACACCGCCACCGCGACGGCGTTGCTGAGGTTCAGGCTGCGCTGGCCGGCGCGCATCGGCAGGCGCACGCGCTGCGCGTTGTCGAAGCTGTCGCGCAGGGCGGGCGCGAGGCCGGCAGTTTCATTGCCGAAGACGAGCCAGTCGCCGGCTTGCCAGGCCACGTCGGCGAACGGCCGGCTGCCGCGTGTGGTGAAGGCGAACAGGCGGTGCGGGTCGGGGCGGACGGCCTCGACGAACGCAGCCCACGACGCATGGCGCTGCACGGCGGCGTACTCGTGGTAGTCGAGGCCCGGCGCGTTGCAGTTGCTTGTCGTCCATCGAAAAGCCGAGCGGCTCGATCAGGTGCAGCGCGCAGCCGGTGTTGGCCGCCAGGCGGATCACGTTGCCGGTGTTCGGCGGGATCTCGGGGTGGACGAGGACGATGTTGAACATGTCAGCGCCGCCGGGCCGCCCCAAGGCGATGACGCTCCCCTCGGGGGAGGCGAGCGTAGCGAGCAAGGGGCTCCATGTTCATGGCGTGCGGGCAAAGACCCAGAGTTGAACCGATGCGGCACCACCGTCGAGCATGGTGCGTGCAGCTTCGGCGGCGGTGGCGCCGGTGGTCATCACATCATCGACCAACGCGACGTGTTGACCGCGCAGCACCGCCGTTGCGCCGGGCGCCAGTGCAAACGCACCGCGGATCGCGCGCGCGCGTTCGTCGCGCGGCAAGTCGGCCAGGTGCGGCGTCTCGACGCGGCGCGTCAGCAGCGCAGCGTGCGAGCGCAATTGCAACCGCGCGGCGACGCGGCGCGCCAGCTCCCACGACTGGTTCATGCCGCGTTCGGATTGACGGTCGGCGCCGAGCGGCACGGGCACCACGAGTGGCGGCAACGGTGCCGCGCTGTGGCGCACCGCGTTAGCCAACAACTGCGCCAGGCCGTCGCAGAGGTCGAGCGCCGCATGGAACTTGAGCGCGGTGACGAGGCCGCTCCACGGAAATCCGTAGTCCACCGCAGCCACAGCACGCGCAAACGGCAACGGTGCGGTGATGCAGGCGCCGCAGCGTTGCACGCCGGCCGGCACGCCGATGGCGCAGCCCTCGCAGCGTGGCTTTATCGCCGCATGCCGTTGCACGCAATCCGCGCAGACGCGCTGCGCGCTCCAGCCGCGGCAGACGGCGCATTGCGTGGGAAGATTGAAGTCCGCTCTCACGACAAGGAGCTTGCCATGGCCAACGACCGCTTCGACCATGTCTTCGTCGAGCCCGCCTCATTTGATGCTTCTCTGGCGTTCTACCGCGGCGCGTTGGGTTGGAGCGAGCGCTTCGCGTGGGGCGGCTACGGTGAGCCGCGCGGCGTGTTCCTCGCTGCGCCCGGCGGCGCGGCGATCGTGCTGGCCGAGCCGCATCCGGCCACGGATCGCTCCAAATCGCACGGCGTCAACGGCACGCGGCCGACGCTGCACCTGATGGTCGATGACGTCGATGCGCGCCACGCCGAACTGGCTGCGAAGGGCGCGGCGCTGTTTGCGCCCGAAGCCACGCATTGGGGCACGCGCTGGTTCGTCGCCCGCGATCCCGACGGCAACCTGATCGCCTTCGAGCAGCGCCTGTAGATGAGCGCCAGCAGCTCCACCGCACGCGCCATCGACCGCGCCGCACTCGCGCGCTGGCAGCAGCGCCATGCGCTCTCACGCCGAGCCGCCGTGGCTGCACGGCGAAGTGGCGCGGCGCATGGCCGAGCGGCTGCAGATCATGAAGCGCGTGCCGACGCTGGTGATCGATTGGTGGTCGCGCAGCGGCGCCAGCAACGAGCTCTTGCGCGCGGCGTACCCGAAAGCGCAGCAGCTTCGTGTCGAGCCGCTGGCCGTGCTGCAACAGCCGAAGGCGGCCGCACCGTGGTGGTCGGCGCAGCGCTGGCGCAGTGCCGACGCTGTGGCGGAGAGCGCAGTGCCCGACGGCCAGGCGCAGTTGTTATGGGCCAACATGATGCTGCACGCGGTGGCTGACCCGGGCGCGTTGTTGGCACAGTGGCGCCGGGCCTTGTCCAGGGAGGGCTTCGTGATGTTCTCGACACTCGGCCCCGACACGCTGAAGACCTTGCGCCAGATCTACCGCGACGCAGGGTGGGGCGTGGCGCACGCGCCGTTTGTGGACATGCACGACCTCGGCGACATGCTGGTGCGCGCCGGTTTCGCCGACCCGGTGATGGACCAGGAGATGCTGCGCCTGACCTGGGCCACGCCGGCCGCGCTGCTGGCCGAGTTGCGCGCGGTCGGCATCAACGCCGATCCTGGGCGCTGCGCGGGTTTGCGCACGCCACGCTGGCGCTCGCGTCTCGAAGCAGCGCTGGCCGAGCGCGCGGGCAGCGACGGCCGCATCGCGCTCGAGTTCGAGATCGTCTATGGCCACGCCTTCAACCCGCCGCCGCGCGTGGCGGTGGCCGGCGAGACGCGCCTGTCCGCGGCTGACTTGCAACGCATGGCGCGCACGGGCCGAAACGACGCATCGCTCGGCTAGAATCCGCCGCTATTTCGCGCTCGTCGGCGCGCGGCATTCACACTGGCTTGATGAACACCTCCATCGCTCCTGCTCAATGGCGCCGCGCCGCCGGCGCCGCGCCGTTGGTGTGGCGTTTCGGCCGGGCGGTGGAGGGCGAGGGCGTGCCGCGCATCGAGTGGCTGTTGAAGCGCAACTGTTCGATCACGCCAAAGCAGCTGTTCGCCGTCTATGTCTCCCTGTGTGCGGTCTCGCTGACCATCGCGCTCGGCTTCACCTGGGCCGGCGCGTCGCCGGTGCTGGCCTTTGCCGGCATCGAGCTGCTGCTGGTTGGCGCGGCGCTGCTGATCTATGCGCGCCACGCTACCGATCAGGAGTGCATCACGCTGGCTGGCGAGGCGCTGCGGGTCGAGCATCAGCATGGCCCGCAGACCGCACGCACTGATTTTCGCGCCGCCTGGGTACGCGTCGAACCGCTCACGAGCGACCGCTCCCTGATTGAAGTGGCCGGCGATGGCCACACGGCGCACATCGGTCGCTACCTGCGGCCCGAGTTGCGCCAGGGCCTGGCGCAGGAGTTGCGCGCTGCCTTGCGCGCACACAGCCGGCCCGCGGCCAACAACAACGACATCCACGACGAAACCGGAACGAAGAGACCACGATGATCGGCCTGAAGAAGCTCATGAGTCTTGCTGCGCGAACCTGTGTTGCCTTGTGGACGGCCGCGGCTGCCACGACGGCGCTGGCGGTCAATGACCTGCCCGGCGGCCCGGCCGTCAACCAGCTCGACCTGCGCCCGCCGGTCACCAAGCTCGCCGCCGACATCCAGTGGCTGCACAACTACGTGATGGTCATCTGCCTGGTGATCTTCATCGGCGTCTTCGGCTTCATGTTCTATTCGATCCTGAAGCACCGCAAGAGCAGGGGCGCCAAGGCAGCCAACTTCCACGAGAGCGTGGCCGTGGAGATCGCGTGGACCGTGGTGCCGTTTTTCATCGTCATTGCGATGGCGCTGCCGGCCACCAAGACCGTGGTGGCGATGAAGGACACGACCAATGCCGACATCACCATCAAGGCCACCGGCCACCAGTGGAAGTGGGGCTACGACTATTTGAAAGGCGAGGGCGAAGGCATCGGCTTCTATTCCACG
The DNA here is from genome assembly GCA_963732625.1 of uncultured beta proteobacterium. Classification (GTDB taxonomy): domain Bacteria; phylum Pseudomonadota; class Gammaproteobacteria; order Burkholderiales; family Burkholderiaceae_C; genus CADEEN01. The sequence goes on along the minus strand of CAVTAM010000053.1, from coordinate 133,698 downwards.
CTCGACGCCTCGCACCGCGAGATGAGCAACAGCGGCAAGCCGCCGTCCACCGACGACTACCTGCAGAAGGTCGACAACCCGCTGGTGGTGCCGGTGGGCAAGAAGATCCGCATCATCACCACCGCCAACGACGTCATCCACGCCTGGATGGTGCCGGCCTTCGGCGTCAAGCAGGACGCCATCCCCGGCTTCGTGCGCGACGCCTGGTTCCGCGCCGAGAAGACCGGCGACTTCTACGGCCAGTGCGCCGAGCTGTGCGGCAAGGAACATGCGTACATGCCGATCCACGTCAAGGTGGTGACGGCCGAGCAGTACGCCAAATGGGCCGGCGACAAACAGGCCGAGCTGAAAGCTGCGGCTGACGATCCGAGCAAGGTCTGGCAACTCGCCGACCTGATGGCGCGCGGCGAAAAGGTCTATGCGGCCAACTGCGTGGCCTGCCACCTGGCCGACGGCAAGGGCAACCCGGCGGCGAAGATCAAGGCGCTCGACGGCAGCGCGTTGGTGTTGAACGATCCGGCCAACCAGATCAAGACGCTGCTCAACGGTGCGGCCAACGGCGCGATGCCGGCGTGGAAGCAGCTCTCCGACACCGAGTTGGCTGCGGTGGCAACCTACACCAAGAATTCGTGGAGCAACAAGACCGGCAAAGTGATTCAGCCGGCCGAAGTGGCCGAGGTGCGCGCCGGCAAGACGCCGGCGTCGTTTGCTGCCAGCACCGCGGCCGTGGTGCCCGCCGTCGCGGCAGCACCCGTGACAGCGGCGCCGCCGGCTGCAGCAGCCGAAGGCTTGCCGCTGTCGGTGTTGTTCGCCACCGGCAAGAGCGCGCTCGACGCCGATGCGCGCAAGGTGCTGGGCAAGGCGCTCGAGATGTTCAAGGCCAAGCCCGACGCCAAGATCGCGTTGTCGGGTTATGTCGATGCATCGGGCAGCGCGGCCAAGAACGCCGAGCTGGCCAAGCAGCGTGCGTTCGCGGTGCGCGATGCGCTGACCCAGGGCGGCATCCCGGCCGCGCGCATCGAGCTGCGCAAGCCGTCGCAGGTGGAAGCCGGCAGCGGCGCCGATGCGGCCCGCGCGCGACGCGTGGACATCGTGTCCGCGAGCTGAGACGAATTCGAGAGATCCAGGAGCACGACACCATGAGCGCAGTCCTTCCACCGAGCCAAGCCGGTCATGCCGTCGGCCATCACGACCACGCGCACGACGACCACCATGGCCACCCGTACGGCTGGCGGCGCTGGCTGTTCGCGACGAACCACAAGGACATCGGCACGATGTACCTGCTGTTCTCGCTTCACGATGCTGATGGTCGGCGGCGTGCTCGCACTCGGCATCCGCGCCGAGCTGTTCCAGCCCGGCCTGCAGTACGTGAACCCGGAGCTGTTCAACCAGTTCACGACGATGCACGGCCTGATCATGGTCTTCGGCGCGATCATGCCGGCCTTCGTCGGCTTCGCGAACTGGATGATCCCGCTGCAGATCGGCGCCGCGGACATGGCCTTCGCGCGCATGAACAACCTGAGCTTCTGGCTGCTGATCCCGGCGGCGCTGATGCTCGTCGGCTCGTTCTTCATGCCCGGCGGCGCACCGGCCGCGGGCTGGACGCTGTATGCGCCGCTGACGCTGCAGATGGGCCCGTCGATGGACGCCGGCATCTTCGCGATGCACATCATGGGCGCGAGTTCGATCATGGGCTCGATCAACATCGTCGTCACCATCCTGAACATGCGCGCGCCCGGCATGACGCTGATGAAGATGCCGCTGTTCTGCTGGACCTGGCTGATCACCGCCTACCTGCTGATCGCCGTGATGCCGGTGCTGGCCGGCGCGATCACGATGACGCTGACCGACCGCCACTTCGGCACCACGTTCTTCAACCCCGCCGGCGGCGGCGACCCGGTGATGTACCAGCACATCTTCTGGTTCTTCGGCCACCCCGAGGTCTACATCATGATCCTGCCGGCCTTCGGCATCGTCAGCGCCGTGATCCCGGCGTTCGCGCGCAAGAAGCTGTTCGGCTACACGTCGATGGTCTATGCCACGGCGTCGATCGCGATCCTGTCGTTCATCGTCTGGGCGCACCACATGTTCACGACAGGCATGCCGGTGACCGGGCAGCTGTTCTTCATGTACGCGACGATGCTGATCGCGATTCCCACCGGCGTGAAGGTCTTCAACTGGATCGCCACCATGTGGCGCGGCTCGATGACCTTCGAGACGCCGATGCTGTTCGCCGTCGGCTTCATCTTCGTCTTCACGATGGGCGGCTTCACCGGCCTGATCCTGGCGATGGCGCCGGTGGACATCCAGCTGCAGGACACCTATTACGTCGTCGCGCACTTCCACTACGTGCTCGTCGCCGGCTCGCTGTTCGGCCTGTTCTCCGGCTTCTACTACTGGGTGCCGAAGTGGACCGGCGTGATGTACAACGAGTTCCGCGGCAAGTTCCACTTCTGGGCCTCGTTGATCTTCTTCAACATCACCTTCTTCCCGATGCACTTCCTCGGCCTGGCCGGCATGCCGCGCCGCTATGCCGACTACCCGATGCAGTTCGCCGACTTCAACGCCATCGCCTCCGTAGGCGCCTTCGGCTTCGGGCTGACGCAGGTCTTCTTCTTCCTCTTCGTCGTCGTGCCGTGCATGCGCGGCAAGGGCGAGCCGGCGCCGCAGCGGCCGTGGAACGATCCCGACGGCGCCGGTGCCGAAGGCCTCGAATGGGAAGTGCCGTCGCCGGCGCCGTGGCATACCTTCGAAACGCCGCCGAAGCTGAACAACGCGGCGACGAAAGTGCTGGGGTATTGATGGTGCAGAGCGACGAGCAACGCAAAGCCAACCGGCGTCTGGGCCTGATCCTGGCGTCGGTGGCGATCGCGTTCGCGCTCGGCTTCGTCGCCAAGATGGTTCTCCTGAACTGACGACATGAGCAAGCGGCTGCTGCGCGACAACCGACAGCTCGTGGCCAAGCTCGCGCTGATCGCGGCGCTGATGTTCGGCTTCGGCTACGCGCTGGTGCCGCTGTACCGCGCGATCTGCAATGCGCTGGGCATCAACATCCTCTCGGTGTCGGAGCAGACCACGTCGGCGTTCGGCAAGAAGACGGTCGAGCCGAACACGCAGATCGACCGCACGCGCACCATCACCGTCGAGTTCGACGCCAACGCGCGCGGGCCGTGGGAGTTCAAGCCGGCGCAGCGCTCGCTGCAAGTCCACCCCGGCGAGCTGGCGACGGTGATGTACGAGTTCCAGAACATGCAGAACCGCACGATGGCCGCGCAGGCGATCCCGAGCTATGCGCCGATGCAGGCCGGCCCGCACTTCAACAAGCTGGAGTGCTTCTGCTTCAACGAGTACACGCTGGCGCCGGGCGAGAAGAAGCAGTGGCCGGTGGCCTTCGTCATCGACCCGAAGCTGCCGAAGGACGTGACGACGATCACGCTGTCCTACACCTTCTTCGAGGTCAAGGGCAAGATCGCCGGCGTGCCGGTGGAGAAACCGCTGTGAGCGACGACTTGAGGCAAGCCGTGGCACGCCGCGGCTCGTTCGTGCGCACGTTCAAGGCGGTGGCCTGGTCGTTCTTCGGCGTGCGCAAAAGCAGCGAGTACGAGAAAGACATCGCGCAGTTGAACCCGCTGCACGTCATCGTCGCCGGCATCGTCGCCGCGGCGCTGTTCGTGATCGCGCTGGTGGTGTTGGTGAAGTGGGTGATCAGCAGCGGCGTGGCCGTTGGCTGACGGCAAATAAACAGATTTGGTTCGAGGAGCAACGACAGACCATGGGCGCAGCAACGCACACCTCCGGCGCAACGCCGCACTACTTCATTCCGCAGCCGTCGCGCCATCCGGTGCTGGTGGCCGCCGCCATGCTGCTCATCATTTTCGGCGCCGGCCAGTGGGTCAACGGCGCGTCGTGGGGCAAGTTCTTCGTCCTCGGCGGATTCGCGCTGTGGATCGTGATCATGTTCCAGTGGTTCAGCCAAGCCATCGGCGAGAGCGAAGGCAAGCTCTACAGCGACCGCGTCGACGTCTCGTTTCGCTGGAGCATGAGCTGGTTCATCTTCAGCGAGGTCATGTTCTTCGCCGCCTTTTTCGGCGCGCTGTACTGGGCGCGCCGCCATGCGCTGCCGATGCTGGGCGATCTCGACCACCAGGTGCTGTGGCCCGACTTCAAGGCGGTGTGGCCGAGCGCCGGTGGCGGCGTCACCGCATCACCGGCCGGCACCGTCGAGCCGTTCCAGACGATGGGCCCGTGGCCGCTGCCGACCATCAACACCGCGCTGCTGCTGACCTCGGGCGTGACGTTGACGATCGCGCACCACGCGCTGCTCGCCGGCCAGCGCGCCAAGACGATCGTCTGGATGTGGATCACCGTCATCCTCGGCGCCACGTTCGTCGGCGTGCAAGCGTACGAGTACATGCACGCCTATCAGGACCTGAACCTGAAGCTGTCGTCGGGCATCTTCGGCTCGACCTTCTTCATGCTGACCGGCTTTCACGGCTTCCACGTGCTCGTCGGCATGCTGATGCTGCTGTTCATCACCCTCCGCATCATGAAGGGCCACTTCACGCCCGAGCGCCATTTCGGTTTCGAAGGCGCGGCCTGGTACTGGCACTTCGTCGACGTGGTCTGGCTCGGCCTGTACATCCTCGTCTATTGGTTGTGACGCGACCCTCGCGCCGGCATGACGACAAAGAGCGCCTCGCGGCGCTCTTTGTCTTTCAGCGGCCGGTGGGCAGCCCTTTGGGCGCGATCCAGCCGAACTTCCACGCCAGCAGGATGAGCAGGAAGATCGTCACCGACAAGCCGACGCGCACCGCCAGCGCACGTGCCATTCGTTTGTCGGCCGCCTGCGTTTGGCCTTCCTTCGGCCGCTGCAGCATGAACACGCCGGCGCTGGCCAGCGCACCGAGGATGGCGACGAGCGCGATGACGATGATGACGGTCATCGGTCATTGTCGCCGCCACGCACGGCGATGAGTGCGCGCATTCGTTTCGTCTTGATCACCTGCGCCGCGTTGGCCGTGGCGCTGCTGACGGCGCGCCTGGGCGTCTGGCAGTTGAGCCGTGCCGCCGAGAAGAATGCGTTGCAGGCGGCGATCGAACAACGCGCGCGCTTGCCCGTGCTCGACGCGCTGCCGAGCGCCGCCGAGCCTGCATCGAGCTCGCACCACCGCCGCGTGCAACTGCGTGGCCGCTGGTCGCCTGCGCACACCGTCTACCTCGACAACCGGCAGATGAACGGCCGGCCGGGCTTCTTCGTCGTCACGCCGCTGGTGCTGGCCGACGGCCGCGCGGTGCTCGTGCAGCGCGGCTGGCTGCCGCGCGACGCCGACGAGCGCACGCGCATCGACGATGCACCGGCGCCCGAGGGCGAGGTCCGCATCGACGGCCGCATCGCCCCGCCGCCGGCACGCCTGTTCGAGTTCGAGGGCGCCGACACAGGCCGCATCCGGCAAAATATCGATCTCGACGCGTTCGCCCGCGAAACGGGTCTGCGGCTGGCGCCGTTGTTGTCGGTGCTGCAGACCGGATCGGCCGACACGTTGCAACGCGACTGGCCGGCACCGGCCACGGGCGTGGCCAAGCACCACGGCTACGCTGCACAGTGGTTCGGTCTCTCGGCGCTCGTTGTCATCCTCTATGTCTGGTTCCAACTCATCCAACCCCGCCGAGCGACGCAGCGCTGAGCCGATGCAGTTGTCGGTGCATTCGATGCCGCGCCTGGACGCGGCGGAGCGCCGCCCGGGCAGCGGGCGCGGCAAGCTGCTGCTCATCTTGCTCGCCTGCGCCGCACCGGTGATCGCCTCGTACTTCACCTACTACGTGATCCGCCCCGAAGGCCGCAGCAACTACGCCACGCTGATCGAGCCGGCGCGCGAGATGCCGGCCGCGCTGGCGCTGCAGGATCTGCAGGGCCGCGCCGTCAGCGCAAGCACATTGCGCGGCCAATGGCTGGTCGTCGTCGCCGGCCCCGCGGCCTGCAACAGCGATTGCGAGAAGCGCCTGTTCGCGCAGCGCCAGTTGCGCGAGATGACCGGCCGCGAGCGCGAGCGCATCGACAAGCTCTGGCTCGTCACCGACAGCGCGCCGATCAAGCCCGAGCTGCTGTCGGCGCTGGCGGCCACGCCGGCCACGCAGGTGCTGCGCGTGCCGGCCGCCGAACTCGGCGCGTGGCTGGCTGCGGCGCCGGGCGAGTCGCTCGACTCGCACCTGTACCTCGTCGATCCGATGGGCCGCTGGATGATGCGCGCGCCGGTGCAACTCGACCCGGCGAAGTTCAAGCGCGATATCGATCGTGTGCTGCGCGCGTCGTCGTCGTGGGACAACGCCGGCCGGTGATGGACAGCGCCACGCTCGTCGACCTGGCGCCCATCGCCCGCATGGCGCTGCTCGGCATCGCGCTCGCACTCGGCCCGCTGCTGTGGATCTGGCTGCGCCACCGCGGCGCGGCGCCGACCAAGCGCCTGCATGCGCTGACGCTGCTCACGCTGTTCCTCACCTTCGACCTCGTGCTCTTCGGCGCCTTCACGCGCCTGTCGGATTCGGGCCTCGGCTGCCCCGACTGGCCGGGCTGCTACGGCAGCGCCAGCCCGCTCGGTGCGCAAGCGCAGATCGACGCCGCGCAGAGCGCGCTGCCGAGCGGGCCGGTGACGCACGGCAAAGCCTGGGTCGAGATGGTGCACCGCTACCTCGCCACCGCGGTCGGCGTGCTGATCGTCGTCATGACCGCGATGGCGTGGTCGTTGCGCAAGCAAGGCGCCGTCGCCGTCGCCGTGGTGGGCCACGGCCACGCTGGCGTGGGTCATCGCGCAAGGCGCGTTCGGCGCGCTGACGGTGACGATGAAGCTCTACCCGGCCATCGTCACGCTGCACCTGCTCGGCGGCATCGGCCTGCTGGTGTTGCTGGCGGTGCAGGACCAGGTCTTCGTGCCGCGTCCGCTGCGCTTGCCGCGTGCGCTGTCGATCGGCTGCCTGGATCACCGCGGCGCTGGTCATCGTGCAGATCGCGCTCGGCGGCTGGGTCAGCACGAACTACGCGGTGCTCGCCTGCCGCGAGTTCCCGCTGCTGCCAGGGCCAGTGGTGGCCGCCGATGGACTTTGCGCAGGCCTTCACCGTGCAGCGCGAACTCGGCCAAACCGCATCGGGCAGCTACCTGCCGTTCGCCGCGCTGACCGCGATCCACATGACGCACCGCCTCGCCGCGGTGATCGTGCTCGGCGCGATGCTGTGGCTGGCGTGGCGGCTGCACGCGACACGCGATGCGGCGTTGCGCCGCTTCGCTGGCGGCCTCGCTGTGCTGGCTGCACTGCAGCTCGCCACCGGCCTGTCCAACGTCGTGCTCGGCTGGCCGATCGCCGCCGCGCTCCTGCACACCGGCGGTGCTGCCGCGCTGGCCGTCGTGCTGGCCACGCTGCTGTCGCGCGCGCAGGTGCGCCCGCGCGTGCTGGCTCGCCGGCATGAGCCGGGCTGGCCGGCGCCGCAAAATCACGTCGTCTCATGAGCGCCGCCACCGCGCCCCTGCTGCCGCCGCGTCGTCGCGCGTGCGCCAGTTCTACGTGCTGACCAAGCCGCGCGTCGTCCAGCTGATCGTCTTCTGCGCCGTCATCGGCATGCTGCTGGCGCAACCCGGCTGGCCGGATTGGCGTGCGGTCTTCGTTGCCGCGGCGGGCATCTGGCTCGTCGCGGCCGCGGCGGCCGCGTTCAACTGCATCGTCGAACAACGCATCGACGCGCGCATGGCGCGCACCGCGTGGCGGCCCACGGCCAAGGGCGAGCTGACGAACACGCAGACGCTGCTGTTCTCCGCCGTGCTGTGCGTGCTCGGCTGCGCGCTGCTGTGGTGGTGCGGTGAACCCGCTGACGATGTGGCTGACGCTCGCCACCTTCGTCGGCTACGCCGTCGTCTACACCGTGCTGTTGAAGCCGGCGACGCCGCAGAACATCGTCATCGGCGGCGCGTCCGGTGCCATGCCGCCGCTGCTCGGTTGGGCGGCGATGCGCGGCGATGTCGGCGCCGAAGCCTGGCTGCTGGTGCTGATCATCTTCGTCTGGACGCCACCGCATTTCTGGGCGCTGGCGCTGTACCGCGCCGAAGACTATGCACGCGCCGGCCTGCCGATGCTGCCCGTCACCCACGGCAATGCCTTCACGCGGCTGCAAATCCTGCTCTACACGCTGGTCCTGTTCGCGGCCTCGCTTGCTGCCGTTCATCCAGGGCATGAGCGGGCTCGTCTACCTGGCTGCCGCGGTGGCGCTCGGTTCGTGGTTCCTGGTGCTGGCGTGGCGTTTGTGGCGCACCTACAGCGAAGCGCTGGCGCGGCGTACATTCCGCTTTTCGATCTGGTACCTGGTGTGGCTGTTCGCAGCACTGCTGATCGATCACTACACGGTTTGACGACGATGCAACGACGATTCCTTCTCCTGACGACACTCGCGCTGGCGGCCTGCAGCGCCGAGAAGCCCAAGCCGGCTTTCAAGAACATCGACATCACCGGCGCGGCCTACGCGAAAACGCTGGCGCTGCCCGACGTCAATGGCCAGACGCGCACGCTGGCCGAGTTCAACGGCAAGGTGGCCGTCGTTTTCTTCGGCTTCGCGCAGTGCCCCGACGTTTGCCCGACCACGCTGGCCGAAATCGCCGAGGTGCGCGGCAAGCTGGGCCCCGACGGCGCGAAGGTGCAGCCGGTGTTCGTCACCGTCGACCCCGAGCGCGACACCGCCGCGGTGCTGAAGGATTACGTCAAGCCGTTCGGCGGCGACGTGATCGCGCTGCGCGGCACGCTCGAACAAACGCAGGCCGTCGCGCGTGACTTCAAGGTCTACTTCGGCAAGGTGCCCGGCAAGACCGAAGGCAGCTACACGATCGATCACACCGCCGGCTCGTATGTCTTCGACCCGAAAGGCAACGTGCGCCTGTTCGTGCGCTACGGCGGCGGCGCCGAGGCGCTGGCGCAGGACCTGAAGCTGCTGATCGACGGCGCATGAAGCGAGTCGCGCGGTCGATCGCCGACAATCTAGCGCGCTCTGTGTTCGGGCTGCGCCACCCATTGCCTCAATAGACGCCGCCAGATGACGCACGAGCCGATCCCGTTCAACCGCCCCTACCTCACGGGCACCGAGAACCGCTACCTCACGGAGGCCCTGGCCAGCGGCAAGCTGGCCGGCGACGGCCCCTTCACCGCCCGCTGCCGCCAGGCTTTGGCGCCGATGTGCGGCAGCCGCGATGCGCTGCTGACGCATTCGGGCACCGCGGCGCTCGAGATGTGCGCGCTGCTGCTCGATCTGCAGCCGGGCGACGAGGTCATCATGCCGTCGTTCACCTTCGTCTCGACGGCCAACGCGTTCGTGCTGCGCGGTGCCGTGCCGGTGTTCGTCGATTGCTCGCCGCAGACGCTCAACATCGACCCTGCCGCGATCGAAGCCGCGATCGGCGAGCGCACGCGCGCCATCGTCGTCGTCCACTACGCGGGCGTCGGCTGCGACATGGAAGCCATCGGCGCGATCGCGGCCCGCCACGGCCTGGCGGTGGTCGAGGATGCCGCGCAAGCGATCATGGCCTCGCGAAACGGGCGCGCCCTCGGCTCGTTCGGCGACTTCGGCGCCGTCAGTTTTCACGACACCAAGAACATCACCTGCGGCGAAGGCGGCGCGCTGCTGATCAACCGGGCCGACAGCATTTCGCGCGCCGAGATCCTGCGCGAGAAGGGCACCGACCGCAGCCGTTTTCTGCGCGGGCAGGTCGACAAATACACCTGGCAGGACGTCGGCTCGTCGTTCCTGATGTCGGATGTGCTCGCCGCCTTCCTCTGCGCTCAACTCGAGGCCGCACAGGACATCACGGCGCGGCGGCTGGAGCTCTGGCAGCGTTACCACGCGCTGCTGGCGCCGCTCGAAAGCCAAGGCTGGCTGCGGCGCCAGGTCGTGCCCGCCGAGTGCCGGCACAACGGCCACATCTACTTCGTGCTGCTCGATGCGGCGCTCGATCGCGACCGCGTGTTGCAGGCCATGCGGGAGCAGGGCGTGACCGCCACCTTCCACTACGTGCCGCTGCACAGCGCGCCGGCGGGGCGCCGCCTCGGTCGCGCGGTCGGCGAGCTGGCCACAACCGACAGCTCAGCGCGGTGCCTCATCCGCCTGCCGATGTGGATCGGCCTCGATGAGGCCCGGCAGGCGCGCGTTGTCGAGGCGCTGGCGCAAAGCATTCGGTGGCTCTGAAACGCAGCGCGTCGTGCGCTGCGGTGCTGTCGTTGTCGCTCAGGCGGCTTGCGATTCGAGCGCGCCGCGCATCTTCTTCATCGCCGCGACTTCGATCTGGCGGATGCGCTCGGCCGACACGCCGTACTCGGCGGCGAGTTCGTGCAGCGTCATGCCGCCCGACGAGTCGTCGTTGACTTTCAACCAGCGCTCTTCGACGATGCGGCGGCTGCGCGCGTCGAGCACGTCGAGCGCGTGCGCGATACCGTCCGACGACAGCGCATCGCGGCGGCGCGCTTCGATGACGCGCGTCGGCTCGTTCGATTCGTCGGCCAGGTAGGCGATCGGCGCAAACGTCTCTTCGCCGTCGTCGTCGCTCTGCGGCTCGAGCGCCACGTCGCCGCCGGCCATGCGCGTTTCCATCTCGCGCACCTCTTCCGGCTTGACGTTCAACTCGCGCGCCATGCGCTCGGCTTCGGCCGGCGTCAGCGTGTTGCGGTGCATGTCGGCAGCCGCAGCGTCGCCCTTCATCGCCGCTTTCTTCGAGCGCAGGTTGAAGAACAGCTTGCGCTGCGCCTTGGTCGTGGCCAGGCGCACGATGCGCCAGTTCTTCAGGATGTACTCGTGGATCTCGGCCTTGATCCAGTGCAGCGCGTAGCTGACCAGGCGCACGCCTTGTTCCGGGTCGAAGCGCTTGACGGCCTTCATCAAACCGACGTTGCCTTCCTGGATCAGGTCGCCTTGCGGCAGGCCGTAGCCGAGGTACTGGCGCGAGACGGAAACCACCAGGCGCAGGTGCGACAGCACCAGGCGGCCGGCGCCTGCGAGGTCACCGCTGTCGCGCAGCTGGCGCGCGGCCTCGGTTTCTTCTTCCTGCGTCAGCAGCGGAATGCGGTTGACGGCCGAGATGTAGGCATCGAGGTTGCCGACGGGCGGCACCATCGCCCACGGGTTGCGAACGGCCAGCGAGGCCGAAGACAGGGGCAGGGCAGCAATAGTCATAGGGTTTTGGAGCATTCCGAGGAGCTCAGGTTCCAAAATATTAGCACTCGCGTGCGGAGAGTGCTGGCGGACCTTGTATCAAGCACTCAAGACGACGAAAACGTTGAACAGTGGGCGTTTTACCGAGAGTGTTCACTTCCCGACTGCCCACCGATCAGCCGAAATGGGTATCCAGCTGGTCGAGCACGCTGTCCACCGCGGCCAGGAAGGTCGGCACGTTGACCGGCTTGGTCAGGTAATGCGTGGCGCCGGCGGCGATGGCCTGCGAGATCCGCGCCTCGGTGGCGTCGGCCGAGACGACGATCACCGGGATGTCGGCCGTCTCGGCGCCGGCCTGCAGATGGCGCAGCAATTCCAGCCCGTCGATGTCGGGCAGTTGCATGTCGAGCAGCACCAGGCTCGGCCGCCGCCGCTTGATCGCGGCCAGGCCATCGAGGCCGAGCGTTGAGATCTCCAGATCGACCTGCGGCCGCAGCGCCAGGATGCCGCGCATGACCTCGGCGTTGGTCTCGTTGTCTTCGACGTAGTGGATGACGCGGCGCCGGTACGCTGCGGGCTCGACCAGCCCGTCGTCGTCGTCGGCCGCTGGCCGCGTGGGCGCCAGCGTGGCGCGCGGCAGCTCGAGCGTGAACGTCGAGCCCATGCCGGCCGTCGAGCGCGCATGCAGCGTGCCGCCCATCAACTCGGCCAGGCGCAGGCTGATGACGAGGCCAATGCCGGTGCCCTCGACCGGCCCGCTCTCGCTGGCCGAGGCGGTTGAACGGCTGGAACAGCTGCGCCAGTTGCTGCGCATTCATGCCGGCGCCGGTGTCGATGACGTCGAGCGCCACGCGGCCCTCGTCGGCCATGCGGCTGGCGACGATGACCTTACCGCCGTCGAGGTTGTATTTGACGGCGTTGGACAGCAGGTTGGTCAGGATCTGCTTGACCCGCGTGGCGTCGCCGATCACCGTCTGCGCGCCCGGATTGAGGTGCACTTCGATGCGGATGCGCCGCTTGTCGGCGGCCTGCTGCACCAGCGCCTGCGCGGCGCCGGCAAGCTCGGCCAGATCGAGCGTGCGCGGCTCCAGCTCGACATGGCCCGACTCGATGCGTGCCAGGTCGAGCGTGTCGTTGATCATGTGCAGCAAATGCCAGCCGGCCTGGCGCATCTGCGCCGTCCAGTCGAGCTGGTGCGGCGCCAGCGGCTGCTTGCGGTCGAGTTCGAGCAGTTGCGTGAAGCCGAGCAGCGCGTTGAGCGGCGTGCGCAGCTCATGGCTCATGCGCGAGAGGAAGTCGCTCTTGGCGCGGTTGGCCGCCTCGGCGCCTTCGCGCGCGCGCTGCGCTTCTTCGAGCGCCAGATGCTCGGTGATGTCTTCGATCACCCAGACCATGCGCCGCGGTGCGTTGTCCTTGCCGCCGCGCAGCATGCTGACGCTGGCGCGCGTGGCGATCAGCCGGCCGTCCGCGGCCTTGCAGCGCAGGTGGGCGCGCGCCATCGGAATCTCGCCGGCGAGCAGGCGCGCGCGGGCCTGCGCTTCGGCCTCGCGGTCGTCGGCATGCAGCAGGCGCGACATCGGCATGCCGGCCAGGCGCTCGCGCGTGGTGCCGAGCAACTCGCGCAGGTACGGGTTGGCTTCGCGGATGCGCCCCTCGGTGTCGGTGTAGGCCACACCGATCGGCGCGTGGTCGAGGATGTTGCGCAGCCGCTGCTGGCTCTCGCGCAAGGCCAGCGCGGTGCGCTGGCGGTGGGTGGCTTCGGCTTGCAACTCGGTGCTGCGCTGCTGCAGCTCGGCGGTGCGCTCCACCACCGCGGCCTCGATGCGCCGTGCGCGGCCGCTGATCGTCAGCAGCAGCGCGCCGAGCATCGCTGCGCTGGCCAGGCTGACCAGCGCCAGCGGCCAGGTGCGGCCGATGCCTCCCGGGCCCGCGCCGGCGCCAGCGGTGATGCGCAGCGCCCATTGGCGCGACGCGAACGGCAGCGCGGCCGTGTGCAGGCGTGCTGCGGGCGCTTCGAGCAGATCACACCCGTCGGGGCCGGCGAGCACGCGCGCGCCGGCCTCGGCGCCGTTGTCGATCAGACAGATCGTCAGCGTCGGCGGCTGGCGTTCGCGCAGCGCCGGCAGCAGTTGCTCGGGGCGCAGCGTGGCGAAGACCGCGCCGCGCGCCATGCGCAGCCGTTGCCCTGCCGTCTGCGGGTCACCGCGGTACAGCGCCTGGTAGACGACCACGCCCCGGCCGCCCTGACTCAGCGTGAGCGCCGCCGTCGCCACCGGCCGGCCGCTTTGCAGCGCCTCATCGACGGCCGAGCGGGCAGGCGCCAGCGAGCGTGAATTGACGCCGATCGCCGCCGTGTTGGACGCCAGCGGCTCGATGTAGCGGATCAGCAGCAGCGCATCGTCGGCCGCGGGCACGAGCTGGTCCGGCCACAGCTCCAGCGCCCGGTAGCTGGCCATGCCGGCGGCGCGCCGCTGTGCTTCGTAGGCCGCAACGTCGGCGCGCTCGACGCGGTCGGACAGCCCGAGGGCGGCCATCTCCGGGGCCGACAGCATCCACGGCAACGCGGTGCGGCCAAAGGTCTCCTGATCGAGATCCGGCGCCGCTTCGGCCAGGCCGCGCATCGCTTCGAGGGCGCGCAGCGGCTCGCGCAATTGCGCGGTCAGCAGGTTGCTGGCGCTCTCGGCATCGCGCTGGAAAGCGCGCTGCGCGCGCTCGGCCTCGCTGCGCATCGACTCGAGGATGCCCAGCGCCATGACCAGCGTCGCCAGCGCCAGCGGCAGCGCCACCGCACTGCGCCGCGGCGCCCAGGCCGCGCGCGGCCGGGCGATGAACGACCAGGCGATCGGCGCGCCGATCAGCACGCCGAGCGTGTCGCCGACCCACCAGGCGCCCCAGGTGGCGGGCAGCGCGGCGGCGTCGATCGTGCCGCTGGCCAGGAACACCAGCACCGCCATCGTCGCGCTGGTCAGGCAGGCCAGCGGCGCGACGAGCAACATGAAGCGCGCCAGATCGGCCGGCTCCGACAGCAGCAGCGGCATCGAGACGAAGCGGCGCACCAGCCGGGCACCCACCGCGGCCTGCAACGCCGCGCCGGCGGCGGTGCCCAGCCAGGTCGCGACGACCGTGGCGCCGAGCGCCGTCTCGGCCGAGACATGCCACAGGTTGGCCAGTAGCGACGCCGCGGCCACCGCGGCCACGGCCCAGCGGCCCCAGACGAAGGCGGCGGCCAGGCCGATACCGGCGGCAGGGAACAACGGCGAGGCGTTGGCGGGCTGGATCGCCAGCAGCAGACCGAGGTGGGCCATCGCCAGGTAGGCGACAAAGGTGACCGCGAACGCCGCCCAAGGCGTCAGTGCCGCGTCCGCAGCGATGCGTCGCGGCGCGGACGGGGCTTCCTGGGGCACGGCGGATCAACTCAGACGTTGAACAGGAAGTTCAACACGTCGCCGTCGTGCACCACGTACTCCTTGCCCTCGGCGCGCATCTTGCCGGCGTCCTTGGCGCCTTGCTCGCCCTTGAACTGCACGTAGTCGGCAAAGGCAATCGTCTGCGCGCGGATGAAGCCGCGCTCGAAGTCGGTGTGGATCACGCCGGCGGCCTGCGGCGCGGTGTCGCCGACGTGGATCGTCCAGGCGCGCACTTCCTTGACGCCGGCGGTGAAGTAGGTTTGCAGGCCGAGCAGCTTGAAGGCGGCGCGGATCAGCCGCGCCAGGCCCGGTTCGGTCTGGCCCATCTCGGCGAGGAACATCGTCTTGTCGTCGTCGCTCATGTCGGCCAGCTCGGCCTCGGTCTTGGCGCAGATGGCCACCACCGGCGCATTGTGTTTGGCCGCGAACTCGTTCAATCGGTCGAGATACGGGTTGTTCTCGAAGCCCGACTCGGAGACGTTGCCGACGAACATCGCCGGCTTGGCGGTGATCAGGCACAGCGGCTTCAGCACCGCGCGCTCTTCCTTGCTGAAGTCGATGCCGCGCACCGGCAGGCCCTGATTGAGCGTCGCGTCGCATTTCTTCAAGACATCGACCAGGCGTTGTGCTTCCTTGTCGCCGCCGGACTTGGCGACCTTGCTGTAGCGGATGAGGCTCTTCTCGACCGTGGCCAGATCGGCCAGGCAGAGCTCGGTCTGGATGACTTCGATGTCGGCGATCGGATCGATCTTGCCCGACACATGGATCACGTTCTCGTCATCGAAGCAGCGCACCACGTTGACGATGGCGTCGGTCTCGCGGATGTGCGAGAGGAACTGGTTGCCCAGGCCCTCGCCCTTGCTCGCGCCGGCAACGAGCCCGGCGATGTCGACGAACTCGACGATCGCCGGCACCACGCGTTCGGGCTTGACGATGGCAGCGAGCTGCTGCAAACGCGGATCGGGCAGCTCGACGACGCCGACGTTGGGCTCGATGGTGCAGAACGGATAGTTCTCGGCCGCGATGCCGGCCTTGGTCAGCGCGTTGAAAAGGGTGGACTTGCCGACATTGGGCAAGCCGACGATGCCGCATTGCAGGCTCATGGTTTTGTCTCTGAAGAGAAGGCGCGAATTGTAGGTGGGCCTACCATGGCGAGATGCAGCTTCTCTGCGCACACGACAAGGATCTGGGCGGCGGGTTCGTGGTGCGACGCTTGCTGCCGTCGGCGACGCAGCGCTCTGTCGGCCCGTTCGTCTTCTTCGACCACTTCGGCCCGATCGAGGCCGGGCCCGAAGACAACCACGATGTGCGGCCGCATCCGCACATCGGCCTGGCCACGGTGACCTATCTCTTCGAAGGCGCGATGCAACACCGCGATTCGACCGGCGTCGTGCAGCGCATCGAGCCGGGCGCCATCAACCTGATGACCGCCGGCCGCGGTGTCGTGCATTCCGAGCGCACGCCGGACGATCTGCGTGGCGTGACGCGGCGCAGCCACGGCCTGCAGTTGTGGCTGGGCTTGCCCGAGGCCGATGAAGAGTTGGCGCCCGCCTTCAGCCACACGCCTGAGTCAGCGCTTGCGCGCTGGGCGATGGGCGGCGTGTCGGCGCGCGTGCTGATCGGCAGCGCCTGGGGCGTGTCGTCGCCGGTGCCGACGCGCTCGCCGACGCTGTACCTCGACCTGCAACTCGCACGCGGCGCGCAACTGGCGCTGCCGGCGGCGTGGGCGCAAGAGCGGGCGTTGTATGCCGTCGAAGGCGCATGCAAGGTCGATGGTCAGACGCTCGCCCCGCACACGATGGCGGTGCTGCCGGCTGGACAAGACGCGCAGTTGTCGGCCGGCACCAACGTGCGCTGCGTGCTGATCGGCGGCGCGCCGCTCGGCCAGCGCTTCATGTGGTGGAACTTCGTCTCCTCGCGCAAGGAGCGCATTGCGCAGGCGGCCGACGCCTGGGCGGCGCAGCCGAACGAGGCGTTTCCTCGGGTAGAAGGCGAGAGCGAGTTCATCCCGCTGCCCGAGCGCCGGCCGATTTGACTGACGACCCCTCGCTCGCTTCGCGAGCACTCCCCCAAGGGGAGGGTCAGGCCGACGCTTGGGAGCGGCCCGGCGCTGGCCTGACACTTTGTTTGAGGATCAGCACGTTGCCCGCCACCGCGAGCAGCGCGCCGAGCCAAGTCCACACCACCGGCCGAAAGCCTTCGAACAACGCCGAGACGGCGAGTGCGAGCACCGGTGTCATCACGCCGACGGTCGAAGCCGGACCAGGACCGACGCGCTGCTGCAAAGCCAGGAAGCAGGCGAAGGCGATCACCGAACCGGCGATCGACAGGTAAGCCAGCGACAGCCACCACGACGACGCCGAGGGCAACGCGAGCGGCTGGCCGCTCGCGACCGCGACCACGCACGACAGCGCCGCGCCGTAGACCATGCCCCAGCCGAGCGCCGACCAGAACGGCAGCTGGTGAGAGGCATTGCGGGTGGCGGCCAGGTTGCCGACGCTGGACAACAGCACTGCACCGATCGTCAACAGCGCGCCGAGCGTGGTCCTGTCGCCCGGCGCAGCGCGCGCGATTTCAGGCCAGAAGATCAGCGTCACGCCGAACACGCACAGCGCACCGCCGATGAGAAAGCGCGCATTGATCGGCGTGCGCCACAACAACCAGGCGCCGATGCCGTTGATCAGCGGCGAGGCCGAGTAGCCCACGGCCACCAGCCCCGACGGCACATGCGTTTCGGCGTGATAGACGCACAGGTACGACAGCGAGTACATGAACACGCCTTGCAGTGCCAGCAGCGCGTGTTCGCGCGGCGTGCAGCGCAGTCGGTCGCCGCGCAGCGCTGCGAACGCGAGTGCCAGCGCACCGGCCAGGCCGAAGCGCAGCGCCACGCCGAACTCGGGCGTCGTGTACGCGAGCTGGTAGAGGATGGCGTGCCACGTCGTGCTCCAGATGGCTACGGCGACGACGAAGAGCTGCCACGTCGGCAGCCTGCGCGCAGTAGCGCTCACGTCAGTCGAACGCGAGTGCAGCTCGCACCGCGGCGCCGACACGCAGGCGGTGGCCGACGCCGGCAACGATGACGGCGTTCTGCCCGAACGCCAACGCGCCGCCGATGCGCGCATTGGCACGGTAGGCGCTCATCGTGTCGGCCACGCTGTGGCCCTGCGCGGCCGTCAGCGGATTCACATCGGGAATCGTGCAGCGGCTGCACGGCTTGACGAGTTTCAGCACGACCGGGCCATCGGCCGATTCGATCGTCAGCGTGTCGATGAAGTCTTCGCCGTGCGCGTCTTCGAGGCCGTCGATGACGATGTTCGGCCGCAAGCGCTGCATCGTCACGGCGTCATGTCCCGCGGCAGACAGACGGCGGTTCAGCTCGGCCAGCGATGCGGTCGAGGTGACGAGCAAAGGAAAGCCATCGGCAAATGCCGTGCGCGATTCGATGTCTTTGGTCCATCTGCCGCTGGCGATGCGGCGCACGTCGGGATCGAAGCGCGCCAGGCGCAGCGGCTGGCCGAGAAAGTCGCTGAACCATTGCGCGGCGAGGTCACCCATGTCGAAGGCCTCGACGGTGTCGTTCCAGACGCGCACGGTGCAGTCGCCCTCGACGGCGTCGAGCTGCAAGTGCAGCGCCAGCATGCCCGGCGCGCGCAGCAACAGGTCGCTCATGCGCAGCGTCGGCTGGATCAGTGCCATGCGCGGCACTTGACGTTGCGTGACAAAAACGCCATCACGATCGACCACCATCCACTCGCGGTCGTATTCGAAGCCGGTCTCGATCAGCGGCGCTTCGTTGACGGCGATGCCGCCGCAGGACTTGATCGGGTGGATGAAAAGCTGACTGATGCGCAAGGCATGTTCGTTCATGCACGCATTATTTGCCAAGCAAGCCGCGCAGCTTGTCCTTGAGCTTGTCTTCGGGCTTTTGTGGCGGCCCCGCAGGAGCCGACGCCGCGGTCTCGGCCGGCTTGTCGAACAGGCCGAGTTTCTCGGCGAGTTTTTCCTTCAGCTTGTTTTCGATCGCCGCCGCGGCCACGCCCGACCACTGCACTTTCCAGTCGATGGCGTCGAACGGCCCGCTCAATTGCACCGGCACCGTCACGCCGCGCAGCGCGGCGAGTTCGGCGCCGTCTTGCCCGGTGGCCGTGGAGGAAACGGTGGCGCGCGCGGTGTAGTCGATGCGGCCCTGGCCGATGTCGAAACGGCCGCTGCCGCCGATGCGCAGGAACGGGCTCTTCAGATCGAGGTCATCGCTGCGCGCAACGCCGCCTTCGATGCGCGCGCTCGCCGTCAGCTCGGAGAAATCAGTCTTCTCGGCCGTGCTGGCCCGGGTGATCGCGTCCTGCTTCATCGACAACGCCGCCTTGGCCTGACGCAGCGTGCGCGCCAGGTTCACGCCCTTGACCGCGCCGTCGCGCAACTGCAGCGCCGCGGCGCCGGCGAGGTTGGCGCGCATCGCGCCAAGGCTGGCGCCGCTGGTCGACAGGTCGGCGCTGACACGGCCGGTGCCTTCGAGCAGGTCCTTGCCGGCCACGTCCTTGAGCAGCGCGTTCGCATCGACGCCGTTGGCGACGAGCTTGACGTTGATGCGCTTGCTCTTGGCTTCGGCCACGCCGCTGGCATCGATGTTGCCGCCCCAGGCGTTGCCCGACAGGCGCGTCACGCGCAGCGTGCCGTTGTCGAGCGTGGCATCGAATTTCGCGTCGGCCACGTCGTACTGGCGGTACGTGAGCCGGCCGGCGCTGACGTTGAAGCGGCCGTTCAAGGCCGTCAGACCATCGAGCGCCACCGGCGTGTCGGACGGCGCCGCGGGCGCCGCGGCCGAGGCCGCAGCACTCGCGCTGGTGGCGAGCACCTGGTTCAGATCGAGGCGATCGAAGCGCGCGGTGGCCTGCACCGCCGGTACCGCAGCGTTGAACGACGCGCTGCCGTTGGACTCGAACTTGTTGTTGTTGAGCGCGCCTTGCAGCGCCCATTGCGCGCCGCGTTCGTCGCTGCCGGCGGTCCCGCCCAGGGTCAGCAGCAGCGGTTGCAGCCCCGGCTCGGCGATGTTGGCGCGCAGCTCCAGGCGCTCCAGCGTGGCCGCACTGCGCGCCGGACGCAACAACAGGTTCGACTTCAACTGGCCGTCGATCTTGCGCGGCCCGCTGCTGCCATTCAACTTGAGCGCAAAGGCCGGCAGGCGCAGCGCCTCGAAGTTGCCGCTCGGTGCGCCCGACTCGAAGCTGCCGGCGAGCATGGTCTTGCCGTCGAGGTTGATGCGGCCGGAAAAGCCGCTGCCCTTCAATTGATCGCCGGCCACCGACAGTTGCGGCCACTCGATCGACGCGCCGAAGCCGCCCGTGCCCTGCTTGCCGGAAACGGCGAGCTTCAACGCCTCGAGTTCGAGTTTGCGCGCGCTCGGGCTGTAGACCAGGCGCTGTGCGATCAGCGTCGAGGGCCCCAGCGTCAGCGCGGCGGTCTTGGCGTCGGAGAGGTTGACGTCGATCGGGCCGGCGGTGAGCGTGCTGCCGTCCCACGCCAGCGTGCCGGCCAGCGTGGCGTGCAGCGATTTCACGGCTTCGCTATCGCCGCCGACCTTCACCGTGGCGTCGCGCAGCGTGGCGCTGCCGGTAGCGGCGTCGAAGGTGAGTGCGGTCTTGCCGTCGAACGTCAGGCGCAGCACCTGCGGCCGCTCCAGCGTCACCGTGCTGCGGAACTGCAGCGGCGTTTCCTGGCCGCTGGCCAGGCGCCCGCTGGTGAAGCTGTCCATCGTCACCATGCCGGTGATTTGCGTTTGTTCGTCGCGCAGCGCCAGGCGCGCGTCTTCGATGCGCACCGAGCCGATTTCGAAGCGCATCGCCGGCCCGCTGCTCTTGGCCGCCACCTCATCGCTTTTCGCGCCGAGCAGATCATCGATGTTGCGCAGCCCCTGGGCATCGCGCGTGATCAGCGCATGCACGCCGCGCGCACTGACGCTGTCGACGACGAGCTGATTGCGCAACAGCGGTAGCCACTGCAGCGACAACGCGGCCTGGTCGATCGACGCGAACTCGTCGGCGCGCCCGCGCTCGGACAGACTCAGCTTCGACACCTTGACCGCCAGCCGCGGAAACACCGACAGATCCACCGGCCCGTCGACGATCAACGTGCGCTGGCGCTCGGTCTTCATCCAGTCGATGGCGATCGACTTGTAGTGCGTGGCGTCGAAGGTGGCGACGAAGTAGCCCGCGGCCAGCACCGCCAGCAGCAGCAACGCGCCCATCGCGAGCAGGCCGCGCTTGATCCAGAGGTTCATGGCTGCATTGGAACGTGAAAGACAGTACAGGTTGCAACACCAGCCTCTCTAAAATGCAAATCAATGCAAACCAATGACCCGCTTTATGACGTTTGCGTGCGCGGCGCCGGCATCGTCGGCAGCGCGCTGGCGTTGGCCTTGTCGCGGCAAGGCCTTTCGGTGGCCCTGCAGGCGCCACGGCGCGAGGCGGCGCGCGAGGACGTGAGGGCCTACGCGCTCAATGCGGCGTCGGTGGCGCTGCTCGACTCGCTCAAGGTCTGGTCCGCGCTGCCTGCCGATGCGCGCAGCGCCGTCTTCGACATGCGCGTCGAGGGCGATGCCGCCGCCTCGGTGCTGCGCTTCTCGGCGTGGCAGCAGCAGGTGCGCGAGCTGGCGTGGATCGTCGATGCCGCGGCGCTCGAAGCCGAACTGGCGGCCGCGCTGCGCTACGCGCCGCACGTCGCCGCTGTCACCGACGCCGTGCCGGCGCGGCTGCTGGTGCTGGCCGAAGGCCGTGCTTCGGCCACGCGCGAGCAGCTCGGCGTGGCCTTCGAGATGCATGACTACGGCCAGACCGCGATCGCCGCGCGCTTGCACAGCGATGCGCCGCACGGCGGTCTGGCGCGGCAGTGGTTTCATGCACCCGACGTGCTGGCGCTGCTGCCGACCGAGCGCCCGCAAGCCGGGCACGGCCTGGCGCTGGTCTGGTCGCTGCCCACCGAACGTGCGCAAAACTTGATCGCCCTGGCGACGGCGGGGTTCGAAGCCGAGTTGATGCGCGTCACGCAAGGGGCTGCCGGCGCGCTGACGCTGGCCAGCGAACGCGCGTCGTGGCCGCTCGTGCTGGCCCGCGCCGAGCGTCTGCACGGCCCCGGCTGGGTGCTGGTGGGCGACGCCGCACACGTGGTCCATCCGCTGGCCGGGCAGGGTTTGAACCTCGGCCTCGGCGACGTGGCCGCGCTGGTGCAGGTGCTGTCCGAGCGCGAGCCGTGGCGCGATCTTGCCGACCCGAAGCTGCTCGAACGCTACGCGCGCGAGCGCGCCTTGCCGGTGCAGGCGATGGCCGCGCTGACCGACGGCCTGCTGCGACTTTTCGCACACCCGGCGCCGTGGGCGCGGGAACTTCGCAATCGCGGGCTGGGTCTGGTCGAGGCTGCCGTGCCATTAAAGCGTTGGCTGGCGTCGCGTGCGCTGGGACAATAGGCGCCTTCAGATCAGCCGCGCTCACCGAGGACCCGCCATGTTCAACCCCCGATTCCTGCTCTTGCCGCTGCTCGCCGTGCTGGCGCTGCCCGCGTTGGCCGACGAAGCCGTGATTCGCAAGAACCTCGCCCAGCGCCTGACGGAGTTTCCGAAGATCGACGAGGTCACCAAGACCGCGGTGCCCGGCCTGTGGGAGCTGCGCATCGGCAACGAGGTGCTCTACACCGACGCCGACGGCAGCCACATCATCCAGGGTGAGCTGATCGACACCAAGACCAAGAGCAACCTGACGCAGCAGCGCCTGGCCAAGCTGACCGCGATCAAGTTCGACGAGCTGCCGCTCAAGGACGCGCTGGTCATCAAGCAGGGCAACGGCTCGCGCAAGCTGGCCGTGTTTGCCGATCCGAACTGCGGCTACTGCAAGCGCCTCGAGCGCGACCTGCTGGCCTTGAAGGACGTGACGATCTACAACTTCGTCTATCCGGTGCTGGGGCCGGACTCGAACGAGAAGTCGCGCGCCATCTGGTGCTCGAAGGACGCGATGAAAACCTGGCGCGACTGGATGATCGACGGCGTGGCACCGCCGCGCGCGATGGGCCAGTGCGACGACGCCGCGATCCAGCGCAACATCGAGTACGGCAAGAAGTACCGCATCAACGGCACGCCGGCGATCGTCTTCGAGAACGGCGAGCGTGTGCCCGGCGCACTGCCGGCGGCTGAATTGGCCAAGCGCATCGACGAGGCCAAAAAGTCGAAGAGCTGACCGGCCCCGGCCATGTGAAAGGGGCGCCGTGGCGCCCCTTCGTTTTTCTTTTCCCTGAGCAGTGCTTCAGACCAGCGACGCTTCCTGTTCCGACCCGCTGCGCGCATGCAGCTCGTCCCACAGCGACGCCGCCTTGGCGGCCCAATCGCGGTAGTGCGCATCGGCCGGTGCGAAGTAGGGCACACCGCGCTCGACGAAGTGCTGCACGCGCGAGGCCAGCTTCGGGCAGCACCCGAGACGGGCGAGCTCGAGCTCGATGCTGTGCAGCAGCGCATGGCGCGCGAAGGGCTCGCAAGGCGCCATCAGGCGCGTGTAGATGGGGTGATGGATCCAGTCGTTCATCGGTTGGTTTTGGGTTGCGTGTGACAGCAACGCCATCTTCACGCGCGGCGATGACAAGGTGTGGGCCCATGTCCTGGCCACGCGGATTTGGCACGCGACTTGTTTAACGAGGCGAACGCGCGTTACGGTTGCAGCCAGCAAGCTGTGGCGCCGATGCCGAAACGCGCGCGGCGGTGGCCCAGCGTATGCAACTCGAGCCAATCGATCGACAAGACGCGCGCTTCGAGCAGTGCGAAGTGCGCACGCTCGCCGCGCGCGCCCAGCGCCCCATCCAACAGATCGCCGGGCGCTTGCGCAGAAAGATAGTCGTTGGCCGCGGGGCTCAACTTGAGGCGCGTCCAGCGCGACGACAGTTCGAGGCCATCCGTGAGAGCCTGCAGATGAACGCGCACTCGCAGCTGCCAGCCGAGCGCAGGCGACCACAGCACCAGCGTGCCCAGAGGATGTGCGGCGATCTGCGCCACCTTGCCGGCGCGCGCGTCGGTGTAGATGAGCAGCGTGGCCAGCTCGGCGTTGACTTCACGCAGGATCACCGTGCGCGCATCGCCCGCCTCGCCGTCGGTGGTGGCCAGCACCGGTGCGCGCCACGGGTGCTGCTTGTCGCGCGGCGCGGCTCGCAACTCACGCCACAGCGCGGCCTCGATCGCGTCCAACGATTCGAGGCGCGCAGTCACTGGATTGCCCTCCGCGCTGTGCGCTGCGGGGCGAGCGCTCGGGAGCGGCCCAGCGCGCTCATCGCCTAGCTCTCCTTGCGCAGCGCCGGGAACAGCACCACGTCGCGGATGCTCGCGCTGTCGGTGATGAGCATGATCAGCCGGTCGATGCCGATGCCGCAGCCGCCCGCCGGCGGCATGCCGTATTCGAGCGCACGGATGAAGTCGGCGTCGTAGTACATCGCTTCTTCGTCGCCGGCTTCCTTGTTCCTGGCCTGCGACAGAAAGCGCGCGGCCTGATCTTCGGCGTCGTTCAACTCCGAAAATCCGTTGGCGATTTCGCGGCCGGTGGCGAAGAGCTCGAAACGCTCGGTGACCTGCGGATTGCTGTCCGACGCGCGCGCCAGCGGACTCACCTCGACGGGATAGTCGGTGATGAACGTCGGCTGCCAGAGCTTGTCTTCGACCGCGGCTTCGAAGAGGCCGAATTGCAATTGCGCCAGGCCCCAATGCTTCGGCGGCTCCTCGCCGTGCGCCTTCAGCTTGGCGTGCAGTGCCTGGGCGTCGTCAGCCTCGGCCGCGCTGATGCCTGCATGGGCCACCAGTGAATCGCGCACCGACAGGCGCGCGAAGTGGCTCTCCAGATCGACCTCGCGGCCCTGGTAGGTGACGCGCGCCGAACCGCTGGCCGCGCGCGCGGCGTGGCGCAACACCTGCTCGGTGAAGTCCATCAAGTCGTGATGCGTCCAGTAGGCCGCGTAGAACTCCATCATCGTGAACTCGGGGTTGTGGCGCACCGAGATGCCTTCATTGCGGAAGCTGCGGTTGATCTCGAAGACCCGCTCGAAGCCGCCGACCAGCAGGCGCTTCAGGTACAACTCTGGCGCAATGCGCAGGAACATCTGTTGATCCAGCGCATTGTGGTGAGTGGTAAAGGGCTTGGCATTGGCGCCGCCGGGGATCGGATGCAGCATCGGCGTCTCGACTTCGAGAAAGCCGTGCTCGACCATGAAATTGCGGATCGACGACACCGCCTTGCTGCGCGCCACGAAGCGCGCGCGCGCCGTGACGTCGGTCATCAGATCGACATAACGCTGGCGGTACTTCTGCTCCTGATCCGTCATGCCGTGGAACTTGTCCGGCAGCGGTCGCAGGCTCTTGGTCAACAGGCGGATCGACGTCGCCTTGACCGACAGCTCGCCGGTCTTGGTGCGAAACAGCGTGCCCTCGCAGCCGAGGATGTCGCCCAGATCCCAGCCCTTGAAGTCGGCCAGCGTCTCGGTGCCGACGGCGTCTTGCGTGATGTAGAGCTGGATGCGGCCCTGCGAAGCGCCAAACGAGCCGTCTTGCAGCGTCGCGAAACAGGCCTTGCCCATCACGCGTTTGAGCATCATGCGGCCGGCGACGGCAACATGGATCGCCTGCGGCTCGAGCTCGTCGTTCTGCGTGGCGTCATAACGCTGGTGCAGGTCAGCGGCGTGGTGCTTGGGCTTGAAGTCGTTGGGGAAGGCGGCGCTGCCCTCAGCCTTTGCGCGCGCGCGCAGAACAGTCAGCTTGTCTCGGCGTTCTGTGATGAGCTGGTTGTCGTCGTTGTTGTGATCCATGGTCGCCTTCGCACGCGGTTTGCGCGGAGGGCGAATTCTAGGCGGCCATAACAGCTCGCAGGACGACACACTGCCCTACCTGCTGGCGTCAATCCAGTCGGCCAGGAGCTTTGTTGCATCGAGATCGACAACACCGCTGGATATCGGTGGCATGCGCTCCGAGCCGAGCGCAGAAACGCGCTTCCAGATCTCGCTGTTGCCGTGCTGCCCCGGCGCAATGCGCAGGCCACTCGCGGCGGATGGCTGAACGGCGGCGATGCCAAGCAGGTGCATCTCATCCTGCGCCGTCGTGAACTGCAAGTCCATGTTCAGCGACGTCGGTCCACCGGGGCGATGGCACTGCGAACAATTGGCATGAAGGTAAGAGCGGGCACGTTCATCGACCGAAACGGTCTGGTCTTGCGGATCGGGCAACGCGCCGTACTGCAGGCTCGTGCCGATGTCGGTTGCGAACAAACCAATGTGGTTGAACGTGTCCAACTGATTGGCCGCCTTGCCGCTGGTTGCAAACCTGTGACCGCGATTCATCTGCCAGGTGCCGACGCCCAGGATGCGGCCGCTCGCCGCGCTGTGGCAGTTCATGCACTGTGTTTGGCTCGGAAACGTCCAGGTCAGGCGCACAGGTGCGCGTGTGCTGGGATCGACGGTGTCGTACTGGGCGGAGGTGCCGTTCAACAGCAGGTCGGCATCGATCTGGTCGTCGCGCCACCGGTAGGTGTAGCCCGTCCAGCCGCTGGCCCTGTTGACCAGAACGCGGGTCTCGACTTTGATCGAGCCGCCATCGGCTCTCGGCAGGTCGAAGTGCTTCACCACGACGGTGCCGAGTGGGAAGATCCAGGCATCGTCCGCATCGAAGACGACGGTTTCGCTGCTTGGCACCGCCAGCCAGCGGCGCTTCGCCGCTCCGTCGGACCAAAACGGCGCATTCACTTCATAGTCGATCACACCGGTTGCGGGCACGAGTTGCGCCATGTCAGCAAAAAAACCGGTGCCCGACAACGTGGCAGGCATCGGCGTTTCGTCCTGCACGGCGCTCACCGCTTCAACGCGAAACACACTGCCCTCGGCCGTGCCACCGAGCAGCTCACCTTGTTCGTTCTCGCCAAGGGTCAGCGTCGTATCGAGGTCGTTGGCAATCAGTGTCTTGCGCAGGAACTGTCCTTGTGCATCGAGCTCCAGTGCCCAAAGGTTCGAGGTTCCAGCGTCGCCGAACACATAACGCCCAGTCAGTGCCGGTGAGGCCTGCCCTCGGTAGACGTGCCCTCCGACAACCACCGAGCCTTCAGAGCGGTCGTACTCATGCACGGCGGGCTCGAAACTCGCGTACGGCAGCATCTTGGGGTTGTCGAACTCGCTCGACCCTTCGTACAGCGGCCAGCCGTAGTTGCCAGCGCGCTCGATGCGATTGACCTCTTCTCTCGTCAACTCGCCGACGTCGCCGCACCAAAGGTCGCCCGTGGGTTTGTCGATGCTGCAGCGCCAGGGATTGCGCAAGCCGTAGGCCCAGACGGCGTTGCCGAACGGGTTGTCCGCGGGTATCGCGTGAGTGCCGTCGGCATTGACCTGAATGCGCAGAATCTTTCCCATCAACGACTGCGTGTCCTGCGCCGCGTTGCGCGCCAGACCATCGCCACTGGAGATGTAGAGCATGCCGTCGTTGCCGAAGCCGATCCAACCACCGAAGTGCGCCTCGGCGGGGTGGTCGAACTCCAGCACCACCCGCTCCGAAGCCGCATTGGCCGCGCCGCTGCTGCCAGCGACGAAGCGGGACAGACGCAACTTGCGCGAACCCCGGTTGACCACGTAGTAGACATAGAAAAAACCATTGCTCTGAAAAGCCGGGTCGAACGCCAAGCCGAGCAGCCCGCCTTCGCCGGTACTCGATTCGACGCGATCAGTAATGTCGAGCAGCACGGCGGCACGCTCATTTGCCAACGCCTTGACGACGCCTTTGCGCTCGGCTACCAGCACACGGTTCGAACCGTCGTCGGCGTTCGTCACGACGGTCGGCACGTCCACCTTCAGCCCCGGGAAAGCGTCAGTTGCCCTGACTTGCACGCCACCCGCCCAGCCGGTCGGAATCTTCAGAGAGCTGACAGGCGTGCGGCTATCCAGGCCCGAGGGCTCTCCTTTGCCGGCGCCACCGCAGGCCGCCAGAACGAGCGCGGCACCAAGAACCACCGTGCATGTTTTCGTGAAGCGTCTCATCGCTCATGAAGCGAATCCATCATGGAAATTATTCTGCTCCGTTGTTCAGCGCCGCGCGTGCGCAAGGTTGTTAGCAAACAAGGCGCAAGTAATGAGCGACTACCTGGGTCTCATCGAATTTCTTCTCCGCGAGCAACCGGCCGGCATCGCCCATCGCCTGCCTCAGCTGCGGCGACATGAGGCAGAACTGTTCGAGCCGATCGGCCAGATCGGCGGCATCGCGAACCTTACACAACAGCCCCGACGTGCCATCGACCACGACCTCGCGGCAGCCGGGCACGTCTGTGGCGATCACCGGTTTGCTCATCGCGGCAGCTTCGAGCAAGGCGCGAGGCACGCCCTCGCGATACGAAGGCAGAACGACTGCATCGGCGTTGGCAATCGCCGGCCTGACATCTGCACACACACCCAAGTGTTCGACGATGCCCTCATCGCACCAGGCCTTGACTTGCGCGGCGCTGATGGCGGTGGGATTGGCGCCATCAGCTTCGCCGAGCAGCTGCACGCGCGCCCGCGGCAGCCGCTCTTTGAGGCGGCGTGCTGCCTGCACCAACTCGACGACGCCCTTGTCCCGCAACAAGCGGCCGATGAACAAGAACACGATGCCCTCGTCGACGCTTCGTTGCGAGGGTGCGCTGTCGCGGAACTTCGCCAGGTCGATGCCTTCGCCGGGCAGCACGAGGCAGGTCGTGTCTCGCGGCAGCAGGTCGCTCTGACGAAAGACCTGCGCGTCATCGGCATTCAGAAACCAGATCTCCGACGACCATTTCAATGTGCCGCGGTAAAGCCAACGCGCGACGACGCTGATCCAGGAACGGTGGAGAAAGACGTAGCCCAGACCGGTCAGCACAGAGACGAAGCGCACGCGGGCAAGACGTGCGGCGATGGCGCCATAGAGCACGGCCTTGATCGTGTAGTGGAAGGCCAGGTCGGGCTTGATGCGCCGATAGATGGACATCAGGTGCATCAGAGCGCGCAATTCGCCGAACGGGTTGGTGCTGCGTGACGACAGATCCCAATGTTCGAACTGCGCACCCAATTCGCGTACAGCCGACTCGTGGCTGTCTTTGGGTGCGACGACCACGACGCGATGGCCGCGTTCGGTCAACGCCCTGATGGCCCCGGCGCGAAAGTTGACGATGGCGAACGTCGTGTTGGAACAAAAGACAACTGTCTTCATCGCGCTTGCACTGGCAGCCCGAGTGCGGCGCGGCAGGACGGACGGCGTGTGCTGTCCGCCGCGGTACGAGCCGCAGAACCGAATACGACCAGGCTGAGCGCAAACCAGAGCGTTCTCGTGTGCCAGTAGGTCAGGCAGGCCAAGGTGATGAACAGCAGGATCCAGAGCAGGAAGAAGCGCTGTCGGCGATCTCGCACCCGGGCCGCTCTTGCGAAGATGACGACGAAGAAGGCACAGAACAGCATCAGACCGGGCAGTCCAAGTTCGAGAAAAAAACTCAGGAACATGTTGTGTGGGTCCAGGCCGCTGGAAATCGATCCCCCGGCACCGAGGCCGAACAGCGCCACTGCCGGGCGTTCCAGCTCAAGCAGCGTGCCTTGCAGCCGGTCGATGCGATCGTCGTTGGAAGCGCTGTCGGACGTGAAGCGCTCCACCACCGTGGCCAGGTTCTGGGCAAGATCGAACGGGTCGTTGTCATACACCTGCAGGACCAGCGCGACGACGCCGACCGCGCACGCGAGCGCCAGGGCAGCCCCTGCCAGCACCCGCCACTGCCGCGTCAGCAAGGCTGCGACGATCGCCGCAAGGGGAAGAAAGAGCAGGGCGGTCCGCGACTGGGTCAGCAGCAATGCCAAGACGATGACCGATGCGAAAAGCCATCTTCGCTGCCAGCTGCTTGTGGCCTGCATGGCGCAGATGAAGGCGACTGCCAACGAGCAAGCCACCACGTTGGGATCGTTGAGCTCATAGTCATCGAGCGGGGCCAGCGTCATCGAAGGAAAGAACAGCTGCGGGTACACCGCTCTCGATCCCAGCGGCATGAAGGCGATGTAGCAAACGATCAGCGCGAGCGCCGCAAGAACGCCGACGCGCCCGTACCACGCGCTCAGATTGATACCCCGTGCCTTGGCGACCCCCGGCAGTGTCAGCGCCAGGAACACGTAGCCGCCGATCACCAGGGCGCGGTAGGCACTAAAGTCAGCGTCGCGAGCCCAGACGACGCTCAGGAACTGCCAGATGCAAAACGTCAAGCCGAGCAAGGTCAGCGCGCTGAACCTGACGCGCCAGTGCATGAACAGCGGCAACATCGCGCAAAACGCCAAGGTGAAAACATTGCTCAGCTTCTGGCCGGCGACATCGATCGGAAAACTGCCCGTGGCCGTGAAGATCAGGAAGACAACGACCAGCGCGCTAAACAGCATGAGCGCCGCTCCACAGCCTCTGCGCCAGGCGCCTCAGAAACTTGAGCCAGGACACCGCGGTCGCCGCTGCAAACCAGTGCACAGGCAGCACACCGCGTCTGCACAGTGCGGTGAAGTTGCCGATCTCCGCGCGTTGCATGCGCCACAAGTGTGACGACAGGCCGCGGTGCGAGTGCCTGTTGCCTGGACGATAGGCCGCGTGCGCGTCGCTCATCCAACCGCAGCGCAGGTGGCGCCAGGCAAACTCGAGCCACAGCGCATAGTCTTCGGAGTAACGCTGGGTTCGGTGAAAGCCGCCGGCGATCGCGTAGGCGGCCCTGGAAAGAATGACGGTCGAGGTGAAGTACGGGTTGGTGAACAACATAGCCTGCGGGCTGATCAGGCGAAACGGGTCTTCCGCGCGACAAGCTGAACGGACCGGCGCGCCGATCAGATCGAGCTTGTGTTGCGCGATAGCCTGCGCGCAGACCGAAAGCTTGTCGGGCATCCAGGTGTCATCGGCATCGAGCAGGGCAACGTAGTCGCCGCGTGCGTTTTTAACCCCGGTATCTCGCGCCGCGCCAGGCCCTTGGTTGGATTGACGCAGCAGCAGCGACGGGATGTGGCCCTCGCGGCGCAAGAATTGCTCCACCAGCGCCGCCGATTCATCCGTCGATCCATCGTCCACCACGACGATCTGCGACGGCGGTAATGTCTGACCGGCCACGGACTCGAGCGCTGCAAGCACGGTCGCCGCGCTGTTGTACATCGGTATGACGACTGAGATCGTGGGCAATTCCGTCACGGCAGCCTGAGCCAATCGGGCGGTGTCAGCGTGGTCGTGTCGCAAGGGGCCAGCACCCAGCGCTCGGGCGCGATGACAACTTTGTCTGCATGGCCGTTTAGCCACGCCGCCCACCAGCTGAACGAGCTGTTAGCGATGATGTTGTGCCGGCAACGCGCCATCAACTGCATGTCGAAGTGGCTGTCCTGACCCCGGTTGTGGTTGACGAACACTGTGTCCTGCGGCAACGGCAGGTGTTGCCGCGCCCAGTCGATGTCATCCGAGAACACGAAGTAGCGCTCAGTGCCGGAGAACTTGCCGTTGAGGTACGAGATGGCGCGAGCGTAGTAGTCGGTGCTGCAGGTGCCGTGATGCGCAACGGCTTTCGGCGTGGCCAAATAGTCGCCGCGGCGCACGTGAACTGATGCGGCATGTTCCGTGGCGGCGATCTGTTGCGCCAGCGAGAGATTCGCCCCTGACAGCGGTTGACGAAATTCGAAGTCTCGGCGCAGGGAAGGTTCGATCGGGGCGAAGTAGAGGTGCGATTGCCAGTACCCATCAAGATACACCGGCGATGCCAGGTGCTCGAAGCGCGGCCAGTACGCGTAGAGCTGCGGCTCGCAGGCGTAGCGGTCGGCGTGCACTTTGAGTTTTCTGAGCAGGCGCTGGGCCCGTTGGCCGCCGCGCCAGCCGAGCAAGCGCCGCGTCGCCTCGTCGTTGACCTTGGGGGCTTTCACCTGGAAGACCTTTGACAACTCATAGCCGTTGTGTGCCGCGCTGTCCGGGCTGCGCAGATCGATGCTGAGCGCCGTGCCTAGCCGTAGCGACAGGGCTCTGCCTGCGGCGTACTGGAACATCTGGTTGCCGAGTCCACCAAACACCCGGACGATGACCTGCGACTGGGGCTGAGAGGCGTCATCCATCGCGGTTGGTCGTGCTCTGGCGCTGGAAGACGAACAGGCTCAGCGAAGCCGTGCGCGCCACGTCGGCCGATATGGCGCTCACGTTGTCGACGGCAATGAACGCCTTGCTGACGTTGTCGAACAGCCAGCAGGCTTTGAGCCTCAGTCCGAGAGCGCTCGCCATGTCGGCGACGGTGGCGGGCTGCAGGGTGCGGTGGGCGTTGAAGTGCACTGCATCGGGCCCGTACGGCACCGACAGATACAGGACCCCCTCGGGCTCGAGCAACGTCGCCAGGCTGGCAAGGCCCAGCTCGACGCCACGCGCATTCAGCGGATCGCCGTAGCGCCCGAGGCCAAAGTGCTCGATCGCGTGAAGGCACGACAGCGAATCGGCGCAGGATGCCGGCAATGCCTCCACGCGCATGAGATCGACCTGGCGGAACGTGACCCCAGGGATGCGGATATCCAGCGGGCGGATGTCGAAGACCTCGACGTCGCGGAACGAGGCCAGGTGGGCAACGAAGCCATCGAGGCGCGAGCCGACGTCGATATGCCTCACCGGCGCAGCGGCATGAATCATGCGGGCCACGATGAGGTCTTGCCAGAAGTACTCGCTCGACACAGCGCCGGCTTGTTCCCACCAGTCATGCAAACAGGGATGCATGTGCATGGGTGTCTTGTTGCTCGCGCGAAAGCGCCACCAGTCCCGCGCATAGCGAAAGAGTCCAACCGGCGCGCGCAGCAGCTTGCGAGGGTCGATGCCCAGCTGTTCGCGAAGGATCCAATAGGCTTTACGCAGCGCGTTGTGGTCGATGAGATTCATCTTGAAAAACGAAAGCGGAATAAGCAATCAATCCGGTGGCGCTGGCGAAGCACCAGGCCACGCTGGCAGCCAGCACGCCCATCTCTGACAGCCCCAACAGCCAGGCCAGCGAGGCCATCTGTGCGCCCAGGCACAACACCGCCACGGTCAGTATCGCTCGGTCGCGATGCTTGGCCAGCAGCAGCAAGTGCAGCGGTGTGCACAGCACGTTGAGTGTCGTGCCGACAAGATGCACCATCAGCAGCGGTGCGACCGCAGCGGCCACTCTGGCGTCGTTGAGCCACCAGGTGAGGCCGCCAGAGGCCAGCGCGACCGCCATCAGCCAGATCAACGCCAGCACCGCCAGCAGCAACGCATAGGTGCGGCGCATGATGGCGCGCCTGTCTTGGCCCGAGGCAAATTCGCCGAGGCGGGGCAGCAAGGCGTTGGCGGCCGGGTAGACGAGCTGAAGCATCGCCAGCGACACGGTGGCGGCCACCGCGTAGTGCCCGAGCGCCGTGGCATCGACCGCCCTGCCGACCAGAAGCCGATCCAGTTGCGTGCCGAGGGCACCGAAGGCACCCGCCAGGATCAGCGGAATGGCGCCGAGCCGAAGGCCGGGCGCATTCGTGGCCTCGGCGTCATTGCCATCGCTGGGCAAGTCGTCGAGCAGCCGCACGGCGAAAGCGCGCCGAGCGGCGGCCTCGAGAGCAAAGCTCGCCGCAAAGACACCCGCCACCCCCGCCGGCCCGGCGCCGAGCCATGCCGCGGCCAGTCCGCCGCCGTGTCGAAGCGAGGTGAACGCGACGAGCAAGGCGTTGAGCTGCGGCTGGGCGCCCAACCCCAGCAGCACGCTTCTGTACAGGCTGCCGACGATCTGCGCACTGGCCATGAGCATGGACAGCCAGAAGACCCAGAAAGCATGGCCCGTGCCGCGCGGCAAAGCCAAAGGCCCCAACAGCGGCGCGAGGATCAAGCCTGCGCTGACCACCGTCAACGCAGTCAACAGGTAGCGCTTCTGCAGTCTTTGCAGGCGTTGCCTGGCGGTTTGCGCCAGGCCTGCTGCGGAGCCCACGAACGCGCGCGCCGTGGACTGCGACAAGCCCGCCTCCAGTGTCAGCATCGCCGCCGACAAAGCGAGCACCGCGCTGAATGTTCCCCACTGTGCTTCGCCGAGCCAGCGGATGTACAGCGGGATGAAGGCGACTTGTGTGGCGGCAACGAAGAGGGTGCCACCGTAGTTGGAGAGCAGGTTGCGGCGAAACATGGGGCCGGCAGGGGAGTGCTGTAGCTGGCGACGAGGGGCGCACGATGGCACCGGCCCATCGTCGTGCGAAGCCGGCGCTACTCGTGAAAATCGAAAGCGCGGTAGCCGTTGCGGCGCATCGCGTCATCGCGGCGCGCGGCTTCGAAGTCGGCGCTGATCATCTCATCGACCATCGGCTCGAAAGCGGTTTGAGGGTGCCAGCCCAGTTTCTGGCGCGCCTTGCTCGCATCGCCGAGCAGTGTCTGCACCTCGGTCGGGCGAAAGTAGCGTGCATCGATTCGCACGGCCACGTCACCCACCTTGCAAGCCAGCTGCGGATTGCCGACATGGTCGACGATGCCGATCTCCTCCGCGCCGCTGCCCTCGAAGCGCAAACGCATCTGCAGCTTGGACGCGGCCAGTGAAACGAACTCCCTGACCGAGTGCTGGGTGCCGGTGGCGATGACGAAGTCTTCGGCCTGCTCCTGCTGCAGCATCAGCCACATGGCCTCGACATAGTCGCGCGCATGCCCCCAATCGCGCAGCGCCGACAAGTTGCCCAGATAGAGGCAATCCTGCAGGCCGAGGGCGATGCGGGCGACTGCGCGCGTGATCTTGCGCGTGACGAAGGTTTCGCCGCGCACCGGGCTCTCGTGGTTGAAGAGGATGCCGTTGCACGCGTAGATGCCGTATGCCTCGCGGTAGTTGACGGTCATCCAGTACGCGTACAGCTTGGCCACCGCATACGGGCTGCGCGGGTAGAAGGGCGTGGTCTCTTTCTGCGGCGTCTCCTGCACCAGGCCGTACAGCTCGCTGGTGCTGGCCTGGTAGAAGCGCGTCTTCTTCTCCAGACCCAACAGGCGGATCGCTTCGAGCAGCCGCAGCGCGCCGACGCCGTCGGCGTTCGCCGTGTACTCCGGCTCTTCGAAGCTCACCGCCACATGGCTTTGCGCGGCCAGGTTGTAGATCTCGTCGGGCTGCACCTGCTGCACGATGCGGATCAGATTCGAGCTGTCGGTCATGTCGCCGTAGTGCAGGATGAAGTTCCTGTGCTCGACATGCGGGTCCTGGTACAGGTGGTCGATGCGGCTCGTGTTGAAGCTCGACGCGCGGCGTTTGATGCCGTGCACCTCATAGCCCTTCTTCAACAACAGCTCAGCGAGGTAGGCACCGTCCTGGCCGGTCACACCGGTGATGAGGGCGACTTTCTTTGCTGTGGACATGGGTGCGGTCTCAGTGATGGAAGGGCGCCGACGCGTAGGCGCGCTCGATGCCTTCGCGCAGCGGCGTGCGTGCGCGCCAGCCCAGGGCAGCCAGGCGGCTCACGTCGAGCAGCTTGCGCGGCGTGCCGTCGGGCTTGCTGTTATCGAAGACGATCCTGGCTTTGCAGCCGACAACATCCATCACGGTTTGCGCCAGATCCCGAATGCTCACGTCTTCACCACACCCGATGTTGACCAACGAGCCGTCGTAGCCCAGCTCCATCAATTGCACGCAGGCGTCGGCGAGGTCATCGACGTAGAGGAACTCGCGACGTGGCGTGCCGCTGCCCCACACCACCAACTCGGCATCGCCACGTTGTTTGGCTTCGTGCGCCTTGCGCAGCAGCGCGGGCAGCACGTGGCTCGTGGCGAGGTCGTAGTTGTCGTTGGGGCCGTACAGATTGGTCGGCATCACGCTGATGAAGTGGCGGCCGTACTGGCGCTGATAGCTTTCGGCGAGCTTGACGCCGGCGATCTTCGCAATCGCATACGGCTCGTTGGTTTGTTCGAGCGCGCCTGTCAGCAAGGCGTCTTCAGTGATCGGTTGGTCTGCGTCGCGCGGGTAGATGCAGCTCGAGGCCAGGAACATCAACCGCTCGGCGCCGGCCAGGTGCGCGCCGTGGATCAGGTTGGCCTCGATCATCAGATTCTGGTACAGAAACTCGGCGCGGTATTCGTTGTTGGCCCGGATGCCGCCCACCTTGGCTGCAGCAACGAAGATGTAGTCGGGCCGCTGCTCGGCAAGGTACGCATGCACCGCCTGCTGGTTCGTCAAATCAAGCTCGGCACGCGTGCGCGTCAGCAGGTTGTCGTAGCCCCCGGCTTGCAGCCGGCGCACCAGTGCACTGCCGACCATGCCGCGATGGCCGGTGACGTAAATTTTCGCGTGCTTGTCCAACGGTCAACTCCGCCCGTACGTGTCCTCGAAGCGCACGATGTCGTCCTCGCCGAGATACGACCCCGACTGCACCTCGATGATTTCCAGCGGCACCTTGCCCGGGTTCGACAGGCGGTGTTTCTCGCCGAGCGGGATGTAGGTGCTCTGGTTTTCGGTCAGCGTCAGCACCTTGTCGCCGTTGACGATCTCGGCCGTGCCGGTGACGATGATCCAGTGTTCGGCGCGGTGGTGGTGCATCTGCAGACTCAGGCTCGCGCCCGGCTTGACCATGATGCGCTTGACCTGAAATCGCGCGCCGGCGTCGATGCTGTCGTACCAGCCCCAGGGCCGGTGCACCTTGCGGTGCAGGTTCTTCTCGGTGCGGCCTTGCGATTCGAGTTGGGCGACGATGGCCTTGACGTCCTGGCTGCGCTCGCGGTCGGCGATCAGCACGGCGTCTGCCGTCTCGACGACGACCAGGTTGTCCACGCCGACCAGGCTGACCAGCCGGCTCGTTGCATGCACCAGCGAGTTGTGGCTGCCGCTGATCATCGCGTCGCCGAACGCGGCGTTGCCCATGCTGTCTTTGGCTGCCACCTGCCAGACCGCGTCCCAGGCGCCGAGGTCGTTCCAGCCGGCCGACAGCGGCACCATGCGGATGTCGATGCCGCTGCCGGGGCAGTGCTCCATCACCGCGTAGTCGATCGATTCGGACGGCACGGCAGCGAACTCAGGCGCGCCCGGACGCACGAAACGCTGGTCGGTGGTGCGCGCGGCCCAGGCGCTGGTGGTGGCCGCGAGGATGTCCGGGCGAAAGCGCTTGACCGCGTCGAGCCAGGTCGAGGCGCGCAGCACGAACATGCCGCTGTTCCAGGTGTAGTTGCCGTCGGCGAGGTAGCGCTCGGCCGTGACCAGGTCGGGCTTCTCGACGAACTGCGAGACCACGCGCGCCGCGTTCGTGCCGGGCGTGCACTTGATGTAGCCATAGCCGGTCTCGGGCCGGTCGGGTGTGATGCCGAGGACGACGATCGCGCCGCCCGCCGCGGCATGGATGGCGGTAGTCATCGCCCGCGTGAAGGCCGCCATGTCGGCCACCACATGGTCGGCCGGTGAGACCACAAGCACCGGATCCGCGCCGTCTTCGCAGGCGGCCAGCGCGGCCAGCGTCATCGCCGGCGCGGTGTTGCGCGCCGAGGGCTCGAGCAGCACCGCGCCGCTGGTGATGCCGAGCTCGCGCAGCTGGTCGAGCACCATGAAGCGGTGCTCTTCGTTGCCGACGGTGATCGGCGCGGCGACGTCGAAGCCGTCGCTGGCCAGATGCTCGATGCGCGCCACGGCCTGCTGAAAGAGCGTCTTCTTGTCGGCCGTGAGCACGAGGAACTGCTTCGGGTAGGCCGCGCGCGACAGCGGCCACAGCCGCGTGCCGCTGCCGCCGGCCATGACCACCGGTTGGACGTGAATCTGTTTGCTGCTGCTCATCTGGAGGTTCTCAATAGGGATCGGCTTGCTTCAAGCCCACGGCGGCCGCGTCCTTGGCCGCCAGCAGCGGCGCCATGCCCAGATCGGGCCAGACGATGCCGATGGCCGGGTCGTTCCAGACGATCGCGCGCTCGTTGTCCTTGGCGTAGTAGTCGGTCGTCTTGTAGAGGAAGTGGGTGTCGTCTTCGAGGGCGAGGAAGCCGTGCGCGAAGCCGGGCGGGACCCACAACTGGCGCTGGCTTTGTGCGTCGAGCGTCACGCCGACCCAGTGGCCGAAGGTGGCCGAGCCGCGGCGGATGTCCACCGCCACGTCGAAGGCGCTGCCGCGCGCCACGCGCACCAGCTTGCCCTGCGCATGCGGCGCGGTCTGGTAGTGCAGGCCGCGCAGCACGCCGCGGCTGGAGCGCGAGTGGTTGTCCTGCACGAAGTCGACGTGCAGATCCCACCGCGGTATCGAAGGCGCGCTGGTTGAAGCTCTCGAAGAAAAAGCCGCGGTCGTCGCCGAAGACTTTCGGCTCGAGGATCAGCACGCCCGGCAGCGCTGTGGTCGTGATTTTCATCAATAGACTTTCTCGCCGAGCAGCTTCAGCAGGTACTGCCCATAGCCGTTCTTGGCCAGTGGCCGCGCCAACGCTTCGAGCTGCGCCGCATCGATCCAGCCGTTGCGAAACGCCAGCTCCTCGGGGCAGGCCACCTTCAGGCCCTGGCGCTTTTCGAGCGTGGCGATGAACTGCCCGGCTTCGAGCAGGCTGTCGTGCGTGCCGGTGTCGAGCCACGCATAACCGCGGCCCATGATCTCCACCGAGAGCTGGTTCTGGCGCAGGTAGGTGGCGTTGACCTCGGTGATCTCCAACTCGCCGCGTGCGCTCGGCTTGATCGACGCGGCGATGTCGCAGACCTGCTCGTCGTAGAAGTACAGGCCGGTCACCGCGTAGTTGCTCTTCGGCTTGGCCGGCTTTTCTTCGATCGACAGCGCGCGCTTGTTGTCGTCGAATGCGACCACGCCGTAGCGCTCCGGGTCGTGCACGTGGTACGCGAACACGCTCGCGCCCGTCGTGCGCTGCATCGCGTGGCCGAGCAGGGCCTGGAAGTCGTGGCCGTAGAAGATGTTGTCGCCGAGCACGAGCGCGCTCGGCTGGTTGTCGACGAACTTCTTGCCGAGGATGAAGGCCTGCGCCAGACCCTCCGGGCTCGGCTGCACGCAGTACGACAGGTTCATGCCCCAGCGCGAACCGTCGCCGAGCAGCGACTCGAAGCGCGGCGTGTCCTGCGGCGTGCTGATCACCAGCACGTCGCGGATGCCGGCCAGCATCAGCGTGGACAGCGGGTAATAGACCATCGGCTTGTCGTACACCGGCAGCAGTTGTTTGCTCATTGCCAGCGTGGCCGGATGCAGGCGCGTGCCGGAGCCGCCGGCCAGGATGATGCCTTTGTGGTTCGTGGTCTTGTTGTCGGTCATTTCGCGAAGGCCTCCATCAGCATGCGCCGCACGCCGCTTTGCCAGTGCGGCAGGGTGATGTTGAACGCTTGCTGCAGCTTGCGCGTGTCCAGACGTGAGTTCAGCGGGCGCTGGGCCGGCGTCGGGTAGCCGCTGGTGGGCACCGGCTCGATGGCATCGGCAGCCACCTTGATCGGCAGCCCGTTGGCGCGCGCCCACTCGATGACGAAGCGTGCGTACTCGAACCAGTTGGTCTCGCCGCCGGCCACCGCGTGGTAGGTGCCGCCGAGCGACGGTGTTGTCTTGCAGGCGCGGATCGCCTGCGCCGTCACGTCGGCCAGCAACTCGGCGCCTGTGGGTGCGCCGAACTGGTCGTCGATCACCGACAGCGCGTCGCGCTCGCTGGCCAATCTGATCATCGTGCGCGCAAAGTTGCCGCCGCGCGCTGCATAGACCCAGCTCGTGCGCAGGATCAGGTGCGCGCAGCCGCTGGCGCGGATGTGGTTCTCGCCATCGAGCTTGGTGCGGCCATAGACCGACAGCGGGGCGGTCGGTGCGTCTTCTTTGCGCGGCGCGCTGCCGCTGCCGTCGAAAACGTAGTCGGTGCTGTAGTGCACCAGCAGCGCACCGAGTGTCTTCGCTTCAGCGGCGAGCACGCGCGGGCCTTCGGCGTTGAGCTTGGCGGCGAACTCGGGTTCGCTCTCGGCTTTATCGACGGCGGTGTGCGCGGCGGCATTGACGATCACGTCAGGCCTGAGCGCGCGCACGGTGTCGGCGAGTTGTGCCGGTATCGAAAAATCGGCGTGATGGTCGGTGCTGTCGAAGTCGAGCGACGTCAGCTCGCCGAGCGTGGCCAGCGAGCGCTGCAACTCCCAGCCCACCTGGCCGCCTTTGCCGAAGAGAACAATCTTCATTCAGCGCACCGCGTAGTTTTTCGCGACCCAGTCGCGATAGCCGCCGCTTTGCACGCCGGCCACCCAGTCGACATGGTCGAGGTACCACTGCACCGTCTTGCGGATGCCGGACTCGAAGGTCTCCGCCGGCCGCCAGCCGAGCTCGCGCTCGATCTTGCGTGCGTCGATCGCGTAGCGGCGGTCGTGGCCCGGGCGGTCTTTGACGTAAGCGATGTGGCGCGTATACGAACCCTCGGCGCTCGGCCGCAGCTCGTCGAGCAGCGCGCAGATCGTCTTCACGATCTCGATGTTCGGCTTCTCGTTCCAGCCACCGATGTTGTACGTCTCGCCGAGGCGGCCGTTGGCGAGCACCGCGCGGATGGCGCTGCAATGGTCGCGCACGTAGAGCCAGTCGCGGATCTGCATGCCGTCGCCGTACACCGGCAGCGCCTTGCCCGCGAGTGCGTTGACGATCATCAGCGGGATCAGTTTTTCGGGGAAGTGGTAGGGGCCGTAGTTGTTCGAGCAGTTGGTCGTCAACACCGGCAGGCCGTAGGTGTGGTGCCAGGCGCGCACCAGATGGTCGCTGGCGGCCTTGCTCGCCGAGTACGGGCTGTTGGGTTCGTAGGCGTGGGTCTCGGTGAAGGCCGGCGCGCCGGGCGCGAGCGATCCGTAGACCTCGTCGGTGGAGACGTGCAGAAAGCGAAAGGCGTTCTTGTCATCACCGCCCAGCCGCGACCAGAACGCGCGCGCCGCTTCGAGCAGCGTGAACGTGCCGTGGACGTTGGTGCGGATGAACTCTTCCGGCCCGTGGATGCTGCGATCGACGTGGCTTTCGGCCGCGAAGTGCAGCACCGCGCGCGGCCGGTGCTCGGCAAACAGCGTGTCGAGCAATCCACGGTCGCCGATGTCGCCCTGCACGAAGACATGCTTCGCATTGCCGCGCAGCGAGTCCAGGTTGTGCAGGTTGCCGGCGTAGGTCAACGCGTCGAGGTTGACCACCGTCTCCTCGCTCTGCGCCAGCCAGTCGAGGACGAAATTGCTGCCGATAAAGCCGGCGCCGCCGGTGACGATCACGGTCATGGTGTTGCTCCCAAACTAATCTGCGCCGCCAAGCCGAGCGCAGGTGGGCGATCTTCGTCGCCGATTCGGGCCGCTGCGAGGCATTACGCCACGCCTGGCGGGTCCACAAAAAGCCGGCGAGCAGGATCAGCGAGGCCAGCGTGGCGGCCGCGGCGATCAAGGCGCGGCGCGGCCGGTGTTTGCGCTCGGCGGGCTTGGCCTCGTCGACCACCTGCACCAGCGCGCCTTCGCGGCTTTCGTCGACGCGCGCCAGCTCGTACTGGCGGGCCAGCAGCTCGAACAGCGTCTCCTGGTACTTGAATTCGCGGAACTTGCTCACGTAGTCGGTGGCGCCGGTGAGGTCGGTGGCCTCGGCCAGGCGGGCGAGCTGGCTGCGCAGCCCGCCGACGGTGGACAGCGCCTGCTGCACCTCGGGCGTGGTGTCGGACAGGCCGCGGCGCAACGCCTGCAAACGCAGCTCGGCGGCGGTGGCTTCGGCGCGCAGCCGCGCATACCCTTCCGCCGAGGCCTTGGCATCGGCTTTCAGCGCCTCTTGCGTGAAGCCGCTGGCCTGCAGCACCTGCTGCGCCTTGGTCAGTTGATCGCGCGTCTGTTTGAGCTGGGTCTCGAAGAGCACGCGCCGCTGCTGGGCTTCGGTCAGCGCCAGCTTGCTGGTCAACAGGCGCAGCTCTTCGACGTAGCGGTTGGCCATGTCGGCGGCACGCTGGGGCGACTCGTCTTCGACCTCGATCGTGATCAGCCCGTCCTTCTTGCCCAGCGTCATGCGCACGTTGTTCTCGAGTTCCTCGCGGGCCTTGATGCGGTACTCGACGTCATAGACCTTCATCAGCTCGAAGGCGTCGATCAGGCGGTCGGCCACCGTTGCGCTTTGCAGCAGCGCCAGGTATTGGTCGGCGGGGGTCTTGACGCCGGCGGCCGCGCCGGCCAGGCCAGACAGCGCACCGAGTTGCGAGATCGCTGCGGCGGCGGCGCTTTGCTGCTGCTGCGGCGGCACGAAGACGGTCTTCGACTGATAGGTCTTCGGCATGACGAAGGCGATGCCCAGCGCCACCAGGCCGACCATCAGCGGCCCCAGCAGCAGCAGCTTCCAGTGCTGCACCAGCGGCAGCGCCAGGTCCAGCATGCCGACGCCGTCGTCGTCATCGATATCGTCAGAGGCTGGCATGCGCTAGCGGCTCACCGCGACGATGCCGGCGAGGCCGAGGCCGAACTGATAAAGGATCTGCGTCCAGTCCTTGGCCGCCTGGGTGAAGTTCGTCTTGTCGAGTTCTTCGGGCATGAAGATCGTGTCGCCCGGCTCGGCGCGCACGTTGCCCAGGCCGCTGCCCCGGCTGAGCCAGCCCGACTTCTGCTGGTTGCTGACCACGCTGCCGTTGGCGCGGATGACGAAGGTGCTGCTCTCGTCGGCGCCGCGCTTCGGTCCACCGGCCAGGGCCAGGTAGTCGTCGAGCGAGCGCCCCGGATTGAACAGGTAGCTGCCGCCGTTGAACACCGAGCCGAAGACGCCGACGGACGTCGGCCGCGGCGGCACGAGCAGCCGGTCGCCATCTTCGAGCACCAGCGGCGGCAGCTCGCGGCCGTCGGGTTCGAGTTGCAGCACGATGCGACCGCTCGGCCGCACCGCGCGCAGCGTGGCCAGCAGGCGCGTGTTGGCGCCTTCGCGGGCGGCCAGAGCACCGGCACCCTCGCCCAGCGCGCCGATGCCGCGCGTCGAGTTCGACAGCGACAGATCGGTTTCCAGGTCGCGCAGCGCGCGGTCGTAGTTTTGCTGCTGCGTCAGGCGCACGCTCTCGCGCGTGAACTCGGTGCCGAAGGGGTAGGCCGCGGGCGTCATGCCGCCGGCCACGGACAGGGCGTCGGCAATCGAGCTGCTCGGCGGCAACACGTACTCGCCCGGCCGCGCGACTTCGCCTTCGATGCGCACGCGCTTGTTCTGGCGCTGCACCGGCACGGCAACCTCGACCGCGCTGAAGGCACGCACCACGTCGCCGGCGGCGAGCGTTGTCTTTGCGCCGGCCGGCAGCTCGACCTGCGCGATGCGGATGGTGGCGCGGTCGTCCAGGCGCTCGATGGCAACGCGGCTGCGGTCGGCCACGGCGTTGAAGCCGCCGCTCATCGCCAGCACGTCGGCGAGCGACTCGTCGGCCTTGAGCTCGAACACCGCGGGCTGGTTGATGCTGCCGATCAGCCCGACCTGCGGCCCCACGGGGCCGACGTGCACCACGTCTTCGCCTTGCAGCGTGCG
Organism: uncultured beta proteobacterium; assembly: GCA_963732625.1. Taxonomy (GTDB): domain Bacteria; phylum Pseudomonadota; class Gammaproteobacteria; order Burkholderiales; family Burkholderiaceae_C; genus CADEEN01. The sequence continues at coordinate 90,717 of CAVTAM010000053.1, read as the reverse complement.
GTCGGAGCTGCGGTCGCCGCGCAGCAGGATGTCGTACAGATCAAGTGCGGCCACCCGCTCCTTGCCGCGCCGCAGCTCGATATTGCGGAAGCTGCCGGCGGCGGTGGGCCCGCCGGCTTGCAGCAGCGCCTGCGCCACGGTGGACAGGCTGCCGACGGTGTAGGTGCCCGGCCGGGCGACGAAGCCGGTGACGTAGACGCGCTGGCCGCGCAGTTGCGTCATCGACACCGAAAGCTGGAAGTTGCGAAAGACCTGCGCCGCGCGTTGCGTGATCACGGCCGGCAGGTCGGCGTAGCGCACGCCGGCCACCAGCACCGGGCCGACGCGCGGGATCGTCACCCGCCCACCGCGATCGACCAGCAGGCGCAGGTCGGCATCGACCGAGCCCCAGAACGTCAGCAGCAACTCGTCGCCGGGCTTGACCAGGTAGTCGGGCGGCACCAGCGGTGCGATGTCGGTGCTGTCGCCCGGCAGCGGCGTCATCAGGTCGGCGCCGAAACGGCGGATCTCCACCTGATCGCCGGCCAGGCGCTGCACGAAGAGTTCGAACGGGCCGGGCCGCGGCTTCTCGGCCGGCGGCGGTTGCACCAGCAGGTACTGGGGCTGCGGCTGCATTCGCATCGCATCGATCGGCGCGCTGGCAGCGGGCAACGGCGCCGGTACGCCGGGTTGGCGCAGGCGGATCGGGCCGCCGGTGTTCGGCGCCGCCGAAGGGTCGGCTGTCGACGCGGGCGCTGCGGTCTGCGCCCCCGCCAACGGCGCGGCGGCCCACGCCGAGGCGACAAAAACAACGGCAACGAGAGCGGATTTCAGTGATGGCATTCGGTCGGGTCGGACGCGAGCGATGTCGGTGGCGTCGCCAAGCTGCTTGCCTGCCGTGCGGGCCGGCGGCTTGCTTTGCGCGTGCGCAACCTCGGCAATCGCACGGCGCAGCTTCGAGAGGCGCGCGGATTCTATCCGCTGCCGTGGCGCGCTCGCGACAGGCGCTCACTACACTGCGGCGCGATGTGGCTCGTCTTGTCTGCCCTCTTGGCGTCCTTTGCCGTCACCTTGGCGCTGGTTCGCTCGGCCAAGCGTTTGCAGCGTCTGGCGGGCGACCATGACCTGTCGGGGCCGCAGAAGTTTCATGCGCGGCCGGTGCCGCGCATCGGCGGCGTCGGCATCTTTGCTGGCATCGGCGCCGGTGTGCTGCTGGCGGGATGGCGCGACGCCGAACTGCTGAGCACGGCAGCTTGGTTGCTCGCCTGTGGACTGCCGGCGTTTGCGGCCGGCATCGCCGAAGACCTGACCAAGGCCCAAAGCCCGCGCCGGCGGTTGTTCTTCACCGCTGTCTCCGCCGCACTGGCCGTGTGGCTGGTCAATGCAGTGATCACGCGCACCGACATCCCCGGCCTCGACTGGGTGGTGGCGTACAGCGCCGGCGCCGCGCTGGTCACCGTCTTCGTCGTCACCGGCGTCGCCAACGCGGTCAACATCATCGACGGCTTCAACGGCTTGGCTTCGATGTGCGTGCTGCTGATGTTGGCCGGGCTGGCCTATGTCGCCTTCGATGTCGGCGACGGCGTGGTGGCGGCGCTGGCGCTGGCCGGCATCGGCGCGCTGCTCGGCTTTTTCGTCTGGAACTTTCCCGCCGGACTGATCTTTCTCGGCGACGGCGGCGCCTACTTTCTCGGCTTCTACCTGGCCGAGCTGGCGATCCTGCTGCTGCACCGCAACCCGGACGTCTCGCCGATGTTCCCGCTGCTGCTGTGCATGTACCCGGTGTTCGAAACGCTGTTCTCGGTCTATCGAAAAAAACTGCTGCGCGGCATGTCGCCCGGCATGCCCGACGGCGTGCACCTGCACATGCTGGTCTTCAAGCGGCTGATGCGCTGGGCCGTCGGCAACGCGGACGCGCGCGGCCTGACGCGGCGCAACTCGATGACCTCGCCGTACCTGTGGATCCTGTGCTCGCTGTCGGTGATTCCGGCCGTCCTGTTCTACGACAGCACGCTGATCCAGGCCATCTTCATCCTGCTCTTTGCCTTGATCTACATCGTGCTGTACTGGCGCATCGTGCGCTTTCGCGCACCGCGCTGGCTGGTCTTTCACGGCGTCAAACCGCAGCGCAGGGGATAATCCGCGGGTGATTGCTGAAACCCCCGACCTGATCGAGCCGCACGCCACGCGCTTCGACACCCTCGCTCTCGACCCCAAGCTGCTGGCCGCGGTAACCGACAGCGGCTACACGTCGATGACGCCGATCCAGGCCAAGGCCATCCCGATCGTGCTGCAAGGCCGCGACGTGATGGGCGCGGCACAAACCGGCACCGGCAAGACCGCCGCCTTCACGCTGCCGCTGCTGCAGCGCATGATGAACCACGAAAACGCCAGCATGTCGCCGGCGCGGCACCCGGTGCGCGCGCTGGTGCTCACCCCCACGCGCGAGCTGGCGGTGCAGGTGGCCGAGAACGTCGCCAAGTACGCCAAGCGCTCGACCCTGCGCTCGATGGTCGTCTTCGGCGGTGTCGACATGAAGCCGCAGACGGCGGAGTTGAAGGCCGGCGTCGAGGTGCTGATCGCCACGCCGGGCCGCCTGTTGGACCACATCGAGGCCAAGAACTGCGCGCTGCACCAGGTGGAGTACGTGGTGCTCGACGAGGCCGACCGCATGCTCGACATCGGCTTCTTGCCCGACCTGCAACGCATCCTGTCGTACCTGCCAAAACAGCGCCAGACGCTGCTGTTTTCGGCCACGTTCTCAGCTGAGATTCGCAAGCTGGCGCAAAGCTACCTGCAAGACCCGGTGACGGTCGAAGTGGCGCGGCCCAACGCCACCGCCACCAACGTCGAGCAGCATTTCTACAGCGTCGCCGACGACGACAAGCGGAGCGCGGTCTGTCAGACGCTGCGCCAGCGCTCGATCCGGCAGGCCCTGGTCTTCGTCAACTCGAAGCTCGGCGCGGCGCGGCTGGCGCGCTCGTTCGAGCGCGACGGCTTGAAGACGGCCGCGCTGCACGGCGACAAATCGCAGGACGAGCGCCTGAAGTCGCTGGCCGCGTTCAAGGCCGGCGAGGTCGATGTGCTGGTGGCCACCGACGTTGCCGCGCGCGGCCTCGACATTGCCGACCTGCCGGCCGTCTTCAACTTCGACGTGCCCTTCAACGCCGAGGACTACGTGCACCGCATCGGCCGCACCGGCCGCGCCGGCGCTTCGGGCCTGGCGATCACGCTGGTGGCGCGCGACGACACGCGGCTGGTGTCGGACATCGAAAAGCTGATCAAGAAAAAGATCGAGATCGAGCCCTTCGAGTTGGACGACGACCGGCCGCGACGTCCGCCGCCGCGTGACCGTGACTCGCGCGAGCCGCGTGAAGGCGGCGAGCGGCGTAACGACGAGCCGCGCAGCCGAGAGTCGCGCGAGTCTCGCCCGCCGCCGCGCCCGGAGCCGCGGCGCGCTGCGGCCGATCCGTTTTTCGACCGGCCCTACGAAGCGCAGGACTCGGTGGTGCCGGCGGCCTGGGATGAAGCCGTCAAGCCGGCCACCAGCGCGCGCTCGCCCAACATCCGGGCGAAGAAGAAAGTGGCTTCGCTGCTCGGTGGCGGCAAGGCGTGACGGCGCATCGCTGGCGCACGCTGCTGGTCGTGCTGATGGTCGCGGCGGTGCTGCTGTCGCTGCGTCCGTTGACCTCGGAGCACTCACCCGAGAAGTTGTTCCTGCACTCCGACAAGGTGGCGCACCTGCTGTTGTTTGCCGGCCTGTGGCTGGTGGCGCTGCGCGCCGGCTTCGCCGCGGGTTGGCCGCTGGCGTTGGTGCTGCTGGCTTATGGCGTGTCGATCGAAGTCGCGCAGGCGCTGGCGCCGACGCTGCGCTCGGCTTCGCTGACGGACGTTGCTGCCGATCTTGCCGGCATCGCGCTGGCCTGGGGCGTCACGATCCGCTCAACCCGCCAGCCAGAGGAAAACCGCGGGTAGGTGTTTGTCGCTGAAGGCGGGCGGCGCGCTGCGCCAGTCACGCACCGTGCGCGTCAGGCACCAGCCGCCGGGCAGCGTCACGCCGCAGGCGATGCACAGCCGCGTCGCCGGTTGCAGCGCCTCGATCAGCGCCGCCGCCAGCGCGGCATTGCGGTAGGGCGTCTCGATGGCGATCTGCGTTTGCTGCTCGCGCCGCGACGCGGCTTCGAGCAGGCGCATGCGCGCTGCGCGCTCGGCGGCGTCGGTGGGCAGGTAGCCGGCGAAGGCGAACCGCTGACCGTCGAGGCCGCTCGCCGCCAAGGCCAGCAGCAGCGAACTCGCGCCGGCCAGCGGCCAGACGCGCACCCCGGCCGAGTGCGCCGCAGCGACGAGCAGCGCGCCCGGGTCGGCAACGGCGGGCAGGCCGGCGTCGCTGATCAAACCGATGTCGTGGCCTTGCAGCGCGGGGGCGAGCAAGTCTTTCAATGCGCCAGGATCGGGTACGGCCGCACGGCCCTTCGGCGGGCGCGGCAGCTCGTGGATTTGAATCGACTGCAACGGCAACGCCAGCGGCGTGTGCGCGGCCACGCGCTTCAAGAACGCCCGCGCCGCCTTCGCGTCTTCGGCCACCCAATGGGTCAGGCGCGCCGCTTCGGTGATGACCTGCGTGCCGAGCAGCATTTCGAGCGCCGGCGCGTGCGCCGTGCCCAGATCGAGCGTGTTCGGCACCAGCAGCAGGCTGCCGGCGGACGCCCCGGCCGTCGTCATGCGCCGAGCGGGTCGAGCCCGGCCTCACGCAGCAGCGCACAGGTGCGGATCAGCGGCAGGCCGATCAACGCGGTCGGGTCGTCGGAGTCGATGCGCTCCAGCAGCGCCACGCCGAGCGCCTCGCTCTTGGCGCTGCCGGCGCAGTCGTACGGCGTATCGAGCCGCAGGTAGCGCTCGATCTCGTCGCTGCCCAGATGGCGAAAGACGACGGTCACCGGCGCCAGCAGCGCTCGCTCGAAGCCGCGGTCGCGGCGCACGACGGCCACCGCGGTGTGGAAGACGACGCGCTGGCCGCTCATGCGCTGCAACTGCAGGGCGGCGCGCTCGTGGCTGCCGGGTTTGCCGATCGCCTGACCATCGAGTTCGGCCACCTGGTCGCTGCCGATGACGACAGCGTCGCCGGCTCGTGCCGCCACCGCATGCGCTTTGGCCAGCGCCAGGCGATGCGCCAACGCGGCCGGCGCCTCGCCGCTGCGCGGCGCTTCATCGACACCGGGCGACAGCACCTCGAAGGGCAGCCGCAGGCGTTCGAGCAGCTCACGCCGATAACGCGATGTCGAGGCCAGGATCAGGCGCGGTGCGGGCATCGCCTTGATTGTCGCGCCGTAAACTTGCCCGCATGACGACCCGGGCGCTCGATCCTCGTCGGCTCGATGTGGCTGCCGCCGCTGCGGTGGGCGCAGCGCTGGAAGGCCGCTGGCCGCTCTCCGAGCTGGTGCGCCTGGCTGACGGCGCGGCCGGGCAGGTTGATCAGCCGGTCGGCTGGTCGGCGCGTTTCGAGCAGCGCGGCGAACTCGGTGCGACGCCGCAGACCTGGCTGCTGTTGCGGGCGCAGGCGCGCGTCGCGCGCGAGTGCCAGCGCTGTTTGCAGCCGGTGCTGCTGTCGCTGGACGTGGACCGTGCGTTTCGTTTTGCGCCGAGCGAAGACGAAGCGGCGGCGCTCGACGCTGACAGCGAAGACGACGTGCTCGTGCTGTCGCGCCACTTCGATCTGCGCGAGCTGGTCGAGGACGAGTTGCTGCTGGCGCTGCCGATCGTGCCCAAACACGAGCAGTGCCCGGCGCCGTTGGCAGCCGCCGCGCCGGACCAGGACGCCGCGCCCGCTCACCCCTTTGCCGCGCTGGCGGCGTGGAAGCGCGGAGCCGGCCAGTGAAGCGGGAGCCGCTGCTATACTGCGCGACTTTTCGCGGGGCGTCCGCCCACCCGGCTCAGTCGGGTTCGAGCTTGCCCAACGATCCTCGATCCACCGCAACATTCACGCTTCCGGCAGGGCCAGCCCCCGCTTTGGTCCGCCCTGAAGGAGATACTCATGGCCGTTCAGCAGAACAAGAAATCGCCGTCCAAGCGCGGCATGCACCGCTCGCACAACGCGCTGGACACGCCGGGCACGGCCGTCGAGCCGACCACCGGCGAGACGCATCTGCGCCACCACATCAGCCCGACGGGCTTTTACCGTGGCCGCAAGGTGCTGAAGACCAAGGCCGACGCCTGACCGGCGTCGCAGCGTCAGCCTCTTCCCGCGCCAGGCCGCTGCAACGCTGCGCCTGACGGTCACCTTGCACTCCGCGCTGCCACCCCTGCCGCTGGTTCGGCTGGCCGTCGATGCGATGGGCGGCGACCATGGCCCCCAGGTCACGCTGCCGGCCTGCAAGTCTTTTCTCGACAAGCACCCGCAGGCCGAACTCGTCATCGTCGGCTTGGCAGACGCCGTGGCGCCGGCGCGCGGCTGGCCGCGCACGCGCGTGGTCACGTGCAGCGAAGTCGTGACGATGGACGACGCGGTCGAAGTGGCGCTGCGGCGCAAGAAAGACTCGTCGATGCGCGTGGCGATCACGCAGCTCAAGGCCGACGTGGCTGCCGAGCCGGCACATGCTTGTGTTTCGGCGGGCAACACCGGTGCGCTGATGGCGGTGGCGCGCTATCTGCTGAAGACGATGGACGGCATCGACCGTCCAGCGATTGCCACCGTGCTGCCGAACCGGCTCGATGGCTTCACCACCGTGCTCGACCTCGGCGCCAACGTCGATTGCACGCCCGAGCATCTGCTGCAGTTCGCCGTGATGGGCAGCGCGCTCGTCTCGGCAGTGCAGGGCAAGGAAGACCCGACGGTCGGCCTGCTCAACATCGGTGAAGAAGCGATCAAGGGCAGCGAGACCATCAAGCGCGCCGGCGAGTTGCTGCGCGAGGCAGCGGCCGACGGCCACATCGCTTTTCACGGCAACGTCGAAGGCAACGATATCTTCAAGGGCACGACCGACATCGTGGTTTGCGACGGCTTCGTCGGCAACGTGGTGCTGAAGGCCAGCGAGGGCCTGGCCAGCATGCTCACCGATTTCATCAAGCAGGAATTCACCCGCAACGTTTTCACCAAGCTCGCCGCTGTGGTGGCGACGCCGGTGTTGAAGCACTTCAAGCACCGCGTCGATCACCGGCGCTACAACGGCGCGGCGCTGCTCGGCCTGCGCGGCCTGGTTTTCAAGAGCCATGGTTCAGCCGATGCCTACGCGTTTGAGCAGGCACTGACGCGCGCTTATGATGCCGCGCGCAACCGGCTGCTTGACCGTGTGCACGACCGCATTGCCGAGACGATGCGCTCGCTGCCCGCGGCCGATGTGGCGGCCACGCAAGCCGCATGAGTTCACCCACACCCCGCTACTCTCGCATCACCGGCACCGGCAGCCATCTGCCGCCGCGCCGACTGAGCAACGCCGATCTGGTGGCCGAGTTGGCTGGGCATGGCGTCGAAACGTCGGATGAGTGGATCGTCGAGCGCACCGGCATCCGCGCGCGGCACTTCGCCGCGCAGGGGGTGGCGTGCAGCGATCTGGCCTTGCCGGCCGCGTTGTCGGCGCTCGAAGCCGCCGGGCGCAAGGTCGAGGACGTGGATCTGATCATCGTCGCCACCTCGACACCGGACATGATCTTCCCGTCCACCGCTGCGATCCTGCAAGCCAAGCTCGGCGTTACCAACGGCAGCGCCGCGTTCGACGTGCAAGCCGTGTGCTCGGGCTTCATGTATGCGCTGACGGTGGCCGACGCGCTGATCCGCACCGGCAGCGCGAAAACCGCGCTCGTCATCGGCGCCGAAGTCTTCTCGCGCATCCTCGACTTCAACGACCGCACAACCTGCGTGCTCTTCGGCGACGGCGCCGGCGCGGTGGTGCTCGAAGCCAGCAACGAGCCCGGCATCCTGGCCAGCGAGCTGCATGCCGACGGCCGCCATGTCGGCATCCTGTGCGTGCCGGGCACGGTCGCCGGCGGCAAGGTGATCGGCGACCCGCTGCTGAAGATGGATGGCCAGGCGGTTTTCAAGATGGCCGTCAACGTGCTCGACAGCGTGGCCCGTTCGGTGCTCGCCAAGGCCGGCAAGACTGAAGCCGACATCGACTTCCTGATCCCGCACCAGGCCAACATCCGCATCATGCAGGGCACGGCCAAGAAGCTGAAGCTGTCGCCGGACAAGCTGATCGCCACCGTTGGCGAGCATGGCAACACGTCCGCGGCATCGATCCCGCTGGCGCTCGACGTGGCGGTGCGCGACGGGCGCATTCGCCGCGGTCACAAGCTGATGTTGGAAGGCGTGGGCGGCGGCTTCACCTGGGGCGCGGCGCTGGTCGAGTTCTGATCGAAAGACATGTCTTCATTCGCCTTTCTCTTTCCCGGCCAGGGCTCGCAAAGCGTCGGCATGCTAGACGCGTGGGGCGATCACCCCGCCGTTCGCGAGACGTTGCTCGAAGCCTCCTCGGCGCTGGGTGAGGACATCGCCAAGCTGATCCGCGAGGGCCCGGCTGAATCGCTCGGCCTGACGACCAACACGCAACCGGTGATGCTGACCGCAGGCATCGCCTGTTATCGCGCCTGGCGCGCCGAGGGCGGCGCCGAACCCGCGGCGATGGCTGGCCATTCGCTCGGCGAGTACTCGGCGCTCGTCGCCGCCGGCGCGTTGACGCTCGCCGACGCGCTGCCGCTGGTGCGCTTTCGCGCACAGGCGATGCAAGACGCGGTGCCGGTCGGCGCCGGTGCGATGGCGGCGATCCTCGGCCTCGATGCCGAAGTCGTGCGCGCCGGCTGCGCCGAAGTGGCGGCCGGCGGCGATGTCGTCGAGGCTGCCAACTTCAACGACCCGAAGCAGACCGTGATCTCCGGCAGCAAGACCGGCGTGGACAAGGCCTGCGAGCTGTTGAAGGCCAGGGGCGCCAAGCGCGCGTTGCTGCTCGCGGTGTCGGCGCCGTTCCATTCGAGCCTGATGAAGCCGGCGGCCGAGCGCCTGCGTGAAAAGCTCGCCGCGGTGAAGGTCGAGGTGCCGCGAATCCCGGTGGTCAACAACATCGACGTCGCGGTGCAAACCGACCCGGCCGCGATCTGCGACGCGCTGGTCCGCCAGTCCTTCGGCGCGGTGCGCTGGGTCGAGGCGGTGATGGCGTTGCGCGCGCGTGGCGCGGCCACGCTGATCGAGTGCGGCCCCGGCAAGGTGCTGGCCGGCATGGTCAGGCGTATCGACGCCAGCGCGGCATCCGGTGCGATCTACGACCCGGCGACGCTGGCCGAAGCCAAGACGCTCATCGCATGAAAGAGCAGATCGCCCTCGTCACCGGCGCCACGCGCGGCATCGGCCGCGCGATCGCGCAGGCGCTCGCTGCGCGCGGCGCCAAGGTGATCGGCACAGCAACCAGCGAAGCCGGCGCTGCGGCCATCCGCGAAGCCTTGTCGCCGACCGGCGGCGACGGCATCGTCCTCGACGTTACCGACGGCGTGGCGGTCGATGCCGCGGTGGACGCCCTCGTCAAACAACACGGCGGCCTGCATATCCTCGTCAACAACGCCGGCATCACGCGCGACAACCTGTCGATGCGCATGAAAGACGACGAGTGGGACGCCGTGCTCGACACGAATCTGAAGGCCGTCTTCCGCGCCAGCCGCGCGGTGATGCGCACGATGATGAAGCAGCGTTACGGCCGCATCATCAACATCACGTCGGTCGTCGGCGCAGCGGGCAATCCGGGCCAGGCCAACTACGCGGCCGCCAAAGCCGGCGTCGCGGGCATGACACGTGCCCTGGCAAGAGAGCTCGGCAGCCGCAACATCACCGTCAATTGCGTCGCGCCGGGTTTTATTGCCACCGACATGACGGAAGGTCTGGCCGAAACACAGAAAGCCGCCTTGATGCAGCAAATTCCGCTCGGCCGCCTGGGCACGCCCGAAGAGATTGCGGCGACAGTGGCGTTTCTCGCTTCGGCCGAGGCTGGCTACATCACCGGCACCGAGCTGCATGTCAACGGCGGCATGTACATGAACTGAAAACCGGTCGGGCCCGGCTGGTGCGTGACGCGGAGGTTTAACTCCCGTGCAACGTAGAATCCGGGCCGTTTTGCGTTTCCCTACTCCTGGAGGAGTCAATGAGCGATATCGAAGCCCGTGTGAAGAAAATCGTTGCCGAGCAACTCGGCGTGCCTGAGGCCGATGTGTCGAACGAAAAAGCGTTCGTCGCCGACCTCGGTGCCGATTCCCTCGACACGGTGGAACTGGTGATGGCCCTCGAGGACGAGTTCGGCATCGAGATTCCCGACGAAGAAGCCGAGAAGATCACCACGGTGCAACTCGCCGTGGACTACGCCAAGTCGCACCAGAAGGCGGCTTGATCAGCGGATGACTCGTCGCCGCGTCGTCGTCACCGGCCTCGGGCTGATCAGCCCGGTCGGCAACAGCGTGGCCGAAGGCTGGGGCAACCTGGTCGCCGGCCGCTCCGGCATTGCCAACGTGACGAAGTTCGACGCGTCGGCGTTGTCGTGCCGCTTTGCCGGCGAAGTGAAGGGCTTCAACGTCGAGGATTACTTCCCGGCCAAGGACGCCCGCCACATGGACACCTTCATCCACTACGGGATGGCGGCGTCGATCCAGGCGGTGAAGGATGCGGGCCTGGCGACCGGCGATGCGCTGACCGAAGACCAGGCCGAGCGCATCGGCGTCATGGTCGGCTCGGGCATCGGCGGCCTGCCGATGATCGAGCAGACGCACGAGGAGTACCGCACTCGCGGGCCGCGGCGCATTTCGCCGTTCTTCGTGCCGGCGTCGATCATCAACATGATCTCCGGCCACGTGTCGATCTTCTACGGCTTCAAAGGGCCGAACCTCGCCATCGTCACGGCCTGCACGACGGGCCTGCATTGCATCGGCGAAGCCGGACGTCTGATCGAGTACGGCGACGCCGACGTCATGGTGGCCGGCGGCGCCGAGAGCACGGTCTCACCGCTGGGCATCGGCGGGTTTGCGGCGGCGCGCGCGCTGTCGACGCGCAACGACGACCCGGCCACGGCATCGCGTCCGTGGGACAAAGACCGTGACGGCTTCGTGCTCGGCGAAGGTGCCGGTGCGGTGGTGCTCGAAGAGTACGAGCATGCCAAGAAGCGCGGCGCAAAGATATACGCCGAGCTGGCCGGCTTCGGCATGGGCGCCGATGCGCACCACATGACCGCGCCCAACGTCGATGGCCCGAAGCGTTCGATGAAGGCCGCATTGCGCAACGCCGGCATCAACGCCGACGCGGTGCAGTACCTCAACGCGCATGGCACGAGCACGCCGTTGGGGGACCTGAACGAAACCAACGCCATCAAGCTGGCCTTCGGCGACCACGCGAAGAAGATCGTCGTCAACTCGACCAAGTCGATGACCGGGCATCTGCTCGGCGGCGCCGGCGGCATCGAGTCGGTGTTCACCGTGCTCGCGGTGCATCACCAGTTGAGCCCGCCGACGATCAACATCTTCAACCAGGATCCGGAGTGCGACCTGGACTACTGCGCCAACACCGCGCGCGAGATGAAGATCGACGTCGCGGTGAAGAACAACTTCGGCTTCGGCGGCACGAACGGTACGCTGCTGTTCCGCCGCGCCTGAGAACCTTGCGTGCACGCCGCGCCACCGGTGCGCGTGAGTCTCGGCCGCAGCATCGGCTGGGTTGTTGTCGTCGCGTTGTGCATCGGCGTGGCGGTGGCCAACGCGGCGGCCTGGCTGCTGCTGCAAACCGAAGCCGCCGCTGCGCCGGCAGCCCTGTTGGGACTCGCGGTTGCGGCGCTCGTGGCATGGCGCTCGCATCGTGCCGACGCGCCTGGCGAGCTGAACTGGAACGGCTCGCAGTGGCAGTGGCAGGGTGTCGACGGCCACGTGCAGGTGGCGCTCGACCTCGATGCCTGGATGCTGCTGCGTTTCGATCCGACGCAGGGCCGGCGCCGCTGGATCGCGGCTTCGCGTGCATCGGCCCTGGGCCCCTGGTCTGCGCTTCGCGCCGCGCTCTATGCGCGTCGTCCGGCCGACCCCCTGGCTCCGTGATTGCGCGATGAACGAACAAGGTGATGCCGATGCGTTGCTGGTCGAGCGCGCCAAACGCGGTGAGGTCAGTGCGTTCGAAATGCTGGTCGTCAAATACCAGCGCCGTATCGAACGCCTGATCGGGCGCATGGTGCGCGACACCGACCTGGTGCAAGACATTGCACAGGAAACATTCATTCGCGCCTATCGCGCACTGCCACAGTTCCGTGGCGAGAGCGCTTTTTACACTTGGCTCTACCGCATCGCGGTCAACACGGCCAAGAAGGCCCTGGTCGAGAAAAAGCGCGACCCGCTGGTGTTCGAAGGGGCCATGGTTTCCACCGAGGAGGGTGAGGAACCTTCGCGCGTGGAGAACGAACTAAGCGACGGCGAGACACCAGAGACGGTGCTGGCCGGGCGGCAGGTGGCTGCCACGGTCAATGCCGCCATCGACGCCTTGAGTGAAGACCTGCGCCAGGCCATCGTTTTGCGCGAGATCGAAGGCCTGAGCTACGAAGAGATCGCCGATGTGATGAATTGCCCGATTGGAACCGTCCGTTCACGGATTTTTCGTGCCCGCGAAGCGATCGCAACCAAGTTGCGCCCGCTGCTCGGCACCCGCGAGGGCGAGCGCTGGTAGCGCCCGCTTCTGGAGACCCCGTTCATGTCCCTGTACCCCGACCCCGCGACCGAAGTCCAACGCGCCGCCCTCTCGGCGCTAATGGATGGCGACGCCAGCGCCGCCGACGAGGCCTGCCGAGGCTGGCGCGGCGACGCCGCCGCACGCGCCGACTGGCACGCCTATCACCTGATCGGCGACCTGATGCGCAGCGACGAGCACCGCGCCGATGACGCGCACGATGCACGATTGCTCGCCGCCGTGCGGGCACGCTTGGCCAACGAGCCGGTGGTGCTGGCGCCGACACCCGCCGTCGCATCGTCTGCCACCCCGGTGCCGCTGACCCAGGCTCGCCGCGCCCGCCGCTGGATGATGCCGACCGCGGTGGCCGCGGGCTTCGTGGCCGTGGCCGGCGCGCTGATGGTGACGCGTGTCTCGACACCCGATGACGCGGCGCCGGGCCTCACGGCGCGCGCGCCGGCACCGGCTGGGGCTGTCGTGCCTGCCACCGTATCCGCTCCGTCGGCGGCGGCGTCGCAGGCGGGCGTGGAGACGGCACCGATGATTCGCAGCGCCGAGCTCGATCGCTATCTCGAAGCGCATCGCCGGTACGCCAACGGCGCGATGCAAGTCGCCCCGGGCGGCGCCGTGCGCAACGCAGCGACTACCGCGCCGGGGCGCTGAATGCGGCTGGCCACGCCGCTGCCCTGGCTCCGTTCGGCCGCGTTCGCGTTGGGCGCGGCAGCGGCCATCGCGGCCTTTGCTGCGCCGGCACAGGCCGGCGGCAATGTGGTCAGCGGCCCCGAGGCGCGGCAGTGGCTGCTGCGCATGCACAACGCCGCCACGCAGCGCAACTACCAGGGCACGCTCGTCGTCAGCGCCGACGGCGCCATGTCGAGCTCGCGCATCGCGCACTACGGCGAAGGCAAGGAATCGTTCGAGAGCATCGACATGCTCGATGGCCAGCCGCGGCGCGTGCTGCGCCACAACGAGCAGGTGCTGACGCTGTGGCCCGGCGCCAAGACCGCGCGGCTCGAACAGCGTGAGGCCATCCAGCCCTTTCCTTCATTGCTGACGGGCAGTGAAGAGCAACTCTTCGAACGCTACGAGCTGGTCAGTGAAGGGCCGGGCCGCGTCGCCGGGTTCGACAGCGCAGTCTTCGTGCTGCGTCCGCGGGACAGTGCGCGTTTCGCCCAGCGTCTGTGGGCCGAGCAGGGCAGCGGGCTGCTGCTGCGCGCCGATGTGGTCGCCGCCGACGGCCGTGTGCTCGAGAGCAGCGCCTTCACCGACCTGTCGATCGGCGGCAAGACCAAACCGCAGCCGGCGAACACGGTGCAAGGGGCATTGAAGCAGCTCGAGGGCTGGCGCGTACTCAAGCCCACGCTGAAGCCAACGTCGCTCGAGTCCGAAGGCTGGCAACTCAAGGTGCCGGTGGCCGGTTTTCACGCGAGCACTTGCGTCAAGCGCCAGCTCGAGCCGGCGGCCGGCGACAGCCGCCATACCGCCGCCGAAGTGCTGCACGCGATCTTCACCGATGGCTTGACGCATGTCTCGCTGTTCATCGAGCCGCTGCGCGCCGACCGTCACCGCAGCGGCGGTGCCAGCAACGGCGCAACACACACATGGATGCAGGCCCATGGTGCGCACTGGATTACCGTCGTCGGCGATGTGCCCGAGGCCACGCTTAAACAGTTTGCTGCCGCGCTCCAAAGCAAGCAGCGCTGACGGTCTTGTCATCTCGCAGCGCGCCTGATGCGCTGAAACCCTGTACAACCTTCTGTAGCTTTTTTCTCGAGGCCTCTTCGCCCATGATGAACGTCAATCCTCTGTTTCTTCACATCCGCGGTCGTTGTGTGGCTGCGGTGGCATCGCTGTCGATGGCCGCTGCACTCTCGTTGCTGGCGCCCGCGCCTGCCGCAGCCCAAGCCGGGCGCGAGCTGCCGGACTTCACCGAGCTGGTCGAGCGCGTGGGACCCACCGTGGTCAACATCCGCACGTTGGAGAAGCGCGGCGGCGAAGCCTCCGCCGGTGGCGGCAGCGGCGAGATCGACGAGCAGATGCGCGAGTTCTTCCGCCGCTTCGGCATTCCGATTCCCGATCGCATGCCCAACATGCCGGGGCAGCCGCGGCGCGGCGGGCCGCAGCAGCAGCCCGACGAGAACGAAGCGCAGCCGCGCGGCGTCGGCTCCGGCTTCATCCTCTCGCCCGACGGCTACGTGATGACCAACGCGCACGTGGTCGACGGCGCCGATGAAGTCATCGTCACGCTGACCGACAAGCGCGAACTCAAAGCCAAGATCATCGGTGCCGACCGGCGCACGGACGTGGCCATCGTCAAGATCGAAGCCACGGGCCTGCCTGCGGTGAAGATCGGCGACGTCAATGCGGTCAAGGTCGGCGCCTGGGTCATGGCCATCGGCGCGCCGTTCGGCCTCGACAACACGGTCACGGCCGGCATCGTCAGCGCCAAGCAGCGCGACACCGGCGACTACCTGCCGATGTTCCAGACCGACGTGGCCATCAACCCGGGCAACTCGGGCGGGCCGCTGCTCAACATGCGCGGCGAGGTCATCGGCATCAACTCGCAAATCTACAGCCGCTCGGGTGGCTTCATGGGCATCAGCTTCGCGATCCCGATCGACGAGGCCATCCGCGTGGCCGATCAACTGCGCGCCACGGGACGCGTCATCCGCGGACGCATCGGCGTGTCGATCGCGCCGGTGACCAAGGAAGTGGCCGAGGCGATCGGCCTGGGCGCGCCGCGGGGTGCGCTGGTCAATGGCGTCGAGGCTGGCCTGCCGGCCGAGAAGGCCGGCGTCGAGCCGGGCGACATCATCCTGAAAGTCGATGGCAAGAACGTCGAGAAGTCAGGCGATCTGCCGCGCCTGATCGGCAGCACCAAGCCGGGCGCGAAGAGCCAGCTGCAACTGTTCCGCCGCGGCCAGACGAAAGACGTGGGCGTGACCGTCGCCGAGTTCGAACCCGACAAACCGCGCCGCACCGCGCAGGCCGCAGCCGAGGCGCCGTCCGCGCCCGCAGCGAAGACGGCGATTGGTTTGGCCGTCGCTGATCTCACCGAGGCGCAGAAGAAAGAACTGAAGCTGCGCGGTGGTGTGCGTGTCGAGTCGGTCGAAGGCGCTGCGGCGCGTGCGGGTGTTCGCGAAGGCGATGTCATCGTCACACTCGACAACGCCGAGGTCAGCGATGCCAAACAGTTCAATGCACAGGTGGCCAAGCTCGACAAGAGCAAGGCGGCCAGCGTCATGGTGCGCCGCGGCGAGTGGACCAACTACCTGGTGATCCGGCCCACGGCCACTCGTTGATCGGAGTCCCTGGTCTTTCCATGGGATGAATTGTCATTAATGAGCTTTGACTCTGAGAGTGGGTGAGCGCCCATTCACTTTCCGGTCATGACGACGACGATTGAGGCCTTTCAAACCTATAATTGTTTGTCTCTGGGGCTCGTTTCATGTCGTTTCAGCGTGCAGTGAGGCTCCCGAAAACTGTCCCCAGGCCATCCACACCGCTTTGTGGATAAGCTGTTGATGGATTTCCTTGTTGGTACCCTGCAACGACAAAAAAACGAGTGTTGGCGCGGGTGTCGGCGGGGAGGCTGTGGCTAGAATGAAAGCCCAACAGCAGTTGCCATAACGTTTTGTTGGAAGGCGCGTCCACTCTTCGACGCGCCTTTTTTTATGCTTCGCCGGCTCGCATTTGCGCGCCGTTCATCGCGTTCTGCGGACCGTTCACCGCACGCTTCTTACTGTTGAAGACGCCGCTGCGCCCAGTGCGCGCGACCAAGGCGTTCCAATTCCGCTCCCGATGGACCACATCCGCAACTTTTCGATCATCGCCCACATCGACCACGGCAAGAGCACGCTCGCCGATCGGCTCATCCAGCGTTGTGGCGGTTTGTCCGACCGCGAAATGGAAGCGCAGGTGCTCGATTCGATGGACATCGAGCGCGAGCGCGGCATCACGATCAAGGCGCAGACCGCGGCGCTCGAATACAAAGCGAAGGACGGCAAGACCTACAACCTGAATCTCATCGACACGCCGGGGCACGTCGACTTCAGCTACGAAGTCAGCCGCTCGTTGTCGGCCTGCGAGGGCGCGCTGCTGGTGGTCGATGCGAGCCAGGGCGTCGAAGCGCAGACGGTGGCCAACTGCTACACCGCACTCGACCTGAAAGTCGAAGTGGTGCCGGTGCTGAACAAGATGGATCTGCCGCAGGCCGATCCGGAAAACGCCAAGGCCGAAATCGAAGACGTGATCGGCATCGATGCGACGAATGCGATTCCGTGCTCGGCCAAGACCGGCATGGGCATCGACGAGATCTTGGAAGCGGTGATCACCCGCATGCCGGCGCCGCGCGGCAACCCGAACGGCGCGCCGCGGGCGATGATCATCGACAGTTGGTTCGACAACTACGTCGGCGTCGTCATGCTGGCGCGCGTCGTCGATGGCGTTCTGCGCAAGGGCGACCGCATCCGAATGATGGCCACCAACGCCGTCTATCCGCTGGAGCAGATCGGCGTCTTCACGCCCAAGGCGATGCCGCGCGAGGAGCTGCGTGCCGGAGAGGTCGGCTTCCTGATCGCCGGCATCAAGGAGCTGCAGGCGGCCAAGGTCGGCGACACGATCACGCTGGAAAAGAAGCTGCCCAACAACGCCGGGCCGGCCACCGAGGCGCTGCCGGGCTTCAAGGAAATCCAGCCGCAGGTTTTTGCCGGCCTGTATCCCACGGAGGCCAGCGAGTACGAGTCGCTGCGCGACGCGCTCGAAAAGTTGAAGTTGAACGACAGCAGCTTGCGCTACGAGCCCGAGGTCAGCCAAGCACTGGGCTTTGGCTTTCGTTGCGGCTTCCTCGGCCTGCTGCACATGGAGATCGTGCAGGAGCGGCTGGAGCGCGAGTTCGATCAGGATCTGGTGACCACGGCGCCGTCGGTGGTGTACGAGGTGGTGCTCAACGATGGCGAGGTGCTGAAGGTCGAAAACCCGAGCAAGATGCCGGAGCTGGGCCGCATTCTCGAAATCCGCGAGCCGATCGTCACCGTGCAGCTCTACATGCCGCAAGACTCGGTCGGCCCGGTGATGACGCTGGCCAACCAGAAGCGCGGCGTGCAGCTCAACATGGCCTACGCCGGCAAGCAGGTGCATCTGACCTACGAGCTGCCGCTGGCCGAGATCGTGCTCGACTTCTTCGACAAGCTGAAGTCGGTCTCGCGCGGCTACGCCAGCATGGACTACGAGTTCAAGGAATACCGCGCCGCGGATGTCGTCAAGGTCGACATCCTGATCAACGGCGACAAGGTCGATCCGCTGGCGATGATCGTGCACCGCGCGCAGAGCCAGCACCGCGGCCGCGGCGTGGCGGCCAAGATGCGCAAGCTGATTCCGCGGCAGATGTACGACGTGGCCATCCAGGCCACCATCGGCGCCAACATCATCGCCCGCGAAGACGTCAAGGCGCTGCGCAAGAACGTGCTGGCAAAATGCTACGGCGGCGACATCACGCGCAAGAAGAAGCTGCTCGAAAAACAAAAGGCCGGCAAAAAACGCATGAAGCAGATCGGCACCGTCGAGGTGCCGCAGGAAGCGTTCCTGGCCATACTTCAGGTGGACGATTGACATGAAACCCCCACGCTCGCTTTCGCTCGCTGCCCCCCGGGGGGGCGATCAGTCGCTTCGGACGGCCGGGCGCTTCTGATGGGCTTCATGGGCATCTTGACGGCGCTGCTCTACGGCGCGCTGCTGGTCTACCTCGGCGGCTGGTTTCAGGACCGCTGGATCGGCGACTTCTCGCTGCTGTTGTTCCTGCTGACGGTCGTCACGTTCGTCTACTGGCTGGCGGAGCGTTTCTACTTCGCGCCAGCGCGGGTCAAGGCAGCCGCCCGGGCAGAAGCGGAAATCACCGCCCGGCGCGCCGACCTGGCAAAGCAAGGCATCGACAAGGTCGACAACAGCTTCACCGAATCGGCGCGCGCGAACATCCTGGCGCAACCGTGGTGGCTCGACTGGACCGCCGGCCTGTTCCCGGTGATCCTGATCGTCTTCCTGTTGCGCTCGTTTCTCTTCGAGCCGTTCAAGATTCCGTCGGGCTCGATGCTGCCCACGCTCGAATCGGGCGACCTGATCCTGGTGCAGAAGTTCGCCTACGGCGTGCGCCTGCCGGTGGTCGACAAGAAAGTGCTGGCCACCGGCGAGCCGGCGCGCGGCGACGTCGTCGTCTTCCGCTACCCGCCCGATCCGCGCATCGACTACATCAAGCGCGTCGTCGGCCTGCCCGGCGACGAAGTGGCGTGGCTGAACAAGAAGCTCACCATCAACGGCAAGGCCGTCGAGACGACCGCGCTGCCCGACTACTTCGACGAAGAAGGCCGCGCCTACACGCAACAGCAGCGCGAGAGCCTGATCGGCGTCGATCACCGCATCCTGCTGCGCGCCGACCGGCCGCCGTTCGTCCCCGGCGCCGAGCAGTTTCCGAATCGTGATGCCTGCCGCTACAGCGCCGAGGGCGTGACGTGCAAGGTGCCTGCCGGCCACTACTTCGTGATGGGCGACAACCGTGACAATTCCGTCGATTCGCGCTACTGGGGCTTCGTTCCGGACCGAAATCTCAAGGGCCGGGCCTTCTTCGTGTGGATGAATTTCGGTAACCTCGGCCGTATCGGCACCTTCCGTTGATGGCGCCGCTCTAAGAACAGCCTGGAGAAACGATTCATGATGCGAGTCAAGACCCAACGCGCAGCCGGCGCTCGCCAGCGCGGCATCTCGTTGCTCGGGCTGTTGTTCTGGGGCATTCTGGTGGCGATGTTGGCGCTGGTCGTCATCCGCGTGCTGCCCACCATCAATGAGTTCACCACCATCCAGCGCGCGGTCAAGAAGCTCGCGCAGGAGAGCCCGGGCACGGTGCCGGAAATCCGCGCGGCCTTCGAGCGCCAGAAGAACATCGAGTACTCGATCTCCAGCATCAGCGGCTCCGACCTGCAGATCACCAAGGAGAACGACAAGGTCGTGATCCGCTTCGCCTACGACAAGGAAGTGCCTTTGGTCGAGCCGGTGTTCCTGCTCATCAAGTACAGCGGCGAGGGCCGTTCGCAGTAGGTACAGCACTGCCGAGCAACATGGATTCATCGCTCGCCGCGCTGCAACAACGTCTCGGGCACCGCTTTGCCAACGGCGCGATGCTGACCCGCGCGCTGACCCACCGCAGCGCCGGCGCCGAGCACAACGAGCGCCTCGAATTCCTCGGCGACGCCGTGCTGCAGACCGCCATCTCGGCGCTGCTCTACGAGCGCTTCGGCGGCTCCGACGAAGGCGACCTGACGCGCGTGCGCGCGCACCTCGTGCGCGAAGACAGCCTGGCCCGTGTCGCGCTGGCCATCGGCCTGCCGGAGGTGTTGCGGCTGTCCGAAGGCGAAGCGCGCGGCGGCGGTGCGCAGCGCCCGTCGATCCTGGCCGACTGCGTCGAGGCGCTGATCGGCGCTGCCTTTCTCGATGGCGGCTACGCCGCGGCCCAGGCGCTGGTGCAACGCCTGTTCGGCGAGACCATCGCCGGCAGCGACATCGACGGCTGGAGCAAGGACGCCAAGACCGAGCTGCAGGAGTGGTTGCAGGCGCGCAAGCTGCCGGTGCCGGCCTACCGCATCGTCGCCACGCGCGGCCAATCGCACGCGCAGACGTTCGACGTCGAGTGCGCCGTGCCGGCGCTCGGATTGGCCGAACACGGCGAAGGCAAGTCGCGCCGCAGCGGCGAACAAGACGCCGCACGGCGTATGCTCGCCAGCCTCAAAGCAAGCGACAAACCGGACGGACCGCTGACGGCCTGATCCGCCAACTCCATTTGGAAACGACAGACAACAGCGCACCGCCGCAACAACAACGCTGCGGCTTGGTGGCCATCGTCGGCCGGCCCAACGTCGGCAAGAGCACGCTGCTCAACGCCCTCGTCGGCCAGAAGATCAGCATCACCTCGAACAAGGCGCAGACCACGCGCCACCGCATCACCGGCATCCGCACCGAGGGCGCGGCGCAAAGCGTGTTCGTCGACACGCCGGGCTTTCAGACGCAGCACGGCAATGCGCTCAACCGCAACCTGAACCGCACCGTGCGCAGCGTGCTGTCGGACGTGGACGTGGTGCTGTTCGTCGTCGAGGCCGGCAAGTTCACGCTCGCCGACGCCAAGGTGCTGGCGCTGCTGCCCGAAGACAAGCCGGTGCTGCTGGTGGCCAACAAGTTGGACGCGATGAAGCGCCGCGACGACGTGCTGCCGTGGCTGGCGTCGATGCGCGAGCGCCGCGACTTCACCGAGTTCGTGCCGATGGCCGCGACCAAGGAGGCCGACGTGCCGCGCCTGGCCGCCGTCGTCGCCAAGCACCTGCCCGAGCAGGCCTGGTTCTACGGCGAGGATGAGCTCACCGACCGCAGCGAACGCTTCCTGGCCAGCGAGCTGATCCGCGAGAAGCTGTTTCGTTTGACCGGCGACGAGCTGCCCTACAGCTCCACCGTCGTCATCGACAAGTTCGAAGAAGACGGCGCGATGAAGCGCATCGCCGCCACCATCGTCGTCATGCGCGAAGCGCACAAGGGCATGATCATCGGCGAGGGCGGCGAGCGGTTGAAGCGCATCAGCAGCGAAGCGCGACAAGAGCTGGAGCGCCTGCTCGGTGCCAAGGTCTTTCTCGAAGTCTGGGTCAAGGTGCGCGCCGGCTGGGCGCAGAACGAGGAGCACTTGCGCAGTTATGGCTACGAGTAGGCAGGCCAGCAACGAATTCGACAGCTTCATCTCCCGCGCGTGGACCGACCACGCGACGCGCAGCGACGCGGTGGCAAGACGGCTGCGGCTGCGTACACCGCCACCGCAAACCCCGGAGCACTTGAGCGCGCTGGTGCGCCTGGTCGTCAATCTGCTCGGCGAACACCTGGGCCGCTTCGACGATGCGCGCTGGCGGCTCGATGCGCTGCGCACGCATCCGCTGGCCAACGACGCCGTGCAATCGGACCTGCGCGTCGCGCGCGCCACGCTGGCCATCGCCGAGCGGCGGCGCGGTGCAACGCTACGCTTGTCGGCCAGCGAGACCGTGCGCGCCGAGAGCGCAGCCGCGGCGATGTGCCTGGGCCGCGGCCAGTTGAAGCGCGCGCTCGGCCTGATCGCATCGGCCGCGCAGCGGGTGGCCAGCCTGCCCGACGCCACGCCGCAGGACCACCGGCCCCTGGCCGTGGCGTGCAACAACATGGCCTGGGAGTTGGAAGAGCTGGGTGCCGCGCGCAGCGAAGTGCAGACGCAGGCGATGTTGAACATCGCAGCTGCCAGCCGCGAGCATTGGTCGCGCGCCGGCACTTGGTTGCACATCGAGCGGGCGGAGTACTGCCTGGCTTTCACACACCTGTCGGCCGGCCTGCACGACCAGGCCTGGCTGCATGCCGCGCAGTGCCTGGCGGTGTGCCTGCGCCACAACGCCGCGCCGTTCGAGCATCTGTCCGCGCACGAAGCGATGGCGCGTGTGCACCACGCGCGCGGTGACGATGCCGAGCTGGCACACCACGCGCAGGCGATGTGGGACGTGTTCGATCGGCTCAACAACGAAGACCAGGCCGCGTGCCGCGAGGTGGTGGACGACGTGCTTGCGCTGCGCGCATGAGAGCTGCGCCGGGCCAAGCGCCGGGCCGCTCCCAAGCGGGCCCGCATCCCGGGCCTCGGGGGATCGGCTGACGTACTCGTCAGCCGAGGGGCTCACAGGTCATCGGCGTACGTGCTGCACCACTACGACTGGAGCGAGTCGAGCCTGATCGTCGATCTGTTCACCCGCGACGCCGGCCGCGTGGCGGTGGCCGCCAAGGGCGCGAAGCGGCCGACGTCGAACCTGCGCGCGGTGCTGATGCCGTTTCAGCGCATCAACGTCTCGTTCGCAAAGACGGTGCGTGACGACGCGGCCAGCGACATCCGCAACCTGCGCGGTGCGGAGTGGGGTGGCGGCGCGCCGATGGTCGGCGGCGAGGCGCTGCTCGCGGGCTTCTATCTCAACGAGCTGCTGATGAAGCTGCTGGCGCGCGACGATCCGCACCCCGCGCTGTGGGACGCGTACGCCGCCACCCTGCCGCATCTCGGCGGCAGTGAGGAAGCGGCGGCGCTGCGCGCCTTCGAGTTGATCCTGCTCGCCGAGACGGGCCACTTGCCGGACATCGCGCGCATCACATCGACGCAACAAGCCGTCGAGGCGAGCCGCCGCTACACGCTTCGCCCGGAAGCCGGCTTGATCGATGCGCGCAGCGACGACGAGGCCGCGATCACCGGCACCCACTTCGCGGCGCTGCAAGCGGCCGTGGCCACGCGCGACCTCGACGCGCTGCGCGCCGCCTGCCGCCCCGCCGTGCAATCGTTGCGCCGCCAGTTGCGCCACTGGCTTGCGTACCATCTCGGCGGCGCGCCCTTGCGCACGCGCGAGGTGATGCTCGAGTTGCAACCGCTGCTGACGACACGATGAATCCGCTGATCGCTCCCGAAGCCCATGATCGCCACGGCCGCTGTGCGCTGTCGGTCAACGTCAACAAGGTCGCGCACCTGCGCAACACGCGCCACCTCGGCATTCCGAGCGTGCTGCGCGCGGCCACGCTGTGCCTCGAAGCGGGGGCGCAAGGCATCACCGTGCACCCGCGCCCGGACGAGCGCCACATCCGCGCGCAAGACGTGCGTGAACTGGCGGCGTTGATGAAGCAATGGCCGCACGCCGAGTTCAACATCGAAGGCAACCCGTTCGACAACCTGATGGCCTTCGTGCGCGAACACCGGCCGCAGCAGACCACCTTCGTGCCCGACGCGCCGGGCCAGTTCACCAGCGATCATGGCTTTGCGATCGCCGATCTGCCGCGCGTCGCGCCGCTGGTGCAAGAAGCGCGCTGCGCTCGGCGTGCGCGTCAGCCTTTTCATGGACCCGGACCCTGAAGCGATGCGGCACGTGGCTGCCATCGGCGCTGACCGCGTCGAGCTCTACACCGAGCCCTACGCGGCAGCGCACGGCACGCCAGAGCAGGGCGCGCAACTCGCGCGCTACGCCGCCGCCGCCAACGCAGCGATCGCAGCGGGCCTGGGCATCAACGCCGGCCACGACCTGAACCGCGCCAACCTCACCGACTTCCTGCGTGCCGTGCCCGGCGTGCAGGAAGTGTCGATCGGCCATGCGCTGATCGCCGATGCGCTCGAACTCGGCTACACCGAAACCGTGCGCGACTACCAGCGCTGCATTCAAAGAGCCTACGCTATGGCCCCCGAGACGCCTGCGGCGTCGTCCCCCCGAGGGGGAGAGTCCGCCTTGGGGCGGCCCGGCGGCGGACCGTGATCTACGGTATCGGCACCGACATCTGCGACATCACGCGCATCGCCCGCGCGCTAGAGCGCCACGGCGAGCGTTTCGCGCAGCGCGTGCTCGGCCCGCACGAGATCGACGTGTTCCGAGCGCGCCGCACCAAGGTCGAGGCGCGCGGCGTCGCCTATCTCGCCACGCGCTTCTCGGCCAAAGAGGCGTTCTCCAAAGCCATCGGCCTGGGCATGCGCTCGCCGATGACCTGGCAGCACTGCGAGGTCGTCAAGGCCGCGAGCGGCAAGCCCGAGATCCGCCTGCACGGCGCGCTGCACGACTGGTTCACGTCGCGCGGCCTGTCCGCGCAAGTCAGCGTCAGCGATGAAAGCAGCTACGCTTGCGCCTTCGTCGTCGTCGAGCAGAAAGCAACAACATGAGTGACGCCTCGCCCCTGATCATCGACATCGCCGGCACCACGCTGACCGATGCCGACCGCGATCGCTTGAAGCACCCGCTCGTCGGCGGCCTGATCTTCTTCGCCCGCAACTGGCAAGACCGGCGCCAGCTCACCACGCTGTGCGCCGATATCAAGGCCGTGCGCGACGACCTGCTGATCTGCGTCGATCACGAAGGCGGCCGCGTGCAGCGCTTCAGGACCGACGGCTTCACGCACCTGCCGCCGATGCGCGCGCTCGGCGAGCTGTGGATGCGCGATGCCCTGCAAGCCACCGACGCCGCCACCGCCTGCGGCCACATCCTCGCCAGCGAGCTGCGCGCCTGCGGCGTCGACTTCTCCTTCACGCCGGTGCTCGATCTCGATCACGGCCCGTCGGGTGTGATCGGCGACCGCGCCTTCCACCGCGACGCGCGCGTGACGACGCTGCTCGCCAAGAGCGTGATGCACGGCCTGCTGCAAGCCGGCATGGCCGCCTGCGGCAAACACTTTCCGGGCCACGGTTTCGTCGCCGCCGATTCGCATGTCGATGTGCCGGTGGACAAGCGGCCGCTGAAGACGATCCTCGCCGACGACGCTGCACCGTATGGCTGGCTGTCGACGAGCCTGCAGTCCGTGATGCCCGCGCACGTGATCTACCCCAAGGTCGATGCGCGGCCGGCCGGCTTCTCGCAGCGTTGGCTGCAAGACATCCTGCGCGCGCAACTCGGCTTCACCGGCGCGATCTTCTCCGACGACCTGAGCATGGAAGGCGCGCGCCGCATCGACGGCCGTGACGTGAGCTACGCCGAAGCCGCCGCCGTCGCGCTCAACGCCGGCTGCGACATGGTGCTGCTGTGCAACCAGAGCGTCGATGGCGGCGCGGCGGTCGATGAACTGATCGGCGGCTTGCAGCATGCGGTCGATGCCGGCCGCGTCGAACTCAGCGCAGCGAGCGATGCGCGCCGCCTGGCGCTGCTGCCGAAGACGCCGCCGCTGGCCTGGGACGATCTGATGCACGACCCGGTCTACCGGCACGCGCTCGAACGGTTGCCGTGACGCCGCCGCCTGGGGACAAGCCCGACAACGACGCCACACGCCGCCGCTTGCAGATGGCCGACATCGCGCGCCTGGCCGGCGTGTCGGTGTCCACCGTGTCGCGGGCGTTGAACGGCAGCGAGCTCGTCAACGCCGAGACCCGCGAGCGCGTCGCCGACGCTGGCGCGCGAGCTCAACTACAGCATCAACCTTGGCGCCAAGAACCTGCGCCTGCAGCGCAACCACACGATCGCCGTCGTGATCCCGTACGACGCGGTTTCGCGCCAGCACATCACCGACCCGTTCTTCCTGTCGATCCTCGGCGGCCTGGCCGACGCCATCACCGACCGCGGCTACGACATGCTGTTGTCGCGCGTCGATGCCGAAAACCTCGACGCCGTGGCGCGCCTGGTCGATTCGGGCACCGCCATCGGCGTGGTGCTGATCGGCCAGTGGCGGCACCACGATCAGTTGAACCAGCTGGCGGCGCGCAAGCTGCCGATCGTCGTCTGGGGGGCGCAACTGCCGCGGCAGATGTACTGCACCGTCGGCGGCGACAACCTGCGCGGCGGCCGGCTGGCGGCCGAGCACCTGCTGCAGCAGGGCCGCAAGCGCATCGTCTTTCTCGGCGACCCGCACCTGCCCGAGGTGGCGCAACGCCTGGAGGGCTACCACGCGGCGCTCGCCGCGGCCAAGATCGCACCGCGCGCCGAGCTCGAACTCGCGGTGCCGTTCGAAGTCGGCGCGGCGCGCGCGGCGGTGGCGTCGCTGCTGGATCGCAAGATCGCCTTCGATGCGGTCATCGGCTGCTCCGACCTGCTGGCCATCAGCGCGATGCAAGTCCTGCGCGAACACGGGCGAGACGTGCCGCGCGATGTGGCGGTGGTCGGCTACGACGACATGCCGCTGACCAACTACTGCGATCCGCCGTTGTCGTCGATCCACCAGCCGGTGCCCGAAGCCGGCGTGCAGCTCGTCGATGCGCTGCTGGCGATGCTGCACGGCCAGGTTGCGGCGCCGCGCGTGCTGCCGGTCGAACTCGTGGTGCGGCGCAGCTCGCAAGCCTGAAGCACTGCTTCGTTTCAGCAATTCTTGCAGTCGATTGCAAGCACGTGCATGTTGCCTTAGCGCACCGGGTTGGTGTTTCCCCTGCATTGCAATCGATTGCATCAAACGCAGAATGCGCTCCGTTCGACGCCTGCGCAGTGCGCTGCGTCGTCCGCGCCGACCCGCCCACCGACCGCCTGCCGAATTCCCATCAGGAGACACCCATGACCCGTTGCCCCGCCACCTTGAAGCCCTTGGCCGTGGCCGCTTCGCTCGCGCTGTTGGCGCTGGCCAGCGCGCACGCGCAGACTGCGGCGCCTTCGACGCAGCCGCCGCCGAGCCAGCCAAAGAAGACGCCAAGAGCGGCGACGGCCTGCAGCTCGACCGCATCGTCGTCACCGGCACCTCGCAAGCGCGCTCGAAGATGCGCTCCAGCGTCTCGGTCAGCACCATCGAAGGCGACAGCATCGTCACCTCCACCGCGGCCAGCGCCACCGAAGTGCTGCGCTCGGTGCCCGGCATCCGCTCCGAGTCGAGCGGCGGTGAAAGCAACGCCAACGTCGGCGTGCGCGGCATTCCCATCTCGGCCGGCGGCGCGCGCTACATCCAGTTCCAGGAAGACGGCCTGCCGGTGCTGCAGTTCGGCGACATCGCGTTCGCCACGCCCGACACCTGGATCCGCGCCGACGTGAATCTCGATCGCCTCGAAGTCGTGCGCGGCGGCTCGGCCTCGACGCTGGCCACCGGTGGCCCCGGCGGCATCATCAACTTCATCTCGAAGAACGGCTCGCAGCCGGGCGGCAGCATCTCGCTGAGCCAAGGCCTCGGCTACGACCACACGCGCGTCGATGTCGGCTACGGCACGCGCCTCGCGCCGAAGACGCGCTTCTTCATCGGCGGCTTCCAGCGTGTCGGTGACGGCGGCCGGCCCGGCGCCGACGGCGCCGAGAAGGGCGGCCAGATCCGCGCCAACCTGACGCAGGAGTTCGACGGCGGCTTCGTGCGCGTGAGCTTCAAGCACCTCGACGACAACACGCCGACCTTCCTGCCGACGCCGGTGCGCTTCGTCAACGGCGAGATCAAGACGATCCCCGGCCTCGATCCGCGCCGCGCCGCGTTCTACGACGTCGCCTGGCCGAAGGACAACACGCTGACGGCGAGCAACGGCCGCGAACTCTCGGACATCAGCAAGGGCCTGTCGGCCAAGAGCACGGCGTTCGGCGTCGAGGCCGAGCTCGATGTCGGCAACGGCTTCAAGCTCGTCCAACAAGTTCCGCATCGCCAAGAACAGCGGCCGCTTCATCGGCATCTTCCCCGGCGACGACGTCAAGGCGCGCTCCGGCCGGCACGACGATCGCCACCGGCCGCGGCGCAGGCTCGGCCTACACGGCGACAAGTTCACCGCGGTGATCTTCAACACCAAGCTCGACGACCTCGGCCTCACCGCCAACGACTTCAAGGTCGCCGAAGCGCTTCGATCTCGGCGGCAGCGGACAACGTCACCGCCACTGGCGGCCTGTACGCGTCGTCGCAGAAGGTCAAGCTGACGTGGAACTTCAACCAGTACTCGTTGTCGGCCGATGAAGAAGGCGCACGCGTGCTCGACGTGCCGCCCGGCATCCCGCCAGCAGCGTGCCGGCGGCCGAAAGGCACCCCGGCTTCGGCGGCTGCTGCATGAACACGCAGGACTCGAAGTACAAGACCCTCGCGCCGTACCTGATCCTGGCCTACGAAGCCGGCCCGCTGTCGGCCGACGTCAGCGTGCGCCAGGACCGCAACTCGGCATCCGGCTTCTACCGCCAGACGTTGCCCGACTTCGGCGGCATCACCGCCGGCGCGCAATACGACCTGACGACGTCGCGCAAGATCGACTACGACTTCAACAAGACCTCGTTCTCGCTCGGCGGCAACTACCGCATCACCAACGACGTGGCCGTGTTCGCGCGCTACAGCGACGGCGCGGCCTACAACGCCGACCGCATCACCTTCTTCAACAACGCCGGCCTCGTCAACGGCACGCAGCCCGACGATCCCGCAGAACAAGGTCAAGCAGTGGGAAGGCGGCGTCAAGTGGCGCCAGGGCGGCTTGAGCGTCTTCGCCACGCTGTTCCTCGCCAAGACCGACGAAGTCAACGTCGATCTGACGAGCACGCCGATCTGCGGTCAACAACAACAAGTTCAAGTCCGAAGGGCCTGGAGCTCGAGGCTGCGTATCGCGTGGCGACTTCCGCATCAGCGGCGGCGCCACCTTCACCGACGCCGAACAGGCCGACGGCCGCACGACCGCAAGCGCCAAGCCAAGTTGGTCTATCAGCTCACGCCCGAGTACAGCTTCGGCAACCTGGCGCTGGGGGCCGAGCATCGTCGGCACCACGGTCTCGCAAGGATCGACGGCCCGGCCAGCGCCGGCGGCTCGACTCAGCCATCACGCTGCCGGCGTTCGCCACGCGTCAACGCCTTCGCGAGCTACCAGTTCACCGACGCGCATCTCGCTGCAACTGGCGGCCAACAACCTGTTCGACAAGATCGGCTACACCGAGAGCAACGACGGCCGCGGCGCCGCGCGCTCGATCAACGGCCGCACCGTCAAGGCCACGCTGAAGTACAGCTTCTGATCGCCACGGCCCGACCACGCCGAGGCGATTCGCGGCGCGGGTGACCCCGCGCCGCGTCGCTTCACGAGCATGCAAAGTCTCACCCATCACCCATCGACAGCACGAGCCGCGCGCCGCGAACGCCGCGGTCCGTGCTCGTCGATCGGCGAAGCGCTCATCGACCGCTTCGCCGATGGCGATGTCGTCGGCGGCGCGCCGTTCAACGTCGCGCGATCGCTGGCGGCGTTCGGCGTGCCGACGACGTTCATCAGCCGCATCGGCGACAACGACGAGGACGGCGCGCGCGTGCTCGCCAGCGCGTTGCGCTTCGGCCTGCACGACGGGCCGATCCAGCGCGACCTCCGGCGCGCCACGGGCGTGGCCACGGTGATCGAGCGGGATGGGGTGCACCGCTTCGAGATCCATCGGCGGCCAACCGCTACGCTGCGGCCGTCTGCGCCCAGCGCGGCGCCTTGCCTGAAGACGCGGCCTTCTTTCGCGGCTGGCGCGCGGCGCTGGGGTTGCAGCAGCGCACACTGGCGCTGGTGTAGCCGACCCACCGACAAGGAAAACAAAACATGAAACCGCATCTGTCGTTCTGGCAGATCCTGAACATGAATGTCGGCTTCTTCGGCATTCAGCTCACATGACGGGCCTGCTCGTGCAGCCGATCATCGGCGCGATGAGCGACCGCACGGTCTCGCGTTGGGGCGGCGCACGCCGTACTTCCTCCTCGGCGCGATCCTGTTCACCCGGCGCCTGGGCGCGAAACCCGTGCACGCGGTGTACCTCACGCTGGCCGGCATCGGTATGTGGCTGGCCGGCAGCATTCCGCCCGAGCGCGCCGGCGTCTACATGGGCATCTTCAACATGTTCATCGTCATCCCGATGCTGATCCAGAACGTCACGCTGCCGCTGTTCTACAACTCGCTGCTCGGCGGCAATCCGGCCAACGTCATTCGCTTGGCCGGCACGCTGCTGATCATTGCCGCCGTGTGCGTACTGTTCGTCAAAGTCGCACCGACAGCGCCAGAGCGATGAAGAACCAGGTTCAACTGATCACCTACGTCGATCGCTTCGGCGGTGGTGGTCTGAAGGAGCTCGACGCGCTGCTGCAAGGCCCGCTCGCCGGCGTCTTCGGCGGCGTGCATCTGCTGCCGTTCTTCCATCCGATCGACGGCGCCGATGCCGGCTTCGACCCGATCGACCACACGCAGGTCGACCCGCGGCTCGGCGACTGGTCCGACATCAAGACGCTGAGCAAGACTTTGGACGTGATGGGCGACGTGATCGTCAACCACATGTCGTCGCAGTCGCCGCAGTTCCTCGACTACTCGAAGCGTGGCAACGCGTCGCCGTATGCGGGGCTGTTCCTGACGATGGGCTCGGTGTTCCCGAACGGCGCGACGGAAAAAGACCTGCTCGACCGTCTATCGCCCGCGGCCGGGCATGCCGTTCACCTGCACGACGCTGGCCAACGGCGAGAAGAAGTTTCTCTGGACCACGTTCACGCCGCAGCAGCTCGACATCGACGTGCATCACGCGCAGGGCAGGGCCTACCTCGACGGCATCTTGACCACCTTCGCCGCCAACGGCGTCAACATGGTGCGGCTGGACGCTGTGGGCTACGCGATCAAGAAGCCGGGCACGAGCTGCTTCATGCTGCCCGAGACGTTTGATTTCATCGCCGCCTTTGCCGCGCGGGCAAGAGCGCTGGGCATCGAGGTGCTGGTCGAGGTGCACTCGTACTACCAGCGCCAGATCGAGATCGCGAAGAAGGTCGATTGGGTCTATGACTTCGCGCTGCCGCCGCTGGTGCTGCACGCGCTGTTCAACAAGACGCGCGACACCGCTCAAACGGTGGATCGCCATGCGGCCGAACAACGCGCTGACCGTGCTCGACACGCACGACGGCATCGGCATCATCGACATCGGCGCCGAGGTGTCGGATCGAACCAACCATCCCGGCCTCGTGCCGCCGGCCGAGCTCGATGCGCTGGTCGAAACCATCCACGCCAACAGCAACGGCCAAAGCCGCCAGGCCACCGGCGCTGCAGCGTCGAACCTCGATCTCTACCAGGTCAACTGCACCTTCTACGACGCACTCGGCCGCGATGACCGCGCGTACCTCATCGCGCGCGCGATCCAGTTCTTCCTGCCCGGCGTGCCGCAGGTCTACTACGTCGGCCTGCTGGCCGGCGACAACGACATGGCGCTGCTAGAGCGCTCGCGCGTCGGCCGTGACATCAACCGCCACCACTTCAGCCGCGCCGAGATCGACGCCGCGCTGCAGCGCCCGGTGGTGCAGGACCTGCTCGGTCTGATGCGCCTGCGCAACCGCCATCCGGCTTTCGGCGGCAAGTTCGAGTTGCAAAGCAGCGCGGACGATCAGCTATCGATGCGCTGGTCGCAAGGCCAGACATGGATTGCGCTGACGGTCGACCTGACACAGCGCACGATGCTGATCGAAGGCGACGATGGGAGCGGCCCGCACCGATACTGAACTTCGGCAGCCGCCGAAGGCAACCAAGCGGCCGCCGCGGATCCGGCTTTGCCGGGCCGCCTGCGGCGCCCCCTCGGGGGGAGGCGCCGCAGGCGCTTCCGGGGGGGTCAAGTCCTATCGAACGGCAGCCTGATCTGCGACAGATCCTTCTTCGTCTCGACGAGGATCAGCGGGCCGTCGTCGATCGCCACCGGCGGCTTCGGCTCGCGCGGCACACGCACCGGCTTCGCCTCGGACGCCATCGCCGCTTGCGCCGCACGCACCTTGTCGCCGTCGGAGTGCACCCACTCGAGGCCGGCGGCGCTGGCCACCGCATTGAGGCGGTCGATCGGCAGCGCGTACGGCTCGGCCTTGGCCGATGCCGCGGGTGCTGGCGCGGGTGGTGTCACAGGTGCCATGGCGGGCACGACGATCGGCCGCGCTGCGGCCACCGGCTGCGGCAGCTCGGCCGCTGCGACCACGGGCGCGTCGGTCGGTTCTTCCGTCGCTGCTTCGATCGACGGCTCGGCCGTGGCCACCGCGACCGGCTGCTGCGCTTCGGGCTCGACGGCCTCGACAGCGGTCGGCAGATCGCCATTGCCGTCGAACGCCGCGGCTTCGTCGCTGCCATTGGCTGCGCCATCGCCTGCTGCGCCGTCGCCTCGGTTGCGGCCGCGGCCGCCACGGCGGCGGCGGCGGCGTGCGCCTTCGCGGTCGCCGTTGGCGTCACCTTCGGCCGGTGCTTGCAGCGCTTCGGTGGCGGCCGGCACGGCGCCGCCGTCGATCAACGCCAGTTGCGCGGCGGGCAGCAGATCGCTCTGCGCCTTGGCCGCGGGGGCTTCGCTGCGGCGACCGCCTTCGCCGCGCGGCGGGCGCGGCTCACGCGGCTCGCGCGCCTCGCGGCCTCGCGAGGTTCACGGGCCTCGCGTGGCGGCTGCGCCGCGGGGGGCTGTTGGGAGTCGCGCGGACCTTGTTGTTGTTGTCCTTCGCCGCGGCGGGTGTCGACACGGCCGTCGCGAGGTTCACGCGGTTCGCGCTGCTCGCGGCCTTCGCCACGGCGGCCTTCACCACGTTCGCCGCCACCACGTTCGCTGCGCTCACCGCGTCCACCGCGACCGCCCCGGCCACCGCGCTCGCCGCGTTGCTGGCCGCGGCCTTCGCCGCGTTCCGTGCGTTCACCACGCTCGGCGCGGTCGCCGGCCCTCGGCTTGGCCTCGGTGGCCGGTGTGATCACGGCCGCCGGCAGCGCGATCGCCGCCGCCGGGCGCATCTTCGCCGCCGAACAGTTTCTTGACCCACGAGAAGAAGCCGCCGCCGGCCGGTTGCTGCACCACCACCGGCGCCGGTGGCGGCGCTGCCACGGCCACCGGCGCGGCCACCACGGGCTCCGGCTTCGGTGCCGCGATGGGCGCCGGCTGATCCGGCAGCACGCCCTTGATCACCGGCTCCTGCCGGTCCTTGGCCTTCTCGCGGCGCGTGATGCCGACCTCGTCGTCCGGCTCCTCGATCATCGTGTACGAGGCCTTGTAGGCTTCGAGGCGCGGATCGTCGTGGCGCAGACGTTCGAGCTTGTAGTTCGGCGTTTCGATGTGCGGGTTGGGAATCAGCAGCACGTTGACGCGCTGCTTCAACTCGATCTTGGTGATCTCGCTGCGCTTTTCGTTGAGCAGGAACGAGGTCACCTCGACCGGCACCTGCACATGCACCGCGGCCGTGTTGTCCTTCAGCGCTTCCTCTTGCACCATGCGCAGGATCTGCAGCGCGGAAGACTCCGTGTCGCGGATGTGGCCGGTGCCGTTGCAGCGCGGGCAGGTGATGTGGCTGCCTTCACTCAGCGCCGGGCGCAGGCGCTGCCGCGACAATTCGAGCAGGCCGAACTTCGAGATCGCGCTGTACTGCACGCGCGCGCGGTCGAACTTCATCGCCTCGCGCAGCCGCTGCTCCACGTCGCGCCGGTTCTTCGACTCTTCCATGTCGATGAAGTCGATGACGAGCAAGCCGCCCAAGTCGCGCAGCCGCATCTGGCGCGCGATCTCGTCGGCCGCTTCGAGGTTGGTGCGCGTCGCGGTCTCTTCGATGTCGCTGCCGCGCGTCGCCCGCGCCGAGTTGACGTCGATCGACACCAGCGCCTCGGTGTGGTCGATGACGATCGCGCCGCCGCTGGGCAGGTTGACCGTGCGCGAGAACGCCGTCTCGATCTGGTGCTCGATCTGGAAGCGCGAGAACAGCGACGCGTCGTCGCGATACCGCTTCACGCGATTGGCCGTCTCCGGCATCACGTGGTTCATGAACTGCTTGGCCTGATCGAAGATGTCGTCGGTGTCGATCAGGATCTCGCCGATGTCGGCGGTGAAGTAGTCGCGGATGGCGCGGATGACGAGCGAGCTTTCCTGGTAGATCAGGAACGCGCCCTTGCCGGCCTTGGAAGCGCCGTCGATCGCCTCCCACAACTTGAGCATGTAGTTCAAGTCCCACTGCAGCTCGGGTGCGGTGCGGCCGATGCCGGCGGTGCGGGCAATCAGCGACATGCCCTTCGGGTACTCGAGCTGCGTCGAGGTTTTCCTTCAGCTCTTCGCGGTCTTCGCCCTCGATGCGCCGCGAGACGCCGCCGCCGCGCGGGTTGTTGGGCATCAGCACCAGGTAGCGGCCGGCCAGCGAGACGAAGGTCGTCAGCGCCGCGCCCTTGTTGCCGCGCTCTTCCTTTTCCACCTGCACCAGCAACTCGCTGCCGTTGGACAGCACGTCCTGAATCTTGGCGTCGCGAACCGACGACGCCTTCCTTGAAGTAAGCCTTCGAGATTTCCTTGAACGGCAGGAAGCCGTGGCGGTCTTCGCCGTAATCGACGAAGCAGGCTTCGAGCGACGGCTCGACGCGCGTCACCACCGCCTTGTAGATGTTGCCCTTGCGTTGCTCGCGGCCTTCGAGCTCGGTTTCGAAATCGACCAGCTTCTGGCCATCGACGATCGCGAGGCGCCGTTCTTCCGGCTGCGTCGCGTTGATCAGCATGCGCTTCATTTGCGTGTTCTCCAAACATCAACTCACAAAAGTCGATGCACGAGAAGCGCGAAACCCACCAAGGAACCGCCCTGGACCGCGGCTGCGCTGGAGGTCTCGCTGTTGCAGCGAAAGATCAGCGCGGCGTTGGCGTTGGCGCGTGCGTGTCAGCCAGGGCGGGCCGCCTGTTGCGCACGGCCGACCGGCCCCGCGGCGCATCGTGAGCGCGCGGGTTATCGGTCAAAGCGGGCGGGAACAGCATGGTCCGAGGGCTGGACGCGGATGCAGGCCAACGGCCTGCACCACTAAACCTTGTTCTTTTGTCGCGGCTGGCGTCTGGCCGGCCGAGGGTTGGATTCGTGTTTCTCTGCCACTCGCGTCGCGCGGCTGCCAAGTCACTCTGGGACCGTGGCCCGCGGTGCGCAGCAAGTGTTGCATCACCTCCACGCTGCTCGGGTGCGACCGCTAAACTCGTAGCAAATCAAGCACTTACGGCGACAACGTGGTCGAAATGATTATAGGGGGCAAACCCGGCCCGCAGGTGCAACGGCTGCTCGTCGATGAGGGCAGCGAAGGTCAGCGCCTGGACAACTTCCTGATCCGCGTGTTGAAGGGCGTGCCGAAGACGCATGTCTACCGCGTCATCCGCTCGGGCGAGGTGCGCATCAACAAGGGCCGGGCTGCCGCCGACACGCGGCTCGTGCTCGGCGACGAGGTGCGCGTGCCGCCCGTGCGCATGGCCGAGCCGAAGGCCGAAGCCGGCGTGCCGCCGCGCGAGTTCGCCGTGCTGTTCGAGGACGATCACCTGCTGGCCATTCACAAGCCGGCCGGCGTGGCGGTGCACGGCGGCTCGGGTGTCAGCTTCGGCGTCATCGAGCAGTTGCGCCGTGCGCGGCCGGCGGCGAAGTTTCTCGAACTCGTGCACCGCCTGGACAAGGAAACCTCGGGCGTGCTGCTGCTGGCCAAGAAGCGCAGCGCGCTGACGAATGTGCAGGACCAGTTCCGCGAGCGCGGCACGGTAAAGATCTATGCGGCGCTGGTCAACGGCGTCTGGCCGGCGAGCAAGAAGGTGATCGACGTGGCGCTGTTGAAGACGCTCGACGCGAAGGGCGAACGCCATGTGCGCGCGGTCAGTGTTGCCGATGCAGACGCCCGACGTTCGATCACCTTGGTCAAGGTGGCGCGAAAGTTCGCGCAGCACACCCTCCTCGACGTGACGCTGAAAACCGGCCGCACGCACCAGATTCGCGTGCACCTGGCGCATGAAGGCCACACCATCGTCGGCGACCCGAAGTACGGCGACTTCGCAGCCAACCGGCTGATGGCGCGCGGCGCGCACCGCTTTGCGCGCATGTTCCTGCACGCCAGGCATCTCGCCTTCGATCACCCTGGCAGCGGCGAGCGCATCGCGCTCGATGCGCCGTTGCCGATAGAGTGCGTGCAACTCCTGGAGCAGCTTTGAAGTCTCGTTTCGATCTCGTCGTCTTCGATTGGGACGGCACCCTGTTCGATTCCACCGCGCTGATCGCGCGCTGCATCCAGAACGCCTGCGCCGATGTCGGCGCGCCGGTGCCGAGCCGGGGCGACGCGGCCTATGTCATCGGCCTCGGCCTGCAAGATGCGCTGCGTCACGTCGCGCCCGATCTGCCCGAAGCGCGCTACCCCGAACTCGGCCTGCGCTACCGCCATCACTATTTCGCCAGCCAGCATGAGCTGAGCCTGTTTCCCGGCACGCTGCAGATGCTGCAAGCGCTGAAGGCGCGCGACCATCGGCTCGCCGTGGCCACCGGCAAGGGCCGCCGCGGCCTCGACGATGCACTCGCGCATTCGCAACTCCAAGGCCTGTTCGACAGCACGCGCACCGCCGATGAAACGGCGTCGAAGCCCGACCCGCTGATGCTGCACGAGCTGATGCAGCGAACTCGGCGTGCCGCCGGCGCGCACGCTGATGATCGGCGACACCACGCATGACCTGCTGCTGGCGCGCAACGCCGGCACGCCGAGCGTGGCGGTGTCGTTCGGCGCGCACGAGCATGAAGCGTTTGCCGCGTTCGGGCCGCTGCACGTGGCGCACAGCACGCGTGAACTGCACGACTGGTTGCTGCAGAATGCATGAGGCTCAGTTCCTGTGCCGCAGCGATGAGCTGATCGAGCGCGGCAAGGGCGTCGTCTTCGACGTCATGCTCTGGCGCCAGCCGGCGCGTGCGCTTGCGCTGCGCATCGACGGCGCGGTTGTCGCCTACATCAACCGCTGCGCCCATGTGCCGACCGAGCTCGACTGGAACCCCGGCGAGTTCCTCGACGCCGAACGCACGACCATCGTCTGCGCGGTGCATGGCGCGTTGTACGCGCCGGCCAGCGGCCAGTGCCTCGGCGGGCCGTGCGGCCGCGGCCGCCTGATGCCGGTGGCGGTCGCCGAGCGCGGCGGCGAAGTCAGTTGGTATCCTTCCCGAGACATCACGCCGCTGTCTTTCGACGACGCGGCCTCCACCGCAGGACACCCTTTGCCATGAGCCCCTCCGACGATTTTGCGCCGACCACGCCGCCGCCTTCGCCCTCACCACCACCCGCCGCCGGCGCCGCGGCGCCTGCCCCGAAACCCCGCTCCAGCGTCGAGGCCTCGCTGGTCAGCGTCGCCGCTGCGCTGCTGCAGGACCGGCGCAGCGAGCGCCGCTGGCGCATCTTCTTCCGCCTGGCCTGGCTGGGCATCGTGCTGGCGTTGTTGTGGGGCGTGCTCGTCAGCCGCAACCACATGGCCGCACCGGGCGTGCCGCACACCGCGCTGGTCGAAGTGCGCGGCGAGATTTCTCCCGAAGGCGAGGCCAGCGCCGAACGCATCGTCGCCGCGCTGAAGAATGCGTTCGAGGACAAGGCGGCGCAGGCGATCGTGCTGCGCATCAACTCGCCCGGCGGCAGCCCGGTGCAGGCCGGCATCGTCAACGACGAAATCAAGCGCCTGAAGGCCAAGCACGGCAAGAAGGTCTATGCGGTGGTCGAGGAGATCTGCGCCTCGGGCGCGTACTACATCGCCGTGGCAGCCGACGAGATCTATGTCGACAAAGCCAGCCTCGTCGGCAGCATCGGCGTCTTGATGGACGGCTTCGGCTTCACCGGCACGATGGAAAAGCTCGGCGTCGAGCGGCGCCTGCTCACTGCCGGCGAGAACAAGGGCATGCTCGATCCGTTCTCGCCGCAGAACGAAAAGCAGACGGCCTATGCCAAGGCGATGATCGACCAGATCCACCAGCAGTTCATCACCGTGGTCAAGGACGGCCGCGGCGCCAAGCTGAAGGAGAGCAAGGAGATGTTCTCCGGCCTGTTCTGGAACGGCGAAGAAGCGATCCGGCTCGGCCTGGTGGACAAGGTCGGCAACCTCGACTTCATCGCCCGCGATGTGATCAAGGCCGAAGAGATCATCGACTACACGACGCACGACAACCTGGCCGAGCGCTTTGCCAAGCGTTTCGGCGCGGCGATCGGCTATGGCGCGATCAAGGCGTTGCGGGAGTTGCCCGCGCTGAGATACGGCCCCTGGCTCGCTTCGCTCGCGTCCCCGAGGGGAGTGCAGGCCGCTTGGGAGCGGCCCGGCGCTGGCCTGCGTTGATGAGTGATCCGACAGACACGCTCGGTCCGCTCGTCTCGGACCGCATGGCGGTCCTGCCGCAGTACCTGCTGCCCAAGCAGGCGTTGACGCTGCTGGCCGGCGAGATCGCGCGGGCGCGCGGCGGTGCGCTGACGACGCGGCTCGTCCGCTGGTTCATCGACCGCTACCGCGTCAACATGGCCGAGGCGGCAAACCCCGAGCCCGCGGCGTATGCCACCTTCAACGATTTCTTCACCCGAGCTCTCGCGCCGGGCGCGCGTCCCATCGCCGCTGCTGAGTGGGTGAGCCCGGTCGATGGCGCGATCAGCCAGTTCGGCGCCATCGACGGCGATGCGATCCTGCAGGCCAAGGGCCACAGCTACACCGTGCAGGCGATGGTCGGCGGCGATGCCGATCTGGCGCGGCCCTTTCTCAACGGCCACTTCGCCACGCTCTACCTGGCGCCGAAGGACTACCACCGCATCCACATGCCGTGCGACGGCAGGCTGCGCCGCATGATCCACGTGCCCGGCGATCTGTTCTCGGTCAACCCGGTGACGGCGCGTGGCGTGCCCGGCCTGTTCGCGCGCAACGAACGCGTGGTCTGCGTCTTCGACAACGAACGCGGGCCGTGGGTGCTGGTGCTCGTCGGCGCCACCATCGTCGGCAGCATGGCCACCGTCTGGCACGGCGTCGTCAACCCGCCGCGGCCCGGCGCCGTGCGCGACTGGCGCTACGAAGGCGCGCAGGCGCTGGTGCTCAAGAAAGGCGACGAGATGGGGCGCTTCCTGCTCGGCTCGACGGTGGTGCTGTTGTTGCCGCCGGGCCGGCTGGCGTTCAACACAACCTGGCAGCCGGGTGGGGCCATTCGCATGGGCGAGGTCATGGCCACGCCGGCGTAGCCGGCGCCGCGCGGGCCTACGTGCAGTTGCCGTAGTCGACGTCCTCGACCTGCTGCACCTTGCCGTCCCTGGTGGCGATGCGCCAGCACTTCTTCTGTGCGCGCGACTGCCACGTCGTCAACTCCGCCGTGCCGAGCTTGTTGCGGGCCAGCCGCACGAAGCCGAGTGACTTCATGTCGCGCTCGAGCGTGACGGCGGGGCGGCCGACCAGGTTGCCCTCCTGCGCGGCCGTCGGCGGCACGGCTTGCCCGCCAGCGCCCGTGACGAGCGTGCCGTGGTTGGTCCGTCCGTCACGGAACCCCGCGGCATAGGCGCGGTTGCCGGACGACGGCGCGGCCGCGCGCTCGCGATAGCGGTTGTAGCCGTCGCGATAGCCGCGCGCGTAGTCGCGGCCGTCGTCGCGGGCGGCATTGGCTTCGTGCTGGCTTCGCCCGGCGCGGTGGCCGTCGCGGTAGGCGCGCTCGCGGTCGCGCGCCTCCTTGCCGTTCAGTCCGTCGCCGAAGCCGCGCACGTAGTCGTCGTTGGCCGCCGCCGGCACCGCTGCGCCCGTCGCCTCGCGCCGCGCTTTGCCGACACGATAGCCTTCGGCGTAGTCGGGGTGCTTGCGATCCTGGTAGCGGTTGGGCAGGTTGTTGTAGCCGTCGCGATAGCCCTGGTCGTAGTCGGCGACGTTGCGCGACTCGGCCACCGGCACCAGCCCGCCCGGCGCGGCCGTCCAGGCGGCAGTCGCCGCCGACAGCAACAGCACCACCAGGCCGCTGCGAGGCCAGGTTCGTTTTGCCATGACGTGTCTCCTCGTCTTTGGAACGGCCGGCCGCTGAAAAAACTACAGCGGCGGAATGCGCAGCAGCTGCCCCGGATAGATCTTGTCCGGGTGCTTCAACATCGGCTTGTTGGCCTCGAAGATCACCGGGTACTTCATCGCGTCGCCGTACACCGTCTTGGCGATCTTCGACAGCGTGTCGCCGCTGACCACGGTGTGCCACGTCGACTCGGGCTCGGGCGCATCGACGACCAGCATGTCGTTGACCGAGGACACGCCGGCGACGTTGCCGCAGCACAGCAGCACCTTTTCCTTGGTCGCCTGGTCGGCCACCGTGCCGGCCACCGCAACCACGCCCGACGGCGCATCGAACGAGATGTTCAGGCCGTTGACCGCCAGGCCCTGCGTTTCGACGTAGTCGGCAATCGCCTTGCCGGCGGCCGCGCTCATGGCGGCCACGTTCTCCGGCGTCGGCGCCGACTTGACGGCGGCCTCGGCGGCCTTGGCCTCGCCGATGCCGAACAGCTTCTCA
Source organism: uncultured beta proteobacterium (assembly GCA_963732625.1). GTDB lineage: Bacteria > Pseudomonadota > Gammaproteobacteria > Burkholderiales > Burkholderiaceae_C > CADEEN01. Next base: position 50,426 of record CAVTAM010000053.1, on the reverse strand, counting down.
CCCGCATCCTTGATGAATGACATCAGTCCCATGGTCTGCTCCTGCGTGTTTAGTGAAAACAGGCGGATGGTAGCGGTGAATCCCGAATAGGCCAGCCGGGCAGCGGGCGCAGAATCGGCCCCCTACAGGAGGCACCGCCATGTCAGCTGTCACCACGAGCGCCGCCATGCAGCAACCGCATCAACTGGTCCGCCGCTCGGTGGCTCTGGTGCTGGCCGGGGGCCGGGGATCGCGCCTGAAGCAACTCACCGACAAGCGCGCCAAACCCGCGGTCTACTTCGGCGGCAAGTTCCGCATCATCGACTTCGCGCTGTCGAACTGCGTCAACTCGGGCCTGCGCCGCATCGGCGTCGTCACGCAGTACAAATCGCACTCCTTGTTGCGCCACTTGCAGCGCGGCTGGAGTTTTTTGCGCGCCGAGTTGAACGAGGTGATCGATCTGCTGCCGGCGCAGCAGCGTCTCGATGAAGAGCATTGGTACCGCGGCACCGCCGACGCCATCTTCCAGAACCTCGACATCATTCAAGGATCGAAGCCCGAGTACATCGTCATCCTGGCCGGCGACCACATCTACAAGATGGATTACTCGCTGATGCTGAAGGACCACGTCGATCGCGGCGCCGGCTGCACGGTCGGCTGCATCGAGGTGCCGCGGATGGAAGCCACCGGGTTCGGCGTCATGGCCGTCAACGACGACTGGCGCGTCACCAGCTTCGTCGAGAAACCCGCCGACCCGCCGCCGATGCCCGGCCATCCCGACCTGGCGCTGGCGAGCATGGGCATCTACGTCTTCGACGCCGAATACCTCTACAAGCTGCTCGAAGACGACCTGGCCAACCCGAAATCGAGCCACGACTTCGGCAAAGACGTGATCCCGCGTGCAGTGGCCGAGGGCCGTGCGCTCGCGCATTCGTTTTCGATGAGCTGCATTCGCAACCCGAACGGCGCGCCGCCGTACTGGCGCGACGTCGGCACGATCGACGCGTTCTGGGCCGCCAATCTCGACCTGGCGTCGATCAATCCCGAGCTCGACATCTATGACACCGATTGGCCGATCTGGACCTATCAGCGCCAATTGCCGCCGGCCAAATTCATTCCCGACATCAGCGGCATGCATGGCAAGGCCGTCAACACCATCGTCTCCGGCGGCTGCATCGTCAAGGGCTCGCATCTGGCCAACACCGTGCTGTTTTCGAGCGTGCGCATCCGCTCGTTCTGTGTTCTCGAAGATGCGGTGGTGCTGCCGAGCGTGACGATCGACCGCAGTTGCCGCTTGAAGAAGGTCGTCATCGACCGCGGTTGCGAGCTGCCGGAAGGCCTCGTCGTCGGCGAAGACGCTGCGCTGGATGCCGCGCGCTTCGAGCGCACTGACAGCGGCGTGGTGCTGATCACGCGCGAGATGCTTGCCCGGTTGAAATGAAGTCAGGACCGCTTCGCGTCCTGCACGTCGGCGCCGAGATCTACCCCTTCGTCAAAACCGGCGGCCTGGCCGACGTGCTCGGCGCGCTGCCGGCCGCGCTGGTCAAAGCGCAGGCCGATGCGCGTGTGCTGCTGCCGGGCTTGCCGGCGCTGACGACGGTGCTGCGCGAGCCCAAAGTCATCGCCCGCGTGCAACCACCGTGGGGCGGCGCCGCGGCCGAGCTGGTCGCAGGCCGGCTCGATGCGCCGTCGCTGGCCGATGTGCCTGTCATCCTGCTGCGCCACGACGCGCTGTACGCCCGCCCCGGCACGCCGTACGGCGACGGCAGCGGCCATGCGTTCGCCGACAACCCGCGCCGCTTCGCCTTGCTCGGCCTGGCGGCAGCGCGGCTGGCCGAAGGCGTGGATGCGGCGTGGCAGGCGCAGGTGCTGCATGCGCACGACTGGCATGCCGGCCTGGCCTGCGCCTACAACGCCTTTGCGCGCCGCGGCCACAAGAGCCGCGCCGCCAGCGTTTTCACGATCCACAACCTGGCCTACCAGGGCGTGTTCGCGCGCGCCGCGTTCGCCGAGCTCGGCCTGCCCGCCGATGCGTGGGGCGTGCAGGGCGTCGAGTTCCACGACCAGTTGTCGTTCATGAAAGCCGGCCTGCACTACGCCGACCGCGTGACCACCGTCAGCCCGACCTACGCGCGCGAAATCCAGACGCACGAGCTCGGTGCCGGCCTCGACGGCTTGCTGCGTGAGCGCAGCGCCGTCGTCAGCGGCATCCTGAACGGCGTCGATGACGCGGTCTGGGACCCGGCGCACGATGCGCTGATCGCCACGCACTTTTCGCCGCAGCGCATCGCCGGCAAAGCGCTGTGCAAGGCCGCGTTGCAGCAGGAGTGCGGCCTGGCAGTGCAAGACACGGCGCCGCTGTTCACGGCCGTCAGCCGTCTGACCGAGCAGAAGGGCTTGCAACTGCTCGTCGGCGCGATCGACAGGCTGGTCGATGCCGGCGCGCAGCTCGTCGTGCTCGGCAGCGGCGACGCCGCGCTCGAAGAGGCGTTTGCCGTGGCGGCGAAGAAACACCCACGCCACGTTGGCCTGCGCCAGGGCTACGACGAAGCGCTGGCGCACCGCATCTTCGCCGCCAGCGACGTGACGCTCGTGCCGTCGCGCTTCGAGCCCTGCGGCCTGACGCAGATGTACGCCTTGCGCTACGGCAGCCTGCCGCTGGTGCGGCGCACCGGCGGCCTGGCCGACACGGTGGTCGACTGCACGCTCGAAGACCTGGCCGAAGAGCGCGCCACCGGCTTCGTCTTCGAGCGCTTCGAGGCCGACGACTTGCAGCGCGCGTTGCGCCGCGCGTTCACGCTGTGGTCACGGCCGCGGGAATGGCGCGCGGTGCAAAAGCGCGGCATGGCGCAGCGTTTCGGCTGGGACACCGCGGCCGAGCGCTACCTGGCGCTGTACCGCGACATCAATGTTTGATCTCGAAGCGCTGGCCGCGCGCTGACAGCACGCTGGCCGCAGCGCCGATGCGCTCGACCGTCACGCCGTCGGCCACGGCCTCGCCTTCGCGCAGCACCTGGCCGTTGATGAACAGCATGCGCGCCGACGGCGTGGGTGAGAACACGGCGCCGCTGATGGCCAGCGGCGGCAGGCCGGCGCGCACCTCGGCCGGCAGTTCGTTCAACGACGGCAGGCGCGGCTCGGCCGGTGCGGCGGGCTTCGGCGTTGGTGGTGCCACGGCGCGCGCCGGCGCGGGTGGTGGCGCGGCAGCGGTGATCGGTGGGGCGGGCGGCGTCGGCGCTGGCGTCGGGGCGGCAACGATCGCAGGCGCAGGCGCAGGACAGTGCAGGTGCAGGTGCAGGTGCAGGTGCAGGTGCAGGTGCAGGTGCAGGTGCAGGTGCAGGTGCAGGTGCAGGTGCAGCAGGCGGCGGCGCTTCGGCCAGCAACGGCGGCGTGCGCACGGCGCGCCCGGACCACAGCATCCAGGCCAGCGCGGCGGCCAGCAACACGATCGCCGCCATCGCCAACAGCGGCCAGCGCAGCCCGCCGGCAGGCCGGCCGTGACCGGCCGGGCCGTCCTGCGGGTGCGCGTGCAAGCCCGGCACGGCACTGCGTTCGCGCTCGGCATCGGCCTTTTTCAACGCATCGAGGATGTAGCTCACGCGGTCTCCCGGGTCAGCGCAACAGGCGCGGTTCGCGCTGGCCGCTGCCGGTGGCGCGCGCCAGTTGCATGAAGGTGGTCGGCCCGGCACGGCCGTCGGCGGACAGGCCCTGCGACGTCTGGAAAGCGATCACGCGCGCCGTCAGGACGTTGTCGTAGAGCACCGGCACGGTCGGTGCGGGCTCGCCGCGCACCGCGGCGAGTTGCGCCGCCAGGGCATCGACGGCCGGGCCGGCCGCGCCGCCGGCGAGGATGCCGCTGTAGCCCTCGGGCGCGCGCCAGTAGGTCGCGAAGTCGCCCTGCCAAAGGTTGGCCAGCGAGACCAGCGTCACCTCGAGCGTGTCGCGGCCGATGCGCAGCGTCGCCGCGCGCGGCGTCAGGCCGAGCAACAGCGCGTGGGCCGGGCGGCCGCTGCCGTCGCGCAGGGTGATGAAGCCGGGCCGGTCGAGCTGGCGCACCAGCGGCAGGCCGCCGCTGGGGGTGCGAAAGCAGAACCACTGCGCACGCCGCGCCAGGGCACAGGGATCGGCGGCGCCGTCGGGCAGGGCGATGCCCCACTGCGGCGCCAGCTCGCGCCAGGCTTCGGCCTCGCTGCGCCATGGCGCTGCGGGCAATCACCTCGGCGCCGGTGAGGAACAGCGGTGCCGAGGCGGCCGCGGCCACCGCAGAGGCGGCTGCCATCGCGGGCCCGGCCGCGCCGTTGCCGTCACCGGCCGCCACGGGCGCACCGGTGGTTGCGGTTGGCGTTGCTGCGGCCGTGGCCGCGGCGGCGCTGGCCGCCGAGGCTGCGAGCGCCGGCGCACCGGCCGCCGGGCCGGCACCGTCTCGCGGCCACAGCCACGCGGCCCCGCCGGCCAGCATCAGCCCTGCGGCCAGCCCGCCCAGGCCGAGCACCCAGGGGCTGGGGTGGCGCAGCGCACCCAGCCGTTCGGCGCGGCGCTCGGCACCAAAGACTTCGAGCGCGGCTTTGTCGACGATGCGCTTGTCCACACGCGGCACGCTCTCGGCGTAGGCGCCGAGCAGGGCGCGGTCGGCGACCAGGTTGATGCGCCGCGGCACGCCGCGCGTGGCCTGGTGGACGGCCTGCATCGCGCGCTGCGAAAACGGCATCGCCGAGGTCAGGCCTGCCACCGCCAGGCGATGGCGCAGGTACTGCGCGGTTTCGTCTTCGGACAGCGCATCGAGATGAAAACGCGCGATGACGCGCTGCGCCACCTGCTCCAGCTCAGGCCGGCGCAGCATCAGCCGCAACTCGGGCTGGCCGATGAGCACGATCTGCAACAACTTGCGTTCGTTGGTTTCGAGGTTGGTCAAGAGGCGCAACTGCTCGAGCACGTCGGCCGAGAGGTTCTGCGCCTCGTCGATGATGAGCACGTTGTTCAGGCCGACGGCATGGGTTTCGAGCAGGAACCGGTTGAACGGGTCGAGGTAGTCCTTGGCCGTGAAGACGTGGCCCGGCTCGTGCGCGTCCACCGGCACATGGAACTCCTCGCACACCGTCTTCAGCAGCTCGAGCGCGGTCAGCTTCGGGTTGAAGATGTAGGCAACGTTGCAACGCTTGGGAATCTGCTCCAACAGGCAGCGGCAGACCGTGGTCTTGCCGGCGCCGATCTCACCGGTGAGCAGCACGAAGCCGCCGCCGCCGCCCTTGACGCCGTAGAGCAGGTGCGCCAGCGCCTCCCGATGGCGCTCGCTCATGAAGAGGTAGCGGGGGTCCGGGGCGATCGAGAACGGTTCGTGCTTGAGGCCGAAGTACTGGACGTACATGTTCGGAGAATAGCGCGCGGGTTTTATTTGCCCGGCACAATAGGTTCCATGCTGCCACGAACCCTCGCCCTCATCGACGACGACGCCGAGTATTCGGAGTACCTTGCCCAGCACCTGCGCGGCAAGGGCATCGAGGTCAGCGTCTTCGACGACAGCAACACGCTGCTCGCCGATGCCGAGTCGCACCGCTACGACTTCTACCTCGTCGATCTGATGCTGCCCGGCGTCGATGGCGTCGAGCTGATCAAGATCATCCGCCGCCGCAGCGATGCCGGCCTGCTGGTGGTCTCGGGCCGCCTCGGCCCTGAGGTCTTCGCCAGCGTCATGACCGCCGGCGCCGACATGTACCTGGCCAAGCCGGTGCAGTTCGACCAGGTCTCGCTGGCCATCCAGGCGGTGCAGCGCCGCGCCGGCAAGGACGCCACGTCGAACCGCTCGTGGAAGCTCGACCGCCAGTCGCGCGAGCTGATCGTGCCCGACGGTGCCCGCGTCGCGCTGTCCGACGCCGACATCACCGTGCTCGAGTGCCTGCTCGAAGCTGCCGGCGACACGGTGACGCGCGAGACGCTGTCGCAGCGCCTGGGCCGGGCGCAAGACGACGAGGGCGACAACGGCCTGAACGCCATCATCTACCGCCTGCGCCGGCGCATCGAGCGCGCCACGCCGATGCTGGTGCCGCTGCAATCGCGCTCGCGCGTCGGCTACCTGTTCCGCGCGCCGTTGACGGCGGCCTGAGCACCGGGCTGCGGCAGCTCGCTGCCGCCCTGCGCAATCCACAGCCGCATCGTCGTACCGCCGGGGCCGGTGGTCACCAGCTCGGCGCGTCCGCCCTGCAGCTCGAGCACGCGGCGCACGATGTACAGGCCCAGGCCGTGGCTGGCGCGCCCGCCGGCGTGGCGGCCGCGCGTGCCGCGCTCGAACAAGCGCGGCAGCAGTTCGGGCTCGATGCCCGAGCCGAGGTCGATGACGTCGAGCACCAGCGCCAGCGGCTGGTCGGAATCAGCCACGCGCAGCGTCACCCTCGAGCCCGGCGGCGAGTAGCGCAGCGCGTTGGCCAGCAGGTTGCGCAGCGCCAGGCGCAGCAGGCCCATGTCCATCGACGCGGTGCGCGTCTCGGCGACGCGCTCGATGTGCACCCGGTCGCGTTCGGCCAGCGGCATGTCGCCCACGGCCACGGCCAGCAGCGTGTCGACATCGACGTCGCTGTCCTGCCGTTTCGGCGCTTGGCCGCTGCCCAGCAACGCGGCCACGGCCAGCGTGTTGTCGACGCCGGACATCACCGCCTGCATCACGCCTTGCGCACGCTGCAGGCGCTCGGCCGCGTCGCCGCGCGAGTGCGGGTCGGCCAGCGCGGCGGCGGCGCTCTGCAGCGCGGCCGAAGCGTTGTTCAGCGGCTGGCGCACCTCGTGGGCGAGCACGTTGAGCATCTCGCTGCGCTCGGCCAGCAGCGCATCGAGCTCGGCGGCATAGCGCTCGACATCGGCGCGCTGCACCTGCTCGCGCCGCAGCTCGGCGGTGCGCGCCAGCAGCTCGGTCACGTCGTCGGTGACCACCAGCGCGCGCAGTGCCTGGCCGGCGTCGTCGTACTGCACCATCGCCGAGGCCACGATGTCGAGCAGGCTGCCGTCCTGGCGCTTGACCTGCAGCAGACCGCTGGTGTGGCGGCCGCTGGCCCAGAGCTGCTGCAGATCGTGCTGGCGCGCACGGCGCGAGTCTTCGGTGAAGAAGTCGAGCGCACGCCGGCCGATCACGTCCTCGCGCAGGTAGCCCATGACCGCGAGCCAGCGGTCCGACACCGACAGCAGCAGGCCATCGGTGTCGATCGAGTGCATCATCGCCGGCGTCTGCTCGTAGAGCTGCAACAGCAGGCGGTTGCTGTCGCGCAGCGCGATCTCGGCGTCGTGGCGCCAGGTGATGTCCTGGAAGGTGCCGAAGGCACGCACCGCGCGGCCGCTGTCGAAGGTGACCTCGCCGATCGTGCGCACCCAGATCGGCCGCCCCTGGGCCGTGACCATCGGCAACTCGAGGTCGTAGGGCGTGCCCGTGGCGATGGCCAGCTCGAAGGCCTGCGCGATGCTGTCGCGGCCTTCCGGCGCGTAGTAGCCGATGGCCTCCTCGAACGTCGGCCGGTGGCCGGGCTCGACATCGTGAATGCGGCAAGTCTGGTCCGACCAGATCAGCAACTTGTCGGCCAGGTTCACTTCCCAGCCGCCGATGCCGGCGATGCGGCCGGTGCGGTCGAGAAAGGCTTCGCTGTCGCGCAGCCGGGCCTCGCGCACGCGCGCCTCAGTGACGTCTTCGACCGTGCCGACGAAACCGGTGGCGGCACCGTCGTCTGCGACGACCGCGCGCGCCAGCGAGCGCACCTGCCGCACGGTGCTGTCGGGCCGCTGCACGCGAAACTCCATCTCGAACTCGAGGCCCGCGGCTGCCGTGCGCTGCCACTCGGCAAAGACGGCAGCGCGATCGTGCGGATGCAAGGTGCTGCTCCAGCCCTCGCCCAGGCTTTGTTCGAGCGAGAGACCGAAGATCGATTGCCAGCGCGCATTGGCGTAGGTGCAGCGGCCCTGGGCGTCGGTGTGGAAGACGCCCAGCGGCGAGGCGTCCGAGAGCGTGCGGAACTTGCGCTCGCTGTCGGCCAACGCGCGCTGCGCGGCGTCCATCGCACGCGCGCTCCACAGGTCCTGCGCCAGCGAGACATAACCTTCGACGCCGCCTTGCTCGCCGCGCAGTGGCACCAGTTGCACTTGCTCGTCGCGAAACCCGTCCTGAAACAGCACCCGCGCCTCGAAGCTCTGCGTGTGGCCGGCCAGCACGGCGTCGTGATAGTCACGGTGGGCCTTGAATGCCGCCTCGCCGATGACTTGCGACAAGTGCAAGCCCAGCAACGCCGCGGCGCTGCGACCGGTGCGCTGCTGTACCTGCGCATTGGCATAGGCGTTACGCAGCTCACGGTCCCAGACCGAGACGGCCATCGGCAGGCGGTCGAGGATCGAGCTCAACGCGCGCACGTGGCCGGCGAGTTCGGACTCGACCGCGCTCGGCGTGCCCAGCGCATGGCCATGCGCGCGCTCGCGCAGCAGCAGTGCCTGCACCACCACTTGCGCCAGCTCGGCGAGCTGCAGGCGCTGCGATTCGGAGAGCTGGCGCGGCGCGCGGTCGATGACGCACAGCGTGCCCAGGCGTTCGCCGCCGGGCAGCGTCAGCGGCGCGCCGGCGTAGAAGCGGATGCCGGGATCGCCGGTGACCAGCGGGTTGTCGGCGAACCGCGGGTCGGTGCGCGCGTCGGTCACGGTCATGACGTCGCTGTCGAGGATGGCGTGGGCGCAGAAGGCGAAATCGCGCGGCGTCTGCTGCACACCGGGCAGGCCGAGGTTGGCCTTGAACCATTGGCGCTGCTCGTCGATCAGGCTGACCAGCGCAATCGGCGTGCCGGTGATCCTCGCGGCCAGGCGCGTCAGGCTGTCGAACAGCGGCTCCGGTGCCGAGTCGAGCACACCGAGCGCGCGCAGCCGTGCCAGGCGCTGGATCTCGTCGGGCGGCAGCAGCGCCTTCACGTCGTCAGCAATCCACGCTGTTCGATGAATCGCACCACCGTGTCGAGCCCCGTGCCCAGATGCAGGTTCGTCATGACGTACGGCCGCCGGTCGGCATGCGCCGGCCGCATGCGCTGCGTGTCGGCTTCCATCACCGCCAGGTCGGCGCCGACATGCGGCGCGAGATCGGTCTTGTTGATCACCAGCAGGTCGCTCTTGGTGATGCCGGGGCCGCCCTTGCGCGGAATTTTTTCGCCGCCGGCAACGTCGATGACATAGATCGTGAGATCGCTCAACTCGGGGCTGAAGGTGGCGGCGAGGTTGTCGCCGCCGGACTCGATGAAGACGATGTCGGCGTCGGGGAATTTCTCCAGCATGCGATCGACGGCTTCGAGGTTGATCGACGCGTCTTCGCGGATCGCCGTGTGCGGGCAGCCGCCGGTCTCCACGCCCATGATGCGTTCGGGCGCCAGCGCGCCGGCCACGGTCAGGAGGCGCTGGTCTTCCTTGGTGTAGATGTCGTTGGTGACAACCACCAGATCCCAGCGCTCGCGCATCGCCTTGCAGAGCTTTTCAACCAGCGTCGTCTTGCCGGAGCCGACCGGGCCGCCGACGCCGACGCGCAGGGGAGGTAGTTTTTTCGTGCGTTGATTCATGAGCGGAACAGCCTCGAGTACTGCGTTTCGTGTTGCGATGAGCGGATGGCGAGCATCGGCGCGAAGGCCTGGCGCCGCTCGTCGCCGAGTGTGAGCGCCGCTTGCGCCAGCGGCACCAATTCTTGCGCCAATCGGGCCAGGATGCGCTGGCCGGCACTCTGGCCGAGCGGCACCGACTTCAACGCCGCCTGCACCTGGTTCTCGGCCCAGGAAAAACCGTAGGCCAATGCCGACTCGTGCGCGGTGGCGCCCGTTTGCACTGCGGCCAGCGCGAACGCGATCGGCCAGGTCGGGCAGGGCGTGAGTGCGGCCAGCGTGGCCACGCGCGTGTCATCTGCTGCTTGTTGTCGCAGCCACTCGAGCATCGAGCGGCCCATCTGCTCGCTCTGCGCACGCAATTCGCGCGACTCGCGGCTGACGAGCATCCAGGTGTTGAGCTCGGCGATGCGCGGCTCGTTGTGTTCCTTCCAGGCGCCGTGCGCTGCCGCGACGAGCGGCAACTCCGCGCGCGCCAGGCCGAGGTGCAGCTGGTCCGTCAGCCAGTGCCGCGCGCTCGCTTCGTCATGCACCAGCGCGGCCTCGACCGCGGCTTCGAGCGCTTCCGAATAACTGAAGCCGCCAACCGGCAGCGCCGGCGAAGCCAGGCGCAGCAGGCCGAGCAGGGCAGCCGGTTGCATCAGTGGTCGTGATGACCGTGATCGTGGTGTGCGTGCGCGGCTGCATAGGCGCCGCCTTCAGGCTCGAACGGCGCCTGGACTTCGTGCACGATGAGGTGCATCGAACGCAGCATGTCGGCCAGCACCGGATCGGGTTCGAGCTGCAGGTGATCGGGCTTGACCTCGAGCTGCACATGCCGGTTGCCCAGGTGATACGCCGCGCGCGGCAGATCGACGGCACTGCCGTGCTCAGCGCAGGCGGTGATGCGCAGCACCGCTTGCGGCGCGGCCAGCACGCGGATCAGCGAGCCGTCTTCGGCCACCAGCACATCGCCGCCGCGCACGACGCTGCCGCGCGGCAGGAAGACGCCGAGCGCGCGGCCTGTGGAATCGGTGGCGTCGAAACGGCTTTTCTGCCGCACGTCCCAGTCGAGCTCGATGCTTGCGGCGCGTTTCAGCAGGACCGCCGCCAGGCCGCGGCCGCCGGGGATGAGTTTGTTCACGCTGAGCATGGCGTCCTGACTTGCAGTGGCGGGGAGCGACGGGTAGTATAACGAACGTTATAACGGAGACGCGTCATGACCGCATTGAAACTCACCCAGATCGGCAACTCGGTTGGCCTGATCCTGCCCAAGGAAGTGCTGGCGCGGCTGAAGCTCGAAAAGGGGGACACGGTGTTCGTCACCGACGCGGCCAATGGGGTGATGTTGACGCCGTACAGCGCCGAGTTCGAGGCGCAGATGGGGGCCGCACGCAAGGTGATGAAGAAGCGGCGCGATGTCTTGCGCGAGTTGGCGAAGTGAGCAACTCGGCGTGGGTGTGGCTCGACGCCGACGTGCTGAGGGCCGTTCATGAAGAGCAACTCGCCGAACACGGCGGGGCGGCTGGCACACGCGACGAAGGGCTTTTCGAGTCGGCCCTGGCGCGGCCGTTGAACCTGGCTGCGTACGGCGAGCCCGACGCGGCCGATCTCGCGGCAGCCTATGGGTTTGGACTGGCGCGCAACCACCCCTTCATCGATGGCAACAAGCGCACGGCGTTCGTCGCCGTCGAGTTGTTCCTCGAACTCAATGGCCATGAGCTGATGGCCACCGATGCCGACTGCGTGCTGACGATGCTCGCCGTGGCCGCAGGCCAGATGGACGAAGTCGCGTTCGCTCGCTGGCTGCGCCAGCACAGCCGTCTGCGCTGATCCGGCGTCAGGCGCGTTTCACGCCGTGCGCTGATCGACCCCACGTGGCAGCATCCGCGCATGCTGATCTTTCGCCAGCTCTTCGACGCCACGTCGTCCACCTACACCTACCTGCTCGGCGATGCGGGCAGCGGGCAGGCGTTGCTGATCGACCCGGTGTTCGAGCATGTGCGGCGCGACAGTGCTTTGCTGCGCGAGCTCGGACTCGCGCTCACGGCCACGCTGGAGACGCATGTGCACGCCGACCATGTCACCGGCGCCTGGTTGCTGCAGCAGCGCTGCGGCAGCCGCATCCTCGGCGCTGCGGCCGGCGGTGCGCAGGGGCTCGACCGCGGGCTGGTGCATGGCGAGCGTGTGGACTTCGGCGCGCGGCATCTGCAAGTGCGCGCCACGCCCGGCCACACCAACGGCTGCCTGACCTTCGTGCTCGACGACGAGTCCATGGCCTTCACCGGCGACGCGCTGCTGATCCGCGGCTGCGGCCGCACCGACTTCCAGCAGGGCAGCCCGCAGCGCCTGTACCGCTCGGTGCAGGCGCAGATCCTGTCGCTGCCGGCGCATTGCTTGCTCTATCCGGCGCACGACTACAAGGGCCTCACCGCGAGCAGCGTCGAGGAGGAGCGGCGCTTCAACCCGCGCTTCGGCGGCAGCAGCAACGAGGCCGACTTCACCGGCTACATGAACCACCTCGGCCTGCCGCACCCGAAGCTGATGGACATCGCGGTGCCGGCCAACCTGCGCTGCGGCCAGGCCGCGCAGCACGCGCCCTTGCCCGACGAACCGTCGTGGGCGGCTTTGGTCTGGACCTTCGCCGGCCTGTGGGAGATCGAGCCGCAGGCGCTCGAAGATGCGGGCCCCGCAGGTGCAGATCGTCGACGTGCGCGAGCCCGCCGAATTCACCGGCCCGCTCGGCCACATCCACGGCGCGCTGCTGCTGCCGCTGGGCGAGTTGCGGGCGCGCGCCGGTGAGCTCGACGGCGCGCGTCCGGTGGTCACGGTGTGCCGCTCGGGCACACGCTCGGCGCAGGCCGCCGTGCTCCTCGGCAAGGCCGGTTTCACTCAGGTGGCCAACCTGGCTGGCGGCATGCTGCGCTGGCGCGCGGCGGGCCACGCGGTCGAGGGCGGCCTGTCCTGAAGACGGCCGCGCGCGCCTAACGCTGCGCTGCGGCTTCAGCGTCCCGCTCGTGGCGGTCGGCCGCGGCGTAGAGGTCGCTGGCAAAGCCGGGATCCGACTGGCGGTAGCTGTCGGCCAGCGCACGCACCGCCGCCAGCTCTTGGGCCGCCGTGCGCGCTGCGGGCTCGGCCTTGGCCGTCACCGCGCGCCAGGCCTGGCGCCAGTGGTCGATGAAGAATTGCGTGGCGCCGGGCGCCAGGGTCATGATCGGCGTCATGGTGCTTCCTTTCTTGTGCTGCGTGTGTCGTGGCGGCTGGCTTGCAGAAGCTGCTGCGCTAGCGCCGGGTCGATCGACTGCCAGCGCTGCGCCAGCTCGCGCAGTTCGCGCGCGGCGCGGCGCTGGCCGGCGCCCTCGAGGGCGCTCCAGATCGAGTGCCCGAGCGCCTGCAACAGCGTCGGCGTTTGCCGCTTGTAGGGCGAGCCGAGAGCGGCCGGGTTTTGGCTCAGCGCGCTCATCGCGCACCTCCACGGCGCAGCAGCCAGAGCACGAAACTTGCTGCCCAATTCGCTCCGCGTGGCGCTGCCACCGGCGCCGGTACCCTGACGAGAATCTCTGAAGCAGACATGGTTTGTCCTTTCTTTCCCTGCGGAGCCGATAAGCCCCGTGAGCCGAAGATTAGGGTTTGCCCTTATTCTTGGGAAATTGCCGCTCGGAATCCGGGCATCACCCGTGCGAATACCGGGTTGAAAAAGTCACGACTGGCCCAACCGCCTTCGAGCGCAGGGGCACGACATCGTTTGTGGCGACCCGGCACCACCTTATGAACTTCCGCACCCTGGACCTGAACCTGCTGCGCGTCTTCGACGTTGTGATGGTCGAGCGCAACGTCACCCGCGCCGCGGAGCGCCTGGCGATGAGCCAGCCGGCCGTCAGCAACGCCTTGCGCCGCCTGCGCGAGGCCATGGGCGAAGAGCTGTTCGTTCCCGGCTCGACCGGCGTCACGCCGTCGCCGCATGCGATCGCGCTGTGGCCGGCGATCCGTGAAGCGCTGGCCGGCTTGCGCGAGCTGCTCGACCCGCAGGGCTTCGATCCGGCGCAGGACGAGCACCGATTCAAGTTGGCCATGGCCGACGCCACCGCCGCGGTGATCCTGCCGCGGCTGCTTGCCGATTTCGAACGCCAGCGCTCGCGCGTGTCGCTGCAGGTCGAGCCGCTGGCCACACGCGAACCGCGCCCGCTGCTCGATCGCGGCAGCATCGATGCGGCCATCGGCTTCTTCCCCGATGTGGCGCGGGCGCTCGCCGCATCACTCGGTGAAGGCGAGACCGTGCTCGAGCCGCTATACGACTGCGACTATGTCTGCGCGATGCGGCGCGGCCACCCACTGGCCGTGCGCGAGCCGCTGACGCTCGACGACTATTGCGCCGCCACGCACGTGCGCGTCTCCTTCGCTGGCCGGCCGCACGGCTTCGTCGATGAAAAGCTGGCGGGACTGGGGTACACGCGGCGCGTGGCGTTGATGCTCGGCCAGTACGCCGCCGCAGTGCAGGCGCTGTGCAAAACCGATCTTCTCGGCGTGCTGCCGCGGCGCTTCGTCGAAGCCTGCGGCGCCGCCGACGCGCTGCACATCACCGCGCTGCCGTTCGACATGCCGCGCATCGAGGTCGGCCTGCTCTGGCACCGCCGCCACGAGCGCGACGCGGCGCAGCGCTGGCTGCGCGAGGCGATCATGCGCGTCGCGCCGGGCGACTGCTGATCAGTAGATGTCGTCGGCCAGCGGCATCTCGGCCCACAGCGCGGCGGGCGTCAGCAGCAGCTTCACCGAGTCCAACGCCACGTTGGTGTCCCGCTCGGCCGGGTGCAGCACCCACAGGCCGTCGGCACCCAGGCGGTAGAGCTCGACGCGGCGCGTTTCGGGATCGACCAGCAGGTACTCGCGTAGCGTGGCGATGCGACGGTAGGCGGCGAACTTGTTGCCGCGGTCACAGGCTGCGGTGCTGGGCGACAGCACCTCGGCCACCAGCACCGGCTCGCTTTTGCTGCTCGGGCTCGTGGCATCGACGGCGCTGCAAGTGACCATGACGTCGGGATAGAAGAACGCATCCGCCGCCTGCACACGCAGCTTCATGTCGCTGATGAAGGTGCGGCAGGGCGTGCCGGCGAGGTGCTGGCGCAGCGTCATGGCCAGGTTGAGCGCAACGGTGACATGCGCATCACCCGCGCCGGACATCGCAAACACTTCGCCGGCCACGAACTCATGGCGCAGCGTCTGCCCCGCATCCCAGGCAAGGAACTCCTCGGCGGTAAGGCGATGGGCCAGCGCGGTGTTCGACATGGCCGGAGTTTGGGCCGGCAAGTCCTAGAACAGGAAGTAGCGCTGCGCCATCGGCAGCACGGTTGCCGGCTCGCAGGTCAGCAACTGGCCGTCGGCGCGCACCTCGTAGGTTTGGGCGTCGATCTGCATCGTCGGCGTGTAGCTGTTGTGCACCATGTGCTGCTTCTTTATCGCACGGCAGCCTTTGATCGCAGCCAGGCGCTTGTGCAGGCCGTGGCTTTCTGCTGCGCCCGATGCGAGCGCCGCCTGGCTGACGAAGGTCAGCGACGTGCGCGCGATCGCGCCGCCGAAACTGCCGAACATCGGCCGCATGTGCACCGGCTGCGGCGTCGGGATGCTGGCGTTGGCGTCGCCCATCAGCGCCGCGGCGATGAAGCCGCCTTTCAACACCAGGCTCGGCTTGACGCCGAAGAACGCCGGCCGCCAGAACACCAGGTCGGCCCACTTGCCGACTTCGATGCTGCCGACTTCGTGCGCGATGCCGTTGGCGATGGCCGGGTTGATCGTGTATTTGGCGATGTAGCGTTTGATCCGCGTGTTGTCATGCCGTTCTGTGTCGCCCGTCAACGCCCCGCGCTGCAGCTTCATCTTGTGCGCCGTCTGCCAGGTGCGGATGATGACCTCGCCGACGCGCCCCATCGCCTGGCTGTCGCTGCTCATCATGCTGATGGCGCCGAGGTCGTGCAGGATGTCTTCGGCGGCGATTGTCTCGCGGCGGATGCGGCTCTCGGCGAACGCCAGGTCCTCGGCGATCGACGCGTCGAGGTGGTGGCACACCATCAGCATGTCGAGGTGTTCATCGACCGTGTTGACGGTGAACGGCATCGTCGGGTTGGTCGAGCTCGGCAGGAAGTTCGCTTCGCCGACGACGCGCAGGATGTCCGGCGCGTGCCCGCCGCCCGCGCCCTCGGTGTGAAAGGCGCAGAGCGTGCGGCCCTTCGTCGCCGCGATCGTGTCTTCGACGAAGCCGCTCTCGTTCAACGTGTCGCTGTGGATCGAGACCTGCGTGTCGGTCTCGTCGGCCACGGCCAGACACTGGTCGATCGCCGCCGGCGTCGTGCCCCAGTCTTCGTGCAGCTTCAGGCCGATGGCGCCGGCCTCGATCTGCTGGCGCAGCGCCTCGGGCCGGCTCGCGTTGCCCTTGCCGAGGAAGCCGAGGTTCATCGCGAACGCGTCGGCCGCGCGCAGCATCATCGCGATGTTCTCCGGCCCCGGCGTGCAGGTGGTGGCGAAGGTGCCGGTCGCCGGGCCGGTGCCGCCGCCGAGCATCGTCGTCACGCCCGAAGCGAGCGCTTCCTCGATCTGCTGCGGGCAGATGAAGTGGATGTGGCTGTCGATGCCGCCCGCGGTGACGATCAAGCCTTCACCGGCGATGATCTCGGTGCCGGGGCCGATGACGATATCGACGTTGGGTTGCACGTCCGGGTTGCCGGCCTTGCCGATGGCCGCGATGCGCTGGCCCTTGATGCCGATGTCGGCCTTGACGATGCCCCAGTGATCGACGATCAACGCGTTGGTGATGACGCAGTCGCAGGCTTCGTGCGCGCCCGGACCGTTGAGCGCCTGCGACTGGCCCATGCCGTCGCGGATGGTCTTGCCGCCGCCGAACTTCACTTCCTCGCCGTAGGTCGTGAAGTCGCGCTCGACTTCGATGATCAGCTCGGTGTCGGCCAGGCGCACGCGGTCGCCGGTGGTCGGGCCGAACATCTCTGCATAAGCGCGTCTTTGAATGGTTGCCACTACAACCTGCCCATCACGTCACCGCGAAATCCGAACACCGTGCGCGCACCCGCGTAGTCGACGAGTTCGACCGTGCGCTGCTGCCCCGGCTCGAAGCGCACGGCAGTGCCCGAGGCGATGTTCAAACGCATGCCGCGCGCAGCCACACGATCGAACTTCAACGCCGGATTCGTCTCGGCAAAGTGGTAGTGCGAGCCGACCTGGATCGGCCGGTCACCGCTGTTCTGCACGACGAGCGTGATCGCGCGCCGCCCCACGTTGAGCGCATGGTCCGCACCATCGGTGAACAGCTCGCCGGGAATCATCTGCCGCTGCGCCGCCACAGCCAGACAGCCACCACGACGACCATCGCCAGCACCGTCAGCAGGTCGCTGCCGTGCCAATGAAAGTCGACTTCGCCGTGGCCCTCGTGCGCGTTCGCGGCAGACGAGCCCGCGAGCACGAGGCTCGCCAAAAGAGTGCGCATCTCGAACCCTTTCATGTGATCGGTTGGTGCACGGTCACCAGTTTGGTGCCGTCGGGAAACGTGGCTTCGACCTGGATCTCGCTGACGATCTCAGGCACGCCATCCATCACGTCAGCGCGCGACAGCACGCTCTTGCCTTCGCTCATCAACTGCGCCACGGTCTTGCCGTCGCGCGCGCCTTCCATGATGGCCGCGCTGATCAAGGCGATCGATTCCGGCACGTTGAGTTTGACTCCGCGCGCACGGCGCCGCTCGGCCACCAGTGCGGCGGTGAAGATCAGCAGCTTGTCTTTTTCGCGTGGGGTGAGGTCCATCGTCAATCGATTCTTGCAGGTTCGGTGCCAGGTTGGCACGCGGGTTGCTCAGAGGTCCTCCGCGATTTCGCAACCAGGACGGAGACCCACCCATGCATTCACACGGCAACGCTCGCCGCATCACATTGAAGACCCTCGCCGCCGCGCTGATCAGCGTCGGCGTCCTCACGCCCGCGTTTGCACAGGAGACCATCAAGGTCGGCGTGCTGCATTCGCTGTCGGGCACGATGGCGATTTCGGAAACGGTGTTGAAGGACACCGTGCTGATGGCCATCGACGAGATCAACGCCAAGGGCGGCCTGCTCGGCAAGAAGCTCGAGCCGGTGGTCGTCGATCCCGCTTCCAACTGGCCGCTGTTCGCCGAGAAGGCCAAGCAGCTGATCACGCAGGACAAGGTCGCGGCGGTGTTCGGCTGCTGGACGAGTGTCAGCCGCAAGAGCGTGCTGCCGGTGTTCGAAGAAACCAATGCGCTGCTGTTCTATCCGGTGCAGTACGAAGGTGAAGAGCTCAGCAAGAACGTCTTCTACACCGGCGCCGCGCCGAACCAGCAGGCGATTCCTGCCGTCGAGTACTTGATGAGCAAGGACGGCGGCAACGCCAAGCGCTGGGTGCTGCTCGGCACCGACTACGTCTACCCGCGCACCACCAACAAGATCCTGCGCGCGTTCCTGAAGGCCAAGGGTGTGGCCGACGCCGACATCATGGAGGAGTACACCCCCTTCGGCCACGCCGACTACCAGACCATCATCGCCAAGATCAAGAAGTTCTCGGCTGAAGGCAAGAAGACGGCCGTCGTCTCGACGATCAACGGCGACTCCAACGTGCCGTTCTACAAGGAGCTCGGCAACCAGGGCCTGAAGGCCAAGGACGTGCCGGTGGTTGCGTTCTCCGTCGGCGAAGAAGAGCTGCGCGGCGTGGACACCAAGCCGCTGGTCGGCCACCTCGCGGCGTGGAACTACTTCCAGTCGATCAAGACACCGGCCAACGACGAGTTCATCAAGAAGTGGAGCGCCTACGCCAAGGCCAAGGGCATCGCCGGCCACAAGGACAAGCCGCTGACCAACGACCCGATGGAGGCCACCTACATCGGCTTCAACATGTGGGCGCAGGCGGTGACGAAGGCCAAGAGCACCGATGTCGACAAGGTGATCGCGGCGATGGGCGGCCAGACCTTCAAGGCGCCGTCGGGCATCACCTCGACGATGGACGAGAAGAACCACCACCTGCACAAGAGCGTGTTCATCGGCGAAGTGCAGGCTGATGGTCAGTTCAAGGTGGTGTGGAAGACGCCGGGCCCGGTGGCGGCCGATCCGTGGAGCGACTACATCGCCGAGAACAAGGGCAAGAAGAACGAGCCCGAGATGAAGTTGGCCAAGAAGTAAGGGCCGTCCGATGCTTCGGCTGAGAGGCCTCCTCGGAGGCCTTTTTCTTGGGCTCTTGCTGTCGCTGCCGGCGTGGGCGCTGACGCCCGCGCTGGCGGGGCGCATTGCCGCCGGCGACAGCGACGACCGTATTGCGGCGTTGAACGAAGCGGTGGCGTCGGCCGACGCGGCGCTCGTGCCGTTCGTGCAGGCGCTGCTGGCCGACGAGGTGAAGGTGGC
Source organism: uncultured beta proteobacterium (assembly GCA_963732625.1). GTDB lineage: Bacteria > Pseudomonadota > Gammaproteobacteria > Burkholderiales > Burkholderiaceae_C > CADEEN01. The sequence goes on along the minus strand of CAVTAM010000053.1, from coordinate 31,471 downwards.
CGGCGGGCGCGCCTACATCGTGCGTGATGACAAGGCCGTCGAAGCCGCCAGCGGCCAGCCGGCCAAGCTGCCCGACGATGCCGAAGACGTGATCAACAACAACCGCATGCGCGGCGAGTTGGAAGCCGCGGTGGCCGCACTGTCGCTGTTCTCGCCCGACCGCGAGGCGCGCGCCAAGTCGATCAACGATCTCAAAGACGCCATCGACGAAGGCAAGCTCGGCCTGCTCGACAAGGCCATCGGCACCGAGACCGATGCTGATTTGAAAGGCCGGCTCGAGTTGCTGCGCGCCGCGGTGTTGATCGCATCGCCCGACAAGGCCAAGCGGCTCGAAGCGGCGCAGCAGCTCGCCGCCAGCCCGTTGCCGGCCACACGCTCGCTGCTCACTGAGCGCCTGGCGGCAGAGACCGACGCCGACGTCAAGGCGGCGCTGCGCGCTTCGATCGACACCGTGCAATCGCGCCTGACCTGGGGCGAGCGCCTGGGCGTGCTCTTCACCGGCCTGTCGCTCGGCTCGATCCTGCTGCTCGTTGCCCTCGGCCTGGCCATCACCTACGGCCTGATGGGCGTCATCAACATGGCGCATGGCGAGCTGATGATGATTGGCGCGTATGCCGCGTACGTGGTGCAGAACCTGTTCAAGGCCTACGCGCCCGGCGCCTTCGGCTGGTACGTGGCCGCGGCGATACCGGTCTCGTTTCTCGCGGCGGCGCTCGTCGGCGCGCTGATGGAGCGCACGGTGATCCGCTGGCTCTACGGCCGTCCGCTGGAGACGCTGCTCGCCACCTGGGGCATCAGCTTGATCCTGATGCAGACCGTGCGCACGATCTTCGGCGCGCAGAACGTGCCGGTGGAGAACCCGGCGTGGCTGTCGGGTGGCATCGCGGTGCTGCCGAACCTCACGCTGCCGTTCAACCGCATCGCCATCCTGGTGTTTGCTGCACTCGTGCTCGCAGGTGTGGCTTTGCTCGTCGCCCGCACGCGCCTGGGCCTGTTCGTGCGCGGCGTGACGCAGAACCGGCCGATGGCGGCCTGCATGGGCGTCAACACCGCGCGCGTGGACACCTACGCCTTCGCGCTCGGCGCCGGCATTGCGGGCCTCGCAGGCTGTGCGCTGGCGCAGGTCGGCAACGTCGGTCCCGATCTCGGCCAGAGCTACATCGTCGATGCCTTCATGGTCGTCGTGCTCGGCGGCGTCGGCCAGTTGTGGGGCGCGGTCGTCGCCGGCCTTGGCTTAGGTGTGTTGACCAAGCTGCTCGAAGGCTGGCAAGGCGCGGTGCTGGCCAAGATCATGGTGCTGGTGGTGATCGTGCTGTTCATCCAGAAGCGGCCGCAGGGGTTGTTTGCGTTGAAGGGCCGGAGCGCCGAGGCATGACGACGCGCATCATGAGCCTGGCGCAGTGGAGCGGCGTGATGATCGCGCTGCTGATCGTCGCCGTCGCGCTGCCGGTGCTGAACCTCGTCGTGCCCGCAGGAGCCGCGCTGCATCTGCCCGACTTCTACGTCAGCCTCATCGGCAAGATCCTCTGCTACGCGATCTGCGCGCTGGCGATCGACTTGATCTGGGGCTACGCCGGCATCCTCTCGCTCGGCCACGGCCTGTTCTTTGCGCTCGGCGGCTACGGCATGGGCATGTACCTGATGCGCCAGATCGGCCGCGAAGGGCAGTACCAAAGCGATCTGCCGGACTTCATGGTCTTTCTCAACTGGAAGGAGCTGCCGTGGCATTGGGCGCTGTCGGATTCCTTCATCGGCCAGATGCTGCTCGTCATCCTCGTGCCGGGCCTGCTCGCCTTCGTCTTCGGCTACTTCGCGTTTCGATCGCGCATCAAGGGCGTGTACTTCTCGATCATCACGCAGGCGCTGACGTTCGCCGCGATGCTGCTCTTCTTCCGCAATGAAACCGGCTTCGGCGGCAACAACGGCTTCACCGATTTCAAGCGGCTGCTCGGCACGCCGGTGGCCACACCGCAGATGCGCGTCACGCTCGCCGTGCTGTCGGGCCTGGTGTTGATCGGCTGCTTCGTCATGTCGCGCGCCATCGTCAGCAGCAAGTTCGGCCGCGTGCTGCAAGCCATCCGCGACGCCGAAACGCGCGTCATGTTCACCGGCTACGACCCGGTGAACTACAAGCTGGCCATCTGGACGCTGTCGGCGGTGATGTGCGCGGTGGCCGGCGCGCTCTACGTGCCGCAGGTCGGCATCATCAACCCGGGCGAGATGAGCCCGGCGGCGGGCATCGAGATGGCGATCTGGGCTGCGGTGGGCGGCCGCGGCACGCTGATCGGCCCGATCGTCGGCGCGTTCTTCGTCAACGGTGCGAAGAGCTGGTTCACAGCGGCGTTTCCTGAAGTCTGGTTGTTCTTCCTCGGCGCGCTGTTCATTGCCGTGACGTTGTTCTTGCCGAACGGTTTGATCGGCTTGTTGAAGCGCAAGAAAGCATGACGCCGGACCTGATGGAAGAAGGCACGCGGCGCCGGCAAGCGCTCGCGCAGCGGCAGGCCGAGATCGACGCGCGCTCCGGCGGCCAGAGCACCGCCTACGGCCGCGTGCTGCGCGCCGGTGTCCCCGACTTCGCGCATGGCGTGGCGCTGTATGTCGAAGACGTGACGGTGAGCTTCGACGGCTTCAAGGCGCTGAACGCGCTGTCGCTGGCGGTCAATGTCGGCGAGCTGCGCTGCATCATCGGCCCCAACGGCGCGGGCAAGACGACGATGATGGACTGCATCACCGGCAAGACGCGGCCCGACGGCGGCAGCATCACCTTCGGCTCCAACATCGATCTGCTGCGCTTGAAGGAGCCCGACATCGCGCAGATCGGCATCGGCCGCAAGTTCCAGAAGCCCACGGTCTACGAGCAGCTCACCGTGTTCGAGAACCTCGAACTCGCACTCGCCGCCGACCGGCGCGTGCGCGCGTCGCTGCGGTCGCGACTCTCCGGCGAGCAGCAGGACCGCATCGGCGCCGTGCTGACACGCATCCACTTGAAGGACGAAGCGCAGCGCACCGCCGGCCTTTTGAGCCACGGCCAGAAGCAATGGCTCGAGATCGGCATGCTGCTGATGCAGAACCCGAAGCTGCTGCTGCTCGACGAGCCCGTGGCCGGCATGACCGACGAAGAAACCGAGCGCACGGCCGAGCTGTTCCTGAGTCTCGAAGGCGAACATTCGCTGGTCGTCGTCGAGCACGACATGAAGTTCGTCGATCAACTGACGCAGGGCAAGAAGATGGTGACGGTGCTGCACGAAGGCAGCGTGCTCGCCGAGGGCCTGCTCGCCGATGTGCAAAGCAACGCACAGGTGGTGGAGGTTTATCTTGGCCGGTGAGTTGCTCAACGTTGCCGACCTCAACCAGTTCTACGGCGGCAGCCACATCCTGCGCAAGCTCGCCTTCGAAGCGCAGGTCGGCGAAGTCACCGTCATCCTCGGCCGCAACGGCGTCGGCAAGACGACGCTGCTCAAAAGCCTGATGGGTGTCGTCAAAGTCAAGTCGGGCAGCATCATGTTGGGCGACCACGACCTCACGCACGCGCCGCCGTACGAGCGTGTGCGCCACGGCATCGGCTACGTGCCGCAGGGCCGCGAAATCTTCGGCCGGCTGACGGTGGAAGACAACCTGCGCATGGGTCTGGCATCGAAGCCCGGCGGCACGGCGATCCCCTCGGAACTCTTCGAGTTGTTCCCGGTGTTGAAGCAGATGATCCACCGCCGCGGCGGCGACCTCTCCGGCGGCCAGCAACAGCAACTGGCCATCGCGCGTGCACTCGCCGCCGGCCCCAGGCTGCTGCTGCTCGACGAGCCCACCGAAGGCATCCAGCCGAGCATCATCAAGGAAATCGGCCGCGTCATCCGCCTCTTGGCCGAGCGCAAGACGATGGCCATCGTGCTGGTCGAGCAGTTCTACGACTTCGCCGCCGAACTCGCCGATCAGTACCTGGTGATGGAGCGCGGCGAGATCGTGCTGCGTGGGCGCGGCAAGAACATGGACAGCGACGGCGTGCGGGCGAGGATGTCGATTTAGCGACCGGCGCGTCACCCTGTTGCGCATGCGGGCCGGCCGGCGAGTAGCATCGTTGTGCCTTTTGCACGCCGCCCCGCATCGTCAAAAAAAGGAGCATGAGCCATGACCAAGTCGCACACCGATCGATTCCTCGGCAACAACGAGCAGTACGCCAAGGGTGCCGCAGTGCACCAGTCCGCCCACCCCGGCCAACAGCCGATCCGGCCGTCCAAGCGTGTGGCGGTCGTGGCCTGCATGGACGCGCGCCTGGACGTCGAGGACCTGCTCGGCCTGCAAACCGGGGAGGCCCACATCATCCGCAACGCCGGCGGTGTGGTCACGGACGATGCGATCCGCTGCCTGATCATTTCGCACCACCTGCTCGACACCAACGAGATCATCCTCGTCCACCACACGCGCTGCGGCATGCTCGCCTTCACCGATGACCTGCTCAAGGCCGGCCTGGAGGGCGACCCGGCCGCCGAGACGCTGCTCGGCCAGGCGACGAAGCGCAAGTTCGTCAGCTGCAAAAAGCACTCGGCCACGCCATCGGCGTTCCACGCCTTCCGCGGCCCGATCGAAGCGCTGGATGCACCGGCCGACGCCAAGAGCCGCGAGCGCCTGGCGTGGGACGTGCGCCGCGGCATGTCGGCGATCCTGAACCACCCGTGGCTCCCGACCAGCGGCGCCGACGCGGTGACGGTGCGTGGATTCATCTACGACGTCGACACCGGCAAGCTCGACGAGGTGAGCTATCCGGGGGCGATGGGGTCGTTTGGCTGATGCACCGACGCGGCGCGAGCGCGCCGTCTGCGCCCCGCCGCCACCCGACGACAGAGAGCCGCGCCCGCTGCGCCGCGCCCGCCACGCCGTGCACGCCGCGTTCTTCGTCTTCGGCGTCATCGTCGCCACGCTCGGCGTGCATGTGCCGTCCATCCGCGCGCACTACGCGCTGGACGACGGCACGCTGTCGATCGCGCTGCTGGCCGTCGCTGTTGGTGCGGTGGTGTGCCTGGCCTTTGCCGGCCGCTGGATCGCCGCCTTCGGCGTGCGCCGCGTGGCGGCGGTGGCGGCCTGCGTGATGGCCGTGGCGCTGGCGCTGTTGCTGCAGTTCGACCGCTTCGCACTGCTGCTGGTCGTGATGCTGTTCTTCGGCGCGTCGGTGGGGCTGTTCGACGTGGCCATCAACACCGAGGGCACGTTCATCGAGCGGGCGCTGCAACGCAAGGTCATGAGCACGATGCACGGCATGTGGAGCCTGGGCGGCATGGCCGGCGCTGCCCTCGGCGCGTGGTGGCTGGAGCGCCACGTGGCGCCGCTCGCGCAGATGCGCGGCGTGGCGGCGGGCACGCTGGTCCTGGCGCTGGTTGCAGTGGCCGGCATGCTGCCGGCGCATGCGCCGCGCGGTGACACCACCGCGCGCTGGTCGGGCCTGCCGCGCGCCGCACGACGCAGCCTGATCGCGCTCGGTGTGCTCGCCGTGCTCGGCCTGCTCGCGGAAGGCGCGATCTACGACTGGAGCACGCTGTACCTGCAACGCGAGCGCGGTGCGCCGCCGTCGCTGGCCGCCATCGGCTTCGCGTGTTTTTCGGCGGCGATGGCGGCGGGCCGCTTCGCCGGCGACGGCTTGCGCGAGCGCGTGCGGCCGGCGCGGCTGTTGCGGATGACGGCGTTGCTTGCCGCAGGTGCGATGGCGATCGTGCTGGTGTCGGGCCTGTGGTCCAACACCGTCTGGGTGGCGCTTGCCGGGCTGGCGTTGCTCGGCCTTGGTTTGGCCAACGTTGTCCCGCTGCTGTTCGTTGCCGCCTCGCGCGTGCACGGCGTCAGCGCGGCGACGGGCATCGCCATCGTGTCGTCGCTCGGCTGGGTCGGTGTCGTCATCGGCCCGCCGCTGGTCGGCGGCGTGGCGCAGGCCAGCTCGCTGACGTGGGCGCTGTGGCTGGTGGTGCTGTCGTCGCTGGCGTTGGCGGTGGCGGCAGGGCGGGTTGAATAGCGCTGTGGCAGCGCGTTGCCGCGCATAGACTCGCTGCCGCCATGTCGCCCGCCACGCCCCACCCGCCGCGCCTCATCGAGCGCGCCCACGCCCTGGCGGCGCTGCAGGCGAGCCTCGAGCGCTGCCGCGCCGGCGCGGGGCGCACAGTGCTGGTCTGCGGCGAGGCCGGCATCGGCAAGACGGCGCTGCTGCGCGAGTGGGCGCGCGAAGCGCAAGTCAACAGCGGCGCTGCCGTGTTCTGGGGCGGCTGCGAAGCGCTGTTCACGCCGCGCCCGCTCGGCCCGGTGCTCGACATCGCGCACGCGCTCGGGCCGTCGGTCGCGTCGCTGGTGCAATCCCATCCTGCGCCGTCGGATCTGTTCGCCGCCATCGGCGGCTGGCTCGGCGTGCCGGCCGTCGCGTTGGCGGGCCGGCAAGCACTGCCGCGGATCAACGTGCTGATCTTCGAAGACGTGCATTGGGCCGATCACCTGACGCTCGATTTCCTCAAGTACCTCGGCCGCCGCATCCACGCCTGGCCGGCGCTGCTGGTATTGAGCTATCGCGACGACGAGGCCGGCATGCTGCATCCGTTGACGCAGGTCATCGGCGATTTGCCGCCGGCCAACAGCGACAAGATTGCCTTGCCGCCGCTGAGTCTGGCCGCGCTGGCAACGCTCTCGGGCTACAGCGACGAGCGCACGAAGGAGCTGCTCGCCGTGACCGGCGGCAACCCGTTCTTCGCGACCGAGGTGCTGGCTGCGGCGCAAGGCGCACCGGCGGACGTGCCGCCCACCGTCGCCGTCGCGGTGATGGCGCGCGCGCAGCGTGTCAGTGCGCCGGCGCGCGCGGTGCTCGAAGCCGCGAGCCTGGCGCCGGGGTCGATCGAGCCGGCGCTGATCGGAGCGTTGGTGGGCGAGACCGCGATGCCAGGCATCGAAGAGTGCGTGCACGCCGGCCTGCTGCAATGGGCGCAGCGCGGCCTGGCGTTTCGTCATGAGCTGGCGCGGCGCGCGGTCGAAGCGTCGCTGTCGCCGCTGCGCCGGCGCGAGATGCATGCACGCTTGTATCTGCAACTGCGTCAGCAGTCCGATGACCTGCTCGACCGCACGGCCTACCACGCACAGCATGCGAATGACAGCGAGGCCGTGCTCGCCACCGCGCCGCAGGCCGCCGCGCATGCCGCGGCGATGGGGGCGCACCGCGAGGCCGCCGCGCATTACCGCGTCGCGCTCGACCACGCGCGCCATGCCGGCGACGAGCAGCGGGCCGACCTGCTCGAACATTGGGCCCAAGAGTGCGGCCTGACGGCCGCCGTCGGCGACGACGTGATCGCGGCGCGCCTGCAGGCGATGGAGTTGAGGCGAAAGCTCGGGCAGACCGAGAAGGTGGGTCTGAACCAGCGCGGCCTGTCGAGCCTGTGCCGCTCGCTCGGGCGCTTGGACGAAGCGCAGCGCTGGCTCGACACGGCGATCGCCACGCTCGAATCGATCGCGCCGAGCCCCGGCCTGGCGATGGCCTACAGCATGCGTTCGGCCGGCCACATGCTGACCAACCAGCGGCGCCTGGCCGAAACCTGGGGCGAGCGCGCCATCGCGTTGGCCAAGCGCTTCAACGAGCACGGCACGATCGCGCATGCGCTGAACAACATCGGCTCGGCGCTGGCCGACGAGGGGCAGCAGCGCGGCTTCGAGCTGCTCGAGCAAAGCCTGGCCATCGCCCTCGAACACAACCTGCAAGACCACGCCTCGCGCGCCTATCGCAATGCCAGCGAAGCCAGCGTGCGCAACCGCCTGCTGGCGCAGGCCGAGGCACTGATCGTGCCCGGTATCGCCTTTGCGCGCGCGCACGACATGGACCTGCACGTGGTCGGCCTGGTCGGCACGCTGGCGCAGGTGCGCCTGATGCAAGGCCGCCTGGACGAGGCGCAAGCCCTGGCCTCCCAACTGCTGCAAGCCAAGCCGTCGGCCGCCTCGTCGTCGACGACGCACCTGAGCGTGGCCACCGTCGCCGCCACGGTGGCGATGTTGAAAGACACCGGCGCCGATGCGAGTGCGCTGCAAACGCACTGGAGCGCGGCGCTGGCGTCGCGGGAGCCCGACTGCATCGTGCCGCTGGCCCTGGCCCTGGCCGAGGCGGCCTGGCTGCGCGGTGACCACCACGGCAGCGCCAGCGTCGTGCGCGACGCGCTGCGGGCCTGCGCCGACCTCACGCCCTGGGATCGCGGTGAACTCGCGTGCTGGTTGCAGCGCACGGGGCAAGACCCGCACCCGTTGTCAGACGCGGTGGTGGCCGAGCCCTGCCAGCTCGAGCTCGACGGCGATCTGGGCGCGGCCGCCGAGGCCTGGCAGGCGCGCGCCATGCCGCGCCACCAGGCTTATGTGCTGATGCTGATGGACCCGCGCGATCATCCCGACGCGCTCGCGCATGCAATAACGCTGTTCGATCACATCGGCGCCGCGGCCTGCGCCGACCACGCCCGCCGCCATGCGCGCAAGCTGGCCAGCGTCGGCATCAAGGGCATCAAGACCGGGCCGCGCGCGGCTGCGCGCGCCAACCGCTTCGGCCTGACGCCGCGCGAATTGCAGATCGCCATGCACCTGGCGGGCGGCCGCAGCAACCAGGACATCGCGCAGGCGCTGTCGCGCTCCGAGCGCACGGTGGAACACCATGTGGCCACCGTGCTGGCCAAGCTCGGCGCCAAAAAACGCGGCGACGTGGCCGGCTTGCTGGCCGAGGCCGGCGCGCTGCCGACAGAAGAATAGGTAGCCGCGGCGCCCAATCTGGGTAGCCGCGCCCTGGAGCGCCAGCGGCGCGCCACGCAGACTCTGGCCCAGTGTTCACCAAGGGGAAACACATGGGCTCGATGTTTCGCTTGCTTTATCCGCTGGTCGCCATGGGCGCCGGCGCGGTGCTGGCGATGGTGTTGATCGCCGCCGTGGCGACACGGCTGGAGTCCCCCGCGCCGGCAGTGGCGGTGGCGCCCGCGCGCTGAACTATGTGCGCCAGATGCGAGGCGCTTCGGCAGCCAGGCGCCACACGGTCTGACGCCACGCCGCGCGCACGGCACCCATCAACGAAAACAGCGGCTCGATGCGCGGTGCCAGCACGCGCAACACGATCAAGCGCGGATCGGGCGCCGTAGCGCCCGACCACGCCGCCAGCTCACTGCCGGCACAGCTCTCACGCGCGGCGTCGAGCAGGGCTTCGAGCTCGGCCGTCGTCCACGGCGCGTGCGACGCGAACCAGATCGTGCCGAGTGCGCGCTGGCCGGCCAGGCCGAGCGCGCTGTCCAGCAAGCGCGTGTCTTCGGCGGCGATGCGCCCGCGCTCCAGCCAGACGCCGGGCCAGTGCAGCTGCTGCTCGATCCAGCCGCGGTTGAAAGCCTGATCGGCAGCCGGCAAACCGAGCGCCAGCAAATCCCAGCCGAGACACAACGCGCCGGCGGCGAGATCGAACTCCACCTGGTTGGCAGCGCGGCAACCGGGGAAGGCGATGGTTTCGAGCGGCAGCCATTCGAGCCGCGCGCCGGCGTGCAATTGGATGCGCGTGATCTGCGCGGCGGTTTGGTCTTCACTGCGATAAAAGCGCGCCGCGCCGGCCGAGGTGATGAGCGCGTGCGCGCCTTCGCCGACCGTGACATCGATCTCGAGCCGGTCGCCGCCGGCAATGCCGCCCGGCGGGTGCACCAGCACGTGGTGGCAGATGCCCTCGCCCTCGGGGTAGAGCGCTTTCAACACGCGCAGCGGGCCGTCGTGGCGGTCGTGGCCGACCGTGCGTGCGCCGCACGCGTCCCTGCGGTAGTTGAGTGCGAGGTGGCCGTGCCAGGTCATCGCGCGGCGGATGCTGTTGATGTGTGGCGGCGTTCCAAGGGCGCGCAGTGTAGGTCGTGCGGGGGTGGTGTAAGGAGGTGCGACCGGCGTGGGGGCTGTCCTACGGCGCCACGGGCGCATGGCCGATCGATGCTCGTGCGCTCACTGCCTAGAGTGAATTCAGGTCGGGCGCATGCCGGGCCGTGCCACCGCAACCCGTGCCCCCCGCGGCACCCACCCCCAAGGAGAGATTCATGCTCAAGATCAAAACCCTGACCAGCAGCCTGACGGCCGTGGCCCTCGTCGGCGGCATCGGCTTCGCGTATGCGCAAGCCACTGCCACCGACCCGGCGACCACGCCGAGCACGACCCAGGCACCGACCGGCGGCACCACCGATACGGCGCCGAGCACCACGCCGTCGAGTACGCCTTCACAGCCGATGGCCAGCGATCCTGCGCCGCAGGCCGACCGCAACTGAGTCGGCTTTTCGCAGTCCGGCACGCGCAGACGCACGCGGCTGCGCGCGCCTTTTGACGACACGTGTGCGAAGGGCGGTCGATGAACGAGCAGCACAGAAGTGAAATTCGCGCCGGCCTGTTGCAGGGTGCTGTGGTGGCCGCGATCGTCATCGCCTTGGGCGCCCCGTTGCTGTGGTGGACGGCGCCGCGTGACGCACCAGCACAGCAGACTGATGTCATTGCGCCGCCCGCACCCGCCCTGCAGGCCGTGCCACGCAGCGCTGATTTCGGCGTCGCCGCGGCACCGCTGGACGTGCGTCAACTCGCCGGCTGGGCCGTCGCCAGCCTCGACCATGGGGCGGCGGTCGTTTGCAGTCATCGACAAGCGGCGCACCCATCTTTATGTCTTCGATGCGCAGGGCCGCCTGCGCGGCGACACGCCGGTGCTGCTCGGCTACGCGCCCGGCGACGACAGCGTGCCCGGCATCGGCCAGCGGCCGATCCAGCAGGTGCGCCCCGACGAGCGCACCACACCCGCCGGCCGCTTCGAGTACGTCTTGGGGCCGCAATCTGCTCGGCGAAGACGTGATCTGGGTCGACTACCAGGCGGCGGTGTCGATGCACCGCGTGCGGGTGACCGATCACCGCGAGCGCCGCCTCGAACGCCTGGCGTCGCCGAGCAGCGAAGACAACCGCATCAGCTACGGCTGCATCAACGTGCCGGTGTCGTTCTTCGACAGCGTCGTCTGGCCGACGCTGGGCGGCCGGCCGGCCGTGGTCTACGTGCTGCCCGAGGTCAAAGCGTTCGAGCAGGTGTTTCCGCAGGCGGCAGCCTGGGGTGCTGCGTCGCGTCGGAGCGAAAGTCAGCGCGCCGCTGCGTGTGATGGACGGCGATGCATCTCATCGCGTTGGACCCGATGAACTCGCCGAACGTCGCAGATCGTGAGCCCAGAACAAAGCCAGACCGCGTTGCTGCGATTGCTCGAGGTTCAACACCTTGAACACGCCGGATAGCAGCGCGGCGGGCATCACCTGCACTTGCCGAACTGTTCAAGCCAGTACTCTGCCTTGACAGCCGCATCGTTCAGTCAGGCGCTTGATGCTGTTGGTGGCGCTGTTGGAGTCTTTGCCCTCGATGGCCAGCATACGCCTGTCGTCAGCGCATCAACAGATCGACCTTGTCGACCAACAGGCACTCGCCATAGAACTGACCGGCGGCCGGGCCCTTGACGATGGTGTGGATGAGCGCCGGCAGACGCCTCTGTCATCGACAGTCCGCTGAGGTACGTCTTCAGATCGGACTCCTGGCCGTTCTTGCCCTGCATTCGGCGCTCGGTCTCGACGCGCTGCGCCGCCAGCAACACCGACGATGCGAGCACGCGCGGCGTGACGCTCCGCGATCGTCGGCTCGCGGCCGCTGCGCGATCCACGGGAAGCCGATGCGGATCGACACCTGCACGATGAAGTCGCGGATGCGCGCCAACGCATCGCTGTCGTTCGACAGCTTGCTGGCGACAGACTGTCCACTCTGCGCGATGACTCTGCAGATCGTCATCCGAGATCGGCGGCCCGGCGAGGTAGCGCAGCGCTTCGCCCAGGCCGTTGCTGAACACATCGCTGAGGGCCTGCTCCGAAAGCAGAGCCGGCGTGGCCGGCCGCAATTGCGCCAGCAGGCGCTCGAACTTGTCGGCCGCTTGTTGGTCGTGGGTCAGTCCACGTCGTGGTGACTGCCAGGCGCTGCTGGCGACAAGAGGGCTGCGGAACGGCCGGCGTCGGCTGCCAGTTGGTCGTGCGTCCAACGAGACCGGCCAAGCCTTCATGCCGGCAGATTCTCGATGGCCGGGGATTGCAGGCGCTCGATTTCCTTCGGTTCGAACTTCGTCAATCCGCCGGCGTACGTTCGGCCTCGCGGACGTCTGACTGTTGGTTCAGCCAGGCGACCAGGCGGCGCAGTTGCGGGGTGCAGCGGCGCGCGGGGGTACAGGCCGTGCGCAATGTTGATGTGCCGGCGCATCGCAAGCATTGAGCGTGAATTGCGGTGGACGCCGACCCATGTAGGTGCACAGGATCGGCGCAGGCTCGCGCAGGCCGACCGACCACCAGGCGCGCCGATGCCGCGCGATATAACCTTCGTGGTCGCCGCACGAGCGTGCCCAGGCGAGAAACCGCTGACGCCTTGCGCTCTTCCATCGGAACTGCTCGAGTTCGGCCGGCAGTTCGATCACACGCCGCAGTGCTTCGCTGCTCGACAGCCGCTCGCCGGCTTCGATGAGCTCCCGCGCGTGCGTCACCGATGCCAGCTTGAATCGCTCGGGCAGGCCGGCGACCGCTCGCCGCAACCCACACGCTGTTGGCGCCCGTGACCTGGCCGCGGTGCACGCGGAACAGCTCGCCGAGCTCGATCGCGCCGGCGAGCTTCGGCACTGATGGCGGACCAGCACGACCAACGCGAATGCGAACGCAGCCTGTCGCGGGTTATGTCGGTGCCCCTTTCGCAGCCGCTGAGGCCCGCCGTCCGACCGATGCGCACGCGCACAGGTTCTTCGGTCGCGCCGACGCGGAAGCCTGCGATCGCGGCCGTCGTCGCGGTGCCAGGGAACGCCTCGGCAGTGGGTTCCAGTACGCGCAAGTCGATGCCGCCGAGCCGTTCGAGTCAGCAGCTGGCGCAGCGCCGATCCGTAGTTCACATCGATCCACTCCGCGGAGGTGATGAAAGCGCCGACGTCCCCCGCCTTCGCAAGCAGAAGGGCCTGCACGAAGAAGTGCAGATGCAGGCCAGCCAACGCGCTGGCGCGCACACCGAACGCAGCGCATGCCTGCGGTACCAGGCCTTCCACCGCGACGGATGTCGTGGTGGCGAACGTAAGGCGGATTGCCGACGAACGCCGTCACTCCGCTGTGCGCCATGCATGCCACCACGCGGAAGTCTCCGACGTGCAGCGTCAACCGCGGCGACCAGCCTTGCACAGCGGCGTTGGCACGCACCATCAGCGCCGCCAGCGGATCGGCCTCCACGGCCACGAGTTGCGCGTCTTCGAAACGGCGGGCGGCTGTTGACGGAAAGCGACCAGAGCCCGCGCCCGGGTCCACCACACGCGCCGGGTCGCCATGACAGGCGACCCACGCGATCATCGAGTCGACGATGGCCGGCGGTGTGTAGACCGCGCCGTCGCGCGGCGGTCCGCCGCCGAGCGTAGTGCCAGGAAGGCATCGCCGAGTGGATCGGCGCTGCTGGCGATCGATAGCGACAAAGCGCAGAGCGAGGCATCGGCAATCGTCGCGCTGCGGGCCTGCGCCAGCAGCTCAAGTTCGGGCGCAGTGAGGTTGCCTGTGCTGCCGATGAGGGCGACGCAGGCCATGGTCAGCTCATGCTCCGAGCCGGGTGCGAAAGGCTCGTCGGCAAACGGCAGTACCGATTGAGGCGGTGCGGCTTGCTTCGCGGTGGCTGTGCGTTTCACGGGGTGGAGGATCGGGACTCGTTAAAGTGCATTGTGCGCGAAGACTGTATGGGCGTACAGATGCGACACGCTGCTGCGGCCGATCACGCTGATTCGCGAGCCGGACCTTCACATGGCTCAATGGTCGCGCGCTGAGATCACGCCATGGCTAGCATTCGTTCGACGCCTAGTCGATGACACTTGCGGAACTTTTTTCCGCTCCAGCACGGGCAGCGAGTGTTGTGGTCACTGGTGGCAAGCAAGACCTTCAGCATCAGTGTGCTCTTCATGCGCTCTAACCGTTGCAGCTCCACGGCATCTGCGCCGCGCACGACTAGGGATGCACTGAAGAAGTGGCTGAACTGACGAGCATCAGCGCGCCGGTTTTCGCAATGCGAGATTCGAACGATTCGAAGATCAATTTCGGCCTTTCGACGGCGCGCGAAGCGCGTTTTTCGCGGCCTTCGGGCCGCATTGCCGCATCACAGACGCACCTGTGCCATCAACCGCTTTCGATCGAGGTAGATGTTGGCCAGCGCAAGCGCCGTGAACGCGCGCGTGGCGTTCTTGGCCAGGCCGCGGTAGCGCACCTTGGCAAAGCCCCACAGCCGCTTGAGCACGCCAAACACATGCTCGACGCGCGCGCGGATGCGCGACTTGTTGCGGTTCTTCGAGCGCGTGGCCTCATCGACTTCGCCTTTCCTGCGCACGCGCTGGTTGGTGAAGTCCTTGGCCAGCGGCGCCTTGCCGGCGATCAACTCCTTCTGACTCGCGTAGGCGCTGTCGCCATACACGCGCTGCTCGTTGCCGTGCAGCAGCTCGGGCAGCGGATGCTTGTCGTGCACGTTGGCCGCGGTGACCACAGCGCTGTGCGCCAGCCCGCTTTGGCTGTCCACGCCGATGTGCAGCTTCATGCCGAAGTACCACTGCTGGCCCTTCCTGGTCTGATGCATCTCGGGGTCGCGCGCGTTGTCGGCGTTCTTGGTCGAGCTGGGCGCGCCGATGATGGTGGCGTCCACGATGGTGCCGGTCTTGACCTTCAAGCCGCCTTGCTGCAGCACCTCGCCGACCTTGGCGAACAGTTGCTCGCCCAGCTTGTGGTCGTTGAGCAAGCGGCGGAACTTGAGCATCGTGGTCGCATCGGGTACCGGCTCGCGCCCGAGGTCAATGCCCACGAAGCGGCGCAGGCCGGCGCTGTCGTACAGCGCTTCTTCGCAGGCTTCGTCGGCCAGGTTGAACCAGTGCTGGATGAAATGGATGCGCAGCATGCGCTCCAGGCCGATCGGCGGACGGCCTCCCACTCCCTTGGGGTAATGCGGCTGGATCACATCGCACAACGCAATCCACGGCACGATCGTATTCATCGTCGCCAGGAACTCGTCGCGCCGCGTGGGCTTGCGATATCGCTCAAAGCCCGCACTCTGATCGGCCGCCATCGCAAAGGTCTGTTGCTTCATCGCTCTTCAACGCATCACGTCAATCGGCGTGGACCTTTTTCAGCAAATCCCTAGGGGCTGCGAAGAGACGGGATACTTGATCTTTATGTCGCGCTCACGCCTAGTGGCTTCAATCAGTTTGGCGACTTCCGGCCTCTGAGAGAGCTGCACTTCCGCAACCGGCATGCGGGCATTCTCGTCTTCGAAGTCGAAAGTCAGAGACGGGTCTGGCAGGAACAGGATTCGCGCGTCGCCGTACTTGCTAGGCGTCACACATAGCAGAGACTCCCCATGCCGTACCACAGCATGTCCAATGCAATCCAACATCACGTTGTCCCAAACAGTCACTTCCCATCCGAGAACCATCTCGCCTGGCTGGTCGCGCAGGAACTCGCGAACGTTGTAGGTGCACTTGTTGACTCGTGCCCCCGCAAACGGTCTCTTTGCCACGAAAATCGGTTCGGCAGCGGCCACCAGTCGCTTGCAAACCTCTCGTAGCCCAGGGGTAAGCGAGTCTGGTGTTCTGGTTGGAGTAAGGGAGTTCATTCCTGTTCACTCGTCGCTTGCACCATCCTCACCACAAGCGCTCACCCTGCCTGCGACCCCCGATGCGCCCACCCCGTCGTCCGCTTCTCGACCCACGAGAACAGCTCGTACATCGCCATCGCCATCACGCCGATCGTCACCAGGCCGGCAAAGGCCAGCGGCACACGCTGCTGGCTGCTGGCCGAGCTGATGAGGTAGCCGATGCCGGAGTCGCCGGCCGTCATTTCGGCGAGCACGGTGCCGACGAAGGCGAGCGTGATCGCCACTTTCAGCGAGCCATAGAAGTACGGCATCGAGCGCGGCAGGCCGACCTTGACCAGCACGTCCCAGCGCTTGGCGCCGAGCACGCGCAGCACGTCTTCGAGCTCGGGCTCCATCGTCGCCAGGCCGGTGGCGATGTTGACGGTGATCGGAAAAAACGAAATCAGAAACGCCGTCAGCACGCCGGGCCCCAGGCCGATGCCGAACCAGACGACGAGGATCGGCACGATGGCGGCCTTGGGCACGGCGTTGAAGGCCACCATCAGCGGGTAGAGCGCGGTGTACGCGAGGCGCGAACTGCCGACGAGAAAGCCGAGCAGCACGCCGACGACGATGGCAATGGCAAAGCCGAGCATCGTCACCCAGAAGGTCTTCCACGCCGCTTCGATCAGCGGGCCTTTGAACTCGATGAACTCGCGCGCGATCTGCAACGGGCTCGGGAAGATGAACTCGGGAACGCTGAGCAGCGTGACGATCAACTGCCACAGCAGCAGCACGGCCGCGAGCACGATCAGCGGCGACCAGCGTTCGACGTTCTTGCTGACCTTGATCATGTCTTCCTCACCGCCCCGATGTGGCCACGCAACTCATGCACGATGTCGGTGAAGCGCGGCGTGTAGGTGATCTCCAGATCGCGCGGCCGCGGCAGGTCGATCTCTCGCCGCTGCACGAAGCGGCCCGGACTCTTGCTCATCACATAGACCGTATCGGCGAGGAACACGCTCTCGCGCAGGTCGTGCGTGACCAGGATGACGTTGAACTTCTTCATCGCCTGCAAGTCGCGCAGGTTGCACCACAGCTCTTCGCGCGTGAAGGCGTCGAGCGCGCCGAAGGGCTCGTCGAGCAGCAGCATCTTCGGCTCGTGCACGAGCGCGCGGCAGATCGATGCACGCTGCTGCATGCCGCCGGAGAGCTGCCACGGAAACTTGTCTTCGTAGCCGGCCAGGCCGACGGACTTCAGCAGGTCACGCGCCTTGTCGGCGTACTCGGCCTTCTTCGATTTGAAGTGGGAGCGATACGGCTCGACGATTTCCAGCGGCAACAGCACGTTGTCCAGCGTCGTGCGCCACGGCAGCAGGCTCGGCGCCTGGAACGCCATGCCGCTGATTTTCAAAGGCCCGGTCACCGGTGCGCCGCCGATGGCGATCGAGCCCTTGCTCGGCATCTTCAAGCCGGTGGCGAGTTTCATGAACGTTGACTTGCCGCAACCCGACGGCCCGACGATGGCGATGAACTCGCCTTCGTTCAATTGCAGCGAGATGTCCTCGACGGCGAACTGCTGCTTGGCGAGCAGTTCGTCGTTGTAGGCCAGCCAGACGTTCTTGAAGTCGACGAACGCCACGAGGCACTACTTCTTGGCTGCCGGCAGGATGTTCAGCTCCGCCTTGCCCGGCAAATACGCATCGCTCCACACCGCGCCTGCATCGACGCGCGTCTTGGTCGCAAACGCATCCGATACCTGCGACGCCATCAGCGCCAGCCGCCCCGGCACGGCGACGCCAAAGCCTTCCGCGCGCGCATCGGGGCTCGCCACCACCGCATCGATCGCCATGCGCAGGCGGCGCTTTTCGAGATCGACGTTGATGATGCCGTCGCGCGCTTTAACGTACTCGATCGACGCATCCGGGTTGGCCATCACTTCCTTCGCGCCCTTGGTGAACGCCGACAAGAACGCTTTCACGGCGGCCGGGTTGTCCTTGATCAGCTTCGGCGACGCGATGATGACGTTGCCGTAGAGCTTCACGCCGTTGCTCGCGTAAGGGATGATCACCACGTCTTCAGCCTTGACGTTGCGCGCTTCGAGATTGAGCAGCGAGGTGAACGAGAAGCCGGTGATCGCATCGACATCGCCGCGCGCCAGCATCGTCTCGCGCAGCGGCGGGTCCATGCTCGTCCAGGCCACGTCCTTGATGCCATTGGCCTTGGCGAAGATCGGGAAGCCGCGGCGGCCGGCGTCGAACACCGGCGCGCCGAGCTTCTTGCCCGACAGGTCCGACGGCTTGGTGATGCCGCTCTTCTTCAGCGCCAGCACCGCAGCCGGCGTGTTGTTGTAGACCATCATCACCGCCACCGGTTTGTTCGGCGCATCCGGGTTGTTGGCGTGGAACTCCATCAATGCGGCCAGGTCGGCAAAACCCATGTCGTAGGTGCCGCTGGCCACGCGCTGCACCGTGCCGCCGCTGCCGTTGCCGGCGTCGATGGTCACGTTCAAGCCGGCGGCCTTGTAATGACCTTTGGCATCTGACGCGAGAAACAGCGCGGCCGGGCCTTCGAAGCGCCAGTCGAGCTGGAACTTGATCGGCGTCTGCGCGGCGGCAGGCAAGGTGAACAGCGCAGCGCCGGCGGCAAGCAGGGCGCGGCGGGCAACGAGGGGCAGGCAAAACATCGTGGGGCTCCGTGGGTGCAAACCCGCCGATTGTGCAAGCCCCATGCCCGCCGCCGTCTCCGGTATTGCACCAGCACAGGGCGAGAATCTTCGGCCATGAATCGCCGCTCGGACCTCACGCGCTGGCTCGTCTGGCCGCTGGCTTGGGCGCTGCTCGTGCTGGCCGGCGGGGCGTGGCTCGTGCGCTGGGACATATCGCAGCGCCGCGAGTCTTTCGCCGCCGACGCGCGCGCCGCGCACCGCTTGCTGTCGCAACGCGCGGCGCAGCTCGACGCCACGCTGGCCGCGCTGTCGTTGCTGCCGGTGTCGGCGCGCGGGCCGGAGCAGCGCCTGATCGCGTTCTACCCCGAGCTGATCGCCGTGCAGCGGCGCTCGGGCGACGCGGTCTGGGACGCTGCACCGCTGGCAGACGCCGAAGCGCGCTCGCGTGCGGCGGGCAGCGCCGCCATCGCGGGATTCGACAGCCGTGCGCTGGTCGTCGTGCGCGCGGGCACGCCCGACAGCGTCGCGCTGCGCATCGACACGTCGCGCCTGATGCCGTGGAGCACGTGGCCGGCGTCGCTTGCGCAAGGCGGCCCCGTGCGCGTGAGCCTGGCGCACGACGGCCGCAGCGTGCCGTTGCAGCCCGGTGCTGCCGACCCGCCGGCCGGGTTGACCGCGGGCTTCGTCTTCACCAAGGCGCTCGACCTGCCGGGCTGGCCGTTGACCTTGCAGTTGCAGCGCGCCACCGGCCCGGCCGAATGGCCCTGGGCGGGGCTCGGCGCATGGGCGCTGGCAGCGGCGCTCTCGCTCGGCGCTGCGGCCTGGTGGCGCAACAGCCGTCGCGAGCAGCAGCGCGCGCAGGAGTTGCTGCGCGTCGGCCGCGTCGCCCGGCTCAACGCGCTCGGCGAGCTGGCCGGCGGCATCGCGCATGAGTTGAATCAGCCGCTGGCGGCGGTGATGGCCAATGTGCAGGCAGCGCGGCGCTGGCTCGAAGACGAAGACGACGCACCGCAGGCCCGCGAGCAGGCCCGCGAAGCCGTGCAGCAGGCCGCCGCGCAAGCGCGCCGCGCCGCCGACGTGGTGGCGCGGCTGCGCCAGCGCATCGAGTCGCCCGACGCCGCGCTGCGCATGCAGCCGCTGGATCTGGCGGCGGTGTGCGCGCAGGTGCTCGAACTGCTCGACCCTGCGCTGCGCGAGCGCCGCGTCGCCGTGCGCGTGCAAGGACAGGCACCGCGTGTGCGTGCCGACGCGGTGGCGCTCGAGCAGATCGTGCACAACCTGGTCGGCAATGCGCTGCAGGCGCTGCAGGACGTGCCCGCCGCCGAACGCCAACTGGTCCTCGCGCTCGACGCGCAAGGCGCGCGCGCCACGCTGGCGGTGCGCGACAACGGCCCGGGCATTGCCGACGACCTGTGGCCGCGCCTGTTCGAGCCCTTCGTTACCACGCGCCACAAGGGCCAGGGGCTCGGCCTGGGCTTGAGCCTGTGCCGCTCGCTGGCGCAATCGATGGGCGGCAGCCTGGACGCGTTGCCGCTGCGCCCGCGCGGCGTCGAGTTCAAGCTCACCTTGGCAGTGGCAGACTAGAGAAGGTGTGAACGAACCCGACATGCCCGCTCGTCCCGCGCAAACGCGCCCACTCGGCGTTGCAAATGCTCGCCGTAGCCCGAGCTACGGCTGCGCTTTGCGCCTTGACTGGACACGTTTGCGCAGCCCGCTCGGGCACGCCGGGTTCGTTCACACCTTCTGATTGCATGAACTCCACCATCACCGCCCTGGTTCACCTGGTCGATGACGACGATGCGGTGCGCGACGCGCTGGCGCGGCTGCTCGCCAGCGTCGGCCTGCGCGTGCAGGGCTGGGCCGACGCGCAGCAGTTTCTTGCCGGCTTCGACCGCGAAGCCATCGGCGCCGTGATCCTCGACGTGCGCATGCCCGGCATCGGCGGCCTGGCGCTGCTCGATGTCTTGCGTGAGCGCGGCGTTGACCAGCCGGTGGTCATGCTCACCGGGCACGGCACGGTGGAGATGTGCCGCCGCGCCTTCAAGGCCGGCGCCGCCGAGTTCCTCGAAAAGCCGGTCGATGACGAGGCCCTGCTCGAAGCGGTGCAGGCCGCCGTGCGCAGCCACAGCCGCTCGCGCGAGCGTGACGGCGCGGGCCATGCGGCGCGCGAGCGTTTTGCCCGCCTGTCCGAGCGCGAGCGCGAGGTGCTGGCGCTGGTCATCGAGGGCCTCACCGCCAAGCAGATCGCGCGCCGGCTCGAGCTGTCGCCGCGCACGGTGGAGACGCACCGCGCGCACCTCTCGGAAAAGCTCGAAGTCGAATCGCTGGCGCAGCTGGTGCGGCGCTACGCAGCGCTGGTGGACGTCGAAGGCGCTGCGTAGATTTACGCAGCCCGTCGCGTGCGCGCACGCATGGCGCGGTGCTCGGCGCATTCCTACAGTGAGTTCGCGGCCCGAGTGTTGGCCGCGCTCGACGACGTGAAGGAGCCATTGAAGTGAAAACGTTCGCGCGATTGACCGGGGCGCTGTGCCTCGTGGCTGCTGCGGCAGCGCCAGCCCAGGTGGCGCCGACGGCCGCCGAGGCCGCGGCCTACAGCGGCTTGCATGCCGCCGCCTGGCGCGGCGATGTGTCGCAGGTGGCGCGCGCGGCCACGCCGGCCGATCTGCAAAAGCGCGACGCACAGGGCCGCACGCCGTTGCACGTGGCCACGTTCGCGCGCCAGCGTGCGGTGATCGAAGCGCTGGCCAAGGCCGGCGCCGAGCTCGGTGCGCTGGAGAACGACCGCTACGACGCGGTGACGATCGCCTCGGTCGCCGACGATGAAGCAACGCTGCGCACACTGTTGTCGCTCGGCGCCAGCGCCAAGCTGATGACGAGCCGCTACGACGGCACGGCGCTGATCGCGGCGGCGCACTTGGGCCATGACGGCGTCGTGCGCCAGCTGATCGCTGCCGGCGCGCCGCTCGACCACGTGAACAACCTGCACTGGACGGCAGTCATCGAGGCCGTCGTGCTCGGCAACGGCGGCGCGCGCCACCAGGCGACGCTGCAGGCGCTGATCGATGCGAAAGCGAATCTGCAACTGGCAGACCGGAGCGGGCGCAGCCCCCTGCAACTGGCGCGCGAGCGCGGTTATGCGGAGATGGTGGCGATGCTCGAGCGGGCCGGCGCGCGCTGACCGGCGATGGCCGCGAAGAGATCCTTCGGATCGTTCAACTGCGGCACCAGCTGGATGACGTCGCCGATGCCGAGTTCGCGCGCCGTGTCGTGCAGGAAATGCAGCGCCGCGTAGTCCTCGATCGCGAAGCCCACGGAGTCGAACACGGTGACCTGTGCGTCGCTCGTGCGCCCTGCGGCTTGACCGGACAACACGCGCCACAACTCGGTGACTTCGAAGTCGGCCGGCATCTGCTGCAGATCGCCCTCGATGCGCGTTTGCGGCTCGTACTCGACGAACACGCTCGCGGCACGCAGCACGTCGGCATGCAGTTCGGTCTTGCCCGGGCAATCGCCGCCGACGCCGTTGAAGTGCATGCCGGGCTCGATCATGTCGGGCGTGATGATCGTGGCCAGCTGTTTGTCGGCCGTGATGGTGGTTGCGATGTCGGCGCCGCGCACCGCCTCGGCCGTGCTCTGGCAGACGATGATCTCGAGCCCCTGGCCTTGCAGGTTGCGCAGCAACTTGTTGCGGTGGCCTGTGCGTCCACGTCGTACACGCGCAGCGTGCGGATGCCGACGAGGTCGCGGAAGGCGATCGCCTGAAACTCCGACTGCGCGCCGTTGCCGATCAGCGCCATCACGCGGCTGTCCTTGCGCGCCAGCGTGCGCGCGGCCAGCGCCGACATCGCGGCGGTGCGGATTGCGGTCGGCAATGTCATCTCGGCCAGCAACCGCGGCGCGCCGGTGGCCACGTCGGCGAGCACGCCGAAGGCCATCACGGTGGAGACGCCGCGCTGCGTGTTCTTCGGGTGGCCGTTGACGTACTTGAACGAGTACCAGTTCGCGTCCGACACCGGCATCAGCTCGATCACGCCATCGGCGGAGTGGTTGGCGACGCGCGGTGTCTTGTCGAATTCATTCCAGCGCAGGAAGTCGGCGTGGATGCGCTCGGCCACGCCCGCAATGCACACCGGCAGTCCTTTGCGGGCGACGATGCGGGCCACATCGGGCGCGCCGAGATAGAGGGTGTCGGTGTCTTGGAGGTGGTGCTGGCGTGTCATGACCGAGAGTCTGCTCATCGGCCGTGACAAGCGAAAGCGTCAAAACCGTCTCCGATCCGTCACTCCTTTGTGCAAAACGCCAACCTAGAATGCCGATATGGTGCCCCCAGGCTCACTTTGTTCGCGGCCCCCCAGGGGGGCGTCAGTGCCCTTCGGGCGGCCGGGCGTGCACTGATGGCCAAAGACAGCAGCCTGGACAGCACCGACCAGCGCCTGATCGCACTGCTGCGCCAGGATGCGCGGCTGCCGATCGCCGTGCTCGCCGACAAGCTCGGTGTCTCGCGCGGCACCGTCAACAACCGCCTGGCCAAACTCGAAAAGTCCGGCGTCATCGTTGGCTACACGGTGCAGTTGCGGCCCGACGCGCAGCCCAACCAGATCCGCGCCTGGATGGGCATCGAAGTCGAAGGCAACCAGACGCGCGAGGTCATCGCCAACCTGCTCGGCGAGCCCGGCATCGGCGCGCTGCACGACACCAACGGCCGCTGGGATCTGCTGGCCGAGCTGCGCGCGACGACGATGGCCGAGCTGTCGCAGGTGCTCGAGCGCATCCGCTTGTTGAAGGGCATTCGCGGCACCGAGACGAGCATTCATCTGGCGACGTATCGGTGATGCCTCAGCTCACCATCGCGTCAACACGCGATAACGCAACGCGGTGCTGCCGCCCGCCGGCACACTGACGCGCCATTGCGCCGTGCCCGCCGCCACCTTCTCGTGCTTCTGTGATTCGTCCAGCATCGTCCAGTCGCCCGGCACCGGCTCGCGCACCATCACGCTGACGGCTTCGGTCTTGGCATTGCGCAGCACGATCTCGTAGGCGCTCTCGTAGGCACGCAGACCTGGCTCGCGACGCTTGAAGTCGGTCTGCTTCTTGTCGGCCGTGACGTCGAAGGCGTTGCCCAGGTTCAGGCGCACGGTCTCGTTTTTCGGCGTGTGTTCGACGCGGTCTTCGCCGACGAACTGCGCATTGCCCGCGCTGTCGCGCTTGTAGACGCGGACCACGCCCTTGGGCAGCGGCATGCCCAGGCGTGCGCTCTCGCGGTTGGCGAACTCCATGAACACCCCCACCCTGATCTTCGTGCCGATGTTGCCGACCGAATCGTTGTAGTAGTGCGCGCTGCCTTGCAACAGCAATTCCTTCTTCGCCGGCACGCCGGTGGCGGACAGCAGCGCGACCTGTTTGGTCTGGTTGTCGGCCAGCGTGGTCGGGCGGCCGAGCGTGTAGAGGTGGTACTCGAACAGCGACTCCTGCGCCACGGCCTTGGCCGCGGGCGCCGCAGCCAGCTCTGCGATGCCCTGCGACAAGCGACTGCGCTGCATCTGATCGCGCACCCGGTTCACATCGCCGGCCACCAATTGCAGCTTGGCGTTCGAGTACGCGGTGCCGCTGCGGTTGTTCAGCGTCACCCAGCCATTGAGATCGAGCGTGCTGTCGTCGGCGCTGAGTTCGGCCACATAGTCGGCCTGCCACGACAGGCCGCCACTCAGGTACGAGAGTTCCAATTGCTGCGCACCCGCGCGTTTGCTTTGCAGCTCCGAGACCAGCGTCGGCCGGTCGCGCAGATTGGCCGGCACGCCGTCGAAGACGATGCGGCCGGGCGCGCCGGTCTCAATCCGGTCGCCCATTTTCAGCACCACGCCGCCGCTCGCGGCGAGCACCTGCGCGGGTTCGAGCGTTTCCGCGCCGGTGGTCGGGTGCGTGCGCGCCACGCGCACCGACTGGCCAACGTACTTCTCCAGCAGCTTGGCGGGCGTCAGCAGATCGAAATCGAAGTTCTGCTCCAGCAGCTCCAGACTGCCGGGGTGCGAGAGGCTGCGCAGCAAGGCCGTCTCGGGCCGCAGGCGCGCGCTGACGTCACGCAGCGCGATGCGGTTGGTGCCGGCGTCGAGCGCAACGTTGCGCACCTCCTTGACCAGCGCCAGGTCTTCGTTGTAGATCGTCACCGCGACCGACTGCTGATCGTCGAGCGTGCTGCGTCGCTCGGGGGTGATGAGCGGTTTTTGCGCCGCGGCGCTGCACATCAGCAGCACGAGCGCCGTGGCGGCCAAGGCGACGCGCGTGAGGCAAAGGTGGGCCATGGCTTCTTTCGTTGAAGGGATGAACCTGCTGATACGTGCAACCGGCGGCAACAGGGTTGAACCTAGAAACGGCAGTTGACCGCTTGGCGTCGCATGCACTGCCGCGCTGCCGCTGACGATAGCGCCCACGACCGCCTGCACCGCCTGGGTGAGAGCGCTACACGCCCGATCGAGCCACGCTGGACCACGCTGGCGGCGTTGCGAATCCTCGCGATGCCGCTAGGCATCGCTGCGGTTCGCGCCTTGCCAGCGCGGCCCATCGCGGCCCGCTCGGGCGCGTTCAACTGCCGTTTCTAGGTTGACTGTCGCTACCATCGCGCCCACCCATGAGCGACAAAGCCCCGAACGCCCCCTCCAACGCCGCCGAGCCGGTGCATGCGCCGCACGAGGTGCTCACCGACTACTACCGCGACGCTGCCGCGCGCGAAGCCTATGTGCGCAAGACCTTCGACGACACCGCCGAGGACTACGACCGCATCGAACGTCTCATCGGCTTCGGCACCGGCCCGTGGTATCGGCGGCAGGCGCTGCTGCGCGCGGGCATGCGGTCGGGGTTGGATGTGGTCGATGTCGGCATGGGCACGGGGCTCGTCGCCAAGGAAATCCTGCGTGTCACCGGCGAGCCACAGCGCTTGATCGGCGTCGATCCGAGCCCCGGCATGATCGCGCAGTCCGGCTTGCCCGCCGACGTGCGCTGCGTCGATGGCCGCGCCGAGCGCATGCCGTTGCCGAGCGCCAGCGCCGACTTCATCTCGATGGGCTATGCGCTGCGCCACATCGCCGACCTGTCGGCGGCGTTTGCCGAATTTGCGCGCGTGTTGAAGCCCGGCGGCCGCGTGCTGATCCTCGAGATCACGCCTGCCGACGGCGCGCTCGCCAACACGCTGCTGCGCGCCTACATGCGCGGCGTGGTGCCGACGATCGCCAAGCTGGTCGCGCGCAAGCCGCAGACGGCCGAGCTCTGGCGCTACTACTGGGACACGATCGAAGCCTGCGCGCCGCCGCAAGCGGTGCTGCGCACGCTGGCCGATGCCGGGTTCGACGCGGCCGAGAGGCATGTGGAGTTGGGCATCTTTTCGGAGTATCGGGCGGTGAAAGCCGCCGCGTAGAAGTCGGTAGTAGTCCGTTTCAGGGCGTCCCATGCGCTTTACCGGAATACTAGAAACCTGGAACGACGATCGAGGCTTTGGTTTCATCGCGCCCACGCAGGGAGGCCAAGAGATTTTTGTCCACATCAAGGCTTTTCCGCCTGGCACGGGGCGGCCGAGCTTGGGCCAGGAGGTCACCTTTGAAGTGGAGCTTGGGCCCAGTGGCAAGAAGCGAGCGCACTCGGTTCAGTACCCGGTCCGCTCTCCTGCGCACGCTGCGGCAAGGAGCCCATCCCCCGCTCCTTGGACCTTGGCGCGTGTCCTCGTGATTCCAGCCTTCGGTGCGGTGTACGCATACGTTGTCTACCGTTGGGGTTTCCGGCCGCCGGTGCTCCTGGCCTATCTCGGCTTCAGTTTGGTTGCTTTCGTCGCCTACGCACTCGACAAGGCCGCGGCGGTATCAGGAAACTGGCGTACCGCCGAAAACACGCTGCACCTGCTTTCACTTGCCGGCGGCTGGCCCGGCGCGCTTCTCGCGCAGCAGATTCTTCGTCACAAGACGTCCAAGCAAACCTTCGTCGTGGTGTTCTGGTTCACCGTCTGGATCAACGTCGCCGTGTTTTTTGCGTGGCATGCAGGTGCCCTTCAGGCCCTGAAGTTTGCGCGTGCGGGCTGAACCCCTTGCTCACGCGACGCACGCCTCAATTGCCCACCGCCTCCACCACCATCTGCACCCGCTGCTGCCCCTGCCACTCGTCGAGCGACAGCCGATAGGCCAATCGCACGTTTTCGGCCACCGGTTCGGCATGGCCGAACCAAATCGCGTCGCGGATCTGGCCCTGGTGTTTGATGCGCAGCTTCAAGTGTTTCTCGGCGACCAGGCGTTGGCCGAGCACCTGCACGTCGTCGCAGAACAGCGGCGCTTCGAAGGCCTGGCCCCAGACTTGACCGTCGAGTTTGGCCACCGTTTCGGCGTTGAAGTATTCGAGCGCGAGTGGGCCGTCGGTGAGCAGGCGGCGCGTCAGCGTGGCCGCGTCGAGCCATTCGCGGGCGACTTGCTGCAGCGCCTGGTCGAAGACATCGAAGTGCTCAACGCCCAGCGAGCATCCTGCTGCCATCGCGTGGCCGCCGAAGCGCTTCAACACGCCGGGGTGGCGCTTGGCGACGAGGTCCAACGCGTCGCGCAGGTGGAAGCCGGGGATCGAGCGGCCTGAGCCTTTGAGCGATCCGTCTAACGCGAGTGCGAAGACGAAGGTCGGGCGGTGCAGGCGGTCTTTCAATCGGCCGGCGACGATGCCGACCACGCCTTCGTGGAACTCGGGGTCGAAGAGCGCCAGCGCGGGTGGCGGTTCGCCTTCGGGCATCAAGTGCTCCAGCGCCAGCTCGGCTTGTTCGCGCATGCCGGCTTCGACATCGCGGCGCTCGCGGTTGATGGTGTCGAGTTGCTGCGCCAGTTCCGTTGCGCGCGACGGATCGTCGGTGACGAGGCATTCGATGCCGAGCGTCATGTCGGCCAATCGTCCCGCCGCGTTGATGCGGGGCCCGAGCGTGAAGCCGAAGTCGAATGTGGCGGCGCGTGTGGGTTCGCGCTTGGCCACGGCGTAGAGCGCGGCGATGCCGGCACACAGGCGGCCGGCGCGGATGCGCTTGATGCCGTGCGCAACGAGGCGGCGGTTGTTGCCGTCGAGCTTCACCACATCGGCCACGGTGCCGAGTGCGACCAGATCGAGCAGCGCATCGAGCTTGGGTTGCTTGACTTGCCCCCCAGGGCGCTGCGCGCCCGCCCCCCCGCGGGGGGCGTGGTCGGCTTGGGACGGCCCGGCGCCGACCGCATCGAAACGCCCGCGCGCGCGCAGCACAGCGCGCGTGGCCAGCAGCACGTAGAACATCACGCCGACGCCGGCGATTGACTTGCTCGCGAACTCGCAGCCCGGCTGGTTCGGGTTGACGATGCAGCTCGCGTCGGGCAGTTGCACCACCCCGTCCACCAGCGCCGGCAAATGGTGGTCGGTGACGAGCACGTCGAGACCGTGCGCGCGCGCGTGCGCCACGCCGTCGAAGCTGGCGATGCCGTTGTCCACCGTGACGAGCAGGCGCGGCTGGTGCGCGAGCGCCAGATCGACGATCGGTGGCGTCAGGCCGTAGCCGTGCACGGTGCGGTCGGGCACCACGTACGACAGCGTGCCGGGAGCGGCGCCGAGCATCGCCAGCCCGCGCAGGGCGACGGCGCAGGCCGTTGCGCCGTCGCAGTCGTAGTCGGCAACGATGCAGATGCGGCGCTGCTGTTCGATCGCATCAGCGAGCAGCGTCGCGGCTTGCTGCGTGCCCTTCATCGACGACGGCGGCAGCAGGTGGGCCAAGGCATCGTCGAGCTCGTCGTGCGTCTTCACACCGCGCGATGCAAACAGGCGCGCCAACAACGGATGCACGCCCGCCTGTTCGAGTGCAAACACCGTGCGCGGTGGCACGTCGCGCAGTTCGATCTTGGGTGAACTCACAATGCTTCCAGCCATTCGCGCGCCGCACGCCGGCCCTTGAGCGCCGACGCCACGCGCTGCCACAGCCGCTGCTCGGTGCGCTCGAAGGTGACGGCGCTGCGCTCGCCGCACAAGGTCAGCCACTGCAGCGGCCGTGTCGGCAGCATCGACGCATCGAGCGCGCGCCACGCCGCCGCCCAGGCTGGCCAGTCTTCGGCGAGTGCGGGAGCCGTCAGGCGGTCATCGACCTGCACGTTGTACTTGGCGTCGCGCTGCAAGACGCCGCAGCCGGAGAGCCAGAACGAGTTGACCGTCATCGTGCCCGCGGCCTCGCGCTCGGTGTTGACCGGGTGCGTGTAGAGCAGCATCTGCACTTCGTTCTGCAGGCGCCGCACGGGCCGCGCACTGAGCTCGGCGGGCAGCCAACGGTCGATGCTGCGGCCGACGACGCGGTCGAGCGAGGCCGTCTGCAGCGCAGCCAGGTCGGCGTGCGAGGCATACCAGCGCAGCGGCGCGCCCCAGGCCAGCGTCACGCCCTCGCTCTCGAACAGCGGCCGCACGGCGTCGAAGAGCGCGCGTGACGTGGCTTCGTCAAGGCCGAGCGAGCGCGGGTCGGCGAGGTGGATCGCATCGGCGCCGACGCGCCAATGCACCGGCGTGATCAGGCCCCACGCCGCGGTACCGACGTCGATGCCGTCGGCCGCAGCCTGCCGCGCTGCCCAAGGCAAAGGCGCATCGCCAGCGACGCGCCAGCCGAGCGCCTTGGCCAGCACGCGCTCGTGCGGCGTGTGCAGCGTCCACTCGTCGCCTTCGTCGCGGCCGTGCTCCTGCCACCCTGCCAGCAGGGCGTCGAGCGCCGGTGTGGCCAAACGCGAGAGGGCGTCGCGGCCGGCGGCGGAGCAAGGGGATGCGAAAGGAGCGATGAGGTGCACTCGACTCATTATCCCGTGCACCGTCGATTACGATGCCCAACCCCATGAGTTCCACCCCCTACGAATGGCAGATCGGCTGGCGCTACGTGCGCGCCGGCCGCGCCGGACGCCGCAACGGTTTCATCTCGTTCATCTCGGCCACGTCGATGATCGGCATCGCGCTCGGCGTGGCCGCACTGATCATCGTGCTGTCGGTGATGAACGGCTTTCAGCGCGAGGTGCGCGACCGCATGCTGAGCGTGATCGCGCATGTCGAGCTGGTCGATCGCAGCGGCACCGCGTTGCCCGATTGGAAGGCCACCGCCGAGGCCGCGCGCGCCGCCGCGCCGCAACAGGTGCTCGGCGCCGCGCCGTTCATCTCGGCGCAGGTGCTCACCGCGCGCGGCGACGAGATGCGCGGCGCGCTGGTGCGCGGCATCGTGCCGGCCGAAGAGGCCAGCGTCACGCCGCTCGCAGCGCAGATGAAGGACGGCGCCTTCGCCAAGCTCGTGCCGGGCGAGTGGAACATCGTGCTCGGCATCGAACTGGCGCGCTCGCTCGGCGCGCGCACGGGCGACAAGGTGACCGTGATCGCACCGAGCGGGCAGGTCACACCGGCCGGGGTGGTGCCGCGGCTCAAACAGTTCACGCTCGCCGGCACCTTCGACAGCGGCCACTACGAGTACGACAGCGCGTATGCGCTGGTGCACCTCGACGATGCGGCCAAACTGCTGCGCACCGAAGGCGCCACCGGCGTGCAGTTGAGGCTGGCCGACCTTCACCAGGCGCGTGGCATCGCCGACGCCATGCAGCGTGCGCTGCCCGACACCGTCAGCGTGCGCGACTGGACGCGCACCAACCGCAACTGGTTCGATGCGGTGCAACTCGAGAAGCGCTTGATGTTCATCATCCTGACGCTGATCGTCGCCGTGGCCGCGTTCAACCTCGTCAGCACGCTGGTGATGACGGTGACGGACAAGCGCGCCGACATCGCCATCCTGCGCACGCTCGGCGCGAGCCCGCGCTCTGTCATGGGCATCTTCGTCGTGCAGGGCGCGCTCGCCGGCATCGTCGGCACGCTGGCCGGTGTGGCGCTCGGCTTGGTTGTAGCCTTCAACATCGACGTGCTGGTGCCGGCGTTGGAGCGGCTGTTGTCGACGAGCTTCTTGCCGGCCAGCATCTACGTCATCAGCCGCATGCCGAGCCAGCCGCTGTGGAGCGACATCCTGCCGATCACGCTGATCTCCCTCGCGCTGGCCTTCGTCGCCACGCTGTACCCGAGCTGGCGCGCCAGCCGCGTCAACCCGGCCGAGGCGCTGCGGTATGAGTGAGGTGTTGACCTGCAAGGGCTTGAGCAAGCGCTTTCACGACGGCGAGCTCGATGTCGAGGTGCTGCGCGGCGTCGATCTCGCCGTGCGCAAAGGCGAAACGCTGGCCATCGTCGGCGCTTCGGGCTCGGGCAAGAGCACGTTGCTGCACCTGCTCGGCGGGCTCGACGCGCCGAGCGCCGGCAGCGTCACGCTCGCCGGCCGCGATTTCACGACGATGAATGCGACAGAGCAGGGTGTTTGGCGCAACCAGCACCTCGGCTTCGTCTACCAGTTCCACCACCTGCTGCCCGAGTTCAGCGCCCTCGACAACGTGGCGATGCCGCTGCGCATCCGACGCAATTCGCTGCAAGCGTCGCGCGACGTCGCCGCGGCGATGCTGGCCAAGGTGGGCCTGGCCGCGCGCATCAAACACCGTCCGTCGGAGCTCTCCGGCGGTGAGCGTCAGCGCGTGGCGATCGCGCGCGCGCTGGTGACGCAACCGGCCTGCGTGCTCGCCGACGAGCCCACCGGCAACCTCGACCGCGAAACCGCCGACGGCGTGTTCCGTCTGATGCTCGATCTGGCGCGCGAACACGGCACCGCGTTCGTGCTCGTCAGCCACGACGAGCAGCTCGCGGCGCGTTGCAACCGCATGCTGCGGCTGATCAAGGGCGTGCTGACCTGAGCCCGCCAGACGGGGCTCGCGCGCCGCGTTCCTGATGATTTCCTGATGCCGTGCGTGCTACGGTGATTGCCATGTCGCCACGCACGCCGTTCGCTCTGCTCGCCGCGCGGCGCCGCGGTGTTTACGCGTTGCTCGTCTGGGCCGTGGCCTGGGCGGCGATGCTGGTGCTCGATCGCACGCTCGATCTCGCCAACCTGGCCTTGCTGCTCGTGCTGGCCTCGGCCATCGCCGGCCTGTGGTTGCGGCCGGCCGCTTCGGCGCTGGCTGGCGCTGCTGCCGTGTTGGCCTTCAACTGGACCTTCGTGCCGCCGCGCGGCACCTTCAGCGTCGATCTGCGCCAGCATGTCTGGCTGCTCGCCACGATGCTCGGCGTCGGCTGGATCGTCGCCGCGCTGGTCGCCCGCCAGCGCG
>CAVTAM010000052.1:0-426494 GCA_963732625.1 uncultured beta proteobacterium | reverse complement strand
AGGACGCGATCGCGCAGATCCTCACCAACTCGCGCATGTGCGCCGAGGGCAAGCGCCCGATTTGTCAGGACACCGGCATCGTCAACGTCTTTCTCGACGTCGGCATGGACGTGCGCTGGGAAGGCTTCGGCGAAGGAACCATCGACGACGCCGTCAACGAAGGCGTGCGCCGCGCGTATCTCGACCCCGACAACAAGCTGCGCGGCTCGGTCGTCGCAGACCCGCTGTTCTCGCGCAAGAACACCAAGGACAACACGCCGGCCGTCGTCAGCATGAAGGTCGTGCCCGGCAACACGCTCGGCGTCGGCGTCGCGGCCAAGGGCGGCGGCTCGGAGATGAAGAGCAACTTCGAGATGTTGAAGGCCAGCGACTCGCTGGTCGAGTGGGTGCTGAAGACCGTGCCGAAGATGGGCGCGGGCTGGTGCCCGCCGGGCATGCTCGGCATCGGCGTCGGCGGCACGGCGGAGAAGGCGATGGCGATGGCCAAGGAAGCGCTGATGGACGACATCGACATGTTCGATCTGAAGCAGCGCGGGCCGAAGACCGACGAGGAGAAGCTTCGCGTCGAGCTGTGCGACAAGGTCAACGCGCTGGGCATCGGCGCGCAAGGCCTCGGCGGCCTGACCACCGTGCTCGACGTCAAGATCAAGACCTTCCCGACGCATGCCGTCGGCAAGGCCGTGGCGATGATCCCCAACTGCGCCGCGACGCGCCACGCGCATGTGGTGATGGACGGCTCGGGCCCGGCCTACCTCGAACCGCCGAGCCTCGACCTGTGGCCCGACGTGCATTGGCAGCCCGACTACAACAAGAGCCAGAAGGTCGATCTCAACACGCTGACCAAGGAACAGGTGGCGGCGTGGAAGCCGGGCGACACGCTGCTGCTGTCCGGCAAGATGCTCACCGGCCGCGACGCCGCGCACAAGCGCATCCAGGACATGCTGGCCAAGGGCGAGAAGCTGCCGGTGGACTTCACCAACCGCGTCATCTACTACGTCGGCCCGGTCGATCCGGTGCGCGACGAAGTCGTCGGCCCGGCCGGCCCGACCACCGCGACGCGCATGGACAAGTTCACCGAGATGATGCTCAGCGAAACCGGCCTGATCTCGATGATCGGCAAGGCCGAGCGCGGGCCGACCGGCATCGAGGCGATCAAGAAACACAAGAGCGCGTACCTGATGGCCGTCGGCGGCGCGGCCTACCTGGTGTCGAAAGCGATCAAGGGCGCCAAGGTCGTCGGCTTCGCCGACCTCGGCATGGAAGCGATCTACGAGTTCGACGTGAAGGACATGCCGGTCACGGTGGCGGTCAGTGCCGACGGCACCAGCGTGCACACCACCGGACCGCGGGAGTGGCAGGCGAAGATCGGGAAGATTCCGGTGACGGTGGCGTGATGCCGCGCCGGTTCATTCAATCAACATGACCTTCTTGTGACTTCTCTCGATCCAAAGGTCCTGATTTCGCTGGTATCCGTTGCTCTGGGCTGGCTCTTGTCCCAGTCATCGACGGTCTTCCGTGACTGGTGGCAAGCACGCAAACTCAAGACGGGGCTTTTTGAAGAACTCTGTGATCTGGATGATCAGCTAAGGCGGGTGGTTCTCATTCATGCTCGGCAGATTCAGTTCTACGCACTTAAGGGCATCGAAGCGAACGCCTCCTTGCCGCTGCAGAACATGTTCTTTCGGCAGTACTACAAGGAAAGCTTTTCGCATCTGAACCGGTCGCAACGACTGTCGTACCAACTCATTCACTCGCTGGTTGAGAACCTCAACGAGCAGGAGAAGGAACTCGCTCAACTCGGCTTCGAACTCGAGCGAACACATCGACCGACGGTAGACCAGAGCGTGCTGAAGGACGATGTAGAGCGATTCGGTATCAAAGTCATTGAGGTCTACAAAGCAGCGCGCGATTGCCAGTGGCACATTGCCTACCATCGTATGAACCCGGAAGTTCCGCGGATGGACTTGGACGGCCCCATGCACCAGAGCTACCTTGAGTTCTTAGAAGTCCTTGAGACAGAGGTAGCTGACGCCATCAAGACATCGAGCCAATTGCGCCGCGAAGATCTTGAAGCCATTGCCCCAAAGAAGTAGTTGCTCTCGATATGCCCACCCACATCCTCCAATCCCTCCCCGCCAATCAACGCGTCGGCATCGCCTTCTCCGGCGGCCTCGACACCAGCGCCGCCGTGCTCTGGATGCGCAAGAAAGGCGCCATCCCCTGCACCTACACCGCGCACCTCGGCCAGCCCGACGAGAGCGACTACGACGAGATCCCGCGCAAGGCCAAGGCCTACGGCGCCGACATCGCGCGGCTGATCGACTGCCGGCCGCAGCTCGTCGCCGAAGGCATCGCCGCGATCCAGTCCGGCGCCTTCCACATCAGCACCGGCGGCGCGACCTACTTCAACACCACGCCGCTCGGCCGCGCGGTCACCGGCACCGCGCTCGTGATCGCGATGCGCGAGGACGGCGTCGACATCTGGGGCGACGGCAGCACCTACAAGGGCAACGACATCGAGCGCTTCTACCGCTACGGTCTGCTCGCCAACCCGAAGCTGCGCATCTACAAGCCGTGGCTCGACCAGACCTTCATCGACGAACTCGGCGGGCGCAAGGAGATGAGCGAGTTCCTGATCGCCAACGGCTTCGACTACAAGATGAGCGTCGAGAAGGCGTACTCGACCGACTCGAACATGCTCGGCGCGACGCATGAAGCCAAAGACCTCGAGCACCTGAGTTCGGGCCTGCACATCGTCAAGCCGATCATGGGCGTGGCCTTCTGGCGCGACGACGTGGCGGTGAAGGCCGAGACAGTGTCGGTGCGCTTCGACGAAGGCGTGCCAGTCGCGCTCAACGGCCAGACCTTCGCCAACGCCGTCGCGCTGTTCGAAGAAGCCAACCGCATCGGCGGCCGTCACGGCCTGGGCATGTGCGACCAGATCGAGAACCGCATCATCGAAGCCAAGAGCCGCGGCATTTATGAAGCGCCGGGCATGGCGCTGCTGCACATCGCCTACGAGCGCCTGGTCACCGGCATCCACAACGAAGACACGATCGAGCAGTACCGCAGCAACGGCCGCCGCCTGGGCAAGCTGCTCTACCACGGCCGCTGGTTCGACCCGCAGGCGCTGATGCTGCGCGAGACGGCGCAGCGCTGGGTCGCACGCGCGATCACCGGCGAGGTGACGCTCGAACTGCGCCGCGGCAATGACTACACGTTGATGAACACCGAGAGCCCGAACCTCACCTACCACCCAGAGCGGCTGACGATGGAAAGCGGCGAAGGCTCCTTCACCGCCGCCGACCGCATCGGCCAGCTCTCGATGCGCAACCTCGACATCGACGACACGCGCGACAAGCTCGGCGTGTACTCGCGCGCCGGCCTGCTCGGCGCCGACAGTGGCAACGACATTCCCCTTCTCTCCAAAGACTGAAAGAAAGCAAGACAACATGTTGGACGAACAAGACCAAGGCACGCGCATCGGCGTCGGCACCGCCCTCGGTGTGGTGCTGCTGCTGATCATCGGCCTGCTCGGCTGGCTGACGATGCGCGGCGGCAAGCCGCCGGCGGCCAAGCCCGCCGTTGTTGCTGCGGCGGCTGCCACCGCCAGCGCTGCCGCCGCTGCTGGCGACATGTTTGTCGATGCGCCGCTGACCGGCACGGTGGCCGCCACGCTGTTCTTCGCCGTCGGCAAGGCCGAATTGCCGGCCGATGCACCCGCGGCCCTGGCCGCGATCAAGCAAGCTGCCGGCAGCGACAAGAAGCTGCTGATCTCGGGCTTTCACGACGCCACCGGCGATGCGGCGATGAACGCCGAGCTGGCGAAGAACCGCGCCAAGGCGGTTCGCGCGGCGCTGCAGGCCGAAGGCATCGCGCCCGAGCGCGCGGTGTTGCGCAAGCCCGAATCGACGACCGGCGACGGCAGCAACCAGGAAGCGCGCCGCGTCGAGGTGCGCATCGCCGATTGAGCTGACGACCCCTCGGCCGCTTCGCGGCCACTCCCCCGAGGGGAGGCTCAGGCCGACGCTTGGGAGCGGCCCGGCGCTGGCCTGAGCACCGACTGGCTCTTTCGGGCGATGCGCGGCACACAGCGCATAGTCACACTGACGGCTCACCTCAGACAAGAGCCGTCACCATGAAAGTCACCCCCACCCACCTGCCCGGCCTGCGCGCCGCACTTGTCCGCCGTTTCACCGCCTGCGTCGACGCGGTCTGGCGCATTCCGGCCTGGCATGGCGTCACCGTCGTCATGGCCTGTGCGGCCGCCGCCATGGTCGCGCTGGCGCCGACGCCGCTGCTGGCGTGACGACCTTTCGTCGCTGCGCCGGCACGGCCTGTCGCCGCCGCACGCAGGCTGTCGCAACGGCCTCGCGCGCGGCGGCACCGCCGCGCACCATGCGCGCCCATGCCCGCTGTCGCCCTCGCCCGACCCTCGCTGCAAGTGCTGCGGCCTGCGCCGGGGCGTGTTCTTCCGCAGCCCACGGCGCGCCGCATCGCGCAGAATTCAGCCTCGCCTGCCACCCTTGCCCGCAAGTCCTTGCTGAACTTTGCCCGCACCAAGATCCAGCCCCCACGCGCGCGGCCCGGGGCCTTGCTGCAGCGCCCGGCGTTGCAGCAGCGGCTGGTTCAAGCGCTCGGCACGATGCCGCTGGTGCTGGTCTGCGCGACGGCCGGCTTCGGCAAGACCTCGGCGCTGACGCAGGCCATCGAGCAGCTGCAGACGTCGGATGACGAAGGCACGGCCGTCGCCTGGGTCGGCTGCGACGAAGGCGACACGCCGCTGCAGCTCTTCAGCTGCCTGGTCGCCGCGCTCGAGCCGTTCGACCTGCCGTGGCGCGCAGCGCCCGACTCGCTGATCTCGGCCGCCCTTTCCGGCAACGGCAGCGAAGAGGCGCAACGCAAGGCGCTGCGAGCAATGGTCACCGAGCTGATCAACGCGCTCGACGCTGCCGACGTGGCGCACGGCGTGATCGTGGTCGACGACCTGCACCGCATCGACCATCCGGCAGTGTTCCAGTTTCTCGACCTGCTGCTCGAACGTTTCACGCCGCGCTGGACGATGGCGATCGCGTCGCGCCACGAGCCGCCGATCGCGCTGGCACGCTACCGCGCGCGCGGCGAGATCGCCGAGTTCCGCCTCGACGATCTGCGCTTCGACGCCGCCCAGGCACGGATGCTGGCCGTGCAGTCCGGCCTCGACAACGACGTCGCCGACGCGCTGTGCGAACGCACGCAGGGTTGGCCGGCCGGGCTGCAACTGGCATTGCGCGTGCTGCGCAACGCGCCCGGCGCCACGCTGGCCGGCCACGCGGCGCTGATCGACCGCCAGGTCTTCGACTTCCTGGCCACCGAGGTACTGGACCGCCTGCCGCCGGGCTTGCGCGAGTTCCTGATCACGACCTCGGTACTGCCCGAGCTCACCGCCGGGCGCTGCGCCGCGTTGACCGGCGACACGCGCGCCGCCGAGCACCTCGACGCGATCGAACGCGCCGGCCTGTTCGTGACCACGCTGCCCGAGCCCGAGCCGACGCTGCGCCTGCACGACCTGCTGCGCGACGCACTCGAACACCGCCTGCGGCGCGAGCGCGCGGCCGACCTGCCGCGCTTGCTCGAGCGCGCCGCGAAGAGCGAGCCCGAGGGCGTGCGCCGCCTCGGCTACTGGCTGCGCGCCGAGCGCTGGGACGAAGCCGCACGCGAGCTGCATCTGCAGACCTACGACCTGCTCACCGCCAGCCAGACGGCCACCGTCGAGCGCTGGCTGGCGCGCTTTCCCGAGCCGCTGCAGCACACCCAGCCCGACCTGCTGCTCGTGCGCACGCTCGTCAGCTGGATGCACTGGCGCTGGCGCGACATGATCGCCGCCGCGCAGGCGGCGGCCGAGCGCTTCGAGCAACTGGCGCGACCGCTCGACGCGATGGCGGCGCGCGCCTACGGCGTGCTGGCGCTGCGCGGCGGCGGGCAGCGCGCGGCCAGCGACGCGCTGGCGCAGCGGTTGAACCGCGAGGTCGATGCCCTGCTTGCCGAACGCGCGGCCGAAATGCGTGCCGGCAAGCGCTGGGACGGTCACGAGCCCGGCATCATGGCTGCGCTGCTCGGCCGGGAGTCTGTCGTCTGGGCCGCCTTCGACGACGCGCGCCTCGACGACCTGGCCGAACCCACCGAGCGCTCGATCGACCTGCTCGACCATGCCGCGGGCGTGGCGCCCTTCTTCCAGATGCTGCCGCTGCCGGCCTACGTCGGCCTGCGCGGCATGCAGCCGGCGCTGGCGCGCTACGTGCGCAAGGCGCGGCAGCGGCTGACCGCCGACGACGCGCACCTCGGCACGCTGGTGCAGGCGCTCGACGGCAGCCTGCGCGTCTGGGCAGGTGACGTGGCAGCGGGTCGCGCGCTGCTGCGCGAAGCCGCCGCCGAAGTGCGCTGGCACGACTTCCCGCTGCGCAGCACCGACCACGTCTATCCCTTCCTCTGCGTCGCCGACGTGCTGCTGGGCGACTTCGCGGCGCTGAGCGACGACGCGGCGGTGCTGGAACAGACGCTGCTGCGCGCCTCCGAGCTGCCCGACATCGGCCAGCGCGTGGCCAGCGAGCTGTTCTTCGTCGGCCGCTGGCTCTACGCCGGTGGGCAGACCGAGCCGGCGCTGCGCGTGTGGCGTCGGGTCGCCAGCTGGGACGACCCACGCACGCGGCCGTTGTGGCGGGTTCAGGTGAGCACGCTGCCGGCCTACGTGGCACTGGCTGAAGGCCGACTGGTCGACGCCGAGCGCGGCTTCACCGCGGCCATCGAAGAACACCAGCAGCAGCTCGACCTGCAGGGCCAGTGGAGCGAAATGCGCCTGCGCGCTGCCGAGCTGCGCTGGCGCCTCGGCCGCACGGCCGGCGAAGCCGCGGCGCTGCTGGCGCCGCTGTTCGAACGCCACGCCAACGACGCCGACATCGCGTCGGTGCTGCTCGTCGGCCCCGACACCTTGCGCTCGCTGGCCCAGGCGCCTTGGGGCAGCGCACTGTCGGCCGAACAGCGCGCGGTGTTGATGCGCTGGGCAGAGCGTGCTGCCGCGCTGCGTCCGCCATCGCAGCCTGTCGCGGCCGTCACCGCGAGCACCAATGTGCCCGGCACCCCGCCTTCGCTGCTGTCGGAACGCGAAGCCGAAGTGCTGGCGCGTCTGGCCGCCGGCGACAGCAACAAGCTGATCGCGCGCGCCTTCGACCTCTCGCCGCACACCGTCAAGCGGCATGTGGCCAATATCCTCGACAAGCTCGACCTGCGCTCGCGCGGCCAGGCCGCGGCCTGGTACCACGAGCGCCACGCCTGACGCAGCGCGTGGCGTAGGCGCGCCAGGATCCGTGGCCCGTTCGAGCCATCGCGCCGGCAGCACCGATGGCCCTTCTTGGCGATGCTGCGCAAGCTGCCAATCGGAACACTGGCGACATGCCCGGTGCATGGTGTGCCGGGCCCTCTTCAGGAGCCCGCCATGTCTGCACTGAGCACCCTCGCACCCAGCACCGTCGCCGCCACCAAGACCGCCACCGCCCCGCGCTTCGACCTCTACGCCGGCATCCACAAGGCCCTGCGCCTGTTCATGAACGACACGCTGACACGTGTCGGCCGGCTCGACCACGACGACCCGGCTGAACTCAACGCCACGCTGGCCCAGTTGCAGTCGCTGCTCGACGCCTGCCGCAGCCACGTCGCCAAGGAAAACAAGTTCGTCCACACCGCCATCGAAGCGCGCCGCCCGGGCACCACCGAGCGCATCGGCGGCGAGCATGCCGAGCACCTCGACGCGATCGCGGCGCTGGAGGCCGAAGTGATTGCGCTGCGCGCGCTGCCCACGGCCGGCGCCGCGATTGCGCCTGTACCGCCACCTGGCGCGTTTCGTCGGCGAGAACTTCGAGCACATGCACGTCGAGGAGTCGGAGCACAACAGCGCGCTGTGGGCCGCCTACAGCGACGCCGAACTGCTGGAGATCCACCAACGCATCCTGGCCTCGATCGAGCCGGCCGAGATGGCGCTGGTCCTGCGCTGGATGGTGCCGGCGATGAGCCCGGCCGAACGCGCCGCGCTGCTCGGCGAGATGCAGATGCAGATGCCGCCCGAAGCGATGCGCGCCGTGCTCGACACCGTGCGTCCGCACCTCGACGACACCGCCTGGGGAAAGTTGGCCCGTGCGCTGCGCATCCCCACCGCCCTGGGCTTGACTGCCTGACTGCCCGACCACCCGCTGAATCCAGAGGAACCACCATGACCACCCGCCCCTTCATCGTTCAACCCCAGTCCTACCCGCCGGCGCTCGACGTGCTCGGCGCGCAGATCACCGTGCTCGCGCCCAACAGCGCCACGCGCAGCCACGAAGTCACCTTGCAGCAGGGCGACGAAGGCGTCGGCCCGCCGCCGCATTGCCATCCGTGGGACGAGACCTTCTTCGTCACCCGCGGCCGCGTCACGTTCGAGTGTGCCGGCCAGACCACGCTGGCCCGTGAGGGAACGCTGGTGCACGTGCCGGCCGGCACCGTGCATGCATTCCGCTTCGGCCCCGGCGGCGGCGCGATGGTCGAGATCGCCGGTGCCGGCGGCGAGGCCACTGACATGTTCGCCGACGTCGCGGCGCAGTTCCCGTCCGGCCCGCCCGCCGCGTCCGATGTGCCGCGCCTCATCGGCGTGCTGCAACGGCACGGCGTGGCGGTCGCCGCACCCCAGTGACCGCGGCCATGGACAACCTGCCCACGCTCGCGGCCGCGTTCCTGGCCGACGAGTTCGTGCCGACGATGGTGGCGCTGGCCACGGCCGCGCTGCGCGAGCCGATGACCTGGGGCGTGCTCTGCGCCGCCGCCCTGCCCGCCATGCTGCGTCGCCGTCGCTCGGCCAGACGCGCCCATCACCCGTAGACCCCTTTCAGGAAAGACTCCCATGCGTGTCTGGATTCGCCGCGGCCTGGCCGCATTGCTCGTGCTGGCCGTCGTCCTGGCGGCCGTGATCTTCATCGGGCTGAAGCAAGCCGAACGTCAGAGCGCAGCGACACATCGACGTCAAGGTGCAGCCGGTGGCCGTGCCGACGGACGCCGCCGCACTCGAACGCGGCCGCTACCTCTACAGCTCGCGCGGCTGCGCCGATTGCCACGGCGCCGACGGCGGCGGCCGCACGTTCGTCAAGTCGGGCGACGGCCTGCACCTGGCCGGCGCCAACATCACGCGCGCCGCCGGCAGCGTGACGGCCGCGTACCAGCCGGTCGACTGGGTGCGCGCTTTGCGCCACGGCGTCAAGCCCGACGGCCGGCCGCTGCGCGTGATGCCGAGCGAAGACTACAACCGCCTCACCGATGCCGACCTCGGCGCGATCGTGGCCTATGTGCAGTCGCTGCCGCCAGCACCGGGTGGCGCGGCCGTGATCGAGTTTCCGCTGCCGGTGCGCGTGCTCTACGGCTTCGGGCAACTCCCCGAGGCGGCCGAAAAGATCGACCACTCGCTGCCGCCGCAGCCACCCGTGGCCGAGGGCGTGAGCGCGGAGCATGGCAAGTACGTCGCCAACATGTGCCTGGGCTGCCACGGCGCCAAGCTCGAAGGCGGCAAGATCCCCGGCGGCCCGCCCGATTGGCCGGCCGCGGCGCGCCTGGTCCCCGGCGAGGGCAATGCGATGACGCGCTACCGCGATGCCGAGGCGTTCGTGCGCATGTTGAAGAGCGGCAAGAGCCCGGACGGCCGCGCGCTGGCGGTGATGCCGTTCGAAGCGCTGTCGAAGCTCAGCGACACCGACGCGCGGGCGCTGCACCTGTACCTGACGCAGCTCGGTGGCTAGCTCACGTTGCGCATCACGCGCTGCGGGTACGGAATCTCCACGCCCGCTTCATTGAGTGTGCGCAGGATGGCCAGGTTGACGTCGCTCTTGACGTTGCCCTGGCCGTTCTCCGGGTCGCGGATCCAGAAGCCGATCTGCAAGTCCAGCCCGTCAGCGCCGAAACCAGTGAGCTGCACTGCCGGCGCCGGGTCGGTGATGACACGCGGCACATTGGCCACGGCGTTCGTCAGCCGCGGCATCAATGTGTCGAGGTCGCTGCCGTAGGCGACCTGCACCGTGGTGTTGATCGACACCTTGGGGTCGGCCAACGACGAGTTCTCCACGCGCTGCGTGATCAGCATCTCGTTGGGCACGATCGACTCGCGGCCGTTCAGCGCGCGGATCACCGTGTAGCGGGTGTGGATGTCACTGACACGGCCTTCGAAGCCATCGACCTTGACCATGTCGCCGATGCGCAAGCTGCGCTCGGCCAGGATGACGAAGCCGCTGACGTAGTTGGCGGCGAGCTTCTGCAGGCCGAAGCCGATGCCGACGCCGACCGCGCCGCCGAGCACACCGAGCGCGCCGATCGGGATGCCAGCGGCGCCGAGCGCCAGCAACAAGCCCACCAGCAGCAGCAGCGCCCGCACCGCGTTGGCCGCGATCTTGCGCAGCGACAGGTTGCCGTTTGCGCCTGCCAGCAGGCGGCTCTCGATGGCCGCCGACACCCACAACGCGCCGACCAGGACCACCACCGCCGACAGCGCCGCTTCGATCAGGCTGCGCAGGCTGACATCGGCGCCGCCGAGTTTCCAGCGGATGCCATCCATCTCGGCCAACACGAGCGGCAGCAGGCCGGTGATCCAGAGCACGAGCGCGCCCCAGACCAGCCAGGAGATCGTGCGCTCGATCACACGCACCAGCTGCGACTGCGGAAAGGCCACGCGCAAGACGCGCACCGCGACGCGGATGATGACCAGCGAGGCCAGGATCGGCACCGCGATCTGCAGCACCGCCACCGCCTCCAGCACCTGGCTTCGGGCGAGCAGCCAGCGCGCCAACACCGCCAGGGCCAAGCCGATGACCGGGAACAGCACGCCATCGACGATGCGCTCGCCGAACCAGACGCTGGTCGGCCGTTGGATGTTGCCGCGCCAGGTGCGCACGATGAGCCACGCCAGGCCGAGGCAGGCCGCCAGCACGGCCAGCTCGATCAGCGCCCCCGGCCTGACGAGGGAGTCGAACCAGGCGCCGAGGTCCGTCACCGGCACCACGGCCGTGTTGTCCATGCCCGCCATGAGTTCAGGCCAGACCGCCGAGCACGCGCAGGTGCGCCGCCACGCTGCGCGCCAGTGCGCCGAGGTGGTAGCCGCCTTCGAGGCAGGAGACGATGCGTCCTTGCGCGTGCTTGTCGGCCACCGCGACGAGTTGCCGCGTGATCCAGGCGTAGTCGTCCTCGACCAGGCCGAGCTGACCGAGTTCGTCCTCGCGGTGCGCGTCGAAGCCGGCCGAGATGAAGAGCATCTGCGGCTTGAAGGCTTCCAGGCGCGGCAGCCACATCGCCTCGATGGCCTCGCGCACCTGCGCGCCGCGGCCGTAGGGCGGGATCGGCACGTTGATCATGTTGGTGCCTTTGGGCACGGCGCCGCTGTACGGGTACAGCGGGTGCTGGAAGATGCTCGCCATCAGCATGCGCTCGTCGCCGGCGATGATGTCTTCGGTGCCGTTGCCGTGGTGCACGTCGAAGTCGATGATGGCCACGCGCTGCAGGCCGCGCACGTCGAGCGCATGCCGCGCCGCCACGGCGACGTTGTTGAAGAAGCAGAAGCCCATTGCTGCTGCTCGCTCGGCGTGGTGGCCGGGCGGCCGCACGGCGCAGAACGCCGTTTGGGCACTGCCATCGATGACCGCATCGGTGGCCGCCACCGCGGCGCCGGCGGCGCGCAAGGCGGCCTGCCAACTGCCGGGGCCGGCGCTGGTGTCGGGGTCGATCTGGCAATGCTCGCCGCTTTGCGTCAACGGCTCCATCGCCGCACGCAGCTCGGCCACGTGCAGGGCCGAATGCGCACGCTGCAATTGCTCGGCCGTGGCC
Organism: uncultured beta proteobacterium; assembly: GCA_963732625.1. Classification (GTDB taxonomy): domain Bacteria; phylum Pseudomonadota; class Gammaproteobacteria; order Burkholderiales; family Burkholderiaceae_C; genus CADEEN01. Next base: position 414,629 of record CAVTAM010000052.1, on the reverse strand, counting down.
AGTGGCGGGTCGCGGCTGTCGAGCGCATCGAGCAGGCCGGTGGCGATCAGGTGATCCTGGATCGCGTCGAGCCGCTCCGGGCATTCCGGGTGGCCGCGGCCCATGAAATGCGCACGGCAATCGGGGTGGCTGTAGAAGGCGAGGGTCATAGGACTTGAGTTAACGTGCGGCGCATGGGACACAAGGATGTCGATCCCGCGCTGGCGTCGCGTCTGGCGCGGCTCGCGGATCAGATTAGCACGGTCATTGTCGGCAAACGCCAGCGCATCGAAGACTGCATCGCCTGCCTGCTGGCAGGCGGCCATCTGCTGATCGAAGACGTGCCCGGCGTCGGCAAGACGACGCTGGCGCACGCGCTGTCGGTCAGCCTCGGCCTCGACTTCCGGCGCGTGCAGTTCACCGCCGACATGATGCCCAGCGACCTGGTCGGCGTCTCGGTGTTCGAGCGCAGCAAGGAGCAGTTCGTCTTTCACCGCGGCCCGGTGTTCGCGCAGGTGCTGCTGGCCGACGAGATCAACCGCGCCGGCCCGAAGACACAGAGCGCGCTGCTCGAAGCGATGGAAGAGCATCAGGTCACGGTCGAGAACCAAACGCGCCCGTTGCCCGAGCCGTTCTTCGTCATTGCGACACAGAACCCGACCGACCAGGTAGGCACCTACCCGCTGCCCGAGAGCCAACTCGACCGCTTCCTGATGCGCATCACGCTCGGCTACCCCGACAAGGCCAGCGAGCGCGCGCTGCTGGCTGGCGAGGACCGCCGCAGCACGGTGGCGCGGCTGCAGCCTGTCATGTCGCCGGCCGAGTTGCAGATCGCACAACAGGCGGTGCTGGCCATTCATGCCGGCGATCCGCTGCTCGACTACCTGCAATTGCTGATCGCGGCCACGCGCAGCGGCCAATGGTTCACCGAGGGCCTGTCGCCGCGCGCCGGCATCGCCGTGCTGCGCGCGGCGAAAGCCCATGCACTGATGGACCGCCGCGACTACGTGGCGCCGGATGACGTGCAGGCGGTGCTGGTGCAGTGCATCGCGCACCGCCTGTCGCCCGTGCCCGGCGCCGGGCGGGGGGCCAGCGAGCAGGTGATGGCGATGGTCAAGTCGATCGCCGTGCATTGAGCCGCGTGACCCATGCTAAGGATTCTCGGCCGCGCTTCGTCGATCAACGTGCGCAAGGTGCTCTGGACCTGCGCCGAGATCGGCCTGCCCTTCGAGCGTGAAGACTGGGGCCTCGGCTTCAAGCCGACGAGCGATCCCGCGTTCACCGCGCTGAATCCCAACGCGCTCGTACCCGTCGTCATTGCGCCCCCGAGCGGCGGAGTACCGCCGCTACCCCCCGAGGGGGGCGAGCCAGCTTGGGAGCGGCCCGGCGCTGACTCCGACGGCGACTTCGTGCTCTGGGAGTCCAACACGATCTGCCGCTGGCTGGCCGCCGAACACGGGCGAGAAGACCTGTTGCCGAAAGTCACCGCGCGATCGAGCAGAAGTCGAGCGCTGGATGGACTGGCAGGCCACCGAGCTCAACAGCGCCTGGCGGTATGCGTTTCACGGGTTGGTGCGCAAGAACCCGCAGTGCCAAGATGCGGCGCAGATCGAGGCCAGCGTGCAGCAATGGAACCGCACGATGGGCCTGCTCGACGCGCAACTGCAGCGCACAGGCGCCTATGCGGCAGGCGCGCACTTCACACTCGCCGACGTGGTGCTCGGCGTGTCCACGCACCGCTGGCTGGCGACACCGATCGAGCGCCCTGCACTGCCTCACGTCGCCGCGTACTGCGCGCGCCTCCGCGAGCGCCCCGGATTTCAGCAATACGTCCCCAGCGGCGGCGCCTGATGTTCGGCCTTCGCCAGCGTGTGCGAGCGTGGTTCGAGTCGCGCCTGGCGCGCACCGACACCTGGCTGCTGACGCAGCGCAACATTTACATCGTGCCGACGCGCGCAGGGTTTGCCTTTGCGGCCGTGCTCGTGGTCATGCTGCTGGCCTCGATCAACTACCAGTTGAGCCTCGGCTATGTGTTGACCTTCCTGCTCGCCGGTGCGGGCTTTGTCTCGATGCACCTGACGCACAACACGCTGCGTGGCGTGACGCTGCATCTGAAGACACCGGCCTCGGGCTTTGCCGGCGAACCGATGCCGCTCGAGATCGTGCTGTCGAGCCCGAACCGGACGCAGCACGGCGTCGGCCTCGGGTTCGCCGATTCGCTGCAGCGAGGCCATGAGGTCTTTGTCGATGTGCCCGGCGGCGGCCAAGCCGTGGCCAACCTCGCCTTCGTGCCACCGCAGCGCGGCTTGCACACGCTGCCGACGCTGCATGTCGAAACACGCTACCCGCTCGGCCTGTTTCGCGCTTGGACGGTGTGGAAGCCTGCCGCCCGGGCGCTGGCCTGGCCGCGGCCTGAAACGCCGCTCGCGCCCTGGCCGGCATCGCCCAGCGCGGCGGGACAGGCTGCGCAACAGCAACGCAGCGACAGCGGCGAATTCGACGGCGTGCGCACCTACCGCCGAGGCGATGCCTTGAAGCGCATCGTCTGGAAAAAAACAGCCAAGGGTGGCGACCTGGTCAGCCGCGATCACGTCACCGCCGTGCAGCAGGAGCTGTGGTTCGACTGGCAGCACGCGCACCTGACGGGCACCGAGCCGCGGCTGTCGCGCCTGGCGGCGTGGGTGGTGGCGGCGGACGCTGCCGGCATCTCGCACGGCCTGCGGCTGCCCGGCGTGGAGATCGCGCCCGGCAGCGGGGTGGCCCACCGGCGCGCCAGCCTGGACGCGCTGGCGGTGATGAAGTGAACGCCACGCTGCCCGCCCTCAAGTGGCCCGGCTGGTCTCACCTGCCGCGCGATGCGCGCGACGTGTTGTTCCTGCTCGGCGTGATCGCGTGGACGGTCGCGCCGCACTTCATCCACCTGCCGCTCTGGTGCCTGGCATTGACCGCCTTCGTCATCGCCTGGCGCGCTTTCGTTGCCGTCACGCAGTCACCATTGCCCAGGCGCGTGGTCCTGTTCACCGTGCTGGCACTGGCCATCGGGCTGACGTTGTGGAGCCACCGCACGGTGCTCGGCAAGGATGCCGGCGTGACGCTGCTGGTCGTGCTGATGGTGTTGAAGACGCTCGAGCTGCGGGCGCGCCGCGATGCGCTCGTCGTGTTCTTCCTCGGCTTCTTCATCGTCCTGACCAACTTCCTCTACACGCAATCGATGGCAGTGGCCCTGGCGATGGTGGTGTCGGTGTGGGGCTTGCTGACGGCGCTCGTGCTTGCCCACATGCCCGTCGGCCGGCCACCGATCGCGCGTGCCGGCCGCGTGGCGGCACAGGCAGCGCTGCTCGGCGCGCCGATCATGCTCGTGCTGTTCATGCTGTTCCCGCGCGTTTCGCCGCTTTGGGCCGTGCCCCAGGAATCGCTGGCCAAGACAGGCTTGTCGGGCACGCTGCGCATGGGCGGCGTGGCTGAGCTGGCGGTGGACGACTCGATCGCGCTGCGCGTGCGCTTCGACGGCCGGGTGCCCCCGGCCAACACCCTGTACTGGCGCGGGCCGGTGCTGTCGCGCTTCGACGGCCGCGAGTGGTTCCGCAGTGATTCTTTCGCCCGAGGTCTGCCCCGCACACCGCGCCTGGACGTGCGCGGCTCGCCGCTGGCCTACGAAATGACCTTGGAGCCGAGCCGCCTGCCGATGCTGCCGCTGCTCGAAGCGACCGCCGAGCCCCCCACACTGAACGGCGTGCGCACGCTGCAGCGCAGCGATCTGCAATGGGTCACGGAGCGCCCGGTCACCGAACGCCTGCGCTTGTCGGCGAAGGCCTGGCTCGACCACTCGCACGGCCCCTTGCAAGCCGATCTGGCGCTGCGTGACGACACCGACCTGCCCTCCGGCTACAACCCGCGCACGCTGGCCTGGGCGGTGGCCTTGCAGCGCCGCCCTGAGCTGGCCACTGCCTCATCCGAGCAACTGGCGCAGGCGGTGCTGTCGCACATCAACACAGGCTTCACCTACACGCTGACGCCCGGCGAGTACGGCGACGAAAACGGCCGCCACGCCATCGACGAGTTCTGGCTCGACCGCCGCGAAGGTTTCTGCGAGCACTTCAGCGCCGCCTTCGTCGTCATCATGCGCGCGCTCGACGTGCCGGCACGCATCGTCACCGGCTACCAGGGCGCCGACCCGGCACTGCAAGACGGCTTTGTCGTCGTGCGCAACAGCCATGCGCACGCCTGGGCGGAAATCTGGATCGAAGGCCGCGGCTGGGTGCGTGTCGATCCCACCGCCGCGGTGGCGCCGGAGCGCGTTGTGCAGTCGCGTTCGCTGCGACCGCGTCCCGGATTCGTGGCCGGCGCGATCGAAGGCCTCAACCCCGAGCTGATGGCGACGCTGCGCCGCCAATGGGAGAGCGTCAACAACCGCTGGAATCAATGGGTGCTGCGCTACTCGAAGAGCGAGCAATTGGACCTGCTGCAGCGCCTCGGCTGGCGGCAGCCCGAAGCGATCGACCTGGCCTACCTGCTGATCGCGCTGCTCAGCATCGGCAGCCTTGCAGGCGCGGCCTGGGCGTGGTGGGACCGCCACCGCCGCGATCCATGGCAGCGCCTGGCGACGCGCGTGGCGCGGCGGCTCGATGCGCTGGACGTCGACGCCGCCGATCACGAAGGCCCGCGGCGCTGGGCGGAACGCGTTCGCAAACGTCTCGGCCCGGCCGGCGAAGCGGTGGCGGCACAGCTGGAAGCGCTCGACACGATGCGCTACGGCCGCGGCGCCGCGGCGCGGCCGCCGGCGGCCTGGTGGCGGGGCTTCGATGCCGCCGCCACAGCCACCCGCGCCGCCTCGCGATAATTGGCGCATGAACAAACGAGGATGGCGGTTCGCGTTGTGCCTGCTGGCATGGTTCGGCAGCATCGCCGCGGCGCAAACTAGCAACGGCAAGGCCGCTGAGCCGACGGCCTACGGCACACGTCAGGACGTGATGCGCTTTGCAGACGAACTCGCTGCACGCCACCACGAACTCGACGCCTCCTGGGTGCGCGAGCAATTGCAGCGCTCACGCTTCGTGGGGGTGGTGCAAAAACTCATCATGCCGCCGCCGGCAGTCAACGGCAAAGCGACAGTCAAGAACTGGGCCGCCTACCGCGCCCGATTCGTCGAGCGCGAACGCATCGCCGCCGGCATGGCGTTCTGGCGTGCCAACGAACAATGGTTGCAGCGTGCAGAAGAACGCTGGGGCGTGCCAGCGCAAGTTGTCGTCGGTGTCATCGGCGTCGAGACCTATTACGGCCGCCTGACCGGCAGCTTCCGCGTCATCGACGCGCTGGCCACGCTGAGTTTCGATTTCCCGACCGGCCGCCGCGACCGCACGCCGTTCTTCCGCAGCGAACTCGAACAGTTCCTGCTCTGGTGCGCACGCGAGCGCTGCGATCCGGCGCAGGTGCAGGGTTCGTTCGCCGGCGCGATGGGCTTGCCTCAGTTCATGCCGAGCAGCCTGAACACCTGGGCGGTCGACTTCGACGGCGACGGCCATGTCAACCTGGCCGGCAGCGCAGCCGACGCTATCGGCAGCGTCGCCCGCTACCTCAACTACTTCGGCTGGGAACGTGCATCGCCGACGCACTTCGACGTGCGCGCGCCGGACAACCCGGCCGACCGCGCGCTGCTGCTCGGCCCCGACATCCTGCCGCTGTTCTCGGCCGACGAGTTCACCGAGCGCGGCGCCACGCTGCCGGCCGAGGGCCGCGCCCACGAAGGGCCGCTCGCCCTGGTGGAGCTGCACAACGGCGACACTGGCACCGCCCAGCCACGTCGCCGGCACGCGCAACTTCTGGGCGGTGACACGCTACAACTGGTCGAGCTACTACGCGCTGGCAGTGATCGACTTGGGCGCGGCCGTCGCCGAACGCATGCGCAATCGCAGCGACGGCAGCAACCAGTTGACGAAAGCGCGCTGACGGTGGCGACGCTGCATCGCGTCTTCGTCTATGGCACGCTGAAGGAAGGCTTTCGCAACTTCCATGTCAACCGCGGCACGCGCCTGCCCGGTGAATTCGTCACCGAGCAGGCATTTCCGCTCTACGTCATCGGCGAGTTCGGCCTTGCCGTGGCTGGTTCATCAGCCTGGCCGAGGTCATCGCGTTACGGGTCAGGTGTTCGAGGTCGATGACGAGACGCTCGCTGCGATGGACGTGCTCGAGCGAATCAAAGACGCCGACTGGTATACGCGACGTGCGCTCGACGTGCAGCCGGTCGGTGGCGGTGCGCCGTTGCAGGTGCTGGCCTACTTCGGCAGTTCAGCGCGCCTGGCGGCCGAGCCGCGACATCACGGGCCGCTGGCCGAGTACACCGAAGCGCACCAGGTGCTGTACCGCAAGCACCTGTGAGCAGTCAGCTCACCAGCGCGCGCAGCCACTCCGGCATCGGCGCTGACTTCTGCGCCTTGAAATCGGTCCACACCGTCTTGCTGCCACCGTCGGCGTAGACCACACCGACGTTGTCGGTGCGCTCGAGCGTGATGTAAGTGTCGAAGCTCGAACGCCCCGGGTTGGCAACATAGTGCTTGGCCAGCACATCGCCCGGGAACTCGAGCTGGCGGATGAAATTGCAGAAAGCGTTGACGATCACCGGGCCCGACCCCTTCGGGTCGGGCGGGCCGCCGACCTTGAACAACCACTCCAGTCGCGTGATCTCGAAGTAGCGAAAGTAGATCGTGTTGTTGACATGGCCCATCGCGTCCATGTCACCCCAGCGGATCGGGATCACCATCTGGTGCGTGAGTTTCTTCTGCTCGGGAATCTCGAATCTCATGGCTGCAATGTAACGAGCGCACGCCGGCTGTGCAGGAGCGCATTTTTACCGCGAGCGCCTCTGCGCTGCCGCTACGATTTCTTGCAGGTTGAGGACCCAATGACCCCCCTGCGCCGTTTCCAGCTCAAACTGCTCAGTCGTTGCACGCGCACTTGGTACTGCGCAGCGAGAGCGTCCGCTGGCCATGGTCGCCAGCCCGCGGCCCTTGAGCATGCTGTTTTCCCAGCACTACGGCTGGGAGCCGGCCACCCGCAGGGGCTTCGCCGGGCTGGACCACAAGCTGCACTTCGCGCCGATGGAGCAGGCCGACCTGTCGCGCTTCGATCTGATCGTGCCGCTGTCGCTGGCCGACGCGCGCTTCTGCGCAGCTCAGCCCCAGCACATCCGCGCCCATGCGGTGCCGCTGCCCGACGAAGCCTGCACCGACGCTGTGCCACGACAAGCCGCGCTTGAACGAGGCGCTCATCGCGCTGGTTTTGGCGCCCATGTGCCGCCGATGGGCGACGACCTCGCGCCGCCTTTCATCTGCAAGCCGGCCCGCGGCGAGAACAGCGACGACTGCCTGCTCGTACCGGACTACGCGGCCATCTTGCGCCTGGGCAGTGCAATCGATCGACCGGGCCTGTTCCGCCAGGCGGCCGTTCGCGGCAACGTCGAGTACGCGACGCACTTCCTGATGAAAGACGGCCGCCTCGAGCGCGAGCTGACCGTGGCCTACCACCACGATGCGCCGCTGTTCATCAAGGGCTCGGCGTTGCAGCCGCCGGCGGTGCGCGTGCTCGGCACCTGCCCAGACCCCGAAACGCTGACTGCCATGCTGCGCACCATCGGCTACAACGGCATGGGCTGCGCCAACTTCAAGATGGCTGGCGGACGGTTGCAGTTGCTCGAGATCAACCCGCGCATCGGCGGCAGCCTGATGGAGTACTTCGCCACGTTCCTGCGCTCGCTGCCGCAAGCGCGGCCCTCGCGCCGCGTCAGCCCTTCGCGCTGGTCGTGGCTGGACAGCGCGATCGATCCTCCGTCACTCGGCGCGACCTGATCCGTTGGCGCCGCTGGCCCTGCAGCGCCGCGACTTGAGCTTCGAGCGCAGCCACTCGAGCTTCGAGACGCTCCCACTGCGTTGGCGTTGCCGCCGCCTCATCCGATGGCAACGCGTGCTGCAGCTGGGGCGCGTCACCACAGAGCAAGTGCGCCCAGCGCGATTCGCGAGACCCCGGCGCGCGGGCGAGCCGGGCGACGCGCGGTGGCTCCTTGGCCGCCAACTCGTCGAGAAAGCCTTCCACCGACGAGATGTCCGCAAAGCGATGCAGCCGCTCGCAGTTCAGCCGCAACTCCGCGGCCGTCTGCGGGCCGCGCAGCATCAACGTGGCCAGCAGCGCCACCGACTGACTCGGCACGCCCAGCACACGGCCAGTGTTGTGCTCGAACTTGACGACGCGGCTGCCGCTGCCCTCGAAGACCAGGCTCAGCGACTTCAGGCCGTCGATCGCTTCGAGCACATCGTCATCGGCAAGGCTCATCACCGGGTCGCGCGCCGTCTTCTGGTTGCAGCCCGCAACGAGCGCGTTGAGAGACAACGGGTAGGTGTCGGGGACGGTCGCCTGCTTCTCGATCAAGACGCCGAGCACACGGGCTTCGACCGCAGACAAGGTTCGCAAGCGCTCAGACTCCGTACCCGTCATCGGCCGCGATGACCGCGCCGTTGACGAAATGGCTCTGATTGGCACACAGCATCAGCAGCGTGGTATCGAGGTCTTCCGGCTTGCCGACGCGTTTGCGCGGCAACTGCTGGATCAGCTTCTGCCCTGCTTCACCGGCCCATTGGTGATGGTTGATCTCGGTGTCGATGTAGCCGGGGCAGATCGCATTGACGTTGATGTCGAAGCGGCCCCATTCGAGCGCCATCGAGCGCGTCATGTGAATCACTGCGGCCTTGCTCATGCAATAGACGCCGATGCGGCTGCCGACGCGCAGGCCGGCGACCGAGGCAATGTTGACAATGCGCCCACCGGTATAGGTGCCGGGCGCCGTCCCCTTGGCGCGCGCGATCATGCGCTTGGCCACTTCCTGCGCGACGAAGAAGGCGCCGCGCGCGTTCGTGTTCATCATGAAGTCGTAGTCGGCCGGCGTGACGTCGGTCAGATGCTGCGTCGTGCCGACGCCGGCGTTGTTGATCAGGATGTCGATCGGGCCCATCTCGGTCTCCGCATGCGCCACCGCCGCGCGGATGCTGTCGATGCTGGTCACGTCCAGGCCCACCACATGCGCGTCGCCATCGGCCGCCTCGAGTTCGGCACGCAGCGTCTTCAGGCGCTCGACGCGCCGCGCCGCAAGCACCACGCCGGCGCCGGCCGCGGACAATACCCTGCGCGAACTGCTCGCCCAGGCCGCTCGACGCGCCGGTGACCAGCGCCACGCGCCCTGACAAATCGATGCTGTAGGCCATCAGATCTCTCCTGCTGCAAAACCGCAAATCACGATAGCACGGCATCCTAGAATCGTCGCCATGAATGCGAAAGAACTGATCGAGAAGTACGGCCCGCGCGAAGCCATGGAGTACGACGTGGTCATCGTCGGCGGTGGGCCCGCGGGCCTGGCGTGCGCGATTCGGTGCAAGCAACTGGCACAGCTGGACGGCAAGGAAATTTCCGTCGTCGTCCTCGAAAAAGGCAGCGAACCGGGTGCACACATCCTGTCAGGTGCGGTGATGGACCCGCGCGCCATCACCGAGCTCTTCCCCGACTGGAAGGGTATCGGTGCGCCGCTGAAACAGCGCGTCGCCAGCGATGAAGTGCTGTTCCTGACCGAGCAGCGACGCCAAGCGCACGCCGAACTGGTTGATCCCCGACTGCCTGCACAACGGTGGCAACTACGTCATCAGCCTGGGCGCCGTCACCAAGTGGCTGGGCGAGCAGGCCGAAAAACTCGGCGTCGAAATCTTCCCCGGCTTTGCTGCTGCCGAAGTCATCTTCTCCGACAACGGCACCGTGCTCGGCGTGGCCACCGGCAACGTCGGCCTGGGCAAGGACGGCCAGCCGCACGACGCCTTTCAGCTCGGCATGGAGCTGCGCGGCCGCTACACGATCTTCGCCGAAGGCGCGCGCGGCCATCTCGGCAAACAGGTCATCAACCGCCACCGGCTCGACGGCGGTCGTGACCCGCAGAGCTACGCCATCGGCATCAAGGAACTCTGGGAAGTGCCGGCCGACAAGGCCAAGCCGGGCCTCGTCGTGCACACCGCCGGCTGGCCGATGGACAACGACACTTACGGTGGCGGCTTTGTCTACCACCTCGACGGCAACCAGGTCACGCTCGGCTTCGTCACCGGCCTCGACTACCAGAACACCTGGCTGTCTCCGTTCGAGGAAATGCAGCGCTGGAAAACGCACCCGGCGGTGCGGGCTCACATCGAGGGCGGCAAACGCATCGGCTACGGCGCCCGCGCCATCACCGCCGGTGGCCTGCTGTCGCTGCCCAAGCTCGTCTTCCCCGGCGGCGCCCTCATCGGCTGCGATGCCGGCACGCTCAACGCCGCGCGCATCAAGGGCAGCCATGCGGCGATCAAGAGCGGCATGTTGTGCGCGGAAGCGATCTGCGAAGCGGTGTTCAAGAACGACCGCCGCCACGACGAACTGAAGTCCTACCCCGAAGCCTTCGAGAAGAGCTGGCTGTTCGATGAGCTGAACCAGGCGCGAAACTTCAAGCAGTGGTTCAAGAAGGGCAACTGGGTCGGCATGCTGATGACCGGCATCGAACACTGGCTGCTGCCCAAGCTCGGCTTCAAGAGCCCGCCGTGGACGATCCACCGCACGCAACCCGACCATGTGCGCCTGAAGCCTGCAGCGGAGTGCGCGCGCATCGACTATCCGAAGCCCGATGGCGTGCTGACCTTCGACAAGTTGAGTTCGGTCTTCATCAGCAACACCAACCACGAAGAGAACCAGCCGGCGCACCTGACGCTGGTCGATGCCAAGGTGCCGGTCGGCATCAACCTCGCCCGCTACGCCGGCCCCGAGTCGCGTTATTGCCCGGCCGGGGTTTACGAGTTCGTCAAGAACGACGACGGCAGCGACCGCCTGCAGATCAACGCGCAGAACTGCGTGCACTGCAAGACCTGCGACATCAAGGACCCGACGCAGAACATCGTCTGGGTCACGCCCGAAGGCGGTGGCGGACCCAACTATGCGGGGATGTGAGCGCAGCGAGCAGGCCTCGCACCGCCTGATGCACGCGGGCATGTAGCGGCGCGCATGCCCGCTCCAGCGCTGATGGTCTGCGCCTCGCTGCTGTTTGCAGTCATGGGCGTCTGCGTCAAGTTCGCGTCCGCGCAGTACGGCGCCGGCGAGATGGTGTTCTACCGGTCGCTGGTCGGCGCGCTGTTCATCTTCGGCCTGACACGCTTTCGCAGCGTGTCGTTGGTGACGACCGTGCCGGCGATGCACTTCTGGCGCAGTGCGAGTGGTGTGCTGTCGCTGATGCTGTGGTTCTACGCCATCGGCGGGTTGCCGCTGGCCACCGCGATGACGCTCAACTACATGTCGTCGGTGTGGATGGCACTGTTCCTGATCGGCGGCGGCGTGTTGGTGGGCGCGGCGCGCGTCGATGGCCGGCTGGTGGCGGCGGTGCTGCTCGGGTTTGCCGGCGTCGCCCTCGTGCTGCGACCCAGCGTCGATCAGCAGCAGCTGTGGCATGGCCTGACCGGTTTGCTGTCTGGGATGGGGGCCGCGCTGGCCTACCTTCAAGTCACGGCGCTCGGCCGCGCCGGCGAGCCGGAGGAGCGCATCGTCTTCTACTTCTCGATCGGCGGGCTGGCTGCCGGCGCGCTGTGGATGTTGATCCGCGGCATCAGTGCGCACACGCCGCGCGGCCTCTTGCTGCTGCTGGCGATCGGTCTGCTGGCAACCGTTGCGCAGATGATGATGACGCGTGCCTACCGCATCGGCCGCACGCTGACCAACGCCAGCCTGCAGTACCTGGGCATCGTCTTTTCCTGCGTCTTCGGTGTCCTGCTGTTCGATGATGCGCTGACCTTGTCGGCCGTCGCCGGCATGGTGCTGATCGTCGGCGCCGGCCTGTACGCAACGCTGCTGCGCGCACGGCAGACAAAACCAGACGCGACACCCCCGACCGAAAGCTGATGCTCATGAAGACCTTGGTTTCTGCCGCCGAGTTGATGGTTCTGTTGAAGAGCGCACACCCGCCGGTGCTGCTCGACTGCAGCTTCGACCTCGCCGATACCGCCGCCGGTCATCGCACCTGGCTAGCCTCGCATCTGCCGGGTGCGCACTACCTGCATCTCGACAACGACCTGTCCGGCCCCAAGCACGACAGCAACGGTGTCTTTCACGGGCGGCATCCTTTGCCCGACCGCGCAGCGTTCGCAGCCACGTTGGGCCGTTGCGGCATCGGCCCTGCTACGCCGGTGGTGACCTACGACGCGCAGGGTGGCCCGTATGCCGCACGCGCGTGGTGGCTGCTGTGCTGGCTCGGGCATGAGGACGTGGCCGTGCTCGACGGTGGCATCGCTGCGTGGCGCGCGGCAGGCGGCACGCTGGAAACGCAAGCGCCTGCGCTCCTGCCGGGCGACGCCCCTTACCCGCTTCACGCGCCCGCCCTGTCCACGGCAGACGCCAGCGCCGTGCGTGCCGGCCTGGGCCGCTTGAACCTGATCGATGCCCGCGCGGGCGAGCGCTTTCGCGGCGACGTGGAGCCGCTGGACCGCGCACCTGGCCACATCCCCGGCGCGCGCAACCGCTTCTTCAAGGACAACCTGGCGGCAGACGGTCTCTTCAAGAGCGCAGCGGCCTTGCGCAGCGAGTGGCAGCCGCTGATCGCCTCCGGCCATCCGGTGCACTACTGCGGCTCCGGCGTCACGGCGTGTCACAACCTGCTGGCGGTGGCGCACGCCGGACTGGGGTTGGGCACGCTCTATCCAGGGTCGTGGAGCGAGTGGTCGAGTGACCCGGCAAGGCCCCAAGCAAAGGGATAGCGAAGGGCTGATAAAAGGTTGACGTGGCGCAAGCAGCGCCTACGCTTCGGGGTGCACAGTCGTCTGCATCCACACGGAGGCCCGCACCATGTTCAAGCGCATCCTCGTCCCCACCGACGGTTCCGAAATCACCACCAAGGCGATCAACACCGCGATCGACCTGGCCCAGGCCGGTTCGGGTCAGATGTTCGTCGTCAGCGTCAAGGAGCCCTTCCCCTACAGCGCCATCTCCGAGATGCAGCCGGTGCCGCCGCAGGAGTTCTACGACGCGCAGGAGCGCATCGCTGCCGGCCGCGTCAAGGCGGTGGTCGATGCCGCCAAGGCCGCAGGCGTTGCGTGCGGTGGTCACACCGTCGAAGCCCTGCACCCTTGGGAAGCGATCCTCGACCATGCCAAGGCGCAGCAATGCGACCTGATCGTGATGGCCTCGCACGGCCGGCGCGGCGTGGCGGCATTGCTGCTCGGCAGCGAGACGCAGCGTGTGCTGATCCACAGCACGCTTCCAGTACTGATCGTCAAGTAGGCAATCAGTGAGCGATCGTGCGTTCAGTGGAGGAACTGACGCGCAACCAGGACCACTGCCAAGCCCGCAATGATCCAGCCGATCTGCGCCAACGTCTCGCGCATCGGCAAACGGCGCTGCAGTTGCGGCAGCAGGTCGGCCACGGCCACATAGATGAAGCTGCTCGACGCGATCACCAGCAGGTACGGAAACAGCGCTTCCCACGGCCCGACGACAAAGTAGCCGACCACGCCGCCGACCACGGCGGCAAGGCCCGACAGTGCGTTGTAGGCCAGCGCGCGGCCGCGTGACAAGCCGGCATTGAGCAGCACGATGTAGTCGCCGACCTCCTGCGGGATCTCGTGCGCGATGATCGCCAGCGAGGTCACGACGCCCAGCCGCACGTCGGTGAGAAACGCCGCGGCGATGATGATGCCGTCGCAGAAGTTGTGGATGCTGTCACCCACCAGCACGCTCCAGCCGCCGCGGCCGGCCTGCTCGGCGTCGAAGCCGTGGTGATGGTGGTGGTGCGGGTCGTCGCCCTCATGGTGGTGGCCATGCCGGTACAGCTCCGCCTTCTCGAGCAGAAAGAAAAACAGCAGGCCGGCGAGCAGCGTCGCGAACAGCGCCTGCGCACCGGCCTCGCTCTCGAAGGCCTCGGGCAGGATGTGCAACAGCGCCGTGCCCAGCAGCACGCCCACCGACAGGCTGACCAGGCTCTTGACGATGCGGCCGAGCAGATGCACGGTCAGGCTCGCCGCAGCGAACACCGACAACACGCCACCGGCGAGCGTGGCCAGGATGATGTAGGCGAGGGTCACGTTGCTCGGGCCAGCGCCGGGCCGCTCCCAAGCGTCGGCCCGAGCCTCCCCTCGGGGGAGTGCGAGCGCAGCGAGCGAGGGGCTGTCATTTCACTCCGTGGCGCTCGAGCCAGGCCAGGCAACGTTTCCAGCCATCGTCGGCCGCGGCCTTCTGATAGCTCGGGCGGTAGTCGGCGTGAAAGGCGTGAGGCGCGTCGGGATAGATGACGAACTCGCTCTTCCTCGCGTTTGCATTGCCGGCAGCCAACGCGGTCTTCATCTTGTCGACGGTGTCCAACGGAATGCCCGTGTCCTTCTCGCCATACAGGCCGAGCACCGGTGCGTTGAGCTTGCCGGCCACATCGACCGGATGCGAGGGTTGCAGCGCATTGCCCTGCCCGACCAGCCGCCCGTACCAGGCCACAGCGGCTTTCAGGCCGGGGTTGTGAGCGCAGTACAGCCAGGTGATGCGTCCGCCCCAGCAGAAGCCGGTGACGCCCAGGCGGCTCGCATCGCCGCCGTTGGCCCTGGCCCAGGCCACGCAGGCATCGAGATCGGCCATCGCCTGCGCATCGGGCACCTGGCTGACGACCTCGCTCATCAGTTTGGCGATCTCGCCGTAGCTGCCGGCATCGCCCTGGCGCACGAACATCTCGGGCGCGATCGCCAGGTAGCCCTGCCTGGCAAAGCGCCGCGCCACGTCGGCGATGTACTCGTGCACGCCGAAGATCTCGCTGACCACCAGCACCACAGGCAGGTTGCTCTTGCCCGCCGGCATCGCGCGGTAGGCGGGCAGCTTGAAGTCGCCGACGGCGATCGTGATCTCGCCCACCGTGAGGCCAGCGCTGTCGGTCTTGACCTGCGTCTGCGCTTCGATCGGCATCACCGCAGCGGCAAAGCCCGCGCCGACGCTGGTGCGCGTGAAGTCGCGTCGGCTGAACGCGCGCGCTGGGGCCAGGCTGTCGAGCTCGGCTTCGATCGTCATCTGCAACTCCAGTGATCGCTGATTGCGCAAGGCCTGGGATTCTAGAAGGCGGCAGCGCTGAAGAAGGCCCCGCGGACGCGCGCGCCCTGGTTTGGGATGGGCTGCAAGGCGCAAACCACAGCCATAGCTCCAGCTATGGCGAGGATTTGCAACGCTGCAGACCGCCCAAAGCAGGGATGCGCGCCCCGCGAGGGACTTTTTCAGCGCTGCCCGAGCACAATCGGCTCGATGCCGACTCAACCCCTGCCCGCCGCCGACGCGCCCCTGGCCGCCATCGACATGGGCTCGAACAGCTTTCGTGTCGAAGTCGCGCGCCTCGTGCGCGGCCGCTACGAGCGCATCGACTACATCAAGGAAACCGTGCGCCTGGGCGCCGGGCTGGACGCCAACGGCCAGCTCGGCGAAGAAGCCGCGGAGCGCGGCCTGGCCACGTTGCGCCGCTTCGCCACGCGGCTGCAAGGCTTTGCGCCGGCGCAAGTGCGCGCAGTGGCCACGCAGACGCTGCGCGAAGCGCAGAACCGCGATGCCTTCCTGCTGCGCGCGCAGGCCGCGCTCGGCTTTCCCGTCGAGGTCATCTCAGGCCGCGAAGAGGCGCGCCTGATCTACGCCGGCGTCGCCCACCTGCAGCCGAGCGAGCGCACGCGCCTGGTGATCGACATCGGCGGGCGCTCGACGGAGATGATCCTCGGCCGCGGCGACAACCCGATCAAGGCCGAGTCGTTCGCTGTCGGCAGCGTCAGCCTGTCGATGCGCCACTTCGCCAGCGGCAAGCTGACGGCCGAGGCGTTTCGCGCCGCACAGGTGGCCGCCGGCGCCGAACTCGAAGAAGCGCTGCAGCCGTTCGCGCCGTCGAACTGGGAGGAAGCGCTGGGCTCGTCGGGCACGGCCGGCGCGGTATCGCAGCTGCTCATCGCAATGGGCCACGCCGACGGCGTGGTCACCCCCGAGCGGCTGCGGGCGCTGATCGAGCGCTGCATCGGCGCCGGCCACATCGACCAGCTCGATCTGCCAGGCCTGAAGGGCGACCGCAAACCGGTGATCGCCGGTGGCCTGGCCTTGCTCTACACCTTTGCCGCGCAATTCGGCATCGAGCGCCTGGTGCCGGCCAAGGGTGCGCTGCGCCAAGGCGTCATCGTCGAACTGCACGAGCGGCTGGCCGCTCAACGCCGGGGCAACGGGGCGGCCCTGCACGGCGACCGCCGCGATGCCACCGTGCGCGACATCCAGCGCCGCTTCGACGCCGACGCCGCGCAGGCGGCGCGCGTGCGCAGTGTCGCGCTGGCGCTGTACCGCGACCTCGCACCCGACGACGACGAAGGCGCGCGCGAACTCGGTTGGGCCGCCGATCTGCACGAAATCGGCCTGGCGATCTCGCACCACGACCACCACCGCCACAGCGCCTACCTGGTCGGCCATCTCGACGCGCCGGCGTTCTCGCAAACCGAGCAACGCCATCTCGCCGCCATCGTGCTCGGCCAGCGCGGCGGCCTGCGCAAGCTAGAAGCGCCTTTGGGCGACAAGCGCTTTGCACGCCAGGTGCTGGCGCTGCGGGTGGCCGTCATCAAATGCCATGCCCGTGGCGACGTCGATGCGCACGCGCTGCGCCTGCGTGCCGACGGCAAGGACCGCGCCCGGATCTCGTTCAGCGCGGAGTGGGCTGCGACGCACCCGCGCACGCTGTACCTGCTGGAGCAGGAAGTCGAGGCCTGGAGCAAGAGCGGCGCCTACGCGCTCGCGCTCAAGGCATCGGCGGAGGACTGGGCCTGACCGCAGCTCTCTTTTAGCGGTGCGTCGCCGGCACCAGCCGGTCCGACGGGTCGACATGCGCTTCGCTTTCGAGCTCGATCGCGACCTGCGTGCAGACAGCGCGGCACAAGGTGGCGACACGCTCGCTCTGCAACCTGTAGTAGATCTGCGTGCCGTCGCGCCGCTTGGCCAGCACGCCGCTGCGGTAGAGCATGGCAAGGTGCTGTGACATGTTCGGCTGCGTCGTTTCGATCTCGGCCAGGAGTTCAGAAACGTTCTTCTCGCCGTTGCACACGGCGCTGATGATCTTCAGCCGGATCGGTGTGGACAGCACCGAGAACAGTTCGGCCACCGAGTCGAACACCTGGTCTTCCGTGCCCTGCTTCGACATGCCGTCGGCCCCACATGTTGCGTTGGCCCTGATTGTATTCGCAAGCACCGATATTTCAACGCGGCCTACTTGAACCGGTAGTGATCCCGGTTCAAGACCGCGGCGATGGCCGACACCTCTTCGGGGAACAGGCCCAGGTTCAGTTCGGTGTTGCACTGCTCGACCATGCCGCGCAGGAAGCCCGGTGTGTTGATGCGGCCGGCCGGCCGGAACACCGACGAGCCGTCGCCGCCGAACTTGCTGCGGTGGCACTCGGCGCACTGCTTGTCCCGGATGAGTTGCGCGCCGAGCGCGAGGTCTGCCCCCTTGAACAGCTCGGCCGCCGGCTGAGCCGCCGCAACGCTGGCGGCCAGCAAGGCAAGAGGCGCGAGGTGTTTGGTCCTGAGCATGCTGTCTCCGCTGCGGCAACCGCCGCAGCGGATGATGCACCAATCGCCGTCAGTGGTAGCGCGGGACCATCGCCTCCAGCGGCACCGGCTTCAAGCGCGCCGCGTGACCGGCACAGCCGAAGGCCTCGAAGCGCGCCTTGACGATGCCGCGGGCGGCCTTCTTGGCGGCCAGCATCGCCTTGCGCGGGTCGAACTCGCTGGGCTGTTCGGCAAAGACCTGCCGCATCGCGCCCGTCATCGCCAGGCGGATGTCGGTGTCGATGTTGATCTTGCGCACGCCGCTGCGGATACCACGCTGGATCTCCTCGACCGGCACGCCGTAGGTCTCCTTGATGTCGCCGCCGTGGTTGCGGATGATCGTCAGCCACTCCTGCGGCACGCTCGACGAGCCGTGCATCACCAGATGCGTGTCCGGCACGGCGGCATGGATGCGCGCGATGCGCTCGATGGCCAGGATGTCACCGGTCGGTTTGCGGGTGAACTTGTAGGCGCCGTGGCTGGTGCCGATGGCGATGGCCAGCGCATCGACGCCGGGTGCGGGCGACGAAGTCGCGAGCCTGCTCCGGATCGGTCAGCATCATGTCGTGCGTCAGCTTGCCCGCGGCGCCGACGCCGTCTTCTTCACCCGCCTCGCCGGTCTCCAGCGAGCCGAGGCAGCCCAGCTCGCCTTCCACCGAAACGCCGATCGCATGCGAGAACTCGCAGACCTTGTTCGTGACCGCGACGTTGTAGTCGTAGCTCGCCGGCGTCTTGGCGTCTTCCATCAGCGAGCCGTCCATCATCACGCTGGTGAAGCCGGAACGGATGGATTGCTGGCAGACCGCCGGCGAAGCGCCGTGATCCTGGTGCAGCACCACCGGAATCTCGGGGTGCGACTCGACGGCGGCCAGCACCATGTGCCGCAGGTACGGCTCACCCGCGTACTTGCGCGCGCCGGCCGAGGCCTGCAGGATCACCGGCGACTGCGTCTCCTGCGCCGCCTCCATGATGGCCTGGATCTGCTCGAGGTTGTTGACGTTGAACGCCGGCACGCCGTAGCCATGCTCGGCAGCGTGGTCGAGCACTTGACGCAGGGAAACGAGGGCCATCGGCTTTGCTCCGCAAGTTGGAATTCAGGGGTGGTCGGTGATGCTGTCCATCTGCGCGCACCAGCCTTCGATGTCGTCCAGATCGACACCGCGCGTGTCGCCAGGTGCCACCTGCAGGCCCGGCCGCCAGCCGTGCCGCGTGTGCAGGCCCGGACCGACGGCCACAGCGCCTTCGATCGGCGCCAGCGCGAAGTAGGCACTGCGGGTCACGACCACAGGAATGTCGGCAGCGCGCGCGGCCGCCACGCCGCCCGGCGCATCTTCGATGGCCACGGCTTCGAGCGGGCCGATGGCCAGTTCCTTCAGCGCTTTGAGATAGACCTCCGGATCGGGCTTCTTGCGCTCCACGTCTTCACCGCAGACGATGACCGCGAACGCATCGGCCCAGCGCGCGCCCAGGTGCACCCGCAGCAGCGCTTCCACATTCGAGCGGCTGGTGGTGGTGGCGATGCCCATGCGCACGTCGCGCTCGCGGCACTGCGCCATCAGGGGCAGCACGCCTTCGCGCAAGGCGATGCCGGTGCTGTTGACCAGGTCGGCGTAGTACACGTTCTTCTTGGCATGGACAGTGCGCGCGATGGCTTCGCGCTCGGCCGGCGCCGGTGCATCGGCGCGCTGGTTCATGTCGAACAGCAGGCGCTCGCGGCCACCGGTGATGCGCAGCAAGTCGCCGTAGTGCGCCTCGTCCCAGCGCCAGGGCACGCCGCAGGCCTCGAACGCCCGGTTGAAGGCGACGCGGTGGCCGTCGCGCTCGGTCTCGGCCAGCGTGCCGTCGACGTCCCAGAGCAGTGCTTTCAGGCGTGTCATCTTGACCTCACGAAAGCGCGCGCGCAGCCAGCACGAGGCGGGCCACGTCGAGCAGACCGTCGAAGATGCGGTCGGGATTGCGCTTTCGATCGGCTGGCCGCCGTTGTAGCCATACGGCACCACCCAGGCGCTGACGCCGGCATTGCGTGCGGCCTGCACGTCGATCGAGGAGTCGCCGACATGCGCGGTGCGTTCGGCGCTGGCGTGCAGCGTGCGCATCACATGCTCGAGCACCGAGCGGTGCGGCTTTTTCTCTGCCAGCGAGTCGCCGCCGATGACCAGATCGAAAAACCCTTCGAGCCCGGTCACTGCGAGCACGCGCTCGGTGTGGCGCAACTCCTTGTTCGTCGTGCAGGCCAGGCGCAGGCCGGCCTGCTTGAGTTGCAGCAGGGCCTCGCGGCAACCAGCGTAGGGCGCGGCGCTGGTTCCGGTGGTTTGCGCATAGTGATCGTCGAAGCTGGCCATCAGCGCATCGAACGGCACGCGCTGCGCCAACGACGGCTGATCTTCGACGCAGCGCGCCAGCAACCGGCGCATCAGCTCGCGCGTGCCGGCACCGATCAGCGCTGTGATCTCGGCCAGTGGCCGCTGTGCGATGCCATGCGCAGCCAAAGCCAGGTTGGCTGCCTCGGCGATCTCGGCGGCGGTATCGACCAGGGTGCCGTCGAGATCGAAGCTGATGAGGTCGTAGTTCATCGCCGCACTCAGTGCGACGTGCGCGGGCCGCGGCGCGCTGCATCGATCTCGCCCTGCACGCGTTCGGCCAGTGCCTCGGCGCTGAGACCGAAGTGGGCAAAGACCTGCGCGGCGGGCGCCGACTCGCCGAAGCTGTCCACGCCCAGCGCCGCGCTGCAGCCGTACTGGCCCCACCAGCGTGTCACACCGGCTTCGATGCCGATGCGCGGCAGGCCGCGGCCGAGCACGGCGTCGCGGTATGCTGCGCTCCTGGCGATCGAACACGGTGGACGACGGGATCGACACCACGCGCACCGGCAAGTGGCGCGCATCGAGCAACTGCTGCGCGGCCATCGCCATGCCGACCTCGGAGCCGGTGGCCAGGATCACGGCGACGGCTTCTTTGCGATCGCTGAGCACGTAGCCGCCGCGGCGAATGTCGATCACCTGCTCGGGCGTGCGTGTCTGCGCCGGCAGGTTCTGCCGCGACAGCAGCAGCGCAGACGGCCGGTCGGCCTGCAGCAGCGCCTGCGTCCACGCGACCGCGGTCTCGGCGGCGTCGCAGGGCCGCCAGACGTCGAGGTTCGGGATCAGGCGCAGGCTTGCCGCGTGCTCGACCGGCTGGTGCGTCGGGCCGTCTTCGCCGAGGCCGATGCTGTCGTGCGTGAAGACATGGATGACACGCTGCTTCATCAGCGCCGCCATGCGGATGGCGTTGCGGCTGTAGTCGCTGAAGGTCAGGAAGGTGCCGCCGTAGGGAATGAAGCCGCCGTGCAGCGCGATGCCGTTCATCACGGCGGCCATGCCGAACTCGCGCACGCCGTAGTTGATGTGGCGGCCGCCCTTCTCTCCCCCGCGCACGGCGCCGCAGCCCGGGAAGTCGGTGAGGTTCGATCCGGTCAGGTCGGCGCTGCCGCCGAGCAGCTCGGGCACTTTCGGCGCCAGCATGGCGAGCACTTTCTGCGACGCCTTGCGTGAGGCGACGGCTTCGCGCGACTGGCCGAATTCGGCCATCGCGGCGAGCAGGGTCTCTTCGAAGTCACGCGGCAGATCGCCGGCCATGCGGCGCTCGAACTCACTGGCGAGTTGCGGGTGCGCTGTGCGGTAGGCCGCAAAGCGCGCGTTCCATTGCGCCTCGCGCGCAGCGCCGGCTTCACGCGCGTTCCAGCGCGCAGCGATCGGCGACGGAATCTCGAACGGCGCATGCGGCCAGGCCAGAGCCTTGCGCGTGTGGGCGATCTCGTCGCGCGCCCAGCGGCTCGCCATGCGCCTTGGCCGTGCCCTCACGCGCAGGCGAGCCCTTGCCGATGGTGGTGCGGCAGACGATCAGCGTCGGCTTGTCAGACGACATCTTGGCCTGCGCGATCGCCTGGCCGACGTCGGCAACGCTGTGACCGTCGATCGGGCCGATCACATTCCAGCCATAGGCGCGAAAGCGTGCCGGCGTGTCGTCGATGAACCAGCCCTGCACCGCGCCGTCGATCGAGATGCCGTTGTCGTCGTAGAGCGCGATCAGCTTGTTCAGCTTCCACGCGCCGGCCAGTGCGCAGGCCTCGTGGCTGATGCCTTCCATCAGGCAGCCGTCGCCGAGGAAGACATAGCTGTGGTGGTTGACGATCTCGTGGCCGGGCTGGTTGAACTCGTCGGCCAGCAGCTTCTCGGCCAACGCAAAGCCGACCGCATTGGTGAGGCCCTGCCCCAGCGGCCCGGTGGTGGTTTCGACGCCCGGCGTCAGGCCGACTTCGGGATGGCCCGGCGTCTTGCTGTGCAGCTGGCGAAAGCGCTTCAGCTCGTCGATCGGCAGGTCGTAGCCGCTCAAGTGCAGCAGCGCATACAGCAGCATCGACGCATGGCCGTTGGAGAGCACGAAGCGGTCGCGGTCGGCCCACTTCGGATTCGCCGGGTTGTGGCGCAGGTGGCTGCCCCACAAGGCCACCGCCATCTCGGCCATGCCCATCGGCGCGCCGGGGTGGCCGGAGTTGGCCTGCTGCACGGCGTCCATCGCCAGCGCGCGCAGGGCGTTGGCCATCTCGTCGCGCTGTCCATTGTCGGCGCGGATCACGCGGTCGCTGCTCGATGAACGTCATCAGATCGCTCCCAGCGCGCGATTCTTGCGCTCCATCATGCGCCAGATGTAGGGCGTGAAGATGAGCTGCATCGCCAGCTCCATCTTGCCGCCGGGCACGACGATGGTGTTGGCGCGCGACATGAAGGAGTTGTGGATCATGTTCATCAGGTACTGGAAGTCGATGCCCTTCGGGTTGGCGAAGCGGATCACGACCATGCTCTCGTCGGGCGACGGGATGTCGCGGGCGATGAAGGGGTTGCTGGTGTCCACACAGGGCACGCGCTGGAAGTTGACATGCGTGTGCGCGAACTGCGGGCAGATGTAGTTCACGTAGTCGGGCATGCGGCGCAGGATGGTGTCGGTGACGGCCTCGGTCGAATAGCCGCGCTGCTTCTTGTCGCGCCAGAGTTTCTGGATCCATTCGAGGTTGATGACCGGCACGACGCCGATCAGCAGGTCCGGGTGGCGGGCAATGTTCACTTCGGGCGTGACCACCGCGCCGTGCAGGCCTTCGTAGAACAGCAGATCGGTTTCATCGGGCAAGCCCTCCCACGGCGTGAAGGTGCCGGGCTCCTGCTTGTACGGCGCGGCCTCTTCGGCGTTGTGCAGGTACTTGCGCTGTTTGCCGTTGCCTGATTCGGCATAGCTGTGGAACAGCTGCTCGAGTTCGGCGAACAGGTTGTTCTCGGGGCCGAAGTGGCTGAAGTTCTGGTTGCCGGCCTTCTCGGCCTCGGCCTGGCGCAGCCTCATCTCCTTGCGGTCGTAGCGGTGAAAGCTGTCGCCTTCGATGACCGCTGCCGTCACCTTCTCGCGGCGAAAGATGTTCTCGAAGGTGCGCGTCACCGACGTCGTGCCGGCGCCCGACGAGCCGGTGATGGCGATGATGGGGTGGCGTTCTGACATGGTCTCTCCCTCCTCAATCCCGGAACAGGCTGCGCTCGGCGAACAGCGGCGTGCCGGCGTCGCGTGTCGCCGGTTCATGGTGGTAGCGCTCGATGCGCTCGACTTCGTTCTTCGAGCCGAAGATCAGGCCGATGCGCTGGTGCAGCGCCGTCGGCTTGACGCCGAGCATCGGCTGGCGGCCGGTGCTGGCGCGCCCTCCCGCCTGCTCCATCACGAAGCCGATCGGATTGGCTTCGTACAACAGGCGCAGGCGGCCGTTCTTGCTCGGGTCCTTGGTGTCGCGCGGATAGAGGAAGACACCGCCGCGCATCAGGATGCGGTGCGCCTCGGCGACCATCGACGCGATCCAGCGCGTGTTGAAGTCCTTGCCGCGCGGCCCCGTCTTGCCTGCAAGGCATTCATCGACATAGCGCTTCACCGGCGGCTCCCAGAAGCGGCTGTTGGAGCTGTTGATCGCGAACTCGTGCGTGTCCGCCGGCACGGTGATCTTGGCGTGCGTCAGCACGAACTCGCCGAGGTTCGGGTTCAGCGTGAAACCGGCGACGCCGTTGCCGACCGTCAGCACGAACATCGTCGTCGGGCCGTACAGCGCATAGCCGGCGGCGACCTGCGTCGCGCCGGGTTGCAGGAAGTCGGCCTCGGTGACGTCGCGGCCGCTGTCGATGGCGTCCTGCGGCGCGCGCAGGATCGAGAAGATGCTGCCCACCGAGACGTTGACGTCGATGTTGGAAGAGCCATCGAGCGGATCGAACACCAGCAGGTACTTGCCACGCGAATACGACTGCGGGATCTGCCGCGGCTCGTCCATTTCTTCCGACGCCATGCCGGCCAAATGGCCGTTCCACTCGTTCATGCGGATGAAGATGTCGTTGCTCATCACGTCGAGCGGCTTCTGCACTTCGCCCTGCACGTTGACGGCGCCAGCTGCAGGCGGGGGCGTTGCGGTCAGCGCGTCGCCGACCTCGCCGAAGGAAACGATGCGCGCGATGGCCTTGCAGGCGATCGAGATGTCGAGGATCAGCGCATTCAAATCGCCACTGGCCTGCGGGAAGCGGCGGCGCTCCTCGATCAGGTAGCGGGTCAGGGTCCAGCGTTGCGACAAGGGCATGGTCGGCTTTCGAAGATCAGGGCTTCAGGAACTGCTGGCGGCAAAGACCCGGCTGGCGCGGATGTCGCCCGCCGTGAGCGTGGTCAGGTCGTCGCGCGTCAACGCGCGGTCGCGCTCGGCGAACAGGCGGCTCGCCTGGCGCAGGCGCATGCGGTCGAGCGCATTGCGCACGCTGCGCGCATTCGCAAAGTGCGGCTGCGCCAGGCGCAGCGTCAGGTACTCACCAAAGGCATCGCGCGCCGCGCCGTCGAAGCGGTAGTTCATGCCTTCGAGCATCCTGTCACCGATCTGCAGCAACTCGCCGTGCGCGTAGTCGGGGAAGTCGAGGTGGTGCGCGATGCGTGACGACAGCCCCGGGTTCGACTGGAAGAAGGTGTCCATGCGGTCCTTGTAGCCGGCCAGGATCACGACCAGGTCGTCGCGGTTGTTCTCCATCACCTGCAGCAGGATCTCGATCGCCTCCTGCCCGTAGTCGCGCTCGTTCTCGGGCCGGTACAGGTAGTACGCCTCGTCGATGAAGAGCACGCCGCCCATCGCCTTCTTCAGCACTTCCTTGGTCTTCGGCGCGGTGTGGCCGATGTACTGGCCGACGAGGTCGTCGCGCGTCACCGCGACGAGATGGCCTTTGCGCACGTAGCCCAGGCGATGCAGGATTTGCGCCATGCGCATCGCCACCGTCGTCTTGCCGGTGCCCGGGTTGCCGGTGAAGCTCATGTGCAGCGACGGCGTCTGCGCTTGCAAGCCGAGGTTCAGGCGCAGCTTGTCGATGACGAGCAGTGCCGCGATGTCGCGGATGCGCTGCTTGATTGGCGCCAGCCCGATCAGGTCGCGGTCGAGCTCGTCCATCACCGATTCGACCTGGCTTTCGGCGAGGACCTCGGCGACGGTGCGCGCGTTGCTCGTCGGCGCAGACGGTTGCCGACGGTTCGACGACGGGCGGCGTCGAACCGGGGATCGAGTACAGCGGCGCCGTGCTCATATGCGAGCCCATTCGCGCTAGGCACGAGGCCGGCGCAGCGCCCGCGCTCATGCTGGAGTACCAGAAATCGCACGGTCGCTGCACCACCCTCGTGCCTGGCGATCCGGTGTTTCTTCGCGACCACGAATGCGAACAGCCGCCACAGGCAAGGCGGCGGGCGGGCCGCGGGCGCTGCGCATAGGCGCCGCCGAGGAACACAGCCTTTGGGTCGGCGCGTGTACCCACGCGCTTCGTCAACTGACTCACCGCGTCTGTTCGAGCGCAACGAACGCAGTGAGTGAAGCGAGTTACGCGGTGCGACCCAAAGGCGAGTACCGCAGGGAACCCGTAGCGCAGCGAAGGGCAAGCCTCTGCGCTGCGCCCGCGGGCCGCCCGTCGCCTTGCAAGCACCGACGTCACCTCAAGCCGCCTTCGCCATCGGCGCGGCAAGCTGCGAACGCATCGCATCGATCACCGCCTTGTAGTCGGGCTTGCCGAAGATCGCGCTGCCGGCAACGAAGGTGTCGGCCCCAGCGTCGGCGACGCTGCGGATGTTGTCGATCTTGATGCCGCCATCGACTTCGAGGCGGATGTCGCGCCCGCTCGCTTCGATGATGCGTCGCGCCGCTTCGCACTTGCGCAGCGCCGAGTCGATGAAGCTCTGACCGCCGAAGCCCGGGTTGACGCTCATGATCAGCACCAGATCGACCTTGTCGATCACCCACTCCAACACGTCGAGCGGCATCGCCGGGTTGAAGACCAGGCCCGCCTTGCAGCCCTCGCCCTGGATCAACTGCAGCGTGCGATCGACATGCGCGCTCGCATCCGGATGGAAGCTGATGACGTCGGCGCCGGCCTTGGCAAATGCGACCGCCAGCGCATCGACCGGCTGCACCATCAGGTGCACGTCGAGCGGCACCTTGCTGCCGTCGGCACGCACGCAATGCGGCTTGATCGCTTGTGCGACCGCCGGGCCGATGGTCAGGTTCGGCACGTAATGGTTGTCCATCACGTCGAAGTGAATCCAGTCGGCGCCGGCGGCGATGACGTTCTTCACCTCGTCGCCGAGGCGGGCGAAGTCGGCCGAAAGAATGGAAGGTGCGATGCGGTACATCGCGGCCTCAATAGCGTTCTGCTTCGGGCTTGTCGGTCGCGTAGCTGTGGATCGTGTAGCGCACCTGCCGGCCATTGACCTCTTGCCGCACGACACCGAAGCCGGGCTCCTTGGCCGGGCGGTTGACGATGAAGCTCATCGCGATCGACTCGATGTTGCGCGTCGAGTCGAAGGCCATCAGGCGGATGTAGTGGTTGGGAAATGTCTTGCGGCAGTTCTTCAGCTCCAGCATCACGCCGGCCGCGTCCTGCAGGTCGAACATCGGCATGCCGAACATCTCCCAGTAGGTGTTGCGCGGGTGCGGGTCGTCGGTGTACTCGATGCTCCAGGCGTAGCCCTTGGCCAGGCCGTAGTCGATCTGCATCGCGATCTCGGCGTCGGTGAGGTCGGGCAGAAAGCTGAACTGGCCTTGCGTGACGCGGCCGGTGGGGTTGGTCATCATTTGAATGCGCTCCTCAAGCCGACACGCCGGGTGTGACGGCGTAGTCGCTGGTGTCGGTCGATGTGTAGTTGAAGCTGATGTCGCCCCAGGTATCGAGGGCCTGCTTCAGCGGCGTGCAGGTCTGCGCGGCCTTGCGCAGGATGTCCGGGCCTTCTTCCTTGATGTTCTTGCCCTCGTTGCGCGCCTTGACCATGCATTCGAGCGCGACACGATTCGCCACCGCGCCGGCCTGGATGCCGGCCGGGTGGCCGATGGTGCCGCCGCCGAACTGCAGGATCACGTCGTCGCCGAAGAGGTCGATCAACTGGTGCATCTGGCCGGCGTGGATGCCGCCCGACGCCACTGGCATCACCTTCTTCGTGTCGCACCAGTCCTGATCGAAGAACAGGCCGCGCGGCAGATCCTGCTTGGTGTAGCTGTCGCGGCAGACGTTGTAGTAGCCCTG
This sequence comes from uncultured beta proteobacterium, assembly GCA_963732625.1. Lineage (GTDB taxonomy): Bacteria > Pseudomonadota > Gammaproteobacteria > Burkholderiales > Burkholderiaceae_C > CADEEN01. The sequence goes on along the minus strand of CAVTAM010000052.1, from coordinate 387,438 downwards.
CACCGTCATCGGGTCGCCTTCGAGCTTGCCGACCGCCGTGCCGGTGTGCAGGTGATCGACGCCCGCCAGCCGCAGCCACTTGGCCATGACGCGGAAGCTCACGCCGTGGTTCTTCTGCCGCGTGTAGGTGCCGTGCCCTGCCCGGTGCATGTGCACGACCATGTCGTTCTTGCGCGCCCAGTTGGCCATGCTCTGGATCGCGCTCCAGCCGATGATCAGATCGACCATCACCACCACCGAGCCCAGCTCCTTGGCGAACTCGGCGCGCTCGTAGATGTCTTCCATCGTTGCGCCGGTGACGTTCAGGTACGAGCCCTTGACCTCGCCGGTGGCGGCGCTGGCCTTGTTGACCGCGTCCATCACGTAGAGAAAGCGATCGCGCCAGTGCATGAAGGGCTGCGAGTTGATGTTCTCGTCGTCCTTCATGAAATCGAGGCCACCCTTCAGCCCTTCATAGATCACGCGGCCGTAGTTGCGGCCCGACAAGCCCAGCTTGGGCTTGGTGGTGGCGCCGAGCAGCGGCCGGCCGAACTTGTCGAGGCGCTCGCGCTCGACGATCAATCCGGTCGGCGGGCCCTTGAAGGTCTTGACCAGCGCCACCGGCATGCGGATGTCTTCGAGCCGCGCCGCCTTCAGCGGCTTGAAGCTGAAGACGTTGCCGATCAGGCTGGCCGTGATGTTGGCGATCGAGCCTTCTTCGAACAGGATGATGTCGTAGGCCACCCAGGCGAAGAACTCGCCCGGACGCCCCGGCACCGGCTCGACCTTGTAGGCCTTGGCGCGGTAGCTGTCGCAGGCGGTCAGGCGGTCGGTCCAGACCACCGTCCAGGTCGCGGTGCTCGACTCGCCGGCCACCGCCGCCGCGGCTTCCACCGGGTCCACGCCTTCTTGCGGCGTGATGCGGAACAGGCACAGCGTGTCGGTGTCCTTGGGCACGTAGTCGGCGTCCCAGTAGCCCATCTGGCGGTACTTCAGAACACCGGCGCTGTAGCGCTTCTTGGCATCGGTGATGACGCCTTGCTCGACGGGATGGTTCACGAAATCTCCTTGGCTGAACAGACTGCTTGACGACCGATGGAGATGAATATAAGTTTGCGATGAGTTAAGAGATAGTCAGACTTTGTTTACCGACAGATCAGGTTTTACTGAACGTCACCCGATGAACGTCACCTTCCGCCAACTGCGGGTTTTCACGGAGGTTGCTCAGCAGGGCAGCATGGCGCGCGCCGCGGCCACGCTGCACCTGACGCCACCCGCCGTGTCGATGCAGATCAAGGAGGTCGAAACGCAAGTCGGCCTGCCGTTGTTCGAGCGCCATGGCAGGCAGGTCTCACTGACCACTGCAGGCGAATACTTTCTGGTTCACGCGCGTCGCCTGCTCGCCGACCTGAAGCAGGCCGACGATGCGATGGCGCGCTTCAAGCGCCTCGACCACGGCCTGCTGACGATCGGCATCGTCAGCACCGCCAAGTACTTCGTGCCGCAATTGCTGGCGCGTTTTCACGAAGAGCACCCGGGCATCGAGGTGCGCCTGCGCGTCGTCGGCAACCGCGAGCAACTCGTCGCGATGATGGAAGCCGGCGAGGTCGATCTGTCGGTGATGGGCCGGCCGCCGAAGGAAATCGCCACGCGCGCCGAGGCCTTTGCAGCGCACCCGCTGGTCATCGTCGGCCCGCCGGGCCACCCGCTGCTCAAGATCGGCCACGCGCCGGTGTCGGCGCTCGAAGGTTATGCCTTCATCGTCCGCGAGCAGGGTTCCGGCACGCGCACGGCGATGGAAGCCTTCTTCGCCGAGCACCGCTTCGAGCCGCGCATCACGATGGAGATGTCGAGCAACGAAACCATCAAGCAGGCGGTGATGGCCGGCATGGGCCTGTCGTTCCTGTCGCTGCACACGATGGGGCTCGAAGTGCGCAGCGGGCTGCTGCATGTGCTCGACGTTGCCGGCACGCCGGTGATGCGGATGTGGAACGTGGTCCACCTGCAATCGAAGCTGCTGTCACCGGCGGCCGAGGCCTTTCGCTACTTCATCATCGAGCGAGGGGAGGCGCATCTGCTGGCGCATGATGAGCCGCTGTTGCAGCGCGGCGCGGTGACAGGCCGCATCTGAGCCAGTCCCGCGCCTGAACGCTCACCAGGCCGTGATCTGACTTTAGAAGCCAGGCAGACCGCGCGCGACCAGATACGCTTGAACATGCTGATATAGCTGGTCGGAGAAGAGTGTTTGGGAGGAGCCGTGCCCCCAGCCTGGCACGAGGATCATCGAGTTTTGGAACGGTGCGGCCTGCGCAAAGAACTTGAATTGGCATGCCAGGATTCCCGGCGAAGTTAGAGGGTCCAGCAGCCCACCAGCCCAAAACGATGGCGCTGACGACGGCGCCAACCGTGCGTAGTACTGATACGAACCTGGGGTGGCCTCTGGGTTCGTATCAAGGGCAGAGTCATTGCCGGTGACCCGGATGATCGCCGTCTTCGACGCCGCGCGAAACACGCCGCTATCGACCGATGTCTGAATGGCGGTCGGCGCCCCACCCGATGCGCCGATGAGAAGGATGGTGTGAAGGTGTGCGGCAAGGTCGGGATGGGTAGCGGCCCACTGCAAGGCGGCAACCATGGAGTTCGACTGATACCGCCAAGCAGCAAGATCTACATCCGCATAGGAGATCCTCTTGGCTTGATAGTCGGCGATCAGTTGTTGGCCCTCCGGCGTCTTGCCGATCGTGTCGAAGCCGGTACTTCCGTAGTTGCCTCGTCGGGCCACAGCCACCGATACATAGCCCCGGTTGACCAGCATGTTCTCGTTGTAAAGCGCCGTTGGCGGCAGCGTCGATTGCGCTGAACTAATCCCGTGCAACTGGAAAACAATCCCCCGCACGGGCAAAGCCGCTGGCGGCTTCAATATCGCCACGTTCAGCTCGTGGCCGACGCCGTCGATCGTAAGAGGCCATCGTTCAACGACTGAGGTGGGTGACCCGACGGGGCCAGGGTCGTTGTTGAACGTAAGGGCGGTACCTGCGATTGACTGAGTCGTCACCACGGCGGCGATGGCCGCCGCTTGATCGCATGCATAGGGGTCATCAGTGGAGCTACCACCCCCACCGCAGGCCGAAAGGGCAGCAGCAAGGCCCACTGTTGCCCATCGAGTGCGAGACGGGGTACGCCCCAGGTCCATCCAGTCATTCATTGCAATTCTTCCCATCGGGACTGTGCACGGAAGAGAGAAGCGGCAACCACAGTTTTCGACCGGGGCTGGGGCAATACACCAAGTGGGACGCTACGTGGCCTTCAAGCAAGTGAACGGCGTACCGTTTGCAGTCGTGCCAGTTGCTTTCGTGCGTTGTGCGTCAAGCGTCACCTTGTACGGGCTGGTCCGCGAAAACCCCTGGAGTTGAACGTTTGCGTACTCGGACCCATCGTAGTTTGCGCTCACCAAACCTGCTGCGCTGCACGTCCATTTCGCCCCGTCGGCGGGGGTGGCGCAGCCTGAGATTGCGATTGCGATAGATGCTGACAACAGCGCAACGGAAGCACGTGACGATTTCATGTGTCCTGATCCTCTGAGGAATTGTGTTGAAAAAACTAGTCCTGCTACCGCGGCTGCCTGGCCGCGATCAGTCAGTGCCGCAGCAGTGTATGCAGAGGCAAGCTTGTTGCCTCGCCCGCCGACAGTGGTTGCTGTTGCTGACCCCACAAGTGAACTGCGGGTTTTCCACACGACCAAGGGAATCGGGTGAACCACCACGGGGCACCGTGGTCGGCGAGCCTGTTCGTGGGCTTGTTAGGCGTGCTGTTCATGCTGCTGGCCGACGCCGCGCTCGGCGTGTACACCTCGCAGCGCCGATGGGTCGATCTGACCTCCAACCATGTGCGCCGTGCGTCCGATCAGTCGCCTGCGCATTCACCGCACGACGCTTGCCGAGCATCGCCGTTCGGCAACAAAGTCACCCCCCGCTGAGCGCCAACACCACAGCCACGTCATCGTCCGGCTGCAGCGCATGCTGCAGTTCGCGCACGCCGAGGCCGTTGACGAAGATGCGCATGTTGGGCCGCAGCAGGTTGCGCTCATCGACCACGCGAAAGCGCAGTCCGGGGTAGCGGCGATCGAGGTCGGCGAACAGCTCGTCGAGCGTGCTGCCCACGGCCTCGACATGCGACTCGCGCGTGTACGAGCGCAGCGCCCCGGGGATCAGCACCTTCATCGGTTCACGCCAGCTCGGCCACTTCCACCGCGTAGATCTCCGGCAGATGGCGCGCGATGTTCGACCAGCGCGCCCCTTCGTCGCGGCCGATCCACAACTCGCCGCTGGTGGTGCCGAGGTACAGCGCCGGCGTGGCCTGCACATCCACCGTCATCGCCTGGCGCTTCACGGTCCACCAGGCCTGGCTCTCGGGCAGGCCCTGGTCCAGCCGCTGCCAGGTGCGGCCGGCGTTGCGCGTGACGTAGGCCGCCGGGCGGCCGTCGGGGCTGGTGCGCGGCCAGACGGTGGTGCCGTCCATCGGGAAGACCCAGGCCGTGTCGGCGTCGCGCGGATGCACGACCATCGGAAAGCCGATGTCGCCGACGCGCTTGGGCATCTTGCGGCCGATGCGTTGCCAGGTGTCGGCCGAAGGGTCGCCGAACCCGTCGAGCCGGTAGATGCCGCAGTGGTTCTGCTGGTACAGCCGGTCGGGGTTGCTCGGGCACAGGCGCACGCAATGCGGATCGTGAAAGGTGACGGTGGCGGCATCGAAGCCCTCCACCACCTCCAGGCCCTTGATCAACGTCGCCCAACTGCGGCCGGCGTCGCGCGACTCGTGCACGCCGCCGCCCGACATGGCGAACAGCAGGTGCGATGCGTCGCGCGGATCGACGATGACCGAGTGCAGCTTCGGCCCGTCGGGCGTGCCGTCCTGCACCGTGCCCATCCACTCGCGCAACTGCGGGTCGTCATTCACCGCCGGCAGCGGCGCCCAGCTGACGCCGCCGTCCTCCGAGCGGAACAGACCTTGCGGCGAGGTGCCGGCGTACCAGGTGTCGCGCTCGCTGGCATGGCCCGGGGTCAGCCAGAAGGTGTGGTCCACCGAGCGCGCGGGCAGGCCGCCGGACGGCGGCTTGGCGAAGGCCGGCGGCTGCTTGGCCTCCTTCCAGCTGCGGCCGAAGTCGGTGGAACGGAAGATCGTCGGGCCGAGGTGGCCGGTCTTGGCCGCGGCCAACAGCGTGCGGCCGTCACGCGGGTCGAGCTGCACGTGGCTGATGTTGTGGCCGAGGAAGTGCGGGCCGTCTGACCGTGAAGGCCTTGCGCTTGGCGTCGCTGTGAAAGAACCAGGCGCCCTTGCGCGTGGCCACGAGGACGAGCAGGCGTTTGGCCGACGTGGACGCGCCGCGCGCGGCGGTCTTGCGGGCGGATCGGGTCTGTGGGGTGGACATCGTGAGGCTCCTGTTGCAAGAGGGCTGGATTTGCGGTGCCAGCCTCTCTCGACGAACGGACGGGACGGAATTCGACACCGGCCGCGACGAATTTTCAGCCACTGAACTTCAACTGCAAATCAGCGCGGCCCCTGCTGCTCCATCAGCAGGTACGCGTCAGGTGCCGGACTGCACCGCGCTCAAGCCTGCCAAGGGTCGATCACGGCGGCGCCCGCTGCCGTGAAGGGGCCGGTATCGCGGGTGGCAACCGCAAGGCCGTTGGCCGCGGCAATGGCCGCGATGTAGCCATCGGCGCTCGCGATGGCCAGACCCGCTGCGCGGGCCGCAGACATCAGCGTTGCGTAGGCTTGGGTGCAGGCCAGATCGAACGGCAGCACGCGGCCTGCAAACAGCGGCAGCACCCGCGTCTCCAGGCTTTGATGCAAGCCGGTGCGGCGCCTGCCCGCGGGCAAGAGCGCCACGCCGGCGCGCAGTTCGGCCACGGTGATGGCCGACAGAAAGAGCGTTTCCAGCGGCTGGGCGTCAATCCACTCGATGACGCGGGCGTCGGGCGCCGCGCGCAGCGGCTCCGACACCACGTTGGTGTCGAGCAGGATCACGACTACTCGAAGCTCGGCGGGCGAGAGGGTGCCTTGCTGCGGACCTGATCGAAGACGGCGAACTCTTCGTCGGTCAGCTTGGCGCGCCGGCCCATGTCAGCCAGCACCGAGCCCAGTTTGACCCGCCCTTGCGGGCTGACAGCGGACTCGAGGATCTCGCGCACTTCGGCCTCCATGCTGTGGCCGCGACGCGTGGCTCGGGCGCGCAACGCACGGTGCACCCCGTCGGGAATGTTGCGAACCGTCAGCATGGCCATGTCTATCGCCCCTTCAAACCACGGATGCATGCATTGTATGACTTTGCCTGCATCGCGGATCAAGGCAAACTGACGCATGACCGTCTCGCGCCACATGAGCTTTCCCGCCGCCCTGGGCCCCAGTGTGTCCCGCGCTGGCGTTCGAGGCGGGCCGCGGCATCTTTCGCACAGGCGCCGCGCCCCGCCACATCTACTTCATCGAGGAGGGATCGGTTCGGTTGATCCGCCATGGCCGCGAAGGCGAGGAAGTGGTGCTTCACGACGCGCGGCCAGGCGAGTTCCTTGCCGAAGCGTCGCTCGGCAGTTCGCGCTACCACTGCGACGCAACGGCAACCGAGTCGAGCGTGTTGCTGCGGGTGCCGCGGCTGGCCCTCGAACAACTGCTGGAGGCCGACCCGTCGTTCGCGCGCGACTGGATTGCATTGCTTGCCGGGCAGTTGCGAACCCTGAGGGCTCGCGTCGAACGGCTTTCCCTTCGCAGCGCGAAGGAGCGCATTCGACACCTGCTCTTGTCCGAAGGTCGCGGCCCACACTGCGAGTTGGAAGTCGATGGGTCGCTCAAGGACTTGGCGCGCAAGCTCGGCCTGACCCACGAGTCCCTCTATCGCACCTTGGCCGCGATGCAGCGCGAAGGCCTGATCGAGCGGCACGGCCTGCGGCTGAGCCTGACCCACCACCAGCCGCCGACCGTATGACCTGAATCACACGCCACAGCAGGGCCTGCAGGGCACGATGCTTCACTTCGCACGATGGAGGCACATGCCTTGAAGAGACTCACGCTCGCACTGACCTTTGCACTCACCGTGGTGGCCTGCAGCGCCCCGATTTCGGCGGGTGACCCCGCGCACGGCCACCACCCGCCATCGAATCCCGCCACGGCGGCAGCAGCGTCCCATGCGATGCCGCCCGACACGCGCAGCTTCGTGAACTACCCCGAGGCTTTGCGCATCCACACCTTGGCCAACATGCGCGACCACCTGTGGGCGATCGCCGAGATTCAGGACCACCTTGCCAAGGGTTCGTTCGACAAGGCCAGTGACCTCGCCGAGCAGCGGCTGGGCATGTCGTCGCTGGGACTGCACGGTGCGCACGAAGCCGCGAAGCACATGCCCAAGGGCATGCAGGACGCCGGCACGGCCATGCACCGCTCCGCAAGCCAGTTCGCCATCGCGGCAAAGGATGCCTCGGTCACCGGCGACTTGAAGGCGCCGCTGGCGGCATTGGCCAGGGTGTCGCAGACCTGCGTGGCATGCCACGCCGCCTACAGGATTCACTGACGGCGCGTGCCCACCATCTGTTGATTGACTCGCGTCAATCAGACCCGATGGCACGGCCGCTATGTTCGTGTGCGTTGACACCGGCACGAATGGCAGATGAACCATGACTTGGCTTGAATTTGCCCGCGGGCCTGCATTGGCATTCGCCGTCACGGTGTTCGTTCTGGGCACGCTGTGGCGGCTGATCGGCGTGCTGCGCCTGCCGGCCCTGCCCGATCTATCGCCCGCACGTGCAGGTGCGCCCTCGCCGCTCAGCGCCGTACTGCACGCCAACCTGCGCGCGATGTGGCCACGCCCCGAGTTCTCGCGCGCGACGAAGCTCATCACCTTCAATGGCTACGCCTTTCACATCGGCCTGGCCGTGGTGTTCTTCGGCTACGCACCCCACATCGCCTTCGTCCGGCGCCACACCGGCCTGTCGTGGCCGGCACTGCCCGATGCGGTGATGTACTTCGCCGCCAGCATCACGATCGTCTCGCTGCTGATGGCGCTGGCCTTGCGCCTCAACGACCCGGTGCGCAAGAAGATCTCCACCGCCGACGACATGATCAGCTGGACGCTCACCTTCCTGCCCTTCGTCACCGGCATGGCCGTGACGTCCGATCCGTCCGCAGCGCTGCTGGCGCGCGATCACGTGATCTACGCCGGCCCGCTGGCCGTGCATCTGCTGTCGCTGGAGTTGCTGCTGCTGTGGTTTCCGTTCGGCAAGCTGATGCACGCCGTCCTGTTTGCGTTCTCGCGCGGCGCCACCGGCCTGCGTTTCGGTCACCGCGGGGTGCGCTGGTGAGCGGCGCCGCCCCGGCCAAGCCGGGCTTCGACCAACAGGGCGAGGCAAGCGACGAGGCCCGCGTCGGCGCGGCGCTGGACAGTTTCGTTCGCGAGTTCGGCGTCACGACAGCGCTGCACCTCGAGTCCTGCGTGCACTGCGGCCTGTGCGCCGACGCCTGCCACTTCTACCTGACCACCGGCGACCCCAAGTACACGCCGATTCGCAAGCTCGAACCGCTGCGCCGCGCCTACCTGCGCCAAGCCAGCCCGTGGGCGCCGCTGGTGCGCGCGCTCGGCCTGGTGAAGAAGACGAGCATCGACGAGCTGCATCAGTGGCAGGAGCTGCTCTACGACTCGTGCACGATGTGCGGGCGCTGCACCACGGTCTGTCCGATGGGCATCGACATCGCCGAGCTGGTCAAGGAGTCGCGTCACGGCATGTTCAAGGCCGGCCTGGTGCCCGAGCGTCTGGCGCTGATGGACCGCACCGCCCGGCAATGGGGCAGCACAGCCACGCCCGGCGAGGACTTGCCCGACATCCTGGCCGAGGTCTCGCAGCAGCATGGCGTCGAGATTCCGTGCGATCTCGAGCGCGCCGACATCCTGGTCACCGCCGCGCCGGCCGAGTTGGGCGAGCACACCAAGTCGCTGGCCGATGCGGCCAAGATCCTCAACCGCATCGGTACTTCCTGGACGATGCACCAGGCCGGCTTCGACGCCTCCAACATCGGCTTCAACAACGGTGACCTGGAACTGCAGGAAAAGCTGACCCGCTCGCTGATCGACACCGCGGTGAAGATCGGCGCCACCACCGTACTCTTGCCCGAGTGCGGGCATGCCTACGGCGCCGCACGCTGGGAGGCTGCCAAGTGGTATGGCCGCGCGCTGCCGGTGCGCATCATCCACATGACCGAATTCCTCGACGAGTCGATCGCCTCCGGCCGCATCCGCGTCAACAAGATCGGCGACAGCGCCACCTTCCACGACCCGTGCCAGATCGTGCGCCGTGGTGGCCTCGAAGCTGCCGCGCGCCGTGTGCTCGCGGCGCTCGGCTTCGAGTTGATCGAACTCCAGGACCACGGCGTCGCCGGCTTTTGCTGCGGCGGTGGCGGCGGCGTCGTCTCCAACCAGCGCGCCACGCCGCTGCGCTACAAGGTCTTCGAATTGAAGAAGCAGCAGGTCGAAGCCACCGGCGCCAAGCGCCTGGTCACCAGTTGCGGCCAGTGCCGCATCACGCTCGAGCTGGGTGCCCAGCACGCGAAGTGGGACAAGCCCACGGAAAGCCTGCTCGAGCTGGTGGCCGACAACCTGGCCGATTGACTCGGCGGCACGAACCCGGTGTTTCGGTCATGAGACCGCTTTGCCGCCCGGCCAGTGACGGCGATTGATCGCGTAGCCACCGGCCTCGCCCCTGAACGGCATCAGCAGCATGCCGGAAAGGTGCGCCACTTCGCTCGGGTCCGAGTGGCCGCGGATGCCGATCGCCATGGCCTCATGCCCGGCACGCGGCTGCGCGCGGTAGGTACCGAACAAGCGGTCCCACCAGGGCAGGTTGAAGCCGAAGTTGGTGTTGGTCTCGTCGTCTTCCACCGAGTGGTGCACGCGGTGCATGTCGGGCGTGACGATCAGCCAGCGCAGCCCGCGGTCCAGCGACGCCGGCAGACGGATGTTGCCGTGGTTGAACATCGCGGTGGCATTGAGCAGCACCTCGAAGATCACCACCGCCAGCACCGGCGGGCCGAGCACGCTGATGGTGGCGAACTTGACCAGCATCGACAGGGCGATCTCGATCGGGTGGAAGCGCGCCCCGGTGGTCAGGTCGTAGTCGAGGTCGGCGTGGTGCACCTGGTGCAGCCGCCACAGCGCCGGCACCGCATGCACCATCACATGCTGCAGCCAGATCACGAAGTCCATGGCGATCACCGCGACCGGCACGGCGACCCAGAACGGCACCTCGAAGTGGTTGAGCAGACCCCAGCCGTTGGCGACGCCGAAGGCCGCCATGCCCGCCGCCGCCAACGGGAACACGAGCCGCAGCAGCAACGTATTGAGCGCGACCAGGCCGAGGTTGCTGGACCAGCGCAGGGCCCTGGACAGGGTCAGTGCGCGCCTCGGCGCCCGCCACTCCCACAGCGCGACCACGGCAAAGACGCCGAAGAAGCAGCCCAGGCGGATGGCGGGCTCGTGGGCGAGGACGAACTGTTCGAGAGTCATCGGTTGCTTGCATTCATTCCAACGATCGTTAGAATGTACTCCATGGACAATCGAACGCTCAAGGATCTTTTGTACGAACAGGTCGCCCGCGTCGGCAAGGCCCTGGCCAGCCCGAAGCGGCTGGAGATGCTGGAGATGCTGGCGCAGGGCGAAAAAGCCGTCGAGACCGTCGCCGCCGAGGTGGCGATCGACGTCAAGCTGGCCAGCGCCCACCTCAAGGCGCTCAAGGAAGCGCGGCTGGTGCAGAGCCGGCGCGAGGGCAAGCGCATGGTCTATCGGCTGAGCGGCGGCGATGTCGCCCAACTGGGCGTGACGCTGCGCGAGGTGGCCGGGGAGCATCTGGTCGAGTTGCGCCTGGCCCTGCAGCAGATGATGGCCGAGCCCGACCGGCTGGCCCGTGTCGGCCGCAAGGAACTGCTGGCACAGGCCAAGCGCGGCGACGTGATCGTGCTCGACGTGCGTCCGCAGGACGAGTTCGACACCGCCCACCTGCCCTATGCGCGCTCGCTGCCGCTCGCCGAGTTGACGCAGCGGCTGGCCGAATTGCCGCGCGGCGTGGAGATCGTCGCCTACTGCCGCGGCCCGTTCTGCCTGATGTCCGACGAGGCGGTGAAGCTGCTGCGCGCGCGCGGCTACCGTGCGCGCAAGTCGTTCGACGGCGTCATTGAATGGCAGGCGGCGGGCTTGCCGGTCAAACGGGCCCGAAGCGGCCGCAAGAGCAACGCCTGAAAGACAAAGGAGCGCTCATGACCTCCAACCTCTTCATCCTCAACGACGCACCGTATGGCAACGAGCGCGCCTACAACGCGCTGCGCCTGGCCGGGGCGCTCGCGGGCAAGGCCGAGCAGCAGGTGCGGTTGTTCCTGCTGGCTGACGCCGTGGCCTGCGCCAAGGGCGGACAGAAAGTGCCCGAGGGCTACTACAACCTGCAGTTGATGCTGGGCAAGGTGCTGCACCACGGCGAAGTGGCGCTGTGCGGCACCTGCATGGACGCGCGTGGCCTGCGCGACGACGAGTTGGTCGAGGGCGCACGCCGCGGCACGCTGGCGCAGCTCGCCGACTGGACCGCCGCGGCCGACAAGGTGCTGGTGTTCTGATCTCGACGCATCGGGCCCACGCCATGAACGCCTCGCGCCACAACGTTGCCCTGCTGGCCGCCAGCCAGGCGCTGGCGCTGTCGGCGGTGGTGCTGTCGATGACGCTGGCCGGCATCCTCGGCGCCACGCTGGCGCCCGACCGCGGGCTGGCGACCTTGCCGATCGCGCTGATGGTGGTCGGCACGGCCCTGGCGTCGATTCCGGCATCGATGCTGATGCGGCGCCTGGGCCGGCGCGCTGGGTTCATGCTCGGCGCCGCGCTGGGCATTGCGGGCAGCACATTGGCAGCGATCGGCTTGTACCGGCAGAGCTTCGGCGTCTTCGTGCTCGGCCACCTGCTGATCGGCGCCTATCAAGGCTTCGCCAACTACTACCGCTTCGCCGCCGCCGAGGCCGCCGGGCCGGCGCACGCCAGCCGCGCCATCTCCTGGGTGGTGGCCGGCGGTGTGGTGGCCGCGTTTGCCGGGCCGCAGCTCGGCGTCTGGGGACGCGACTGGTTGCCGCCGCATGCCTTCCTCGGCTCGTACCTGGCGCAAGCCTTGTCGTCGCTGTCAGCACTGGTGTTGCTGTCGCGACTGGCTCTGCCTTCTGTGGCGGCGGCGGCGGGTGAGCCGGCCCGCCCGCTGCGCGAAATCGTCGCCCAGCCGGCACTGCGCGCTGCCGTGGCCGGTGCCGCCGTGGGCTACGCGGTGATGATCATGGCCATGACCGCCACGCCCTTGGCGATGCTCGGCTGCGGCTTCGGCACCGGCGAGATCAAGCCGGTGATCCAGTGGCATGTGTTCGCAATGTTCGCGCCGTCATTCGTCACCGGCAGCCTGGTGGCGCGTTTCGGGGCGCCGCGCATCATGCAAGCAGGCTTCCTGCTGCTGATCGGCCATGTGTTGATCGCGGCCAGCGGACTCGAGTACCTGCACTTCCTGTCGGCGCTGGTCTTGCTGGGCGTGGGCTGGAATTTCGCCTTCGTCGGCGGCACCGCGCTGTTGACGCAAAGTTATCGCCCCAGCGAGCAGACCAAGGTGCAGGCCCTCAACGAAGGGCTCGTCTTCGGCGCCGTTGCCGTGGCGAGCCTGGGCGCCGGCTGGCTGTACGACCGCTTCGGCTGGGCCACGCTGAACCTCGCGGTGCTGCCGCTGCTGATCGTCGCGCTGCTATGGACGCGGGCGACCGGGCGCCACCAGCCGGCGCTGGCGGCTACCGCGTAGCCAAGCCGGCATCACTTTCCGCCCTGCTGCTCCATCAACAAGTAGGTGTTGTAGGCGTTCATGCGGTTGACCGCCTTGAACAACGGCATCTGCTCGAAGCGCGACCAGTCGGTCTTGGCATAGGCCTCGTCGAAGGGTTCGAGGTCGCGCGCCGCGTCGCCCATGGACTTGCGCAGGTGCACCAGGTAGTCGCGCGTCAGCGTCAGGTCGGCGGCCGGGTCGGTGGACACCGGCCCATGGCCAGGAATCACCACGCGCGCCTTGATGTCGAGCAATTGCGTCAGCGAGGCGATCCACTGCCGGCTGTCGGCCTGGCCGACGAAGGGAATGCGGCCCTGGAACACCAGGTCGCCGGCAAACAGCACGCCGAGCTGCGGCACGAACACCGCCAGGTCTTCCGTCGTGTGCGCGGGGCCGACATGGCGAACCTGGAAGTCGTGGCCGCCCAGGCGCAGCGTCGTGTCCTGGTCGAGCCAGCGGTCGGCGCCGAGGACCTGCGTCTTGTCGTCGATCCACGGGAACAGGTCCTGCCGGCTGGCTTCGAGCCGCAGGCGCGCGGTGTCGGACCCGAGGTACTCGCGCCCGGCCTGGTGGGCCACGATCGATCGCGCCGGCCGCCTTGAAGGCTTGCAGGCCGTAGATGTGGTCGGCGTGGTAGTGCGTGACGATGACGTAGCGGATCGGCTTGGGCGTGATGCGCCGGATCTCGGCGATCAACTCTTCGGCCAGCGCCGGTGAGCCCAGGGCGTCGATGACGACGACGCCTTCGTCGGTGACGACGAAGGCAGCGTTCGAGATGAAGTTGCGGTTCGCCGACGAGCCCATCGCCGCTTCGCCTTGCACGAACCACACGTTGGGCACGACGGGGCGCGCGCGCACGACGGCGTTGCTGCTTGTCCGCCGCAGCGGCCGACAGCGCTGCGCCAAGGCTCAGTGCCGCCAGCAACGCGCGCCAGGTCTTCACGCCTGTTGCCGCCTAGGGTTTGATGTAGGCCGAGCCCTGGGCCTGCAGCTTGGCGATGCGCACCACGCCCGAGGGCGTGAACGTGGCCTCCTGGATGAACTGCTCCTTCTTCAGGTCGCGGTTCTTCAGCGTGATCTCGCAGATCTCGAAGGCCACGCCGCGGCTCTTCAGTGCCGACACCAGCGGCGCGTATTCGGTGCCGTTGGCCGCCTTGGCGCCTTCCATCAGCATGTCCACGCCTTCGGCGTGGGTGACCACGGTGATCTTGGCCGCCGGATCGACGTCGAGGTGGTTGCGCAGGTTGCGCAGGCCCTTCAGGCCCTGCGCCGCCGTGTTGTCGAAGTGATAGACGACGCTGTCCTGGGCCGAGGCGGCGGTGGCGGCCAGGCACAGCAAGGCGGCGAGAGCGAACTGACGAATTGGTTTGCATGGGGATCTCCGTTGAGGTTCATCGAGTCGAAGCGATGCCCGGATTGTTGGCCATGCCGATCAGCTTGGGCGTGTTGATCTGGCGCGGCTTGACGCGGCCGCCCTGCGCCTTCAACCAGCCCTCGACCACGTCCCACACCGGCTTGTTGCCCGGGGCGCGTGCGCGCCTCTTCGGCCACCGGCGCCCAGCCCGCCACCTTGTACTTCTTGTCGGCCTCGATCGGCTTGCCGGCCAGGCGCATGTCGGCTGATGCGGCTGCCCATCCTGGCCAGCGGGTCGCAGGTGTAGGCCAGGCCGCCGACGCGCACCATGTCGCCGCCCTGCTGGTAGTACGGGTCGGGGTTGAAGAGGTTGTCGGCCACGTCTTCGAGGATGGTCTTGATCGTCTCGCCGCGTCATCTCGTTGACCGTCGCGTACGGGTAGGTGATGGCCAGCTGGTCCATCATCAGCTCGCGCGTGATCGTGTCGCCGGGCAGCAGCGTCGTGCCCCAGCGGAAGCCCGGCGAGAACGCGATCTCGGCGCCCTGCACGTCCATCAGCGCGTCGCAGATCAACTGGTCCCACGAGCCGTTGAAGTTGCCGCGGCGGTACAGCAGGCCGTCGGTGACGGCGAGCTTCTCGGCCAGCTTGGCTTCGTACGGCGCGCGCACCTTGGTGATCAGCGCGTCCATCTCCGCGTCGGCCTTCAGCTGGTTGGCAAAGATCGGCAGCAGGCGGTAGCGGAAGTCGGCGACCTTGCCGCCCTTGACGTCGAAGTCCATCACGCCGAGGAACTTGCTGTTGCTGCCGGCGTTGGTGACCAGCGTCTTGCCGCCGGCATTCGCCACCGGCACGGCCACCGGCACGCCGTCGTGCGTGTGGCCGCCGAAGATGGCGTCGATGCCGCGCACGCGCGAGGCCATCTTCAGGTCCACGTCCATGCCGTTGTGCGACAGCAGCACGACCACTTGCGCGCCCTTGGCACGCACCTCGTCGACCATCTTCTGCATGTTCTCGTCCTGGATGCCGAAGCTCCAGTCGGCCACCAGGTAGCGCGGGTTGGCGATCGGCGTGTACGGAAAGGCCTGGCCGATGATGGCGCACGGCACGCCGTTGATCTCGCGCATCGTGTAGGGCTTGAAGACCGGGTCGCCGAAGTCGGCGGTCTTGATGTTCTGCGCCAGGAATTCGATCTTGCCCTTGAAGTCCTTGTCGACGATCTCCTTCACCCGCTCCATGCCGTAGGTGAACTCCCAGTGGCCGGTCATCACGTCCACGCCGAGCAGCTTGCAGGCATCGACCATGTCCTGCGCGTTGGTCCACAGCGAGGTGGCCGAACCCTGCCAGGTGTCGCCGCCGTCGAGCAGCAGCGCGCCGGGGCGGCTGGCCTTCAACTGCTTGACGAGCGTGGCCAGGTGCGCAAAGCCGCCGACCTTGCCGTAGCGGCGCGCGGCCTGATCGAAGTCGAGGAACGTGAAGGCATGCGCCTGCGCGCTGCCGGGGCGCAGGCCGGCGGCTTTCAACAGCGCGTCGCCGACCAGGTGCGGCAGCTGGCCCTGCATCGAGCCGACACCGAGGTTGACGCTCGGCTCGCGGAAGTGGATCGGCTTCAACTGCGCGTGGCAATCGGTCATGTGCAGGAAGGACACATTGCCGAAAGGCGCGATGTCGTACAGGCCGCTCTGCGCGGTGGCGGCATCGGCATCGGCGTAGCGGCCCAGGCCCATGCCCGCCACCGACGCGGCGCCGAGCACCTGAACGAACTCGCGCTTCGATAAATTCATGGTTCAGCAATCAGTGATTGATGGATGGAAGAAAAGCCCGCTGACGCGGGCCTGTCGACACGGCTACTGATTGACCGGCGACTTCGGGTCGAGCAGCAGCGCCATCAGGTGCTTCAACTGCGTCTCGTCGAGCATCTTGGCGTGGCCGAAGCGCGGCATGCCGGAGCAGGCGTTGTAGGCCTTGGCGTTGTAGAGCTTGCCCCAGGTGTACTCGACGATCGGCTTGGCCGCCGGCGCTCGCCGGGTCGGCCACGCCGCGCAGCTTGCCGTAGTTGTACAGGCTCGGGCCGATGGTGCCGAAGGAGATCTCGGCCTTGCTGATCTGATGGCAGTTGTAGCAGTTGCCGCCGTTGGCCGCGCTGGCGGCCGAGGCGTCGCTCCAGGTCATGCCGCGGCCGTTCTGCGCCAGGCGCTCGCCTTCTTTCCAGTCGCCGATGAAGCTGCCGTCGGCAGGCAGCTTCACGGTGGCGAGGTTCGCCGCCTCGATGGCCTTGGTGCGCGCCTCCGGCAAGGCTTTGCCCTCGGACTTCGAGCACTCGGCGTTCGACGCGTCCTGCTGCAGGCGATCGACGGTGGCAATGCCCTGATCGCGGAACGATGCTTTCATCATCTCGGCCATCAGCGCGTCGTAGTTGGGCGCGGGCGCAACACTCGCGCAGCCGGCGAGCAGCAGCAGCGAGAACAGAACGGCGCTCGGTGCAAACGATTTGAGGTTCATGCTGTGTGCCCGTTCAGCGCTTGATGGCCGGAGCGATCGACTGCGCGCCTTGGCATTGACGCCCATGTAGACGCCCAGCGCGACGGTCACGTCGGACGCGTAGCCGGGGAACGGAAAGCGCTGCTGGCGATAGCAGTCGTTGAGCCGGCGCTGCATGCTCCACAGCTCGCCGCTGCTGACGCGGTAGGCCGGCCAGGCGGCGAAGCCGATGCCGTCACCCGGGTTCTTCGTCAGGTCCGGCAGGTCTTGCAGGCGGATGCGCTTGCCGGCCTCGCTGTGGCACGACGCACAGGAAAAATCGTACGGCCCGGCGCGATAGAAGAAGGCCCGCTTGCCGAGTTCCTGCATCTTCTTTTCTTCGGCGTGGGCTTGCGGCAGGTTGAACTTCAGGCCGCGCGACTCGGTGGCGACCCAGGCCACCAGGCCCTCGATGTTGGCCTGCTCGCCGCGGCCGAACGGCGTCTTGGCGATCTCGGCGGCACTGAAGCCTTGCAGCGTTTCCATGCAGGTCAGCAGCCGCGACTCCAGGTCCTGCACCTTGTTGCTGTCGGCAAAGTAGCGCGGCAACTCGACGAAGGCGCCCTTGACCTTGCCCGGGCCCTTGCCCAGGTCGCACTGTTCGAGCGACGCGTTCTTCGGCCCGCGCCGGGTCTTCCACAGCACCTCGCCCTTGGCCTCGAACAGCTCGGCCGGGTTGCCGTCTTCGAGCATCTTGCGGTACTCGGCGATGCCGTCGGCGGCCGACTTGGTTTGCGCGAGCGCCGTCAGCGACAGCAGCAGCGCGCTCGCCAGCAGAATTGTTTTCATCATCGATGCGGCCTCCTCTGCCGGCGCTTCAGGAGACAACAGCTTCGTCGGTGCGCTTGTCGCCCTTGTTGTCGACCCAGGTGACGCTGATCTTGTCGCCGGCCTTTGCGCCCTTGACGATGAACTGCATGAACGGGTTCTTCGACACCGCCGGGCCCCACTGCGCGGTCATCACGGGCTTGCCGTTGTGCTCGGCGCTGACCTCCTGGATGTGCCAGGCCGGGATGACCTTGCCGGCCGCGTCCTTGCGCTGGCCGGTTTCCATCTCGTGGCTCATCAGCACACGCACGGTGGCCTTGTCGCCGGCTACTTGAGCGCGGATGCGCATCGGGTCTGCCATGTCAGGTTCTCCTTGAATTGATCAGCCGCCGCAGCCGCCGAGGGTGACCTTGACTTCCTTGCGCGCGAACAGCACCTTGCCGTCGTTCATCATCGCCACGGCGTAGACGTCGGACGACTGGCCCATCTTGACGCGCGTCGAGATGTTGGCCTCGATGGCGTCGGTGACGTCGAACATCGCCGTCAGCATCGACGGGTTCTTCTCGACCAGCAGCAGCAGGCGCTTGACGCCGGGCAGCGTGGTCGCCGCACCCACCGGCACCACGGCGCCGTTCTCGGCGATGTCCGGGCCGGTGATCGTCACGTCCTTGCTTTCGGCGGGCGTTCCTGCGCCCAGCGCCTTCATCAGCTCGGGCATCGTCTTGGCGGCGAAGGCGGCGCTGTTGTAGCCCGCGGCCTGCGCCTGCGCGAGGCCGGGCAGCAGGCCGACGGCGGCGAGCATCGCCGCCACGGTGGCCGAATGGGAAAGCACTTGTCTGCGGTTCTGCATTTCAGATCTCCTTGATCTCGATATCGTAGTGAACAACGGTGTGGCGTGCGATGCGCAGGACTTTCGTATCCCTGTTGGCGCCATGCGCCCGGTCGGCTACTTCATTCCTTGCACCAGCCACTGGGCAATGACGTTGGCATCGGCCTCGCTGAGCTGTTGCGCCGGCATCGGCACGCCGCCCCACACGCCGGTGCCGCCGGATCTGATTTTGCCCGCGAGGTAGACCGCCGCGTCGGCCTTGCCGGCGTACTTCTTCGACACTTCGCGAAAGCCCGGGCCGACGATTTTGTTCTCCATGCCGTGGCAGGCCACGCAGGCGTACGTCTGTGCCAGCGCGGCGGCGGGCGCGGCGTCTGCCGACGCCGCCGCGGCTGCAGTCACGGGCCGCGCGGTGTCCGCGCCCTTCTGCGCACCGACCGCGCGGTTCTGCTCGGCCAGGTTGCCATGCGCATCGCGCGCAAAGTCGGGCAGGAACGACGCGAGCTTCGTTTCCTTCACACAGTCCTTCATGCACGCGCTGGCCCTCACGTCGGGTTGGCGCTGCCCAGCACCCGGCCACAGAGCGTGCTCGCTGCTCATGCCGTTGCGGTTGGGCAGGCGCTGCTGCACCTCGGCGATATTCTTGTCCGAGAGCACGAAGCTGTCGGGCACGACGCCGCCCAGGTTCAGGATGTAGGCCGTGACGGCATAGACCTCCTCGACGGACAGCGACTTGGGCTGCGTCCACGGCATCGCGCGGTTGATGTAGTCCCACAGCGTCGACAGCGTGGACAGCTTCATCAACGTCGTGCGGCCGGGGAACGACGGATCGTTCAGCCGCGCCACGCGGCCGGTGTCGAGGTCGTTCTTCGTCGTGCCGCCGACGATCGGTGCGAAGAACGCGTTGCTCTCGCCGAAGACACCGTGGCACGACTCGCACTTGCTCTCCCACACTTCCATGCCCTTGGCGACGCTGCCGGCGCCGGCCGGCAGGCCCTTGAAGTCGGGCCGCACGTCGATGTCCCAGGCGGCGATTTCCTTGGCCGTGGCCGCACGGCCGACGCCGGGGAAGCGATCCGGCTGCGCCGCCGCAGCGCCGGCGGCGAACAGCACGCACGCCAGCGTCAACTCACGACAGCTGAACATTCTTCACCTCGCCGCTGTCCTGCACGAGCCAGGTCTGGATGGCGTTGTTGTGATAGATCGAGCGCGAGCCGCGCACCGCGCGCAACTGCTGGTACGTCGGCTGCACGTAGCCGGTGTCGTCGATGGCGCGGCTTTGCACCAGCGCCGGCTGGCCGTCCCAGACCCAGTCGATGTTGAAGCGCGTCAGGCACTTGCTCATCACCGGCGACTCGAGCCGCGCCGTGCGCCAGTTGCGCCCGCCGTCGACCGAGACATCGACGCGTTTGACCTTGCCGCGCCCCGACCAGGCCAGGCCGCTGATGTTGTAGAAGCCCTTGTCGAGCAGCACCTGCCCGCCCGACGGCGTGGTGACCACGCTCTTGCACTCCTGCGTGCTCGTGTACTGGCGGTGCAGCCCGCCGGGCATCAGATCGACGTAGTGCAGCACCTCGTCCTTGCTGCCGTACGGCTTGTCGCCCACTTCGATGCGGCGCAGGTACTTGACCCAGCTCACGCCCTGCACGCCCGGCACCACCAGGCGCAGCGGGTAGCCGTTCTCCGGGCGCAGCATCTCGCCGTTCTGGCCGTAGGCGACGATCACTTCGCCGCTCTCGACGAGCTCCATCGGCATCGTGCGCGTCATCGACGAGCCGTCGGCGCCTTCGGCCAGCACGAAGCGGCCGCGCTTGTAGTCGACGCCGGCCATGTCGAGCAACATCTTCAGCGGCACGCCGGTGAACTCGCTGCAACTGAGCATGCCGTGCGCTGTACTGGCAGGTCGGCACGGCGACGTTGCCCCACTCCATGCCGGTGTTGGCGCCGCACTCGATGAAGTGAAAGCGGCTCACCGACGGCAGGCGCATCAGCTCGTCCATCGTGAAGACCATCGGCCGCTTCACGATCTTGTCGTCCGAGCCGTTGATCATCAGGCGGTGCTTCGACGGATCGATGTCCCACCAGCCCTGGTGGTGGCGCTCGAAGTGCAGGCCGCTCGGCGTGATGATGCCGAACAGCGACTGCAGCGGCGCGAACGACACCGAGGCCTGCGTCGTCTGCGTCAGGCCCGGGCTTTGGCGGCGCTGCACGTTGCGCTCGTAGCGTCGACGGCTTGCCGTAGCCGTCGGTGGCCACCGGACTGGCCGAGCCCCTTGCTGTGCTCGGGCAATTCGAGGATGTTGGCATCGCCGCCGGCGGGCGGCACCGGGTTGCCGGCGGCCAGCGCGATCGGCGCCGCGGCCGTGGCGCCTGCCGCCGCGAAGGCGCTGCGAATGAAGTCGCGCCGGCCCCGACGGGCTTCGCAGAAAACCTGGCGCACCCCCGCTGCATCGAGAAAGTTTTCCGGCGCCTTCGTCAGACGGCCCGCGGCCTCATTCATGAACTTGTTTATCCGGATATCTGTGTAGACTGATATTAAGCATCGTGTTTACCTTTCAACACGAGGGCAAACCCGCGCGCGCCATGAAAAAAGCCCTGAGCGGTTGACCGGCTCAGGGCTTGCGACGCGCCGTGACGCATCGTGATTTGTCTAGATGGGGTGGCTGATGGGGCTCGAACCCACGACAACAGGAATCACAATCCTGGACTCTACCAACTGAGCTACAGCCACCGTCGAGTGTCGAAGTATAGCGAGCACCCGGCGCGCCACGCTCAATTGCTCGCCGGAGCCGACGCGGCCGCCGCCACATCGATCTTCACCTTGAAGCGGCGCTCGAGCGCCTTGTAGTAGGCCTGCGATTCGGCGCCGGCCCAGGCCTGCCCGTAGCGCGGCAGCAGCTGCGCCACCTCGGGCGCATCGGGCGCGCGCATCTTCACCGCCGTCAGGCGCACCACGGCGTAGCCGGCGTTGCCCAGGTCCACCCCCAGCCATTGCGGCAGCTTGGCGGCATCGGCCTTGAGCACGGCGTCGACCACCTGGGGCGGCTGGCCGGCCGGGTCGGAGCGAGACAGCGTCACGGTAGCCGGTAGCCCGGCCGGCTGATCCGACGCCTTCAAAGCCGCGAGCTTGTCCTCGCCGGCCTTCTTCGCTTTGGCCGCGGCCTGCTGTTGCACCACGCGCTCGCGCACCCGAGCCGTCACCTCGGCCAGCGCCTGCACGCGCGCGGGGGTGTGGCTGACGATGCGCGCCGCCGCGAGCTGGTTCGGGCCGACCTCGATGGCTTCGCTGTTCTGCTTGTTCTTGATCGAATCGCTCGCGAACACGGCGTCGAGCAGCTTGGGCGACGCGAGCGCGCCCTTGGCATCCGGCGCCGGATTGCGCAGCACCGTGGCGCTCTGCGCCTTCAACTTCAACTCGCCGACCACGCCCTTGAAGCTGTCGCTGTCCTTGTTGACGAGGTTGGTGAAGCGATCGGCATCGGCGGCGAACTCCTTGGCCGCGAGCTGCTTCTTGACCTCGGCCTCGATCTCCGCGCGCGCGGCGTCGAACGGCTTCTTCTCGCCGCCGCGCACGCCATCGAGGCGGATGATGTGATAGCCGAAATCGGACTCGACGACGTTGCTGATTTCGCCGGCCTTCATTGCATAGGCCGCATCTTCGAACGGCTTGACCATGGCGCCGCGGCCGAAGAAGTCGAGGTCGCCGCCGCGCTCGGCGGAGCCCGGGTCGTCCGAGTTTTTCTTCGCCACGTCGGCAAAGGTGCCCGGCGCCTTGCGCAACTGTGCGAGCAGCGCGTCGGCCTTGGCCTTGGCCTGCTGACGCTCGGCAGCCGGCGCCTCCTTGGCCGCCTTGATCAGGATGTGGCTGGCCCGCCGCTCCTCGGCCACCGTGTAGCGCGCGATGTTCTGCTCGTAGAACTTGCGCAGATCTTCTTCGGGCGCGCTCACGCGCGCGGCGATCGCATCGATGTCGAGCACCACGTATTCGATCTGCGCTTGCTCCGGCGCGCGGAACTCGCTCTCGTTGGCCTTGTGGTACGCGGCGAGTTCAGCCTCAGTCGGCGTGATGCCGGCCGTCTGGTCCTTGCTGTCGAAGCGCAGCACCTGCACCTCGCGCTGTTGCAGCAGCGCGTCGAGCGCGGTGCGGGCCGCGGCGCTGGCCGGCGCGGCGCTGCTTTCGATGGCCGTCAGGACCTGCCGCACCGACAGGTCCTGCCGCAACCCGGCCTCGAAACTTTCGGCGCTGCGGCCCGAGGCCTGCACCATCGCCTTGTAGCCGTCGACGTCGAAGCTGCCGTCGGGCCGCTTCAACGCCGCGAGCTGGGGGATCGACTGGATCTCGCGCATCAGGCGCTCGTTGCTCACCGACAGGTGGCCGCGCGACGAAGCCGCGAACAGCACGCGGTCACGCACCAGCTGGTCGAGCGATTCGCGCTTGACCTCGGGCGAGTCGAAGAACTTGGCGTCCACGCCCTGCATGCGCGAGCGGGCCTGCTCGACCTGGCGGCGATGCGCCGCGTCCCACTCGGCCTGCGTGATCTTCTGGCCATCGACGCGCGCCACCTCGGCGCCGGCGCCGGCGTTCATGGTGTCGTAGCCCTGCACACCGACGAAGACGAAGGACACAAAGACCAGCGGCATCAAGATCAGGAAGAAGATCTTGTTGTGCGTGCGGACGTACTCGAACATGGGGCGAAACCTTTGCGAAATGCGAAGCGCCCAAAAGAGCCGCGGCCGCTGCAAGCGGCCGCATCGTATGGGCGCGGCATTCTAAGCCGCATGGTGGGTGCTGAGGGGCTCGAACCCCCGACCTACGCCTTGTAAGGGCGCCGCTCTACCAACTGAGCTAAGCACCCGGTGTCACCCGGGACGATGAAGTTTAGAGCGCTTCCTTGAGCGCCTTGCCCGGACGGAACTTGGGCACCTTGGCGGCCTTGATCTTGATCACTTCCTTGGTCCGCGGGTTGCGCCCGGTGCGCGCCTGGCGCTTGGTGACCGTGAACGTGCCGAAGCCGACGAGCGAGACGCTGGTGCCCTTCTTCAGCGCCGTCTTCACACCGCCGACAAAGGCTTCGAGCGCGCGCGTGGCCGCGGCTTTCGAAATGTCGGCCTGCGTGGCGATGTGATCGATCATCTCGGTCTTGTTCACGTGGGGTCCCCTCGGCGGTGCCAGATGCGGCGCGCTGCTGCGCCTGTCGTGCTGTGCTGTCAGTGTTCGGTGTGGCTGCGCTGCGGTGATCGCACACCGAGCACGGCGCAAACATTACAGCCGCGGCACCGATCAGTGTCAAGGCGCTCGCCCGCCGGCCGCAGCCCTTCAAACGTAGGAGGCTTATCCGCAGCGCGCCAGCCACAGCGCGTCCCGACGTCCGCTGTGCGCGCGTTGCCGCCGAGGTCGGGCGTGCGCGGCGCGCCCGACGCCGGCTCGAGCACCTTCTCGATGGCATGCACGATGGCGTCGTGCGCATCGCGGTGGCCGAGAAAGTCGAGCATCATCGCTGCCGACCAGATCTGGCCGATCGGGTTGGCGAGCTGCTTGCCCGCGATGTCGGGCGCCGAGCCGTGCACCGGCTCGAACAGGCTCGGCCACTCGCGCGTCGGGTTCAGATTCGCCGACGGCGCAATGCCGATCGTGCCGGTGCACGCCGGGCCGAGGTCGGACAGGATGTCGCCGAACAGATTGCTCGCCACCACCACGTCGAAAGCTTGAGGCCGCTGCACGAAGTGCGCCGTCAGGATGTCGATGTGGAAGCGGTCCACCGTCACCTCCGGATACGCTTTGCTCATCTCGGCAACGCGCTCGTCCCAGTACGGCATGGTGATCGAGATGCCGTTGCTCTTGGTGGCCGACGTGAGCTTCCTGCGCGGCCGCTTCATCGCTTCTTCGAAGGCGAAGCGCAGCACGCGGTCGACGCCGATGCGCGACATCACCGTCTCCTGGATCACGATCTCGCGCGGAGTGCCTTCGTACATCCGCCCGCCGATGCTCGAGTACTCACCCTCGGTGTTCTCGCGCACGATCAGCATGTCGATGTCGCCCGGCTTCAGCGCCGCGCCGTTGCGGTCCACCAGCGGCGAGCGGATGCCGGGCATCAGCTTGGCCGGGCGAAGATTCACGTACTGGTCGAAGTCGCGGCGGAACTTGAGCAGCGAGCCCCACAGCGACACGTGGTCGGGCACCGTGGCCGGCCAGCCGACGGCGCCGAAGAGGATCGCGTCCATCGGCGCGAGCTGCTCCTTCCAGTCGTCGGGCATCATCTTGCCGTGCTTGGCGTAGTACTCACAATCGGCGAAGTCGAAGCGCTTCAACTCGAGGCCGATGCCGAAGCGGCTGGCCGCGGCTTCGAGCACGCGCACGCCTTCGGGCATGACTTCTTTGCCGATGCCGTCGCCGGCGATGACGGCGATGCGGTGCGTTGTCTTCATGCGGTGTCTCCCAGGAATGAGTCAATCTCTTCGCGCAGTGCGGCCGGCTGTTCTTCGGCGATGTAGTGGCCGCAGTCGAGAGCGCGGCCGCTGACCTGTGTGGCCACGTCGCGCCACAGCGCCAGCACGTCGAAGTTGTTGCCGACGGTGCCGTGCGCGCCCCACAGCACATGCAGCGCCATCTCGATGCGCTTGCCGGCAGTGCGGTCGGCGCGGTCATGATCGAGGTCGATCGTCGCCGATGCGCGGTAGTCCTCGCAGACCGCCGTCGCGCTGCCGGGGATCGCCAGGCAGCGCTGGTACTCGGCCAGCGCATCGGCTGTGAACGCCTTCAGGCCGGCGTGGCGTGAGCCCATGCCTTCGAGCACCCAGGCGGCAGGGTCGGCCTCGATCGCACGCTCGGGCATCGGCGCCGGCTGGATGAGAAAGAACCAATGCCAGTAGGCGCGCGCGAAGGCCTCCGTCGTGCCTTCGTACATCGCCAGCGTCGGCGCGATGTCGAGCAGCATCAGACGCGACACGGCTTGCGGGTGGTCGAGCGCCAGGCGATGCGCAACACGCGCGCCGCGGTCGTGCGCGCAGACGGCGAAGCGCTCGAAGCCAAAGGTGCGCATCACCGCCACCGCGTCGGCCGCCATCACGCGCTTGCTGTAGAGCGCGTGGTCGGCGCTGGCCGGTGGCCGCGACGAATCACCGCGGCCGCGCAGGTCCATCGCCACGACGGTGAAGCGCTCGGCCAGTGACGGCGCCACGCGGTGCCACATCGCGTGCGTCTGCGGGTGGCCGTGCAGCAGCAACAGCGGCGGGCCGCTGCCGGCCGAGCGCACGCGCAGTCGCACGCCGTCATGGTGGATGTCGCGGCTGTCGAACGATTCGAGCATGGCCGATTGTCACCCTGCGCGCACCACCAGCGCCACGCCCGCGGCGGTCAGCGCAATGCCGCCCAGCACCTGCGCCGACAGCGGCTCGGCAAACAGCAGCCAGGCCATCACGGCCGTGCACGGCGGCACGAGATAGAGCAGGCTCGTCACCTTGGCCGCGGCGCCGCGCTGGATCAGCAGGTAGAGCATCGAGCTGCCGCCGAGCGTAAGCACGAAGACCGACCACGCCATCGCGCCGACGAGCTGCGGATGCAGGTCCCACGCGCCGCCTTCCAGCAGCGCCAGCGGCGCCGTCACCACGAACGCCGCGGCGAGCTGCACCGCGTTGGCCGTGCGCACGTCGCACGGTGCGACAAAGCGCTTCTGGTACAGCGTGCCGACGGTGATCGAGAGCAGCGCGAACACGGCCAGCGCGAGGTTCAAAGCCGTGATCTCACCGATGCCCAGCTTGTGGCCGACGACGAGCATCAAGCCACCGAAGCCGAGCAGCAGGCCGAGCCATTGCCGGCGCGCGATGCTGTGCGTACCAACGCTCGCCGACAGCCACAGCGCCGTCAGCACCGGCTGCAGGCCAACGATCAGCGCCACCGTGCCGGCACCGAGCCCGATCTTGACGGCGGCCCAGACGCCGCCGAGGTAGCCGGCATGCATCAGCACGCCGGTGACGGCCAGGTGCGCCCACTGCTTGCGCCCCTGCGGCCACGCGGCACGGGCCACGGCGATCCAGACGCCGAAGGCCAGCACCGACAGCGCATAGCGCATCGCCAGAAAACCAAGCGGCGGCGCATGCGGCATGCCGTAGCGCGCAACGATGAAGCCGGTGCTCCAGACGAGCACGAAGACCGCCGGCATCGCGGCCAGGAGCCGCGCGCTGTCAGCGGACCTTGGCACGGATTTCCGGGATCGCCTTTTGCAGGTAATAGACCATCGACCACACCGTCAGCACCGCCGCGATGAGCAACAGGCCATTGCCCCACAGGCGCGTGTCGATCAAGCCGAACAGCCGCCCGTCGTAGAGCAGGAACGGGATGGCGACCAACTGCGCCACCGTCTTCAACTTGCCCAGCATGTGCACCGCCACGCTGCGGCTGGCGCCGATGTGCGCCATCCACTCGCGCAGCGCCGAGATCGCGATCTCGCGGCCGATGATGACGAAGGCGATCAACGAATTGACGCGGCCCAACTCGAGCAGGATCAGCAGCGCCGCGCAGACCAGGAACTTGTCGGCCACCGGGTCCAGAAACGCACCGAACGACGAGGTCTGGTTCAACCTGCGCGCCAGATAACCGTCGGCCCAGTCGGTCGCCGCAACGACGATGAACGACACCGTGGCGATCAGGTTGCGTGTGGCGGGCTCCACCGGCAAATAGAAGACGCCGATGATCAGCGGGATGGCGACGATGCGCGCCCAGGTCAGCATCGTCGGCAGATTGAAGAACATCGGCCGATGGTAGCCGCTGACCCGCGGCGTCGTGCTCAATCCAGCGATCGTGGCTTGAACTTGCGGTCGTCGCGGAACAGGAAGACCTCGCTGATGCGCCACGGCTGCGGCAGGTGGGACACGTCGCCGAACGGCCCGGCGCGCCGCACCGCGTCGATGGCCAGTTGCACCGTGTCCTCGGCCTGGCTCGGCGAGCGCTGCACACGCACGTTGCGCACGCTGCCGTCGCGGTTCAGGTCGATCTCCAGCACCGGGATGGCCAGCAGCGGCTCGGGCACGAGGCCGCTGTAGGTGCCGTTGGGATTGGCCGCGACGATGCGGCGGCCGACATTGACGCGGTACTCGTCCCAGGAACGCGTCGGCGGCGCGGCGGAGCCAAACGAAGGGAACATGGAGGAATCCTGTGAGGAAGAACGACGTGACGAGCAGCCACTGAACAACGCAACAGCAAGCACCACAAGCACGGTGCACTTCCAAGCAACCGCCGCGGATCCGGCTTTGCCGGTCCGCCAGCGGTGCCCCTTGGGGGGAGGCGGCGAAGCCGCTTCGGGGGGGTCAACGTAACGCACGATAGATCTCCTCGGCCAGGGGTCTGGAGATGCCATCGACACTGGCCAGGTCGTCGACACTCGCCTGGGTCACGCCGCGCACACCGCCGAAGCGTTGCAGCAAGCGCGCCCTCTTCTTCGGGCCCACGCCCGCGATGTCTTCGAGTTTGCTGCCTCCCGTGCGCACGCTGGCGCGCCGGGCGCGCATGCCGGTGATGGCAAAACGATGGGCCTCGTCGCGGATCTGCGCCACCAGCATCAGCGCGGCCGAGTCATGGCCGAGCGCGACCTTCTCGCGGCCATCGGCGAAGACCAGTTCTTCGAGACCGACCTTGCGGCCCTCGCCTTTTTCGACGCCGACGATCAACGACAAATCGAGCCCGAGTTCGGCAAAGACTTCGCGCGCCATCGCCACCTGGCCACGGCCGCCATCGACAAAAACCAGATCCGGCAGGCGCACGTTGTCGCCGCCCGCCGCAAGCGCTTCGGCGAGCTTGGCGTAGCGGCGCGTCAACACCTGGCGCATCGCGGCGTAATCGTCGCCGCCGGTGATGCCGTCGATGTTGTAGCGGCGGTATTGCGCGGATTGCATCTGGTGGTGCTCGAAGACGACGCAGCTTGCCTGAGTCGCCTCGCCTGCGGTGTGGCTGATATCGAAACATTCGATGCGCAGCGTGTCCAGGTCCGGCACGTCGAGGTTGAGCGCTTCGCCCAGCGCGCGCGTGCGCTCGCGCTGCGAGCCTTCTTCGGCGAGCAGGCGCGCCAGCGCCAGGTCGGCGCCGTTGCACGCCATCTCGAGCCAGATGCGGCGCTGCTCGCGCGGCTGGTGCTGCGCGCTGACCTTGACGCCGCTGTGTTCGGCCACGGCATCGAGCAGCGCTTGATCGACGGCGTGGCTCATCACCCATTGCGGCGGCACGAAACCATCCACGTAGTGCTGCGTGATGAAGGCTTCGAGCACCGCGACTTCGGGTGAGACGGCGCTCTCGGCCCCCTCGGCCCACGACGCGGCGTCTTCGACATGTGCCGGAAAGTACGCGCGGTCGCCGAGATGCCGCCCGCCGCGCACCATCGCCAGGTTGACGCACGCGCGGCCGCCCTTGACGCGCACGGCGAGGATGTCGACGTCGCGGCTGTTGGCACCGAAACTGCTCTCGTCCACCGACTGCTGGTGCAGCACGCGCGACAGCGAGCCGATCTGGTCGCGCACCGCGGCGGCCTGCTCGTACTGCTGCGTCTGGGCGTGGCCCATCATGCGTTGCTGCAACTCGTCGAGCACCTCCTCGGTGTCGCCGCGCAGGAAACGTTCGGTGTCGGCGACGTCGCGCGCGTAGTCTTCTGCCGTCACCAGCTTCACGCACGGCCCCGAGCAGCGCTTGATCTGATACAGCAGGCACGGCCGCGAGCGATTGGCGAACACCGTGTCTTCGCAGGTGCGCAGGCGAAACACCTTCTGGATCAACTGGATCGATTCCTTGACCGCCCACGCGCTCGGGTAGGGGCCGAAGTAGCGGTGCCGCTTGTCCACCGCGCCGCGGTAGTACGCGACACGGGGAAAATTGCCGCTGACCAACTTCAAATACGGATAGCTCTTGTCGTCGCGAAAGACGATGTTGAACTTCGGTGCCAGCGCCTTGATGAGGTTGTTTTCGAGCAGCAGCGCCTCGGCCTCGCTGCGCACCACCGTCGTTTCCAGCCGCGCGATGCGCCCGACCATGACGCCGATGCGGGTGCCGCCGTGGTCTTTCTGGAAGTAACTCGCGACGCGCTTGCGCAAGGTCCGCGCCTTGCCGACATACAGTACAGCGCCGGCCTCGTCGAAGAAGCGATAAACGCCGGGGCGCAGCGGCAGCGCCGCCACATCGGCCAGCAGTCGCTCGCGCTGGGCCGGCGCGTTTGGTTCAACTTCACTCATGGCGTAAGAATATCGGTATGCAGTGGGACCTCTTTTGCCGCGTCATCGACAACCACGGTGACCTCGGTGTGTGCTGGCGGCTGGCTGCCGATCTGGCCTCGCGCGGGCAGACCGTGCGCCTGTGGGTCGACGACCCGATCGCGCTGCACTGGATGGCGCCCGGCCACGAGCACACCACGCCCGGCGTGACGGTGCAACGCTGGGCCGAGCCGCTGCCCGTGGTGACGCCCGGCGACGTCGTCGTCGAGGCTTTCGGCTGCGATCCGCCGCCGGCCTTTGTCGATGCGATGGCCCAGGCCAAGCCGGTGTGGATCAACCTCGAGTACCTGAGTGCCGAGGATTACGTCGAGCGCAATCACGGCCTGCCGTCGCCGCAGCCGTCGTCGTTCGGCGCCTTGACGAAGTGGTTCTTCTATCCCGGCTTCACCGCCGGCAGCGGCGGCCTGCTGCGCGAGCCGCATGCGCTCGCGCCCGGCGTGCCGCCGTGGGCCGAACTCGACGTGCTGCCGCATCCGGGCGAGCGCTGCGTGAGCCTGTTCGCCTACACCGATGCGCCGGTGTCCCAACTCTGCGACCTGCTCGAAGACCAGCCGACGCTGCTGCTGATCACTGCCGGCGCGAGCCAGGCACCGGCGTTGAAGGCCCTCGAAGGCCGGCCGCAGAAGAACCTGCGCGCGCACGCCCTGCCCTGGCTGACGCAGCGCGACTACGACCGCCTGCTGCACGCCTGCGACCTCAACTTCGCGCGCGGTGAAGACTCGATCGTGCGCGCCATGTGGGCCGGCGCGCCCTTTGTCTGGCACATCTACCAGCAGAGCGACGGCGTGCACGAACGCAAGCTGAAGGCCATGCTCAACCGCCTGCCCGTCGATGTCGAAGTGCAAAAACTCTGGCGGGCCTGGAACGGCCAGGGCCCCTGGCCGGCGGCGCTGCCCGAGCCGATCGCCTGGCGGCAAGCCTGCCAACAATGGCGCAGCGGCTTGCTCGAACAGAGCGACCTCACCAGCCAGCTGCTGCAGTTCGTGGCCTCCAAACGTTAGAATCGCAGGCTTCGCGCGGCGGCAACACCGGCTGTAGCGCACCCGAACCCCTTACGGAATCCGTCCCATGAAGATCGCTCAAGAAATCCGCGCCGGCAACGTCATCATGCAGGGCAAGGACCCGATGGTCGTGCTGCGCACCGAGTACAGCCGCGGCGGCCGCAACTCCGCGACGGTGCGCCTGAAGATGAAGAACCTGCTCAACGGCTCGGGCGCCGAAGTGGTCTTCAAGGCCGACGACAAGATGGAGCAGATCAAGCTCGATCACAAGGAGTGCACTTACACGTACTTCGCCGACCCGATGTATGTCTTCATGGACGCCGAGTACAACCAGTTCGAGGTCGAGGCCGAGAACATGGGCGACGCGATCCAGTACCTCGAAGACAACATGGCCGTCGAAGTCGTGTTCTACGACGGCAAGGCGATTTCGGTCGAGCTGCCGACCACCGTCGTGCGTGAAATCGAAACCGAGCCCGCCGTCAAGGGCGACACCTCGGGCAAGGTGATGAAGCCGGCCAAGCTCGTCGGCACCGGCTTCGAGATCGCCGTGCCGCTGTTCGTCGGCAACGGCGACAAGGTCGAGATCGACACGCGCACGCACGAGTACAAGAAGAGAGTCTGAAGGCGCCCGCCGCGCGAGCGGCGCGCCGGTGTTCGTCGCCACGCAAGGGCCCTGCGACTGCCGAGTTGACGACGCAGGGCGTCACGCTGACGACGGCCACCGGCACCACGGCACCCGTCGCCTTCATCGCGCCAGCGCGGCCAGCGCCGTATCCGACCAACGGCACGGCGGCCCTGTTCGTCGACAGCATCGTCGCTGCCGAACCGGACTATCTGGTCATCACCCGCAGCGACGGCGGCCTGCTGTCCTTGCGCTCGTTCGACTTCGCCGAGTTCGGCGCCGCCGCGCTGTCGCGCCGGAGCGGGTCTCATACGAACATGCGTTCAAAAACTTAGATGTGCCACGAGCCAACCGTCCGTTCGCCCTGAGGTATCGAAGGGCTCGCGCAGGGCTTCGATACCTGAGCCCGAACGGTTTCTTATGCGATTGAATGCAAAACCGTATCAGAACAAGTAGGCGACGACGAAGGCGCCGACCATCATGAAGGTCAGCGCCAGTTTCACGGCCGTGCCGACGAGCATGCCGATCCATGTCGCCATGCCGACCTTCATCGCCCGCGTGTGGTGCTCGTTGTCAGCGACCAGGTGTTCGGCGGTCTTCCTGCGCTGCGCGAACCATTCGCCGAGCACCGCGCCCACCAGCGGCAGGAAGAGCACGCCGATGAAGCCGGCGAGGATGCCGAGCACCGTGCCGATGGCCGCACCGGCAACGGCCCAGCCGCTGGCGCGCACGCGCT
This sequence comes from uncultured beta proteobacterium, assembly GCA_963732625.1. Lineage (GTDB taxonomy): Bacteria > Pseudomonadota > Gammaproteobacteria > Burkholderiales > Burkholderiaceae_C > CADEEN01. Next base: position 355,514 of record CAVTAM010000052.1, on the reverse strand, counting down.
GCGCGCCCATCGCCGCGGCCACGTAATCGGTGGCAAAGGCGATCGCGCCGAGCACCGCGCAGACCACCACCACCCACACCGGCACACGCGTGAAGCCGTCGAGCCACGCGCCCCAGACGATGCCGGCGAGCACCAGCACCGTGCCCGGCAGCACCGGCAACACCGTGCCGGCGATGCCGACGAGGATCAACAGCCAGACGCCGGCCCAGGCCAGCCAGGATGCATCGAAGGACAAGGCACACTCCCGGTGATGAGTTTCAGCCCCGCATCATGGCGGCAAACGGCAGCGCTTCAAGGCAGGCGGACGTTGCGATGAGTTTCGATTTCGACGCCGCCGTGCAGGCGCCGTTTCGCATGCAGCCCGGGCTGCGCCGGCTCCACGCGGGTGCGTCGCAACTGACACCGCTCGCCCCCGGCTCGCGCCATCAGCGCGAAAAAATTGCGGTGCTGTCGGCGTATGCGCCGCTCGCGCTCGCCGTGCAACCCGGCTTCGATGCCAGCGCGGCGTTGCACGCGCTGGCGGCGCATGCAGCGCAGGAACACGGCAGCGCGTTCGCGTGGGATGGGCAGCAGGCCACCGCGCACCACCTCGGCGTTGCAGTGGCCGACGATGAACCGCAGCAACAGCGCGCCGGCGTCTTCGGCCTCGGCGACGAAATCACGCGTTGCCTGCTCGGCCTGCCTGCCGGCTGGCGCCTGGCCGGGCTGCTGTGCCTGTCGTTCGCCGAAGACTTTGCCGTCGTCGATGGCAGCAACGCCACGATCCCGTGGATCGCCGCCTGCCTGCCCTCGCACTGGGCGCCGCAGCACAAGGTCGGCCGCCACTTTGCCGAAGTGCATGGTCCCGTGGCCGACAACGCGCTGCTGGTGCGCGCCGGCGAGCACCTGACGCGCATGGTTTGCAGCGACGAGCGCTGGGAGCGTTTCGTCTGGAACGTGACGCGCCAGCCGCGGCTGAACGCGCACCCCGAACTCACCGACCCGGCGCCGTGGCCGGCCGATGCGTTTGCCGACGCTGCCGCGCCGCGCGCCTGGTGGCGCAGCGAGCGCCAGACGTTCATCCCGTTGCCGCAACTCACGCAGGCGGTGTTCACGATCGGCGTCGACACGCAGCCGCTGGCCGCTGCGATCGACACGCCGCACAAGGCCACTCGGCTGCATGCTGCCATCGCGTCGATGAGTGAGGCAGTACTCGCCTATCGCAGTCTGACGGATGTGCGCGCGCAGCTGCTGGCGTGGCTCGAATCGCGTTTGTGAAAACCGAGCCGATCGTTCCGGCGGCGATCGACTTCGCGCAGGATGTGCCGCGCTCGCCGGCATTCGACGACGTCTATCACCCCCGTGAAGGTGCGCTCGAACAAGCACGCAGCGTTTTCCTCGCTGGCAACGGCCTGCCCGAGCGCTGGCGCGGCCACGCGCGCTTCACGATCCTCGAAACCGGCTTCGGACTGGGCAACAACTTTCTCGCCACCTGGGCGGCGTGGCGCGACGACCCGCAGCGCTGCGAGCGGCTGCACTTCGTCTCGCTCGAAAAACACCCGCCGACGCACGACGACCTGGCGCGCGCCTTGGCGCCATCGCCCTTTCCTTCTCTGGCGCGAGCACTGACGCAGGCATGGCCGCCGCTCACGCCCAACCTGCACTGCCTCGCGTTCGACGGCGGCCTCGTGCAGTTGCTGCTCGGCCTGGGCGATGCGGCGACGCTGGCACGTGAACTCGTCGCGCGCGTCGATGCGTTTTTTCTCGATGGCTTCGCCCCGGCGCGCAACGAGGCAATGTGGTCGCCGCTGCTCTTCAAATCTTTGGCGCGCCTGGCTGCGCCGCATGCCACCGCCGCGACCTGGAGCGCAGCGCGCGTCGTGCGCGACGGTCTGTCGGCCGCGGGCTTCGAGGTGCACGCCGCGCCCGGCCCAGGCGCCAAGCGCGAGATCACGCTGGCGCGCTACGCGCCGCGCTTCGCGCCGCTGGCGCCACCCGGCCGCGTGTTGCCGGCCAGCGCGCCGAGCCACGCCGTCGTCATCGGCGCCGGCATCGCCGGTGCAGCGACGGCGCGCGCACTCGCGCGTCAAGGCGTGCCGTGCACGGTGCTCGACGCGCAAGCGCAGCCGGCCACACAAGCCTCGGGCAACGCGGCGGGTTTGTTCCACGGCACGGTCGGCGCCGACGACACGCTGCACACGCGCTGGCACCGCGCGGCGAGTTTTGCCGCGGCCGATTGGGTGCGTGCGTCGCACAGCGGCGCCGCCGAGGGTTTGCTGCGCCTGAACAGCACGCACGATCTGGCCGCGATGCAGGCGCTGCTCGCTGCACAGCGTCTGCCGCCGGGCTATGTGCAGGCGCTGGATGCCGCGCAGGCTTCAGCGCGCGCCGGCCTGCCGCTCGCGCAACCGGCGTGGCTGTTCACGCGAGGCGGCTGGGCCGACCCGCGTGCGCTGGTGCAAGACGCACTCGCCACGCCCGGCGTGACGTGGCAAGGCAACGCACACGCGCATGCGATCGAACACGGCGCCGACGGCTGGCGTGTGCTGGATCGCCAGGCCCGCGTGATCGCCGAAGCGCCCGTGCTCGTGCTCGCCAACGCCGACGACGCGTTGCGTCTGGCCGCGTTGCCGCGCGGCTGGACCCGGCGCGTGCGCGGTCAGCTGACGTGGCTGGCCGCGTGCGACGCCGCTGTAGCGCCACGCCTGCCGATCGCCAGCGGCGGCTACGTGATGTCGCTGCCCGGCGGCGGCTTGCTGATCGGCGCGACCAGCCATGCAGGCGATGACGACGATCGCGTGCGCGAGGCCGACCACGAGAGCAACCTCGAACGCGCCCAACGCCTGCTCGGCCGCAGCGCGGCGCGTGAGGGCGCCGTGCTGCACGGCCGCGTCGGCTGGCGGATCGTCACGCGCGACCGCCTGCCGCTCGTCGGCCTCGCGCCCGATCTCGATGCGCCGTTGCCGATGCGCCGCGACGCGACGCGCCTGTTGGCGCGGCGGCCGGGCCTGGTGCTGCACACCGCACTCGGCTCGCGCGGCCTCACCACCGCCGCGCTCGGCGGCGAGCTGATCGCGGCGCAACTCTGCGGCGCGCCGTGGCCGCTCGAAGCCGACCTGGCCGATGCGATCGACCCCGCACGCTGCGTGCTCAGAACAGTCCGGTGATCCTGCCGTCGTCGCCGACGTCGATGTTGCACGCCGACGGCACCTTCGGCAGCCCCGGCATCGTCATGATGTCGCCGCAGACCATGACCACGAACTCGGCGCCGGCCGCCAGCCGCACCTCGCGGATCTGGATCACGTGGCCGCTCGGCGCACCGCGCAATTGCGGATCGGTCGAGAACGAGTACTGCGTCTTGGCCACGCACACCGGATAGTGGCCGTAGCCTTCGGCTTGCAAGCGCGTGATCTGCGCGCGCACTTTGGTTTCGGCGGCGATGCCGGCGGCGCCGTAGATCTGCGTCGCGATGGCGTGCATCTTCTCCCACAGCGTGGCGCTGTCTTCATAGACGAACTTGAAGTCGCCGGGCTCGTCGCACAGCCGCACCACCTCGTGCGCCAGATCGGCCGCGCCGGCGCCGCCTTCGGCCCAGTGCCGTGACAGCACGACCTTGGCGCCATGGTGGGCGAGCTTTTTCATCAGCAGCTTGATTTCGCCGTCGCTGTCTTCGCTGCGGTGGTTGATGGCAACGACGCACGACAGGCCGAAGTGGTTGCGGATGTTGTTGACGTGGCGCTCGAGGTTGGCGATGCCGCGCTCCAAGGCACCGAGATCCGGCGTCGCCAGATCCTTGACCTCCACGCCGCCGTGAAACTTGAGCGCGCGCACCGTCGCCACCAGCACCACGGCGTCGGGCCGCAAGCCCGCTCTTGCGGCACTTGATGTCGATGAACTTCTCTGCGCCGAGGTCGGCACCGAAACCGGCTTCGGTGACCACGTAGTCGGCGAGCTTCAGCGCCGTGGTCGTCGCCAGCACCGAGTTGCAGCCGTGCGCGATGTTGGCGAACGGCCCGCCGTGGATGAAGGCCGGCGTGTGCTCGAGCGTCTGCACCAGGTTCGGCGCCAGCGCGTCCTTGAGCAGCGCCGTCATCGCGCCGTGCGCCTTCAGGTCGCGCGCGCGGATCGGGTGGCCTTCGCGCGTGTTGCCGCAGACGATGTTGCCCAGCCGGTGCTTCAGGTCCTGCAACGACGTCGCCAGGCAGAAGATCGCCATCACCTCCGAGGCGACGACGATGTCGAAGCCGTCTTCGCGCGGGTAGCCGTTGCCCGGGCCGCCGAGCGCCACGGTGATGTCGCGCAGCGCGCGGTCGTTCATGTCGATGACGCGCTTCCACGTGACGCGGCGCACGTCGAAGCCGAGTTCGTTGCCGTGGTGGATGTGGTTGTCGACCATCGCCGCCAGCAGGTTGTTGGCCAGCGCTATGGCCGAGAAGTCGCCGGTGAAATGCAGGTTGATGTCTTCCATCGGCACCACCTGCGCGCGGCCGCCGCCGGCCGCACCGCCCTTCAGGCCGAACACCGGGCCGAGCGAGGGCTCGCGCAGACAGACCACCGCCTTCTTGCCGATGTGGTTGAGCGCATCGCCGAGGCCGACCGTCGTCGTCGTCTTGCCTTCACCGGCCGGCGTCGGGCTGATCGCGGTGACGAGCACCAGCTTGCCGTTGGGCCGGCCGGCCAGCGAGTGCACATGCGCCAGCGACACCTTGGCCTTGGTGCGGCCGTAGGGCTCGAGCGCGCTCTCGGGGATGCCGAGCTTGGCTGCAATCAGCGTGATGGGCTGCGGCGTGGCCGCTTGGGCGATCTCGATGTCTGACTTCACGCGTACTCCAAGCGTTTGACACCTGTGGACGTTGCCAGCACACACACACTCGCACGGTGGCGCGCGAAGATGCCGACCGAGACGATGCCCGGCCACTGGTTGATCTCGGCTTCCATCGCCAGCGGATCGGTGATCTGCAGGCCGTGCACGTCGAGCAGCGGGTGGCCGTTGTCGGTGAGCACACCGACGCGCAGCACGGCGCGGCCACCGATGTCGAGAAAGCGCCGCACGATGCGCTGGCGCGCCATGTCGATGACCTCCACCGGCAGCGGGAAGCGGCCGAGCACGGCGACCTGCTTGCTCTCGTCGGCGATGCAGATGAAGCGCTCGGCCAGATCGGCCACGATCTTCTCGCGTGTGAGCGCCGCGCCGCCGCCCTTGATCATGAAGCCAAGGGGGTCGATCTCATCGGCGCCGTCGATGTACACCGGCAAGCGCTCGATCCGGTTGGCCTCGAAGACCGCAATGCCGTGCGCTAGCAGGCGCTCGGTGGTCTGCGCCGAACTCGACACGGCACCGGCGATGCGCTCGCGCATGCCGGCCAGCGCATCGATGAACTTGTTGACGGTGGAGCCGGTGCCGACACCGACCACGCTGCCGGGCACCACGTACTCCAGCGCCGCTTGGCCAACGAGGCTCTTCAGTTCATCTTGCGTCATCGTGAAAGCGAGGGTGTGTTTGCAACGGGCATTCTTGCAAAGCGCTGCGAGAATGGCCGCCGATTATGTCGTTGGTGCCCTACGCCCTCACCCGCCCTTTTCTCTTCGGCCTCGATGCGGAGCGCGCGCATGACCTGACGCTGGCGGCGATCGAACACTTGCAGAACACGCCCGCGCAGGCCTTCTGGCAGCAACCGCGCATTGCCGATCCGGTCAACGTTGCCGGCCTTGCCTTCCCGAACCGCGTCGGCCTGGCCGCCGGCCTCGACAAGGGCGGGCGCGCCATCGATGGCCTGGGCGCGATGGGTTTCGGCTTCATCGAAGTCGGCACCGTGACGCCGCTGGCGCAGCCGGGCAACCCGAAGCCGCGCATCTTCCGCGTGCCCGACGCGCAGGCGCTGGTCAATCGCCTGGGCTTCAACAACGACGGCCTCGACGCCTTCATCGGCCATGTGCAGAAAGCGAAAACGTTTCGCGCGCAAGGCGGCCTGCTCGGCCTGAACATCGGCAAGAACGCGGCCACACCGATCGACAAGGCCGCCGACGACTACCTGGCCTGCATGCGCGGCGTCTATCCGTATGCCGACTACGTGACGGTCAACATCTCGAGCCCGAACACGCAGAACCTGCGCAGCCTGCAGAGCGACGAGCAACTGCAATGGCTGCTGCAGCGGCTGATGGAGCGCCGCGCCGAGCTGGCGCGCGACTATGGGCCCAAGCCGATCTTCGTCAAGCTCGCGCCCGACCTCGATGAAGACGAGGTCAAGTCGATCGCGGCCACGCTGCAGCGCCACGGCATCGACGGCGTCATCGCCACCAACACCACGGTCTCGCGCCACGGCGTCAACCACCTGCCCAATGGGCAAGAGACGGGCGGCCTCTCCGGTGCGCCGCTGCTGGCGGGCAGCAACCGCGTCATCCGCCTGCTGCGCGCCGCGCTCGGCAAGGCGTATCCCATCATCGGCGTCGGCGGTGTGATGAGCGGCGACGATGCACGCACCAAGATCAAGGCCGGTGCGAACCTGGTGCAGATCTACACCGGCCTGATCTACCGCGGGCCGGCGCTGGTGCCGGAGGTGGCGCGGGCGTTGCGGGGGTGAGCTTTTGAGTCTGATATTGTTTCCTCCTAGCAAATTTTCTCGGGGCATCGCAAGGCAATGAAGGGAATGTTCGATCTGCTGGAACGGGCCGGCTTGGTCCGCCGTGTCGGCGATGCGGGCGGTGCATCTGATGAGTCTGTGGTCATGGCGGGCGCGCACGAGGCAGGCCTGATGCCGGCAGCCGCGCCCGTGCAGCCGATCGAGGAGACCTCGGGCATGTCGCTGGAGCAAGTGTTCGCGGCCGCCGGTGTCGCTCCTTGTGCCTACCCCGCTGAGCGGCTGCTGCGCTTGCTCGACGGGCTGAAGGCCATGGACGAGGCGACACGCCGGCAGACCATTCAGGCCATCGACGCGGCTGACGATTCATGGACCATCGAAGACCCCATGCGTGACGCCGCGGCCAAGGTGGCCTCGATCGAGCGCCACGCCGGCTCGATCCGTGCAGGCGTGGCGCAGGCTGAGCAACAGGCCAAGGCGCGGCTCGGCGACATCACGAAAAAGCAGGAGTCCACAGTGACTGAGATCCGGCGGCAGATCGCCGACCTCGACGGCCTGCTCGCCCGCGAGATTGCGCGTGGCGCTCAGGAAACAGCGGCACTGGAAGCCGAGATGGTGGCCCGTCGCGATCGCGCCAACCGCGAACTCGGCGAGCTGTCGCGCGCGGCGGGGGCGTTGAACGGGCTGATCGCGCAATTCGGCGGCACCGCTGCTGCCCGTCAAAAACATCAGGGAGAAGCAAAGCAATGAAATACGGTCCGGGTCCACTGACCAAGGTGCTCATGGTGCTCATCGGCTTGGGCGCGCTGGCATCGATCGGCTGGAACTTTTTTCTGAAGGAACGGCTGGCCAAAGGCGGCGGTGACACCCCGATGGTGCAGACGCCTGGCGCTCAGGCGCCCGAAGCCAAGGCCCCGGCGGCGACGCCGGTTGCCGCGCCGAAAGCAGCCGCCGGCACGGGCCGTCTCGGCAGCGCCGGCAATCCGCTGAAGGTCAGCCTGGTCAGCTTTCACGGCTACGCGCCGGCGCTGGTGGCCAACGGCAACAGCCTGAAGACCGCAGCCCGGCTCGATCTTCGCCAAGCTGGGCTTGAACGTCGAGTTCGTCATCAACGACGACATCCCGACGCTGACCACCGTTGTTCGAAGCCAAGACGGCGCAATGCGCCTGGCGCACGTCGGACTTCTGGGCGCAGGAGCAGCCCAACCTGCGCAACTCGGGCCATGACGCGCAAGGCCGTCGTGATCGTCGACAACACGCAGGGCGGCGACGCCGTGATCGTCGCGCGACGCGGCGGTGCAGAAGATCGAAGACCTGGCCGGCAAGAGCGTCGCGCTGCTGCAGTACACGCCTTCGCACGGCATGCCGATCGACGCGATCGAGAATTCGTCGATGACGGCGCGGGCCAAGAAGCAGGTCAAGACGTGTTCATCAAGGCCGACGAGGGCACGGCCGGCGTGCGCGCGGCCTTTGTCGGCGGCAACGTCGATGCCGCGGTGCTGTGGGACCCCGACCTGTCGCTGGCGCTGCGCGACGTCAAAGGCGCGCACGTCATCTACTCGACCAAGACTGCCACCAACCTGATCTATGACGTGATCGTCTGCGACCAGCGTGAACTGGCCAAGGCCGAGAACGAAGAGACCTTCCAGAAATTGTCACGACGGCTGGCTCGAAGGGCGTCACGGCGGCCACGTGCCAACCCCGACCAAGCGGTGGAAGCACTGATCGCCGACCAAGGAGTTCTTCAAGCTGTTGGCATCAAGGAAGGCAAGCCCTTCGTCAAGAGCCTGTTCAGCAACCTGGTATGGACCGATCTCGCAGACAACGCACGCATCCTGGGCCTGGCCGGCGGCGTCAACCACTACGAACGCGTGTATGAGCGCTTCGATGAGATCTATCGCGCGGCAGGGCTCGCTGGCCAACCCGAAGTCGCCGGTCATAACGCCGCAAGACAGCTACGACTACCGCTTTGTCAAAGCGGCGTTGCAGCGCAATGCCAAGGCCCAGGAGGCCGCTGCGCGAAGCCGACGCAGAGCTTCACCGAGCAGGGCCGCAGCGCCGCGATGGCGGCGCCCGCCAGCGGTGACCAAGCCGGTGGCGGTCACGTTCGCTTCAGGTTCTTCGGACGCTCAGCAAGCGGGCACAGCAGGTCGTCGATCGGGAGATGGTGCCGTTCATCGAAAACAACGGCAGCGCCTACTTCGAACTCAGCGGCAACACCGATTCGGTCGGCTCGGCGGCGGTCAATCAGGCGCTATCGCAGTCGCGCGCGAAGGCAGTGGCTGACTATCTGGAGAAACAGTGGGAGATTCCGCGCACGCGCCTGCGCGTCACCGGCAACGGCTCGAGCCGTCCGCTGTGCGACGAGCGCAACCCAGCTGCCGCCGAAATGTCGCTGGACGAGTGCCGCGCGTTGAACCGCTCGACAAGGCTGGCCGTGTTCGGCCGCTGAGTCGGCCAGCTCACGACAGCAATGGACTTCTGGAACCCCTACCGCGCGCTGGGCGCTGCCCAGCAGCGCTGGATCGGGCTGGCCAGCGTGCTCGCCGTGTTGTTGTTCTGGACGGCGCTGTCGGCCTCGGGCCTGCTCAGCAAGAACCAGTTGCCGTCTCCACTGGCCGTGGCGCAGGCCATGGGCTACCTCGGCTGGTACGAAGGCAAGAGCGCGTTGGCGGTGGCCACGATGTGGTCGGTGGGCCGGGTGGCCGCGGCCTCGCTGCTGGTGATGGTGATCGGCATTCCGCTGGGCGTGCTGATGGGCGCATCGCCGAAACTCAACGCGGTCTTCTCGCCGCTGATCGATCCCTTTCGCTCGGCGCCGGTAGCCGCGTTGTTGCCGATCATGGTGATGTGGTTCGGCATCGGCGAGTTCATGAAGATCGCCTTCTTGTTCGTCGGCTCCATCGTCTACCTGACGCCGCTGGTGCGTGACGCCGTGCGCGCCGTCCCCGAGGCCTACATGGTGGCGGCCAAGGACATCGGCGCCACGCCCTGGGAGTGCATCACCAAGGTGCTGGTGCCGCATGGCGATGCCACGCATCATGGATGCCGTGATCGTCGGCGTGTCGGTGAGCTGGACCTACATCACGGTGGCCGAGTACGTGAACGCGCAGGAAGGCCTGGGCCAGTTGATCGCCAATGCGCGGCGACTCAGCGCCACCGACCAGGTGTTTGCCGGCATCATCGTCATCATCGGCGTGGCGCTGCTCACCTACCAAAGCCTGATGTGGCTCAAGCGCCGGTTCTTCAAATGGGAGACGCAGGCGTGAGCGCCCTGGCGCCGCAAAAGACGGCCGCGCCTGGTGTCGGCCACCGACATCGTGCAGGAGTACGAGCAGCCCGACGGCAAGACGCTGCGTGTGCTCGACAACATCAATCTGCGCTTCGACCAGCCCTCGATCAACATGCTGCTCGGCCCTTCGGGCTGCGGCAAGTCCACGCTGCTGCGCATGCTCGGCGGTGTGCGGCCCTGGAACGTGAAGACACCGACGTCAGGGCGTGTGGAAATCGACGGCCAAGCCTGCAACGGGCCGCACCATGACACGGTGATGGTGTTCCAGCACTACGCCAACCGCCCGGACATGACGGTGCGCGCAGAACGTGCTCTACCCCTTCACGTTTGCCGAATGGAAGCGCCGCGTCTCGGCCCAGGAGGCGGCCGAGCGCGTCGATCAGATGCTGCAGGAGGTGGGCCTGGGCGACAAGCGCGAGCAGTACCCGTCGCAGCTCTCGGGCGGCCAGAACCAGCGTGTGGCGCTGGCGCGGGCGCTGGTGCTGCGCCCGCGCGTGTTGCTGATGGACGAACCCTTCGGTGCGCTCGACGCGCAGACGCGCTCCAACATGCAGGCCTTGCTGAGCCGGCTTCACGCCGCTCATCCTTGTCTGGTCGTGTTCGTCACGCACGACGTCACCGAAGCGCTTTTGCTGGGCGACCGCGTGATAGTGCTGTCGACGCAGCCGGCGCGTGTCATCGATGACTTCGATATTCCCGTGCTGCAGCCGAGAAGCGCCGATTGGCTGCAGAGCGCCGAAGTGCGTGTCATGCATGAGAGGGTTGTCGGCCACCTGCGCACTTCGGGCGGCCACGGCAATCTGCGGGTCAGCGTGTGAACGATGCGCGCACGCCCTATCTGGTGGGCCTTCCTCAAGCACCCCTACAACCGATTGCTGGCGCTCGGCATCGTCGGCGCGTCCGTGGTGCTGTCGGTGCCGTGGGGTGGCGATGGGTTCGGCTTGGGCATGCTGGCCCTGGCCGCAGCGCAGATGATCGGCATGGCGGTGGTGCCTGGCCTGCCGTCGTTCCAGCTGTCGGTGGATCGGCAAGACCGCATGCGCGCGCGCGAAGTGCGGCGAGAAGGCCTGTTGCTCGAGGTCAAGGCCCACGGCGGTTCGGTCCACCTGCGCAGCTACGAGCAGATGTGCGCGCGCGTGGCCTCGCTGTACCGCACCGCCAGGGACCGCGGCACGGCGCTGACCCTGCGCGAAGTCGAGCAGCTCGATGACCTCACGGTGGACTACCTGCGCATGTGCCTGAGCGACGCCGTAGCCAAGGGTGGCGACAAGGCCGAGCTCGCCGCAGGCGTCGTGCGCAAGCTGCGCGAAGTGGAAAACCGCATCGGCGCCGGCGCGCTGAATCGCGAAGACGAACAGCAACTGTTGCGCGCCAAGGCCGACTACGAAGAGGCGATTGCCCGGCAGACGCGAATGGCCTCGCGGCGCAGCGCGCTCGAAGCCTCGCTGGTGTCGATGCCGGTGCGCATGGAAGAGGTCTATCAGATGGTGATGACGTCGCCGCGGGCCGGTAACCTGGGCCAGTTGCTCGAAGAGTCCGTGTCCAAGTTGAGGCTGGCCGAAGAGGCTGCGCAGGACATCGAGCGCATGGTCGGGCCGGACACGGCAGAAGAAATGCCCACCAGGCCACAGAGCGCACCCGCCAAGGTGTCTGGCCGGCGCGCTGTCGGCCAACGAGAATGAAGCGCTAGGGAGTCTTGTGTGAAGGAAGTGCCGCCGCGTAGTGCGCGGTGGCCGGTGCCCATCAGTTCAGCAAAGGAAGCGAGAAACAAGCCATGGCCAACAACGCAATCATGAGCCGCCTGTGGAACCTGTGGACCGGGTTCGTGGCCCTGTGGGTCACGGACATCGAAAAAGAACACCCGGAGATCGCGTACCAGAACTCGATCGCCTCGATGACCGAGAAGTACACGAAGTTGAAGCAGGCCTCGGGCCGCATCATCGCCCGCCGGCTCGAGATCGAGAGCCGGCTCGAGACATCCAGGGCCGAACTCGGCAAAGTGGCGGCGCAACTCAATGCTGCGCTGGCCACCAACCAGGACGACCTGGCGATCGTGCTGATCCAGAAAAAGAATGCGCTCGACGAAGACATCAAGGGCCTGGATGCCGACTTCGCCGAGGCCGACAAGGACGCTGAAGAGGCCAAGGGCCACCTGCTGGACATCAAGGGCGAGATCGATCGGCTCAAGGCCGAGAAGGACCGCATGATCGCCAAGTTCCAAAGCGCCGAGGCGCGTCTGAAGATCCAGGAGTCGCTCGACGGTCTGTCGATCGACGCCGAGGTGCAGGCCTTGTCGGGCGTTCGCGATCACATCAAGGGCCGCGTCGCCGAAGCCAAGCTCGGCGCCGAGTTGCGCCAGTCCGACCTCGACACGCGCCTGAAGACGCTGACGCGCAGCGCCGGTGGGGTGACGGCGCGAGCCGAGCTCGAACAAATGAAAAAAGCGCGGGCTGCCGAATCAGCTGGCGGCAAGAGCCTCTGAGCCGACATGCCGACCAAGGCCAAGACCCGCCTGCCACGCTGGGCCGAGCTCGTGCGCGAGAAGTACCTCGCCGGTGAGGCCTCGACGTTTGTGCTCTACCGCAATGTGTTCGACGTCTTTCTGGTGGACGGACAGTTCGTCGATCTCAAGGCCTTCCTGATCGGCGTGCTGGTCGAAGAGACCAAGGGCACGGTGGTCGAGGTTTCGGCCGAGTTCGGCGTGCAGTGCCGCAAAGGCAAGGTCGAACTCGACCAGAGCGGCGACCTGCTGCAACAGCTGCACAGCCTGGAGCGGCACCTGCGCAGCAGCCACGGCACCGCGGTGATCGTGCCTTACGCCGATAGCCTGATGCCGGGCGAAGACGCGAGCTTCGTTTCGTCCGAGGACCGCAAGATCGGCACGCTGTTTCACCGCTGGTCGCTCGATCGGCAGCTCAACGCGTCCGACAACATCACGCTCATCGTCGTCGAGACGTTGGGCGCGCTGAACCAGAGCCTGCTGTCCAACCCCAAGGTGGCCGCCGTCGAAGTACCGATGCCGGACTTGCCGGCGCGCGCCGAGGTGGTCCGTGTACTGGGCCCCAAGCTGGGCGCGCGCCAGGTCCAGCTCTACGCCGAGCGCATGGCGGGCCTGCGCGCGGTGCAGATCGAAAGCCTGATGCGCGCTTCGGGCGACAGTTCGATGTCCGAGCCAGAGCGCGAAAAGCTGATCCTTCAACTGCTGGGCCAGTCGCCCGATGCCGCCGAGCGCGCCAAACGCTTTGCCGGCATCACCGCCGGCATGACGGCCGACGAGATCGTCAAGCTGGTCGAGCCGACGCAGACACTGCCATCGACCGACCCCGACGACGACGTGCTGCGCCTGATCCAGGCCCGCAAGCGCGAGCTGATCGAAAAGGAGTGCGCCGGCCTGATCGAGTTTGTCGAACCCAAACACGGTCTGTCGGCCGTGGGCGGTGCGGGCCACATCACGGCCGAATTGACTGAGATCGCACGCAGCCTGCGCCAGGGCGACAGCAAGCTCACGCCGATGGGGCTGCTGGCGGTCGGGCCGATGGGCGCGGGCAAGACCTTCGTCATCAAGGCCTTTTTGAAAGAAGCCGGGCTGTCGGCGGTGGCGCTGAAGAACTTTCGCTCGAAGTGGGTGGGCTCGACCGAAAAGAATCTCGAGCGGGTGCTGGCCACCGTGAAGGCGATGGGGCCGATCGCGGTGCTGATCGACGAAGGCGACCGCAGCTTCGGCAACAGCGGCGGCGAAGGCGGCGACGAAGGCACCAGCTCGCGCGTCATCGCGCGGTTGAAGGAGTTCATGTCCGACACCGACAACCGCGGTGTCGTGCTGTTCATCATGCTGACCAACCGGCCCGACAGGCTCGACACCGACATCAAGCGCCCCGGCCGCATGGACCGCAAGATTCCTTTCTTTTATTGCGAGACGGCCGAAGACCGTGCCGCCGTGGTCGCTGCCGTGCTGCACCGCTATGGCGAAGGTGCAGCCACCGATGCCTCGGCATTGGCCGCCGTGTGCAAAGAACTCGACGGCTACTCCAATGCCGACCTCGAAGCGATGACGCTGCTCGGCCTGGAGTTCAAGCAACGCGATCCGGCGCTCTCGCTGGTGGACGCGCTGGTCAAGGCCCGTGAAGATTTCATGCCGCCCCAAGAGAGCGACATGATCGAGTTCATGGAGCTGCTGGCAGTGTCGGAGACATCGCGCCGCTCGCTGCTGCCGGAACGCTTCAAGCGGATGTCCATCAAGGACATCCAGACCCGGTTGATCCAGGCCCGGGCCGCTGCGCTCAGGCGTTGAGAGTCCTTCATCAAGGAGAAGACGATGACCCATGTTCAAGCCGATGCAATGACCCAGGCCCAGGTGCTGGCGCTGGTGGACAGCATGTTGTCTACGGCCCACGTAGATGGCGTGCACCCGCAGGAGGTGGCGCTGATCCGCAAGTTCTACGAAGAACAACGCAAGCCCGACATGCCGGCCTTCGACGCCGTTGCAGCGGCCACCGGCAAAGACCCGGCGCTGCTGTCGAAGCTGGGCACCGACCCGGCCTTTGCCGAGCAGTTGGTGCTGATGTGCCTGATGACGGGCTATGCCGACGGCAAGTTGAGCGATGCGGAGCGCAAGCATGTGCAGGCGCTGGCGCAGCAAGCCGGTGTGGCGCCGACGCGCGTTGACGAGTTGCTCTTGCAGGTCAAGGACTCGTTGATCGCTTCCCTGGCGCACCTGCCGGAGCCGGAGTCGGTGGCGGCGCTGGCCAAGACGCTGTGACGTGGCCGTGCGCATGAGGTCCATGTTGTGGCCGGCGCTGAGCGCGGTTTGTGCATTGATGCTGGGCAGTGCGTCCGTCAACGCCGCCGGGCAGTGGGACGGGTTCGTGCGGGTACCTGCCTTTGCGGCAGGCCCAGGGCAATGGGTGACCTGCGACCGAGGCGCAGCCTTCCCGTTCACCGCGGCCGGAAGGCAGCCGGAGCGGCGCTGTGTGCGCCGCACCCTGGTGCGCGAAAGACCGGGCGGCGACACGCGCGTGCTGCCGCTGCAAGCCTTGCTCGAACTGCACGCCGCGCCGGTGAACGGCTACCGCCTCGTCGCGGTGGGGCCGCTGCCGGCTCTGCACGAAGGGCTGGGCGTGAACACGATCGATCCCGCATCGATCTTCATCGCCTACCGATTGGAGCCCCGCTAAGGGCTGCGGCATTCATTGAGACGGGACCGGCTCATGGAACAGACTTTGGACGAGGTTTTCTTCCGTTCACTGGTGGACTTCGCAGCGGTGGAGGAGCGGGTTCAAAGACGGCTCGCAGCGCTGGCCAACCCCGAAGAGGTGTTGCGCTTCTTTGTGCACTACGCGTCTTGGAACGGCTACTTCGCCAACGGCGTCTCTGCGCTCACGGGCCTGGTAGGCAACAGCAAGAATCTGTTTCGCGAACACGGATTTCCCCGCGCGGCTTCGGACCGCAGCAACTACATCGCCAGTTTTTTCTTCGATGCCGCGCGCGACGAGTACGACGACCACATCAATCCCGTGCGTGACTCGCACCGGTGCATGGCGCAGGCATCGCTGATCTGCATGAAGGACTACTTCGGTCTGGGCGATGCCGCGCTGGATGAAGACGAGCCAGCCGAGCTGGTCGCCGTGAACGAAGGGGTTCTTGCGGGCTACACGGGCAAGGTCTGCACTGACAACACCGAGGCTGCCAGAGCGTTTTTCGCCATGGGCTACCACCTCGGGTCGGAGCTGCTGGCCGATCGCGAGTTCTCACTGATCGACGAGTACCTGCGGCAAAAACATGCCGCTCTGGTGCAGCACCTGATGCGCTCGACGGTGACGCTGGCCGGTGGGACCCACCGCTGTTATGCCTGGGTCGGCGTGCACAGCGGGCACGGCGGCGGTGTGGAAGCCGATCACTTCGACCATGCGGCCGAGGGCGCGCGCAACGCGTTGCACTACCTGTCGACAGGCTCCGCGTCGGAGGCGATGAAGGCGCTCGTCGAAGGGTTCCGCGCGTTCGATGCGGACCACGCCAGGTTCTTTGCGATAGAAGGGAACAAGGCTCTGCACAGCCGAGCGGGGTAAGTCAAATGTCTATGGATTCGCGCGATGATGCGCCCCGGCTTCTTTTCATCGACGCGACCAGGGAATCCACCATGCCCAATGTCCGCCTGCCGCTGTCCGGCGACGTCCTGCAGACGATCAACCCGTGGACCTGGTTCACGCGCTTCAGCGGCACGCAGGTGGGGCTGGTCAACATCAACCTCGGCCGCAGCGCCGATCCCGCGCTCGAGGAAGAGATCCTCGAAGAGGTCGGCAGCTACGGGCGGCAGCTCGGCCGCATCGGCGACGTGCTCGGCATCCTGCTGCGGCATGTCGAGTTGAAGGGCCTGAGCGAAGACGAGAAGGACCAGATCGCGGCGTTGAGGACGCAGCTGGCCGAGGTCGAGAGCCTGAAGGAGCGGCGCCGCACGGGCAAGGCACTGCCGTCCGACGCGAGGCAGGCATGAGCCGCCGCCTCTGCCGGCCGCCCTGCTGCTGCTCGCGGCCGGCGCCGCGCAGGCCGCCCCGCCGCTGCCGAGCCTGAACATCGACCACACGCAGATCACCGTCTCCGGCCTGTCGTCGGGCGGCTTCATGGCCAACCAGCTCGGCGTCGCCTACTCGGCCACCTTCAAGGGCGTCGGCGTGTTCGCCGGCGGGCCGTACATGTGCGCCGGCCACAGCAACTACACGGCCTGCATGTACAACGCGACGATCGGCGCGTCGATGCTGAACACGATGCAGGCCGACATCAACAACTGGAGCGGCACGGCCATCGACCCCAAGGCCAACGTCGCGGCGCAAAAGGTCTATCTGTTCGTCGGCAGCAGCGACACCACCGTCGGCCCGAACCCGATGAGCGCGCTGCGCACGCAGTACGCCAACAACGGCGTGCCATCGGGCAACCTCGAGTTCGTGCAGCGCGCCGGCACCGCGCATGTCTTCCCCACCGACTTCGACAGCAGCGGCAACAACGCCTGCAACAGCAGCACCTCGCCCTACATCGCCAACTGCGGCTACGACGGCGCCAAGGCCGCGCTGACCCGGTTCTACGGCACGCTCGCGCCGCGCAACAACGCGCCGGCCGCAGTGAACTACGTTGAGTTCGACCAGAGTGCGTTCACCAGCAACCCGGGCATGGCCGCAACCGGCTGGCTCTACGTGCCGGCCGACTGCGCTGCCGGCACGGCGTGCCGCCTGCACGTGGCGCTGCACGGCTGCCAGCAAAACACAGCCAGGATCGGCGACCGCTTCGTCCGCAACACCGGCTACACGCGCTGGGCCGACACCAACCGCATCGTCGTTTTGTTCCCGCAGACACGCGTCGACAACACCAGCCGCGCCACCGCGGCCAGCGGATCGCTGGCCAACCCGAACGGCTGCTGGGACTGGATCGGCTGGTACGGCAGCAACTTCGCGCAGCGCGCGGGCAGCCAGCAGGCCGCGATCAAGGCGATGGTCGATCGGCTGGCGTCGGGCGGCGGTGGGGGTGGCGGCGGCGGCGCGTTGCCGGCGCCGACCGGTGTGGCGGCATCGGGGGCCACCGCGAACAGCATGACGATCTCGTGGAGCGCGGTCGCCGGCGCCAGCGGCTACAACGTCTATCGCAACAGCGCCCAGGTCAACGCTTCGGCGGTGGTGGCCACGACCTTCACCGACAGCGGCCTCGCCGCAGCGACCCCCTACGGCTGGAGCGTCGCAGCGATCGACGGCGCGGGCGCCGAAGGCGCGCGCTCGGCCGCCGTCAGCGCGACGACGACGGGCACGGCTGCCACCTGCACCACAGCGTCGAACTATGCG
The DNA here is from genome assembly GCA_963732625.1 of uncultured beta proteobacterium. Lineage (GTDB taxonomy): Bacteria > Pseudomonadota > Gammaproteobacteria > Burkholderiales > Burkholderiaceae_C > CADEEN01. The sequence goes on along the minus strand of CAVTAM010000052.1, from coordinate 337,842 downwards.
CATGTCAACGCCGGCCGCGCCCGCGTCAGCGGCGGCTATGCGCTGGCCAACGGCTCGAACCAGAACATGGGCCTGTGGAACGTCTTCGTGACGACGACGCTGAAGCAGACCGGGCCGAACTATTACGTGATCGGCAGCTGCCCTTGACGCAGTCGGGTCGCGCTAAAGCGCGCCGCGCATCAAGGTCAACGGACTTTGCCCTGCGCCCGGTGCTCGGCGATCGCCTTTTGCAAGTCCGCCAGTTCGTCGCAGGGCAAGAGGCAGATCGCGCGCAGCGCCGCCAGATGCTTTTCCGCACTGGCCACGTCGCCCACCAACAGGTAGGCCTCGCCGATGTACTCGTGCGCGCCGCGATGTTCTGGCTTCAGCGCCAGGGCCCGCTTGTAGTGCTCGAAGGCCTTGTCCATCCGGCGCAGCTTGCGGTGCGTGAAGCCGAGCTCATTGTGCAGGTCGGCCGCGTCGGGAAAACGCTTGAGCGCTGCCTGGTAGCGGCTCAATGCAGCTACGAACTCGCCGGCCTTGAGCGCGGCGCGGCCGGCGGCGTAGTCGGCGTCGGCGAGCAAGGACTGGTCGTCGCCGTCGTCCGACTGCACCGCATGCACGGGCAGCGCAGGCAGCAGCACTGCTGCCAGCACCACCCGCCGCATGCGCTTCACCGCGCCGCCAGCCAGGTCTTGGCGCGCGTGATTTCCGGCAGCGCCGTGTCGGCATCGCGCGTCAACTCGACCAGCTTGGCATAGTGCTGGCGCGCCTTGTCGCGATCGCCCGCGGCGTCGGCCGCCGTCGCCGCGCCGGCGTAGCCGCGCAGCCGGTTCGGCTCGCGTAGCTGCGACTGCTCGTACTCCTTGAGCGCAGCGGCCGGCTGCTTGAGCTCCATCAGCAGGTCGCCGAGCAGCTCGCGCGCCGGCAGCACGCGGCCCGGCGTGACGATGTGCTTTTCGTTGCGGTCTTCCATGTCGGCAGCCGCGCGCATCAGCTTCAGCGCCTCGTCGTTCTGGCCCTTGGCCTTCGCGATCCAGGCCGCGGCAGCGACGCGCTGCACTTCGACTTCGGTGGCCCAGTAGTTGTTCTTCGCTTCGACCAGCGCCTTGTGCTGCGTCTCCAGCTTGGCCGCATCCTGCTCGGCGGCGGCGGCATCGCCCTTGCGCGCAGCGCCGAGCGCGCGCGAGAAGGCCGTGATCGCCTCGACGAAAGCGAACTGGCCGCCCTGCTGCGGCAACTGCGACGCCGCCGTCCAGTCGCCGCGCTCGACCGCGATTCGCGCCGGAATCGCCGCCGCCGCATAGGGGCCGACGAAGACCGCCGGGTTGGTCTTGACGTCGCGGTTGAACTCGTCGAGCACCTGGCGCGCCGCCTGATCGCGGCCGAGCTGCAGATTCGCATAGACCATGTAGTCGGCGGCATGGAACGCCTCGTTGCCGTTGCCGTCCTTCTTGGCGACGTCGGCCGAACGGCGGTTGCCCGCTACCGAGTCCTGCCAGGCGCCGACGCGCGTGAAGATGTGCGAGGGCATGTGCAGCGCATGCGGCGCGTCGGGCGCGATCTTCGAGTAGCGCCGCGCCGCGTCGAGCCCCTTCGATGCGATCGGCGGCGCGTCATAGCTGTGGATCAGGTAGTGCGCGACGCCGGGATGGTCGGGGTATTTCGTGAACTGCTTTTCGAGCACCGCGGCGGCCTTCAGGTACGCGGCGTAGGTCTGGTCGGCCTGCGACTGCGTGCCCGCGGTGTAGAGCGCGGCAAAGATCTGCGCCTCGTCGTCGCTCGGGTACTTGGCGGCGAGCGCCTCGAAAGCCTGCGCGCGCGCGGCCTGGCGGGCGCGCTCAGGCTTGTTGGCGAAGTCGGCGTAGTAGGTCGCGACGGCCTCGATGTAGTCGCGCTCGCGCTCGGTCTTCGCGCCGATCTTGCGGCCCTGCTCGATCGCCGCTGCAGCGGACTGCGCGGCCTGCGGCGAGGCGCCCTGCCCGGCGAGCGGGTTGTTCATCAGCAGCGCGGCAACGCCGAAGGTCGCGATGCCGCAGCCGGGATCGTCTTCGAGCACGTGGCGGAAGGCCTTCTCGCCCGCCGTGAACCAGAACGAGTGCAACATCGCCACCGCGCGCTGCAACTCGTTCTGCACCTTGGCGTCGCAGCTGTTGGCGAAGTTGACCTTGCCGAGCTGGCCCTTGCCTTCTTCGGTTTCATGGGCGCGGCCGACGCCGCAGACGAGACATGAAGCGGCGGCCACCGCCGCCAGGAGTTGGGTTCGCATGGTGTCATCCTTTCCGGTCCAAAGAGCACGGAAATTCTGCGCCTCGCGTGCGAAAAAGGAAGCGCCCTGCGCCCCCTAACACCGCGTGTCGGGTTTCGTCAGCGCAATACGATGCCGGTCTTGCTCTGCAGCTCTTCGCGCGTCACGCCGGGCGCCATCTCGACCACCTTGATGCCCTCGGGCGTCACGTCCATCACCGCCAGGTCGGTGATGATGCGGTTGACCACGCCCACACCCGTCAGCGGCAGCGTGCACTGCGGCAGGATCTTCAGGTCGGTCGTGCCGTCCTTCTTCTTCGCCACATGCTCCATCAGCACGATGCAGCGCGGCACGCCGGCAACGAGGTCCATCGCGCCGCCCATGCCCTTGACCATCTTGCCGGGGATCATCCAGTTGGCGAGGTCGCCGCGCTCGCTGACCTGCATCGCGCCGAGGATGCTCAGGTTGATCTTGCCGCCGCGGATCATCGCAAAGCTGTCGTGCGAGCCGAAGATCGACGAGCCGGGGATCGTCGTCACCGTCTGCTTGCCGGCGTTGATGAGGTCGGCATCGACCTCGGCCTCGGTCGGGAACGGGCCGATGCCGAGCATGCCGTTCTCGCTTTGCAGCCAGACCTCGATGTCGTTCGGCACGAAGTTGGCCACCAGCGTCGGGATGCCGATGCCGAGGTTGACGTAGTAGCCGTCTTGCAGCTCGCTCGCCGCCTTGGCGGCCATTTGATCTTGCGTCCAGGGCATGTTCGTTCTCCTCAGGCGGTGCGGATCGTGCGCTTCTCGATGCGCTTCTCGGGATTCGCGTTGTGCACGATGCGGTGCACGTAGATGCCGGGCAGATGAATGTCGTCCGGCGCCAGCTCGCCGACCTCGACGAGGCGGTCCACTTCGACGATGCAGACCTTGCCCGCCATCGCCGCGGCGGGGTTGAAGTTGCGCGCCGTGAGGCGAAAGCGCAGGTTGCCGCTCTTGTCGGCCACGTCGGCCTTGACCAGCGACACGTCGGGCACCAGCGATCGCTCCATCACGTACTGCCGGCCGTTGAACTCGCGCAGCTCCTTGCCTTCGGCAACGATCGTGCCGACGCCGGTGGCGGTAAAGAACGCCGGGATGCCGGCGCCGCCGGCACGCAGCTTTTCGGCCAGCGTGCCCTGCGGCGTGAATTCGAGTTCGAGCTCGCCGGCCAGGTACTGGCGCTCGAACTCCTTGTTCTCGCCGACGTAGCTCGAGATCATTCTCTTGATCTGCCGCGTCTCGAGCAGCTTGCCGAGACCGAAGCCGTTGACGCCGGCGTTGTTGGAGATCACCGTCAGGTTCTTCACGCCGGAATCGCGCAGCGCATCGATCAGCGCCTCCGGAATGCCGCACAAGCCGAAGCCGCCCACGGCGAACAACTGGCCGTCTTTGACGACGCCGTCGAGCGCCGCCTTGGCGCTCGGAAAAATCTTCTTCATCGCTTCAGTCTCCTGCGAAAGAACGCGCGAGCGTACTACTTAGCCCGTTACGTAGTCGTTACGTAGAATCAATTAGAGCCATGACGAACACCGACTATCGCACCGCGTTCCTGCAGGCGCCGATCGGCCTCGTCATCTCGCGCGACCGCCTGATGGTGGCCTGCAACCAGCAACTGCTGGCGATGTTCGGTGCCCGGCACGACAGCGAGTTCGCCGGCCGCAGCTTCGAGCTGCTCTACCCGACGCATGACGAGTTCGAGCGCACGGGCGCGCGCATCGTCGCCAGCCTCGACCGCAAGGGCCTCTACGCCGACGAGCGCATCATGAAGCGCCTGTCGGGCGAGCTCTTCTGGTGCCATGTCTCGGGCCGCGCGCTCGACCCGAAACAGCCGCACGCCGCCGGCATCTGGAGCTTCGAAGACCTGTCGGCGCGGCGCAAGGTCTCGGCCGCGCTGACGCCGCGCGAGCGCGAGATCGCGGCGCTGCTGATCGAAGGCCTGACCTCCAAGCGCATCGGCCAGCGCCTGGCGATCAGCCCGCGCACGGTCGATGTCTACCGCGCGCGGCTGATGCGCAAGTACGGCGCGTCGACCACGCCCGAACTCGTCAACAAGCTGTTGACTGCGCGATGACCTTGCCCACCGCCGAGGACGACGCCGGCTGGGACGCGCTGCTCGCCGACGACCGCGCGCTCGCCGGCGGCGTGCGCGCGCTGCTGTCGCGCCACGGCCTGGCCGATGAGCCGCGCCAGCGCTACGACAGCGGCTCGTTGCCGGTCTACGCCGTGGGCACGCAGCATGTGCTCAAGCTCTTTCCTCCCTCGGAGCACGAGCACGCGTCGGTCGAGGCGCGCGTGCTGGCCGCTGTGCAAGGCGCGCTGCCGCGGCCGACGCCACGCCTCATCGCGGCCGACACGCACGACGGCTGGCCGTACCTGCTGATGTCGCAGCTGCGCGGCCGGCGCCTGGTCGATGCCTGGCCGGCATTGAGCCTGTCCGAGCGCGACCGCATCGCCGATGCGCTCGGCGAGGCGATCGCCGCGCTGCACGCCATCGACACGAAAGCGCTCGCCGGGCTGCCGCCGCGCTGGAATGATTTCATCGACGAACAGCGCGCCAGCGCGGCCGAGCGGCAATCCAGACGCGGCCTCGATGCGTATTGGCTGGAGCGCGTGCCGGACTTTCTGCAGCGCTGGATGCCGCCGCCGGTGGCAGCGCACGTGCTGCTGCACACCGAAATCATGCGCGAACACCTGACGCTCGACGGGTCACACCTCGCCGGCCTGTTCGACTTCGAGCCGGCGATGCTCGGCGCGGCCGACTACGAGTTCGCCTCGGTCGGCCTGTTCGTGGCTTGCGGCGATGCGCGCACGCTGCGCCGCGTGCTGCTGGCGTATGGTTATGCACCGCACGCGCTCGATGAAGCACTGCAATGCCGCTTGATGGCCTACGCGCTGCTGCACCGCTACAGCAACCTGCGCTGGTATCTGGAGCGCCTGCCGGCCGGTAACGCGGCGACGATGGAACAACTCGCAAGCCGCTGGTGGCCGCTGCACTGAACGACAAGGCCGCCTCGCATGATCACCGTCCATCACCTCGAACACTCGCGCTCGCAGCGCGTGCTCTGGCTGCTCGAAGAGTTGCGACTGCCCTATGAGGTGGAGCGCTACGAGCGCGACAAGAAAACCTCGCTGGCGCCGCCCGAGCTGCAGGCGATCCATCCGCTGGGCAAGTCGCCGGTGATCACCGACGGCAAGACCACCGTGGCCGAAACCGGCGCCATCGTCGAGTACCTCGTCGAGCAGGCGGGTGATGCGCTGCGCCCTGCCGCCGGCACGCCCGAGCGCCACCGCTACACCTACTGGCTGCACTTCGCTGAAGGCTCTGCCATGCCGCCCTTGGTGATGGCGCTGATCTTCAACCGCATCAAGAAAGCGCCGATGCCGTTCTTCGCCCGCCCGATCGCCAAGGCGATCGCCAACAACGTGCTCGACGGCTTCATCAAGCCGGACTTGAAACGCCAGCTCGCCTTCATGGAAAGCGAGCTCGCCGCGCGGCCCTGGTTCACCGGCCGCGCCTTCAGCGCCGCCGACGTGATGATGAGCTTCCCGATCGAGGCCGCCTCGTCGCGCGGGGCGCTGAAGTCGAACTTCCCCAACTTGAACGGATTTCTCGAACGCATCCACGAACGCCCGGCCTACAAGCGCGCGCTCGACCGAGGCGGGCCGTACTCGTTGCTCGGCTAGTGCAGAGTCGTCGCCACGACGATCCGCGGGATGGAAACATGGCGTTGCGCTGATCGCGCTTGCAAATGCGAATAGTTCGCATTAGGATGCCTTCGCGATGTTCATTTGTGTCTGCTTTTTCCTCCGCGTCCTGACGGCCGTGGCCGCCGGCTTGCGCTGATGCAGCGCGAAACTGCCGCAAGCCGGCGAACGGCTGCCATGCCCGGCGCCGCCGAAGCACAGCCCGGCTTGCCGACGCTGCGCCGCATCGACAGCCAGGCGCTGCTCGGAGCGGCACAGGAAATCGAGATCGTTCACGCCGGCCAGCTCTACCGGCTGCGCCGCACCGCGCTCGGAAAACTGATCCTGACCAAGTAGCCCCCGCGCTTTCATCCACCCGACTGCCAGCGGCCGCCAGCCTCGTCGAACTCCGCTCCTGCGACGCAGGGGCCTGAACCGAGGACTGGCATGCAACCGATTTATCTCGAAGACACCGCGGCGCCCGCCCTGCCCTGCGCCGGCGGCCTGATTGCCGGCACGCTGGCGCTGATGACTTGCTGGGCCGCGCCCGAGCGCAGCGTTCACACCAGCCAGGCACAGCAGCGCGTGGTGATGGCGCGAAAGATCGCGTCGAACCTGTACTTCCTGCGCGAGCACCCGGACATCGCGCCCGGCATGCGCCAGGTCATCGGCAAAGCGCACCAGCGTTGGCTGCTGATTGCGCGTTCGGCGCCGGCGGACAACGAATCCGATACCACCCCGGCGCGGCGCGCCGCCAACGCACTGCACTGACCCGCGCCATGCCCACAGCAAAACTGCACTGGACGTACGACCTGCTGGCCGTGACCTTGGTCGGCGGCATCAGCGGCCTCGTCTTCTGGCTCGTGCCGCCGGCCGAGCCCGCGAAGGCCGTCGCGGCAGCGTTCGGCGCTGCTTTCTCAACGTCGATGGAGCAGCCCGCATGCAGCGTCGTCATTTCCTGATTGCTTCCTCCAGCGCCAGCCTCTTCGCCGCCCGCGGCGGCAGCGACGACGGCAACGCACCGCGCAACACCTTCACGCAAACCAACCTCGTCGCGCCGAGCTCACGTCCGACAAGTTCGTCGTGCGCAACCAGCGCGTCACGGTCGATGGCGCGACGCAAGTCCTCGAAGGCTCGGCGCGATTCATCTTCGCCACCGACTCGGGCGTGATCTCCGCCTGGACCGAGCGCGACGCCGCCAGCGGCGCCGTCGTGCGCCGCAACGGCGCGGCGGTGGAAGTGATCGACGGCAGCGCCGACGGTCATGCCTACTTCGGCGTCGCCATCAAGCCCGGCACCTGGGACCGTTTGTGGGCGGCCGATTTCGGCGCCGCACCGCAACTGCGCGCCTTCGACAAAGACTGGCAGCCGGTCGCCCTCGGCACGGCCTTCGCGAATCCGTTCATCGGCACGCAAACAGCGCCCGTGCCCGGCGACTACGTGCCGTTCAACGTGCAAGCGCCTGAACGCACCGTGGGGCCTGGCGATCGCACCAACCGACGGCTTCGGCCCGTTCAACGGCGCGCTGCTGGTGGGCAACTTCGGCGGCAAGGGACGCATTGCCGCGTTCGACGTCGAGCGCAACGTCTTCCTCGGCTTCATGAACAAGAGCGACGGCGAGCCGCTGGCGATCGAAGGCCTGTGGGCGCTGCAGTTCGGCAACGGCGCGAGCCTGGGCGACAGCAACGCGCTGTACTTCGCGGCCGGGCCGGGCGATGAGAAGCAAGGGCTGTTCGGCGCGCTGCGTTACGCCGGCTGACCCGCGACCGCCGAGGAGAAGCACGTGCAGCGCACGTTCACAGGTTCTGCGCTCGTTTGCGCCGCCACTGTTGTGGCGTCGAGCGCTTGCGCGCAGAGGCCGCCGGCCGACGCGCAAACCATCACCGTCACCGGCACGAAGCGCAAACAGAGCCGGGCAGCAAACAACGCAAAGCATCAACCTGCTCACGCCCGATGAGCTGGCCAACGAGCGCGATGCGTATGAGGCATCGGCGATGTCTGGTCATGGATCAGCCTGGCCGCGCCGCTCGCCGTGACCGCGTACGGCATCCGCCGGAGAGGCAAAAACAACAACGAGGAGAAACCTTGAAGCGCCTGAACATCGCGCTCGCACTCGCTGCGGGCAACGCCTCGGCTGCCCCACCCGCATCGGCTGCATCACAACCCGCGCAGCCCATGCAAACCGACGCCATCAGCGCCGAGCACGTCGTGAAGATCCACAACGAAGGCGTGTACCCCCATGCCCGCGCCCGCGCGACATCACGCCCAGGGGTTCACGACCGACGGCACGCCCTCGAAGTGCTTGACGTTGCGCGTGGACAGCGTGGCGCGGCGCGAGATGGCGATGCCGGCGATCTGCGTATCGCGCATGTCCACCGGCCTGCCTGCACGGCGGCGCTGCGCCGCCAACACCGCCGCCGCGGTGGCGGCCGCAGCATCGAACGCTGCCACGCGGCCGTCCAAGTCTTCGGCCAACAGCGCGGCGAAAGCGCCTTCGAGAGCGCGCCTTCGTTTGCCCGCTGGCAGCAGTGCCAAGCCGAAGGCGGTTTCGAACAAAGTGATGCTGGTCAGCCAGACCGACTCGCCGGGCTGCGTGTCCAGCCATGCCACCACGCCAGCGTCTTGCGCCATCAGCGCGGAGACAACGTTGGTATCGAGCAGGATCATCGGCGCTTCCTGAAATCGGCGGCGCCGGCCTCCTGCCCGCGCAACTCCGGCAGCTCACCGGTGAAGCCCAGGCCCTCGAACCGGGCAGCAATGCGGCTGCCCAACGGCACCGGTTCGAGCTCGTCGCGCACGGCCTCGCGCAGCACGCGCCGCACTTCTTCTTCCATGCTGCGTCCGCGCCGCGCCGCGCGCTGCTTCAAGCGCAGCGCCACGTCGTCTTCCAGGTTTCTCACAGTGAATTGGGCCATGAAGATACTTGAAAACTTACGGGTGATTGCATGATATCAGGCAGTTGTTTGCAGACCCTGCGCCGCCAGCAGGCGACTCGGCGTCGTCAAGGCGGCCCGCGCCGCCGAAGGCCAGCATCGCGTGCCGGTCGTTGAAGGCGAGATTTCTCCACCAAGGTCAAGCCGTTCCTGCGCACGCACTACGTGCTACCGGGCGTCGGCCACTACGGCGTCGAACGGGGAAGGAAGACCCGTTCGGGCTGAGCTTGCCGAACCCTTATGTCAGAGGTCGCGCCTCGATCGACGGCCGCCGCACCATTGCGCGAACTCGTCGGCCAGCCGCTGGCACTCGGCCACCGCGCGCCGCCAGTCGCGCTGGCGTTCATCGGTGCGCTCGCCGTAAGCCTTGAAGTCGCTGCGGTCGGGCAGCTTGCCGCCCGGCATCACCGCCTTGACCCACTCGGGATTCGGGATCAGCAGCACGACGTTGGCCAGGCGCGCGGTGGCGGCGTGGCGGCGCGTCAGCGACTTGTCTAGCCAACCGGGCACGACGGTCGGCTGGAAGTGCGGGTACAGCACCAGGCCATCGGCCATCTGTCCGTAGTCGAGGTGAAGGTGGTAGTCGGTGATGCCGCCGTCCCAGTAGGCGCCGCGCGGCGCGCCGGGGATGTCGTGCACGGCGTCGAGCCAGAACGGGATCGAGCCGCTGGCCAGGATGCTCGGCAGCAGGTTGTCGGCCGTCAGCGTAACCTGCTTCGTGCGGTAGTCGTGCAGCGCAAACGGCAGCGGCTCGCGGGCGTCGGAGAACATCACCCGCTCCAGCCAGCCACCCACCGCACGGCGGCTGAACAGGTTGGTGGCGTAGGCGCCGAGGTAGCCCAGCGGCGTGCTCAAGCGGCCCTCGCGGCGCATGATGTGGCGGCCGCGGCTGGTGATGACATGCAGGCGATAACGCGGATGCGACAGGATGCGCTGCACCTGCGTGCCGAGCCCGCGGCCCAGCAGTTCGGCGAAGACACGCGAGATGTCGCGCTTCTTCGGAAACCGGCCGGCGGCGCGCGGGTACGACTGCTCGATGTAGTTTTCGGCGAGCTCGCGCAAGGCCGTGTCGGCATCCTCCACGCAGGCCGTGGCCATGCGCCAGGCGCCGATCGACGCACCCATCAGATGCACCGTCTGCACCGACGTGGCCAGCCAGTGCCCGAAGATGAAGCGGTCGAGCGGGTTCAGCGCAAGGCCCTTCGGCCCGCCGGCTGCTGCGGGGATGACGCGCACATCTTCGCTCTTCAGGCCGCGCTCGCGCAGATGTGCTCGTGCGCGCGGTCCGGCGAGGATCTGCAGCGCTGGAATTTCCGACATGCGCCGATGATGCCCGGCCGGCGAGTGCGGCCCGTATTGACCACAGCACGACAACTGTTGCGATCGGTCACGAGTCCACTCGCCGTGAAGATTTTCACGGACAGGAGAAAATGGCGTCCGATGCAAAAGGCTGTAGTCCATGACTTCACTTGCGCCCCCTCCCTTCCACGCCCTTTTCGGGCCGGAGCGCGGGCGCTCATTGCCTGCGCGCTGATCGCCCTGGCGGCCAGCACGCAGGCAGCAGCATTCGGATTCGACGACGTGGCCCTGCAAGCGCAAACGCTGGCCCAGACCCCCTGGCGCAAGCCGACGCCGCCCGACGCGCGCCGTGCCGCGCTCGACTACGACGCCGTGCGCCGCATCCAGTTCAAGCAGCCGCAGGCGTTGTGGCGCGGCACCGGCTCGCCGTTCGAGCTGCAGTTTTTCCCGGTGGCCGGCGAGTACGTGGTGCGCGCGCTGGCGCTGCATGAGATCACCGACGGCAACGTGCGCGCACTCAAACTGCCGGCGTCGATCTTCGACAACGACGGCGTGCTGCCGCCCGACCCGCCGGGCACGACGGCGCTGATTGCCGGCTGGAAGGTCACCTACCCGCTCAACGAGGCCGGCAAGCGCGACGAAGTGGCGGCCTTTCTCGGCAGCAACTATTTCCGCGCGCTCGGCCAGGGCCAGCGCTACGGCCTGTCGGCGCGCGGCGTGGCCATCGACACCGTCGGCGGCGCCAACGGCGAAGAGTTCCCCGATTTCACCGCCTACTGGTTCGAGACGCCCAAGCCCGGCGCCGGCGAATTCGTCTTCCATGCCCTGCTCGACGGCCCGCGGGTCACCGGCGCCTACCGCTTCGTGCTGAAGCCCGGCGCGGCGACGACGGTCGACGTGCGCGCCAAGCTGTTCGTCCGTGCCGGTGTCCCGGCGCCGACGACCATTGGCATCGCGCCGCTGACCAGCATGTACCTGCACGGCGACAACCAGCCCGCAGCCACCGCCGACTTCCGCCCCGAGGTCCACGACTCCGACGGCCTGCAGATCGAAACCGCCAACGGCGAATGGCTGTGGCGCCCGTTGACCAACCCGCGGGCGCCCTTCGTCACCTCGTTTGCGCTGCGCTCGCCGCGCGGCTTCGGGCTGATGCAGCGCGACCGCTCGTTCGCCGCGTACGAAGACGTCGAAGCGCGCTACGAGCTGCGGCCCAGCGCCTGGGTCGAGCCGATCGGCGACTGGGGTGCCGGCCGCGTCGAGCTGCTGCAGTTCCGCACGCCGGACGAGACGCACGACAACATCGCCGCCTATTGGGTGCCGGCGGCGGCGCCGCAAGCCGGCACGCCGCTCGAGTTTTCGTGGCGCGTGCACTGGCAGGGTCAGGCACAGCGATTGCCCCCAGGTGCCCATGTCACGCAAACGCGCACCGGCTACGGCTACACCAAGACGCCGCAACCCAAGCAGCGCCACAAGATGCTGATCGATTTCGTCGGCCCGGCGTTGCCCAGCGTTGAAAAGTCGGCAGAACAGGCCCAAAACGTGCAAGCTCCCATCGAAGCGGTGGCCACGGCGTCAACCAACGGTCGCATCGTGCGCGTTCACGCCTACCCCAACCCGGCGCGCGGCGGCTGGCGCGCCACGTTGGAGGTGGACCGTGTCGATCCGAAACAAGTGGTGGAGCTTCGTGTTTTCTTGCGCCAAGGCACGAACACGCTCTCCGAAACCTGGTCGTATGCGCTGGCCCCCGAATGACATCTCCCGAGCTCTCTTCATGAACAACAAAATTTCGCTGCCCCCCACCGCTCCGCCTGTGATGCGCACGCCGATGCGGGCCACGCCCTGGTTCGGCCTGCTGCGCGGCAGCCTGGTCGCGCTGCTGCCCGGCCTGCAGTTCTTCTGGAACCTCGACAGCCCGCCGACCTGGGTGGCTGCTGCGAAGCGCCGCCGCCGTGTGCTGCTGCTGCTGGTCGCGCTGCTGGCCGGCGTGGCCGCCGTGCTGATGGTGTCAAAGCGCGCCGCCGGATGCCGGCCTGGCCTGGATGCTCTACGCCACGCTTGGCGTGCTGATGCTGGCCTGGGTGGGCGCCGGTCTGGCGACGGCGCTGATGGGCGCGCTGGTGCTGCTGCGCGGCGACCGGCATGCGCTGCGCCTCACGGAGGACAACGCGCCGATCGATGCCCGCGCGCGCACTGCGATCATCATGCCGATCTGCAACGAAGACATCTCGACCGTCTTTGCCGGCCTGCGCGCCACCTGCGAGTCGCTCGCCGCGACCGGCGCGCTGAAGCTGTTCGATTTCTACCTGCTCTCCGACAGCTCCGACCCCGCCGTGCGCGAGGCCGAAGTGCAGGCCTGGCAGCGCCTGCGCACGCTGCTCGGCGACAACGACGTGAGCGACGGCGGCCGCGTCTTCTATCGCCACCGCCGCCGCCGCACCAAGCGCAAGGCCGGCAACGTGGCCGACTTCTGCCGCCGCTGGGGCGGCAACTACCGCTACATGGTGGTGCTCGACGCCGACAGCACGATGCACGGCGAGACGCTGGTGTCTCTGGTTCGATTGATGGAGCAGAACCCGCGCGCCGGCATCGTGCAGACGCTGCCGCAGGCCTACGGCCACGACACGCTGCATGCGCGCGTGCAGCAGTTCACCTCGCGCGTCACCGGCCGCCTGTTCGCGCTCGGCATGGCCTACTGGCAACTCGGCGAAGCGCACTACTGGGGCCACAACGCGATCCTGCGCGTCGAGCCGTTCATGCGCCACTGTGCGCTGGCGCCGATCGCCGGCCGCGGTGGCTTGAGCGGCGAGATCCTGTCGCACGATTTCGTCGAGGCGGCGATGATGCGCCGCGCCGGTTATGAAGTCTGGCTCGCGCCGCAGCTGGAAGGCAGCTGGGAACAACTGCCGCCGAACCTGCTCGACGAGTTGCAGCGTGACCGCCGCTGGTGCCAGGGCAACCTGCAGAACGCGCAGCTCATCGCCGAGCCGGGCTGGCGGCCGGCGCACCGCGTGATGTTCGCCGTCGGCGCGCTGTCGTATCTGATGGCGCCGCTGTGGCTGCTGTTCGTGGCGCTCGGCGCCATCGTCACCTCCAATGCAGGCTCGGCACCGCAGGGCGCCGCGTTGTGGACGCTGACGCTGCTGCTGCTGTTGATGCCGCGTGCGCTCGGCGTGGCCGCCGTCTGGTTGAAAGGCGAACACGCCGACTACGGCGGCCGACTGCGCCTGGTCACGAGCGCAGTCTTCGAGACCATCGTCTCGGCGTTGCAGGCGCCGGTGCGCATGCTCGCCCACACCACCTTCGTCGTCGGCACGCTGACCGGCTTGCGCCTGGAGTGGAAGTCGCCGCCGCGCGATGCCACCGCCATCGGCTGGGGCGATGCGCTGCGCCGCGTCGGCCTGCTCGCCGCACCGGCGGGCTTGCTGGCGGTGATCGCGCTGCCGGGCGATGCGCTGTCTGCCCCGCACCTGGCGCCGCTGCTGGCCGCGCTGCTGCTGGCGGTGCCGTTGGCGGTGCTGTCGAGCCACCCCAGCGTCGGCGCGGCCGTGCGCCGCGTGCGCATGCTGTGGGTTCCCGAAGAACACCGGCCGCCGCTCGCGCTGCGCCGCGCCCTCGAGCAACGCGGCTTTGCCGACCTGACCCCCGTGCCCGTGGTGCAGCCGCCGCGCGTCTTTGCGCCGGCGCACGCGCTGCGCTCGCAACGCGTGCAACGGCTGGGCCTGGCGATGGGCAGCGCCGCGGTGGCGATGTTCGTCGCTCTGACGCCGCGCTACGCGGTGACGCCGGAGCTGCCGGTCTCGCTCGACCAGCCGACGTTGGCGCTGTCCTCGCTGCTGCCCGATGCGCAGCTGCCGTCAATGATGATGATGGCCAGCGACAGCCCGCCGCGCCCGGTGCGCACCTCGCTGCGCGATCAGCGTCCGGCGCGCATGATCGACGAAGCGCTGCGGCAACGCGCGCGCGACGCGGTGCAGCGCACGCTGGAAACCGAGGACGTGTTCAACCCGGCCTGATCTCGACGACGCGCGGGTTGCGATTTTCGGCGCGGCAGCAGAAGATGCCACGCCCACAACAGGAGACCGACATGCCCTCGCGCTTCTTCGCTCAGCGCCCGCCTTCGACCCTTGCGCTTGCTGCGCTGCTGGCCTGCGGCCTGATCGCCTGTGCCGCCTACGCGGACGAAGGCGACCGCCCGTACGAGACAGCGCGTGGCGCGGCGTCGAAAGCCACCGCGTTGCCCAGCAGCGGCCCGGCGTTTCGCAAGGGCGTGGTCGCCGTGGCCAACCCATACGGCGCCGAAGCCGGTGCGCGCATGTTGGAACAGGGCGGCAACGCGGTCGATGCGGCGGTGGCGATTGCCTATGCGCTCAACGTCGTCGAGCCGCAGTCGGCCGGCATCGGCGGCGGCGGCTTCATGATGATCCACCTCGCCGGCCGCGGCGGCCACGGGCGCTGGCATGACGACGACGGTGACGACGACCGGCGCGGCCATCAGCGCGGCCCGCGCGGCCGAACCTTCGTCATCGACACGCGCGAAAAAGCGCCGGCCGCGGCCACGCCCGGCATGTTCGCCGGGGTGCCGAATCCGTCGCTGCAAGGCGTGGCCGTCGGCGTGCCGGGCATGGTGCGCGGCAGCGAGCTGGCGCTGCGCCGCTTTGGCCGGCTCGATCTTCCCGACGTACTCCAACCCGCGATCACGCTCGCCGACGACGGCTTTGCGGCGACACCGCGCTACGCCCTCGTCAGCTGCAATGCCCGCTCGCAAAACTCGCCCGAGGCGGCGGCGGTCTTCTGCCCCAACGGCGGTGGCACGCTGGGGCCGGTGGCCGGCTCGCTGGTGCAGAACAAACCGCTGGCAGAAACGCTGCGCCTGATCGCACGCCACGGCGCCGATTGTTTTTACCGCTACATGCCCGACAAGGGCTGCGACATCGCCAAGGGCATCGTCGAAGGCCAGAAGTTCGCCAAGCCGGGCCGCCTCACGGCGATGGGCCCGATCGTCGATGGCAAGGGCGGCAGCATGACGTATGAAGACTTGGCTGCGTACCGGCCGGCGCTGCGCGCGCCGACCCAGGGCAGCTACCGCGGCTACACGATCAAGGCGATGTCGCCGCCCTCGTCCGGCGGCCTGACGCTGCTGCAGATGCTGAAGATGCTGGAGCGCTTTCCGATCGGCGATGCCGCACAAGGCTACGGTTTCGGCAGCGTGAAGACGTCCAACGTCATGGCTGATGCGATGCGCGTCGCCTTTTCCGACCGTTCGATCTGGATGGGCGACGCCGACTTCGTGCCCGTGCCGCAGCGCGGTCTGCTCAACGACGTCTACGTCGGCCTGCGCGGCGCCGCCATCGTGCCCGGTGTGCGCATCGACCCGAACCCGGCGCCCGGCGATCCGCGGCAGTATGAAGTGGCGGGCTTGCAAACCGGCACGCGCCTGGCGGTGGCCGCGCCCGTCACCGGCCCTGGCGAGACGACGACGCATTTCTCGGTGGTGGACCGCTGGGGAAACATGGTCTCGTTCACCAACACCATCGAGTCGTCGCACGGCATCGGCGTCTTCGCCGGCTACACGCAGGACGACGGCACGAAGAAGAGCCACGGCTTTTTGCTCAACAACGAGCTGACCGACTTCAACCTCGCGCCGACGACCAACCCGTTCACCAAAAGCGACGGCTACAACGACGTGCAGCCGGCCAAGCGCCCGCGCAGCAGCATGACGCCGGCGATGATCTTCTCGCCCGACGGCGAGCCGCTGATCGCCTACGGCTCGCCCGGCGGCGCGACGATCATCAACTCGGTGCTCAACGTCACGCTCAACCTGCTCGACCACGGGATGACGCTGCAAGAAGCGATCAACGCGCCGCGGCTGTCGGTGACGAGTGCGACCAGCAGCGTCACGGTGGAGGCAACCTACCCACCGGCCGCCGTGGAGGGCTTGCGCGCGCTCGGCTACAGCGTCGGCAACGCCGACATCGGCTCGGTGCAGGCGGTGCTGGTGGACCCGCGCAACGGCAGGCAGTACGGTGCTGCCGATGCGCGGCGCGAGGGCACGGTGATCGGCCTGCCGCGGCCGTAGAACGGATCGTGGCGCGACCTGTTCAACGCGGCGCGGAAGCGGCCGACGGCAGCAACATCACCTCGGCCCTGCCGCCGACGCCGGGCGCAGCAGGGCTGGCAGGCTGCGCGGGCTTGGCTCGCGCCGCGCGCAAGGCGTCGTGCTTCGGATCGCCCGGGCGGTAGACGAGCATCCACACGATGACGAGCGTCGTTGTCACGGCGAGCAGCAGCACGAGAGCGCGTCGGCGCAACGGCGTCGGCGGGTAGTCGTCTCGACTTTTCTGCGTCACCCGTGCTCAACCGCGCAGCTTGGCAAAGGCCGCGGCCATCGCGCTCGGCGCGGCAGGCTCGGCGGCCCGTTGCGAGCCTCGCGGCATGCGTTCGTCGCGGCCCGCCGGACGGTGGCCGCCGCCGTGGCCTGCGGCGGCAGGTGCTGCATCGAGCTTCATCGTCAACGCGATGCGCCCGCGCGCGAGATCGACTTCGACGACGCGCACTTTGACGATGTCGCCTGTCTTGACCACCTCGCGCGCGTCCTTGACGAAACGGTTGGCGAGTTGGCTGACATGCACCAGGCCGTCCTGGTGCACGCCGACATCGATGAAGGCGCCGAACTGCGCGACGTTGGTGACCGTGCCTTCGAGCAGCATGCCGGGCTTGAGGTCCTTCAAGTCCTGCACGCCGTCGTTGAAGCGCGCCACCTTGAAGTCCGGCCGCGGATCGCGCCCCGGTTTTTCCAGCTCGGCGAGGATGTCTTTCACCGTGATCGTGCCGAAGCGCTCGTCGGCAAAGGCGTCGGGTTTGAGCGCCCTCAGCACATCGCTGCGGCCCATCAGCGTGTCGATGCGGGTGCCGGTGGCGGCGAGAAGCTTCTGCACCACGGGGTAGGTCTCGGGGTGCACGCCCGAGGCGTCGAGCGGATCGTCGCCACCGCGGATGCGCAGGAACCCCGCCGCCTGCTCGAAGGTCTTGGCGCCGAGGCCCGGCACGTCGAGCAGTTGCGCGCGGCGTTTGAAGGCGCCGTTGGCGTCGCGCCAGCGCACGATGGCGCTGGCCACGTTGGCAGACAGGCCCGAGACACGCGTCAGCAGCGGCGCCGAGGCGGTGTTGAGGTCCACACCGACCGCGTTGACGCAATCCTCGACCACGGCGTTCAAGCTCTTTGCCAGCCCATGCTGATCGACGTCGTGCTGGTACTGGCCGACACCGATGCTCTTCGGCTCGATCTTCACCAGCTCTGCGAGCGGGTCCTGCACACGGCGCGCGATGCTGACCGCGCCGCGCAAGCTCACGTCGAGCTCGGGCAGCTCGTTGCTCGCCACTTCGCTGGCCGAATACACCGACGCGCCGGCTTCACTGACCACCACCTTCAGCAGCGCATGTTCCGGCGCGGCAGCGTGAATGCGCTTGATGAGATCGGCCGCGAGCGCATCGGTTTCGCGGCTCGCCGTGCCGTTGCCGATGGCGATCAGCGACACGCCGTGCGTGGCCACGAGCTGGGACAGCGTGTGCAGCGCGCCGTCCCAATCGCGCCGCGGCTCGTGCGGGAACACCGTGGCGACACCCAGCACGCGGCCGGTGTCGTGCACCACCGCCACTTTGACGCCGGTGCGGATGCCGGGGTCCAGCCCCATCGTCACCCGCTTGCCGGCGGGGGCGGCGAGCAGCAGGTCGCGCAGGTTGTCGGCAAAGACCTTGATCGCTATCGTCTCGGCCGATTCACGCAGACGCGCGAACAGGTCGCGTTCGAGGCTCAGCGACAGCTTCACCTTCCACGTCCACGCGATGCACTTGCGGATCAGCTCGTCGGCCTTGCGCTGGCCGTGGCGCCAACCGAGGTGGCTGGCGATGCGGCCTTCGGCCATCGACGGCTGACCCGGCACGACCACCTCGTCCAGCGCCAATTGCGCGTCGAGCATCTCCAACGCACGCCCGCGAAATACCGCCAGCGCGCGGTGCGACGGCACACGCGCGATCGGCTCGCTGTAGTCGAAGTAGTCGCGGAACTTGGACACGTCGGGCACGTTCTCGTCCTTGCCCGAGGCGAGCTTGGACGCGAACAGCGCTTCACTCCACAGCCACTCGCGCAAGCCGCGCACGAGCGTTGCGTCTTCGGCCCAGCGCTCGGCCAGCAGATCGCGCACGCCGTCCTGCACCGCGGCGGCATCGGCAAAACCTGCGTCCGCATTCACGAACGCCACCGCCTCGACCAACGGATCGAGCGACGGATCGGCCAACAGCTTGTCCGCCAACGGCTCCAGTCCGGCCTCGCGCGCGATCAGTCCCTTGGTGCGGCGCTTGACCTTGAACGGCGCGTACAGATCTTCGAGCTCCTGCTTCGTCGGCGCCGCACCAAACGCCGCCGCCAACTCAGCCGTCAACTTGCCCTGCTCGGCCACGCTCTTGATCACCGCCGCGCGCCGCTCTTCCAGCTCGCGCAGGTACGCGAGGCGAACTTCGAGTTCGCGCAACTGCACGTCGTCCAGGCCGTCGGTGGCTTCCTTGCGGTAGCGCGCGATGAAAGGCACCGTGGCACCGCCGTCGAGCAGCGCGACGGCCGCATCGATCTGCGCCGGCCGGGCCTTCAGCTCGGCGGCGAGCTGGTGGGTGATCTTCTGGGCGGTCGGTTGTTCTGCGGACACAGGCGGGACGAGAAAAATCGAAGGGCGCGAGTGTGTCACAGGCGCGGCCACGAACGCCGCTGTCGCGAGCGCTCAGCCCGCCACCACCGCGGCCAGCTCCGTCACCACCTCGGTCTTCACCTGCGTCATCAGCTTGTGCACGGGGCACTTGCCGGCCACGGTGAGCAGCTCCTGGCGTTGCGCGTCGGTCAGCGCACCGCTGAGATGCAGCACGGTGCGCAGGCGGTAGACGCCTGTGCGCTCTTCGCTGTCGTCGCGCTCGACGCTGACGCGGATGTCTTCGACCGGGATCTGCTTGCGCTGCGCGTACCAGAGCACGGTCAGCGCCTTGCAGGCGCCCAGGGCGCTGTCGTAGAGGTCGTGCGGGCCGACGCCCAAGTCTTCGCCGCCGTTGCTCACGGGTTCGTCGAGTGCGATCGCATGCTGGCGCACCGTGGCGGTGTGCATCATCTTGTGCGCGCGGTCGCGGGTGATGGTGATGGTCATCGTCGTTTCCTCAAGCGGTGAAACGTCCCGCCAACGGGTAGGCCGGGTCGCTGTAGCCCGGCGTGCTCGGATGGCCCGGTGCGACCAGCGAATCAACCAGCGCTTCGTCGGCGGCGTCGATCTTCACGTCGAGCGCGCCGAAGTAGTCGCTCCATTGCAGGAAGGTGCGCGGACCGGCGATGACAGCGCTGACCGCCCGGTTGGCCAACACCCAGGCGGTGGCGAAGTGCTGCAGCGCGACGCCCTTCTTCTGGCAATGCGACTTCAGCGTCTGCGCGATGGCCAGCGACTCTTCGCGGAACTCGGTCTGCAGGATGCGCTTGTCGCCGCGGCCGGCGCGTGTGCCTTCGGCCGGCTTCACGCCCGGCGCGTACTTGCCCGAGAGCACGCCGCGCGCGATCGGGCTGTAGGGCACGACGCCGATGCCGTGGTGGCGACACGCTTCGAGCACTTCCACTTCGGGCAGGCGGTTCAACAGGTTGTAGTACGGCTGGCAGACCACCGGGCCGGGCATGTTGAGCTGGCGTGCGACGTGAACCATCTCGGCGATGCGCCAGCCGCGAAAGTTGGACACGCCCCAGTAGCGGATCTTGCCGTCGCGCAGCAGCGTGTCGATGGCGCGCAGCGGCTCTTCCAGATCCATGCCATTGAAGTCGCGGTGCAGGTAGTAGATGTCGATGTGGCCGGTGCCCAGGCGCGCCAGGCTGGCTTCGCACTCGCGTTGCATCCAGGTCCGCGAGTACTGCTGCTCGTTGATGCGCTCGCTCATCTTGTTGCCGCACTTGGTGGCGAGGATCCAGTCGTGGCGCTGGCCTTGCAGCAACTCGCCGACCATGCTCTCGGACTGGCCGACCGAATACACGTCGGCGGTGTCGATGAAGTTCACGCCCTGCTCGTGAGCGTGGCCGACGATGCGCCTGGCTTCTGCCAGATCGGTCTGATCGGCAAACATCATCGTGCCCAGGCACAGCGCGGAGACTTGCAGCGGGCTCTTGCCGAGAGGACGATATTGCATGGCAGAACGGCTTCCTGTTGAAAAGACGAGCAATTACTGTAGCGCGATGCCCGGCCGCTCGCTTGCGGCGTAGCATGGCCGCAGCGTCACGCCATGCGCCCCACTTTCAACGCCCTTCGCCGCGCCCTGCCCTGGGCACAGTGGCGGCCCACCGTGCTCGCCGGGGCCTGGGTGCTGGCGCTTTTCGGCCTTGGCATGCTGCTGGCGCGCAACTTTGCGGCATCGATCCAGAACGGGCTGTCGGACCATGCCGGGTTGGGCGTCGCGGTGTTCGTCGCCACGTCGGCGGTGGCGGTGCTGATGCCGCTGCTGACCAACCTGCCGCTGGTGCCGCTGGCGGTGCTGGCCTGGGGACCGTGGTGGACGGCGCTGCTGTTGCTCGCAGGTTGGTTGATCGGCGCGATGCTGTCGTTCCTGCTCGGCCGGCATGCGCGCGCGCTGATCTTGAGCCGCTTGCCCGCGGTGCAGCGTCATGCCGACATCGAGCGCCTGATCCACCCGCAGCACCGGCTGGGCTCGCTGGTGCTGCTGCGCATGACGTTTCCGGTGGACGTGTTGTCCTACGCGCTCGGCCTGTTCAGCCCGGCCACGACGCTGGTGCAGGCGTCGCTGTCGACGCTGCTGGGCGCCGCACCGTTCGCGCTGCTGTTCGCGTTCGTGCCGGTGTGGCCGCTGTCGATGCAACTCATCGTTGTCGTCGCGAGCACGTTGCTGTTCGTCGTCTACGCGGCGTGGGTGCTGCATGGGTCACCGCCCGCCCTGCGCGAAGGCTGAGCGCAGCCGCCGGCTGGACCAAATCGGGATAGTGCCGCCTCCTATGCGCTTCGTGTTCCTCGACTCGCGGTTTACGCTCCACGCTTCCTTCCCACGCTCGGTCGCCCTTGCGCAGTTGCGCTTCACTTCGCTCACTGGGGTCAGCTCGCGGGAGACTTGTACCTCCAAGATCGCGCCCATGCTGGGCGCACAAACAAAAACGCCCGCGCAAGGCGGGCGTTTGTGTCTTGGCGGAGTCGGAGGGATTCGAACCCTCGATGCAGGTTTTGCCCACATACTCCCTTAGCAGGGGAGCACCTTCGGCCACTCGGTCACGACTCCAAAAGGTGCCGGATTCTAGTCCACTGAATCACACCTTGGCCGGCTCGCCGTCGAGCTCGAAGGCGCGGTGCAGCGAGCGCACCGCCAGCTCCATGTACTTCTCGTCGATGACGACGCTGGTCTTGATCTCGGAAGTCGAGATCATCTGGATGTTGATGCCCTCTTCGGCGAGGATGCGAAACATCGTCGCCGCCACGCCGACATGGCTCTTCATGCCGATGCCGACGATCGAGACCTTGCAGATGCGCGTGTCGCCGGTGACCTCGCGCGCGCCGGTGGCCGGTGCGATCTGCGTTTTCAGAAGGTCCAGCGTGCGCTGGTAGTCGTTGCGGTGCACGGTGAACGAGAAGTCGGTCTTGCCGTCGTGCGAGACGTTCTGGATGATCACGTCCACGTCGATGTTGGCCTCGGCCACCGGCCCCAGGATGCGGTAGGCCACGCCCGGTTTGTCGGGCACGCCGAGGATGGTGACCTTGGCTTCGTCGCGGTTGAAGGCGATGCCCGAGACGACGGCTTGTTCCATGTTGGCTTCTTCCTCGAAAGTGATCAGCGTGCCCGAACGGGCTTCTTCGTCGATGTCGATGTCCCAATCGGTGAAGCTCGACAGCACGCGCAGCTTGACGCGGTACTTGCCGGCAAACTCCACCGAGCGGATCTGCAGCACCTTGCTGCCCAGGCTCGCCATTTCGAGCATTTCCTCGAAGCTGATGGTGGCCAGGCGGCGCGCTTCGGGCACGACGCGCGGGTCGGTGGTGTAGACGCCATCGACGTCGGTGTAGATCAGGCACTCGGCGGCTTTCATCGCCGCGGCCACGGCCACGGCCGAGGTGTCGCTGCCGCCGCGGCCGAGTGTCGTGATGTTGCCGCTCTCGTCCACGCCCTGGAAGCCGGTGATGACCACCACCTTGCCGGCGTCGAGATCGGCGCGCACGCGCACGTCGTCGATCTGCTGGATGCGCGCCTTGGTGAACGACGAGTCGGTGGCGATCGGCAACTGCCAGCCGGCGTAGCTCACGGCTTGCAGGCCTTCGGCTTGCAGCGCGATCGACAGCAGGCCGACAGATACTTGCTCGCCTGTCGCGGCGATGGCATCGAGTTCGCGCATCACCGATGGCGTGAGCTGTTGCGGCTGCAGCTCCTTGGCCAAACCGAGCAGGCGATTGGTCTCACCGCTCATCGCCGAGGGCACGACGATCATCTGGTGACCCGCCCGCGCCCACTTGGCGACGCGCTTGGCGACATTGCGGATGCGCTCGGTGGAGCCCATCGAGGTGCCGCCGTACTTATGAACGATCAGTGCCATGGTTCGTGTTTTTGCGTGAGGCGGCGAGTTTATCGGCCTGCAACCCACGCCAGGCTGACGCGCGGCTGGCCGATGGCCGCGAGCGCGCGCGCATCGGTGCCCAGGCCGGGCACGAACAGCAGTTGGCCGGCTGCGGACACGAGCAGCGGCGCATCGCGCGACCACGCCGGCACGCCTGCCGACTGGTACTGCTTCTTCAAGCTGCGCGGCGGCGTGTTGGGCGCGCGCTGGAACTGCTGTGCCGCCTCGCGCGTGCGCCACGCCGCGTCCTCGAGCAGCGCGAGCGGCAGGCCGCCTGTCTTGACCGCGCTGACGCGCAACGCGGCCTTCTGGCACGGCACATCGTGCGTGCCGACGCGGTTGACGAAGGCAGCGCAGGGCAGCAGTGCCGTCACGTTGGCGCGCAACGCTGTCACCGTCGCACGGCCGCGGTAGCGCCGCAGTTCGCCGCCATCGAACGACCAGCGCGCCGGCGCGGCGCCGGGCAGCTCGCGCAGCAGGCGGTCGAGCAGCGCTTCGGCGACGCCGCGCGCGGTGTGCGGCGCGAGCCACGCGCGCAGGCACTCGCGCCGGCGCACGTCCGACAGTTGGCGCCAGCGATCGAGCAGCAGCGCGTCTGCGTCGCACACGCTGGCGACATCGGCGCGAGCGATCTCGCCGATCAGCTCGCTGGCTCGCGCTGCACGCATCGCCGCGTCCGCCAACGCGGCCTCGGCATCCGGAAATGCAGCGCGCAGCGCCGGCATGACGCCCAATCGCAAGCGGTTGCGTGCGAAGCGCGGGTCGGCGTTGCTCGTGTCGTCCACATAGCGGATGCGGTGCGTGCGCACGTAGGCGTCGATCGCTTCACGCGGCTGCCCGAGCCACGGTCGAAGCCAGGTGATGCCGTCGCGTGCAGCGCTCGCCGGCATCGAGGCCAGGCCCGCCGCGCCGGCGCCGCGCAGCGCCTGCAGCAAAAACGTCTCCGCCTGATCAGCACGGTGGTGCGCCAGCGCAATCACGCCGCACCCGGCCTCGCGCGCCATGGTTGAGAGGGCAGCGTAGCGCCCAGCCCTGGCCCATGCCTCGACGCTCTGGCCGCGCGCCGGCTTGCCTGACAGGCGTTGCATCGCAAAGTGCAGTGGCATGCCCTTGCTCGCCCAACGCTTGCAGGTGCGCTCGACGAATTCGGCCCATTCATCGGCCGGCGCTTGCAAGCCGTGATGCACATGCAAGGCCCAGACGTCGACGTGCTGCGGCTGCGCGGCCGTACCCAGGCAATGCAGCAGCGCCATCGAATCGCGGCCGCCGCTGACGGCCACCGCGACGGCGCTTGCAGTCATGCTTCCTTGGTGTCGGAGAAGCGCCCGTACGACTGCAAACGATCGTAGCGGCGATCCAGCAACTCCTTGACCTTGAGGTCGGTCACCTGCCGCAGCGCATCGCCGAGCGCGCGCTTCAACGCGGCGCTCATCGCCTTCGAGTCGCGGTGCGCGCCGCCGACCGGCTCGCTGACGATCTTGTCGATCAGGCCCAGCGCTTTCAATCGATGCGCAGTGATGCCCAGCGCCTCGGCCGCTTCCGGTGCGCGCTCGGCGGTCTTCCACAGAATGGACGCGCAGCCTTCGGGCGAGATCACCGAGTACACCGAGTACTGCAGCATCAGCACCTGGTCGCCGACCGACAGCGCCAGCGCGCCGCCCGAGCCGCCCTCGCCGATGATCGTCACGATGATCGGCACTTCGAGCTGCGCCATCTCGAAGATGTTGTGGCCGATCGCTTCGCTCTGGCCGCGCTCTTCGGCGCCGATGCCGGGATAGGCGCCGGGCGTGTCGACGAAGGTGAACAGCGGCAGCTTGAATTTCTGCGCCACGCGCATCAGCCGCAGCGCCTTGCGGTAGCCCTCGGGCCGGCTCATGCCGAAGTTGCGCGCCGCGCGCTCCTTGGTGTCGCGCCCCTTCTGGTGGCCGATGACCATGCAGGCCTGGCCGTTGAAGCGCGCCAGGCCGCCGATGATCGACAGGTCGTCGGCGAACGCACGGTCGCCATGCAGCTCGTGAAAGTCGGTGAACAGGTCGCCGATGTAGTCGAGCGTGTACGGCCGCTGCGGATGGCGCGCGATCTGCGTCACCTGCCACGGCGTCAGGCGGCTGTAGATTTCCTTGGTGAGCTGCTGGCTCTTCTCGTCCAGGCGGCCGATCTCTTCGGAGATATCGACGGCCGACTCGTTCTGCACATAGCGCAGCTCTTCGATCTTGGCGTCGAGCTCGGCGATCGGTTGTTCGAATTCGAGGAAGTGTCGCTTTGACATGGTGTTCAGTACTCCACTGGCAAAGGATCGAGACTGCGCCAGATATACCACGTGGCGACCGAACGATAAGGCGCCCAGGCATCACCGACTTCGCGCGCTTCGACGCGCGTCACCGGCTCGCCGCTGAAGTAGTTGACGCTGATGCCCTTGATCAAGCCGAGGTCATCGACTGGCAGCACGTTGGGGCGCATCAGGTGAAAGATGAGGAACATCTCGGCCGTCCAGCGGCCGATACCGCGGATGGCGACCAGCTCTTCGATGATGGCCTCGTCGTCCATCTGCTGCCACTGGCGCACGTGGACGGTGCCTTCGTTGAAGTGCGTGGCAAGGTCCTTGAGGTACTCAACTTTGCGCGCCGACAAACCAGCGCCGCGCATCGTGTCGGTTTTGAGTTTGGCGACATCGGACGGCGGCAGCTTGGTGGTGGAGCCATCGACCAGCAGCGCAAAGCGGTCCCACACCGACTGCGCAGCCTTGACCGAAATCTGCTGGCCGACGATCGAGCGCGCGAGCGTGGTGAAGGCATCGCCGCGGCTTTGCAGGCGCGCTTCGCCGAACTGCGGGATCAACTTCTTCATCACCCGGTCGCGGCGGGCGAGATGCTTGCAGGCGTCGTCCCAGTACGCGGGAGTGACTTCAACGGCCTTCACCATGTCAAGCCTTGACCCAGGTCGTGCCCTGCGCCGAGTCCTTCAACTCGACACCCTGCGCAGCGAGTTCCTTGCGGATGCGATCGGCCTCGGAGTAGTTCTTGGCGGCCTTGGCGGCGTTGCGCGCGGCAATGGCAGCGTCGATCGCCGTCGCATCGAGACCGCCCTGCATGTAGGCGCTCGGCACCTGCTGCAAGCACACCGAGCACGCCACCGAGACGGCGCAGCAGCGCGGCCGTGTCGGGCGAACGTGTGCGGTTCAGCTCGTTGGCCAGCTCGAACATCACCGCCAGCGCGACGGGCGTGTTGAAGTCTTCGTTCATCGCCGCCTGGAAGGCCGCGGCTTGCGGCTGCGACCAATCGAGCGCGGTGTTCGACGGCGTCACACCGTCGAGTGCCGTATACAGGCGGCGCAGCGCCGTGCGTGCATCTTCGAGATGTGCGTCACTGAAGTTGAACGGGCTGCGGTACTGCGTGCGCAGCATGAAAAAGCGCAGCGTCTCGCCATCGAACTTTTTCAGCACGTCACGGATGGTGAAGAAGTTGCCCAGCGACTTCGACATCTTCTCGTTGTCGACGTTGAGAAAGCCGTTGTGCAGCCAGTAGCGCGCGAAGGTGCCGCCGCTGGCGCCTTCACTCTGCGCAATTTCGTTCTCGTGGTGCGGAAAGATCAGGTCCATGCCGCCGCCGTGGATGTCGAACGGCTCGCCGAGGATCGCCGCGCTCATCGCCGAGCACTCGATGTGCCAGCCCGGCCGGCCGGGACCGTAGGCGCTCGGGTACTTGGCGTCGTCGGGTTCGGTGGCCTTGGCCGACTTCCACATCACGAAGTCGAGCGGATCGTGTTTGCCGTCGAGCACCGCCACACGTTCGCCGGCGCGCAAGCTCGTCGAGGCTCTTGCCGGAGAGCTTGCCGTAGCCGGGAAGCTTGCGCACCGCAAAGTTCACATCGCCATTCGGCGCCTGGTACGCGAGGCCTTTGCCTTGCAGTTTCTCGATCAGGCCGAGCATGGCGGGCACATGCTCGGTGGCGCGCGGCTCGTGCGTGGGCTTCTGGATGCCGACGGCATCGAGGTCCTGGTGCATCGCCGCGATCATCTCGTCGGTGAGCGCACGGATCGTCATGCCGCGCTCGAGCGCGCGCTTGATGATCTTGTCGTCGATGTCGGTGATGTTGCGCACGTAGTTCACATCGAAGCCCTGCGCGCGCAGCCAGCGCTGCACCACGTCGAAGGCCATCATCATGCGCAGATGACCCATGTGGCACAGGTCATAGACCGTGATGCCGCACACATACAGGCCCACCTTGCCCGCACGGATCGGGCGGAACTCCTCCAGGGAACGCGTCAGCGTGTTGTGCAGTCGCAGCGTCATCGGTCGATACAAAGAAAGCGGCCTCGGTACCGCTGGGTGCTGCGAGGCCGCTCGATAGAATGCGCAAAATCAGTATAGCGGGCGCTTCCGCTGCTCCACAGGAGACGTGAACCCATGAAAACCCGCCTTGCCGCCGTGCTCGTCGCAGCGATCTTGTGCACACCCGCTTTCGCGCAACAGAAAGTGAAAATCGCCACCAGCCTGGGCGACATCGTGATCGAACTCGATGCGGCGAAAGCGCCGAAGTCGGCCGACAACTTCGTGCAGTACGTCAAGGCCGGCCACTACGACGGCACGATCTTTCACCGCGTGATCGAAGAGTTCATGATCCAGGGCGGCGGCATGAAGCCCGACATGAAGGAAAAACCGGTGCGCGCGCCGATCCCGCTCGAATCGCGCAGCGGACTCTCCAACACGCGCGGCACGGTGTCGATGGCGCGCACGATGGACCCGAACTCGGCGACGGCGCAGTTCTTCATCAACGTCAAGGACAACCCCTTCCTCGACCAGCCGAACTCGCGCGACGGCAACGGCTATGCGGTGTTCGGCAAGGTTGTCTCCGGCATGGACGTGGTCGACAAGATCCGCGCCGTGCCGGTGGCCGACAAGGGCGGGCATCAGAACGTGCCGGCCACGCCGGTGCTGATCAAAAAAGCAACTCTGGAGAAATGAGATGACGAAGACGGTTGAGATGGTCACCAGCGCCGGCACGATGCGCATCGAACTCGACGATGCCAAGGCGCCCGCCTCGGTGGCCAACTTCCTGGCCTACGCGGCCAAGGGCCACTACGCCGACACGGTGTTCCACCGCGTCATCAAGGGCTTCATGGTGCAAGGCGGCGGCTTTGGCGTCGGCATGACGCAAAAGCCCACCGACGCGCCGATCGCCAACGAAGCCAACAACGGCGTCAAGAACACGAAGTACACGTTGGCGATGGCGCGCACCAGCGTGCCGCATTCGGCCACGGCGCAGTTCTTCATCAACACCAAGGACAACGGTTTTCTCGATCACACCGCCGAGTCGGCGCAGGGCTGGGGCTATGCGGTCTTCGGCCGCGTGGTCAGCGGCACGGAGATCGTCGATGCGATCGAGCGCGTGCGCACCGGCCGCAAGGGCATGCACGACGATGTGCCGGTGGAAGATGTGCTGATCAAGAGCGTTGCGCTCGTCGACTGACACGGCATGACGGCTGGACCCGGCCTGCGGCCGCTGGCCAATGTTTACGAGTGCGCGGCCGAGCCGGACTGGCGCCGCATCGAGTTCATCTCCGATCTGCACCTGAGCGAGAACACGCCGCGCACCTTCGAGGGCTGGTCGCGCTACTTGGGCGAGACGACGGCCGATGCGGTCTTCATCCTCGGCGACCTGTTCGAAGTCTGGATCGGCGACGACGCGCGCCTGCCGGGCAGTTTTGCGCAGCGTGCAGCCGACGTGCTGCAAGGCGCGGCGGCGCGGCGGCCGGTGAGCTTCATGGCCGGCAACCGCGACTTTCTCGTCGGCGCGGCGATGCTGCGCGACTGCGGCGTGATCGCCCTGCCCGACCCGACGCTGCTCGACGCCTGGGGCCAGCGCGTGCTGCTGACGCATGGCGATGAACTCTGCCTGGCCGACACCGCGTACCAGACCTACCGCGCCGAGGTGCGAACCGATGCGTGGCGGCACGCGATCCTCGCCAGGCCGTTGGCCGAACGCCAGCAGATCGCGCGCCAGATGCGCGACGCGAGCGAGGCCGCCAAGCGCGAAAATTTCGGCGCCAACCTGATGGCCGGCTGCGCCGATGTCGATGCTGCTGCTGCGGTGTCGTGGATGCACGCCGCGGGCAGCCGCACGCTGATCCACGGCCACACGCACCGGCCGGGCAGCGAGGTGCTGGCGCCGGGATACACGCGCCATGTGCTCAGCGACTGGGACGCGGACGCCGCGCCGCGCCGCGCGCAGGTGCTGCGCCTGACGCGCGACGGCATCACGCGCGTCGATCTGCTGGCGGCTTGATGGCAGGCTGGCTGCAAAGACGGCGTGAAGCGCGTGCGCTGCAGCGCCGTGCGATTTCGCACGCGCTGTGGCAGTCCTGCATCGCCGAGCTGCCCTTCGTCGCCGCGCGGCCGGCCGAGCAGCAAGAGCGCCTGCGCCGCATGGCCAGCCTGTTCCTCGACCGCAAGGAGTTCACCGGCGCGCAAGGCTTCGTCGTCAGCGACGGCATCGCGCTCGCGGTGGCGGTGCAGGCCTGCCTGCCGGTGCTCGAACTCGGCCTGGATCACTACGACGGCTTCGTCGGCATCGTCATGCACGGCGACGCGGTGGTCGCGGCGCGCGAGGTCATCGACGATGACGGCGTCGTGCACGCCTACGACGAGGAGCTGGCCGGCGAAGCGATGGCAGGCGGCCCGCTGATGCTGTCCTGGGCCGACGTCTTGCCCGGCGCGCAGGCCGATGCGCCGGCCACCGCCTACAACGTCGTCATCCACGAATTCGCGCATGTGCTCGACATGCAAGACGGCCAGGCCGACGGCATCCCGCTGCTCGGCAGC
Organism: uncultured beta proteobacterium; assembly: GCA_963732625.1. GTDB lineage: Bacteria > Pseudomonadota > Gammaproteobacteria > Burkholderiales > Burkholderiaceae_C > CADEEN01. The sequence continues at coordinate 308,229 of CAVTAM010000052.1, read as the reverse complement.
AGCGCCGAACGCCGCGCCTGGGGCGAGGTGCTGATGGCCGACTACGACCGCTTCTGCGAACGCGTCGTCTGCGGTTATGAAACGGTGCTCGATCCGTACGCCGCCGAGTCGCCGGACGAGTTCTTCGCCGTCGCCTCCGAGGCCTTCTTCGTCACGCCGCAGGCGTTGAAAGAAGAACAGCCGGCGTTGTACCGGCTGTTGGCTTCGTACTACCGGCAAGACCCGGCCAGCTACTGACTCAAGACGTCGCGGCCGACTCGGCCTTCGGCTTGTCGCTCTTCTTCACCGGCTGGATGTCGAGCAGCGCTTCGCCCTTGTCATCGATGTCCACTGTCAGGCGTCCGCCTTCGGTCAGCCGCCCGAACAGCAACTCGTCGGCCAGCGCGCGGCGGATCGTGTCCTGGATCGCACGCTGCATCGGCCGTGCGCCCATCAGCGGATCGAAGCCCTTCTTCGCCAGGTGCGCGCGCAGCTTGTCGGTGAAGGTGACTTCGACCTTCTTCTCCGTCAACTGGCTTTCGAGTTCGAGCAGGAACTTGTCGACCACGCGCAGGATGATCTCTTCGTCGAGCGAGCGGAAGTTGATGATCGCATCGAGCCGGTTGCGGAACTCGGGCGTGAACAGGCGCTTGATGTCGGCCATCTCGTCGCCCTGCTCGCGCTTGGTCGTGAAGCCGATCGTCGATTTGTTCAGCGTCTCGGCGCCGGCGTTGGTCGTCATGATGATGACGATGTTGCGGAAGTCGGCCTTGCGGCCGTTGTTGTCGGTCAGCGTGCCGTGGTCCATCACCTGCAGCAGCACGTTGAAGACATCCGGGTGCGCCTTCTCGATCTCGTCCATCAGCAACACGGCATGCGGCTTCTTCGTCACCGCTTCGGTCAGCAGGCCGCCCTGGTCGAAACCGACGTAGCCCGGCGGCGCGCCGATCAGGCGGCTGACGGCGTGGCGCTCCATGTACTCGCTCATGTCGAAGCGGATCAGCTCGATGCCCATGATGAAGGCGAGCTGCTTGGCGACTTCGGTTTTGCCGACGCCTGTCGGCCCGCTGAACAGGAACGAGCCGATCGGCTTTTCGGGCTTGCCCAGACCCGAGCGCGCCATCTTGATCGCCGCGGCGAGTGCGTCGATCGCCGCGTCCTGGCCGAAGACGACGCTCTTCAAATCGCGGTCGAGCGTCTTCAATTTGCTGCGGTCGTCCGACGACACCGAGGCCGGCGGAATGCGCGCGATCTTGGAGACGATCTCCTCGACCTCGAGCCGCGTGATCGTCTTTTTCTGCTTGGCCTTGGGCAGGATGCGCTGCGCGGCACCGGCCTCATCGATGACGTCGATCGCCTTGTCGGGCAGATGGCGGTCGTTGATGAACTTCGCCGACAACTCGGCCGCGGCTTGCAGCGCCGTCAGCGCGTACTTGACCTGGTGGTGCTCCTCGAAGCGCGACTTCAAGCCCTTGAGGATCTCGATCGTCTGCTCGACCGTCGGCTCGCCGATGTCGATCTTCTGGAAACGCCGCGACAGCGCCGCGTCCTTCTCGAAGATGCCGCGGTACTCGGTGAACGTGGTCGCACCGATGCACTTGATCTGGCCCGACGACAGCGCCGGCTTCAACAAGTTGCTCGCGTCGAGCGTGCCGCCCGACGCCGCGCCGGCGCCGATCAGCGTGTGAATCTCGTCGATGAACAGGATCGAGCCCGGCTGGTCCTTCAATGACTTCAACACGCCCTTCAGGCGCTGCTCGAAGTCGCCGCGGTACTTGGTGCCGGCCAAGAGCGCACCCATGTCGAGCGAATAGACCGTGGCATCGGCCAGCACGTCCGGCACCTCAGCCTGCGTGATGCGCCAGGCCAGGCCTTCGGCGATGGCGGTCTTGCCGACGCCGGCCTCGCCGACCAGCAGCGGGTTGTTCTTGCGCCGCCGGCACAGCACCTGGATCACACGCTCGACCTCGTTCTCGCGGCCGATCAGCGGATCGATCCGGCCCTCGCGCGCCAGCTGGTTCAGGTTCTGCGTGAACTGGTCGAGTGGCGAGCCCTTGCCGTCGCCGGCTTCTTCCTTCTCGCCTTCGCTGCTGTTGCTGCTCTCGTTGCTCTTCGCCGGCTCCGGCGGGTCGCTCTTCTTGATGCCGTGGGCGATGAAGTTCACCACGTCCAAGCGCGTCACGCCCTGCTGGTGCAGGTAGTACACAGCGTGGGAATCCTTCTCGCCGAAGATCGCCACCAGCACGTTGGCGCCGGTGACTTCCTTCTTGCCGCTGCCGGTGCTCTGCACATGCATGATGGCGCGCTGGATCACGCGCTGAAAACCGAGCGTCGGTTGCGTGTCGACCTCTTCATCGCCGCCGACGGTGGGCGTGTTCTCCTTGATGAAGTTGACCAGGCTCTTGCGCAGGTCTTCGATGTTGGCGGCGCAGGCGCGAAGCACCTCGGCGGCCGATGGGTTGTCCAGCAGCGCGAGCAGCAGGTGCTCCACGGTGATGAACTCGTGGCGCTGCTGGCGTGCTTCAACGAACGCCATGTGCAGACTGACTTCCAACTCTTGCGCGATCATGCGGCCTCCAATGTGCATTGCAGCGGATGACCCGCCCGCTTGGCCGCAGCCTGCACCAGTTCAACTTTGGTTGCTGCGACGTCCTTGCTATAGACCCCGCAAATGGCACGGCCTTCATGATGAATTTTCAACATGATTTGCGTGGCGGTATCGATGTCGTGCAGGAAATGCTCCTGCAAGACCAGCACGACGAACTCCATCGGCGTGTAGTCGTCGTTGTGCATGACGACTTGGTAGAGCTTCGGCGGCTCGATGCGCTGCTCTTGCTTTTCGGCAACGACTGCGCCCTCGCCTTCGTCACGCCCTGGCAGTGAGGGCTTGGAAGGTGTCGGTGGGGGGGCAGGCGCGGCCATGTTGGGAATTTTAAGCTGCGCCAACTTGCGCCGCCGCATCGGCAGATGGCACCCGAGCAGAGGTTCTCAAGCTGGGCAGTTCATCGACATTGCATTGACAAAGCCTGCGCAGAGTATTGACAATACGGCCGTCGGCAGGTAGCAGATTTCGTTCAAAGGTAGTCATCATGGCATTTGGTCGCGTCAAGTGGTTCAACGACGCCAAGGGTTTCGGCTTTATCGAGCCGGAAGGCGGTGGGGCCGATGTTTTTGCCCATTTTTCCGCCATCCAGATGGAAGGCTTTCGCACTTTGAAGCAAGGTGGCCGCGTCTCCTACGACGTCATCCAAGGCCCCAAGGGCGATCAGGCACAGAACATCCAGCCTGCAGAAGAAGTGGTCAGCGGCGCTGCCCAGCCCGTCAGCAGCAGCATCGGCTGAAACGCGCTTCATCTTCAAGCAAAGAGCCCGCAGCATGCGGGCTTTTTCTCGTGTTTTTGTGTCGTCAGACCGACAGCGCCAGGTCCATGACCACCAGCCGCGTCTGCTGTCGCAGGGAGAGCTTCATCGTCGGCAGGCCCCAATCGGCCTCTTGCGCGTTGGCGATGCGCTGGCCCTTGCGCGGCACGTTGTAGGGCGCCATGGCCAACACGGCAGCGTTGTCGGCTTCCGGCAGCAGCGCCTGGTTGGTCATGAAGGCGCGGTTGCCGATGTGGACCTTGAAGTGGATGTGGATCGCGCGCTCGACGTAGTAGCCCGGATAGATGCTGCGGAATTCGGCGATGCCGTCGGCGTCGGTGCGCAGCGCGCCACGGCAATGGCGGTCGCCGTTGACGGGCGGCGTGTGGCTCGTCTCCTTGATCGCTTCGTCCACGGCCAGTCCGTGCCCGGAGTAGAGGCCGCCGGCATCGCAATGCCAGACGTCGATCACCGCACCCTCGATCGGCTGGCAGGTGGCCGCGTTGACGGCACGCAGGGCGATGACCAGCGGCGCGCCAAGTTGTCCGCGCGCAATGTCGGCGACGCCCGGATTGGTGCAGAAGTAGAACGGGCCTTCGACGGAGTTCTTCAGCATCGTGCACTGCGATGCCCCGCCGAAGTCTTCGAGCGTGGACAGGCGGGTGCTGCGCTGCGACACCGGCACGGCCGCGTTGTCGCAACTCAGCGTGTTGTTCCAGAAGGTCTTGTGGCTGACTTGGCGATCCGGCGAACCGGAGCGTTCGGTGACCGCGGCGGCGCTGTGGCCGGGCCAGGCCCAGGCCGTCGTCGACAGCGCGGCGAGGTGCAGGAGGTGGCGGCGGTTCGTGTTCATGATGGCCTTTCTATTGGCGAGCGAAGTGGCGCGCTGCCACCCACTGCGCGACCCGCTTGCCGAGCTCTTCACCAGCGGCGGTCGAGTGGCTGAAGTGCATGCCGCCGTGGATGCGGGCGATGCCGCATTCGGCGTTGAAGGCATCGATGCCGGTGTAGGTCCGCGTCGTTGCCGTGACCTTGTTGTCCCAGGTGAAGGTGACGTTGGGCGTGCCGTAGTGGCTGCGCAAGGCCTCGCCCAGGCTGCCTGCGGTGCAGGAATGGGCCGCAGGGTATTCCGGGTGGTTGGGCGTGGGCAGTGCCGGCGCCCAGGCGGCATCGATCGGCGTCGCGTCGTTGCCGTCGGCATCGGCCATGTGGATGGCGCTCACCGGGCGCCAGGTCTGGTAGTGGTACTTGGCATCGAAGCAGGCGCCGATGGCATCGACGTAGCTGACGTAGATGACAGCCATCAGCCGCGCGGCATCGCCGACGTTCGCGGTGCTGGATGCGAAGCGGCCGAGGTTGCGTGTGATGGCGGTCGGAGGCGGTTCGGTATGGAAGCGCGCCACCTCCAGTTGATCGGGCGTGCGCACCGTGCTGGCCATGCCGCCGAGCGACCGGGTTTGGTTGACCGCGGCGGCATAGGCGGCGCTGTCGAGTGCCGGTGGAGGAGCTGGCCGAAACTGGTCGAGGCGATCGAGCGCAAAGGGTTTGATCGCGGGGAAGTGCCGAAAGACCGGGTTCGGGTTGGCGCTGCGGAACTGGCCCGCGGCGGCGCCGGACACATACGGCGCGAGGGTCACGCTGCGACCATCGTTGGCGCGCAGACGCACCACCTCGGCGGCGACCTCGCTGCCCAGCGCCAGACCCCGCGTCTTGGCGGGGCCGTCGGGCAGCGCGGCCAGGCGTTGTTCGTAGGCCGCCTGGTAGACCGCACCGCGGTTGGGGAACAGCGCCTTCAACACGCCGTGGGCGGCGGCGCTGACGGCAGCATCGAGCGACGCGCCGGCGGCCGGCGCCTTGGGCTTGACCGCAAACGGCTTGTAGCGGCCTTCGATGGCGACCACGGCGTCGTAGATGGCCACATGCACACTCGCCAGGTCGAAGAAGAACGTCGGCCGCTGCTCTTCGGGCGTGGTGTTGACGCTGGAGGTGGCCAGCACCGTCTGGTTGGCGATGTCGTTCCAGTAGGAGACCACGTTGGGCTGGTTTGCAACGATGGTCACTGACGGTGCTGCGCCGCGCGGCGCTGCGCACGCCGAGAGGCCGACAACGAGGGCGATGAGCAGCAGGCGGCCGGGGCCGTGCTGCAACGCGGCCGCGCGCAGCGGCCCGAGGGCGGCGCCGCCGGTGGTCGGTGAGGTCTTCATGGGGCTTGCCTTTCGCTGTCGCCGCAGGGTCGGTGCGGCATGGAGCGAACTGTCGGCGCCCCCCTTCTTTCAGTCTTGAAGCTGCGCTTAAACGTTCTAAATCCGGTCCCAGGCCGCGGCGGATCAGTCCTGCAGCGCCAACGCCAGCAGCGCGTTCTCGTCCAGCAGCGCGCCCTCTGCCATCGCCTGCTGCAGCGTCGCCGGGTCGACGGCCGCGGCGAGCAGCGCGCGCGCCTGGTCGGCAGCGCGTTGTTCGGCAACGCGGCGCGGCGTGCCCGACGCCGCATAGCCTGCATCGAGATGGCCGAGCAGGCGCGCGGCTTGGCCGAAGCGCGCCAGGCGGGCAAGGCTTCGCGCGCTGCGGCCAGGCCGCGCTCCAACTCGCCGGTGGCGATGAGTGCCGCGGCCAGGTAGCCCTGCGCCAGGCGCGCGGCGCTCGCCGGGCCATGTTGGTGTGCGTTGTCGATCAGCGCATTGCTGATGCGGATCGCCGCTTCGAAGTCGCCGACGTGCATGTCGGCATCGGCGAGCTTGCGCATGCTGAGCTGGATGTTGGGGTGCGAGCCGCTGGCGGTGACCAGCGCCAGCGCGGCCTCGCGGCTGGCGCGCGCCAGCACGGTGTTGCCGGCGCGCGTGTGCAGGCTGGCCAGTGCCATCAGCCTCCTGGCGCGCGGCAGCGGCGGAGCCAGCGGGTCTTCGACGGCCTCGGCCTCGTCGAGCAGTTCGCGCGCGCCCGCCAGGTCGCCGCTCTGGCAACGCAGCATCGCGGTCCACGCCAGCGCATGGGCCAGGCGGCGTGCATCGCCGAGTTCGCGGTACAGCGCGACGGCGAGGATGCCGGCGTCTCTGACGCTGGCCAGCGGCGACTCGGGCGTGACGATGACCATGCCGATCCAGAACGCGGCGCGCAGCGACGCGTCGATGCTGTCGTCGATGCGCGGCGCCAGGCGCTGGAAGTGCTGCAGCGCCTCACCCGGCACGCCGCAGCGGTTCCACAGCCGGCACGACGCGCCCATCAGCGCGGCGGCGAGGGTGACATCGGCGTCCTGCGCCCAGGCCACCGCGGCGCGCAGGTTGTCGAGGTCGGCGACCATGCGCGTGCGCGCCGGGCCATAGGCGTTGGAGGCGAAGAACAGCGCATCGACTTGCTGCATCAGCAGGCACACCCCCTCGGCATGACGGCGCCGCATGCCGTCGAGCTGGCCGGATTGCGCCAGCCGTTCGAGCGCGATCGCGCGGCCGCTTTCCAACAGGCGGTAGCGCGGCGGATCGTTGTCGTCGGCGAAGACCAGCGACTTGTCGACCAGCGAAGCCAAGCCGTCGATCACCGCCTACGGGTCGATGTGGTCGTCGCCGGCCACGGTCTGTGCGGCCTCGAGCGAGAAGCCGCCAACGAAGACGCCCAGCCGCGCAAACACCGCACGCTCGTCGTCCGTCAACAGATCGAGGCTCCATTCGAGCGACGCGCGCAGCGTCTGCTGGCGCGGCAGCGCGCCGCGCACGCCGCCGCGCAGGATGCGAAAGCGCTCGTCCAGGCGCGAGCGCACGCCCCGCACGCCGAGCAGCGCCACGCGCGCGGCGGCCAACTCGAGCGCCAGCGGCAGGCCGTCGAGCTGGCGGCAGATCTCGATCGCCGCGCACACGTTGTCCGGCGTCGCCTCGAAGCGCCGATCGGCCTGCAGCGCGCGCGCCGCGAACAGATCGAAGGCACCGTGGCCGGGTGCGCCCGCCACGTCGTCGGCCTCGGGGATGGCCAGCGGCGGCAGCCGATAGACCTGCTCGTCACCCAGGTGCAGCGGCTCGCGGCTCGTCGTCAGGACGGTGACGTCGGCGCAGCGACGCAGCAGCAGGCCCACCAGCGCAGCGGCCGCGTCGAGCACATGCTCGCAGTTGTCGAGCAGCAGCAGCAGGCGCTGCGAACGCAGCACCTCGGCGATGGCCTGCGGGCGCGTCACCTCGAGCCGCAGATCGAGTGCCTGCGCCAGCGCCTGCGCCACCCTCTCCGGCGCGGTCACGGCCGCCAGCTCGACCAGCCACACGCCGTCGGCATATGCATCACGGCAGGCATGGGCCACCGCCTGCGCCAGGCGCGTCTTGCCGATGCCGCCGGGGCCGACCACGCTGACCAGGCGCTGCCGCGACAGCGCGGCGCGCAGCGCGGCCTGGTCGCGCTCGCGGCCGAACAGCCGCGGCGGCGGCGGCAGCAGGTTGCCCGGCGCCCGCGCGGCTGCCGGCGCGGGCGCTCCGGCGAGCGGCGGCGGCGTGTCGGCGGCCACGAACTGGAAGCCGCGGCCGGGCACGGTGGCGATCGCCGCCGGACCGAGCAGCTTGCGCAGCGTGGAGATCTGCACGTGCAGGTTGTTCTCGCCGACGACGACATGCGGCCACGCCCGCTCCATCAGCTCGTTCTTGCTGACGACGCGGCCGCGCTGCTCGATCAGCGCCAGCAACACGTCGAACGCGCGCACGCCGAGTGCGACCGGGACACCGTCGAGCAGCAGTTCACGCGGCGCGGGCCGCACGCGGATGCGGCCGAAGCGGTAGTCCGAGGCGGTGGGCACCGCCGGCGAACCAGGTGTGGGCACGCTCATGCGGCCCTCGATCGATCATCACTTCCCAATCGGGCACTGGGGCGGATGGATGCTTGATATGCGTCGGCAAACGTCAGTTGGCTGGCCCCGATCTGCTCGTTGATTGCCAGCATGGCGATGTCTATCGAACCAGCAACTGGGCGCCGCTGACCTTGGCAGCACCCTTGTCGAAGGTCCACAGCGGTTGCTCGCCGGCTTGCGTGGCCAGCGCGACGTGCAGGCAGTCCGCGAAGTCAGCCGAGCCCTTGCGAAACAGCTGCAACGCGACCTCGAGCGCCTCCTCCGATTCGAAACTGAGCTCGGCCGCAGAGAACAGACTCGACAGCGTCAGAAGCACGTCGTCTTTCGGGAAGGCGAAGGTGGACCGCAGCACCCACTCGAGCTCGAGGACGACGGTCACCGGCACGAACAGCGCCAGCCCTTCGCCCACGCAGCGCCTGATCAGACGCTTTGCCGCAGCGAGTTGGGTGGCGTCATCCTCTACGACATAACGGACCAGGACGTTGGTGTCGAGCGCCGGCATGCGTTCAGATGGCGATTAGCGCCAGGGGTTCATGTCGTCGACAATGACGCGCTTTCCCTTCGGCGCCTTGAGCATGCCGGCCATGTCGAGAATCGATTTGGTCTTGACCCGGACGATGATGGTGCCGTCCGGCATCGCTGACCAGACCAGACGGGTGCCTGGCTTGGCATGCACCAGCGCCCGGATGTCGGCGGGGACGGTTGTCTGACCCTTGGCAGTGATGGTTGATTCAGCCATGGCGTGCTCCTTACTTTCATCATCATTGTAAGGCGCACAGCCGGGTCTTGCCAAGCCATCGCGTAGGGGCGGCGACATCGCTCATGTGCGCCGCTGACCATCGACGCTGGCGCGGCCCGTATACCCGGCGTGGAGTTGCTCGCCCAAAACTGGAATCGCCCCATCACCGTCGCTCGCATCGATGCCGATTCGATAGCCCATCGCGCGATAGCAACGAGTCTCAGCCGCGAGATGACATGTCGAGGATGGGGATGAGTATTGGCGACATCGACGACGAGCCGTGCGAGCAGGCCGCGCAGATCGAATCTGCGATTGAAGCGGTAGGCGAAGGCTGCGAGGTAGGCGGTCGCGTACTTGGCGAACTTGAACGCGTGGTGCGTGCCCGACAGGCTCGTCTTCACGTTGCCCAGCACCGTGTTGACCCACTTGAACTGCGGCAGCTCACGTGGCTTGGCGCTGCCCACCACCGTGGGCTGATGCTCGCAGCCGGCCTCGCGCACCGCGTGAAGCAAGCCAGGCCATCGCTGGCCACGCACGCGCGTGGATCCAGATGCGCACTGGCCCATTGTTTGATCGCCTCATGCGTGAAGCCGGCCAGCGGCGTGAGCTTGAGGTAGCGCGGCCGGCCCTCCTCGCTGAGCGACACCGCGGCCACGAACGGCACCTTGTTCTCGGAGCCGCGACCGGCCTTGCCGCCCGCCAGCTCGCCGCCGAGGTAGGCGTCGTCGAGTCGCACATGGCCGCGCAGCCGGTGCACGGCGTCGCGCTGCGCCATCGCCGCGGCGATCTTGTGGTGCATCAACCAGGCCGTGGGGTAGCTCACGCCGAGCGCACGCTTGAGCGCCAGCACCGACAGCCCGGTCTTGGCTTGGCCGATCAGGTAGATCGCCAGGAACCAGAGCGGCAGGGGCAGCTTGGTGTTGGCCATCAGCGTGCCGGCCACCAGCGAGGTCTGGCGGCGGCAGGCCGTGCATTGGTAGAGCTCGCCGCGGCCCAGCCGGCAATGCTCGGCGCCGCCGCAGCGCGGGCAGACAAAGCCGTTGGGCCAGCGCGCAGCGCGCAAGGCCTCGGCGCACTGCGCTGGCGAGCCGAAGCTGCGCTGGAATTTGGGCACGGACATGCCGCGCTGGAACTGGATCGGATTCATCGCCATGGTGCATCTCCGCAGGAAGGGATGCGTCAGTCTAAACAACCACTGGCTCATAGAGTGAGCCAGGCTGAGACTCGTTGCTAATCTGGAATCCTGTTACATATGCTCGATCATCACCTGCCCGAAGCCCGAGCAAGACACCTGCGTCGCGCCTTCCATCAGCCGCGCGAAGTCATACGTGACCTTCTTGCTCGCGATCGATTTTTCCATCGACGAGATGATCAGATCAGCTGCCTCGGTCCAGCCCATGTGGCGCAGCATCATTTCGGCCGAGAGGATCTCGGAGCCCGGGTTGACGTAGTCCTTGCCGGCGTACTTCGGCGCCGTGCCGTGCGTGGCTTCGAACATCGCGATTGAGTCGCTGAGGTTCGCGCCCGGCGCGATGCCGATGCCGCCCACCTGCGCCGCCAACGCGTCGGAGATGTAGTCGCCGTTCAAATTCAACGTCGCGATCACCGAGTACTCGGCCGGGCGCAGCAGGATCTGCTGCAGGAAAGCGTCGGCGATGACGTCCTTGACGACGATGTCCTTGCCAGTCTTCGGGTTCTTGAACTTGCACCACGGGCCGCCGTCGATCGGCATCGCGCCGAACTCCTTTTGCGCCAGCGCGTAGCCCCAATCGCGAAAGCCCCCTTCGGTGAACTTCATGATGTTGCCCTTGTGGACCAGCGTCATGTTGGGCTTGTCGTTGTCGATCGCGTACTGGATTGCCTTGCGCACCAAACGCTCGGTGCCTTCGCGCGACACGGGCTTGATGCCGATGCCCGAGGTGTCGGGGAAGCGGATCTTGGTGACGCCCATTTCCTCGATCAGGAACTTGATCAGCTTCTTGGCCTTGTCGCTCTCGGCCTGGTACTCGATGCCGGCGTAGATGTCTTCCGAGTTCTCGCGGAAGATGACCATGTTGGTCTTCTCGGGCTCCTTCACCGGCGACGGCACGCCCTTGAAGTACTGGATCGGGCGCAGGCAGACGTAAAGGTCGAGTTCCTGGCGCAGGGCCACGTTGAGCGAGCGGATGCCGCCGCCCACCGGCGTCGTCAGCGGGCCCTTGATCGAAACCACGTACTCCCTCACAGCCGCCAGCGTCTCTTCGGGCATCCAGACGTCAGGGCCATAAATCTTGGTCAACTTCTCGCCGGCGTAGACCTCCATCCAGTGGATCTTCTTCTTGCCGCCGTAGGCCTTGGCGACCGCCGCGTCAACCACCTTCAGCATCACCGGCGTGATGTCCAGCCCGGTGCCGTCGCCCTCGATGTACGGAATGATCGGCTGGTCAGGCACGTTGAGCGAGTAGTCCTTGTTGACGGTGATCTTCTGGCCGCCTTGCGGGACCTTGATGTGCTGGTACATGTGGGAACCTATCGGGTTAGGGCTGTGGCGCTGGACAGTCGTAAATTCTAGGCCCTGTCAACCGTGGCCAAACAGGCCGCGTTGGCGGCGTGCCCTGCAAGCTCCAACGTTGGGGTGCAGGCATCTTCAAACTTTCGAAAGGTACTGAATATGAACAAGCTCCTGGCTGCCCTGATCGCCACCGCCTTCGCCACCTCCGGCTTCGCCGCTTCGCATGCCGCGAAGGAAATGAAGAAGGAAGAAGCCAAGCCGGCCGCTGCTGCCGCTACCGCCGCTGCTTCCGCGCCGGCGATGAAGAAGGACGAGGCCAAGCCCGCCGCCAAGGCCGAAGAGAAGAAGACCGAAATGAAGAAGGACGAGCCGAAGAAGTAAGCACTCTTCGACTGTTCGCTAAACGCCCGGCACCGCCGGGCGTTTCTTTTTGAGCTGGCCCTTGTAGCGCAAGCGGCGTGCTTCTTTCGGATCGACCGTGAGGCGGCGGTAGATTTCCACGCGGTCGCCGTCGCGCAGCACGTGCGCCAGGTCGCAGCGCCGGCCCCAGACACCACAGCGCACGGCATCGATCGACAAGCCGTGCCGTTCGAGCAAGCCGCTGGCGGCGAGCGCGTCGGCCGCCGTGCTGGCCGCGGACAACACCAGCGTCACCCGATCGACTTGCCGCGCCGCCGCGCTGTAGACGACCTCAACGTGGACCATGCACCTGTTCCGCGCGTTGCACGAACGAGTCGACCAGCGTGTTGGCCACGCGGTCGAACACCGGGCTGATGAGGATCTCCAGCGGCGTGTTGGCGAACGCGTAGCGCAGGTCGAACTCGATGCGGCACGCCGATGCGTCGGCGTCGCGCGTCGAGCCGCCACGCGCCAGAGGCAGGAATAGCCAGGTGCCTTCGAGTTCGGAGAACGGGCCATCGACCAGCGTCACGCGCACCTCGTGCCCGCTGAGGTGGTGGTTGCGTGTGGTGAAGGCGTGGCGCAGGCCGCCTTTGGCGAGCGTCAGGCGCGCCGTCATGCCGTCGTCGTGGCGCTCGACCACCTTGGCCTCGGCGCACCACGGCAAAAAAGCCGGGTAGTCCTCGACCGCGGTGACGAGCTCGTACATCTCGCGCGGCGAGTACCACAGCAGGACCGAGCGCTTGACGTGCTTCATAGAATGCTCGGAATTATGTCCATCGCCGAAAACCGCCGCGCGCGCCACGAGTACCACATCGAAGAGACCTACGAAGCGGGCATCGTGCTCTCGGGCTGGGAGATCAAGGCCATCCGCGCCGGCCAGGTGCAACTCACCGACGGCTATGTGCTGGTCCGCGACGGCGAGCTGCACCTGATCGGCTGCCGCATCAACCCGCTGCGCTCGGCGTCAACCCATGTGCTGCCCGAGCCCGACCGCACGAAGAAGCTGTTGATGCACAAGGAAGAAATCAAGCGCCTCGTCGGCAAGGTCGAGCAGAAAGGCTTCACGCTGGTGCCGCTCGATCTGCACTTCAAGGGCGGGCACGTCAAAGCGCAGATCGCGCTGGCCAAAGGCAAAGCGCAGCACGACAAGCGCAACACCGAGAAAGAGAAGGATTGGGAGCGCGAGAAGGGCCGCCTGATGCGGCACAAGGTCTCAGGCGGCAAGAATTCGTAGCGCCTGTTCAGCGTCGGCGATCAGGTCGTCGATGGCTTCGAGGCCGATGCAAAAGCGGATCAGCGTGCCGCGATAGGGCGAGCTGGCATCGCGGATCGTCTTCGGGTCATACGGCACGACGAGGCTGATCGGCCCGGCCCAGCTGTAGCCGATGCGAAACAGCTTCAGTGCATCGACGAAGGCATCGGTTTGTTTGGTGCCGAAACGCGGATCGACTTCCACCGTCACCAGCCCCGCCGCCGCCGTGCAATGCGAAGCCCAATGCTCGTGCCCCGGCGAGCCCGGCAGCGCCGGGTGCAGCACGCGCACGAACTCCCTGCGCGACTGGCACCACGCTGCAAAGGCGCGGCCGGCCGCGTCCTGCGCTGCATAGCGCAACGCCATCGACGGCAGCGCGCGCAGCACGAGCTCGACATCATTGCTGCCGACGCCGTGGCCAACGCGGCTGCGCGATAGCGCCAGCGTGCGGTACAGCGCGTCATCCCGGCAGGTGACCGAGCCCATCAGCACGTCGCCGCCGCCGGACGGGTATTTGGTCAAGGCGTGGATGGTCACGTCCACCGCCACACCATCCGCGAGCGCGAACGCATCGAACGCGATGCCCGCACCCCAGGTGTTGTCGAGCGCAATCACCGCCTGCGGCGCGCGCTCGCGCACGGCGCGGATCAGCGCGCGCAGATCGGGAAACTCCAGCGTCACCGAGCCCGGCGCTTCGAGCCAGACGAGTTTGGTCGCGGGTGTGATGGCCGCCGACAAGGAAGCGGCATCCATCGCGTCGTAGACCGCATGTGTTATGCCCCACGCCGCCAGTTCGGTGCGCGTGAAAGCCTTGTTCGGCCCATAGACGTTGTGCGGCAGCAGCACCTGGTCGCCCGACTTCAGCAGCGCCATGTCGACCATCGTCACCGCCGCCAGGCCGCTCGAGACGAGCATCGTGTGCTGGCCGCCTTCGAGCGTGGCGATGCGCTCTTCGAGGGTGAAGCTCGTCGGCGTGCCATGCAGGCCGTAGGTGTAGGCGCTGCGGTCGAGCCAGCTCCGCGAGCGCATTGCGGCCACGTTGTCGAAAAAAACAGTCGAGCCTTTGTGCACCGGCACGGCCGGCGACGCGAAACCTCGTGGCGCCGTGTACGGGTGGTGGATGAGTTGCGTCGCCTTCGGGTTCACAACACGGCTCCAACCAGGTCGTGTCCTTCGGCAGCGACGATCTTCGCGCGCACGAACTCGCCCACCTTCAACTGCGTGCTCGCCTTCTCCGGCGGCAACAGGCGCACCGTGCCGTCGATCTCCGGCGCATCGGCGTAAGAGCGCCCCACCCCGCCCTTGCGGCCGAGCGAGGGGGCGCTGTCGATGAGTACCTGCATCGTCGCGCCGACGCGGCGCTGCAACCTTGCGGCTGAAGCCCTTTCCGCCACCGCCATGAAGCGCGCGCGCCGCTCTTCGCGCACGTCGCTCGGCAGCATGCCGGGCAAGTCGTTGGCCGCCGCACCCTTGACCGGCGAGTAAGCGAAGCAGCCCGCACGGTCGATGCCCGCTTCGGCGACGAACTGCAACAGATGCTCGAACTCGCTTTCGGTCTCGCCGGGAAAGCCGGCGATGAAGGTGCTGCGCACAACGAGCTCCGGACAGGCTTCGCGCCAGCGCTGCAAGCGCTCCAGGTTTTTCTCGCCGCTGGCCGGCCGCTTCATGCGCTTCAGCACATCCGGGTGCGAATGCTGGAACGGCACGTCGAGGTACGGCAGCACACGCCCCGAGGCCATCAGCGCCAGCACGTCATCGACATGCGGGTACGGGTAGACGTAGTGCAGCCGCACCCAGGCGCCGTGCGCCTCGGCGATCTCGCCGAGCTTCTCGCACAAGTCGAGCATGCGCGTCTTCACCGGCGCGCCGTTCCAGAACCCGGTGCGGTACTTCAGATCGACGCCATAGGCGCTCGTGTCCTGGCTGACGACGAGCAGCTCCTTCACCCCCGCTTCGAACAAGCGCTGCGCTTCGTTCAACACATCGCCGATCGGCCGCGACACCAGATCGCCGCGCATCGACGGGATGATGCAGAAGGTGCAGCGGTGGTTGCAGCCTTCGCTGATCTTCAAGTACGCGTAGTGCTTCGGCGTCAGCTTGATGCCTTGCGGTGGAACCAGGTCGGTGAACGGATCGTGCGGCTTCGGCAGGTGCACATGCACCGCATCCATCACCTCCTGCGTCGCATGCGGCCCGGTCACCGCGAGCACCTTCGGGTGCACCGAGCGCACCAGGTTGCCGCCATCGTCACCGGCCTTGGCGCCGAGGCAGCCGGTGACGATGACCTTGCCGTTGGCCGCCAGCGCCTCGCCGATCGCGTCGAGGCTTTCCTTCACGGCGTCGTCGATGAAGCCGCAGGTGTTGACGATGACGAGGTCGGCCCCCGCGTAGCTCTTGCTCGTCGTGTAGCCCTCGGCCGAGAGCTGGGTGAGGATGAGTTCGGAGTCGGTCAGCGCCTTCGGGCAGCCGAGCGAGACGAAGCCGACCTTGGGCGCGGCGACAATGGATTCAGTCATGCGCGGGATTGTCCCGCATGCGAGGCCGAGCGGCGCTCTTCACTTCTTCGGCGGCACGAAGCCCGGGAAACAGCGCGCCGGCCGGCCCCATCTGCTGCTGCATCTTCTCGAAGTAGCTGCGCGACTGTTCGAGGTACGTGCCCATCAGGCCCTGCATCGACGCCACCGGATTGGCCAGCGCCTGCTTCGCCAGCTGGGCCTGCATCTGCGCCGCGGCCTTCAGGTTCTGCTCGAGCACCGCGCCCATCGCACCCTGCATCGCATCGCCGTAGAAGCGGATGATCTGCGACAGCATCTCGGTGGAGAACATCGGCACGCCGCCGCTCTCCTCTTCCAGAATGATCTGCAGCAGGATGCTGCGCGTCAGGTCGGCGCTGTCCTTGGCGTCACGAACTTCGAAGTCCTCGCCCTCGAGCACCATCTGCTTGACGTCGGCCAGCGTGATGTAGCTGCTCGACTGCGTGTCGTAGAGGCGCCGGTTCGGGTACTTCTTCAGCACACGCACGCCGCGGGCCGCATCGGTTGTCGGCGGCTTGGTGTTGGTGCGGCGGGTGGTGGGCATGGCAACACTATTCTAGGAGCGGCGGCGCGCGCCGATTGTGCTTGGTTTACCCGTTGCAGACGCGCTCGATCACCACAGGATCCGCTGCCGGTGCCTGCGGTGCGATGCGAATCGCTTGCACGAGACGCGCCATCGCGGCGTGCGCGGCTTCACGGCTCGAGGCATGGACCTGCATCAACGGCTCGCCGGCCCGCACGCGCGTGCCCAGCGGCAGAATGTGCGACAGGCCGACGCGCGCATCGACCGCATCGCTGGCGATGCGCCGCCCGCCGCCGAGCATGACGATCGCCAGGCCGATCTCGCGCGTCTCGGCCGCGGCGATCACGCCGTCGGCCGGCGACGGCAGCGGCAGCACGACGCGCGCTTTCGGCAAGCCCGCAAAGCGCGCTGCGAGCACGTTGCGCGGCCCGCCGAGCGCGGCCACCATGCGCGCGAAGCGTTCGGCCGCCGCGCCGCTGTCGAGTGCACGACGGGCCAGCGCCTCGCCCGCATGCGCATCCGCACACAGCCCCGATAGCGCCAGCATCTCGCCGCACAACGCCAGCGTCACTGCCTGCAGGCGCGGCTCGCGTGCGCCGCGGCCGGTGAGAAAGTCGATCGCCTCCTGCACCTCGAGCGCGTTGCCCGCCGTGTGGCCGAGGACCTGGTTCATGTCGGTGATCAGCGCGCGCGTCGGCAGGCCGGCGCCTGCGGCCACCTGCACGATGCTGCTCGCCAACTCGCGCGCCGCCTCGGTCGTGGTGCAGAACGCGCCGTTGCCGCACTTCACGTCCATCACCAGAAACTGCAGCCCCGCGGCGAGCTTCTTCGACAGGATGCTGGCGGTGATCAGCGGAGTCGACTCCACCGTCGCCGTGACATCGCGGATCGCATACAGCCGCCGGTCGGCCGGCGCCACACGCGCACTCGCGCCGACGATCGCGCAGCCCGCGTCGCGCAGCACGCGCGTCAGCAGCGCGCGCGACGGCGCCACGTTGTAGCCGGCCAGGCTCTGCATCTTGTCGAGCGTGCCGCCGGTGTGGCCGAGGCCGCGGCCGCTGATCATCGGCACGACGCCGCCGCAGGCCGCGACGATCGGCGCCAGCATCAGGCTGACCTTGTCGCCGACGCCGCCGGTGGAATGCTTGTCGACGATCGGTCCGTCGAGCTTCGCGCCGCGACCAGTCGAGCACCGTGCCCGAGTGCGTCATCGCGCGCGTCAGCGCCGCGGTTTCGGCGTGCGTCATGCCACGCAGCAAAACCGCCATCGCCAGCGCCGCGGCCTGGCCTTCGCTCCACGAGCGATCGACGAGGCCGCGCACGAAGGCGTCGATCTGCGCGTCGCTGAGCGCGTGGCCGTCGCGCTTGGCGCGGATGATCTCTGCGGGCGTCATGGCTTCAATAAGTCGAAGCCGTGCTGGCCGGCGGCGCATCGCTGCCCGACAGCACGCGCAGGATGTCGCCGAGCAGCCCGCTGGCGCCGAAGCGCAAGCGCAAAGGCGTGGCAGCGCCCGGGCCGAGGAGCTGGCGCGCCAGCGTGATGTAGGCCGCTGCGTCGGCGACGGTGCGGATGCCGCCCGCCGCCTTGAAGCCGACCGCCGCGCCACGCGGGTGCGCAGCGATCGCCGACATCATCGTGCGCGCCGCCGCCAACGATGCACCGTGCGCGGTCTTGCCGGTGCTGGTCTTGAGAAAATCCACCCCGGCATCGAGGCCGATCCGGCACGCCTGCTGCACCGCCTGCTCGCACGCCAGCTCGCCCGACTCGATGATCAGCTTCAGCCGCGCGCCGGCGCAGGCCGCACGCACACGCGCGACGAGCGACGCGGCCTCGGCGGCGCGGCCGTCCTGCATGGCGCGCCACGGCAGCACGAGATCGACCTCGTCGCCGCCGGCATCGACGATCGTCTGCGTGTCGGCCAGCGCACGCGCTTCGTCGAGCGCACCGTCGGGAAAGTTGGCCACCGCCGCGACGGCGATGGGCGGCGGCAGCACGGCTCGGGCCTGCGCGACGAAGCGCGGCCAGACGCAGACCGCCGCCACGTGGCCGAAGCGCGAAGCCGCCTTGGCGCACAGCGCGTCGATGGCGCGCGCATCGTCATCGTCGTTCAAGCTCGTCAGGTCGAGACACGCCAGCGCCACGCGTGCGCGGGCACGTGCGTCGTCGCGGCATCGTGGCCATCAGCGGCGCACCACGTCGGTGGCCGGCGGCGCGAAGTCCGCGGCCTTGAGCGGGCTGCCCGCGGCGATGAAGGCGCGTGTCACATCGGCATCGACCAGACCGGTGTTGACATGCCCCGGATGGTCAGACAACTTCGGATAACCGTCGCCGCCGCCGGCGCTGAAGTTGTTCAGCGCCAGCAGGTACTCGCGCTGCGGCTCGATGGCGCGGCCCTGCACCCGGGCCTCCTTCAACACGCCGCCTTCGATCACCATCTGCACGCCAGCCGTCTGCGGAAATCCGCCCGAGCCCGGCGTCATCTTTGCCACGGCTTCGAGGACCTTCGTCAGCTCGGCGCCCGACAGGCGCACCAGCGAGACCTGGTTGCCGAAGGGCTGCACCTTGAGCACATCGCGGTAGGTGATCCTGCCGTCGGGCAACGAATCGCGCACACCACCGGCGTTCATGATCGCCAGGTCGGCCGCGGTGCGGCTCATCATCGCGCGCGCGATCAGCACGCCGAGGTTGGTCGGCTGCGCGCGCACGCGAACGCGGTCGCCGTCGAAGATGCCCACCACCTCACCGATCGGCAGCGTCAGCCGCGCCGCGCCGTTGTCCTGAAACGGTTTCAGGAACTCGCGCAGCGCGGCATCCTCGGCAATCGCTTCGCCATACAGCTTCGGCGCCTGGTTGGCCACGCGCTGCTTCAGATTCACCGGCAGCAACTGGTACTTCACCAGCTCGACCTTGCCGCTGCCGACGACGAAGTCGGCGCGGCCGACGTACTTGCCCCACTCGTGCGCCTGCACGATCCAGGCGCCGTTGTGCCGGTCCGGCGCGCACGGCTGGCCCGGCACGTAGGCATCGTTGCGCTGGTTCTCAGCGGCATGCACACCGGGTTCTGGCTGTGGCCGCCGACGATCAGGTCGATGCCCTTCACGGCACGGGCCATCTCCACGTCGCCCGGCGCGTTGACGCCGCTCTTGCCGTCGGTGTAGTGGCCCATGTGCGTGGCCGCAATCACCATGTCGGCTTGCGCGCGCAGTTGCGGCACGAGCTTGGCGGCTTCATCGGCCGGCTTGCGGAACTCGACGTTGGCGACGTTCGATGCCAAGACCAGCTTGCTCGTGTCATCCGTCGTCAGCCCCATCACCGCGATCTTGTAGCCGCCGCGCGCGAAGACGCGGTACGGCTCGAACAGGCGCTGCCCGCTCGTTTTGTCGTAGATGTTGGCCGCGAGCAGCGGGAAGGTTGACCACTGACGTTGTTTCTGCAACACCGCCAGCGGCTTGTCGAACTCGTGGTTGCCGATGGCCGAGGCGTCATAGCCGAGCAGGTTCATGCCCTTGAAGTCGGGCTCGGCGTCCTGCAAGTCGCTTTCGGGCACGCCGGTGTTGATGTCGCCGCCGTCGAGCAGCAGCAGCTCGCCGCCGGTGGCCTTGACTTCGGCGCGTACCTTGTCGATCAGCGTCTTTCTCGCCGCCAGCCCGTACTCGCCGTCGGCGTTCGGCCAGAAGCGGCCGTGATGGTCGTTGGTGTGCAGCACGGTGAGCTTGAGCGGCGCGCGCTGCGCGGGGGTCATCGCGCAGCCGGCGACGAGTGCTGCAAGGCCCATCAACACGAGGCTCTGGGGTGTCATCAAGGCGTTCTCCTGAGAAGCAAGGCTCATGTCAAAGCGGGCACGATGGCTTCGAGCAGCCGCACCGCGCGGTCACCCGCGGCTTGCGCGGCGGCCAGTGTCTGCGCGTGGCTCAGCGGTTCGGCATCGAGCCCGGCGGCCAGGTTGGTGATCATCGACAGCGCCAGCACCTTCATGCCGGCATGGCGCGCGAGGATCGTCTCCGGCACGGTGCTCATGCCGACCGCGTCGGCGCCAAGTGCACGCAGCATGCGGATCTCCGCCGGCGTTTCGAACTGGGGGCCGAGCTGCCACGCATACACACCTTCGTGCAGCCCCTGTCCCATGCCACGCGCCACATCGTGGGCCGCGCGGCGCAGCGCCGGGTCGTAGGCATCGCGCATGTCGACGAAGCGCGTGGACCCAGGCTCGCCGTGCAGCGGCGTGCGCTGCGGCAGGTTCAGGTGGTCGGTGATCAGCATCAGCGAGCCGGTGCCCATCTGCGCATTCAGGCTGCCGGCCGCGTTGGTCAGCACGAGCGTCGGCACGTGGAGCGCAGCCAGCGTGCGCAGCGCCCCTTTCATCGCGTCGGCGTGGCCGTCTTCGTACGTGTGCTCGCGGCCGGCGAGCACGGCCACTTCGACGCCACCGAGCCGGCCGAGGATCAACTGCCCGGCATGGCCGGCGACGCCGACTTTTGGAAACGCCGGCAAATCGCTGTAAGCGATGGTCGTGGGCTCGTCGAGATGCGCGACCACGCCCTGCCAGCCCGAGCCGAGCACGATGCCGATGCACGGTGTGCGTTGTGGCGCGCGCGTGCGGATGGTCGCTGCGCTGCGGTTGATGTCGTCGGCCAATGTCATCTGAGTGGCTCGAACGACGCTTCGGAAGAGGCGGCGTTCGGCCCTTTGGCGAACTTCAAGGTCCGCAAAGAACCGTTCGGGCTGAGGTGGCTGTTCCGACCGTCCTGAGGTATCGAAGGAAGCCCCGCCTCCTCCCCGTTCGGGCTGAGCTTGTCGAAGCCTTTGTCTTGTGGCGCGAAGGCTCCCTTCGACAGGCTCAGGGCGATCGGAAATACCAGCTCAGCCTGCCCTTCGACAGGCTCAGGGCGAACGGAAAGAAGAGTCCCGTTCGGGCTGAGGTATCGAAGCCCCTGCGGCATGCGGCACGAAGGCTTCGACGAGCTCAGCCTGGCCCTTCGATACCTCAGGGCGAACGGGGTGGAGAAGCCGACCGTCGTCAACAGCCGCTTCGGGCCGCAGGCGGATGGCGACATAAGCGCAGCACTCATTTCAAATGCTCCGGCCCGAACCCGTGTGGCAGCAACTCGCCGAGCGTGAAGCGGCCCCGCACCTGCTGCAGGTCGGCCACGATCACCGGCGTGTCGTCACGCGCGAACTCGCGCAGCTTCTGCCGGCAGCCGCCGCACGGCGTGCAAGGTTGCGCGCCCTCGCCGACGACGACCGCCGCCACGATGCGCGTGCCGCCCGCAGCCACCATCGCTGCGATCGCTCCGGCCTCCGCACACAAGCCTTGCGGATACGCCGAGTTCTCGACGTTGCAGCCGGCGTGAATGCGCCCTTGCTCGTCCTGCACCGAAGCGCCGACCTTGAACTGCGAGTACGGCGCGTGAGCCTTGTCACGCACGGCGCGTGCCGCGGCGAGCAAGGCATCGAACGAATCCATCAACGCTCCTTCACGTACGGCACACCCAACGCCTTCGGCGCATAGGCTCTGCCGATAAACCCCGCCAGCAGCACCACCGTCATCACGTACGGCAGCGCCTGGATCGCCTGCACGGGCACCGACATGCCGCCGATGGTGGCACCTTGCAGGCGGATCGACAACGCGTCGAGAAAGCCGAACAGCACGCAGGCCATCATCGCGCCGACGGGATGCCACTTGCCGAAGATCATCGCCGCCAGCGCCATGTAGCCGCGGCCGGCGGTCATGTTGGGGATGAACTGCGCGTTCAATGCGAGCACGAGGTAACAGCCGGCGAGCGCGCTCAGCACGCCGTTGCCGGCCAGGGCGAGATAACGCAGGCCGATGACCGACACGCCGGCCGCATCGACCATCGCCGGGTTCTCGCCGGCGGCGCGCAATCGCAGGCCCAGGCGCGTGCGGTAGAGCAGCCACCACACGGCCAAGACGAGCACGAAGGCGAGATAGACCAGCGACGCATGGCCGAACAGGCCGGCGAGCACGGGGCCGACCAGCGGCACTTTCGAGATCGCGGCACCGAGGCCGGTGAACCAGGGATCGAGGCGCACGGCGTCGGGAATCGGCAGCGTCTGCCCGCCCTGCTTGAACCAGGCGATGCCGAGCACGACCGTGAGGCCGGCGGCGGTCATCGTGATCGCCATGCCCATCACCACCTGGTCGCCGCGATGGCTGACGCAACCGTAACCATGCAGCATCGACAGCGCCACGCCGACGGCGATGGCAGCCAGCAGCGCCAGGGGCAGCGAGCCCGTCATCACGCCGGCGCTGGCCGCGGCGAACGCGGTGGCGAGCATCTTGCCTTCGAGGCCGAGGTCGATGACGCCCGCGCGCTCGCTCAAGGTGCCGGCCAGCGCGCACAGGATCAGCGGCGTGGCCATGCGCAGCGTCGAGGCGAGCACGGTGCCGATGGTCAAGGCCATGTCATCCATGCGCGGCCTCTGCCATCACCCGAGGCGCGGGACGCACCGCCAACCACGCCCGCGCCAGCCACGGCGCCGCCACCTGCGCCATCGCGCCGGCAAAGAGCACGATCAGCCCTTGCAGCGTGAACACCATGTCGCGCGAAAAGCCCTGGATCTCGAACGCGAGCTCGGCCCCGCCTTGATACAGCGCGCCGAACAGCAGCGCCGCGAGTGCAATGCCGAACGGGTGGTTGCGCCCGATCAGCGACACCGCGATGCCGGCAAAGCCCGCACCGGCGACGAAGTCGGCGATCAGCCGGTTGTGCACGCCGCCGATCTCGTTGATGCCGACGAGCCCGGCCAGGCCACCGGAGATCGCCATCGCCACGACGATCAGCGACTTCGGCTCGATGCCGGCGTACAGCGCCGCCTGCGGCGCGTTGCCGACCGCGCGCAGTGCGTAGCCCAGGCGTGTGCGCCAGAGCAGCAAGTGCACGCCGATGAGTGCGGCGCCAGCGAGAAGCACGCTGGCGTTGAGCGGCGTGCGCGGCCACTCGATGCCGAGCGCCGCGAGCACGGTGTGCATGCCCGGCACCTGCGCCGCGGGGCCGAAGGCGCGCGTCTCCGGCGACATGTTGCCCGGCTCCTTCAACACGCCGACGAGCAGGTAGATCAGCAGCGACGCGGCGATGAAGTTGAACATGATCGTCGTGATGACGATGTGGCTGCCACGCCAGGCTTGCAGCGCGCCGGGGACCGCGGCCCAGAGCACGCCGAAGGCGACGGCGGCCAGCACCATCGCCGGCAACACGATCCACGCTGGCGTTGACGGCCCGAGCACGAGTGCTGCCAGGCCGGCGCCGAGCCCACCCATCATCGCCTGCCCCTCGCCACCGATGTTGAACAGGCCGCAGTGATACGCCACGGCGACGGCCAGGCCGGTGAAGACAAAAGTGGTCGCGTAGTAGAGCGTGTAGCTGACGCCGGCGGCGCTGCCGAACGCGCCTTTGATGAGCAGCGTCAGCACTTGCAGCGGGCTCTGGCCGATGGCGACGAGCACGATGGCCGAGACCGCGAATGCAAGCGCCAGGTTGAACAGCGGCAGAACGACGAGGTCGATCCAGCGCGGAATTTCGATCGGTGTTTGTGAGCTCATGCCGCCACCGCTTGCCCTGCACCACCCATCAGCCGGCCGAGTTCAGCCTCGCTGCACTGCTCGATCGGCAGCTCGCCGACGATGCGGCCGCGGTCCATCACCAGCACGCGGTCGGCCAGCGCCAGCACCTCGTCGAGCTCGGACGAGACCAGCAACACCGTGCCCCCCGCATCGCGCATCGCACGCAGGCGGCCGTGAATGAACTCGATGGCGCCGATGTCCACGCCGCGTGTCGGCTGCCCCACCAGCAGCACGCGCGGCTCGGGCGCCGCCTCGCGCGCCAGCACGAGCTTCTGCTGGTTGCCGCCGGAGAACTTCGACGAGCGCAGGTCGCAGGCACGCGGGCGCACGTCGTACCGGTCCATCATCTGCGCGCAATCGTCACGCATGCGTCTTGGGCTTCAACCAACCGCCGGCGCTGTAGCGCGTGCGTTGCTGGTAGCCGAGCACGGCCGACTCCCAGGCGTCGAACGACATCACCAGGCCGCGCTTCTGACGATCCTCCGGCACATGCGCGATGCGCAGTTCGCGCGCGTGCGACGGGTTGAGCCAATGCGTCGGCGTGAAGGTCTCGCTGCCCATCTGCAGGCTGCCCGATTGCGGCACGAGCAAACCCGCCAGCGCATCGAGCAGCTCGCTCTGGCCGTTGCCCGACACACCGGCGATGCCGACGATCTCGCCGGCACGCAGGTCCAGCGACACGCTGTCGAGCCGTTGCACGCCGAGCGTATCTCTCCACGCCAGCGCGTTGGCGCGCAGCAAGACCTCGCCGGGGGCGCTGCGCTTTTCTCCCGCGACGCGGCCGAGGTGCACGTGGCGGCCGACCATCGCTTCGGCCAGCGCGTCGATCGAGGTGCTGGCAATTGGCGTGTCGAGCACGACGGCGCCTTGGCGCATCACCGTGACGTCATCGCACAGCGCCATGATCTCTTTCAACTTGTGCGTGATCAGCAGGATCGTCGTGCCGCGTTCGCGCAGGCCGCGCAGCACGACGAAGAGCTGCTCGGTCTCATGCGGCGTCAGCACGGCCGTCGGCTCGTCGAGGATCAGGATGCGTGCGCCACGGTACAGCGCTTTGAGGATCTCGAGGCGCTGGCGCTCGCCGACCGGCAGATCGCGCACCTCGGCGTCGAGGTTCACCACCAACCCGGTCTCGCGCATCAGCGCATCGAGCTTGGCACGGACCTCGCTGCGCGCCTTGGGCAGGCTCCACGACGGCTCGGCGCCGAGCATGATGTTGTCGAGCGCCGAGAAGGTGTCCACGAGCATGAAGTGCTGGTGCACCATGCCGATGCCCAGCGCAATCGCATCGTGCGAGTTCCTGATCAGCGCTGTCTTGCCTTCGACCTCGATCGTGCCGCTGTCGGCGCTGTAGAAGCCGTACAGGATCGACATCAGCGTGCTCTTGCCGGCGCCGTTTTCGCCGACGATGCCGTGCACCGTGCCGGCGCGCACCGTCAGATCGACAGCGCGGTTGGCGTGCACGGCGGCGAAGCGTTTGTCGATCGCCCGCATGCAGACCGCGGGCGCGGCGGTGGTCACTTCACGAGCACTTGTTGGCAGCCATGTAATCGACCACCTTGATCTTGCCGCCGATGATGTCGGCCTTGGCGGCATCGACCTTGGTCTTCATCTCGGCGCTGACCAGCTTCTCGTTGTGCTTGTCGATCGCGTAGTCGACGCCGCCTTCCTTCAGTCCGAGCGAGGTCACGCCCGGCTTGTGCTTCTTGAAGCTCGCCGCCACGGCGACATCGACGCGCTTGACCATCGACGTCAGCATCGTGCCCGGCTGGATGTGGTTCTGGTTGCTGTCGACACCGATGGCCAGCTTGCCGGCATCTTTTGCGGCCTGATAGACGCCGATGCCGGTGCCGCCCGCGGCGGCAAAGATCACGTCGGCGCCCTTGCTGAACTGCGCCTTGGCCAGTTCGCTGCCGCGCGACGGATCGTTCCACGCACTCGGCGTGGTGCCGGTCATGTTGGCCTGCACCTCGACCTTCGGGTTGGCGAACTTCGCGCCCTGCTCGAAGCCGCACTGGAACTTGCGGATCAGCGGCACGTCCATGCCGCCGACGAAGCCGACCTTGCCGCTCTTGCTGGCCATCGCTGCCATCATGCCGACGAGGAAGCTGCCCTCGTGCTCGCGAAAGACCACTGACTCGACGTTGGGCAGGTCGACCACGAAGTCGATGATCGTGAAGTTGAGCTTGGGAAACTCCTTGGCCACTTTCTCGATCGGCGAGCCCATCGAGAAGCCGACGCCGACGATCGGGTTGGCGCTGCGCTCGGCCATGCGCCGCATCGCCTGCTCGCGCTGCGTCGGGTTGCTGATCTCGAACTCGAGATACGTCTTACCCGATTCCTTCTTCCACGCTTCGGCGCCGTTGAACGCCGCTTCGTTGAACGACTTGTCGAACTTGCCGCCCATGTCGAAGATGACGGCGGGCTGCGATTGCGCGGCGGCGGCCGTGGCGGCGCTTGCGGCGATCACGGCGAGAGCGAAGCGGTGAAGTTGCATGGTCAGGCCCTGGGGGATGGATTGAAGCGCCGCAGGATAGCAAGCGGCGCGCTCGCCAGGCCCCAGGGCGTGCACTAGGATCGGCCGCGCGATGCGCCATCCATTGATCGACGTCATGCCCAAGGTGCTGCTGCACGAGCACCTCGACGGCGGTCTGCGCGTCGGCACGCTGTTCGAGCTGCTTCACGCGCGCGGTCTGCCCTGCCCCGCGGCCGATGTGCCAGCGCTCGGTCGTTGGTTCGACGACCACGCGCACGCCGGCAGCCTCGTCGACTATCTGCGCGGCTTCGATCTCACGGTGGCCGCGATGGCCACGCCGGCGGCGTTGGAGCGCGTGGCCTTCGAAGCGGCTGAAGATGCGCTGGCCGACGGCTGCGTGCTTGCCGAGTTCCGCATCGCGCCGCTGTTGTTCGAGGCGCATGGGGTTGCGGGCGAGGCCGCCGTCGAAGCGCTGCTCGCCGGTCTGCGGCGCAGCGAGCTGGCGTCGGGTTTGATCGTTTGCGCCATGCGGCACTTGCCCGCCGATGAAACATTGCGCGCGGCGCGCCTGGCGCTGGCCTACAAAGACCATGGCGTGATCGGCTTCGATCTGGCCGGCGCCGAGCGCGGCCACCCGCCGGGCGACCATGTGCGCGCGCTGAATGCCGCGCGCGACGGTGGCCTGCCGCTGACGCTTCACGCCGGCGAAGCCGACGAGGCCGAGCGCGTGATCGAAGCGCTGCGCCTGGGCGCGGCGCGCATCGGCCACGGCATCCACCTGGTCGATGCGATCGGCGACGCGCAGCGCGGCGCGCTGATCGACGAAGCCCGCGAGCGCGGCGCGCACCTCGAGGTTTGCCCCACCAGCAATGTGCACACCGGCGCAGCGGCGTCGATCGCCACGCACCCGATCGTTGCGCTGTGGCGAGCTGGTGTTTCGGTGAGTGTGAACACAGACAACCGCCTGATGTCGCGCATCACGCTCGCGGGCGAGTGCCAGACGCTGCTGGCGCACACGCCCTTGACGCTGCACGACCTGGCGCACATGCAGCAAGAAGCCGCTCGGCACTCTTTTCTGAGCGCTGAGGCCCGGCAGACAGCCGAGCGCGCCATCAGCGCCTTTGCCGCCGCCCTGCCCACCGCCTGAGAGCCACAGGCCCTGGTCTAGGGCTCGGCCAGCGCCGAGCCCTGTTTCTATTTCTCGATCAGTTCACCGACATACAGCCAGCGCCCGTGCACGCGCTCGAAGCGGCTCGTGACATGCATGCGATCGGCGCGGCCACCCAGCTTGCTGCGGGCGATGAACTCGACCGTGGCGTGGTCGGCGTCGATCGGCTTGTGCCTGCGCACCTCGAGGCCGATCCAGCGCAGCCCCGATGGTTGTGGCGCAATCGCTCGTCGGCCGCGTGCGTCGGATGCCAGGTGTCTTGCAGGTATTGCTGCAGGCCGAGCACATGGGCGCTGTAGCGCGATCGCATCAGCGCCTCGGCCGTCGGCGCGCTCAAACGCAGCGCGCCCTCATGCCAGCGGCCGCAGCAGGCTGCGTGGGGTGCCGGCCCGCCGCACGGGCATGGCTCAGGCGGCGCGGCTTTCGACATGGCTTGCAAATGCGCTGCGCAGCACGGCTTCGGCTTCATCCAGGCTGTCGGCGCCGATCAGCAATTGCTGAATCTGCGCCGGCGACATCGACTTGTCCGGGTACCGCTTTGCCAGCGCGGCAATGCGCTCGGCGTGCGTCGGATGAAAGCGCAGCATCAACTGCGTGAGCTGCTTGGCGGTCGCCAAGCCCAGCTCTTCTTCGACATCGATGCGCCCCGGCCGGATCAGCGCCGCGTCGAGCTTCTCGCGGTGGTTGGTCGTCAACACGATGATGCGGCCCTCCTGCGCGCCCACGCCGTCGAGCGCGTTGAGCAGACCCGAGAAGCTGATCTGCATGCGCTCGTCTTTCTTGTCGCGCGCGCTGAAGAAGGCGTCGATGTCTTCGATCAGGATCAGCGAGCGCGGCGGCGTGCGTTGCAGCAGGTCGGCCAGCGTGTTGTCGTTCAACTTCGGGTTGGCCAGCGACAGCGCGCACAGCTTCAGGCGCAACTCGGCGGCGAGTGCGTAGGCCGCGCTCGTCTTGCCGGTGCCGGGCGGGCCGTGGAAGAGATAGCCGCGCCGCCACGGAATTCCCATTTGCGCATACCACTCGCGGCGCGAGAAGAACTCGTGGATGTCGTCGTGCAGGTGCTGCGCCACGCCTTCGTCGAGCACCACCGAATCCAGGCTGCGCCGCGGTTTGCTGTCGGCCATGCGCCAGTCTTCGCCCCAGCGGTCCACCGTGTAGAGCGTGAGGCGGTGCGCACGCTGCTCGCCGGCGTGGCGGGCCACACTCTCGAGCAGCTCTTCCATCGTCTTGCGCGTTGCGAACAAGGCGCTCAGATGAATCGTCTCCACCACCTGCAGGTTCATCGCGATCTCGCGTTGCATCCACATCAGGCGCTGGCGGTACCAGAACAGATGAAAGCCCGGCGCCGGGCTGTACTTCAGCGTCGGCGCGTCGTCTGCCGCATCGTCTTCGGCCACTTCGGCCGGCGCCTGGACCACGGTGAACCAGCGGCTGCGCTGGCCGAAGCGCTGGTCGTTGAGCCAGGTGACGAAGGCCGGGAACAGATCGTTGCGGCTGTCGAGCGTGGCGGTGACGATGATGCCGCGCTTGACCTGCGACCACAGCGCGCCCGGCAGCTTGCGCAGCGAGGCCGCGACGACGCCGACGAGGCCGAGCGCAATCGCGCCGGCCACGACCTGGTTGCTCAGTTGCGAACGAATGGCCTCGGTGAACTCGGTCCACATGCGCCGATGCTATCTGCCAAACGAAGAACGCCGCAGCCCGAAAGGGATTGCGGCGTTGTCTGTTTGGTAGGCGCGATTGGACTCGAACCAACGACCCCCACCATGTTGGGGATCAGCGCCACCGGCAGGCTCGCCGCATGCGTCGGGCGGGTTTCGAGCTTCACGTCGAGCACGGTAGTCATTCCACCCAGGCCCTGCGCGCCGATGCCCAGCGCGTTGACCTTGTCACACATCTCGATGCGCAGCGCCTCGGTGGTATCGCGCGGGCCGCGCTGCTTCAACTCGTGCATGTCGATCGGCTGCATCAGCGATTGTTTGGCCAAACCGCCACCGTGTCGCCGGGCACCACCCTCATGTGCACCACCGCAGGCGTGTTGTCTTTGGTGTTGCGGCGAGAGAACAGCGGGTCTTCGACGACCGAGGCGCGCAGCGGGTTGTCCGCATGCCGCCAGGCGCGGCGCACGCCCTCGTCGATGGCGTCTTCAAGAGAACCCGCGAAACCTTCGAAGCGCACGCCCATGCCGATCTCGAGGAACACGTTGACCACGCCCGTGTCCTGGCAGATCGGCCGCCGGCCTTCGGCGCACAGCCGCGAGTTGGCGAGGATCTGCGCGATCGCATCCCTGGCCGCCGGGCTCTGCTCGGCCTCGTGGGCGCGCGCGAGGGCAGCGATGTAGTCGGCGGGGTGATAGACGCTGATGTACTGCAGCGCCGCCGCGACCGACTCCACCAGGTCGTCGCGGTGGATGACCATGGGCACGCTCAGATGGTGCGCCCGCCGTCCACCGGCAACTCCACGCCGGTGATGAAGCGCGCGGCGTCGCTCGCCAGGTACAGCGTGGCCTGAGCCACGTCGTCCGGCGTGGACATGCGGCCGAGCGGGATGCCGGCGACGATCTTAGCGCGCGCCTCGGGCGTGTCGGCGGTGCCGAGGAACTGCTCGATCAGGCCGGTCGCGCCCATCACCGGGCACACCGCGTTGACGCGGATGTTGTCGGGGCCGAGTTCGACCGCCATCGACTTGGACAGCAGGTTCACCGCACCCTTCGATGCGTTGTACCAAGCCAGGCCCGGCCGCGGCCGGATGCCTGCCGTGGAGCCGATGTTGACGATCGAGCCCGACTTGCGCTCGCGCATGAGCGGCAGCACCGCCTGCGTCATGTGGTAGATCGACTTGACGTTGACAGCGAACACGCGGTCGAAGGTGGCCTCGTCCACGTCGAGCATCGGCTGGTTCTTGTGCGTGGTGCCGGCGTTGTTGACCACGATGTCGGGCGCGCCGAACGCCGCGACGCAGGCCTTCACCGCGGCATCGATGTCGGCGCGCTTCGTCACGTCGCAACGCACCGCCTTCGCATTCGCGCCGAGCGACGCGGCCACGGTCTGCGCCTTGTCGCCGTCGAGGTCGGCGATCAGCACCTTCGCGCCCTCGGCGACGAACAGCCGCGCGATGCCTTCGCCGAAGCCGCCCGCCGCGCCGGTGACGATCGCGACCTTGCCTTGCAGTTGCGCGCCGCTCATGGCCAGATCACCGGCGTTTCAACGGAGATGATCGGCTCGATCGCGCCCGCGAAGTTCGGCAGGTCGGCCAGCAGCGTCTTGCCCTCGGCGCTTTCGAGCGCGGCCCACAGCGCTTTCTCGTCGTCGAACCAGAGTTCGGAAAAACCGTCGTAGCCGAACTTCGGGAAACGCTGCTTGTCCACCAGGTTGACCGAGTAGCGGCGCAGCCCCGGCAGCTTGGCGCACAGCTTGGCGTGCACGCCGAGCCAGTGCCTGGTGAACTGTTCGTGCGTCATGTCCTCGCGCTTCTTGACGAGGCCGAGTCGTTTGGTGTGAGTGGTCATGGGGCAAGCCCTTCGGTGACGATGATATTGGAGCGCGAGGCGCGTTCGCGCAAGGCGCGCGCCGGAGCGTACTCGGGCGAGTCGATCCAGGCACAGGCGCGTTGCACGCTGTCGAACTCGAGGATCACCAGCCGCTTGGGCGACCAGTTGCCTTCGAGGGTGCGCGTCGCGCCGCCGCGCGCGAGGAAGCGCCCGCCGTACAACGCCACCGTCGGCGGCGAGAGCTGGCGGTATTTCTCGAAGGCCACCGGATCGGTGACCTCCATGTCGTTGACGACGTAGGCCGGCATCGCCGCTACGCCGCCTGCTTCTGCAACAACGGCCGCACCTTGATGCCGAGCTCGTCCTCGCGCAGCTTCATCAGCGCCGCGGTGTCGCGCTCGGCATACCCCAGCGCCGCGGCGCGGTCGAGCGTGGCCAGCGCGCCCTGGCCCACCAGCGGCTCGAAGCCCTGCGCCTGCGCCGCGTGCACCGCCAAGCGCACGTCCTTGGCGGCGAGCTTGACCATGAAGCCGGGGCTGTCGTCGCCGATGAAGGCCTTCTTCGGCATCGCCACCGCGAGCTGCTGGTTCCAGGCCATCGTGGTCTTCATCACTTCGACCATCAGCTCCAACGTCAGCCCTTCCTTGACGCCGATCGCCAGCGCTTCGGTGTTGGCGCACATGATCGTCGTGGCCAGCAGGTTGTTGGTCATCTTCATCGCATGGCCGGCGCCGAGGCCGCCGCAGAGGAAGGTCTGGTTGCCCATGCAGTCGAGCACCGGCTTGGCGCGCGCGATGTCGGCCGGCTCGCCGCCGACCATCAGCGTCAGCGTGCCGGTGACGGCGTGCTCGCTGGTCTTGCCCACCGGCGAATCGACCATCGACATGCCGCGCTCGCGCAGCGCGCGGCCGACGCGCTTGCTGGTCTGCGGATCGATCGTGCTCATGTCGATGACGAGGCCGCCGCGCTTCAGGCCCTCGGCCACGCCATTCGGGCCCAGCACCACCTGCTCCACATGCGATGGCAGCGGCAGCATCGTGACGACGATCTCGCTCGCCGCGCCGACGTCCTTCGGCGACGCGGCCGCTTTCGCGCCGGCCTTGACCAGCTCGGCCACCGCCTGCGGGTTCAGGTCGAACACCGTCAGTTCATGCCCGCCCTTGACGATGTTGGCCGCCATCGGGCCGCCCATCACACCCAATCCGATGAATCCCACTTTCATTGCATCAGCTCCGCTCGGTCCATTGATTCATTTGCCAGAGAGGAAGACCACGCAGGTCCGCCGTGTCGGTGCGCGTGAACTCGGCCGCACCCGGCTTGCTGCCCAGGCGCTCGTAGGCCTGCTTGACCAGCGGCGCCGTGCGCTCGAACGCGCCCTTGACCTGCGCCCAGGCCAGCGGCTCCGGGATGACCTTGTTGTCCACCAGGTACTTGCTCGTCTCCAGCACCGCGCGCGCGTCGTTCTCGGTCGGCCAGGCCCAACCGCGCGCGAACAGCACGTCGTCCTTCACCACCTTGGCGCCCGCGTCGGCGTCGAGCTTCCAATAGTCCTTGACGAGCTGCGACACCGCGCCCGGGTTCATCGCGGTCAGTGCGGCAACGGCCTCCTGCTGCGCCATCAGGAACGCGACCACCACGTTCGGATGCTTTTCGGTCAGCGCGTTGTGGGCAAGCCAGAAGCTGCGGTGCAGGTAGTAGCCGTCGGGGTAGAACGGCGACTTCTTGACCGACGGCAGCAGGATGCCGGCGCCCTTGCCCAACGGTCCTTCGTAGTGGCCTTCGGTGTAGCCGAAGCTGTTCATGATCGCGACGGTGCCGGTGCGCTCGGCCGCGAGGTAGGCGGGATAGATCGAGCAGGTGGCGTCCGTCCCGGTGGGCACCTGCGCGGCCTGCGCCAGCGTCGTCATGTTGACGATCTTGATGTCGTGGTCCTTCGGGTTCGCGCTGCCGAGTTCGTGCCGGAACATCTGGCTCATCGCGTTGTACGGGTCGCCGCCGAGCAGCGTGCCGACCGTCTTGCCCTTCAGGTCCTGCAGCGTGCGGATCGGGCTGCCCTTGCGGGTGGCGATGACGAAGCGCAGGTGCCCTTCGCCGACCACCATCAGGCTGATCGGCAGCTTGGCGCTGATGGCACGGATGATCGGCGTGTTGCCCCACATCCCCATGTCGAGGTTGTTGCCGACGATGGCCTCGACCATCGGCAACGCCGTCGGGTATTCGCGCCACTCGACGGTGAGGTCGTAGCCGAGCTCGGCGGCGCGCTTCTCGAACAGCTTGTTGTTGATCATGTACTGGGTCATCGGCGAGTTGCCCGCCGCCCAGGGAATGCGGCCGACGCTGACCTTGTGGGCCTGCTTCGCGCCCTGCGCACGCACCACCCGCGGCAGCGCGATCGCGGCGGCACTGCCGCCCAACAGTTGCAGCGCGCGGCGGCGAGCCAGCGCGGTTTCGAGATCGATCATGCCGTTGTCTCCTCGGTCTTGGGTTGAGTCACAGTGGCGCCGCCAATGGCGCGGTAAGCCTCGTCGCGGATCAGGCTCCAGATGCGTTCGGTCAGCTCGCCGAAGCGCGGGTCGGCGCGCACGTGCTCGGTGCGCGGGCGCGGCAGGTCGATTCCGATCTCGGCCTTGACGCGCCCCGGGTGGCTCGACATCACGACCACGCGGTCGCCCAGGAACACGGCTTCCTCGATGTCGTGGGTGATGAAGACGGCGGTCTTCTTGGTCTCGCCCCAGATGCGCAGCAGTTCCACCTGCAGGATCAGCCGTGTCTGCGCATCGAGCGCGCCCAGCGGCTCGTCGAGCAGCAGGATCTCGGGGCCGTTGGCGAGAAGGCGCGCGAGCGCGACGCGCTGGCGCATGCCGCCCGACAGTTGGTGCGGGTACTTCTTCTCCGAGCCCTTCAGGCCCACCAGCTCGATGTGCTCGCGCACGCGCGCCTCGCGCTGTTCCTTCGTCATGCCCTGGCCCGGCGTGCCGTGGGCCAGGCCGAAGCCGATGTTCTGCTCGACCGTTTGCCAGGGCATCAGCGCGTAGTCCTGGAACATCACGCCGCGGTCGGCGCCGGGGCCGGTGACGGCGCGGCCATCCATCTCGATCGTGCCGGCGCTCGGCGCGTCGAGCCCGGCGATCATGTTCAGCACCGTGCTCTTGCCGCAGCCCGACGGCCCGACGATGCAGACGAACTCGCCGTCGGCGACGTCGAGGTTGAAGTCCGAGACCGCGAGCGTCGGCATGGTGGCGCGCGCGGCGAGGAACTGCTTGGAAACGCCGCGCAGACGCAGCTTGGGCAGCTTGGGGCTCGTGCTCATCGTCATGGCCTCCATGGCATCAACTTGCGTTCGGCGACGCGAAACAGCCGGTCGATCGCGAGTGCGACGATGCCGACGACGATCATGCAGACGACGATCGCGTTCAGGTCCACGCTGTAGGCGTAGTAGATGAACATCGTCTGGCCGATGCCGCCCGAGCCGCCGGCGCCCGACTTGGCACCGACCGCGAGTTCGGCGGCGATGATCGCCGTCCAGGCCACGCCCATCGCCAGGCGCGCACCGAGCAGCAGCGACGGCATCGCCGCGGGCAGCAGCACATGGCGCAGGATGCGCGCGCGCGGCACGCCCATCGTCTGCGCCGCCTGCATCAGCTTGCGGTCGACGCGGCTGACGCCATGCACGGTGTTGACGAGCAGCGGAAAGAACGCCGCGTAGGTGACGATCGACAGCGCCGCCGGCGTGCCGGTGCCGAACCACAGGATCGCGATCGGCAGCACCGCCATCGGCGCGATCGGGCGGAAGCTCTCGATGATCGGGTCCAGGTTGTCGCGAAGCGCCAGGTTCGAGCCCATCAGCAAGCCCAGCCCGCCGCCGAGCACGAGCGCGAAGACGAAGCCGGCGAGCACGCGGCCGAGGCTTTGCAGCAGCGCCATCGGCAGGTCGCCGCTGGCGGTGAGCGCGTAGAACGTGGTCAGCACCTTGCTCGGGTAGGGCGCGCGCGTGTCGGGCGGCAGCGTCAGGGCCCAGAGCTGCCAGATCACGAGCAACAGCAGCGGCAGTGCGACGGCGTGCCAGAGCGTGGCAGAGCGCGACGGCGCCTTGATGGCGATGCTGCTCACAGCCCGGTGCCTTCGGTCCACGGCGTCAGCTTGCGCTGCAGCGCCCGCAGCAACGCGTCGCAGACGAAGCCGACGACGCCGATCAGCACGATGAAGCCGAACACCTTCGGGCTCATCAGCAACTGCCGGTACCACTCGATCGCAAAGCCCAGGCCGCTCGGCGCGCCGATCAGCTCGGCCGCGACGACGGCGGCCCATGCGCCGGCGAACGCCAGACGCAGGCCGACCATCACGGTGGGCAGCGCGGCCGGCACGATGACGTGGCGCAACGTGGCAGGTTTCGAGATGCCCATGGTGCGCGCCGCGGCGAGCAGTTTTGCATCGACGCCGCGCACGCCCGCCACCGTGTTCAGCAGCAGCGGAAAGATTGCGACGTACACCATGATGAACACCGGCAGCGTGTTGCCCACGCCGAAGATGAAAAGCGCCAGCGGAATCCAGGCGATGCCGGAGATCGGCCGCAGCAGCTCCACCAGCGGATCGACGTAGGCCTCGACGCGGCGCGACAAGCCCATGCAGAAACCGAGCGGCACCGCGATCAGCGCCGCGATCAACAGGCTGCCCAGCAGCCGCGCCGTGCTGACCCACGCGTGTTCCCACAGCTCGCCCTCGCGTGCCAGCTCGGCCATCGCCTTGCCGACTTGCAGCGGGTCGGGCAACTGGATCGGGTTGCCGTTCCACTTGGCGAGCAGCCACCAGGCGGCGAGGAAGATCGCGAAACTGCGCAGCGCCACGCCCGTCTTGCGCAGCCACGCCGGCACGCCGCGCGGCTGGGGCGCGGCGGCGGGAAGAGGCAAGGCAGCCGACACGTGCTGCGCGCTCATTTCGTGACCGCGAGAAAGCCGCCGTCCACGTACAGCACCTGGCCGTTGATGTAGGCGCCCGCCCCTGACGCAAGCAGCAGCGCCGCGCCCACCAGGTCTTCCGGCTCGCCCCAGCGCTTGGCCGGCGTCCAGTCGGCGATGAAGTCGTGGAACTCCTTCTTCTTCGCTTCGCTGAACTCGGTGGCGGTGTAGCCGGGCGCGAGTGCGTTGACGGTGACGCCGCTGCCGGCCAGGTCGGCGGCCATCGCACGCGTCATCGCGGCGAGCGCACCCTTGGCGGTGACGTAGGGCACGAGGTTGGGCCGCGACACGTGGTTCATGATCGAACTCATGTTGATGATGCGGCCCGACCCTTGCGCCACCATGCGCTTCGCGGCGCATTGAGCGATGTGGAAGCAGGCGTTGAGATCGGTGTCGATCACGCGCTGCCAGTCGGCGGCGTCGATCTCGAGGAAGGGCTTGCGCACGATCACCGCGGCGTTGTTGACCAGCACGTCGAGGCGGCCGAAGTGCTGCGCGGCCTGCGCGAACGCAGCGTCCACCGCCGCGCGGTCGGTCACGTCGAACATCAGCGGCAGCACGTCGGCGCCTTCGCGCTTGAGCGCCTCGGCGCGCGCCAGCACCGCGTCGCTGCGGTCGGCCAGCACCAGCCGCGCACCGGCGGCGGCAAAGCCCGGCACCAGGCCGGCAGCGATGCCGCCGGCCGCGCCGGTGATGAACACCACATGCCCTTGCAGCGAGAACAGCTTGGCGGGGGACAGGTGGTCGAACATGGCGGGCTTTGAATTCAGGGCGAGCGGATCGTAGGCAGCGGGGTCGGGCGAGTGAATTCCAATTCAGGCAAGCGTGTCTTGCCGTTTTGTTGATGGCCGCCGACTTGCCGGCTGCCTACGATGCCGCCTCATGACGATCGACCCTTCTGCGCCCCAGGCACGGCGCGTCGGCACGCAGACCGACCTGCTCGGCGAATGCCCGCTCTGGGACGAGCGACTGCAATGCCTGTGGTGGGTGGACATCCGCGCGCCGGCGCTGCGCTGCTGGTTGCCCGCCAGCGAAACCTTGCGCACCTGGCCGATGCCGGAGTTGGTGGGATCGTTCGCGCTGACCGAGCGCGACGGCGTGCTGCTGGTCGCGCTGCGTTCGCGCCTCGCGCTGTTCGACACCGCGCACGAACGTTTCGAGACCGTGGTCGAGGCCCGGCTGCCGGCCGAGCATCGCTTCAACGACGGCCGCTGCGACCGCCAGGGCCGCTTCTGGGTCGGCACGATGCATCACGTCACGCGCGCGCCGGAAGGAAGCCTGTTCCGCCTCGACGCCAGCGGGCTCACGCCGGTGATCGCCGGTTCCTTGGCCATCCCCAACAGCATGGCCTTCAGCCCCGACGGCCGCACGATGTACTTCGCCGACTCGCTGCTGCACCGCATCGACGTCTTCGACTACGAGCCCGCCACCGGCACGCGCAGCGCCGCGCGCGCCTTCGCCGCCATCGATCCGCCGGCCTTTCCCGACGGCGCCTGCGTCGATGCCGAAGGTTGTCTCTGGAGCGCGCAGTTCCACAACGCGCGCCTTGTGCGCTACGCACCCGACGGCCGCATCGAGCGCACGATCGCCGTGCCGATGAAACGCCCCACCTGCTGCACCTTCGGCGGGCCCGACTTCGGCACGCTGTACGTCACCGGCGTCAGCCACAGCATGAGCCAGGCCGAGCGCGCGGCCGACCCGCTGGCCGGCGCGCTGTTCGCCTTCGACCTCGGGCGCGACTGCGGCCTGTTCGGTCTGCCCGAGCCGCGCTGGAAACAACCATGACCGCACGACCCCCCTGCCCTGCCCATCCGTCTCGCCCGCCTGGACGCGTTCGCCTTCCGCGTGCCGATCGCCAACCCGATCAAGGTGGCGTTCGGAACCTTTCGCGACCGGCCGATGGTGCTGGTGCGCGCGGTCGATCACGACGGTGCCGTCGGCTGGGGCGAGGTCTGGTGCAACTGGCCCGCGGTCACGGCCGAGCATCGCGCGCGCCTCGCGGCCGACATCGGCGGGCGCCTCGTCGGCCGCGCGCTCGAACAGCCGGCGCAGGCTTTCGAGCAACTGACGCGCGAGATGGAAGTGCTGGCGCTGCAGACCGGCGAGCAAGGGCCGATCGCGGCGGCGATTGCCGGCATCGACATCGCGCTATGGGACCTGGCCGCGCGGCGCGCGGGTCAGCCACTGAACCGCTTTCTCGGCGGCGCGGCGAAGACCCAGGTGCCGGTCTATGTGACCGGCATCAACCCCGACGCGCCCGAACGCTTTGCGCTCGCGCAGCAGGCGGCCGGCCACCGCGCGTTCAAGTTGAAGATCGGCTTCGAGATGAACAAGGATCTCGCCAACCTGCACGCGATGCGCAAAGCGCTCGGCGCCGACGCGGTGATCACCTGCGATGCCAACCAGGCCTGGTCGCTGAGTGACGCCACCACCTTCGTGCGCGAAGCCCAGGGCCTGAATCTCGAATGGTTCGAGGAGCCGATGCGCGTGGACGCGCCGGCCGGCGACTGGCTCGCGCTCGCCCGCGCTTCGAGCATTCCGCTCGCCGGCGGCGAGAACCTGCAAGGCGCGCAGTTCGACGACGCCATCGCGCTCGGCGCGCTGCACACCTTCCAGCCCGACGTCACCAAGTGGGGCGGCATCACCGGCAACCTGCACGTGGCACGCGCCGCGGTGGCCGCGGGCAAGCGGTACTGCCCGCATTACTTCAGCGGCGGTCCGGCCCTGCTCGCGTCGCTGCACGTGCTCGCCGCCGCGGGCGGGCCGGGGCTGCTCGAGTTCGACGCGCATCCAAACCCGAACCGTGAGCTGGTCGTGCGCGATCTGCTGCCGGTGCACGATGGTTGCGTGCCCGTGCCCACCGGCCCGGGCCTGGGCGCCGAGCCCGACATCGCCGCGCTCGAACGCTTCAAGACCTGGGCCTCGTGAGCGACACCGAACGCAAAGCCGCCGAGCTGCTGTGGCGTCACCGCTGCGCCGGCACCGTGCTCGACGAATTGCCTGCGCCCTTGCGCCCGAGTGGCACGGCAGAGGGCTACGCGATCCAGGCGCAGTGGCCGCTCGCCACCGGCCAGCGCATCATCGGCTGGAAGATCGCCGCCACGAGTGAAGCGGGCCAGAAGCACATCAACGTCAGCGGCCCGCTGGCCGGGCGCATCCTCGCGAGCTTCGTCGTCGATGAAGGCGCCGCGGTTTCGCTCGCAGGCAACCGCATGCGCGTGGTCGAACCCGAGTTTGCGTTTTGCATCGAGCGCGATCTGCCGCCGCGCACCACGCCGTACACGGCGGCCGAAGTGCTCGATGCGGTGGCCTCGCTGCACCCGGCCTTCGAGGTTCCCGATTCGCGCTATGCCGTGTTCACGCGTGTCGGCGAGGCGCAACTGATTGCCGACGACGCCTGCTGCGGGCCTTTCCTGTTCGGCCACGCCGCACCGCCGAATTGGCGCGAGCTCGACCTGAGCGCCCACCGCGTGCAAGCCACCGTATCGAATCGAGAAGGTGTGCGCTTCGCGCGCGACGGTACCGGTCGCGCCGCCCTGGGTGATCCGCGCACTGCATTGACCTGGCTCGCCAACGAACTCTCGTCGCTCGGCCTCACGCTCGAAGCGGGCCAGTTCGTCTCGACGGGCACTTGCATGGTGCCGCTGGAAGTTGAGCCTGGCGATGCGGTGCACGCCGACTTCGGCGCGCTCGGCGCATTGGCGCTGCGCCTCAGCGCCTGAAGCGAGTCTGCACGCAGGCGCGGCATGACGCCGCGCCCTCGCCTCACTC
The DNA here is from genome assembly GCA_963732625.1 of uncultured beta proteobacterium. Classification (GTDB taxonomy): domain Bacteria; phylum Pseudomonadota; class Gammaproteobacteria; order Burkholderiales; family Burkholderiaceae_C; genus CADEEN01. Next base: position 268,691 of record CAVTAM010000052.1, on the reverse strand, counting down.
GAACATGTCCGGCTGCGTCTGCGCCAGCCGGTCGAACACCGGCTGGAAGTGCAGCCAGCCGATGTACTCGCTGCCCACGTGCTCGCGGCTGTAGCGCGCCTTGTCGGGCGGCACCAGGATCTGCTTCGCGCCGGTGGCGTCGAGCATCAGTTGCTGCTGGCAGCAGCGCTCCAGCGCGATGAACCAGAACGCGGCGGCTTCGATGCTGTGGCGGCTGGCGGTGATGAGGCCGTGGTTCTGGTGGATGGCGGCCTTGACGCCCTTGAACGCGCTGGCGAAGCTGTGGCCGGCTTCCTCTTCCACCGCCACCTTGCCGCCCTCGTCGGCTGATGACCGCGTGGTCCTCGAAGAAGGCGCAGGCGTCCTGCGTCACCGGCGGCAGCGGCTTGCCGAGCGCCGCGTAGGCCACGCCGTACACGGTGTGCGCGTGGCACATCGCCACGATGTCCGGGTGCGCCTCGTGCACCGCCGCGTGCAGCACGAAGCCGGCACGGTTGATCGCGTAAGCGCCCTCGACGACGCGGCCCTTGTGGTCGGCCAGGATCAGGTTGGTAAGTCTTCACCTGCGCGAAGTGCACCGCCATCGGGTTGGTCCAGTACAGCTCGGGATGCTCGGGGTCGCGGATCGTCAGGTGGCCGGCGAAGCCGTAGTCCAGGCCGTGCACCGCGAATGCGCGGCAGGCGGCGACCAGGCGCTCCTGGCGGTGGCGGCGCTCTTCGGCGTGCGTGGCGAAGACCGGCTTCTCGGGGAACTTGAGGCCGGGCTGCAGCGGCTGGTAGATCGATTCGCGTTTGACGGTGTCGAGCATGGTGAAGGTCTCCTGTGAGTGAATCAGAGCAGATTTCGGAAGAAGCCGCACACCTCGGCGGCCAACGCGTCGGGTTGCTCCCAGGCGGCGAAGTGGCCCCCGCGCGGCATCGTCGTCCAGCGGCGGATGTTCGTGAATTGTCGCTGCGCGGCCTCGCGCGGGGGTTGCAGTATCTCGCGCGGGAACGCGGCGTAGCCGGTCGGCACGTCGATGCTGCCTTCGATCGGCCACGGCCCGTGCAGGCGCGCGTAGTAGGGCCAGAACGATGCGCCGATGCAGCCGGTGAACCAGTACAGGCTCAGGTTGCCGAGCATCTCGTCCATCGTCAACGCGTCGCGCGGGTCGCCCGCGTTGTCGGTCCACGCGCGGTACTTCTCGGCGAACCACGCGGCCAGGCCGACCGGCGAATCGGTCAGCGCGAAGGCCAGGTCTGCGGCCGCGTGCCCTGGATCGCCTGGTAGCCGGCCTCTTCCTTCAGGAAGTGCTGCAACGCGCGCACGTACGCTGCTCGGCTGCGCTCGGGTTGTCGGCGAATGCGGCCGGGTCGCGCTTGAGCGGCAGCATGTTCAGGTGAATGCCGGCCAGGTGCGGCGCGCGGTTCGCGCCCAGCCACGCGGTGATGAACGAGCCCCAGTCGCCGCCCTGCGCGGCGTAGCGCGGGTAGCCCAGGCGCTCGGTCATCAGCGTGTCGAAGATCGCGCCGATCTCGGCCAGGCCCTTGCGCCGCTGATGCTCGGCGAACGACAGCGTGTAGCCCGGCAGCGAGGGCACGACCAGCGTGAACGCATCGCGTGCATCGCCGCCGAAGGCCGCGGGGTCGGTCAGGCGCGGGATCAGTTTCATGAACTCGAGCACCGAGCCGGGCCAGCCGTGCGACAGCAGCAGCGGGCGCTGGTGCGCGCGCGGCCCTTTGCCGGGCACGTGCAGGAAGTGGATGTCGATGCCGTCGATGCGCGTCGTGAACTGCGGCCACGCATTGAGCGCCGCCTCGGTGGCGCGCCAGTCGTAGCGATGCCGCCAGTCGTGCACCAGGTCGCGCATGAAGGCCAGCGACGTGCCGTAGGCCCACGGCGCGCCCTGCTCCGGCGGCGCCTCGTCGGGCCAGCGCACGCGGTCCAGCCGCGCGTGCAGCTCATCGATCGCGGCCTGCGCGACGCTGAGCGTGAAGGGACGGATGGCGCTGTCAGCCACTACTTCACCGCCGCAGACTCGACCGGCGCAGACCCGAACTCGCGCCGGATCGCCGCGCCGTGTTCGTCGATGCCCGGCGCCGGCGCGAAGCTGTCGCGGTCCCACTCGTTGATCCACGGCGTGGCCGGCACCTCGACGCTGCGCTGGCCCACCGGCATGCGGCGCGTGCGCAACTGCGGGTGCTCGATCAGGTCGGCGAGAGAGTTGACGCTGCCGTAGGCGGTCTGCGCATCGGTCAGCCGGTCGATCATCTCGGCGCTGGTGTGCGCGCCGAACACCGCGGCCACCTTGCCGTCCAGCCACGGCCGGTTCTCGACCCGCGCGGCATTGGTGGCGCAGCGCGCGTCCTGCAGCAACGCCGGTTCGCGCAGCACCTTGTGGCAGAAGTCGGCCCACTCGCGCTCGTTCTGGATCGAGATCACGATGTCGCGGCCGTCGGCGCAGGCGAAGCCGCCGTAGGGCGCGATCGTCGGGTGCTTCAGGCCGACGCGCTCGGGCGGCCGGCCGCCGTAGCGCGCCTGCAAGTACGGCACCGCCATCAGTTCGGCGGCCGAGTCGAACAGGCTGACCTTGACCGCCGAGCCGCGGCCGGTCTTGGCGCGTGCGAGAAGCGCCTGCTGAATACCGATCAGCGCGTTCAGGCCGGCGTTGATGTCGCACAGCGACACTCCGATGCGGCCCCAGTCGCCCGGCGCGCCGCTCACCGAGATCAGGCCGCTCTCGGCCTGCACCAGCAGATCGTAGGCCTTCATCTTGTACAGGCGGCCGCGGTCGCCGTAGCCGCTGATGTCGCAGGTGATGAGCTTCGGGTGCCGCGCGCGCAGCGCCGCCGAGCCGACGCCCAATCGCTCGGCCGCGCCCGGCGCCAGGTTCTGGATGAACACATCGGCGCGCGCCAACAAACGCTCGAGCAGCGCCATGTCCTGGCTGCGCTTCAAGTCGAGCGCGATCGACTCCTTGCCACGGTTGATCCAGACGAAGTAGCTCGACTGGCCATGCACCGTGCCGTCGTAGCCGCGCGCGAAGTCGCCCTCGGGGCGCTCGATCTTGATGACGCGCGCGCCGGCGTCGGCCAGCCGGCTCGAGCAGTACGGTGCGGCCACCGCTTGTTCCAGCGCGACCACCAGCACGCCGTCCAGCGGCAGCGCCGAGGCCTCCGTCTGTGCGTTGCGATCGGTCATGGGTTCTCCCGTGATGCAGTGCTTGGGGGCGATTGTGCGAAGCGTGCCGGCCGCGGGCCATTGCTTTTTGGCGAAGCCCGCCTTGCGCACTGCGCAAAACCATCGGCTTCGACGCGCCGCAACGCTGCATTGCCGAGAACGAAATTGTCAGCGCCTGCGCCGCGCCGCACAGTGCGCCTCCACGCCAACCCACCGAGGAGACAACATGGCATCGACCCCGCGCCCGCTCGGGAGCATCGTCACGCTCGCCGCGCTCGCCCTGGCCACCGGCAGCGTGCTCGCCCAGGAGCGCACGATCAAGATCTACGGCTTCGGCGCCAAGAGCGGCGTCGTGCGCATCTTCGGCCTCAACAGCGAGGCGGCGATGAAGGCCGCGGCCGAGCAGATCAACAAGGCCGGCGGTGTGACCCTGGCCGACGGCGCCAAGGCCAAGCTCGCGATCGAGTACCTCGACGACCGCTGCAACGCCGAGGAAGGCATCAACGCGCTGCGCCGCATCGCCGCGCAGCCCGACGCCATCGTCGCCGTCGGCCCGACCTGCAGCAACGTCGCCGAGCCGGTGTTCGGCATCCTGCAGAAAAAGGTCGGCGACGCGAGCGACTCGGGCCTGCAGTTCCCGCTCTACACCGACGTCGCCGCCAAGGGCGGGCTGGCGTCGATCTCGCAATGGGCCTTCCGCAACGTGCCCAGCGAAGCGGCGATGTACAAGAGCCTGTTCGACTGGATCAAGGCCACGCGGCCCGACATCAAGAGCGTGTGGGGCGGCGTCGAGAAAGACTTCGCCCACAGCAACGCCACCTATGGCGTGATGAAGAGCACCGCCGAGAAGAACGGCTTCGAGATCAAGGGCACCAGCGAATGGCTGCTCGCCGACACCAGCTTCTCGACCCAGGTGCGCGAGATGAAGCGCGGCGAGGCTGACCTGGTGGCGATCTCGGCGCACCCCTTCACCACTTGCGGCGTGTTGAAGGAAATGCAGCGCCAGGGCGTCAAGCCGAAGATGCTGGTCGGCCTGACGAGTTCGTCGAGCATGGAAACGCTGCAAGGCTGCGGCGCTCAGGCGCAAGGGCTGACCATCCCGACCAGCTTCGCGCCGGTGACGCCCGAGGCCAAGAAGGCCGCCGAGGCGGTGGCCGCACTCGGCGCCAACATGGACCTGCACAACGCCGCCGCGTGGGAAAACATCTTCACGCTCAAAGACCTGATCGAAAAAGCCAAGATCACGGGCAAGCCCGAGACCGTGGCCGCCGACCGCGTGAAGATGCGCGACGCGCTGGCCGCGCTGAAGGAAACCACCGGCTTGCTCGGCAAGGTCGGCCGCGGCGAGGACCGCGAGGCGATCAAGCCCTTCCTCTTCGTCAAGGCCGACAACGGCGCGTGGACCGTGGCCCACAAGCCGGAATGAGACCCCCCGAAGCGCCTGCGGCGCCTCCCCCCAGGGGGCGCCGCCAGCGGCCCGGCAAAGCCGGTTCCGCGGCGGCCGCTGGGTTGCATGGAAACAATGCGATGACCCTCCTTGACCTGCAAGACCTCGCGCAGTCGGTCGCCGACGGCGTGATGTTCGGCACCACCTACGCGCTGATCGGCATCGGCTTCACGCTGATCTTCGGCGTGATGCACAAGATCAACCTCTCGTATGCGGCGGCCAGCATCGGCGCCGCCTACCTGAGCCTGCTGGTCGTGAACGTGGCGCCGGCGCCGCTGGTGTACGTGGCCGCGGCGCTGCTGGGCGGCGTGCTCGGCGGGCTGATCTACCTGGTGTGCTTTCGCTTCCTGCCGCTCGACAAGCCGCTGGCCACGCTGATGTCCACCGTCGGCATGCTGCTGTTGCTCGAGGAAGCCATCGTGCATGTCACCGCCGGCATGCCGCAGAACTACCCCGCTCTGTTCGCGGGGGCGAACCTCGAGCTTGGCGCCTTCACGCTGCGCGGCGACCTGATGTTCGTCTTCGCGCTCGGTTGCGCGGCGATGGTGGGGCTGACGCTGCTGCTCAAGCGCACGAAGCTCGGGCTGGCCACGCGCGCGGTGGCGCAGCAGCCGGTGGCCGCGCGGCTGTGCGGCATGGGCGTGGACCGCACCAACGCCAGCACCTTCGTCATCGCCGGGCTGCTCGGCGGCACGGCGGGCGCAATGACCGGCGCGGCGATCGGCGTGCTCTCGCCGCTGCTGACGCTGCCGCTGACGGTCAAGGGCCTGATCGTCACCGTGATCGGCGGCTTGGGCAGCGTGCCCGGCGCGATCGTCGCCGGGCTGATCGTCGGCGGCGTCGAGAACCTGTTCCAGTTTCTGCGCGGCGTCAGCGAGCGCGACATCTACGTGATGCTGATGCTGTTCGCGTTCCTCGTGTTCAGGCCGGGTGGGTTGTTCGCGCCGGCGACAGGGAGGGACTGAAATCGATGGTCGGCGTTGCACCAACCCCGTTTGCCCTGAGGTATCAAAGGGCCGCTCCCTCCCCGTTCGGGCTGATCCTTCGATACCTCAGGACAGGGTACGCGCTGCTCACGTATCGAAGCCCTCGTCGTGCTGGCAGAGCCCTTCGATACCTCAGGGCGAACGGAAGCTGAGATGGACTTCTACCTCGGCCTCGCGCAAACGATCGGCGTGCACACGCTGCTCGGCCTGTCGGCCTGGTGCGTGCTGCACACCGGCCAGGTGAGCCTGGCGCAAGGCGGCTTCTTCGCCATCGGCGCCTACAGCGCGGGCATGCTGACGGCGATGGCCGGCTGGCCGTTGTGGTTCGCGTTGCCGGCCGCCATGGTGATCGCCGCTGCGGTGGCGGTGGCGGTGGGTTTTCCGGCGCTGCGCGTCAAGGGCCTGATGCTGGTGGTGGCGACCACCGCCTTCGCCGAGATCGTGCGCCTGGTGTTCTTCAACCTGAAGTGGCGCATCGACACGCCCGCCGGCCCGGTCGGCCCCGATGGCGGCCTGGGCTTCGGCGGCATCCGCTGGTTCCAGAGCAACGGCTGGAGCATCGGCCAGATCGACCTGCTGATCTGGGCGTTGGTAGCGCTGGTGATGCTCGGCCTGTGGACGCTCGACCGCACGCGCACCGGCACGCTGTGGCGCGCGGTCGGCGAAGACGAAGTGGCGGCGCAAAGCGTGGGCATCGACCTGACCGCCGCCAAGGTCTCGGCCTTCGGCATCGGCGGCGCGATCGCCGGGCTGGCCGGCGGCCTGTTCGCGCACACCACGACGCACATCGAGCATGGCAACTTCTCGATCCTGCTGGCCACCTTCGCGATCGCGTACCCGATCATCGGTGGCTTGAAGAGCCTGGCCGGCACGATGCTCGCCGTCATCTTCATCCAGGGATTCCTGATCGAAGGCCTGCGCTTCCTCGGCGATTGGCGCAGCCTGTTGTTCGGCGCGCTGATCGTCGCGGTGATGCTGCTGCGGCCCAGCGGTTTCCTGCGCGCGCCGCTGCGCCTGCCGGGTCGCAAGCGTGCGAACAGCAAACCCGCCGCCGACGGAGTGCCGCGCCATGCTTGAACTGCGCAACCTGAGCCGCCACTTCGGCGGCGTCAAAGCGGTGGACGGCATCGACCTGACGCTGCGCCAGGGCGAGATCCTGGGCCTGATCGGGCCCAACGGCTCGGGCAAGAGCACCACGGTCAACCTGGTCGCGGGGCTGTATGCGCCCAGCGCCGGCACGATCACGTTTCACGGCACCGACATCTCGCGCCTGCCGCCGCACGCGCGCTGCGCCCTGGGCATCGCGCGCACGTTCCAGAACATCCGACTTTTTTCGCAGCTGACCGTGTGGCAGAACCTGTGGGCCGCGCAAGTGGTGCGCGACAAGGGTTTCGCCGGCTTCAAGCAGCGCTGGTTTTCCGGCGCCGACGCGGCGCGCGAGCAGGCCGAAGCCTTGCTCGACTTCAGCGGCTTGGCCGACAAGCGCGACGTGCTAGCCGGTCAACTGGCTTTCGGCCAGCAGCGCCGGCTCGAACTCGCGCGCGCCGCGGCCTCGGGCGCGAGCCTGCTGCTGCTCGACGAACCGGCCGCGGGCATGAACGCCGAGGAGATCGACGAGCTCGACGAGCGCATCCGCACGCTGCGCGACCAGGGCCGCACGATCCTCCTGATCGAGCACCACATGGAGCTGGTGATGAACGTCTGCGACCGCGTCGCGGTGCTCAACTTCGGCCGCAAGATCGCCGAGGGCACGCCGGCGCAGGTGCAGAACGACGCGCAGGTGCGCGCGGCCTATCTGGGAACGGACGCAGTCACCGCGTAGGAGCAAAGCGATGCTGGAGATCAAAGACCTCGCCACCGCCTACGGCCGCATCGAAGCGCTCAAGGGCGTGACGCTCTCGGCCAAGGCCGGTGAAGTGACCTGCCTGCTCGGCCCCAACGGCGCGGGCAAGAGCACGCTGATGCTGACGCTCGCGGGCATCCTCGCGCCGCAACGCGGTTCGGTGAAGTTCGAGGGGGAGGAGCTGGTAGGCAAGAGCCCGGCCGAGATCGTCGCGCGCGGCCTCGCGCTCGTGCCCGAGAACCGCTTGGTCTTCCCGGCGCTCACCGTGCGCGAGAACCTGCAGGCGGGCGCCTTCCGCCGCCGCGACAAGAGCGGCATCGCTGCCGACATGGAGCGCATGTTCGAGCGCTTTCCGCGCTTGAAGGAGCGCATCGGCCAACTCGCCGGCACGCTCTCGGGCGGCGAGCAGCAGATGCTCGCGGTGGCGCGGGCGCTGATGTCGCGCCCGCGCCTGCTGCTGATGGACGAGCCCTCGGTGGGCCTGGCGCCGCTGGTGGTGGCCGAGATCTTCTCGATCATCAAACAGCTCCACAGCGAGGGCGTGAGCATCTTTCTCGTCGAGCAGAACGCACACATGGCGTTGCGCGTGGCGCAGCACTTCTATCTCATGGAGCAAGGGCGCGTCAGCTTCTCGGGCACGCCGGGCGAGCTGGCCAACGACGACGTGATCCAGCGCGCGTACCTGGGGCAGCGCAAAGCCGCCTGAGCTCTTGGCGATGATCGATCTGCTGCAACGCACGCTCGACGGCGCGCTCGACGGCGCGAGCTACGCGCTCGTCGGCCTCGGGCTGACGCTGTGCTTCGGCGTGTTGCGGCGGTTGAATCTCGCCTACGGCGCGGGTGCAATGCTCGCCGCGTATCTCGGTGCCTGGGCGTTCTCGCGTTTCGGTGCGCCGTGGTGGGCCGTGGCTGCGCTCGTGGTCGCGGCGGCCACGCTGATCGGCGTCTATGTCGAGTGGCTGTGTTTCGCCGCCGCGCGCGAGCCGGCCACCGCGGCCTCGGCCTTCGACGGCGCGCCCGCGGGCATCGACAGCCGCGAGGTGGTGGCACTGGCGTCGAGCTTTGCGATCTGGATGCAGCTCGAACAACTCGCGGTGAACCTGCTGCCGCGCCATCTCAATCCGATGCCGTCGCTCGCGGTGCATGGCGAGTGGGCGCTCGGCGCTCTGGTGCTGCGCGGCGACCGCCTGGTGCTGGCGCTGCTGGCCGTGGTGCTCACGTTCGCCTCTCGCACTGGCTGCACAAGAGCCGCGGCGGCCTGGCCTGGCGCGCCGCGGCGCAGCAGCGCACCGCCGCGGCGCTGGCCGGCATCGACGTGCCACGCGTGCAGCGCGCGGCCTTTGCGGCGAGCTGCGCCATCTCGGGGCTGGCCGCGTTCGCGGTGATCGCCTCGAAGGCCAGGTCACGCCGATGTTCGGCATGTGGGTGCTGATCAAGGGCCTGGTCGCGGCCATGCTCGGCGGCCTGGGCTCGGTGCGCGGTGTGCTCGCGGGCGGGTTGCTGCTGGGCATCGTCGAAGCGCATGCGCAGGCCGCGTTCGGCGCGATCGGGCGCGAGTTCGCCACCTATGCGCTGCTCTTCATCGTGCTCGTCACGCCGCGCGGCGGGTCGGCAGGGAGGCTGCATGCCGCTTGAACATGCCATCGGCGTGGCCAGCGACATGGCCATCATGTCGCTGCTCGCGCTGTCGGCCTACTTGATGCTGCTGGTGGGCCGCGTCTCGTTCGGCCAGCAGGCGTTCTTCGGCCTCGGCGCCTATGCATCGGGGCTGCTCACCGCACTCGCGCAGTGGCCGCTCGCGGCGGCGCTGGCGGTGGGCGCGTTCGTCGGCGCCGCCGCCTCGTTCGCGCTCGCTCTGCCGACGCTGCGCCTGTCGGGGTTGCACTACGCGGTGGCGACGCTGGCCTTCGGCGAGATGGTGCGCATCGCGCTGTCGAGTTGGACCTTGCAGATCGACGGCGGCGACGGTACGCCGGTAGGGCCCGCCGCCAGCGAGGGCTTTCGCGACATCCGCTGGCTGCTCGAGAACGACGTGTCGGCCGCGCAGTACCTCGGCCTCGTCGCGGCGCTGCTCGCGCTGCCTGCTGCTCGCGCTCGCCGCGCTCGAACGCACGCGCGCCGGCGTCGCGCTGCGCATGCTCGGCCACGACGCCACGCTGGCCGCCGCGCAGGGCGTGCCGGTGCTGCGCCTGCGCCTGGTGGCTGCGGCGCTGGCGGGTGCGCTGGCCGCGTTCGGCGGCGGGCTCTATGCGCACCGCGCCACCTACATCGAGCCCGCGCTGTTCGACCCGATGCTCGGCGTGCACGCGGTCGGCTACGCGCTGATCGGCGGCCTCGGTACGGTGCTCGGACCGATCGTCGGCGTGCTGATCGACCTCGGCCTGCTCGAAGCCACGCGCGTCTTCGCCGGCTGGCGCATGGTGGTGTTCGGCGGGCTCGTCGCCTTGTTCCTGCGCTGGCGCCCGCGCGGCCTGCTCGACGAAGCGCTCGTGCAGCGGCTGCGCGTGCGGCGCTGGCGGCTCGCGGCGGCGCTGGCCGCGTTGACCGCGGCCGGCGCGCAGGCCGCGCCGCGTGCCGATGCAAGCCTCCAATGCGTCAGCTACGGCGACGGCCCGCAGCTCGAATGCGTCGTGCAACTGCGTCGCGCCGGCCAGCCGCTGGCCGATGCGCAAGTCAAGCTCGGCGCGCACATGCCGTCGATGCCGATGGCGCACTCGGTGCGGCCGGTGGCGGCGCAGCCCAGCGCCCAAGCCGGCGAATACCGGGGCGTGCTCGGCCTCGAAATGGAAGGCACCTGGGCGGTGACGATCGACGTCGCCGCGGGCGACCTGCGCGACCGCATCGTCAGAGTCGTCAACGTCGTCGATTGCGAGCCGAAACAGCGCTGCCCTGCCCCGCCGCCGAAATCACCCGCCAAGTAAGGAGCCCTCATGACCGCCCACGATCTGTTGAAGGACCGCACCATCATCGTCACCGGCGCCGCCACCGGCATCGGCCAGGCCTTCGCGCTCGGCTGCGCCGCGCAGGGCGCCAACGTCGTCGCCGCCGACATGAACCCGGCGCAAGAGACCGTGGCGCTGATCGAGCGCGCGGGCGGCCGGGCGCTCGCGGTGCGCGTGGACGTCAGCGACGAAGCCTCGACACAAGCGATGGCCGCGGCCGCGTTGAAGCAATTCGGCCGCATCGACGGCCTGATCAACAACGCGGCCTACTTCCGCGAGGTCAAGCTCACCGAGTTCGAGGACATCGACGCCACGGTCTGGCAGCGCACCTTCGACGTCAACGTCAAGGGCGTCTGGCTGGCCTGCAAGGCGGTGCTGCCGGCGATGCGCGAACGCGGCAGCGGCAGCATCGTCAACATCGCCTCGGTCGTGGCCGTGGCCGGCCAGCCGGGCTACCTGCACTACGTGGCGAGCAAGGGCGCGGTGCTGGCGATGACCAAGGGCCTGGCCAAGGAAGTCGGCAAACACGGCGTGCGCTGCAACGTCATCGCGCCGGGCTTCGTCATCACCGACGCCACCAAGAACCGCCCCGTCGAGTGGCAGCAGAGCTTTCTGAAGGCGCGCGCGCTGCAACGCGAGCAGAAACCCGACGACCTGGTGGGCACCGCGCTCTACCTGCTGTCGGACCTCGCGGCCTTCGTCTCGGGCCAGACCGTCGTCGTCGATGGCGGCCACATCATGTATTGACCCAGGAGCACAACGATGAGCGAACTGATCCTTCACCACTACGCCTTCTCCACCTTCTCGGAGAAAGTGCGCGTCGCGCTCGGCTACAAGGGCCTGGCCTACCGCTCGGTCGACATCCCCGGCCTGCCGCCGCGCCCGCTGCTCGCGCCGCTGACCGGCGGCTACCGGCGTGCGCCGTGCTGCAGATCGGCGCCGACATCTACTGCGACACCAACTCATCCTGCCCGCGCTCGAACGCCTGCACCCGCAGCCCACGCTCTACCCCGCCGCGGGCGCCGGCATCGCACAGGGCCTGGGCTTTGCGTGGGAGCGGCAGATGTGGATTCCGACGATAGGCGTGCTGGTGCACTACATCGGCGAGCACATCCCGCCCGAGTTCATCAAGGACCGCAAGGAAGGCTATCTCGGCATCGACATCGGCAAGGCCGCGATGGCGCCGCAGTTCGAGCAGCACCTGCAGTTCGTGCGCGCGCAGGTGGCGTGGCTGAACACGGCGCTGGCCGACGGCCGCAAGTTCCTCTTCGGCAACGAGCCCAGCGCCGCCGATCTCGCCTGCTGGCAGACGATCTTCCTGCTGCGCAAGAACTGCCCGCCCGAGGTCGATGCGCTCGTCGGCTTTGCGCCACTGGTGCGGTGGTACGAGCGCATCGCTGCTTTCGGCCATGGCCAACCGACGCCGATGACGAGCGAAGAAGCTTTCGCCGCTGCGCGCGATGCGCAGCCTGCGCCGGTGACGCACTTGAAGCCGAACGGCGACCCCGGCGGCCTGCCGGCTGGCGCCAAGGTCACCGTCACGCCCGACGACAACGCGCGTGTGTCGGTCAGCGGCACGCTCGTCGCCGCGGGCGACAGCGAGATCGTGATCCACCGCCGCGACGCTGGGGCCGCAGACCTGCACATCCACTTCCCGCGCCTGGGCTTCGACGTCAAACCTGCATCAGGAAACCACCATGCCCACCACCCAGGACATCAACAAGCAACTCTGCCGCGACTACTTCAGGGCCTTCCTGAAAGGCGACCGCGCGTGGATGGGCAAACACATCGCACCGAGCTTCGTGCGCCACGACCCGGGCCTGCCGTTCGAGGTCAAGGGGCCGGAGGGCGTGTTCAAGCTACACGAAGCGCTGATGCCCGCCTTCCCCGACATGGAGCTGCCGCTGCACGACTTCGTCGCCGAGGGCGAGAAGGTGCTGGTGCGCCTGACGATCCACGCCACGCACACGGGGCCCTTCGGCGACATGGCCGCCACCGGCAAGCGCATCGAGGTCAACGTGCTCGACCTGTTCCAGTGGCGCGATGGCGTGCTCGTCGAACACTGGGCGCAGCTCGACAATCTGGGCATGCTCAAGCAACTCGGCGCCGTCGCCACCTGAAGGAGTCCGACGCCATGCAGCTGCTCGCCAACACCACCTCGCCCTACGTGCGCATCGCACGCATCGCGATGATCGAGAAGGGCCTCGAGGTCGAGCCCACGATCGTCGACCCCTGGGCCGACGACACGCGCCTGCGCGACGCCAATGCCGCCACGCGCGTGCCGACGCTGATCACCAACGACGGCATCCCGCTTTCGGAGAGCCTGCTGATCGTGATGTGGCTCGAACGCAAGGTTCCGAAGGGCGCGAGCCTGCTCGGCGCCGGTGACGACGTCGAGGGCATCCTCTCGCGCGCCGGCATCGCGATGGGCGTGATCGATGCGGCCGTCATCACCATCATCACGCGCAAGGTCACCGCGCCCTCAGCGCTGTTCGACGACACCCCCGTCGGCCTGCGCCGCCGCCGCACGATGGCCGAAGGCATCGCGCGCCTGGAAGCGCAGGCCGGCGCGCTCGGCCGCCATGCCTCGCCCACGCTCGACGACGTGACCGCCGTGGTGGCGATCGACTACCTGCGCTTCCGCTTTCTCGACGCGCCGTGGCTGTCGCCGCTGCCCAAGCTCGATGCGCTGTCGGCCAAGCTGCGCGCACGCCCGTCGTTCGCGGCTTCGATGCCGCGATGACGCCCCCGCGCTCGTACCTGTTCGTCCCCGCCGACCGCCCCGAGCGCTTCGCCAAGGCGCTGGCCTGCGGCGCCGATGCGGTGATCGTCGATCTCGAAGACGCGGTCGCGCCCGCCGCCAAGCACGCAGCGCGCGAAGCCTTGGCGCGCTGGCTGAACAGTTTCGACGGCGATGGCGCGACGTTGCTGGTGCGCACCAACGCCCCCGGCACCGAGTGGTTCGACGCCGACCTCGCGCTGCTGCGCGCCGCGCCGCCGCGCGCACTGGCCGCGCTGATACTGCCCAAGGCCGAGCGCGCCGCCGAGCTCGACCACGCGCACCGGGTCAGCGGCGGCCTGCCGCTCGTGCCGCTGATCGAAACCGCCGCAGGCTTCGACCACCTGCGCGAACTCGCGCAGGCCCCGGGCGTGCAGCGCCTGGCCTTCGGCTCGATCGACTTCCAGCTCGACCTGGGCATCGACGAGAGCGACGACGGCACCGAGCTGCTGTTCTTCCGTTCGCAAATCGTGCTCGCGTCGCGCCTGGCCGCACTCGCCGCACCGATCGACGGCGTGACGACCACGCTCGACGACACCGAGCGCATCACGCGCGACGCCCGCGCCGCGCGGCGCCTGGGCTTCGGCGCCAAGCTGTGCATCCATCCGAAGCAAGTGGCCACAGTGCAAGCCGCCTTCACGCCGAGCGCAGCCGAACTCGACTGGGCGCGCCGCGTGCTCGACGCCGTCGAGCGCGCCGGCGGCGCCGCGGTGGCGGTGGACGGCAGGATGGTGGACCGGCCGGTGGAGTTGAGAGCGCGGCAGCTGCTGCGCTGAACGTCGTCAGAAAAACGCCATCGTCCGCACCTCGATGCTCTCGCGCTTCATCGCGCCGGGCGCGGTGTTCGGGTCTTCGAAGGCGCTGTGGCCCATGAAGCGCGCGCGGCCGTCGGTTTCGGAGTCGTAGGTCTTGAGCAGCAGCGCGTGCTGCGCCTGCATCTGCGGAAAGTAGTACCAGCGGTGCTCGGCCGACCAGCGCATCACGTAGATCTCGCCGCTGCGCTCGCGGTACTTCAGCTCCATCACCAGCAGGTCATCGTCGATCTGCGTGCGCGCGTCGCACATCGCCAGCGGCAGCTCTTCGACGCGGCGGTACAGCGGCTTCCAGACGTTGTAGAAGGCAACGCGGCGCTGCAGCAGCGACTCGGCGTCGCCGGGTACGATGTCGCGCACGCGCTGCGGGCCGCTCCGGGGCGTGTAGTCGCTGTGCACCAGCATCACCGCGGGGCGCTGCACCTCGGTCTGCTGCTTCAGATCGGCCGGCGCGCGTTTGCGGATGGTGTGGTCGAACACCACCACACGCTTGGCGCCGCTGTGGCGCTGCACGAAGTCGATCACCTGCGGGTAGAAGCTCGACTTGATCTGCGTGTCGTCGTCGAAGGCGTCGAAGCGCGCGCCGAAGTCGTGCAGCTCGAAGCCTTCGCGGTCGGCCGAGAGCTTGTCCACGATCGGCCAGGCGTCTTGGATCTCGACCTCGCGCGCATCGGTGCCCGGCGGGTTGAGCTTGGTTGACGGGTCGGGCTCGTAGAAGTAGTAGTCGGGCGGGATGCCGTTATCGACGGTGTATTGCAGCGTTGCCCGCACCTTGTTTAACGGCGGCGTGTTCATGCGCGCATTCTCAGCCCGGCTTCTTGGTGGTGAAACCTTCATAGACCGTGGTCGCCTGCCAGCACGGCAGTTGCTCCACGTCTTGCGTCAGCCAGCGCTTCAGGTTCGGGTGGTCGGCCAGCGGCAGCTTCTGCCAACCGTGCAGATGCGCCGGCGCCGCCAGCGCGATGTCGGCGATGGTCACGCGGTCGCCGGCGATCCAGCGGTTGGACGCAAGACGCTGGTCGATGATGCCGGCCAGCTTGTGGAAGGTGGCCGCTTGCGCATCGAGCACCGCCGGGTCGGGCGCGCTGCCGAGCAGCGGCTTGACGCAGTTTTCCACGAGGAACACGTAGGCGCTAGGAAACCACTGCGCCGCTTCCCAGAGCATCCAGCGGTTGATGTCGGCGCGCGTGCGCAGATCGCGCGGGTACACCGCCTCGTTGCCCACCTTGTCGGCCGCGTACTGCAGGATCGAGTTCGATTCCCAGAGCGAAAAGTCGCCATCCACCATCGCCGGCACCGAAGCATTCGGGTTGAGCGTGAGGTAGGGCTCGGCCTTGTGCTCGCCCTTGAAGTAATCGACGTGGATCAGCTCGTAGGGCGCGCCGATGAGGTTCAGGCCCGCCAGCACCTTGCGGCAATTGACGGTGATCGGGTCGGCATGGATCTGCATCATGGTTTGTCTCCTCGGGTCGAAGTCGCAGACGCGAATCTAGGAAACAAGCCGCGCGCCGGGAATCAGAATCTCGGCAAGCCTGGGTTGCGCAAATGCGAAGCCGGCGCCAATGCGAAGCCGGCGCGGACGCGAGATGCGCGAATGCCGCCTCGGCGACCGACCGCGCATCGACGTAGAGCAGCCGCTCATATCAATCGTGTCGAATGGCCGTCGGCTCGATGCCGAACATGCGCCTGTGCGTTCGGGTCAGGTGCGATGAGTCCGCAAACCCAGCCTCGTGCGCGGCCTCGGTCCAGGAGGCCCCGGCCATCGCCGCGCCGATCGCCACGTTGATGCGCAGCCACAGCAGGTAGGCTCGAAACGAGGTTCCGGTCTCTTGCACGAACAGATGCCTGAAGCGGCTCGGCGAGAGCGTTGCGGCGGCCGCGGCGTCGGCCAGCGACACCGGGGCTCGCACGCGCGACCGGATGTAGTCGAGGGCCCGTGCGACTCGGGCATCGACGGGCCGAGCCGTCGTCGCGGCGCCGTCGATGCCCGCAAGCTGCGCCACCGCGGCGCGTGCGACCGCGGTCATCGCGTCCGCGTCGGCATGGCCTTGGAAGGCCTGCAGCAAGCGGTCGGCCGACTGGCGCGCCGCCGGCTTGCGGCAGTGCCGAGATCGCCGACACGTCGAAGCGGTTCGACAGTGCGCGTCCCTCGGTGCTCTCGGGCTCGACGAACAGGTGGGCCACGGTGCTGCCGTCGAGCTCGAACTCGTGCGCACAGTGCGACGCCACGACGGCGGCTTCGAACACGGTCCAGCCAGCGTTGCGGTCGCTGCGGAACCTGAACTCGCCGTCGAGGGCCAGCGCGATCTGGTGCGCGTGGTGATCGTGCCACTCGGAGCGGCCCTGCCCCTTGCCGATCCACAGGCTGCCTGACTGCCAGAAGTAGATGCGTCCCGACGCTGCCATCGTGCGCGCGGCGTTGCGCCGCTGCGATGCGGCAGCACCCGTGGCATCGAGGTTCGGATTCGTCATGCGCGATCTCGGCAAGTCAGCCGTTTCGTTCAAGCCCGGTCAGCAGCCGCTCGGAACAATCCTGCTGCATGAACACAGCCCATCACAGGAGTTATCGCAGCATGCCCCGATTCGCTCGCCGCATCCAGCCCTGGGTCCAGATCGAACTCGACGCAGCCCACACGGCCGAGGCACGCGCCGAGCACGACGTGGCTTTCCGACACCTCGAGCGCGCGCATGTGCTCGGCCAGGCAGCCACCACGCTGCATGTGCGCGTGCACTGGCGCATGTTGCTGTGGGCGCTGCGCCACCGCGAGGCGGGCGAAGCCGCCGGCCAGCTCGCGCGGCTTGCGGCAGCGGCCGTGATGACGGGTATCGGCTGGCTGCCGACGGGCAACACCGGTGGCGCAAACGTCAGCGCCTTCCAGCGCATGCCGATACCACCCGACTTGCAGCGCGTCATCGACGACGCGCGAAGGTAATCGACCCACTGTCCTTTGGAGAAACAACCATGTCCCGTGTCCTCGTCATCACCATCATGCTGGCCTCCGCGCTCGCCGCCTGCGCCACGCCACGCGACCTCGACCTGTCGCTGCGCCACCCCAGCGCACAGGGCCGCTATGTGGTCGAGATGGAACCGCCCGCCGCCGCGCCCGCCATCAACCAGATGCATGGCTGGCAGATCAAGCTCAGTTCGCCCGACGGCGCGCCGGTGCGCAACGCCCGCATCGCCGTGGACGGCGGCATGCCCCAGCACGGACATGGGCTGCCCACGCGGCCGCAGGTCACGCGCGAGGTGGCGGCCGGCACGTATGCGATGGAGGGCATGAAGTTCAGCATGACCGGCTGGTGGGAAATCAAGCTCGCCATCCAGGCCGCCGAGGGCGCCGACAGCGTGGTCTTCAACACGATCGTCGGCGCCTCGGGGTTGACGCGATGAACACGCCGCGACCGGTCGAGGACGACCCGGATGCCGGGCCCATCAATTGGGCCTTCGTCGCGACCTTGGGTCTGGCCGTCGTGCTGGCACTGCTGTTGCTCACCGGGTTTGCCGGGCCCGAGGCCTGGACCGCCGAGGACAAGGCTGCGCTCGCGTCGATGAGCCTGGACAAGCTGCCGCCGAGCCCGCGCGACCCGTCCAATGCGGTGGAGGCCGAGCCGGCAGCCGCGGCGCTCGGCAAGCGCCTCTTCGCGCGAAGTGGGCTTCTCGCGCAACCAGGCCGTGTCGTGCGCCAGCTGCCATGCGAGCGAGCGACAGTTCCAGGACGGGCTGCCCGTCGGCCAGGGCGTGGGCACCGGTGCACGGCGCACGATGCCGATCGCCGGCGCGGCGCACAGCCCCTGGCTGTTCTGGGACGGTCGCAAAGACAGCCTGTGGTCGCAAGCGCTCGGGCCCCTTGGAGGACGCCGTCGAACATGGCAGCAACCGCACGCGCATCGCGAAGGTGCTGCAGGCTCGCTACCGGCGCGAGTACGAGGCCTTGTTCGGGCCGATGCCCGACCTGTCCGGTCTTCCAGACGACGCTGGCCCGCTGGGCAGCGTGGACGAACGCACGGCATGGCAGAACCTGGCGCCGAACCGCCGCGACGAAGTGACCCGGGTGTTCGCCAACCTGGGCAAGGCCATCGCCGCCTACGAGCGGACGCTGACGCCCGGCGAGTCGCGGTTCGACCGCTATGCGCGCGCCGTCGTGGCGGGAGATGCGGTCGGGCGGCAGGCTTTGTCTGCGCAGGAAGTCAATGGCCTGCGCCTGTTTCTCGGCAAGGGCCAGTGTGCGACGTGCCACAACGGGCCGCTGCTCACGGACCAGCACTTCCACAACACGGGCGTGCCGCCGGGCAACCCAGCGCGCCCCGACCGCGGCCGTGCCGCCGCGACGGCCAAGGCGCAGGACGATGAGTTCAACTGTCTGGGCCGGTACAGCGATGCGCCGCCGCAGGCCTGCCAGGAACTGCGCTTCATGGCGAGCGACGACCCCGCGCTCGAAGGCGCCTTCAAGACGCCGGGCCTGCGCAACATCGCGCTGCGTGCGCCGTACATGCATGCGGGTCAGTTCGCGAGCCTCGAAGAGGCCGTCGCGCACTACGTCAAGTCGCCTGCGGCAGCGGTGGGGCATTCGGAGCTGGCTCACGAAGGCTCGGGCCACGGCGAGCGCAAACGGATTCGGCTGTCCGAACAGGAGATCGAGGACTTGGTCGCGTTCCTCGCAACGCTGTCGGGGCCGATCATGGAAGTCACCCCACGCCAGCCGGCGGCGCCGAGCTGAGCGACACCGTTGGAGAGCAGATTGCGGAATTCATCGTTGGCGTGACCCTCGCGCTGTTCGTCTGTGGCGCTGCTTCGATGCTGGGAATGGACCGTGAGTTTGACGTTCGATCTGACAGCCGCGGTGGCGGTCGGCTGCGTCTTGGCGTTTCGCGCCGGCGGCACAGCGAACGAGCGGTAGCGATGGGTTGATCCGGCGCATCCGGTACGCTGGCGCGAGTGATCTCGTCTACCACATGACTGAAGTTGGCCGCTCCGCTGGCGACGTCGGCTGCGCAGCGGTTCCGGTCAGAGGATCTGGGCTCTGGTCAGACAGCTTCTGGCCGCGCAGCTGACACTTCGGGACATCTGGCAAACGCTGCGACAAGCCGTGGGAATAGGGGGCGAGCCCGAGCTGATAGCTGGCACCCTTACCCAAAGCTGGGCGGCGGCGAAAGCGACTGCTGGTTCCTACAGGGCCAAGCCATGGCCTCGCGCACGCTCCACTCCGCTAACTCCGGCCGCGCTTCTCGTCGAGGTACGCAACCATCTCGTCAACGCTATTCGTGCCGTCGGTGTCGGCAGTTCCAAGCTCTTCTGGAGTGGCATGGGGCTGTGGTAGCACGAAGTCATCTCCCCAATCCAAGCATCCAAGGTCTTCTATCGCGCGCGACAGGTCATCGGACTCATCAGCTAGGTGACACTTGTAGAAGTGATTGATGGCGCCGGCGCACAAGTCAGCAAGCTGAAGCTGAGGGTGGTCCACTGAGTCGCCCTGCGTCAGTGAAAGCGCGCGCAGCGGGAAGCTGATCTTCCGTCGGTCAGTACCGATCGTCTTCGAGCCCTCCCCAGGGCCAGCCATCATCATCTCGAAAGTCTGATGAGAAGCTAGGATCGGCTTCGACCGATCATGAACGACATGAAACCTTTCGCCCTTACGTCTCCCCCAAACGACGATCTGGTGAAACAGGGCCGGAATCGCAGGGTCGAGCGCCGACCAGTTGAAATTCAGGTACCACCGGCAAAACAGCGCTGGCTCCGTGAAGTACATCAGATCCTTCTTGAAGTCGGCCCTCTTGGAGGCGAGAAGCATCTGTTGCCCAGCAGCGTAGAAGCGATCCTTGTAGGCATCTGCGCCATGTCGAATCAAGTTGACGAAGGCCTGCAGAAATGCGTTCGTCCGGTCCTCGCCGCAGAAGGCCGGCATGCAGTAGTAGAGGACGTTGGCCATCGCGATGTTTCCCCCGCGCTCGTACAGATCACCACCAATCTCATGGATGAGCGTTTCAGCAATCAGATCGACCATCTTCGAGACGATCATGTACCGCTTGTGAAAGACGCCGATGCGAACACGCTCCTTGTTCAGCCGCGGGTCGGACAGCAACCGGATCACCCGCGCGATGCCCTCGGGCCGTCTACGCAAGACACTGAACTTCGGTTCGCCGCCTTGCCCCGAGCGCACGATCTCAAGAAGGGCATCGGCCTCGCCAATCGAGAAGTCATTGGAAGCCAGGATGAAGAACGGCTGATCGGGATCGAGGAGATTGGCGCCGGTGTTTCCGGCCTCGTCGCAATAGATGGTCGCCACTTCGCCCTCGGTGCTCTGGTCAATTGAGTGGATGTCTTCAGTTGGTGAACGTGTGATTCAGATCGATTCGCCAACCGCCAAGTGTCGTACCCGTTCTTCTGGGTCGGCCGAAACACGGAGTCGAGCCTGGCCCACAGCTGTCGCTGGGCCTTCCGCAACCGATGTCCGCGATAATTTCCCGCATGCGCTGCAAGATCGTGGACGTCGGCCGCCGCCGTGACGGCGGCACAAAGTACTAGTGCTTGGCCCACCACGCCAATGCCACGGCAAAGTACGGGGTAGCGGCAGAGAAGTGTGTGGCCGCGGACGACCCGCCGATCAAGAAGTCCGAGACGCTAGATCTAGATTTTGCCGACTATCCGGGGGGCGTTGCGCTATGGGGGTCTGTACCAGCCGTGTATGACACCACCCGGCAGCCAATGGACCGGGGCATCCACGTGCACGCCAGATCGGCCAAAGGCGGGCTCAAGGGCATCGACAAGACCTATCGCCGACTGCGAATCCCGCTTCGCGAAGACCTGCTCTCGGACGGCTGGGCCGAAAGTCGACGAGATCGATGCCATCAACTACATGGTTTCCGGTGTCTTCGGCTTCGAAACGATTCGGGTCAGGTGTGCGTACTGCGGCTTTCCTCACCTGGACCGCGACTGGTTTGCCGTGCATGCTCACCGAAAACACCAGTGCCACGGCTGCGGCCGACAGTTCTCGGACAGTGTCGCGAGCGTGGGCAACCCGATCGCCGCCATCAGGCACATGCTCGGGAGCAAGCCTACAAGAAGCGCAAAGCCCCGCAGAACATCTCGATCAAGCAGCGCGACTACCCGGGCGGCATCCAAATCTCTGGGCTCGAATCCCGCGATCATTTGGACCTCTCCTGATCCCGAAATGACGGGAGTCCACTTGCATGCTTTTTTGTCGCACGACCAGGAGTTGCCGGAAGTTGACGAAACCTACGCGAGAGTCGTCATCGACGGCATCAAACTCGACCCCGGAGCAGGTGCGGGCCTACATGGCGCAATCGGCGATGCCGCACCTGGAAGGAAGGGTCGTTGATCTCGCTTGCTCACAATGCGGCGAGCCGCACTTCGAGCAAGGCGAGCACGCATTCACGCCCCATATTGACCACGAGTGCCACGGCTGCGGCCATGTCTTCCAAGCTCCGGGGCAGATTAAGAAGACGATCGGCAACCCCTTTGTTGGCGTGCGGAGGAAGCTGGCTTTGGCTGCGACCGGTCCTCTTCGCGAGGACAAGCTGGGGCTGCGGCCAGAGACGATCTAGGGCTGAAAGTCGGTGAGCGAGAGCCGCGGCAAGTAGCCTCCTAGCCGCTTCATCTGCTGAAAAGCGTCGAAGGCCGCTTGCGGATCCATGAGGCCGGCGATGATCGCGTCACGCAGCAGGCCCACGTCCCAGTTCGGCGGCTCGCGCCCAATTCACGTTCGATCACGGCTTCAGCGGCTCCGTCGTCGCATGCAACGGCGCAACCGAGTGCCTTGGCGGCCAAGATGCACTTGGTCTCGCCGGACGAGCCCCCAATCGTCCAAAGCACTCTCGAAGTCCGCCGCGTCGATTGCTTCGTCGTTCACCAATGTGAGGGCGCCGCGCTTGACGGCCGCTCGGATCGCCTTCGCGACGGTTCGCGACTCTCGCAGAACGACGGCACTCACCTGGAACGATCGGCCCGGAAGCGCGAGGATTGTGGCGAACACGTCGCCGTTGGCTAGATTGATCAGTGTCGAGGCGTCGAGGACGACGATCACGCGCCGATATCCGCGTTCGCAACCACAAGGGTCGAGATGGGGACGTTCAGCAGTTCCGCCGCCTTGCCAAGCGAGAAGTCGCCGGCCCGAACCTTCGCCGCGGCGGACTCACAAGCGCGGGCGAAGTTTCGATGACCAAATCGGGCCGCGGCGGGATTTCAATGCTCGCGGCGAACTTCTCGGGGTTCTTGAAGTCGTCTTCTATGCGCTGGTAGAAGGCACGCGCGCCGCTTTGCTGAAGCAGCCCCAAACTCTCGAAGCGACGGGCAGCCACCTCGAAGCTAACGTGAAAGAAGTGCGCGATCCAGGCGATCTCGATCGCACCTAGGGGCCGTTGCGAAATTCCCAGTTGCTCCCGGATGGCCTTGAGTGCGCTGAGCACGCCATGCCGCGGCAGCAAGAGCGCCGATGCGAAGGCGTCGGCGAACTTCTCCTCGGCCCGTTTGGGCGCGCGTGACCAATCGATCTCAGTGTCGAGGTGCGCGTAGCCCCTGGCTCCGCTGTCGTGGTGGGCGACCAAGTGGCCCATCTCGTGCGCGATCGTGAATAGCATGCGAGGCTTGAACGTGCGGGCACCGATCACGACGAGTGCGTAGCCATCGACGATCGCTGAGACCCCTTCGACGCTGGGATCGCGAGTAAAGAGCAGCAAGACGCCCATCTCGCCTGCAATTTGCGATAGGTGCGGTAACGGCTTGAGGTCGTCGAGTTGAGCGAAGGCCTTGCGAAACATCTCGGCAAATTTTGGTGCGGCTTCGAGCGTCGGTTCCATGCCCGCGAAGAGATCCAGCCAGCTAAGATTGAATGGCAGGCCCTGCGCGATGGAGAGCGCGTCGCGCACTTGCGACGAGAGCACGTCAACGTGCGATGCGACCTCAATTGCATCGCGCTGCTCGATCGTTTGCCGGAATAGCATCCGTATGGGCTCGGCCGGTGACCGCTCCATCAGGCTCGACACGGGCACCCGCAACGCCTTCGCGATGCTGCGCATCTCGCCCAGGCTCGCCTTCGCGCCGCGCACAACCTGCTCGAACCTCTCAGGAGTCATGCCAGCCTTCTCGGCGGCCTTCTCCACGGTGAGGTTCTTGCTCACCAGGTGGGCGGCGATGTTGCTCACGACCGTGCCTCTCGCTTAATGCTTTCAAGCGCGCGCCGCAGCCGCCCGGCCTGGGCATCAGACAGCTTGCGATTGCGGCCCATGACCTGCTGGATACGGGAGCCGGAGCGGTCGAAGAGCTCTGAGAGGATTTCCAACGAACGCTCGCGACCCAACTCGACCTCTCGCGGGGTTTCCAGCACCACCGGGTTCTTGCCCAAGATGTAGTTCCTTTATCCGGCTCTCGAAATTGGAGTGCCGATCCCTCGGATGCTGCGTTCCGTCGGGCAAAGCGATGATGTTCCCGCGCTTCTGCTCTCGATCGAACGTCAAGGCGTTCTGAGGCATCCGCCGGAGCGCCTCAAGCTGATCATCGAGCTTCTCGTCGATCTGCATGCCGCCGATCACATACTGCCGATAAGTCCGACCGCGGCTCCCGCTGACTACAAAGATGTGGTCGCCAGGCTTCACCATCCTCCGCAGGTCCGGCCTACAGGTCCCCATGGTAGGCCTGCTCGAGCTGAGCATCGGATCGACCAAGGCGAGGCCAGCTCCAGGGTCGGAGCCGGGAGACACGAAGATGTAGCTGGGCATGAAGCCTCCATCGTCAGCGAACGGCTGTATTTTTAATCAGTATTGACTGTTGTGCAAGAGCGAGCCAGCCGCCCCAACGCGACGATGGGGCTCGCCCACTTGATCTCGCGGGAGTGGGCCCTGCAGTGAGTCGTCTGACCGCTGCGCGCTGTAGCGGTCGCTCACCCGAGCGAACCTGAGTGGCAGGCATCAGTCTGATGCCGACGTTCGTCGCCGCGAATTGGGCGTCGGCAAAGCAGCCGCTGCAGACGCCCAGTTCTGCATCACGCAGCACCCACCGGGCCGAAGTCAGCCGCTCCATCTCGATCGAACGGATGCAACTCCGCTTCAATCCGCCAACGCCCGCAAATGCGCCACCAGCGCCCCCAGCGCCGAGCCCTCGGCCGGCGCGCCACGTGTCACCAGCTGCATCGACCGCAAGGCCCACGCATCCTGCAGCGGCTCGACCGTGAGGTTCAACGCCGCGGCAAAGCTGCGCGCCGCGGCCAGCGGCAGCACGCCGATGCCGAGCCTGGCCTCGACGGCGCGGCATACCGCTTCGAAGCTGCGCACCTGCACGCGCAGCGCCATCGGCCGCATCAGTTGCGCGGCGTGCGATTCCAACAGGCGCGTCAGCGTGCTGCTGCCCTCCAGCCCGACCAGGTCGCGCTCAAGCAGGTCGGCAAAGGCCAGCGGCGTCTGCGTGGCCAGCGCATCGTCGCTGCGCATCACCACGGCGAGCTGGTCGTGGCGGTATCGCGCCACGTGCAGGTCACGCACCTGCGGGCCTTCGACGATGACGGCCAGGTCCACCTCGCCGCTGCGCACGTGGCGCACCGCGTCGTCGCTCCAGCTTTCTTCCAACACCACGCGCACGTCGGGGTGGCCGGGCGAGAAGGCCGCAATTCTCTGCTTTAAAGTTAAAGTAAAGCGACAAATATAGCGTTTTAGTTAGCTATAAGCGACAATCTTGCCTTCGTTGCCCACGCAGACTTAAAGAAAACGACAGCAAGCGATGGTCTTAAATTCATCAAACACGACACAAAATCAATCGAAATACATCTTTCGCGACAACCGAGTCGAACGAAGTGCCCCCAGCTCAAAAAAACACGAAACCCCCAAACGACGACGCCATCGTTCTCTACGCCGAACTCAACCCTGCTGAGATTCGGGCGGTTCAGCGCCGCCAGCGCGCAGGAGAACTGCATCGCATCGCACGTGGGGTGGCCAGCCGCCTGCCTGAGCAGGATTGGCCCGCGCTCGTCGCAAGGGAGCGCATTCGGGTGCTCGCCGCCTTGTACCCAGGCTCCGTTGTCGGGCCACGCACTGCCTTTCTCGGCGGAGCGCCTACGGAAGACGGCGTCTTCTACCTGACATACACGTACACGAAGAGGGTTCACCTGCCGGGCTGGCCGTGCAACTCGTTGCCGGCCCTGGGCCGCTCTGGGTGATGCGCCGATGATGGGTCGCGAGCTCTACTTCCCATCGCCGGCTCGCCTGTTGATGGAAAACCTGGCCATCTCGCGGGCACGAGTCGGCAAGTCGGCGGGCAAAGCAGCAGTTGAACAAAGGCTCATCGAGACGTGCGACGCGCGAGGGGAAGAGGCACTGCGCACGTTGCGCGACGAGGCGCGAGCGCTGGCGCCAGCGCTGGGGCTCGAGCGCGAGTTCGATTTGCTCGACAAGCTCATCGGCGGCGTGCTCGGCACTCGCAAGTCCGAGATGGCGACCTTCGCGGGCAAGGCCAGGGCGGCCGCAATTCCCTACGACGCCAACCGCGTGGCGTTGTTCGAGAAACTCGCCGGGCCGTTGCGGTCGGTGCCGCTCAAGCAACCGTCATCCGTCGTCAAGACTGAACAAGGTCGCACGCACTTTGCCTTCCTGGAGTCGTACTTCAGCAATTTCATCGAAGGCACGGAGTTCGACGTGAAGGACGCTCGCGCCTTTGTCCTGGAGGGCAAGCCCATCACCGAGCGGCCGAAGGACTCGCACGACATCATCGGCGTCTTCCGCCAAGCGCTCAATCCTGGTTGGGCCAATCAGACGCTGGCGTCGGGCGAGCCGGTACTGAAGCAGTTGCGCGAGCGGCATGCCGACCAGATGAAGGAGCGGCCCGAGGTTGGCCCCGGCGAGTTCAAGACCACGGCCAACCGGGCAGGCAACACCGAGTTCGTTGCGCCGCGGCTTGTGCGCGGCACGCTGGTGGAGGGCTCGAGGCTCTTGCCGACACTGCCACCGGGCACCGCACGGGCCCTGATGGCGATGTTTCTGGTCGCCGAAGTGCACCCCTTCACCGATGGCAACGGACGTTTGGCGCGGCTGGCGATGAACGCCGAACTCTCGGTGGTCAACGCTTGCCGAATCATCGTCCCCACCTTGTTCCGGGAGGAGTACCTCGACTGCCTTCGGCTGCTGACTCGTGAGGGCAATTCAAAGCCGTTCCTCGATGCCATGCAGCACATCCACGCGTGGACGGCGGCGTTCGACTACGAGGATCTCGACAAGGTCATCGCGGACATGACGGCCTGCAATGCGTTCGAAAAATCCCGCAGCCAACACAAGTTGCTGTTGCCGCGCAAGGGCTGACGGTCAATCCGCCAACGCCCGCAAATGCGCCACCAGCGCCCCCAGCGCCGAGCCCTCCGCCGGCGCGCCGCGCGTCACCAGCCGCATCGAGCGCAGCGCCCACGCATCCTGCAGCGGCTCGACCACCAGGCTCATCGCCGCGGCAAAGCTGCGCGCCGCGGCCAGCGGCAGCACGCCGATGCCGAGCCGGCCTCGACGGCGCGGCACACCGCCTCGAAGCTGCGCACCTGCACGCGCAGCGCCATCGGCCGCATCAGTTGTGCGGCGTGCGATTCCAGCAGGCGCGTCAGCGTGCTGCTGCCCTCCAGCCCGACGAGGTCGCGATCCAGCAGGTCGGCAAAGGCGAGCGGCGTCTGCGTGGCCAGCGCATCGTCGCTGCGCATCACCACGGCGAGCTGGTCGTGGCGGTACGGCGCCACGTGCAGGTCGCTCACCTGCGGGCCTTCGACGATGACGGCCAGGTCCACCTCGCCGCTGCGCACGTGGCGTACCGCGTCGTCGCTCCAGCCTTCTTCCAGCACCACGCGCACGTCGGGGTGGCCGGGCGAGAAGGCGGCGATGTCGCCCGGCAGGAACTGCGTCATCGCCGAGGTGTTGCCGTGCACGCGCAGCACCGCCTGCTGGCCGCGACCGTAGTTGCTCATCTGCGAGCGCATGTGGTGCACGCTGGCGATGACTTCGCGCGCGAGCTGCAGCAAGCGCTCTCCGGCGGGCGTGAGTTCGAGCCCGCGCGAGTGGCGCTCGAAGAGCTGCGCCTTGAACTGGTGTTCGAGCAGCGACAGGCGCCGGCTCGCCGCCGGCACCGTGATCGAGGCTGGCTTCCGAGGCGCGCGTCAGGTTGCGCATCTCCGCCGCGCGCACGAACAGCGCCAGCGAATCGAGGTCAGGCAGCATGAGGGTCTTTCAATCTGGACAAGGCGCTGTTGATCGATTTCCAATGGCGCATGCCGCGGCGCCTGCCTACAGTGCCGCCATCCGCTTTGACCCTGAAGGAGCCCGACGCATGACCCCCAAGAAAATGTTCATCGGCGGCCAGTGGCTGGCCGCACGCGACGAGCGCACGCTGGCCGTGGTGGCGCCGGCCGACGGCGAGACCTTCGCCCGCATCGCGCGCGGCGGCGCGCACGAGATCGACCTGGCGGTGAAGGCCGCGCGCAGCCGCGCTCGTCAGCGGCGCCTGGGGCCGGCTCAACGGCACCGAGCGCGGCCGCATCATGGTCAAGATCGGCCAGGCCATCCTCGACCACCACGACGAGCTGTCGAAGCTCGAAGCGCGCGACACCGGCAAGCCGATGACCACCGCGCGCAACGACATCACGGTGCTGGCGCGCTACTTCGAGTTCTACGGCAGCGCGGCCGACAAGGTGCACGGCGAGGTGATCCCGTTCCTGAACGGCCACCAGGTCACGCTGCAGCGCGAGCCGCTGGGCGTGACCGGGCACATCATTCCGTGGAACTACCCGGCGCAGATGCTCGGCCGCTCGGTCGCGCCGGCGCTGGCGATGGGCAACGCGGCGGTGTTGAAGCCGGCCGAAGACACGAGCCTGTCGGCCCTGCGGGTGGCCGAGATCGCCGCGGCCTGCGGGCTGCCCGAGGGCGCGCTCAACGTCGTCACCGGCACGGGCGAGGAAGCCGGTGCGGCGCTGGCCGGCCACCCTGGCATCGACTTCGTCACCTTCACCGGCAGCAACGAGGTCGGCACGCTGGTGCAGCAGGCCGCCGCGAAGAACGCGGTGAAGTGCGTGCTCGAACTCGGCGGCAAGAGCCCGCAGATCGTGTTCGACGACGCCGACCTGGACCGCGCGCTGCCGATCATCGTGCGCGCGATCGTGCAGAACGCGGGGCAGACCTGCACCGCCGGCAGCCGGTTGCTGCTGCAACGTTCGATCTACGAGCGTTTCATCGAGCGTCGTGGCCGAGGCCTTTGCGAAGACGCGCGTCGGCACGCCCGAGATGGACCTGGATTGCGGCCCGGTGATGAACCCGGCGCAGCTCGCGCGTGTGAACCGCTACATCGACGCTGCCAAGGTCGCGGGCATCCCGGTGCTGGCGCAAGGGCAGTGTCGCCGAAGGCGCGCCAGCCACCGGCTTCTACGTGCGCCCTACCCTGTTCGGCCCGGTGCCGCGCGACGCGGCGCTGGCGCGCGAGGAGGTGTTCGGCCCGGTGCTGGCGGCGATCCCTTTCGACGACGAGGCCGATGCGATCGCGCTGGCCAACTCCACCGACTACGGATTGCTGGCTGCGGTGTGGAGCGAGAACGGCGGGCGCCAGCAGCGCGTGGCAAGGCGGTGAAGGCGGGCCAGGTGTTCGTCAACTGCTACGGCGCGGGTGGCGGCGTCGAGTTGCCCTTCGGCGGCACCAAGCGCAGCGGGCATGGGCGCGAGAAGGGTTTGCTCGCGCTCGAAGAAATGAGCACGACCAAGACGGTGGTGCTGTATCACGGCTAAGCCGTTTGCTGCTGGTCCAGCAACCGCGCGCGCAGCGCGCGGTGCTGGATCTTGCCGGTGGCCGTGCGCGGCATCTGCGCCTCGGTCGATGAAGGCATAGGCCTTCGGCCGCTTGAAGCCGGCGATGCGCTCGCGGCACCAGGCTTCGAGCTCGGCCTGCGTCAGCGTCTGGCCCGGCGCGCGGCACCACGGCCGCCAGCACCGCTCTCGCCCCACTTCGCATCCGGCACGCCGACCACCGCCACGTCCTGCACCGCCGGGTGCGCGGCGAGCACGGCCTCGACTTCGCTCGGATAGATGTTCTCGCCGCCGCTGATGATCATGTTGCTCTTGCGATCGACGAGATGGATGAAGCCGTGCTCGTCGCGCCGCGCCATGTCGCCGACCGAGCACCACGCGCCGCGGAAAGCGCCGGGTCGCCCGAGCTTTCCACGCCCTTGGGCCGACTCGGCGGCCGAGTCCTGGGGCCACCAGAAGGATTCAGCGGTCTTTCGGGTTCTTCCAGTAGCCGGGGAAGACGTAGGCGGTGCGCGAGAACAGCTCGCCGACGTCGCCGTCGGGCACTTCGTTGCCCTCGGCATCGAGCAGCTTGATCGCGCCGCTGCCGGCCCATTCGCGGCCGACCGAGCCGAGATGCTCGATCTGCTCGTCGGGCCGCAGGATCGTGACCCAGCCGGCTTCGGTGGAGCCGTAGAGCTCGAACAGCTTGCCGTTGGGGAAGAGCTCGAGGATGGCGAGCTTGGTGTCCTTGCGCGCCGGCGCCGAGGAGACCAGCAGCTTGCCCACGCGCGACAGGTCGTGCCGCGCCTTCTCTTCGCGCCGGCAGGTCGAGCATCATGATGTAGTGCGTCGGCACGAGCGACGTGAAGGTGATGCGCTCGCGTGCCAGCAGTGCCAGCAGCTCGGCGGCGTCGAAGCGCGCGCGGTCGTGCACGACGATGGTCGCGCCGAGCGTGGTGAAGGTGACGGCGAAGTACAGCGAGTTGGCGTGGCACAGCGGCATCACCAGCAGGCCGTTGTCGTCGCGCGTGAGGCCGAATTCGAGCGCCGTGGCCCAGGCGATCAGCGCGTTGCCCTCGTGGTTGCGCATCGCGCCCTTGGGGCGGCCGGTGGTGCCGGAGGTGTACATCAGCGCGAAGAGGTCTTCGGGCTTGACGTCTGCTGGAGGTGCCGCAGCGCTCGCGCTGGCGATCAGCGCTTCGTAGCTTTGCCAACCACGCGGCGTCGCATCGCTGCCGAAGTGCACGAAGCGCTCGGCGTCGATCGGCAGCTCGGCGCGCACGCTCTCGAACACGCGGGCGCAAATCCTCCTGCACGATCGCCGCGCGCGCCTCGGCGTTGCGCGACGATGTACGCGATCTCCGGCCCGGCGAGGCGAAAGTTCATCGGCACCGCGACCAGCCCCGCACGCGCCAGCGCGGCGTAGATCTCCAGCCACTCGATCGTGTTGTAGGCCAGCAGCGCGACGCGGTCGCCCTTGACGAGGCCGAGGCCGAGCAGCGCGTTGGCCAGGCGGCTGGCGCGCTCGTCCCACTGCGCGTAGGTCAACGCGCGCTTGGAATCGCGCACGCCGATCTTGTGCGGCTGCGTGCGCGCGTGCGCGGCGACCGATTCGGCGAGCGTCAGCAGTGCGCTCATGACCGCCTCTCCTGCTCGGCCTCGTCCCACGCCGTCAGCGCCTGCCAGTCGGGCACCCAGCCCAGGCCCTTGCCGGCGTCCGAACTCAGCGCGTCGCTGCGTCGTCACCACGTCGATCAGCGCCGGCGCGTTCGCGAACGCATCGCGGATCGCGCCTTCGAGCCGCGCCGGGTCGGTCACGCGCTCGGCGTGCAGGCCGAAGGCGCGCGCCATCGCGGCGTAGTCGCTCCACGCCAGCGTGGTGCCGACGACGCGGCCGCCGTAGTTCATCTCCTGGTCCAGCCGCTCGATGTTCCAGGCGGCGTTGTTGGAGACGATGAACACCGCCTTCGCGCCGTGGCGCTTGGCGCTGTCGATCTCCATCGCGTTGATGCCGAAGGCGCCGTCGCCCGTGATCGCCACCACCTGGCGCTCGGGATGCAGCAGCGCCGCGGCCACCGCGTAGGGCGTGCCGACGCCGAGGCAGCCGAACGCGCCGGCGTCGAGGTACGTGCGCGGCTCGAGGCCCATGCGCGCGAAGCTGAGCAGGTCGCCGCCGTCGGCGATGGTGATCGCGTCGGGCTGCGAGCACCTTGCGCAGCGCGGCGAAGATGCGGTTCGGGTGCATGTGGCCGTCCTTGCCGGCGCGGCGCTGGCCATCGATTCGGCGTACTTCGCGGCGCGCTTCACATGCTCGGCGCGCAGCGCGGCCGGTCCACTCGCGGTCGAGCGCGGGCGACGGCTTGCGCGAGCGCTGCGGCCAGTGCCGTCGCCGCCAGCCCCGCGTCGGCGAGCAGCTCGACCTCGCCGCGGCGGTTGTCGCGCAGCTCGTCGGCGTGATCGGCGATGCGCACGAAGCGCGCGTGCTTGAACACCGCCGGCGAGCCGTAGCCCATCTGGTAGTCGAGCTTGCGGCCGACGACGAGCACGAGGTCGGCTTCCTGCATCGCGCGGGCGCGCACCGCGCCGACGACCGACGCATGTGCGCCATCGACGAGGCCGCGGCTTTCCTGCGTGTCGAGATAGAGCGCGCCGCTGGCGTCGAGCAGTTTCGTCGAGCGCGGCGCCGTGGCCGCGCGCGCCGCGGCCGGTGACGACGAGCGGGCGCCTGCGCGGCGCGCAGCAGCGCGGCCGCCTGCGCGACGAGTTGCGCGTCGGGCGCCAGCGCACGGGCGCGACTTCGGCGCCATGTGCTCGTCGAGCACGCAGGCCGGGTGCACCGTCTGGCGCAGCACGTCGGTCGGGATCTCGAGGTACACGGGCCCCGGCGCACCGCCGTCGCCCGACGGCGATGGCCCAGGCCTTGTCGAGATCGCGCGCGATCTGCTCGGCCACGCGCAGCGTGCGCGCCTGGCGCGTCACCGGCTGCATGATCGCCACGTGGTCGATGCCCTGCAGCGGGCCGAGGTCGTCCTGCGGCACCGGCGGGCAGCCGCCGATCAGCAGCACCGGCACGCGCTCGAGGTGCGCGTTGGTGATCGCGGTCACGCAGTTGGTGACGCCGGGGCCGGCGGTGGCCATCGCGATGCCGACGCCGCCCGTCAGTTGCGCATGCGCGTGCGCCATGTGCACCGCGGCGCCCTCGTCGCGCACATCGACGATGCGCACGCCGAGCTGGTGCAGGTGGTCCCAGATCGGCTGGATGTGGCCGCCCTGCAGGCCGAAGATGCGGTCGACGCCGCGGGCGACGAGAAAGCGCGCGACGATTTCGGCGACGCTGCGGTGAGCTGGAGCAGACATGTGAAGGATTCTCCTGAAACGGATCATTCGAGTTTAGCGTTCTGAATTCAGAGTTCTATCAGGGTTTTTGCGGATGCACTCTGAATTCGAATACTCGGTGTCAGCCGCTACACTCGGCAGCCCATGAAGGCCTTGACCGTCCAACCCAACCTGGTCGAACAGGTGCGCGCCGCGATCCTGGGCGAGATCGCCTCCGGCGCAGCTCGCCCCCGGCGAACGCATCATCCAGGAGCAGATCGCCAAGACGCTCGGCGTCTCGCGCCAGCCGGTGCAGCAGGCGCTGGCGCTGTTGCGCAACGAAGGCGCGCTGCAGCGACGCACCCGGGCCGCGGCCTGATCGTCTCGCCGCTCGTGGCCGACGAGGTCCGGCACATGTACGACATGCGCGCCGTGATCGAGGGCCTGGCCAGCCGGCTCGCGGCCGAGCAGAACGCCCAGCGCGCTGCCAAGCAGGGGCCGGCGCTGATCGACGCCGGCCGCAAGGCCGTGGCCAGCGGATCGGTCGCCAAGATGGTGGCCGCCGACATGCGCTTTCACGAGTTCATCTACAGCCTGTCGGGCAACCCGCTGATCGCCCCGGCGATGGCCGCGCACTGGACGCACACGCAGCGCGTGATGGGCGAAGTGCTGATCAAGGACGAAACGCCGCGCGACATCTGGGACCAGCACGCCGCGATCCTGGCGGCCATCGCCGACGGCGATGCGGCGCGCGCCGAGAAGCTGGCGCCAGCCACATCAGCGAGGCAGCGCGCTTCATGGTCACGCGGCTGCGTGGCGAGGGCCAGGCCGCCGCGGCCTGAGCTGCCCCTCGTCTGGTGCTGCGCCTTCGCGCTCAGCCTTAGCGCTTAGCGCTCTCGGCGGCCGATCGGCTCGGCCACCCCTGCCTTTCCAACGCCACGCATCGCGCGTGCCGTCTCGGCGCGCGGCACCTGCTACGCCATTCTGAATTCAGTATGCATCCAGGAAAACACTGATCTCAGGACTCTGAATACAGAATACTATGAATCCATCGCGGCGCCTGTTGCCGCACTGGATTGGAGGTTTGCCCATGTCCGAGCACGAAGGTTGCGGCTGCTGCGCCGCCAAGGCGGTGGACGGCCCGCGCCGCAAGATCATTCAGATCGCCGTGGCCGGCCTGGTGGCGCCGGGGGCCTCGTGGCTGCCGCGGCCGAAGCCGCGCAAGGCCCCGCGGCCGGCGACCGGCTGGTCGAAGAAGACGCCGAAGGCGCGCCCAAGCCGCTGGCACCGGCCGACCTGCCGCTGGGCAAGCCGATGCTGGCCTTCCCCTTCGATGCCAAGACCAATGACCGCGCGCGACGGCTCGCGCCTGAACAAGGTGATGCTGATCCGCCTGGCCGAGGCCGACCTCGATGCCGCCACCAAGGCCCGCGCGGCCGGCGGCGTGCTCGCCTTCTCCGCCGTCTGCACCCACCAGGCTTGCGATGTGAAGACCTGGCTGGCCAAGGAGCAGGTGGCGGTGTGCTTCTGCCACTCATCGAAGTTCAAGTTGCTCGAAGGTGGGGCGGTCTCCGCCGGCCCTGCCACCAAAGCCTTGCCCACCCTGCCGCTGAAGCTCGAAGGCGGGCAACTCGTCGTCGCCGGCGGCTTCAGCGCCGCGCCGGGCGGCACGACGTCCTGATCGATCACCCCGTCCAAACAGAAGGAGACCCCATGACCCCTCGCGCTCACCGACTCGCCGCCGCCTTGGTCGCGGCCCTGCCCGCCTTCGCCACCCAGGCCGACAACGGCCTGGCTGCGTACACGCCCGTCACCGACGCGCGCCTGGCCAACCCCGAGCCCGCCAATTGGCTGCAATACCGCGGCAACTACGGCGGCTGGGGCTACAGCCCGTTGGAAAAGATCAACGCCGGCAACGTCGGCAAGCTGAAGCTCGCCTGGTCGCTGGCCACCGGTCAGGTCGAAGGCCACCAGGCGCCGCCGATCGTCAACAACGGCTACATGTACGTCACCACGCCCGGCGCGCAAGTCATCGCGCTCGACGCCGCCAGCGGCAACGAGTTGTGGCGCTACAAGAAAGAGCTGGCCGCCGATCTGATGCAGCTGCATCCGACCAATCGCGGCGTGGCGCTGTACGGCGACAAGGTCTATCTGGCCACGGTCGATGCGCACCTCGTCGCGCTCGACGCCAAGACCGGCAAGGTCGCATGGACCAAGCAGGTCGGCGACCCGAAGGCGCTGCAGTACATCACCCTCGCCCCGCTCGCGGCCAAGGGCAAGATCATGGTCGGCTCGTCGGGCGGCGAGACCGGCGTGCGCGGCTTCGTTGCTGCCTATGACGCCGCCACCGGCAACGAGGCCTGGCGCACCTACACCACCGCCGCCCCCGGCGAGCCCGGCGGCGACACCTGGCCCGGTGACAGCCACAAGCAAGGCGGCGGCAGCATCTGGATCACCGGCACCTACGACCCCGCCACCAACCTCGCCTACTGGGGCACCGGCAACCCCGCGCCGTGGCCAACCGAAGGCCGCAAGGGCGACAACCTCTACACCACCTCGGCGATCGCGCTCGACGTGGACAGCGGCAAGATCAAGGGCCACCACCAGTACCACCACAACGACGCGTGGGATTGGGACGAAGTCTCGGCGCCGGTGCTCGTCGAGACCGAGGTCAAGGGCAAGAAGGTCAAGGCAGCGATCCACGCCGGCCGCAACGGCTACCTGTGGATGTTGGAGCGCCAGGCCGACGGCAAGATCGGCTTCATCGATGCCGTGCCCTACGTGCACAACAACGTCTTCACGAGCATCGACAAGAAGACCGGCCGGCCGAGCTACAACGCCGCGCACACGCCCGGCGCGGGCAAGGCCGTGGGGTTCTGCCCGTCGCTGTGGGGCGGCAAGGATTGGCCACCGGAAGCGTGGAACCCGAAGACGGGTCTGTTCTACATCCCGGCCAACAACAACCTGTGCGCCGAGTTGCCCGCCGCCGAGCCGACGAAATACAAGAAGGGCGATCTCTACATCGGCTACCCGATCGAAGGCGTGCTCGGCAGCCTGCGCTACAAGGACGGCAAGGCGCCTTCGACCATCGGTGAGCTGCAGGCCTGGGACTTGAAGACCGGCAAGCTGGCCTGGGTGCACAAGTACGACACGCACCTGTGGGCGCCGCTGCTCACCACCGGCGGCAACCTCGTCTTTGCCGGTGGCACCAACGACCGCCAGTTCCGCGCCTTCGACGCCACCAGCGGCAAGGTGCTGTGGCAACACAGCATGCCCTCGGGCGTGACCGGGGTGCCGACCTCGTTCGAGGTCAACGGCGAACAGTACGTTGCGGTGCAAGCCGGCTGGGGCGTGGACGCGCAGCGCATGCAGTCCGGCATCGACTCGCTCACCGGCAAGCCCAAGGCCGTGCCGCAGGGCGGCGCCGTCATGGTTTTCAAGCTCGAGAAATAGACCCCCCCGAAGCGCCTGCGGCGCCTCCCCCCAGGGGGCGCCGCCAGCGGCCCGGCAAAGCCGGATCCGCGGCGGCCGCTTGGCAACACCTCCTTGCTCGCAACTCAACTGACTGGAGAAAGCAGATGGACAAGTTCGAACGCAACTACATCGATGGCGAGTGGGTCAGCCCCTCGTCCACCAAGACGCTCAAAGTGCACAACCCTTCGACGAAGGAGTTCATCGCGACGACGCCCGACTCCGACGCCAAGGACGTCGATCGCGCAGTCGCCGCCGCGCGCGCCGCGCAGCCGGCGTGGGAGCGCCTGCCCGCGATCCAGCGCGCCGCGCACATCCGCACCGTGGCCGCCAAGCTGCGCGAGCACAAGACGCGGCTGGCGCGCCGCATCTCGCTCGAGCAGGGAAAGATCCTGCCGCTGGCCGAAGTGGAGATCGACTTCACCGCCAACTACATGGACTACATGGCCGAGTGGGCGCGCCGCATCGAAGGCGAGATCCTGAACAGCGACCGCCCGGGCGAGCAGATCTTCCTGCACCGCCGCCCGATCGGCGTGGTGGCCGGCATCCTGCCGTGGAACTTTCCGTTCTTCCTGATCGCGCGCAAGATGGCGCCGGCGCTCGTCGCCGGCAACACCATCGTCGTCAAGTCGAGCGAAGAGACGCCGCTCAACGCCTTCGACTTCACCGAGCTGCTCGCCGAATGCGGCCTGCCCAAGGGCGTGTTCAACCTCGTCACCGGCGGGCGCGACACCGGCGCCGCGCTGTCGGCGCACAAGGACGTGGGCCTGGTCTCGTTCACCGGCAGCGTCGGCACCGGCATGAAGATCATGGAAGCGGCGTCGCGCAACCTGACGCGCGTGAACCTCGAACTCGGCGGCAAGGCGCCGGCGATCGTGCTCGACGACGCCGACCTCGAACTCACCGCCAACGCCCTCTTCAACTCGCGCGTGCTCAACACCGGCCAGGTGTGCAACGCGGCAGAGCGCGTGTACGTGCAGCAGCGGCATCGCCGACAAGCTGGCCGACCGCGTGACCCAGCTCATGGCCGAGACGCAGTACGGCAACCCGCTCACCGACAACGGACTGCACATGGGCCCGCTGATGAACCAGACCGGCCTGGACAAGGTGGCCGCGCTGGTGGAGTCGGCCAAGAAGCAAGGCGCGCAGGTGCGCACCGGCGGCCGCGTCGCCGATCGGCCCGGCTACCACTACGAGCCGACTGTGCTCGTCGGCTGCAAGGACGAGATGGACGTGATGACCAAGGAAATTTTCGGCCCGGTGCTGCCGATCCGCGTGGTCGGTGACCTCGACGAAGCGCTGGCCCTGGCCAACGACTCCGAGTACGGCCTCACGTCATCGGTGTTCACGCAGAACCTGAACGCCGCGATGAAGGCGGCGCGCGAGTTGCGCTTCGGCGAGACCTACATCAACCGCGAGCACTTCGAGGCGATGCAGGGCTTCCACGCCGGCCGGCGCAAGAGCGGCATCGGCGGCGCCGACGGCAAGCACGGGCTGTACGAGTACATGGAAACGCAGGTCGTGTACCTGCAGACCGCGTAAGCCATCTGCCCGACTGACGGCACGCGGGCTAACCGCGCCGTCAGTCGAGCACTTCATTCCAGGCGAACCGATCCACGGCCGACAGGCCGAGGGCGGACTCGCGCCAAAAAAGTGCCCCCCGCGCAGCGACCGACGGTGCGCACGAGTCCCCCTGTCCCA
The DNA here is from genome assembly GCA_963732625.1 of uncultured beta proteobacterium. Taxonomy (GTDB): domain Bacteria; phylum Pseudomonadota; class Gammaproteobacteria; order Burkholderiales; family Burkholderiaceae_C; genus CADEEN01. The sequence continues at coordinate 231,490 of CAVTAM010000052.1, read as the reverse complement.
ACCAACCTGAACTGCGAGGAGAAACCGAACCATGTCCGATCAAAAAGAAGTCAGCCGGTCGACGACTTTTTCGTCCGCCGTCATGGCAGCACTGTGCATCGCAGCGGTACCGGCACAAGCGCAAATCACACGCGGCTTCATCGGTGCGCACGAGTACGCGCTGCCCGACCCGAAGGGCATGAAGCCGTGGAACGTCTTCGTCGAGTACTCGACGCTGCAGAACACCAGCAAGGCCTGGAACGCGAGCGGCGACAAGACAAGCGTCGGCAAGACCGAAGTGCTGGTCTCGCTGTCGAAGTTCGTGCACTTCTGGGAAGTCGTGCCCGACGTCGGCATCGCGATGGAGTTGATCGTGCCGAAGGTCGGCATCCGCGACAAGGCGGGCCTGGGCGCCAACAGCGCCAGCGGCATCGCCGACCCGATCGTCGGGCCCGCGTTCTGGATCAAGCCGTCGCCCAACTGGACGCTCGGCACCGACATGTTCTTCCTGCAGATTCCGTTGGGCGACTCGGACGTGGGCGCACATCTCGGTGCACTACGAGAAGGGACTCACAGGCGAGAACCGGGCGGTGTCGAACAACCTGAACCTGCGCTTCGCCTACGTTTTCTAGACAGCACTCCGCGTTGCAAAGCAAGCAAGCGGGGTCACGAGCCCTTGCCTTGACAAGGCGTCGAAGCAGGGTCACGAGCCTTTGCTGCGCCAGCCTGCATTGAACGGAAAACGATGAACTTCGATCTTTCGCCACAAGTCGCCGAGCTGCAGGGCCGCGTGCGGCGCTTCGTCGCCGAGCAGATCATCCCGCTCGAGGGCGATGCGCGCTGCGGCGCGCATGGCCCCGACGAATCGCTGCGCGACGCGCTGATCGCATTGGCGCGCGGCGCCGAGCTGCTGTCGCCGCACGCCGCGCGCGAGTACGGCGGCATGGGCCTGTCGCACATCGAGCGCGCCGTCGTCTTCGAGGAAGCCGGCTACTCGATGCTCGGCCCGGTGGCGCTCAACGTGTTCGCGCCCGACGAGGGCAACATGCACCTGCTCGAAGCCGTGGCAACCGCGGCGCAGAAAGAGCAGTGGCTGCGCCCGATGGCTGAAGGCCGCATCCGCTCGTGCTTCTGCATGACCGAGCCGTCACCTGGCGCCGGCTCCGACCCGTCGATGCTCGCCACCACCGCGGTGGCCGATGGCGACGACTACGTGATCCACGGCCGCAAGTGGTTCATCACCGGCGCCAATGGCGCCCGCCTGGCCATCGTGATGGCGATGGTGCCCGGCGCCGGCGCGACGATGTTCCTGGCCGACATGGCCACGCCCGGCATCGTCGTCGAGCGCACGATGGACACGCTCGACAGCTGCTTCCCCGGTGGCCACTGCGTGGTTCGCTTCGACGGCCTGCGCGTGCCGGCCAGCGCCATCCTCGGCGAGCTCGGCCAGGGCTTCCGCTATGCACAGGTGCGCCTGTCGCCCGCACGCCTGACGCACTGCATGCGCTGGCTCGGCGCCGCGCGCCGCGCGCACGACATCGCCACCGACTACGCCCGCACGCGCCAGGCGTTCGGCAAGCCGATCGGCGAGCACGAGGGCGTGGGCTTCATGCTCGCCGACAACGAGATGGATCTGCACATCTCGCGCCTGACCATCCAGCACTGCGCCGCGGTGCTCGACCGCGGCGAGCTGGCGCTGCACGAATCCAGCCGCGCCAAGGTGATCGTCTCCGAAGCCGTGTGGCGCGTGGCCGACCGCTGCGTGCAGATTCTCGGCGGCCAGGGTGTCAGCGGCGAGACGGTGGTCGCGCGCATCTTCGCCGACATGCGCGCGTTTCGCATCTACGACGGCCCGAGCGAGGTGCACCGCTGGAGCCTGGCCAAGCGCATCCTCAAAGGGCAGCGCCCGGGCTCGCGGACATGAACAACAGCACCGACATCGATCCGCACTTGGCGTCGCGTTTCGCACTGCATGGCCGCGTGGCACTGGTCACCGGCGCGTCGAGCGGACTGGGGCGCCACTTCGCGCTGACGCTCGCGCGCGCGGGCGCCGGCGTGGCGGTGGCCGCGCGCCGGACCGACCGGCTCGCAGCGCTCGTGGGCGAGATCCGCTCGCTCGGCCGCGAGGCGTGGGCGCTGACGCTGGACGTGAGCGACGCCGCGAGCGTGAAGGCTGCGTTCGACGAGCTGCACGCAAGCGACCTGACGGCCGACATCATCGTCAACAACGCCGGCGTCGCGGTCTCGCGTCCGCTGCTCGAGCAGAGCGAGGCCGATTGGGACAGCGTCGTCGACACCAACTTGAAGGGCGCATGGCTGGTGGCGCAGGAAGGCGCGCGGCGCCTGGTGGCCGCAGGCGTGCCGGGCAGCATCGTCAACATCGCGTCGATCACCGGGCTGCGCGTGGCCGGCGGCGTGGCCCCGTACTGCGCGTCCAAGGCCGGCTTGATCCGCCTGACGCAGGCGTTGGCGTTGGAGCTGGCGCGCGCCGGGGTGCGCGTCAACGCGCTCGCGCCCGGCTACGTGGCCACCGAACTCAACCAGGACTTTCTCAGCTCGAGCGCCGGCGAAAAACTGCGCGCTCGCATTCCGCAGCAACGCTTTGGCCGCGCCGAAGATCTGGACGGCGCGCTGCTGCTGCTGGCCAGCGATGCCGGCAGCTTCATCACCGGCAGCGTGCTCGCAGTCGATGGCGGCCATCTCGTGAGCAGCCTGTGACAGTGCACTCCCTGCTGCCGGCCGAGCCGCTGCGCGCCTGGCTGCGCGAGCATGTACAGCCATTCGCCGGAGCGCTGCACGTCGAGCCGCTGGTCGGCGGCCAATCCAACCCCACCTTCAAGGTCACGGCCGGCGACCAGCGCTGGGTGATCCGGCGCAAGCCGACCGGCGTGCTCATGGCCGCGGCGCATGCCGTCGAGCGCGAGTACCGCGTGATGAAGGCCCTGTCCGGCAGCGCCGTGCCGGTGCCCGCGGTGCACGCGCTGTGCGAAGACACGGCCGTGATCGGCTCACCCTTCTACGTGATGGATTTCGTCGAAGGCCGTGTGCTGCGCGACCCGGCATTGCCCGGCATGGCGCCGGCGCAGCGCGGCGCGATCTACGACGAGATGAACCGCGTCATCGCCGCGCTGCACGGCGTGGAGGTGGCCGCGGCGCGCCTGGCCGACTACGGCCGCCCGCAGAATTACCTGGCGCGCCAGCTCGACCGCTGGACAAAGCAGTACCGCGCCGGCCTCAGCGACGAGACCGATCGCATCGACGCGATGGAGCGCCTGATCGACTGGCTCGCCGAGCATCGGCCCACGGACGACGAAGCCGAGCAGAGCGCAATCGTGCATGGCGACTTCCGCATCGACAACCTGGTCTTCCACCCGCGCGAGCCGCGCATTCTGGCGGTGCTCGATTGGGAGCTGTCGACGCTGGGCCATCCGCTCGTGGACTTCGCTTATCACGCGATGGCCTGGCGCGTGACGCCGCAGGAGTTTCGCGGGCTCAAAGGCCACGATCTTGCCGCGCTCGGCATCCCCGACGAGCGCGCCTATGTCGCCGCGTATGCACGCCGCACCGCGCGCACCACGCTGCCGCACTGGCACTACTACCTCGCCTTCAACATGTTCCGCATGGCCGCGATCCTGCACGGCATCCTCGCGCGCTCGCGTCAGGGCAACGCCAGCGCCGCCGACGCCGCGCGCACCGGCGCGCAGGCCCGGCCGATGGCCGACGCCGGGTGGCGGCTGGTGCAGCAATGGAGCGCGGCGTAGGCATCGTCGCCCAGTTTTCGTACTTTTTTCGTACCGCCAAACACCAAGGGCCTGGCGCCACCGCCAAGCCCTTGATTTCACTACCGAATTTGGTAGGCGCGATTGGACTCGAACCAACGACCCCCACCATGTCAAGGTGGTGCTCTAACCAGCTGAGCTACGCGCCTAAGAGGCCGAGATTCTAGCAGCGGAAATGCAGGGCTAACGCCGCCTCGCCGAGCGCACGCCGCTGACCTGCGCGACCTGCTTCAACACCTGCGACAGGCGCTCGGTACCGGCCACCTCCACGGTGAAGGTCATCCACGCCGTGACCGCGCCGCCGCCGCGCACGCTCTGCGTGTGCGCGCCGGTGACGTTGACTTTTTCCTTGGCGAAGACTTCGGTGATGTCGCGCAGCAGGCTCGGCCGGTCTTGCGCTTCCACCATCACGTCGATCGGGTACAGCGCGCCGTCGTGGTGGCTCTTGCCCCACTCGACCGCGATCACGCGGTCCGGCGACTGTTCGCGCATGTGGCGCAGGTTGCTGCAGTTGCGGCGGTGGATCGCCACGCCCTTGCCGCGCGTCACGAAGCCGTCGATCTCATCCGGCGGCGCCGGGCGGCAGCAGCGCGCCAGGCTGGTCATCAGCGAATCGACGCCGACGACGAGCACGCCGCCGCGGCGCGACACGTCGCCGGCGCGCGAGCGTTTGATGAGCGGCGCTTCTTCGCTCGGTGCCGGCACGGCGGGCCGCAGCAACTGCTCGATGTGGCGCAGCGAGAACTCCTCCTTGCCGACGACCTCGTACAGCGCATCGGCCGACTTGAAACCGAGCTGCTCGGCGAGCTCGTCGCGCTCCGTCGCCGTCTTGCCTTCGCGCTGCAACAGCTTTTCCACCAGCTCGCGGCCGCGTGCGATCGTCTGCCGCTGCGCCTGCGCGTTGAACCAGGCGCGGACCTTGGCGCGCGAGCGCTGGCCGGCGAGAAAACCGAGCTCGGGGTTCAGCCAATCGAGCGACGGCCCGCCCTCCTTGGCCGCGGTGATCTCGACGGTTTGCCCGTTGGACAGCGGCGTGGACAGCGGCACCATCGCGCCATCGACGCGCGCGCCGCGGCAGCGGTGGCCGAGGTCGGTGTGCAGCGCGTAGGCAAAGTCCACCGCCGTCGAGCCGGCCGCGAGTTCGACCACGGTGGCCTGCGGCGTGAAGACGTAGATGCGCTCGTCGGCCGCGCTGAGCGAGGGCGCTGCCGCGAAGTCGCGCTCCCAGGCCAGCAACTGGCGCAGCACCGCCTTGCGCGCCTGCGCGATGCGCTCGTCGTTGCCGCTGCGCGCACCGCCCTCCTTGTAGGCCCAGTGCGCGGCGACGCCGAACTCGGCGTGCTCGTGCATCGCGCGCGTGCGGATCTGGATCTCGACGGCCCGCCCTTCGTCGTTGCGGATCACGGTGTGCAGCGACTGGTAGCCGTTGGCCTTGGGCCGGGCGATGTAGTCGTCGAACTCGCTGTCCACCGCCGGCCACCGTTGGTGCACGCGCGCCAGCACGGCGTAGCAGGCATCGACGTCGGCGACGATGACGCGCAGCGCCGCCAGGTCCATCACGCGGTCGAGCGCGAGCTGCTTGCCCTGCATCTTTTTCCAGATGCTGTAGAGGTGTTTCGGCCGGCCCTGCACTTCGGCCTTCAAGCCCTGCGCGTGCAGGTCGGCGGCGAGCGTGGCGCGAAAGGTCTCCACCGCGGCCTCGCGGCCGGCTCGCGTTTCGTCGAGGCCCTTGGCCACCTGCTTGTAGTCACCCGGCTTCAGAAAACGAAACGCCAGGTCTTCGAGCTCCCACTTGATCTGCCAGATGCCCAGGCGGTTGGCCAGCGGTGCGAAGACCGTCTGCGATTCGCGCGCCACGTCGCTCGGGCACGGCACGCGCGCCGCGGCATGCCAGCGCAGCGTTTGCAGGCGCGAGGCCAGGCGCAGCAGCACCACGCGCAGATCGCGCGAGAAGGCGAGCAGCATCTTGCGCACGCGCTCGGTCTGTGCGGCCTGCGCCTGCGCGTCACCGACGGCAGCAGCACCGCGCGCAGCGCGCTGGATCTGCACCAGCTTCCTGCGTGTGCTCGACCAGGCTCGCATACGACGGGCCGAAGGCTTTGCTGACCACCTCTTCGGGCCGTTGCAGCCAATCGGCCGCATAGACGAGGTAGGCCGCGGCCTGCATCGCGGGCGCAGCGCCGATCGCGGCGAGGATCGCCACCACGCCGTCGGCATGCGCGAGCGCGTTCTCGCCGGTGTCGAGCGCGTGCTCGGCGAGCAGCGGCTCGGCAAAGGCGCGAGCGCGGGTCAATGCGGCAACGCCGTCGGCTTCGGCGTCGGCGGCCAGCGCAACGATGGGCGCCGCCGTTTCGGGCCGCGACAACGCGGCCAGGGTTTTCATGGCGAGAGCAGAAAGTCGCGCACCGCCGCCACCTGCTCCGGTTGCACGAGCATCGGCGCGTGGCCGACGCCATCGAACTGAATCAGCTTCGCGCGCGGGCCGCGCTGCGTCATCGCCTGCGCCGTCGCAGCCGACAACAGATCGCTCTCGGCTGCCGCGCAGCAGCAGCGTCGGCAGCGTCGAGCGCAGTCCCAGGCCTGCCAGAGCAGCGCTTCGCCGGCCTGCGCCATCTGCGGCGTCACGGCCTTGAAAGGCAAGGCGATCGAAGGGTCAGAGCGCGGTTTGAAGACACCGCCTTCATGCTGCAGTTGCGGCTCGGTCAGCGCCAGCCACTGCGCGCGCGTGTGCGGGCCGAAGCCTTGCGAGATTTCCCACAGCGCATCGGCCGCTTCGTCGAGCGAAGACCACTGCGCGGCCCGGCCGACGTAGCCGCCGATGCGCGCTATTCCCCCCGGCTCGATCGTCGGCCCGACGTCGTTGATGACGAAGCGGCGCAGCGGCGAGCCTTTCAGGGCCGCGACGCCGAGGCCGATCAAGCCGCCCATCGACGTGCCGACCCAATCGACGCTCTGCGCATCGAGACGCGCCAGCAGCGTCACCATGTCGGCCACGTATTGCGGCACGGCATAGGTCATCGGGTCGGCGAGCCAGTCCGATCGGCCGCGGCCGACGACATCGGGGCAGACGACACGCACGTCGTTGCACAGCGCGCCCGCCAGCGTGTCGAAGTCGCGGCCTTGGCGCGTCAGGCCATGCGCGCAGACGACGACGCGCGGGTTGGCGGCGTCGCCCCACTCCCAGTACGCCATGCGGTGCAGGCCGCGATTGTCCAGACACTGCACATGGTTGAGGCGCGGTGGATTGTTCATGGCTGGGTTCCGTCTTGATAATCGATGCTACCAACGAGAGGAAAGCCATCATCATGCTCACGGGAAGAACAGCACTCGTCACCGGCTCGACCAGCGGCATCGGATTGGGCATCGCCAAGGCGCTGGCCATGCATGGCGCCAACGTCGTCCTCGAACGGCTTCGGCGATGTCGATGCGGCCAAGGCCGAGTTCCGCGACATCGACGCCGAGATCGGCTACCACCCGGCCGACATGAGCAAGCCCGAGCAGATCGCCGACATGATCGCGTATGCCGAGCGCACGCTCGGCCATCTCGACATCCTGGTCAACAACGCCGGCATCCAGCATGTGGCGCCGGTGGAAGACTTTCCGCCCGAGAAGTGGGATGCGATCATCGCCATCAACCTCACGTCGGCGTTTCACACCACGCGCTTGGCGCTGCCGGGCATGAAAGCCAGCGGCTGGGGACGCATCATCAACATCGCCTCGACGCACGGCCTGGTGGCCTCGCCGCAGAAGAGCGCGTACGTCGCGTCGAAGCACGGCATCGTCGGCTTCACGAAGTCGGTCGCGCTCGAGACGGCACTCACGGGCATCACCGTCAACGCGATCTGCCCGGGCTGGGTGCTGACGCCGTTGGTGCAAAAGCAGGTTGATGCGCGTGCCGCTGCAGAAGGCGTGGACGACGCCGAGGCCAAGCGGCGTTTGCTCGCGGAAAAGCAGCCGTCTTTGCAATTCACCACGCCGGAGCAGCTCGGCGAGCTCGCGGTGTTTCTCTGCACGCCCGCTGCGGACAACATCCGCGGCGCGGCGTTCAACGTTGATGGGGGATGGGCAGCTCAATGAAACCGTTCGGGCTGAGCTTGTATTTCCGATCATCCTGAGCCTGTCGAAGGAAGCCCTTCGACAAGCTCAGGGCGAACGGCTCAGCGGGTCATCTGTGCTGAGCCGCTAACAGTCGCAGTCACATCACCCTTGCCCGCTTCTGTCGGCAGCGCTTCGTCGCCCGCCTGCATCGTCTTCACCCGCGACATCAGCATCGGCACCGGCGCGCCGCCCTGCTCGTTGGTGGCCACGTTGACTTCGCGCACCGTGTAGCCGCCGTAGCCGAACTGCTGGCTCATCTGCTGCGCACGGGCGCGCCACTCGGCGATGGCGCGCGCGGTGACCTCGGCCTCGACCTTTTCGCGTGCTTCCTTCGACAGCGTGTAGCCGACGCGGCCGATGCTCATCGTCGTGATGCGCCCGGTGAGTTGCGCAATCGCCGCGGCATCTTTGCCCTGCACCTGCAACTCGGCCGTGCCCTGCCAGCCGATGATGGTCGGCTGGCCGCTCGTTTTCGGGTTGCCGTAGCGCGGGTAGAGCGAGAAGCTGCCGGTCTGCACCTCCACCTGGCCCGGCCGTGCGATTTTTTTGGCCTCGGCCAGCGCCGCGTCGAGCGATTGCTTGAGCGCCGACTGCACGGCTTGCGCGTCGGCGCCATCGCGCGTGCTGCTGAAAACCACCGTCAGCACGTCCTTGGTGACTTCGACGGAGGCCGATGTCGTCAGGTTGACTACCCCCGAAACCGGGGGCTGCTGCACCTGCGCGGTGGCGCTGGAGGTGCCGAGGCTGGCGGCCAGCGCCAGCGCGGCAGCGAGATGGGTTTTGGCGTTGCGGGACATTCGATCTCCGAGTGAAGAACAGGCAGTTTGTCGGGCCGCGGGCGGCCGCCGGCAAGCGTGAACTAAGGAACGGCAAGACTTGTAACTTGAAGTCAGGCCCGGTTTTTTGGGGCTTCGGACTTGTAACATGCGCCGCAGTTACATATCCCTGGAGCCGCTGACCGATGAACGCCCCTGCCAACGCCCGAGCCGACCGCGTCGTCGTCGTCGATGACGATGCCCGCATCCGTGACCTGCTGCGCCGCTACCTGACGCAAGAAGGTTTCGAGGTGCTGCTGGCTGAAGACGCGAAGGCGCTCAACCGGCTGCTGACGCGCGAGACGATCGACCTGATCGTGCTCGATCTGATGCTGCCCGGCGAAGACGGCCTGTCGATCTGCCGCCGCCTGCGCGCCGCCAACGACACCACGCCGATCATCATGCTGACGGCCAAGGTCGAAGACGTGGACCGCATCGTCGGCCTCGAAGTCGGCGCCGACGATTACCTGCCCAAGCCCTTCAACCCGCGCGAGCTGCTGGCCCGCATCCACGCGGTGCTGCGCCGCCGCCCGGCGATGGAAGCGCCCGGGGCGCCGTCGAAGGAAGCGCAGACGGTGACCTTCGGGCCGTTCGAGTTCGATCTGTCGCTGCGCCGTTTGCAAAAAGACGGCGAGCAGATCGCCCTGACCACCGGCGAGTTCTCGATGCTGAAGGCGCTGGTGCGCCACCCGCGCCAACCGCTGTCGCGCGACAAGCTGGCGCAACTGGCACGCGGCCGTGAGTTCGAGCCGTTCGACCGCAGCCTGGATGTGCAGATATCGCGCCTGCGCAAGATGATCGAGCCCGATCCGTCGCAGCCGCGGTACATCCAGACGGTGTGGGGCGTGGGCTATGTGTTCGTGCCGGACGGCACGAGCTGATTGACAAGGCCTCGCCCCGTCGAGGTCGCTCCCCCACCCCGTTCGCCCTGAGGTATCGAAGGGCTTCGATACCTCAGCCCGAACGGGATGGATTGGTTCACGCCAATCCGCAACCGCACAATCGCCCGGCTTCATGCCCAAACCCCCAGCCCTCGGGCTGACCCTCTTCTCGCGCACCTTCTTCCTGCTCGCGCTGCTGCTCGGCGCGGGCATTTTTGCGTGGGTGCAGACGTTGCGTTCGCTCGAGTTGGAGCCGCGCGCGGTGCAGGCCGCGCAGCAGGTGGCGAGTCTCGTCAACCTGTCGCGCGAAGCGTTGCGCTACACCGACGGTATCAACCGCATCGCCGTCACCAAGACGATGACCGACCGCGAGTCGCTGCGCGTGCTGCCGCGTGAGCCCGGTGACCGCTGGGAGCCGTTCGAAGTCGATCGCTTCACGCGCCGCGTCGGTGCCGAGCTGCGCTCGCGACTCGAGCCGCAGACCATCATCGCGCGCAGCGTCAACAGCAACCCGGGGCTGTGGGTCGGCTTCACGATCGAGAAGGACAACTTCTGGCTGCAGGCCGACGTGGCGCGCGTCGTGCCGCTCACGCCAGGCACCTGGTTCGTCTGGGTCGGCATCGCGCTCGGCGCCACGCTGGTCGGCTCGATCATGATCGCGCGTCTGATCAACCAGCCGCTGCGTGAACTCAGCTTCGCCGCCAGCCGCATCCGCGAAGGCGACTTCGATTCGGTGCTCGACGAGAACACGCTGACCAGCGAAATTCGCGAGGTCAACGTCGGCTTCAATCGCATGGCGCGCGAGCTGGCCAAGGTGGAAGAAGACCGCGCGGTGATGCTGGCCGGCATCAGCCACGACCTGCGCACGCCGTTGGCGCGGTTGCGCCTCGAAGTGGAGATGAGCGTCAACGACGAAGAGGCGCAGCGCAACATGGCGCTCGACATCGACCAGCTCGACGCCATCATCGACAAGTTCATGGACTACGCGCGCCCGGGCGACACCAAGCTGGTGCCGGTCAACCTGGCGAAGCTGGTGGAAAAGGAAATCGCCACCTTCCGCGAGCCGAAGGAGATCCGCATCGTTTCGCGCCTGGCGATCGACCTGCGCGTGATGGCCGACGACATCGAACTCGGCCGCGTCTTCGGCAACCTGTTCGAGAACGCGCGCCGCTATGGGCGCGGCACCGACACCGGCGTGGCGCTGGTCAACGTCAGCTATGCGAGATCGGGTCCGTGGATCATCATCAGCGTGCGCGACCATGGGCCGGGTGTGGCGCCGGAAAAACTGGCGCAGTTGACGACGCCGTTTTATCGCGGCGATGCGGCGCGCACGGCGGCGACTGGCGCGGGCCTGGGGCTGGCGATCGTCGAGAAGGCGGTGCAGCGCATGGGCGGGCAGTTCGACATCGACAACGCGCCGGATGGCGGGTTGCTGGCGCATATCAGGTTGAAGCGGGTGCCTTAGCTTTCGCTGTCTTTGCCGTTCGGGCTGAGCTTGTCGAAGCCCTTCACGCGGCAGATCGAAGCTCGAAAAAACTCGGGGCAGTCCGTTCGGGCTGAGGTATCGAAGCCCTTCGCGCGTGGCCCTTCGATACCTCAGGGCGATCCTTCGACAAGCTCAGGACGATCGGGAGTCACCCTTCGATACCTCAGGGCGAACGGTCAATCGTGCGCAACATAGACACGGCGCGGGCCTCGATCGCACGCCCCTCACCCACCGCCCCCATCTTCTCCGCCGTCTTCGCCTTCACATTGACCTGATCAACGGCGACGCCGAGCACGGAAGCCAAGCGTTCCCGCATCGCCGCAACGTGCGGCGCCATCTTCGGCGCCTGCGCGATGATCGTGCTGTCGATGTTGCCGATCTCGTAGCCCGCCGCGCGCACGCGCTTGGCGGCTTCGGCCAGCAGCGCCATCGAGTCGGCGCCTTTGAGCCGCGCGTCGGTGTCGGGGAAATGGCGGCCGATGTCGCCGAGTGCCGCGGCACCGAGCAGCGCATCGGTGATCGCATGCGCGAGGGCGTCGGCGTCGGAGTGGCCGTCGAGACCCTTGTCGTGCGGGATGTGCACGCCGCCCAGAATCAACTTGCGTCCGGGCACGAGGGCGTGAATGTCCCAGCCTTCGCCGAGGCGCATCGTCATGGTCGGGCTTTGATTGGATCGCAGCACGCGCTCGGCGCGCTCGAAGTCTTCGGGCCAGGTGAGCTTGAAGTTGTCGGCGTGGCCGGGCACGAGCAATGGCGCGTGGCCGAGGGCTTCGACCGCGCTGGCTTCGTCGGTGACCCCATCGCCCGCCGCGTCGAGCGCTTGTTCGAGCAATGCCAGGCGAAAAATCTGCGGCGTCTGCGCGGCCCACTTGCCGTTGCGATCGACCGTGGTCCTCACGCGACCATGAACGTCGGCCTGCTTCAACGTGTCGGCCAGGGGCAAGGCCAGCAGGCCGCCAATCTCGTCGTGCTCGCAGGCGTCGATCAACCGCTCGATCCACGCCGGCTGCACGAGGCAGCGCGCGGCGTCGTGCACCAGCACCCAATCGCCGTCATGCGCGCCGTGGCGCTTCAACGCGGCCAGACCAGCGCGCACCGTGGCCGCGCGCGTGGCGCCACCCAGGCGTTCGACCAGGCCCGCAAACTCCGGCGCGGCCGCTTCGAACTGCGCGTCGGAAGGCGCGAGCACCACCAACGTTCGACTCACGCGCGCCACCCGCGCTAACGCTGCCAGCGTGTGAGCGACGACGGTGCGATCGCCCAAACGCGCGTACTGCTTCGGCCCGCCGACACCCGCGCGTTCTCCGACACCCGCGCACGGCACAAGGGCATAGATCGCTGCTGCGGACTGTGTTGTCATCGACCGATTCTAGAATTCACCGCTTCATGCACCTCCCGTCCATCGCGCCCGGCAAGCGCTTCACGTTGCCCCGCCCCACCGGCTCTGCCGACGCGCTGCTGATCGCGCGCCATGCTGCGAAGCAAAAGACGCTAACGACGGTGATCACCGCCGAACCGGCCGATGCTCAGCGCCTCGCCGACGAGCTGCCGTTCTTCGCGCCCGGCCTTCGCGTCGCGCTGTTCCCCGATTGGGAGACGCTGCCCTACGACACCTTCAGCCCGCACCAAGACCTGATCTCCGAGCGGCTGGCGACGCTGTGGCGCTTGTGGTCGGCCAAGGACGTGGACGTGCTGCTGCTGCCGGCGACGACGGCGTTGACGCGTCTGGCACCGCCCTCCTTCCTCGCCGCGACGACGTTCAAGTTCAAGCAGAAAGACAAGCTCGACGAAGCGTCGCTCAAAGCGCAGCTCACGCTCGCCGGCTACTCGCATGTCAGCTCGGTCGTCTCGCCCGGCGAGTACGCGGTGCGCGGTGGCCTGATCGATCTGTTCCCGATGGGCTCGGCCGTGCCCTACCGCGTGGACCTGTTCGGCGACGAGATCGATTCGATCCGCACCTTCGACCCGGACTCGCAGCGCAGCCTCTACCCGGTGCCCGAAGTGCGCTTGCTGCCGGGCCGCGAGTTCCCGCTCGACGACAAGGCGCGCGCGACGTTTCGCTCACGCTGGCGCGAAAAGCTCGAAGGCGACCCGACGAAGAGCCGCATCTACAAGGACCTCGGCGCAGGCATCGCCACCGCGGGCATCGAGTATTTCCTGCCGCTGTTCTTCGAGCAGACGGCAACGATCTTCGATTACTTCGCGAACGCACCGCTGGTGCTGCACGGCGAGATCGACGCCGCGCTCGGCCGCTTCTGGGCCGACACGCGCGAGCGCCATCGCTTTCTGCAGCATGACCCGGAGCGGCCGATCCTGGCGCCGGAAGAAATCTTCCTGCGCACGGAAGAGTTCTTCACGCTGACGCAGCCGCATGCGACGCTGATCTTGCGCGGCAGTGAAGAAACCGAGTGGGCGCGACCCGTGCCCGACGTGGCCGTCGATCGCAACGCGACCGAACCGCTCGCGCTGCTCGAACGCCATCTGGCCGCGACACCGGCCCGCGTGCTGATCGTGGCCGAAAGTGAAGGCCGCCGCGAGAGTCTGCTCGACCTGCTGCGCGATCACAAGATCGGCGTGCCGAGCGTCGCCTCGCTGGCCGAGTTCGAAGGCAATGACGAGAAGGTCGCGATCGTCGCCGCGCCGCTCGCCGCCGGCTTCCACTGGCTGCGCGACGGCGACGCGCCCGCGATCGAGTTCCTCACCGAAACCGAACTCTTCGCCAGCGCACCGAGCGCACGCCGCCGCAAGAAGCAGGAGCAGGTCAGCGATGTCAATGCGCTGATCAAGGACCTGGCGGAGCTGAAGGTCGGCGACCCGGTGGTGCACGTGAACCACGGCATCGGCCGCTACCAGGGCCTGCTCAACATCGACTTGGGCGACGGGCCTTCCGAGTTCCTGCACCTCGAATACGCCGACAAGGCCACGCTCTACGTGCCGGTGTCGCAACTGCACCTGATCGGCCGCTACACGGGCGTCTCGGCCGACGAAGCGCCGCTGCACAAATTCGGGCTCGGGCCAGTGGGAGAAAGCCAAGCGCAAAGCCGCCGAGCAGGTGCGCGACACCGCCGCCGAACTGCTCGCGCTGTATGCGCGCCGCGCCGCAAGACAAGGCCACGCCCACCGCTACTCCGCGCACGACTACGAAGCCTTTGCCGCGAGCTTCGGCTTCGAAGAAACCGCCGACCAGCGCGCCGCGATCCACGCCGTGATCCAGGACATGGTGAGCCCGAAGCCGATGGACCGCCTGGTCTGCGGCGACGTCGGCTTCGGCAAGACCGAGGTCGCGCTGCGCGCCGCCTTCGTCGCCGTGCTCGGCGGCAAGCAGGTGGCCATCCTCGCGCCGACGACGCTGCTCGCCGAACAGCACTACCAGACCATCGTCGATCGCTTCGGCCCGTGGCCGGTGAAGGTGGCCGAACTGTCGCGCTTTCGCTCGACGAAGGAGATCAACGCGGCGCTGGAAGGCATGGCGTCGGGCGCGCATCGACATCGTCGTCGGCACGCACAAGCTGCTGTCCAAGGACGTGAAGTTCTCGCGCCTGGGCCTGCTCGTCATCGACGAAGAACACCGCTTCGGCGTGCGCCACAAGGAAATGATCAAGGCGCTGCGCGCCGAAGTCGATGTGCTGACGCTCACCGCCACGCCGATCCCGCGCACGCTCGGCATGGCGCTCGAAGGCTTGCGTGACCTGAGCGTGATCGCCACCGCGCCGCAACGCCGCCTGTCGATCAAGACCTTCGTCCGCAACGAAGGCAGCGGCACGATCCGCGAAGCGGTGCTGCGCGAGTTGAAGCGCGGCGGGCAGGTCTATTTCCTGCACAACGACGTGGCGACCATCCAGCACCGCCGCGACAAGCTGGTCGAGCTGCTGCCCGAAGCGCGCATCGCCATCGCGCACGGCCAGATGCCCGAGCGCGAGTTGGAGAGCGTGATGCGCGAGTTCGTCGCCCAGCGCCACAACGTGCTGCTGTGCTCGACGATCATCGAGACCGGCATCGACGTGGCCACGGCCAACACCATCGTCATCAGCCGCGCCGACAAGTTCGGCCTGGCGCAACTGCACCAACTGCGCGGCCGCGTCGGCCGCTCGCACCACCAGGCCTACGCCTACCTGCTGGTGCCCGATGTGGAGAGCCTGACCAAACAAGCCGCGATGCGCCTCGAAGCCATCCAGCAGATGGAAGAACTCGGCAGCGGCTTCTACCTGGCGATGCACGACCTCGAAATCCGCGGCGCCGGTGAGGTGCTCGGCGAGCACCAGAGCGGCAACATGATGGAAGTCGGCTTCCAGCTCTACAACGACATGCTCGCCGAAGCCGTGCGCTCACTCAAAGCCGGCCGCGAGCCCGACCTGCTGAGCCCGCTCGGCGGCCTCTTCGGCGCCACCACCGAGATCAACCTGCACGCCCCCGCGCTGCTGCCCGACGCCTACTGCGGCGACGTGCACACGCGCCTGTCGCTCTACAAGCGCCTGGCGTCGGCGGAGACGAGCGAGCGCATCGACGCCCTGTTGGAAGAGATCACCGACCGCTTCGGCAAGCTGCCCGCCCAAGGCCAGACCCTGTTCGACACGCACCGCCTGCGCGTGCTCGCCAAACCCTACGGCGTGATCCGCGTCGATGCCGGCCCGAAGCTCTCGGTGATCGGCTTTCGCCCCAACCCGCCGGTGGACGCGGCGCGCATCATCGAGCTGGTGCAGAAGAACCGCCACATCAAACTCGCCGGCAACGACAAGCTGCGCATCGAGCGCGAACTCGCCTCGCCGGCAGATCGGGCGCAGCAGGTGCGGGATGTGTTGCGGGCGCTGGGGACGCCGGTGAAGCAGGCGGCGTAGGGGGTGGCCACGAAGCTTTGGCGTCGGCGTTGCTTGGCGTTACGTCGCAACGAGGCTCAATAGATATCCGGCGCAAACGCCGACGGCTTGAACTCGCCGTCGGCGCCGCTGCGATGCACCTTCAAGTCTTCGCTGGTGTCGATGTCGATCAGCACGCCCGGGTCATCGACCTCCACCGCGTACGACGGATAGCGTGCCACGAGCCGCCGCGCGCCTTCGTCGCCGGTGAGGCCAATCAGCTCCGAGTACAGCTCGGCGCTGAAGGCCACCGGGTGACCGCGGCGGCCCTGGTGTTGCGCAAAGGCCACCGCGTGGCCGGACAACGCCTGCGCCACCGCTTGCAGCGTGCCCGGCTGGACGCGCGGCATGTCGGCCGGCAGCAGCAGCCAGCCCGGGGCATCGGAGCGCGCAGCGACGCCGGCGGCGATCGAGTCGCCCATGCCGCGGCCGCGAGTCGGTGCCGCCTTGGGCACGACGAGCACATCGCGCGCGGCCACGTCGGCGTGTGCCAGCGGCGCCAGCTCGGCGGTGGTGACCACGAGCACCGGCAGCCCGCTGGCCAGCGCATGGCGCAGCGTGTGCGACATGACCGCGGCAGCAAGGCCGCTGCCACCGTCGTCGGCCAGCAGTTGCTCGAGCTTGTGCCCGCTGCCGGCAAAGCGGCTGCCCAGGCCCGCGGCGAGCACGATGACGGTGGGGAGCGGCGACATGACAGCGGTGCTGCTTTTAGTGAGTTCTTGTGGACAAGAATCGTCGCCACACGCCGTGGTGTCACCGGGTCGTGTACCTAGGGTCTATCACGTAGTAAGAACTGCGGATGGCCGCGGGCTTATCCTCTTCGCATGAACAGCAATACCCCACCTGGCGGCGTTGACGTCGCCGCGCTGCGCAAAAGTTATGAGCGCGCCGAGCTTGACGAGGCGGCGTCGGACGCCAACCCGTTGCAGCAGTTCGACAAGTGGCTGCGCGAGGCCATTGCCGCGCAGGTGCCCGAGCCGAATGCGATGACGCTGGCCACCGTCGGCGCCGAAGGCCGGCCGTCGACACGCATCGTGCTGATCAAGGGCTACGACGCGCGCGGCATCGTCTGGTACACCAACTACGACAGCCGCAAGGGCCGCGAGCTGGCCGCCAACCCGCACGCCGCGCTGCAGTTCCACTGGGTCGAGCTGGAGCGCGTGGTGCGCATCGAGGGCCGCGTCGAGTTGGCGAGCGCGCGAGGAGAGCGACGCCTACTACGCGACGCGGCCGCTCGATTCACGCCTCGGTGCATGGGCCTCGCCGCAGAGCCAGGTCATCGGCTCGCGCGCGGTGCTCGTGGCCAATGCGGCCAAGGCCGCTGCCAGGCACGGCTTGCATCCGCCACGGCCGCCGCACTGGGGCGGCTATCGCCTGGTGCCGCAGGCGTGGGAGTTCTGGCAGGGGCGCAAGAGCCGGCTGCATGACCGGCTGCGCTATCGGCAGGATGGCAGCGCGTGGGTGCGAGAGCGCCTCGCGCCCTGACCTCACCAGGCCACGCGAAGCCCCACCGTCGCCGAGCGACCCGGCAGCGGCGACAGTTCGCGCGCCGTGCGCAACGCTGCGGCGTTGAACGCCAGTGCGTCGCCAACGTTGTCCAGCCGCGCGAACCACAGCGCCTCGGCGCCGGACCACGGCTGACGCCAGGCGACGCCGAGGTCGAGCAGCGTCGCCCTGTCCGTCGGCACGTCGGTGGTCGGCACGCGCGTTTGCCGCGCCAGATGGCGCACCGTGGCCGATGCCGTCCACGGGCCTTGCGTCGCTTCGAGGCCGACGCGCGCCCGCAGCGGCGGCAGGCGCGCCAGCGGCTCGCCGGTGTTGCTGTTGGTGCCGCGCACGAGATCGAGCGCGCCCACCAGATCGAGCGCCCAGGGTCTTTCGACCAGACGCGTTCTGCCATCGAGCTCGAGCCCCGACAGCCGCGCCCGCACGCCCTGAAACCTGTACTGCGGCAACGAATCGACCGTGTTGCCCGTGGCATCGAGCGCGATGTAGCGCGAGAAGCGCGTCGTGAACAGTTGTGCCTTGATCTGCGATGAACCCGCCGTCCACCGCGCACCGACCTCGGCATGCGTGCTGCGCTCGACGCCGAGCGACGGGTCGCCGACTTCGAACGCGCCCGTGGCCACATGCACGCCATTGGCGTAGAGCTCGTAGTACGTCGGTGCACGCTCGGTGCGGCCAAGTTGCGCCGTCAGGCTGAAGGCCTTAGACAGCGGCAGCGTCGCGCCGAGCGACGCGCTCAGCGGCGAGAAGCGGCGCTGCGATGCCGCGCCGAAACGCGGCTCGCTAGCGTCGCCCGCGTCGCCTTCGGACTTGACGCTCGAACGCTCGGCGCGCAAGCCGCCGGTGAGCGAGAACGCTGCGCCTTTCCATTCTTCGAGCAAGAACGCCGCGCCGCTGCGCGTGGTGGTGTCCGGCACGAAGGCCTCTTCGCCGAGCGCCGAGAAGTCCAGCATCTCGAACTGCGTGCCGACGACGCCGCGCAGTGCGCCGCCGGCCACCGGCCACGGCGCGAGCTGGCCCTGCATGCGAAGCTCGTTGCCGCGGCTCGAGAACGTGGTGCCGACCTCGCCCGTGCCTTCGACCTCCTGGTGTTCGTAGCGCGTGTGGCTGGCGTTCCACTCGACGCGCTCCAGCGCGCCACCGAGCTTGCGCTCGCCCGCCAACTGCACGCGATCACGCTTCATGTCGATCGTCACGTCAGGCTCGACGGTGACGCCGTAGGTGTTGCGGTAGCTGTCGATCGCCAGGCCGGCGTAGCCGTTGGCATCGGCCCACGATGCACCGAGCGCGCCGGCGCGGCTCTGGCCGGCGGAGTTGATGACGCGCGTGCGCGACTCGCCCGGCACGCCCTCCTCCAGCGGCGTGAAGCGCGGCACGCGCAGGTTGCTGCTGTTGCGCGCGGCGACGTCGGCATGCCAGTTCAAGCCGTTGGCGCCGCCTTCGAGCAGCGCCGCGCCGGCACGCTCGCTGGCTGCACCGCCGAAGCGGACCTCGGCCCGGCCGCCCAGACCATCCTGCGGCATGCGCGGGATGCGGTTGTCGATCGCGTTGACGACGCCACCGGTGGCGCTGCCGCCGTAGAGCAACGCTGCAGGGCCGCGCAGCACCTCGAAGCGCTCGACCACCAGCGGGTCGATGGCGGCCGCATGGTCGAACGACAGGCTCGACGCATCGACGGCAGCACCGCCGTTGCCCAGCAGGCGGATGCGGTCGCCATCGAGACCGCGGATCACCGGCCGGCTCGATTGCGGGCCGAAGCCGGTGGCCGCCACGCCGGGCAGGCCTGACAGCGTGTCGCCGAGCGTGCCGCCGCGCGCGCGTGTCAGCGCATCGCCGACGAGCACGCTGGCCGGCGCATCGACGTCGTTGCGCAGCGGGTTGCCGGTGATGACGATGGTGGTGGTGCTCGTGCTGGCGGAGGGGGTTTGCTGGGCCATCGCAGCGGGTGCGCTGACGGCCAACACGGCCAGCGCCGAAGCGCGCCGCCGAAACGGCGCACAGGAATGGGAATGCATCTGGGTTCTCCTCGCAAGGCGCGCTTGCGCGCGCCCATGACAACAACTGCCGCCGCGTGCTGTACAGACAGCGCGCGGTTCAGGCAGAGCAGTGGTTCAGGCGAGGAAGAGCGGTGGCCCGCGGGCGAGATACGCCGGCGCGACGCGCGCGCAAGGCGCCACGCGCGGCGGCGCAACGAGCGTCTGCGCTGCGGGCGGCGCAGACGGCAACGACAACGCGCTGGTCAACGTGTCGGCATGCGAGAGCTGGTCGAGCAGACGGCACTGCACCGAGCCTTCGTCGTGCAGGCCGTCGGCCCAGGCGGCCGTCGCTCGGTGGCCACCGTGGCTGCAACGGTGGCAGACGGCAGACCGCCGCGCGAGTGCGGGTGCGCGATGCCGTGCGCCAGCCCGATGGCCTGCGCCAGCAGCAACGCCAGCACCGCGATCGACGCGGTGCGCTGGCGATAGAAGCGGATCAGGCGCAGCAACATGTCAAAAGCTTGCCGCGTGCAGCCGAAGCTCAAGCGCCGGCCTTCAGGCGCGCCTTGAACGTCTTCTTGAACTTCTCCACCTTCGGCGCCACGACGAAGGCGCAGTAGCCTGCGCCGGGGTTGCGCGCGAAGTAATGCTGGTGATACGCCTCGGCCTTGCTGTAGTTGGCCAGCGGCTCGATCTCCGTCACCACCCTGTCCTTGTGCGCCGTGTTGGCGGTGGCCCAGACCTCACGCGCCACGCGCTCCTGCTCGGCGTTTTCGAAGTAGATGCCCGAGCGGTACTGCGTGCCGGCGTCGTTGCCCTGGCGGTTCAACGTCGTCGGGTCGTGGATGTGGAAGAAGATCTCGAGCACGTCGGACAGCGAGATGCGGTCGGCGTCGAAGCGTCACCTTGACCACTTCCACATGCCCGGTGTCGCCGCCGCAGACCTGCTCGTAGCTCGGGTTCATGACATGGCCGTTGCTGTAGCCGGACTCGACCGCGGTGACGCCTTCGACGTTTTCGAACACCGCTTCCGTGCACCAGAAGCAGCCGCCACCGAGGGTGATGGATTGGATGTTGTTCGACATGCTGTGTTCTCCTGGGAAAGCTGTCAGTCGCGCTGGCCTGCCGTTCTTTACACTGCCGCGACGCGACTATAGAGAGACACCCGCCATGGCTGCCAAGTTCAACTGGGAAGACCCTTTTCACCTCGACGCGCAACTCAGCGACGACGAGCGCGCCGTGCGCGACGCCGCCCACGCCTACTGCCAGGAGAAGCTGCAGACGCGCGTGCTGATGGCCGCGCGGCACGAAAAGTTCGACCGCGAAATCATGAACGAGATGGGCGCGCTCGGCCTCTTGGGCAGCACGATCGAAGGCTACGGCTGCGCCGGATTGAACAGCGTCTGCTATGGCCTCGTCGCGCGTGAGGTCGAGCGCGTGGACAGCGGCTACCGTAGTGCGATGAGCGTGCAGAGCAGCCTCGTCATGCACCCGATCCACGCCTACGGCAACGAAGCGCAGCGGCAGAAGTATTTGCCCAAGCTCGCCACCGGCGAATGGATCGGCTGCTTCGGCCTGACCGAGCCCAACCACGGCAGCGACCCGGCGAGCATGGCCACGCGCGCCAAGCCCGTCGATGGCGGCTATGTGCTCAAGGGCAGCAAGATGTGGATCACCAATTCGCCCGATCGCCGACGTCTTCGTCGTCTGGGCGAAGAAGGTCGATCCCGACGGCAAGGTCGGCGGCCAGGAAGCCATCCACGGCTTCGTCCTCGAGCGCGGCATGAAGGGCCTCACGGCGCCGAAGATCGAAGGCAAGATGAGCCTGCGCGCCAGCATCACCGGCGAGATCGTGATGGACGACGTGTTCGTGCCCGAGGCCAACCTGCTGCCCAACGTCAACGGCTTGAAGGGCCCGTTCGGTTGCCTGAACAAGGCGCGCTACGGCATCGCCTGGGGCGCGCTCGGCGCGGCCGAGTTCTGCTGGCACGCCGCGCGCCAGTACACGATGGACCGCCAACAGTTCGGCCGCCCGCTGGCGCAGAACCAGTTGATCCAGAAAAAGCTCGCCGACATGCAAACCGAAATCACGCTGGCGCTGCAAGGCTGCCTGCGCGTCGGCCGCCTGATGGACGAAGGCCAGGCCGCGCCCGAAATGATTTCACTCATCAAGCGCAACAGCTGCGGCAAGAGCCTGGACATCGCCCGCATGGCGCGCGACATGCACGGCGGCAACGGCATCCACGACGAGTACCACGTCATCCGCCACATGATCAACCTGGAGACGGTGAACACGTACGAGGGGACGCATGATGTGCATGCGTTGATCTTGGGAAGGGCGCAGACGGGGTTGCAGGCGTTCTTTTGACGCGGCCACATCGAGCGCCGACAGATCAGATTGCGCGACAATTCGCAGTCAGCTTGAAGCCAGCAGGAGACGCCCTGATGAATGGCATCGCGCAAGAAACCAACAAAGCGCCGAAAGGGAATCGACGATGACGACGGTACAAATCACCTTGCCCGACGAGTTGGCGCAGAAGGCGGCCAGCGCGGGGCTGTTGTCGCCCGCAGCGATGGAAACCATGTTGCGCGAGCAGTTGCGCCGCGCCGCGGCGCAGGCGCTGCACTCGATGTGGCAGCGCGGGCCGGCCGAGGAGCTGACGCCCGAAGTTGAGCAGGAGATCGTGCAGCAGGTGCGCGCCGCGCGCGCCGAGCAGCGCCGCCGCGGCGCCAGTTGATGCGCTTGGTGTTGGACACCAATGTGGTGGTGGCCGGCTTGCTGTGGAATGGCCCGCCACGCCGGCTGCTGTCCATGGCGGTGGATTCAAAGGCGTCGTTTTTCAGCAGCCCGGTGCTGCTCGAGGAGCTGGCGCAGACGCTGCGCTATTCGAAGTTCACGCCACGTATCGCGGCCTACAAGACGAGCGTGGATGAGCTGGTGGCACGCGACGCGGCGCTGGTCACGCTGGTGACGCCCAGCACCGTGCCGCGCGTGGTGGCCAACGACCCGGATGATGACCACGTGATCGCCGCAGCCGTCGCCGCGCGCGCCGAGCTCATCGTCACCGGCGATCGCAAGCATCTGCTACCCATCGGCGTGCATGAGGGCATCGCCATCGTCACCGCCGTTCAGGCGCTGGCTACTTTGGGGGTGACGCCAGGGGCGACAGGCGAGACCTGACACCGAGATCCGTCGCCGAGCGTTGGCAGAGCAGACTGAGCGACAATTTGCAGCCACTTGCAGCCAGCAGGAGACGCCTTCATGAATGCCATCGTGATCGAGCACGTACCCATCGCGGACTTGCCGCAGGCGTGGCGCGACCAGCTCGCGCAAGCGGCGGATGCACACGTGACTGTGCGCATCGAGGCGGAGCAGCCTGCAGCAACGCCCGCTGACAAATCCTTCGTCACCGATGACCCGGCCTTCGGCATCTGGCGCGACCGCGAAGACATGGCCGACGTGGCGGCCTACATCCGCCGCATCCGCGCACCGCGCTACAACCGCGACGGCTCGCGCAACGAGCTGCCTTGATGCTCGTCGATACCGACGTGCTGATCTGGCACCTGCGCGGCTACCCGCAGGCCACACGCCGGCTCGACCAGCTCGGCGCGCTGACGATCTCCGCGGTGAGCTATCTCGAAGTGCTGCAAGGCCTGCGCAACAAGGCCGAACTCGCTGCCGTGCAAAAGATGATGCTGAAACGGCAGGCCACGATGCTGCCGCTCACCGAAGCGATCACGCGGCGCGCAGTGGCATTGATGGAGTCCCTGACGCTGAGCCACGGCATGCAAATGGGTGATGCGTTGATCGCCGCCACCGCGCTCGAACACGGCCTGACTATGCTGACAGCCAACGTCAAGCACTTTGGCGCCGTCGAAGGCCTGCAGGTCGAAGCCTTTTCGCCGTGAGCGCGCGACATGCACGGCGGCAACGGCATCCACGACGAGTACCACGTGATTCGGCACATGATCAAAGCATGAGCTTAAAGCACAAGTTTGATCGACCAGGCAGCCCTGGCGAAGACGGCGGGTGGCGCAAATACTTTGGGGACCAAGACCCGGCTCTGTCGTTATTTCCGGGCACCGACGCCTCGAAGCCTGCGTGGAGGAACCCAAGGCTTCTCTCGTACTGGGTGCCGCCTGTGTTGATCGGCCTGATGATCTACTTGTCACCCATCGATGCTGCCGCGCGTTGGCCGCTGCTCAAAGCGTTCTGCGACGTCATGCTTCGTTGGTTCCCCTTTTTGGGTAACCACGCGAGCTTCAGCGCACTTCCCTCGTACATCACTGTAGTCAAGTGCGTGACGTTCGCAGCCATCCCGCTGCTCATTGCGCTGCCCTTCTACTTCGTTTGGCGTGATGCCAACAAGTGCCTTGAAGCGCGTCTCAGCCGAGGCTCGCCGCCGGTGCCACGCCTTTTCGAGACTGTTGGGTTGGCGACGATCACAGTCGTGCTTGTCGGCAACTGGGTGGTCGGCGCTGACCCCGACCCTTGCCGAGGCTGCACAACCAGCTCGGTGCTTGGTCTTTCGCTCATTCATATGAGCGTGGCATTGATTCTTTCTCTTTTCCCCGTCGCCATCTGCACCGCACTTTATGTGCGGGCTGGCATGGCTCATCACAAACAGCATGGAGGTAGGAAATGAGCAACGCAGTCGCACAAGCTTGGTGGTCCGAAATCAAGGACTTCGACGACTGGGATCCAGCAGGTTGAGTGGCTTGAACAGGTGCCGGGGTCACCACAGGACCACAGGCGCCGGGGTCACCCATTAGCCGTCTCCGTCAATAGGGACGAACGAGTCACTGCGGCTGTCCCCGCATTTTTCCTTGTCAAGTTGTCCCGAACCTCAGCGCTTCTCCACCACGGCCTTCAAGTTGGCGAGGCCGTTCTTGTAGATGCCGGTCACTGCCGCCACCGCGGCCTCGTCGTTCTTGTCCGGCGGCGGGTCGTTGTTGGGAAAGCCGCGGTAAAACGCGCCGCGCCATTCCACCAGCGTCGTGCCGGCGGCACTGCCGGGTTTGACGCTGAAGGTCGACGAGTAGTTGGTCACCGGGATCGGGCCGGCCTCCTTCATGCGGTAGCTGAAGGATTTCTCCGCTTCGTTGTAGGTCTCGAGTTCCTCCACCACCTTGCCGCCGCCCTTCAACGTCAGCGTGCGGCGCGAGCCGATCTTGTTGCCGTCGGGCGCGGCGCAGGCTTCGACCGCGGGGTGCCAGGAGTTCATGGCGCCGAAGTCCTTGACCTTGGCCCACACGGCGTCGGGCGCGGCTTGGATGGTGATGGTCTCGCTGACCTTCTGCCGCGTCGGGCCGTGGGCCAGCGCGGCGCCGGGCAAGGCGGCCAGCAGGGCGGCGCTTGCCATGGCGGCGCCAAAAACAACTCTGCGCATCGTCGATGTCTCCTCGGTGAATGGGTAGTGAAGCTCGGCCGCGATCATGGCTGGAGGAAGCGACCAAAGGAACGCGGGTTGCCGCCAGTGGACACCTCGGCGCGGCGCTGGCCGCTGGCAGCGTCGAGCAGTTGCACCAGGTCGTCCATCCAGCTGACGACGACGACATGACCGTCGGCGGTGGCCGCAATGCCCTCGGGGTACTCCGGTGCTGTCCAGGTGGCGGCGACCTTCATCGCGCCGAGGTCGATCACCGAGATGCTGCGCCCTTGCTGGTTGGTGACGAAGGCGCGCCCGCCGTCGCTGCTGTAGGCCACGCCGTAGGGCGCGCGGCCGACGCGCAGCGTGGCCCGCAGCGACAGCGTCGCCAGGTCGATCACGCTCACGTCGTCGCTCAGCACGTTGAGCGCCAGCGCCCAGCGGCCGTCGGGCGAGACCTCGACGGCGAACGGGTGCTCGCCGACGCCGATGCGCGCCAGCTCGCGCAGCGTGGCCGCGTCGAGCACGAGCACGCGGTTGTCGTCGCGCACGGCCACGAGCACGCGCCGGCCGTCGGGCGTGACGCTGACGCCGGCCGGCACCGCGCCGACCGCGGCGCTGGCCACGGGCCGGTGCGTGCGGCCGTCGAAGGCCAGCAAGCGGCCGCCGAACCAGTCGGCGACGAAGACGCGCTGCCCGTCGGGCGACGCCGCAATGCCGACGGCGCCCTGGCCGGCGGCAAAGGTGTCCACCACCTGGCGGCGCTGCAAGTCGATCACCGACACCGTGTGCTCGCCGGGGTTGGTGACGAAGGCTTTGCCCGCGGCCACACTCACCGCGATGCCGGCCGGCGCCTTGCCGACCTTGACACTGGCCACGAGCTTGCCCGCTGCGACATCGACCACGCTGACGTTGTGCGTGCCCTGGTTGGTGATCCAGGCCAGCGGGCCGGCGGCGGCCAGCAACGGCAACGCCAGCAGGCTGGCGCCGACGGCCCACACCACGGCACGGCGCAGCGCCGTCTGCTCTGGCCTGTGCAGCGCGTAGCGCTGCTGGGGCAAACCGACGCTCGTCAGCGCCGGCCGCTCAACGTCTTGACCGACGCCTTGGGAGGTGAGCGCATGCCGTCTGCGGCGCCACCCACCGAAGCATCCATCGCCAGCCGCACGGCATCGAGCGGTTGCAGCCCGGGCGTCGAGCTGAGCAGACCGGACGCGTAGCGCGAAATCCACGCAGCGTTAGGACGGGCGGGCGGCAAGTCATGCAGGGTCATCCGAACCTCCGAGCGAAGCATGCATCGTGCACGCCGGACGCAGCGCCGGTCAACGGCTGGTCGCGATTGGCAGGCAACTTTGCAGCTCGTTACCAATCTGCGCTTGAGTAATCCGCGACCGTCGCTCCACACGCGCAGGCAGCAAGCGAGACACGGCGTCAGCCGTTGTCGCGCCGTGCCACCAGATCGATCTCGATCAGCGCCCCCTTGGCCAACCCGCTGACGCCGACGCAGGTGCGTGCCGGCCTGCGCCCCGGCGGGAAGTAGCCGGCGTACACCGCGTTCATCGCCGCGTAGTCGCGCTCGAAGTGCCGCAGATAGACGCGCACCGAGACGACGTGCGGCCAATCGAGGCCGCAGCCTTGCAGCACCGTGCGCAGGTTGCGCATCACCTGCTGCGTTTGCGCGGCGATGCCTTGCGGGTACGGCTCGTCGATCGACGTGCCGGCAAACGGCATCTGGCCGGTGACGTGCACCCAGCCGTCGGCTTCCACCGCATGGCTGAACGGCGCCACGGGGTCGGGCGCGCCGGCGATCATGTGAAAGTGCAGTGTCATCGTGTCCTCGCTGCGCTGACGCGCCAGATCACGTCACCCACATCGTCGGCCACGAGCAGACAACCGCCGGGGCCGAGGGCGACACCGACGGGCCGTCCGTACGACACGCTCTCGTCCGGCGCCAGAAAGCCGGAGAGGATGTCGCGCGGCGGCCCTGACGGACGGCCGTTCGCGAACGGCACGAAGACGACGCGGTAGCCGGACAGCGTGCTGCGGTTCCACGAGCCGTGCTGGCCGATGACCATGCCGTCTTCGGCAAAACCCGGCAGCGTGCCGGCGGGCAGCCAGCACAGGCCGAGCGAGGCGGTGTGGCCGCCGAGCGCGTAGTCGGGCGTGATCGCTTTCGC
Organism: uncultured beta proteobacterium; assembly: GCA_963732625.1. GTDB lineage: Bacteria > Pseudomonadota > Gammaproteobacteria > Burkholderiales > Burkholderiaceae_C > CADEEN01. The sequence goes on along the minus strand of CAVTAM010000052.1, from coordinate 204,571 downwards.
CACCGCGGCAGCGTCCTGCGGCACGCGGTCGTCGACCGTCTGCCCCCAGTAGCAATACGGCCAGCCGTAGAAGCCGCCGTCGCGCACCGAGGTGAGGTAGTCGGGCGGTGTCTCGTCGCCGAGGCCGTCGCGCTCGTTGACCACCGTCCACAGCGCGTGGGTGTGCGGCTCCCAGGCCAGGCCGACGGGGTTGCGCAGGCCGGACGCAAAGAGGCGTTGTGCGCCGCTGGCGAGATCGATTTCGTAGATGCAGGCGCGGCCTTCTTCAACCGCCATGCCGCTGTCGCCGATGTTGCTCTGCGAGCCGACGCCGACGTAGAGCTTTCGTCCGTCGTGGCTCGCCAGCAGGCTGCGTGTCCAGTGGCCGCCGGGCTTGTAGGTCGTGAGCCGGCGCGGCGCGGCGGCGATGCGCGTTGCGCCTTCTGAATACGCAAACGCGACCACGCCATCGGTGTTGCCGACGTAGAACGTGTCGCCCAGCAGCGCCATGCCGAAGGGCTGGTTCAGGCCGTCGAGAAAGGTCTCGCGCACCTCGGCCACGCCGTCACCATCGGCATCGCGCAGCAGCGTGATGCGGTTCGGGCTCACGCCGACGGCGGCCGCGCGCTTCATCGTGCTGACCATCGCGTGCTCGAACAGCGTGCGCGGCGTGCCCGCCGATTGCAGCGCTTCGGCCACGGTGACATCGCCGTTGGGCAGCAGGGCCATCCAGCGCGGATGTTTGAGGCCGCTGGCGAAAGCGTTGACTTCGAGTCCCGGCGCGGCCGTGGGCGTGTGCCCCGCGGCCCAGCCCTGCGCCGTGGGCATCTTCAACGTCGGGATGCGGCCCTGCGGCCTGGCCGCGGGAATCGTCGGCGTGGCGCCGACAGCCTGCTCACTGACGCTGCCCTGCAGCCGCCGCCACTGCACGGCCGCACTGCCGACCAGCGCAACGACCTTGGCGAAGGCACTCGATTGACTCATGACGCTTGCTCCTTTCGGCGGCATTGTCGTCGGCACTTTCTACGCCGCTATCCTCGCGCACATCGTCCAGCACAAGACCCTGCCATGCATTCGATCGCCGACTTCATCGCCGCTCACGCCGACCAGGAGCGCAATGCGGGCCCTTTCGAGATCGAAAACCGCTCGACGCTGCAAGTCAACCTGCAGGGCACGGTGTACGCAAAAGCCGGCGCGATGGTGGCTTACCGCGGCGACGTCAGGTTCTCGCGCAAGAGCGTGCTCGAAGACGGCGTCGGCAAGCTGCTCAAGAAAGCCTTCACCGGCGAAGGCATGACGCTGATGAAGATGCAAGGCAACGGCCGCGTCTATCTGGCGGACCGCAACAAGCGCGTGCATGTGCTCAACCTGGCCGGCGAGAGCCTGTGCGTCAACGGCAACGATCTGCTGGCGCTGCAATCCACGCTCGACTGGGACATCGTCATGTTGAAGAGCGTCGCCGGCGCACTCTCGGGCGGATTGTTCAACGTGCAGATCTCGGGCAGCGGCCTCGTCGCCATCACCACGCACGGCGACCCGCTGGTGCTGCCGGTCACGAGCACGCGCCCGGTGCACACCGACCCGCAGGCCACGGTGGCCTGGAGCGGCCATCTGCAGCCCGACATGCACACCGACATCTCGCTCGGCACGCTCGTTGGCCGCAGCAGCGGCGAGTCGGTGCAGATGCGCTTCAAGGGCGACGGCTGGGTGATGGTGCAGCCGTATGAGGAAGCGCCGGTGCCCACGGGCAGATAGTTCACCCCCGCTCGGCGGCACCAGACGATCATCTGGCGGCGTTTCCAGCGTCTCTGGCCGTGCCCGAATCAGCTTTGACGCGCTCGTGGCGAATGATCGGCGCCACGAGTTTCGGCGCGTCGCGCCCGGCCCCACCGACGTGCCAGACCGACCAGTCATTGACCGCAACAGCTTTGGCAGGCTCCAGCGCCAGACCGTCGATCGTCTCCAGCCGGCCGATGCGAGACAGGATCAGCCGCGCGCGCGCGGCGGGCGCTTGCGCGGCCGCGCCGCCCGCATCCCACGCCTGCTGGATCGCACCCACGCTGCGGCAGGCGGCCTCGGCCCACTGCGCCCCGAGCGCTCGCGCCCGACCCTGATTCGCTGCCGCGCCGGTGCGTGCCGGGACGGCGACCCAGCGCGCGGCGTCATCGGGCGCCGGCAGCTGTTGGCGCCTGGCGATGTCGACGGCCGCGCGGCGCTCCGCCGCACCGCCGAACAGCCAGTGCACGGGCACGCCGTCGGGCAACACCGGCGGATCGTCAACCAGCGGAAACAGCACCAGCGGCCAGGCGCGCGCGGGCGCTCCCTCACCCTCGCGCGCGAGCTGCGTGAACTCTGCGCTCCAGCCGCGCAGCGACGGCGCGACGACGACGGCCACCGCTTCGTCGCTCAGCAGCGAGCGCCACTGCGCGACGGCCTGCTGCGCGCTGTCGTAGCGGCGCACGTCCCAGCGCAGCGTCGGCCGGTCGCCCGCGGCGCGCGGCGCCAGGCAGGCGTCGAGCCCGTCGAGCAGGGCCGCCTCGTCGCGCAGCGGGTTGCCAGACGGCAGCAATGTCACGTAGCGCGGGATGTGCGCCGCCACGCCGGGCGCGGCGCGGCGCGCGATGTGATGCACCAGCGCGTCGAGGTCGCGCGCTGCGATGTCGAAGCGCGGCATCGCCGGGTCGAGCGCGCGTCCGTCGCGGCCGCGGCCGTCGGTCAATGCACGGCGCAGCGCGGCGCTGCTGGCGTCGTCGTCCTGCACCCAGCGCAGCGACGGTGCGGCCACCGCGCCTTCGCGCGCGCCTTCGGCGCGCAGGCCGTGGCAGTTGGCACAGGCCGCGGCGGCGGCGGGCAGCCGCCAGCCGCCGGTCGCGTGGCGCGCCGACACCGGCTGGCCGTCGGCGGCGATGCCGCGTTCGTACAGCGCGAGCCCTGGCTCGGCGATGCCGGGTGCCGGCGTGGCCGCCGGGACCTGTTGGCAGGCGACGAGAACCCACAGCCCCAACGCGCGCGAGCCACGCCGCGGATTCACCGCTGTGCCGCCGGCGCCCAGAAGCGGTCGAGCTGCTGGGCCAGCGCCTGCGGCGCCAGGTCGGGGCGCAGCTTGGCCCAGTGCCCGGCAGCGGCGCGGCCGGCGATGAGCGTGGTCTGGTGGGCGTCGGGCGTGTCGGTCCACAGGCCCAGGCGCCGCGTCACGCGTTCCACATCGGCCAGCTCACCGCCGAGGAAGCGCCACTGCGCGATGTCGGCGCCCTGCTTCGAGGCGAAGGCCTTGAGCCGGTCGGGCGCGTCGTTGAGCGGGTCCACCGAGACCGACAGGATCCACAGCGCGTCGCGCCGCAGCGGCGCGAGCGCGGCGCGCAGTTGCAGCAGCTTTTGCACCATCAGCGGACAGGCCGAGGAACAGGTGGTGAACAGCGGGTGCAGCAGCACCACGCGCGCCGATGCCGGCGCCAGCAGATCGCTGTAGAAGCGGTGGCGTTGGCCGTCCTGGTCGACGAGCACGGTGTCGGTGAACCACTCGCGTGAGCGCTGCTCGCGCGCGGCGCCGTCGGGCCCGGGCCGCGCGCGCGGCGCCGCCGCGAACGTGTTGCCGAGCAGCGCCAGCGGCAAGAGCAGGCCGCGGCGCCGGCCCGGTGAATGCGCGGTGGGTTTCATCACGACCTCAGACTTGCGATCACGCTGCGAAACTGCTCCGCCGACGGCGTGCCGAGCAGGCGCCGCCAGGCACCGCGGCCGGCGCGGCCGACCAGCCACAGCGGCGCATGCGACTGCGGGTCGCTGCCCACACCGGCCTGCAGCGCGTCGAGCAGCTTGAAACGTCGCCCGGCGCGCCGGTGAGCCACCACCAGTCGGGGCCGGGATCGAACGGCCGCGCGAAAGCGCGCAGCCGCTGCGGCGAGTCGGACAGCGGATCGATGCTGAGCGAGACGAAGGTGGTGCCGCCGGCTGCGCTGATGCCCGGCTCGCGCTGCAGCGCCGCCATCACGGCGCTGGACGGGGGGCACAGGCTGGTGCAGGTGGTGAAGACGAAGTTGACCACCGCGATGCGGTCGCGCAGGACGTCGCCGCGCCAGCGCACGCTGCGGCCGTCGAGATGCAGCAGCGCCACGTCGGGCGTGCCGGCCGGGTCTTGCGCGTCGGTGCGGGCGCGGCCGGCGCCGGGAAGCGCGACACCGGCGAGCGCGGCCGCGGCGGCGCGCCGCGTGACGGTCGTTCGCCGCGAGCTCATGGCGCTGCTCGCGCTTCGACGACGAAGCTCGCGTACTGGCGGGCGTGCGCCGGCGTGACGATGCCGTCGCCGGTGGCCGGCGCGTGCACGTACCAGGCGCCGGGCCGCAGCGCCGGCGGCTGCACGCGATAGACCACGCGCGCGCTGCCGGCACCGGCAGCATCTGCCACAGGCTCCCCGCTGGCGCGCGGCGCGATCAGCGCCTGCCGGCCGCCACCCGGCTGGAAGACCCACAACATCAAACTGCCCGGCCAGCGGCGCCGCGCATCGCCTTCGAGCACGGCTTCGATCTGCGGCGCCCCGGCATCGGCCGTGCCGACGTTCCACGTCAGCCGCGTGGCGATCGCCTGCTCGGCGGCCTGCGGCGCGGGTGCGAGCGCGGCGCGCAGGCAGTGCCGCGCCCGCGGCCGATCGGTGGCCAGCGCGAGCATCGCGTCGGCGCTCTCGGGCAGCGTCAGCATCGCCTCGAAGACGCCGCGCTCGACTTCGAGCAGGCCCTGGCGCGCCACGCGCACGGCGCGCAGCGGGTGGCCGCGCGGCGACGCGCTGCTCATCGGCGCGTTCATGCCCTGCATGTAGGTGTAGACCGCGCCATCGCCCGGGCTCAGCGCAAAGACGCCGCTGTCGTCGGGCAAGGCGGCGATCTGCAAGGCGATCGGCAGGTCGGGCGTCTCGCCGGGCCGGCGCTCGCCGGCGGCGAAGCGCTGCACGCGCGCGTCGCCGGCGCCGATCGAGGGCAGGTGGATCATCGACACGTCCTCGCGGTCGAGCGCACGCACGTAGGCGTACTGCGAAGTGAACTCGAGCTGGAACGGACGCCCGGCGATCGCGATGTCCTGCGCCGGTTGCCAGCTCGCGGGATCGACGACATGCACGGTGTTCGCCGCCGAATTGAGCACCAGCAACCAGCGCCCGCCGGGCGCCAGCGCCATTGGGCCGATGCCCGGCGCCAGCGGCAGCGCGTGGCCGAGCGGCTGGCCGGTATGGTCGAAGCGCAGCAGCTTGCCGCTGCGCGCATCGGCGACGATGAAGACCCGCGCGCGCGGCTCGAACACCACCGACAGCGGCGTGCCGTCGATCGGCACGCGCCGGCGTTCGATCAGCGATTGCGGATCGACGAAGCTGATGCTGCCGCTGTCGCGGTTGGTCACGGCGGCCAGGCCGTCGGGATCGAACGCCAGCTCGTGATGGCCGTTGCCGGTGGCGACCCAGCGGCCCTCGTGGGGCGCGTCGCTGGAGACGACGAACACGCCGCCCTCGCCCGGCTGCACGCCGGTGTTGCTGCGCGGCGGCGCGGCCTGCGGCACGCCAACCCAGACCTGGCGCCCCGACGGATGCACGCGCAGCCGCCCCGGGCTGCCGGGCACGGCCAGCAGCGTGGGCGCGGCCAGCGTGCCGAGGTCGGCTACGGCGATCTGGCGCGTTTGCGGCACGCTGACGTAGAGATTGTTCTGCCGCGCCTGCAAATCCCAGTCGAAGCCCGCGGCGGGCAGCGCGATGACGCTGCGCAGGCTGGTCTTGCCGGCAAAGTTGGTCTGCGGGTCGAGCACCGAGATGCCGCCGTCGCCATTGAGCAGCAGCACGTGATAGCCGGTGAGGTCGAGCCAGGCGCGCTCGGTCAGGCCGCGCGAGACGTAGCCGCCGATGCGCCGGTTGCAGGCTTGCGCTTCGGGTAAGGCGCCGTTCAGTCGGTCGAGCCAGGCGCCGGGCGTCACGCCGGCCAGCGGCGTGCCATCGAGCGCCGAGTGCAGCGTCACGGTCAGGCGCGCGCGCCCGCCTTGGCGCAGCGGCTGGCCGGGCTGCTCGGCACGCAGCCAGACCTGCATGCGCATGCCGTCGCGCTCGATGCGGGCCAGCGGCTCGTCGGCAGGCAGCGCGGCCGTCGCCGCGCCGCACCACAGCCCGGCGGCCAATGCAGCGAGTGTGCGCAGCGCCCGGTTCACTGGCAGCTCTGGCGCAGCGGCGAGCCGAGCACCTGATCGAGCAGCCACGACGGCTTGGCCTGCTGGTTGCGCACGATGCTCCACAAGCCGTTGGTGACGCCGAAGCCGCCCTGGTCGCGCAGCACGAAGTCGCCGGCGATGCGGTTGGTGCCGCCGGTGCGGTCGAACACGAGGTCGAAATGCGCCATCGGCGTCACGCTCTCCTGGCCGCCGAGCCACATCGCGAGCGGATTGGCGCCGATGCACTGGCTGGCCACACCGCCGGGGCCTTGCAGGTACGGGTCGCGGCGCCAGCCATGGCCGTGAAGGTGCGCCACCGTGCCGCGGCCGACGCCGGTGGGCATGAGCACGCGCAGCCGGCTTTGCGCGCCCTTGTGCAGCATCTGGAACACCGGCGTGGCCGGCTCGCCGACGTTGGCCTGCGCGGTTGGCGAGGGCTGGTTCGCATCGGTGCCGCAGCATCCGTCGGCGAACGCCTCGTACGCGAAGGCCGTGCCGCCCAAGCCCTCGCCGAACGGCGAAGACGGTTTGCCGCCGTGGCCGAACGGCGCATCGGCCGGCATGCCGAAGCGAAACCACATCGGCTCGGTGCCGTAGTTGACGCCCATGTGGCCGGCATCGTGTGCGTCTTCGGGCGCCACGCGGCGCATGTCCTGCTCGTCGCCGCTGCGCTCGGCCGACAGCACGCTTACCGCGCCCATCGGGTCGCCGACGAACTCGAGGCTGCCTTTCTTGAACAAGGGCTTGCCGTAGCGCAGGTTCTGTCCCTTCTGATGCACGGCAGCGAAGTCGCGAAAGCCCGCCAGGCGCCCCAGGCCGGCACCGCTGTCGAGATCGTGGATCACGGTGGCGGTGGCGCGGCTCGGGCGCTTGTTGACGGCGCCCGGGCCGGGGTGCTGATGGTCCAGCACCGCGTCTTCCACGCGCTCGGACCAGAACGAGCGCTTGGGCAGGATCACCATCGCGCCGACCGCGCCCTTTTGCCCCTGCTTGATGCGATCGGGCGGCGTCAGGTTGGTGCCGCCGAACTCGATGTCTTCGAAGCGGCAGGCCTTGTCGAGGGTAACGATGCGCGTGGTTTCTTCATCGAGCAGCGGGTACTGCGGGCGCCACCAGGCGTAGGCGCGCGACAGCGCTTCGGGCACGAAGGCGTCGCGGTCCATGCCCGGCACGAGGTAGGCAAAGCTGTCGGCCCAGGCCTGGGCCGCCTGGCGCAGGCGCTCGGCGCCGAAGCGGTCGCGCAGCACCGCGTCCGCCGACAGCACGCGCAGCGCCAACGGCGCGATCGCCTTGGCGCACTCGCGCCGCAGCTCGCTGCGGCTGCGCGGCGCAGCGCCGAGCGCCGTGCGGCTCAGGCGGTTGAAGACCTCGGAGGCCGGCAACAACGGCGCGCTGTCAACGACGAAGCGCTGATCGGTGGCGAACGCCTGCGGCAACTCGCTGCGCAGCGCGGCGCGCGCATTGCGCAGCAGCGGCGCACTCGGGCTCACGTCTTCGAGGCATTGCACGACCACCGGCTCCTTGAGCAGCGCATCGAGCGCGCGAGACAGCGCCGGGTCGGTCTCGCGGCGCGGCGGCGCCGTGGTTTGCGTGGGCGTCGGCCCGGGGCCGGGCTGGAACGCATCGAGCCGGCTTGCCTCTTCCGGCGGCGTCGCGTTGAGCAGGCCGGCAAGGCGCTCGCGCAGCGCCCACGACGAATTGAGATCGACGCTCGGCCGCAGCAAGCGCCCATCGGCCACGCGCTGGCGCAGCAGGTTCAGATCGCGAAGCGCGGCGGCGCCGGACGCGTCGTCTCTCATGCAGCCCTGAATCTGGTCGCGCGGTATCTCCAGGCCGCCGGCGTACCACTGGTACAGCCACTCGCCGCCGGGCGCCACCAGGTTGTTGATATTCAGGCCGACCACGCTGCCGTCGGAGACGCTGGCGTCGTAGTGCACGAGCTGCGGATGCAGCCCGATGTGGTGCGACGGCCGGATCAGGTTGTTGTTGAACGCGGTCATGCTCGAGCCGGGGCCGCTGTCGTGGCGGGTGACGGTGTGCGACAGGCTGGTGTAGCCGTTGAGGTCGGGCATCGGCGTGACGAAGCGCTCGCGCGGCAGCAGGTTCTTCAACATGACGCGCACGCACTCGCCTGCCGAAGCGCGCAGCACCAGCGGCTCCACCGGCACGCCGGCCTTGAGCTTGCCGCCGGCGAAGTCGTAGTCTTCTTCGCGCACCAGCATCACCGCTGTGGGGTCGTGCAGCGGGCCGACGCCGTAGCGCTCGGTGCGCGTGGTGCCGGCTTCCTCGTCGCGGATCACCAGGCTCAGCTCGGTGGCACGATGGTTGTAGGTCAGCGTGCCGCCGCCGGGTGCGAGGCCCGGCACCGCCGGGATGAACGCGCCCAGCGGATTGCCGAGCACCCGGTTGGCCAGCACCGCCAGCACGTTGTAGTGGCGCACGACCTTGACCTTGCCGTCGCCCAGGTTGCAGTCGTTGGTGTAGCCGACGGCCGGATCGAAGGCGCGCGTGCTGAGCATCGTCGGCACCGGGTTCTGCGCCAGCGTCAGCAGCGGCTCGACGATCGGCTTGTAGCTCGGGTCGGCCAGCTCCGACTTCTTGTCGCGCCGGCTGTAGGTGCGGATCACGCCCCAGGTGCCGTTCCACAAGCCATCCTGGCTGGTGTCGATCGACCACAGCCGATCGGTCAGGTGGCGGTGGTTGGTGGGCTCGTAGTCGAAGATCGACGCGGTGAAGGTGAACTGCTCCGACAGACCGGCGTTCTGCGCGTTGCGCCAGCCGGAGTTGGGCGCGGCGCCGTAGCCCGAGCCCGCCTGCAGCCACTTCATGCCGTGGATGGTGCCGTTGTGCTCGTGCTCGTGCGAGCCGGCCTGGATCTTCACGCGCACCAGGTCGCCCGAGTAGGCGCGCAGGATCGGCGTGTACGGATCGCCCGCCAGGCGCTGGGCGTTGATGTCTGCCGGGTAGTGCGGCTGACTACCCGGCACACCGGGCTCTTCGCCGCTGATGCCGTTGAGGACCTTGATGACGCGGTCGGTGCGCGACTGGTAGGCATGCCCCATGTCGCCCTTGCCGAAGGCGGCCTGCGTGCCCTTCTTGCCGTCGCTCTGCGCAATGCGCGAAGCGTCGTAGACGCGCGCGGCCACCGGCTCGTTGCGGTAGTTGACGACCATCATGCCGACGTCGTCGGCCGAGATGACTTCGGGGCACGGGCGCGCGAGCGGGCCGCCGCCGATGGCCTGGCCCGGGCAGGTTTCCTCGAACGCGAAGATGTCGGGGAAGTTGGGGCTGCTCGGCTTGCGCACCGACGGATGGATCGCGCTGCGAAAGCTCTGCGCGGTGGGCAACTTCGGGTGACCGGCCGCATCGACGCCGAAGTGCTCGCCCTTCTTGTAGGCGTGCTGGAAGTCGCCGAACTGCAGGAAGAACTCGCGGTGGCTGTCTTCGCCGCTTTCCTGCAGGTGGGCGTTGGTCACCAGCGGGCCGTACTCGTTGCACGGCTGCTTCGGATCGTTGTTTGCGTGCGTCTTGCAGCCGGTGATCACCGCCTGCCAGCTCGTCGGGCCGCCGTCGCGGCGCGCGGCCGTGTCGTGCAGCGCCGTGCCGCTTTCGTTGTGGCGCCAGACCGAGTTCGGCGGCTCGGTCAGCATGGTGGCGTACAGCCCCACCTGCTGGTGCGTCGAGGGGCCGAGGTGATCGTGCGTGAAGGTGGTGCCCAGGCCGCGGTGCTGGGCCGCGGCGTTGATGATCGGATCGCTGAACCAGCGCTGCAGCGTCGTGCGCGCGCCCAGCCACTCGCACTGGCCGCGCTTGCCGAGCGTGTGCTCCCAGTCGTCGAGCGTGCCGTTGGCGGCGTGCTGGGCCCAGGTGCTGCTGCACTCCTTGCTGTTCAACTGCAGCGCGGACAGCGCCGCCGTGTCGCCGCGGAAGTAGCTGTGCGGCGCCGGTTGCAGCGCGCCCGCCATGCCGGGTGCCGGCACCGGTGCCTCACCGAAGCCGGCCGCCGCGGCGTTCCAGGCGTTGATGGCGCGGATGCGGTAGCGCACCATGCCCGGCGAGAAGGTGCCGTCTTCGTAGTTCCAACCATTGGCCGAGCCGTCGGCGCTCGGCAGGTCCCACTTCGGCAGGTGGATGTGCTGGCCGATGACGTCGGTGGGCGTGGCGATCTGGTAGTCGTCGAGCGCGTACTCCTTGGGCACGAGATTGGTGTGCTGGTAGATCGCGCAATCGAAGGTGTTCATGCGCAGCACCATCGGCTCGGGCGGCTGCTGGCGGGCGAGCAGCGGGCCCACGTCTTCCCACAGCGCGAGGATGCGCTGCTGCCCGAAGTGATAGCCGAGCTTGTTGAAGGTGACGTCGAGCTGGATGTTGGCGCCCTTGTAGAGGCGCGGCGTGGTGCCGTCGAAGGCGCTCGAACCGAGCCAGCTGACATGCGCCAGGCCGCTCGGATCGCCCGGCTGCTGGCGCTCGATCATCGAGCGGCTGTCTAGCGTGCCGTTGAAGAACAGCGGTTTGCGATCCTTGTTCAAGCGCGCCTGGCGGTCGTCGATGCAGGGGTCGAAGAACGGCGCGCCCGGCGTCGGCGGCGCGCCGTTGGTGCGGAACACCGTGGCATGCACCGAGCCGTCGGGCAAGACCGCGGAGGTGGCGTGCTCGCTCTGCGCATGCCAGTCCATGACGAAGCGCTCGACCCCGGTGCCCTGCTCGGGAAAGTACACCGGCTTGACCTGCTTCTCGTGCTTGACGGCCGACAGGCGATGGAAGGTGTTCTCCGTCTTGCCGTGCGCCGAGTAGCCGGCCACGGCGTGGCGCGGCAAGCCGCCGTTCGCACCGTCCGCGGCCGGGTCCATGTCGAGCGGCGGCGTCGGCGGGCGCGAACCGACGGTGTGCTCGATGCCGGCGATCCAGAACGGATAGCCGGGGTTGGCCTTCGGGCGCCACTCGATCTCGGGCTTGGTGGCGTCGGGCACTTTCTCGACTTTGGCCAGCGAGCCGACCGGCTTGCTGGCGTCGAACAGCGACTTGCGCGGATTGGCCACCACTTCCACCTTGCCGGGGATCGGTGCCAGCGCCTTGCCGGGCAGCGGCACGACCGCGGGGATCGGCGTGCCGGCCACGATCTCGCCGTCGGGCAGCGCGCGCGCGCCCGGTGCCGGCAGGCCGCTGGCCAGGCCCCAGCGCTGCGGGTGCAGGCCCTTGTCGCCGTTGCTCGCCGCGAGCTTGGTGCCGGCCTCGAAGACATCGTGAATGCGCCACAGGTACCACATGCCCTGCGCGAAGTGCGGATAGAAGTGGCAATGGAAGACGGCGTCGCCGGCGCTGCGGTTGCGGTTGCCCGAGCCGCCGAAGGCGATCTCGTAGGTGTAGCCCGAGCCCGGGCCGATGGCCTGCGCGTCGATGTAGTTGGAGTTGTCGTCGTTGGGGTTGAACAGCCACTGGTGGTTGTGCAGATGGAAGATGTGTTGTTCCTTGCCCATGTGCACATTGCGGAACTTGACGAAGTCGCCGATGTAGCTGTGATGCACGTTGGCCGGATCGTGCGGATAGAACGCGAGCGAGGCCTTGGGCCCCTGGGTGCCGGGCGGCAGTTTCAGATCGGGCGGCAGGCCGACCTGGGCCATGTCGGCGTCGGGCGTGCCGCCCACCTTGCCCGGCCGCAGCCCTTCGAGGCCGAGGTTGGCCGGCTTGTCGACCAGCAGCGCCGGATCGCCGACCGCGAACGACGAGAGAAAAAACTCTTCGAAGGCGCAATCGACGCAGTCGTGCATCGGCCCGACGTTGAGCCGGTTGGCGACCACCTCGGCGCCCACGCCGCCCGAGCCGTAATTGATCATGAAGGCATCGCGCACGCCATGCAGCGTGTGCACCAGCGGGTTCTCCTCGTCCTTGTCGGAGGCGTGATCGAACAGGCCGGGGAAGGCTTGCGACGCGGCGTTCTCGTCGTGGAACACCGAGATGAATTCGCGGAACGGCTCGAGGCGGTTGGGCAACGTCGGGTTGCGGCGCTTGTCGGCTTCGAGCGGATAGGTCGAAGGCGGGAAACTGCCGTCCTTGCCGGGCCCGGCGATCACCGCGTTGATGTCGCCATGGACGATGCGGCCGTTGTGCACCATGTTCAGGATCGGCCGGCCGGCTTTGCCTTCCTGGCACCACACGCCGTTGCTGGCGCAGTCGTCGGGGTACGTGGCCTCGTAGTCGATCACCGGATGGCCCTGCGGCGTGACGGCGCCGCCGCGCTGCGCCAGCCGCAACTCTTCTTCGGTCACCTGGCCGCGGTAGAAGCGCGCGCCGCGCGGCTGCACCGCGACCACGCCGAACAGCCCCGTGCCGGAGGTGCCGGCCGTGCCCTCGCCGCCGAACACGGCGCCTGCGTTGGAGACGAGAAACGCGCCTTCGTGCGCAGCGTGGAACAGGTACTCGCGCATCTGCCCCGGCGACGGCATCGAGTTGGCGTTGGTGCCGACGAAGCTGCTGTCGTCGGCGATGCTGCGCACGAGTTCCAGGCCGTGAGGATGAAAACCGGCGACGCGCGAAGCCACCTGGTCGTCGATGTTGGCCGACGCCTCGTGCGAGCGCTGGTCCATCGGATGGCCGACGAAAGGCTTGTTCTCGGTCGCGTTGAAGGGGTTGGAAATCGGCGTCAGCAGGTTGATGAACCGCACCCGCAGGCACTGGCCCGCCGCCACGCGCAACGCCAACGGCCGCGGCCGCAGATCGGGGCGCACGCTGACCTTGCCGGCGAAGCTCGAAAAGGGGCGACGCCTCACGAGCGCCGGCAGGCCTGCGGCGGCGCTCAACATTTTGTCGACATCGGGCAGCGGCGACGGCTTGTCAGAGGTGCCGACCAGGTCATGCCACAGCGCATACATCTGCCAGTTGACGTTCTGCGCGCCGAGCCGGTTGAAAACCATCGGCATGTCGATTGCGGCGACATCGGCACGCAGCGTGTTTTCGGCGTGGCAGGTCGGCAGGGGTTGCGCGCCGGACCAAGTCGATGCGCTCAGCAGCAGCGCGCCGGCACACCAGCGCCACACTCCACAGGTCTTGTTCATGGCTTGACTCCCGTGGTTCTGTCAGCCTTGCCAAGACGACTTTCCCACCACCACTATTGACGACGCCGTAGTGTCTTTTGAAAGCTGCGTTTGAGAACCCCTAGTTCACACGGCGTCGTCAGCATTGATGAAAGGACCCGCTTACGGCGACGCCAGGAACAACGCCGGGTCCACCGCCTGCGCGTTCAGGTACACGCTGAAGTGCAGGTGCGCGCCGGTGACGCGGCCGGTGGCGCCGACCTTGCCGATCGGCGCGCCGGCCGCCACCGTCGCGCCGGGCTGTTCGCTGATCGCCGAGAGGTGGCAGTACAGCGTGAGGAAGCCCTGGCCGTGATCGACGATGACGGTGTTGCCGTTGAAGAAGTAGTCGCCGCTGTCGAGCACCTCGCCGGCCGCGGCGGCGAGTACCGGTGTGCCCGTGGGTGCCGCGATGTCCATGCCGCTGTGCGGGTTGCGCGACTGGCCGTTGAAGACGCGGCGCAGGCCGAACGACGACGAGCGCGGCCCAACGGTGGGCGTCACCAGGCGCAGCGTCTCGGGCGCGCGCGCGCTGAAGCGGCGCAGCACCTCGGCCAGGTGCACGCGCTCGCGCTCGTGGCGCGCCAGATCCTTCGGCGACAGCTCGACATGCTTGGGCTCGACCGTCAGCCGCTGCTCGGCGTACTGCTTGCCCTGCAACGAGAACGGCACCTCACGCGCGCGGCCGCCGGCTCTTGCACGGCCAGCGTATGCCGCGCATTCGGATCGGCCGACAGCGCGATGCCGACCACCGCCACCCAGGCGCCTTCTGCCTCGATGACGAGCACCGGCTTGCCGCCGAAGGTGGCCGCCGGACGCGCGGCAGAGGCGGGGCCGAGCTCGACGATCGCCACGCCGCCCGGCACGGCCTCGGCCGTCGGCAGCAACGTTGCGGCGCGCGCGGCGGCGGGCAGCAAGCAGGCGCCGGCGAGTGTGGCGAGGGCGAAGCGGCGTTGCATCGCGGACATGTTAGCGGCCTGCGTCATTGCAACACTCGTCTAGACAGGTTCGTGGAACTGTGCGGCGTACATCGGCGTCATCAGCTTGCGCAGAGCCGGCCAGCGTTTGCTCCAGAACAGCCCTGCGGGAATCAGCGACGGGTCGATCGCATCGGCGACGTGCACAGCAAAACGCCGAGCGACCTTGCGGCCGGCATCCTGCACCGCCATGTGCTCGATGGCCGAGACGTAGCCTTGCAGCGGACTGCGGCGCGCCGTGGCCACGGCCTTGCCTGCCGACGATGACTGATGACGCAGGAACTCGCGCACGACATCGATCGCCATCGACAGTTGCATCACGCCTTTCGGATTCTGCTTTTCAGCCAACTGATAGAGGTTGGACAGGCGGCTCTGCAGCACGTCCAGCGGGTGCATGACGAAGAACACATGCTTGCCGAGCGTTGCCTCGACGGCGCGCTCGCGCACCTGGCCGGCTTGCAAACCCAACACGGCGTGGATCACATCGACGTTGACCGCTTCTTCGTCGGAGATGTCCAGGCTGGCTTGACCGACCAGCGCGGTCAGCGCCTTGCGCTGCGGATAGTGGGCTGTGCCGCCGATGGCTTGCGCAAACCGAGTGACTGCTCCGCGATCGGCGGCGGACGACACCAGAAAGTCGGTGTCGTGCGAAATGGCTGCCACGCCTTCGGGCAAGGTCAAGCCGAAGCGATGCATCCAGAAGCCAAGCGATTGACCACCGACGAGCACCACTTCTTCTCCCGCCACGCGCAACAGCTTTTCGATGAGGGCAGGAGGCGTGACCGCCTCGCTCTTGCGGCCTGCTACCAAGAGGTGTCGGCGCCGAAGGTGGCCGCCGGAAAGCGCAGCGTGGCCCGCCGCGCAAGACGCGCGGGAATCGCAATCAGGCTGCCAGCGCTGCGCCGGCCTGCCCGCACGTCGGCTTCCAGCTTCGCATGACGCAGTGCCGCCGGGTCGTGGCCATCGCTGCCACGGTTTGAGCTTTTTGCAGGAGCAGCAGCCCAGGCCACGCTCTTCGTATCGGCCTCCAGCAAGGCCAAGGTCTGTTCAACCGTGAGGCCGAGTTCAATGCGCATACCCAACCGCACCCAGTGTTCGAGCTGCTGGGCCAGAGAGCGGCTCATGCCTCGCGCCACCCGCTGGGCGGCCTCGTAGCATTCATCGGAGATGCGAATCGACTGAGCCATGCCCAAACCATATGTGGCAATCTGCCACATGTCAATGCACGCACCTGCCGCCTATCGCACCGCCAGCAACTTCTCCACCGCCGCCACGATGCGCTTGTCCTGCGGCGTCACGTCGCTGGCAAAGCTCGCCACCACCCTGCCCTGGCGATCGACCAGGTACTTGTGAAAGTTCCACTCCGGCTTCTTGCCGGTGGCCTGCGCCAGCGCGGCGTAGAGCGGGTGCGTGCCGGCGCCGACGACGCTGATCTTGTTGAACATCGGGAACTGCACGCCGTAGACGTTGAAGCAGGTCTCGGCGATTTTCTTCGCGTCACCCGGCTCCTGCTGCCCGAAGTCGTTGGCCGGAAAACCCATCACCACCAGGCCCTGCGCCGCGTACTTGCCGTGCAGCGCTTCGAGCCCCTTGTACTGCGGCGTGTAGCCGCAGTGGCTGGCGGTGTTGACCACCAGCAGCACCTTGCCGCTGTACTGGCACAGCGGCTGCGGCTTGTCGTCCTGCAGTCGGTTGACGGTGTGCTGCAACAGCGCCGGGCAGGCGCTCTGCGTTTGCGCCGCTGTCGGCGAGACGACGACGGCGGCAACCAGCAAGGCAAAGAGGCATTTCATCGGCAAAGCTCCAGGGTGTTCTTCCCATGTTGCCGCAGATCGACCGTCCGTGGTGCACTACGCTTGTATTCACAGCCGGGGACCTGCCATGAGAGACGACGAGCCGCTGCTGCTGCACGAGAACGACGCGCGCGGCGTGATCACGCTGACGCTGAACCGGCCGCAAGCCTTCAACGCGCTGTCGGAAGGTTTGCTCGACGCGCTGCAGGCGGCGTTGGACCGCATTGCCGCCGACGACAGCGCGCGCGTGGTCGTCATCGCCGCATCCGGCAAGGCGTTCTGCGCCGGGCACGATCTGAAGGAGATGCGCGCCGAGCCGTCGCTGGCCTACTACGAGCGCCTGTTCGCGCAGTGCAGCCGCATGATGATGACAATCCAGAAGTTGCCGCTGCCGGTGATTGCGCGCGTGCACGGCATGGCCACCGCGGCCGGCTGCCAACTGGTGGCGATGTGCGACCTGGCCGTGGCGGCGCGCGAGGCGCGCTTTGCGGTCAGCGGCGTCAACCTCGGCCTGTTCTGCAGCACGCCGAGCGTGGCGCTGTCGCGCAACATCTCGCGCAAGGCGGCATTCGAGATGCTGGCCACCGGCGACTTCATCAGCGCCGACGAAGCGTGCGCGCAGGGCCTGGTCAACCGCGTGGCCGAAGCGGCAGCGCTCGACGCCGAAGTCGAGCGCCTCGTGGCCAGCATCGTCGCCAAACCGCGGACCGCGCTGGCGATGGGTAAAGCCCTCTTCTACCGGCAACTGGAAAAAGG
Organism: uncultured beta proteobacterium; assembly: GCA_963732625.1. Lineage (GTDB taxonomy): Bacteria > Pseudomonadota > Gammaproteobacteria > Burkholderiales > Burkholderiaceae_C > CADEEN01. The sequence continues at coordinate 187,822 of CAVTAM010000052.1, read as the reverse complement.
CATCGAGGCCGCCTATGCCGATGCGCAGCAGACGATGGCGTGCAACATGATGGACGCCTGCGCGCTCGACGGCGTGCAGGCCTTCATCGACAAGCGCGCGCCGAAGGCGTGAGCTTGCCGGCACGACCCAGCACCGTGGCCGTGGTCATCACGACCTACAACCACGCGCACTTTCTTGCGCAGGCACTGCACAGCGTGATCGCGCAGACACGCCGCGCCGACGAGATCGTCGTCATCGACGACGGCTCCACCGACGACCCGGCGGCCGTGGTCTCCCGGTGCGACGGCGTGACGCTCATCCGGCAGCACAACCAAGGCCTGGCTGCCGCACGCAACACCGGCCTGCGCGCGGTGCGCAGCGACAAGCTGATCTTTCTCGATGCCGACGACCGGCTGCTGCCCAACGCCATCGCCGACGGCCTGGTTTGTTTCGCCGCCGCACCGGATAGCGGCATGGTGTTCGGCGCGCACCGGCGCATCGACAAGGGCGGGCAGCCGCTCGGCGACATCGTCTATCAGCCCGTGGGCGCACAGCCGTACCTCGACCTGCTGCAAGGCAATCCGATCGGCATGCACGCCGCGGTGATGTACGACCGCGCGCGGCTGATCGAACTCGGTGGCTTCGACACGGCACTGAAACGCTGCGAGGACTACGACGTTTATCTGCGCATGGCCCGCGCCGCGCCGGTGGCAACGCATCCGAACACCGTCGCCGAGTACCGCTGGCACGGCGGCAACATGTCATCGAATCACCGCGAGATGCTGTCGTGGGTGTTGCGCGTGCACGCGCGCGAGAAACAGCCGGCGCTGGCGCCGCGAGCAGCGTCGGCCAGCGCCTGGCGGCACGGCCGCTGGGTGTGGCGCAACTACTATGCAGAACAGATCCTCGGCGCCACGCGACAGCGCTGGGCGCAGCAGCATTCGATCGGGAGGGCAGTGCATGGGGTGTTGCAGGCCATGAGCGCGTCGCCGGGCACGACGCTGCGGGCGCTGTTGCGCGCAGCGCGCCGGCGCTTCGTCCGGCGCGCGAGCAACATCGATCAGCCGCCGCGCCGCGCCCTCGGCTCGGTGAACTTCGGCGATCTCGGCGGCGTGCGGCCGATCAGCGACGACTTCGGCTTCGACCGCGGCACGCCGATCGATCGTTTCTACATCGAGCGCTTCCTGAGCGACCACGCGGCCGACATCGCCGGCCGCGTGCTCGAAGTGGGCGACGATGCGTACAGCCGCCGCTTCGGCGGCCAACAGGTGACGCAGCAGGATGTCCTGCACGTCAACGCCGGCAATCCGTCTGCCACCCTGGTCGGCGACCTGTCGCGAGCCGGCACCTTGCCGGCAGACACGTTCGACTGCCTTGTGCTCACGCAAACCTTGCACCTCGTGTACGACATGCGCGCTGCGGTCGCGCAAATGCAGCGCAGCCTGAAGCCGGGCGGCGTCGTGCTGCTGACCGTACCCGGCATCAGCCCCATCGACCGCGGCGAGTGGGGCGCCGGCTGGTTCTGGTCGCTGACCGCCGCCTCGGCGACGAGACTGTTCGCAGACGTCTTCGGCGCGGTCAACGTGCGCGTGCAAAGCCACGGCAACGTCTTCGCCGCCACGGCCTTCCTGCAAGGCCTCGCGGTCGAAGAGATCGACACGGCGAAGCTGGCGTTTCACGACCCGAGCTATCCCGTCATCGTGACCGTGCGCGCGCAGAAGGCGGCCGCGTGATCGGCCTGCGCCGCGCTTGGCGCCGGCTCGCCGATGAGGCCGCGCAACCGCCGCTGATCCTGATGTACCACCGCATCGCGCAAGACACGCTCGACCCGTGGCAGCTCTGCGTCTCGCCGGCAAATTTTGCGGCGCAGATGCAGGTCATCCGCCGCCGGCGTCAACCGATGCGCCTGACCGAGCTCACGCAGCAGCTCGGGCAGGGCCAATGCCCGCGCGGCGCCGTCGTCATCACGTTCGACGACGGCTACCGCGACAACCTGCACAGCGCCCTGCCCGTGCTCGAAGCCCACGACGTGCCGGCGACGCTGTTCTGCACCGCGGGCTATGTCGGCCGCGAAGATCCGTTCTGGTGGGATCGGCTGGCCACGCTGTTGCTGCGGCCGGAGCGCTTGCCGCCGACGCTGTCGCTCGACGTCAACGGTCAACACTGGCGACACGAGTGGGGCAGCGATGCAAGCCAGCGCCTGGCCTTCTACCGCGAGGTCTGGGGCTGGTTGCGGCCGCTGGCCGATGCCGATCGTGCGTTGGCGCTGACGGCGATTGCCGAGTGGAGCGCTGCCACGGGCCTTGCCGAGGCGCCGATCGCGCTGTCGCATCAGCAACTGCGCACACTCGCCGCCAGCCCGCTGATCGAGATCGGCGCGCACTCGGTGACGCACGCGGCCTTGCCTGCGCTGCCGCCGGACGAGCAGCGCCGCGAGATCGCGCAAAGCAAGGCGCAGCTGGAAGCGATGATCGATCGGCCGGTGCTGAACTTCGCTTACCCCTTCGGTGACCAGAGCCCTGAAACCGCCGCGCTGGTTCGAGACGCCGGTTTCCACTCGTCGTGCACCACCGAACGCGGCGCCGTGCGCGCAGGCACGGACCTTTTCCAACTGCCGCGCATCGCCGTCGCCGACTGCGACGGCGAGACCTTCGCACGGTCGCTGCGGGGCTTGCTCTGATGCCGCGCTCCCCTGCGGTCTCCGTCATCGTCTGCTTTCTCAACGAAGCGAAGTTCCTCGCCGAGGCGGTGCACAGCGTCGTCGGCCAGACGTTCACAGACTGGGAGCTGTGGCTGGTGGACGATGGCTCCAGCGACGGCAGCAGCGAGATCGCACGCCAACTGGCGGCGACGGACCCCGAGCGCATGACCTGCATCGAGCATGCGGGCCACGCCAACCTGGGCCTCAGCGCCTCACGCAACGCCGGCATCGCGCACGCACGCGGGCGCTACATCGCCTTTCTCGACGCCGACGATGTGTGGGCGCCGAACAAGCTCGCCGAGCAGACGGCGATCCTCGATCGGCATGCCGACGTGGCGATGGTGATGGGCGCGTCGCTGTACTGGCGCAGCTGGTCCGCCGCGTCGAAGGGCGGGGACATGGTGGTGCCGATCGGTGCCGCCAACGACGCCGTGATCGCAGCGCCGCACCTGATGACCACGCTCTACCCGCTCGGCACCGGCGCCGCGCCGCCACCGTCCACCCTCATGCTGCGCAGCGACGTGGTGCGGCAGGTGGGCGGCTTCGAGGCTTCGTTTCGCGGGCCGCTGATGCTCTACGAAGACCAGGCGTTCCTGTCGAAGATCTATCGCCGCCATGCGGTGTACGTGGCCAGCGCATGCTGGGTTCGTTATCGCCAGCGCGCGGAGTCGATCGTCTCCACCAACATGGCGGCCGGCCGCTACTGGCAGGTTCGCCTGCACTTCCTGCGCTGGCTCGAACAAGATCTGGCGCGCAGCGGGCCGGTGCCGCCCGCCGTGCAAGCCGCGTTGAGCCACGCGATCCGCCAGGCGCGCAAGAAATCGGCGTTGGTGCCGCTGGCGAAGGCGGCCAAAAGACTCTTGCCGCCAGCGGTTTACGAGCGGCTGCGGCGATGGCGCTGAACACCGACGCACGCGGCGCGCATCCCCAATTCGCGGGCGCCGCGACGCAATCGCCTCACGTAGAGTGAAACGCAGCGTGCAAGCCCAACCCACCACCACCGCATCGATCGAAGACGTGCCGTGCTCACGACGGCGTGCGGCACGTCGCGCTCGCCGACAGCGGCGACTACACGCTGCCCGACGCGGCGCCCGGCATGGTGGTCTTCTGGTGGCTCGGCAGACCGGTCGGCGCATCTGTTCGTCGACGACGCAACGCCGCGCAGCGCACGCCTGGCCGCCGACACGCTGTCGCGCATCCGCGCCGAAGAGCGCGCGGCAGCGCCGCCGCAACACGCCGCCAGCGTCGTCATCTGCACGCGCGACCGCGCCGAGCGCGCTGCGCCAGTGCCTGGCCTCACTGCCGCAGCAGACGCTGGCGCCGCGCGAAATCATCGTCGTCGACAACGCCTCGCGCGACACGCAGACGCGCGACGCGGCACTGGCCGCCGGCGCGATCTACCTGCGCGAAGAGCGGCCCGGCCTGGACTTTGCGCGCAACACCGGCGCACGCCATGCCACGTCGCCGATCGTGGCCTACACCGATGACGACGTGATCCTGCACCGCGCCTGGCTGGAGCGCCTGGTGGCGGCCTTCGACGCGCCGCAGATCGCGGCGGTGACGGGCCTCGTGCTGCCGGCCGAGCTGGCCACCGAATCGCAGCGCCACTTCGAGGCGCATTGGAGCTTCGGCCGCGGTTATCTGCGCCAGGACTTCGACAGCGCGCGCTTCGCCGCGGCGCCGGACGGCGTGTTCCCGGCGTGGGAGATCGGCGCGGGTGCCAGCATGGCGTTTCGGCGCGAGGTCTTCGAGCGCATCGGCTACTTCGACGAGCGCCTGGACGCCGGCCAGGCCGGCTGCTCCGGACGACTCCGAGTTCTGGTACCGCGTGCTGGCCAGCGGCCTCACCTGCCGCTACGAACCGCGCTCGGTGGCGTTTCACTTTCACCGCCGCACGATCGGATGGCCTGGCGCAGCAGATCCACCAGTACATGCGCGGCCACGCCGCGGCGCTGCTGGTGCAGCACGAGCGCACCGGCATCGCCGCGAACCGCCGCCGCGCCCTCGTGCAGATGCCGCGCTGGTACGCCGGCCGGTCTGTTGCGGCGGCTGCGCGGCGCGCGCTTGCCGCAGGACCGCTTCCTGCGCGAAGAGGTGCTGGGCTACCTGTCCGGCCTGTGGTTCTACCTGCGGCACCGCCGCGAAAACCGCGAGGGCCGCTGACGGTGGCCGCGCCGCGCACGTCGTTCGTCATCCCGGCACGCAACGCCGCGCCGACGCTGGCGCAGACGTTGGACAGCCTGCTCGCCCAAGGCGACGGCGATTGGGAGGCGCTGATCGTCGACGATGGGTCGAGCGACGAGACGCCGCAGTTGATCGCCGCGCACGCGCAGCGCGATGCACGCTTCATCGCGCTGCGCGGCAGCGGCACGCCGGGCGCCTCGGCGGCGCGCAACGTCGGCTTGCATCAGGCGCGCGGACAGCGCATCGTCTTTCTCGACAGCGACGACTGGATCGAGCCCGGCTTTCTCGAACGCATGAATGCCGCGCTCGATGCCGCGCCCGATGCTGGCGCGGCCTACTGCGACTACCGGCGCGTCATGCCCGACGGCGAGCGGTCACCGGCGTACAGCGAACCGGACGTCGCACGCGCGCCGTTCGACACCTTCGCGCGCACCTGCGCCGTGGCCATCCACGCCGTGCTGATCGAGCGCGAGTGGCTGCTGCGCGCGGGCGGCTTCGACACCACGCTGGCCACCTGCGAAGACTGGGATCTGTGGCAGCGTGTGGCGCGCCTGGGCAGCCGCTGGGTGCACGTGGCCGAGCCGCTGGCGCTGTACCGCACCGGCGAAGCACTCGTTGTCGCGCGATGTCGATCGTGTGCTCGCCGACGCCGCCGTCGTCATCCGCCGCGGCTTCGGTGCCGACCCGCGCCTGCCGCAGGACGCAGGCGCGCACGCCGCCGGCGCAGCCACCGGGCCCGGGTCCAACGCCGAGATTGCGCTGGCGTACTGCACGCTGTGGTGCCTGGCGCTCGACGCGGCGCGCGGGCGCGATCGGCCGCAGCAGCATCAGGCGCTGGCGGCCTTGCCGCGCGGCAGCGAACACGAAACGGACATCGCCACCACGTTGCTCGACGGCGTTGCCCTCGGCCTGTGCGCCGTGCCGGCGCAATTGGCCGCACGCTGGCCCGACTACGGGCAGCGCATCGGCGCGCTGATCGACGCTCTCGGCGTGCAGTGGGCCGACGCGCTGGCCGCGCGGCACGTCGGTTATGTCTTCGAGCAGCTCGTGCTGCGGCACGAAGACCCGGCCGCCGCACGCGCAGGCCTGCCGCTGGCCATCTGCCCGCTCGTCAGCGTCGTCATCCCGGCGTACAACGCGGCGACCACGATCGACGAGACGCTGCGCAGCGCGCGCGCGCAGTCGCACCGCAAGCTCGAGATCATCGTCGTCGATGACGGCTCGACCGACGGCACGGCGGCCCTCGCCGCGCAGCATGCATCGGCCGACGATCGCGTGCGCGTCGTCACGCAGCCCAACGCCGGCGTTGCCGCCGCGCGCAACACCGGCTGGCGCGCCGCGCGCTCCGACCTGATCGCCTTTCTCGATGCCGACGACCTGTGGGCGCCGGCGAAGATCGAGCGCCAACTGCAGGCGCTGCACGCCGCACAGCCGCGCGCCGGCCTCGTCTATTGCTGGTACCACGCCATCGACAGCGCCGGGCTGATCACCGACGTGCAGAACGGCCCGGCGTGGGAAGGCGATGTCTTGCACCCCCTCTTGCAGAACAACATCATCGGCAATGGCAGCGCGGCGCTGATCCGGCGCCAGGCGCTCGTCGAGGCGGGCGGGTTCGATTCGGCGCTGCAAGCCCAAGGCGCGCAAGGTTGCGAGGACTATCTGCTCTACTGCCGCATTGCACAGTCACACCGCTTCGCGCTGGTGGCCGATCACCTCGTCGGCTACCGCACCGCGCCCGGCACCATGTCGAGCGACCGGCCGCGCATGCTGCGCTCGTGGCTGCTGGTGGCCGATGAATTGCAGGCCCGCCACGGCAACGAGGCCAGCGCCGTGCGGCGCGGCGTTCGCACCTACGCCGGCTGGCTCGTCGGCGACGCGCTGGCCGACGGCGCAGTCGGCCAGGTGACGCGGCTGCTGCTGGCGCTGGCGCGGCGCCATCCGCTCATGGCCCTGCGAGTGCTCGTCAACAACCTGCTGCGCCCAGCAGCCTCGCGGCTGCTCGGCCGACAGCGCCGCCAAACCGCGCGGCCATTGAATCGCGCGCATCGGCGCGGCTTTTCCGGTGGCAGGCCGCGAGCGATGAAAGACGGCGACGGCTCGCCGGCCCGCACGCCGCAACGCGCGCGCCGCGCCGCGCTCGATCACCTGGCCGCACTGCTGCGCCTGACGCCCAAGCCCGCGTGGGCGACGCCGCTGCTGATCGCGCTCGGCCTGGCGACATCGCTGGCCGAGACGCTGGGCATCACGCTGATCGTGGCCTTTCTGTATTCGGCGCTCGGCCAGAGCGGCGACGCCGCTGCGCGCGGTCGGCGGCCTGCTCGGCCAGGCGCTCGATCGTGCGCGCGCCGTCTTCGGTTCGCCGACGCTGCTGGCGCTGGCCATCCTGGCGCTGATCGTGGCGCGCGCCGGCCTGGCCTACATCAACCGCGCCATCAGCGCCGACATCGGCGAGCGCATCAGCGAGGCCGTGCGCAACCGCCTCCACGCGCACTACCTGAACGCGCCTTACGCGTTCATGCAGCAGCGCGAGCAGGCGCAGTTGATGGAGGTGCTGGGCACCGAGTCGTGGCTGATCGCCGATGCCTACCGCAGCCTGACGCGCATCCTCGTCGGCGCCTGCTCGGTGCTCGTCTTCGGCGCCTTCCTGCTCGCGCTGTCGTGGCCGATCACGCTGCTGGCGCTGTGCGGATCGATCGTGCTCTCGCTGGTGCTGCGGCGGCTGGCGCGGCCGGCGCAGGCGCTGGGACAGCGCGTCAAGCAGGTGCACCAGAAACTCGGCGAGCACATGCTGATGACGATCCAGGGCCTGCGCACGATCCGCGCCTACGGCCAGGAGGCGCTGCAACACGAGCGCTTCGTGCGCTCGTCGGCCGAAGCACGCGAGACCTCGCTGGCGCTGGCGCGGCTGTCGTCGCTGCTCGACCCGATCACCGAGGTCGGCTACCTCGTCATGCTGTGCGTCATCGTCGCCGCGGCCGTGCAGGCCGGCACCGCGCTGCCCACGCTGCTGGCCGCGGTGGCGCTGCTGTACCGGCTGCAGCCGCACGCGCGCGAGATCGAGGGCCATCTGCTCTACCTGGCGCAGATCGAGCCGCAACTGCGCTCGGTGCGATCGATGCTGCACAGCGGCGCCGCACCCGCCGAGCACCCCGGCCAGCGGCCCATCGAGGCGCTGCGCCACGGCATCCGCTTCGACGGCGTCAGCTTCGCCTATGCCGACGGCCTGCCGCCGGCGCTCGACAACGTCAGCTTCGAGATCCCGGCCGGCCGCACGACCGCGCTGGTGGGCGCCAGCGGCGCCGGCAAGACGACGCTGATCCACCTGCTGCTGCGGCTGTACACGCCGGGCGCCGGCACGATCAGCGTCGACGGCGTGCCGCTGCAGGACCTGCGCCGCGCCGACTGGCTCGGCCTGCTGGCCGTGGCCGGCCAGGACGTCGATCTGATCGAGGGCACCGTGCTCGACAACATCCGCATGGCCGACGCCAACGCTTCGCAAGACGACGTGCTGGCCGCGGCGCGCCTGGCCGGCGTGGCCGAGTTCGTCGAGCCGCTGGCCGACGGCTACGACACCTGGATCGGCCAGCAAGGCCACCGCTTCTCCGGCGGCCAGCGCCAGCGCCTGGGTCTGGCGCGGGCGCTGCTGCGCAAGCCGCAACTGCTGATCCTGGACGAAGCGCTGAACGCGCTCGACAGCACGCTCGAGCGCCGCATCCGCCAGGCCATCGGCGAGCGCTTCTCGAACAGCACCGTGCTGATCATCAGCCACCACGCCGACACCGTGCGCAACGCCGACCACGTGATTCATCTGCAGGCCGGGCGCATCGTGCCGGCGGCGGCCAGCGCGGCGTGACCGAGCGCGGTCTTCGTCAGGCTTCCCGCTGCGACTGCCTCGGCGCGCTGCTCACCGACGCGCTGGCGGAACCACTCGATGGTGCGGTCGACACCGTCCTCGTAGGCCACGTCCGCCGACCAGCCGGGGATCACCTGGCGGGCCAGCGTCAGGTCGGGGCGGCGGTTGCTCGGGTCCTGCGGCGGCGACGGCGCAAACTCGATCGGCGACGCCGGGAAATGGCGCTGCACGTACTTCGCCACGTCGAGCACCGAGACCTCGCGGTCGGTGCCGACGTTGACCGGGCCGGCAAACTCGCTCTGGTCGCGCCAGAAAAAACGTTCGAGCGCATCGAGTGCGTCGTCGATGTAGGTCCAGCTGCGCGTTTGCGCGCCGTCGCCGTAGACCGTGATCGGCAGGCCGCGCAGGCCCTGGGTGATGAAGTTGGAGACCGCACGGCCGTCATCGACGCGCGTGCGCGGGCCGAAGACGTTGAACAGGCGCACCACCTTGACGCGCACGCCGTGTACGCGCCGGGCCTCGAACAGCAGCGCTTCGACGCAGCGTTTGCTCTCGTCGTACGACGAACGCGGCCCCGTGCAATCGACATAGCCACGGTAGCTCTCGGGCTGCGGCGACACCAGCGGGTCACCGTAGACCTCGGAGGTGGAGGTGTAGGCGATCTGGCCGCCCGGCGCCAACAAGCTGATCAGGTTCAGCGCGCCGCAGACGTTGGCGCTGATCGTGCGCAGCGGCTCGGCCATGTACCAGGGCGGCGAGGCCGGCGACGCCAGGTGGTAGATCTCGTCGAAGCGCTGCTCGGTGCGCCAATGCTCGACGTCGGCCTGCACGAAAGCCAGCCGCCGGTCGCGCACATGGGCGATGTTGTCGCGCAACCCGGTCCACAGGTTGTCGACCACGCACAGCTCGGTGACCTCGCGGCGTGCGAGCACCCTGTCGACCAGGTGGGAGCCGATGAAGCCGCAGCCTCCCGCAATCAGAACACTTGCCATCCAGCGCCTCGAGCGAATGCAGGCCCCATCATTAATGCGCAGGCCTGTCAACCTCGGTAACTCTAGGGCGCGAACACACGCCGGGCCATCCCACCAAATGGGGGTGTCCGCCGAGCGTCAGATGCTGTTAGGCATCGGGGCATCGGGTCAGACTTCCAGCCACTCCTTGCGCACCGACGCATCGGCGCGCAACTCGGCCGGCGTGCCGGCTGAAGACGATCTGGCCGTGGCCCATGACGAGGCAGCGGTCGGCGATTTCGAGCGCGATGGTCAGCTTCTGCTCGACCAGCAGCACCGAGATGCCGCGGCGCTTCAACTCGCGCAAATACTCGGCGACGAGTTCGACGATCTTCGGTGCCAGGCCTTCGGTCGGCTCGTCGATCATGATCAGCTCCGGGTCGCCCATCAGCGTGCGGCACAGCGTGAGCATCTGCTGCTCGCCGCCGGAGAGCACGCCGGCCTCGGTGTGCTGGCGCTCCTTCAGGCGCGGGAACAGCGTGTACATGTCGTCGAAAGTCCAGCGCCCGGCCTGGTTGGCCTTCTTCATGCCGAGCATCAGGTTCTGATGCACCGTCAGCTTGGGAAAGATGTCGCGGTTTTCGGGCACGTAGCCGATGCCGGCGTGCGCGATCTCGAAGGCTTGTCTGCCGAGCAGTTCCTGCTCGCGCCACTTGACGCTGCCAGTGCCATCGACCAGGCCCATGATGGTCTTGACGGTGGTGCTGCGGCCCACGCCGTTGCGGCCGAGCAGCGCCACGATCTCGCCGACGCCGACGTCGAAGTTGACGCCGTGCAGCACATGGCTCTTGCCGTAGTAGGCGTGGACGTTGGCGAGCTTCAGCACGTCAATGCCCAGCGGCCGCAGCCTGCTGATCGGCCAGCACCGAGCCGAGGTACGCCTCCTGCACGCGCGGATTGGCGCGCACCGCTTCGGGCGTGTCGAAGGCGATGACCTCGCCGTAGACCAGCACGGCGATCTTGTCGGCCAGGCCGAAGACCACGCCCATGTCGTGCTCGACGGTGAGCAGCGTCTTGCCCTGCGGTCACGTCGCGGATCAGCGCGACGAAGCGCTGGGTTTCGCTCTTGCTCATGCCGGCCGTGGGCTCGTCGAGCAGGATCACGCCGGCGCCGCCGGCAATCGTGATGCCGATTTCGAGCGCACGCTGCTCGGCGTAGGTGAGGTTCATCGCCAGCGCATCGCGGCGGCGGTCGAGCTTGATCATCGCCAGCACGTGTTCTGTGCGCTCGTTGGCGTCGCGTCAGGTCGGCGAGGAACTTCCAGAACGAATACCTGTAGCCCAGGCTCCACAACACCGCACAGCGGATGTTCTCGAACACCGACAGGCGCGTGAACAGGTTGCTGACCTGGAAGCTGCGCGCCAGGCCCAGGCGGTTGATCTGGAACGGCGTCTTGCCGTTGACGCGCTGGCCATTGACCGTGATGTCGCCGCTGGTGGGATGCAGGCGGCCGCTGATGAGATTGAACAGCGTGCTTTTTCCCGCGCCGTTGGGGCCGATGATGGCCACGCGCTCGCCTTGCTGCACGACGAGGTTGGCGCCGCGGATGATGTCGGTCTTGCCGAAACTCTTGCGCACGTCACGCAACTCAACAGCATTGCGTCATGCCAGCGCCTCGCGACGCTTGATCTCTTTCTCGATCTCGCCCTGGATGCGCTCCCAATCGGCAACGAACGATCGGCGCGTGAGCTCGAACAACCCCAGCCCGGTGACGAGGACCAGCCCCGCGCCGAACCAGCTGTCGCCGCTCTTCGCATTGAGCTTCATGCCCATGAACTTCAACTCCGGGCCGAGCGCTTCGTTCAACTGCAGGTGATAGACCATCTCGATCATCGCGCCGGCGCCCGCCAGCACGATGAACGCGGTGCCGGCCAGCGCCAGGTACGAGCCGGCCAAGCCGCGCAGCTTGCCGAACGAGGCCAGCCGCAGGTTCATCATGATCAGGCTCGAAATGCCGCCCGGCGCATACATCACCATGAAGGTGAAGGCCAGGCCCAGGTAGAGCAGCCAGGCCAGCGTCAACTCCGACAGCAGCACGAGCGCCAGCACCATCAGCACCGCGCCGATGATCGGGCCGAAGAAGAACACCGCGCCGCCGAGGAAGGTGAACAGCAGGTAGGCGCCGGAGCGCGAGGCCCCGACCACCTCCGAGGTCACGATCTCGAAATTCAGCGCCCCCAGGCCGCCCGCGATGCCCATGAAAAAGCCCGAGGCGATGAAGGCGATGTAGCGCACGCTCTGCGTGGAAAAGCCGATGAACTCGACACGCTCCGGGTTGTCGCGCACGGCATTCAACATGCGGCCGAGCGGCGTGCGCGTAAAGGCGAACATCAGCGCGGTGCAGACGAAGGTGTAGAGCGCGATCAGGTAGTAGAGCTGGATCTGCGGGCCAAAGCTGATGCCGAGAAACGGCTTGCCCGCGGTGCGGTTGCCGCTGATGCCGCCCTCGCCGCCGAAGAAGCCGGGGAACATCAGCGACATCGCCCACACCAGCTCGCCGACGCCGAGCGTGATCATCGCGAACGTGGTGCCGGCTTTCTTGGTGGTGACGTAGCCGAGCAGCAGTGCGATCAGCAACCCGGCCAGCCCGCCGACCAATGGCACCAGGCTGACCGGCAAGGCGAGCTGGCCCTTGGCAACGAGGTTGAGCGCATGGATGGCGAAGAACGATCCGAGGCCCGAGTACACGGCGTGGCCGAAGCTGAGCATGCCGCCCTGGCCGAGCAGCATGTTGAAGGCCAGGCACGCGATGATCGCGATGCCCATCTGCGACAGCATCGTGTGCGACAGGCTGCTCGTCCACAGCAGCGGCGCGACGACGAGCACCAGCGCGTAGGCGCCCCAGACGATCCAGCGGCCGACGTTGTAGGGCTTGAAGTGAAAGACCTGCTGCGTCGCCATCAACCTTCTCTTTTCCCGAGAAGGCCTTTGGGCCGGAAGATCAGGATCAGCACCAGCAGCAGGTACGGCAGGATCGCCGCCACCTGGCTGATCTTCACGCTCCACACCGCGTAGCCGAAGGTCTGCGGCGTGATCTGCGCGCCGAACCACGCAAAGAGATCGCCCAGCGAACGGTCGCTGCCGACGGCGAAGGACTCGGCAATGCCCAGCAGCACCGCGGCGATGAACGCGCCGGCCAGCGAGCCCATGCCGCCGATGACGATCACCGCGAACACCACCGCGCCGACCTGCAGCGCCATGCCCGGCTCGGTGACGCGCAGCGCACCGCCGATCACGCCGGCCAGCGCGGCCAGCGCGGTGCCGCCGCCGAAGACGAGCATGAACACGCGCGGCACGTTGTGGCCGAGCGACTCGGTCATCTCGGGGTGCGTCAGCGCGGCCTGGATGACGAGGCCGATGCGCGTGCGCGTGAGCAGCAGCCAGATGCTGATCAGCATCAGCACCGCGATCCCCATGCCGAAGGCGCGGAACTGCGGGAAGGTGGTGCACTTCGCACCGGCCACGCTCCTGCACGGATTCGGGCGGCGCGCCCCACGCGATCGACAAGCCGTCGCCCGGCAGATCGACGATCGTGAACAGCGGCCCTTGCAGCGACGGCGGCGGCTGAAACGGCAGCGCCGCGCGGCCCCAGAGGAGCTGCACGATCTCGAGAAGGATGTAGGACAGGCCGAAGGTGATCAGCAGCTCCGGCACATGGCCGAACCTGTGCACCCGGCGCAGCACGAAGCGCTCGAACGCCGCGCCGGCCGCGCCGACGATGAGCGGCGCGAGCACGAGCGCGATCCAGAAGTTGGTCGCCTGGCTGATCGTGAACGCGACATACGCGCCGACCATGTAGAAGCTGGCGTGCGCAAAATTCAGCACGCCCATCATCGAGAAGATCAGCGTCAGGCCCGACGCCAGCATGAACAGCAGCAGCCCGACCGACAGGCCGTTGAGCAACGAGATCAGGAAGAAGGAGGCGTCCACGATGACCTCTGCGCAAACCAAGAACACCCGTTCGCACTGAGGTATCGAAGTGCTCGCACAGGGCTTCGATCCTCAGCCCGAACGGGGTCGGCGCGTGAGTGTCAGCCCGGCCTCTTCATCTCGCACGATGTCGGCGTGCTCGCCACATACGGCGGAATCACCTTCACTTCCTGGAAGTTGAAGCCCGTGTTCTCCACGCTGTACGGGTTCTTGGCGTCGGCCTTGCGCCATTCGCTGATGAACAGGCCCTGCTGCAGCTGGTGGTCCTTGCCTGCGCATCTCGACGTCGCCGTTGAAGCCGGCGAACTTCAGGCCGCTCATCGCCTGCGCCACCTTCACCGGGTCCACGCTCTTGGCCTTGGCCATGCCTTCGGACGAGCATCGCCATGGCGTTGTAGGTTTGCAGCGTGTACCAGTCGTCGTTGAACTTCTTCTTGTACTCGTCCTGCCACTTGATGACGCCGGGCACGGAGTTGTGGCCGATGGCGACGACGCGCACCTTGCCGCCGACGCCCTGCGCCATCGCGGTGGGCACGCCGCTGGTGACGGCGTAGTAGGTGTAGAAGTTGGCTTCGAGGCCGGCGTCCTTGGCGGCCTTGATCAGCAGCGTCAGGTCCTGGCCCCAGTTGCCGGTGACCACGCTGTCGGCGCCGGCGGCCTTGATCTTGGCGACGAAGGGCGCGAAGTCCTTCACCTGCCCGAGCGGATGCAGGTCATCGCCGACCACCTTCACGTCGGGCTTCTTGCGCGCCATCGTCTCCTTGAAGTACTTGCTGACCTGCTGGCCATGCGCGTAGTTCTGGTTGATGAGGTAGACGTTCTTGACGTTCGGCTGCTCCTGCATGAAGCTCGTCAGCGCTTCCATCTTCATCGAGGTGTCGGCGTCCATGCGGAAGTGCCAGAACGAGCACTTGCTGTTCGTCAGGTCCGGATCGACCGCGGCGTAGTTGATGTAGACCACCTCCTTGCCGGGGTTGCGCTCGTTGTGCTTGCTCACCGCATCGCTGATCGCCGCGGCGGCGCCGGAGCCGTTGCCCTGCACGACGTAGCGGATGCCCTGGTCGATGGCGGCCTTGAGGCTGTTCAGGCTCTCCTGCGGCGAGCCCTTGTTGTCGAACGGCACGAACTCGAACTTCACGCCGGCCGCGTTCTTGACGTTGAACTTCTCGGCCGAGAACTGCCAGCTCTTCAACTGGTTCTGGCCGACGTTGGCAAACGGGCCGGACAGCGGATCGATGAAGCCGATCTTCACCGTCTGCCCCGATTGGGCGCAGGCCAGGCCGGCAGCCAGCGCCAGCGGCGACAACAACGCAGCACGCATCGACAACGAACTCATGACCGTCTCCTTCGAAGTGAATGGCCGCGACGTTAACGGATGCAACACGCGCCAGCGCACAGGGACTATCCCGAATCGAGCCCGACAAGCGAGCTCGAGCCGAATCATGGCAAGCGATGGTCCTTGAAGAGCTCGCGCAGCTTGTTCTTCTGCATCTTGCCGGTGGCGCCGAGCGGGATCGCGTCGATGAAGACCACGTCGTCGGGCACCTGCCACTTGGCGACCTTGCCCTCGAAATGCGCCAGCAGCGCATCGCGCGTGACCTCGGCGCCGGCCTTCTTCATCACCACGAGCAACGGCCGCTCGTCCCACTTCGGATGCGGCAGCGCGATGCACGCCGCCATCGCCACCGCCGGATGCGCCATGGCGATGTTCTCGATGTCGATCGAGCTGATCCACTCGCCGCCGGACTTGATGACGTCCTTGCTGCGGTCGGTTATCTGCATGAAGCCGTCGCCGTCGATCGTGGCCACGTCGCCGGTGGGGAACCAGCCGTCCACCCGTGGGTCACCGCCCTCGCCTTTGAAGTAGCCCGAGACGATCCACGGCCCCTTGACCAGGAGGTCGCCGGCGGCGACGCCGTCCCACGGCAGCTCCTTTCCTTCGGGGTCGACGATCTTCATCTCGACGCCGTACACCGCGCGGCCCTGCTTCAACTGCACGGCGAGCTGCGCGTCCTGGTCGCTCGACAGGTGCTTCAACTTCAGGTTGCACACGGTGCCCAGCGGCGACATCTCGGTCATGCCCCAGGCATGCAGCACCGTCACGCCGTAGTCGTCGCGAAAGCTCTTGATCATCGCGGGCGGACACGCCGAGCCGCCGATGATCGTGCGCTGCATCGTCGTGAACTTCAGGCCGTTCGCCTTCATGTGGTTGAGCAGCATCAGCCACACCGTCGGCACGCCGGCCGAGACGGTCACGCGCTCGGCTTCGAGCAACTCGTAGACCGACTTGCCGTCGAGCGCGGCGCCGGGGAAGACGATCTTCATGCCCGTCATCGCCGCGCCGTACGGAATGCCCCAGGCGTTGACGTGGAACATCGGCACCACAGGCAGGATGCTGTCGCGCGCCGAGAAGTTGAGCGCGTCGGGCAAGCGCGCCGCCGTAGGCATGCAGCACCGTCGAGCGGTGGCTGTAGAGCACGCCCTTCGGGTTGCCTGTCGTGCCGCTCGTGTAGCAGAGCGCGCAGGCGCTGCGTTCGTCGAACTCGGGCCAGTCGTACTGCGCGGGTTCGTCACCGATCCACGCTTCGTAGCTGCGCAGGCCGGCGATGCCGGTGTCGGCCGGCAAGGCGTCGGCATCGCACAGCGCGATCCAGTGCTTGACGGTTTTGCATTGAGGCCAGACCGCCTTGACGATCGGCAGGAAGGTCATGTCGAAGCACAACACCTGGTCTTCGGCGTGGTTGGCGATCCACACCACCTGCTCCGGCGACAGGCGCGGGTTGATGGTGTGCACCACGCGGCCGCTGCCCGAAACGCCGAAGTACAGCTCGAAGTGGCGGTAGCCGTTCCAGGCCAGCGTGCCGACGCGGTCGCTGAACTGCAAACCCAGCCGGTCGAGCGCGCGTGCCACCTGCCGCGAGCGCGCCGCCGCCTGGGCATAGGTGTAGCGGTGCATGTCGCCCTCGATGCGCCGCGAGACGATCTCGGCGCCGGCGTGGTGGCGCGCCGCGAACTCGATCAGGCTCGAGATCAGCAGCGGTTGGTCTTGCATCAAGCCCAGCATCGTCGTCTCCTTGTTGGCAAGCATGGTGAAAGGCCCCGCGAGCGCTGTCAAAGCGTGAATGCCCTGACCCGGCAAGACCGATCGCGGCGGGGAGACAATACGCGCCTCGTGAATGCCCCTGAAACCTTTTCTTCGCGGCTCGCACCGGCCTGGCGCGAGGCCAGCTTTCTGCAAGCGCTCGGCCCGGCCTTCGGCACCGAATTGCCGCCGCGCGCGGTGAGCGAGCCGTCGTGGGTGGCACGCAGCGAGGCGTTGGCGGCGCAGCTCGGCTTGGCCGAGTGGCTGGGCACGCCGCAGGCGCTGGCCGTGCTCGCCGGCAACGCGGTGCCCGACGGCGTGCGGCCGTTTGCCTCGGTGTACTCCGGCCACCAGTTCGGCGTCTGGGCCGGTCAGTTGGGCGACGGCCGGGCGCTGCTGCTCGGCGAGATCGACACCCCCGCCGGAGCAATGGAAGTGCAGTTGAAGGGCAGCGGCCTGACGCCCTACTCGCGCATGGGCGACGGCCGCGCGGTGCTGCGCTCGTCGATCCGCGAGTTCCTGTGCTCGGAGGCGATGCACGCGCTGGGCATCCCGACGACGCGCGCGCTGGCCGTCATCGCCTCGCCGCAGCCGGTTCGCCGCGAAACAGTGGAGAGCGCGGCGGTGGTGACACGCGTCGCGCCGTCGTTCCTGCGCTTCGGCCACTTCGAGCACTTCACGCACACAGCGCAGGACCAGCAGTCGCTGAAGCGCTTGTTCGATGCCACGACGCAGCGCTACTTCCGCGGCATCGATGGCCCGGCCGCGCTGCTCGAAGAAGTCGCCCGCCGCACGGCGCGTCTGGTCGCGCAATGGCAGCTCGTCGGTTTTTGCCATGGCGTGATGAACACCGACAACATGTCGCTGCTCGGCTTGACCATCGACTACGGCCCGTTCGGCTTTCTGGATGCGTTCGATCCGATGCACGTCTGCAACCACAGCGACGACCGGGGCCGGTACGCTTACGCGCGCCAGCCGAGCGTGGCCTTCTGGAACCTGCATGCATTGGCGCAGGCGCTGCTGCCGCTGGTCGAAGGGCCGAAGGAAGCGGCGTCGGAGCAATTGCTGGCGGCGCTCGAACCGTACAAGGCCGAGTTCGCCGCGGCGATGATCAGCGGCTTGCGCGCCAAGCTCGGTTTGCGCGACGAACACGATGACGATGCCGCGCTGGCCGACGACCTGTTGAAGCTGATGGCCGAAGACCGCGCTGATTTCACGATCACCTGGCGGCGCCTGAGCGACTTGTCGGCCGCGCGCGACTGCTTCGTCTCGCGCGACAAGTTCGACGCCTGGGCCGAACGTTATCGCGCCCGCCTGGCACTCGACAACAGCAGCGACGTCGAGCGCACAACGCGCATGCACCGCGCCAACCCGAAGTTCGTGCTGCGCAACCACCTGGCGCAAACCGCGATCGAATCCGCGCAGCAAGGCGACTACGGTGAAACGCAGCGCCTGCTGAAAGTTCTCGAGCATCCGTTCGACGAACAAC
Source organism: uncultured beta proteobacterium (assembly GCA_963732625.1). Classification (GTDB taxonomy): domain Bacteria; phylum Pseudomonadota; class Gammaproteobacteria; order Burkholderiales; family Burkholderiaceae_C; genus CADEEN01. Next base: position 169,592 of record CAVTAM010000052.1, on the reverse strand, counting down.
CGCACAACGAAGCCGACGCCGCATTCCCGCCGACCTGGGCCACCCAACTCGAAGTTTCCTGTTCATCATGAGCCACGACCACGACGACAAGCGCTATCCGGTGAACAAGACCGACGACGAGTGGCGCCAGCAACTCTCGCCGATGCAATACGAAGTGGCGCGCCACGCCGCCACCGAACGCCCCTTCAGCGGCGCGTATTGGGACCACTGGGACGACGGCCAATACAAGTGCGTCGGCTGCGGCGAGGTGCTGTTCGCATCAACCACCAAGTTCGACGCCGGCTGCGGCTGGCCGAGCTACAGCGAGGCCGCGAGCGCCGACGTCATCGAGCGCATCCGCGACGAAACTCACGGCATGGTGCGCGTCGAAGTGCGCTGCAAGAAATGCGGCTCGCACCTCGGCCATGTCTTCCCCGACGGGCCGCAGCCCACCGGCGAACGCTTCTGCATCAACTCGGCGGCGATCGATTTCGACAGGGGCACCGGTTCGTGAAACTGCTGTTCGACTTTCTGCCGATCATCCTGTTCTTCGTCGCCTTCAAGGTCGCCGATGCGAACAAGGCCGCGGCGGCAGCGTTTGCGACGAGCCACTTCGGCTTCATCGTCAGCGGCGGCATCGTTGGCCCGGACGAGGCGCCTGTGCTGCTGGCTACGGTCGTCGTCGTCATCGCCACGCTCGCGCAAGTGGCGTGGCTGCTGGCGCGCGGCAAGAAGATCGACTTGATCCTCTGGGTCAGCCTGGCGCTGGTGGTGATCATGGGCGGCCTGACGATCTGGCTGCACAGCGAGACCTTCATCAAGTGGAAGCCGACGCTGCTCTACTGGGTGATGGCCGCGGCGCTGCTCGTGGCGTGGCTGGGCTGGCGCAAGAACTTGATCCGCACGCTGCTCGGCGAGCAGTTGACGCTGCCCGAGCCTATCTGGCAGCGCCTGAACATCGCCTGGGCCACCTTCTTCGCGCTGATGGGTGCGCTCAACCTGTGGGTCGCGTACCGCTTCGAGACGCCGGTCTGGGTCAACTTCAAACTCTTCGGCATCATGGGCCTGCTGCTCGTCTTCGCGCTGGGTCAGGGCCTATACCTGTCGCGCTACATGAGCAACGATGAGAAGGAAGAGCGATGAGCGACACCGTGACAGCACACCGTTTGCAAGAAGTGTTGCAGCAAGCACTGTCGCCTGCCGCGCTCGAAGTGCAGGACGACAGCCACCTGCACGCCGGCCATGCCGGTGCGCGCGAGGGCCGGCACTTCACTGTCCGCGTTGTCAGTACGGCCTTCAACGGCTTGTCGCGGGTGGCCCGCCATCGCCTCGTTTATGATGCGGCCCGCACGCTGATCGCAGAGGGCATTCATGCGCTGGCCATCGAGGCCCGCACGCCCGACGAAGCCTAAGCGCTGACACCGCACACCGGCCCGCAACGGCTGCACCTGGCGGCCCACCGACGAGTCCCGAAAGGCACACCCTCATGTTCCAGAAATCTCTTGCCGCGCTGGCCGTGGCCCTTGTGTTCTCCGGCGCCGCCGTGGCGCAGAACATCGCCATCGTCAACGGCAAGCCGGTGCCCAAAGCGCGCGCCGACGTGCTGCTGCAGCAGGCCACGCGCGGCGGCCAGCAGCCGGCCACGCCGGATGTCGAAGCGCGCGTCAAGGAAGAAGCGGTGGTGCGCGAAATCTTCGCGCAGGAAGCCGAGAAGCGCGGCATGTCCGGCAACGCCGAGTTCCGCTCGCAGATGGAACTGGCACGCCAGACGCTGCTCATCCGCGCCCTCTTCACCGACTACCAGAAGAAGAACCCGATCACCGACGCCGAAGCGCAGGCCGAGTACGACAAGGTCAAGGCGCAGGCCGCCACCTCGGGCGGCACCGAGTACCGCGCGCGCCACATCCTGGTCGAGAAGGAAGACGAAGCCAACAAGCTGATCGCGTCGATCAAGGGCGGCGCCAAGTTCGAAGACGTGGCCAAGAAGAGCAGCAAGGACACCGGCTCGGCGGAAAAAGGCGGCGACCTCGACTTCGCCAAGCCCGACGCCTACGTGCCCGAGTTCGGCAAGGCCATGACCGCGCTGAAAAAGGGCGAGATGAGCGCGCCGGTGAAGAGCCAGTTTGGCTACCACATCATCAAGCTCGAAGACACGCGCGAGGCGCAGTTCCCGCCGTTCGCCGAAGTCAAGCCGCAGGTCGTGCAGCGCCTGGAGCAGGCCAAGATCACGCAGTTCCAGGAGACGCTGCGCAAGGCGGCGAAGACGGACTTCAAGTTTGCGGGGCAGTAGCAGCCCAGCTGCTCATACGCTCGTCCGGAATGCCTTCGCGTTGATCGTCGTTGGCATGTTCTCGCTGTTTCCATCGCTACTCGTTGGCCACATTGCTTGAAGCCAATGTGACCGCGGGCAGCTCGCGCACGGCTTTCACCGCCTCGACGAGAACGCGCTTGTCGTCGTCGGAGAGCGACGTCAGATCGCCGTCCGCGTGGTACACGAGCGCCTTCAACACCTCACTGGGTTGCAGGTTGGGGCCGAAGAGCAGGCGGGCGGCGGCGAGCCCGTGCGGCAGGCTGACGCCCGCATTCAGCATCGCCGCGATGTCGCGATAGTCCTTGGCCTCGGCCCGCTGGAGCAGCACCTTGAGCTTGGTGGCTATCAGGTCTTCGAGGGACGCCACCAACAACGTGCCGTCGTCGGCGCGTGCGGGGACGCCGACGCGGCCGAACGCAATCGAGCCGAAGAAGGACACCTTGACGGGGTCACCCGGCGCATCGGTAGCGGGCACCAGCAGCGTCCAGGTGTCGCCGCGGTCCTGAAGGGCATTCGAAGAAGCCAGCATAGGAAAGACCGCGACGAGCGCGTCACGGTCGAGAGGCCGTCGCGAGAAGAAGTCGAAGTCTACCGACGAGCGGTGGCCGAGCCGCAGTGCAACGGCAGTGCCGCCGTACAAGACGAACCCGAGGTCGGCCAACGGCCCGAGCTGCGGCCACAGGGCGCGCTGCGCCGGCGGCAGCACATCCATGCGCGGCTTGAAAGCGCTGCTCACGCAAACCGCCGCATCGGCAGCGAAGGCACGCGATCGATGCCGCACAGGCCGAGCCGGTAGTGCCAATAGGCCCATGACCGCTCGTCGAACTGTCCCGGCTGGGCGCGCATGAGCACCTCTGTCAGCACCGCATCGCCGACCTCGGCCACCAGGCGCTGCACATCGTCGTAGTCACCCATGCTCATGACCTGGGCCATGATCTGCTGCGGCTGGGTCACGGCCTCGTCCACCGTCTTCCACCAGACGTATTTGGCAGCGAAGGGCTTCAGCGCCTCGAGGTTGATATCGAGCATGGGATCAATCGAATGATCCTACTCCCGATTGGCCGGCATCGCCGCCGGCGGCACGCCACACGATTGGCTTTCCAGCGCGCTGAAGTCGAAACTGATGCGTGATGTATGATGATAAGCATCAACTGCCGCAGCGATCCATGCGCACCACGCTTGCCATCGACGACGACATCCTTGCCGCAGCCAAGCACCTTGCCGAGCGCGAGAGCAAGAGCATCGGTGAAGTGATTTCGGCGCTCGCACGCCAAGGGCTGAACAAGGGCAACCGCGCGGCGCGGCCGGTGCGCAACGGCGTGCCGCTGCTGCCCGCGCGCAAAGGCGCCAAGGCCGTCACGCTCGAACTCGTCAACCAGCTGCGTGACGAGCAGCCGTGACGACCTTCCTGCTCGATGTCAATGTCCTGATTGCGCTGATCGACCCGGCCCATGTGCAGCACGATCAGGCGCATGATTGGTTTTCACGAGCCGGCCGCAAGAGCTTTGCCACCTGCCCGATCACCGAGAACGGCTTGCTGCGGATCGTCGGCCATCCGAAGTACCCGAACTCGCCCGGCCCGCCAAGCGCCGTGGCGCAGTCGCTGACCGCCATCCGCGCGCTGGCCGGGCATGAGTTCTGGGCCGACAAGATCAGCATCGCCGAAGACGAGTACGTGAACGCAGCCCTGTTGACGAGCCATTCGCGAGTGACCGACAGCTACCTGCTCGCGCTGGCCCGCGCCCACGGCGGCCGGCTGGCCAGCATGGACCGTCGCCTCGCAGCCGATGCCGTGCCGGGCGGCGTCAAGGCGCTCGAGTTGATCTGATCGGCGCACGCCGCGTCGTCACTCCCGATCCGCCGGCATCACCGCCGGCATCACACCACCGCTGTGAGCCACCAGCCGCTTCTTCTTATCGCGCACCAGGTAGCTGTAGAGCACCGGCACGACGACGAGTGTGAGGATGGTGGACGTGATGACGCCGCCGATGATCGCGCGGCCCATCGGCGCCTGGATCTCGCCGCCGTCGTTCAACGCCAGCGCCAGCGGCAGCATGCCGAAGACCATCGCCATCGTCGTCATGACGATCGGGCGCATGCGGATCAGGCCGGCTTGCAGCAGCGCGTCGGGCACCGACGAGCCGGTCTTGCGCATCTGGTTGGCGAAGTCCACCAGCAGGATCGCGTTCTTGGTCACCAGGCCCATCAGCATCACCAGGCCGATCATCGAGAAGACATTGAGCGTGCTGCGCCAGAACAGCAGCGCCAGCATCACGCCGATCAGCGCCAGCGGCAGGCTCGCCATGATGGCGATCGGCTGGATGAAGCTGCCGAACTGGCTGGCGAGCACGATGTAGATGAAGATCACCGCCAGGCCCATCGCCGCGAGCAGGCCGCCGAAGGCTTCCTGCTGCTGCTGCAACTGGCCGCCGACGTCGAAGCTGTAGCCGGGGGGCAGCACAGTCTCGTTGATCAGCTTTTGCACGTCGTCGCCGACATCGCCGACCGAGCGGTCCTTGACACCGGCGAACACCGCTTCGCGGCGCTGCAGATTCTGGCGGCGGATGATCTCCGGGTTGAAAACGGATTCGATCGTCGCCACGCTGTCGAGCGAGATCGGCGTGCCGTCTTTGGCAAACGCCACCGGCAGCGTGCGCAGCTGCTCCAGCCGCTCGCGCTGCGATTGGTTCAGGCGCAGCGTCACCTCGACCTGGTCGCCCGACGGCGTCGTCCAATAAGTCGCCGTGTCACCGTTGACGTAGGCGCGCAGCGACGACGCCACCTGCGGCGTCGACAGGCCGAGTTCGCGGATCGCGTCGGGCTTCAGCCTTACCGCGTAGGCCGGCAGACCGGGCTTGACCGACAGCTCGACGTCGACGATGCCCGGAATCTGCTTCACCTTCTCGGAGAACTCGGTGGCCACCTTGGCCAGGCCTTCGGCGTCGTCGCCGAGGATGGCCACGTACACCGGCCGGTCGAAGCCGACCGCCAGATCGGTGCCCGGAATTTTGCGCACCGCCTCGCGCATCGCGTCTTCCAATTCCTTCTGCGAACGCTCGCGCTTCTTGCGATCGACGAGCGCGATGTTGAGCCACGCCTTGTTGCGCTGGCCCGCGCCGCCGACCCAGGTGGCGAGGTTCTCGACCTCCTCGAAGCCAAGCACCACTTCCTCGATCTGCCGCACCTTGGTATCGGTGCGTTCGAGGCTCGAACCCACCGGCAGCGTGATCTGCAGCTGCGTGAAGCCCTGGTCGGTCTGCGGCACGAACTCGCTGCCGACCAGCGGCGTCAATCCGATCGCGCCGATGAAGCTGGCCAGGCCGACGCCGAGCACGATCAGCCGGTTGCGGTGCGGGCGCGAAAAGATCCAGCGGATCGTCTTTTCGTAGACGTCGTGCAGCAGGTCCATGCATCGGTCGGTGAAGCGAACCGCGTGGCCGATGCCCCAGACGCGCTTCATCTTCTCGGCCGGCGGGTCGTGCCAGACGGACGACAACATCGGGTCGAGCGTGAAGCTGACGAACAGCGACACGAGTACGGCCACCACCACCGTGACGCCGAACGGATAGAAGAATTTGCCGATGATGCCGCCCATGAAGGCCACCGGCACGAAGACCGCGCACAGCGCAAACGTCGTCGCCATCACCGCCAAGCCGATCTCGTCGGTGCCCTCGCGCGCCGCGGTGAAATGGTCCTTGCCCATGTGGATGTGGCGCACGATGTTTTCGCGCACGACGATCGCATCGTCGATCAGCAGGCCGATGCACAGCGACAGCGCCATCATCGTCATGAAGTTGAGCGTGAAGCCGAACAGGTAGACGGCGATGAACGACGAGATCACCGCGATCGGCAGCGCCAGGCCGGTGATGATCGTGCTGCGCCAGGAGTGCAGGAACAAGAAGACGATCAGCACCGTCAGCAGCGCGCCTTCGATCAGCGTGTGCATCAGGCCGTTGAGCGAACCCTTGACCCAGTCGGACTGCGCCTGCACGAGTTTCAACTCAACGTCCGGCGGCAGCGTCTTGCGGATCTCGTCCATCGCCGACTTGATGGCGTCGCCGGCGGTGACGATGTTCGCGTCCTGCTGTTTGAAGATGTTGAAGTTGATGCCCGGCTGGCCGTTGAATCGGGCCAGCGAGTCGGCCTCTTTTTCGCGCTCGACGAGCGTGCCCAGGTCACCCAGCGTCAGCGTCAGGCCGTTGCGCCGCGCGACGACGACGGCCTCGAACTGCTTCGGATCGCGCACCTTGCCTTCCACGCGCAGCAGCGTGTCCTGCACGCTTGTCCTTGATCACGCCCACCGGCTGGTCGACGTTGGCCTCGCGCAGCGCCGTCGCAATCTCCGCCGGTGTGACGCCGTAGGCGCGCAGGCGAGTCGGGTCGAGGTCGATGCGCACCTCGCGTTGCACCAGGCCGCTCACGTCCACGCGCGCGACACCGGCGACGCGCTGCAGCTGCTTGCCGATATGGTTCTCGCCGATCATCGACAGCTCGCGCGCCGAGCGCGGTCTTGCTCGACGGAGGCCGCGGGGCACCAGCACGCATTGACGATCGGCTGGTTGTTGTCGTTGTTCCAGCGCGCCAGCGTCGGCGGCCGCACGTCGCGCGGGAAGCTCGATTGCACGGCGGCCACGCGGTCGCGCACCTCCTGCATCGCGCGGTCCATGTTGGTGTCGAGGCCGAACTCGATGTTCATCATGCCCTGCCCCTCCTGCGAGCGCGACATGATGCGTTTGACGCCGGCGACGCTGTTGACCGCTTCTTCCACCGGCCGGATGACCTCGCGCTCCACCGCTTCGGGCGACGCGCCGGGGTACTGCACTTCGAAATACGCGCCGGGGAAACTGATGTCGGGCATCTGCTCGACGCCGAGCTTGTTGTACGAGAACAGGCCGAGCACGCACAGCGCCACCATGACCATCGTGGCGAAGACCGGGTGGTTGATCGAGACGCGGGTGATCCACATCGCGCCGCTCCTTATTTGGCCAGCGGGCCGGAGGCCGCCGCGGCAACGGCCTTCGTCGCCACGATCACCGCCTTGCCGCCTTCACGCAGGTTGTCGAAGCGCGCCGCCAGCACCTGGTTGCCGGCCGCGACGCCGCTCAGCACCTCGACGCGGCCCTCGCGCTCGTCGCGCCGGCCGACGGTGACGGCACGCCGCGCCAGCACGCCGTTCTCGATCAGCCACACGTGGTCTTGCCCGGCGGCGTTGCCGACCGCGGTGGCCGGCACCGTCAGGCGCTGCTGCGCATCGGCCAGCTCCACACGGGCCAGCGCGTACTGGCCAGCGCGCAAAGCTTCTATCGGGTTCGGCAACAGGATCGTGACGCCGATCGAGCGCGTGCCCGGCTCGGCCGCTGGCGCGATGCGCGCGATTCTGCCCACCACCGGCGCCTCGACCCCTTCGACCTTGACCTGCACTGCCGCACCCGGCGCCAGTTGCGACACCTCGTGCGTGCCCACCGTGCCCGCGAGTTCGAGCGTGGACAGATCGACGATGGTGACGATGTTTTGCTCGGCCGACACCTTCTCGCCGGCCACCGCGTGGCGCTTGGCGACGATGCCGCCGATCGGCGCGGCGATGCGCATGTCGCGCGAGGCCGCGCGCACGGTGTCCATCTGCGCCCGCGCCGCGCGCTCCTGGGCGCGCGCCGTGTCGAGCGCCGAGCGCGACTGGTCTAGCGCGGTGGTGGAGATGAACTGCTGATCGGCCAGGCGCTGGTTGTTGGCATGGGTGCGCTCGGCCTGCACGGCGGCGGCGCGCGCCGACTCGACCATCGCCACGCGCTCGGCCAAACGCGTGGCCATCTCGGTCGGGTCGATCGTCGCCAGCATCTGCCCGGCCTTGACGCGGCTGCCTTCGGCCACGGCCAGCGTCAGCAGCGTGCCGCCGGCTTTGGCACGCACGGTCGCGGTTTGCGGCGCCACCAGCGGGCCGGAGAACTGAATGTGGGTGGACAGCGCGGCCATCACCGGCGCCACGACTTCCTTGGCGGTGAATTCGAGAGTCACGTCAGCGGGCTTGTCGTCCTTCTTGCCAAGCTGCTTGGAAACGGCATAGGCGCCCGCCACGCCCACCAGCGCGAGCACCGCCACACCCCCGATCCACCATGCCTTGCGCATCTGTCTCATCTCCTGTTCGACGAGGAGTGTCGCCAGCCTATGCCGATCGGTTGACCGGGTTGCGACAGAACGCGGGATGGCGATGACGAGTTGCAGATCGGGCAGACGACGCCAAAGCGCATTGACGGACGGTCGCAAACTCACACATCGGGCCGCGACGAACCCTTCAGCTGAGGTTGTTCCGATAGTGATGCGTGCTCGTGTCATACACCCCGCGCCGCAACTCCACCGGCCGGTCGCCATAGGTGAACGACACGCGCGACACCGACAGCAGCGGCGCGCCCGCCGCCACGTCGAGCAGCGCTGCCGACTCGGCATCGGCCGCCACCGCGCGGATCTGCTCTTCGGCGCGGATCATGCGCACGCCGAACTCTTTCTCGAACAGGCCGTAGAGCGGCCCTTCGTAGGCCGACAGCACCTGCTCCGTCAGGCCCTTGAACAGCGACAGCGGCAGCCACAGGTCGTCGAGCACGACCGGCGCGCCGCGGAAGAACAACAGCCGCCGCACCTGGAGCACCGCCTGGCTGCCCGGGATGTCGAGCGCCTGCGCCACCTCGGCGCTCGGCCGCATGCGTTTGCAATCGAGGAATTTGCGCGACAGGCGCTCGGCGCTGCCGTCGTCGGGCACCAGGCGCAGAAAGCGAAAGCGCGACTGCTCTTCGGCGTGCGTGGCGACGAACGTGCCCTTGCCTTGCCGGCGGATCAACAGGTTGGCCGCGGCAAGCTCGTCGATGGCCTTCCTCACCGTGCCCTGGCTGACCTTGAAGCGCGCCGCCAGCTCCAACTCGCTCGGGATCGCCTGCCCCGGCTGCCACTCGCCGCTGTCGAGGCTCTTCGTGATCAGCCCGGCGATCTGGCGGTACAGCGGCTGGAACAGCGGGGCGGCGTCGGATTGAGGCACGGCGGACATGCGGCATTCAAACACAGTCTGCTGTCTTATAGAAGACAGCCCTTACCGGGGCGTTTGCGCACTACACTGCGCGCTTTCCCGCACCCTCTTCCTGGAGACTCCCGCCATGAACAAGACGCCCGTTCGCGTTGCCGTTACCGGCGCTGCCGGCCAGATCGGTTATGCCCTGCTGTTTCGCATCGCCTCGGGCGAGATGCTGGGCAAGGACCAGCCCGTCATCCTGCAATTGCTCGAAGTGCCGGTCGAAGGCCCGCAGAAGGCGCTCAAGGGCGTGATGATGGAACTCGAAGACTGCGCCTTCCCGCTGCTGGCCGGCATGCAGGCGCACAGCGACCCGATGACCGCGTTCAAGGACACCGACTACGCGCTGCTCGTCGGCTCGATGCCGCGCAAGGCCGGCATGGAGCGCGCCGAGTTGCTGTCGATCAACGGCGCGATCTTCACCGCGCAGGGCAAGGCGCTCGACGCCCAGGCCAGCCGCAACGTCAAGGTGCTGGTCGTGGGCAACCCGGCGAACACCAACGCCTACATCGCGATGAAGAGCGCGCCGGGCCTGGCGCGCGAGAACTTCACGGCGATGCTGCGCCTGGATCACAACCGCGCGCTGTCCCAGATCGCCGCCAAGACCGGCAAGCCGGTGGCGTCGATCAAGAAGCTCGCCGTCTGGGGCAACCACTCGCCGACGATGTACGCCGACTACCGCTTCGCGACGATCGACGGCAAGAGCGTCAGGGACATGATCAACGACCAGGTCTGGAACAAGGACACCTTCCTGCCGACGGTCGGCAAGCGCGGCGCGGCGATCATCGAAGCGCGCGGGCTGTCATCGGCCGCGTCGGCCGCCAACGCCGCCATCGACCACATGCGCGACTGGGCGCTGGGCACCAGCGGCGAATGGGTGACGATGGGCGTGCCGAGCAACGGCGAGTACGGCATCCCGAAGGACGTGATGTTCGGCTACCCGGTAACGACGGCCGGCGGCAAGTACACGATCGTCAAGGACCTGCCGATCGATGCCTTCTCGCAGGAGTGCATCGACAAGACGCTGGCCGAACTGCGCGCCGAGCAGGACGGCGTGAAGCACTTGCTGTAGCAAGTGCTTCACGCCTGCGGCCGTCCATACTGCTCCGCCAAGCCCCCTCCGAGCGGGGGCTCCAGTCAGAGTCACAGTTGCTGCGCTGAGGTCGGTCGACGCAACAGGGGCTGCACCCAGGGCCACATCCAAATCACGATCGTCACCGCACCCAGCACGCCCGCGATCGGCCGCTCGAAGAAGGCGAGGAAGTTGCCGTCGGCCTTGATCAGGCTGGAGAAGAAGTGCTCCTCGAGCATCGTGCCGAGAACGACGCCGAGGATCGTCGGCGCGATCGGGAAGCCCCAGCGTTCCATGAAGAACGCCAGCACGCCGGCCACCAGCATCACGATCACGCCGAACAGGCTGTTGTTGATGGCGAAGCTGCCGACGATGCAGAACAGCAGGATCAGCGGCATCAGCACCGTGGCCGGGATGCGCAGGATGCGTTTGGCGATCTTGATCGCGCACCAGCCCAGCGGCAGCATCAGCAACTGCGCCAGCATGAAGACGATGAATACGGCGTAAATGTTCTGCGGGTTCTCGACGAACAGCGTCGGCCCCGGGTTCATGTTCTTCAGGTAGAGCACGCCGATGGCAATGGCCGTGATCGAGTCGCCGGGGATGCCGAACACCAGCGCCGGGATCCAGGCCCCGCCGAGCGCCGAGTTGTTGGCCGCGCCCGATTCGACGATGCCCTCGACGTGGCCGGTGCCGAACTTCTCCGGCTCCTTGGAAAACCGCTTCGACATCGCGTACGACATCCAGGCCGCGATGTCGGCGCCCGCGCCCGGCAGCGCGCCGACCAGCGTGCCCAGCGCGGAGCCGCGGAACAATTGGACCGGGTACTTCTTGACCAGGCCCCACATGCCGGCGAAGACGTTGCCGAACGGCCGGTCGATCGCCATCAGCGGCTTGTCGACGCCGCTGGCAAAGCGCAGCACCTCGGAGATGGCGAACATGCCGATCATCAGCGGGATCAGCGAGATGCCGCCGGTGAGCTCGGCGCTGCCGAAGGTGTAGCGTGGCGCGCCGGCCGGGTTGTCGAGGCCGACGCAGGAGATCAGCAAGCCGAGCAGCAGCGAGACGATGCCCTTCAGCGGGTCGGTGCCGGCGATGAAGATGGCGCAGGTGAAGCCGAGCATCACCAGCCAGAAGTATTCGAAGGAGCTGAACTTCAGCGCCACCTCGGCCAGCGCCGGCGCAGCGACGATCAGCACCAGCACGCCGAAGATGCCGCCGAGCACCGAGAAGACCAGGCCCGAGCCGAGCGCGATCTCGGCCTGGCCTTTCTTCGTCATCAGGTAGGCCTCGTCGGTGTAGGCCGCCGAGGCCGGTGTGCCGGGCATGCGCAGCAGCGCGCTCGGAATGTCGCCGGCAAAGATCGCCATCGCGGTCGCGGTGACGATGGCCGCCACCGCCGGCACCGGCGCCATGAAGAAGGTCACGGGCACGAGCAGCGCGGTGGCCATGGTCGCCGTCAGACCGGGGATCGCGCCGACGAACAGGCCGTAGACGGCCGAGAGCAGGATCACCATCAGCACATAGGGTTCGAACACCAGCCCGAAGGCGGTGAGGACGGCATCCATCGGTTCGGTTCCGATTCAGTAGAACGGGCGCAGCAAACCCCAGGGCAACGGCACGCGCAGCAGTTTGTAGAAAGCAACATGCACGACGATCGTTCCCGCCAGCGCCCACAGCAGCGCATGCGAGAGCTTGACGCGCAGCGCCAGAAAACTCGCCATCAGGCACAGCGGCGCGACGATCAAGAAGCCCACACGATCGGCGAGCACGATGTAGCCGACGACGGCGCCGATGATCACCAGCGAGCTGCCGAAATGTTCGCGTCGCTTTTCTTCTGCGCCCAGCCCTGCATAGGCCGCAGCGCGCAGGCTGCGGATGAGCAGCGCCAGCGCGCACAGCAGCAGCCCGGCGCCGACCAGCATTGGCAGGAAACCCGCGCCGAGCTTTTGCCCCGGCACGTTGGGGAAGGCGCGCGCCGTCCACATCACGGCGAGGCCGAGCCCGGCCAGCGCCAGGCCGGCCCAGCGGTCGGTGCGTTGCACGCGCGCGGTGCCTATTTGGCGATGCCCACGGCCGTCATCACGGCCTTCATGTCGGCGTCGGCCTTGGCCATGAAGCCGGCGAACTCGGTCGAGCCGCCCCACAGCAGGCCGAAGCCGCGCTGGGCCATGAAGTCCTTGTAGTCCTTGCTGTCGTAGGCCTTCTTCACCGAGGCTTCGAGGCGCGCGGCGACCGCCGGCGGCAGGCCCTTCGGTGCCGCGATGCCGCGCCAGGCGCCGGTGGCCCAGTCGGAGCCGGTGGCTTCCTTCAAGGTCGGCACGTTGGGGAAGAGCGCGGCGCGCGACGTCGCCATCACGGCAAGCGAACGCACCTTGCCGGCGTCGATCAGCGAGCGCGCTTCGGGCAGCGAGCTGGGCACGAACTCGACGCCACCGGCCACCAGGTCCTGCAGGCCGGGCGCAGCGCCGTTGGACGGCACCCAGGGCACGGTGGCCGGGTCGATCTTGGCGTCACTGAGCCAACCCGCCAGCGCCAAGTGCCAGATGCCGCCCTGCCCGGTGCCCGAGGCTTTGAACTTGCCCGGGTTGGCCTTGATCGCGGTGACCACATCGGCCATGTTCTTGTACGGCGCATCGGCGCGCACCTGGAAGCCCGCCGGGTCGAGATTGACGAGCGCCAGCGGCGTGTAGCTGGTCGGGTTCAACTCGGTCAGTTTCTGGTGATGCATCATGGCGATCTCCACCGTGATCATGCCGATCGTGAAGCCGTCGGGCGGCGCACCGGCAATCGCCGAGTGGCCGACGACGCCCGAGCCGCCGGTGCGGTTGACGACGTTGACCGGCTGGCCCAGGTCCTTCTCCATCAGGCTGGCGATCATGCGGGCCACCGCATCGGTGCCGCCGCCGGCGCCCCAAGGCACGATCAGCGTGATCGGCCGGTCGGGAAAGGTCTGCGCCGTGGCCGCGCCGAGTCCGAGGGAAAGCACCAGCAGCGCCAGCGCGCGGCGGGTCAGCGATGAGCCAGGTTTGATCACGGCAGGTCTCCAAGGCGGTGAATGGGTGGGTGCGAACGCATCCTGCCCGTCGCGACGACAGCGACAATCGGGGAAACCCATTGCTGACCCACATGACCTCTGTTCATCCCCGACAGGCCCTGTTCGACGCTGACGAGCCCGCGCCGCCGGCGCTACCCGTTTGCGATCACTACGCCGGCGTCGAGGCGCGCATGCGAAAGAGCCTGCTCTTGCAGGCCGAGCTCGGCCCGGTGTTCGACGTCACGCTCGATGCCGAAGACGGCGCGCCGGTGGGCGGCGAGGTGGAGCATGCGCTGCTGATCGCGGCGCTGCTGGCCGGCGCGGACAACCGCTTCGGCCGCGTCGGCGCGCGGCTGCCGCCGGTGCAGCATCCGATGTTCGAAGAGGTGGCGAGCATCGTGCTCGCATCAGCGCGCGCGCCGGCCTACCTGATGCTGCCCAAGCCGCGTCATGTCGCCGACGTGCAGCGCGCAGCGCACGCCATCGACCGGCTCGGCGGCGCCGGCGTGCCGTTGCACGCGTTGATCGAAACCCACGGTGCCCTGGCCGACGTGCGCGCCATCGCTGCGCAACCGCGGATTCAGTCGCTGTCGTTCGGCCTGATGGATTTCGTCTCCGCGCACCGGGGCGCAATACCGGCGTCGGCGATGGGCGCGAAAGGGCAGTTCGAGCACCCGCTGGTGGTGCGCGCCAAGCTGGAGATCGCGGCCGCGTGCCACGCCCACGCCAAGGTGCCGTCGCACTGCGTCGTCACCGAGTTCAAGCACAAGCGCGCGCTGATGGACGCGGCGACGATGGCCTGCCGGCAGTTCGGCTACACGCGCATGTGGAGCATCCACCCGGAGCAGATCCGCCCGATCGTCGATGCCTTCACGCCGAGCGTGGCCGAGGTCGATCAGGCGGTGGAGATCATCACCGCGGCGCGCGCAGCGAACTGGGCGCCGATCCGGCACCACGACACACTGCACGACCGCGCCAGCTATCGCTACTTCTGGCAGATCCTCGAACGTGCGCACCGCACCTCGTATGCCGACGGGCCGCAGCTGCCGGCCGAGGTGCGCGCTGCGTTCTTCGAATGAGCGCCGCCCGGCCGCTCCGAAGGCGCTCGCTCCCCCTCGGGGGGACCGGCGCGCAGCGCCGTTGGGGGCAGCATGAAGGCTGACTGCCTGGTCGTGCCGGTGCTCGCGCAGCCGGTCGAGCTGCACACCAAACGCTGCGTGCTGCGGCTGTGGAAAGACAGCGACCTCGCGCCCTGGTGCGAGATGAACGCCGACGCCGATGTGCGGCGCTACTTCCCGAGCGTCGCCACGCAAGAGCAGGCGCGCGGCGAAGCGCAGCGCTGCCGCGACGCCATCGCGCAACGCGGCTGGGGCATGTGGGCGCTCGAAGTGCCGGGCGTGTTGCCGTTCGCCGGCTTCGTCGGCCTGGCGGTGCCGCACTACGACGCGCCGTGGATTCCGGCGGTGGAAATCGGCTGGCGCCTGATGCGCAGCGCCTGGGGCCAGGGCCTGGCCAGCGAAGCGGCGCAGGCGGCGCTCGACTTCGGCTTCACGCATTTGAAGCTGCACGAGATCGTCGCCATCACGGTGCCGTCGAACACGCCGTCGCGGCGCGTGATGGATCGCCTGGGCATGGTGCACGACGAGGCCGGCGACTTCGACCACCCGCGCATCGAGGCCGCCCACCCGCTGCACAGGCACGTGCTCTATCGCAAGCGTCGTCCGGTTTGACACTACGTCTTGCAACCCGCTGCCGTGCGAGGCCCGGACAATTGAGTCCGTTTCACGTCGAAGGCCCAGCCATGCGTCTCACCCTGACCCCGGTCCTTGCCGCGCTCGCCTTGTCGCTGGCGCTGCCGGCCGCCGCGCAGACCAGCGCCCCTCAGCCCGCCGTGAAAGCGCCCGCCAAGCCATCGGCGAAAAAGCGCGTCCGCGCCGCGACGGTACCGGAAGCACCGCTGGCCGCGGCCGGCGCCGAGCAGCTCGAAGCCGCCAACGCGGCGCATCTCGGCGACTATGACTGCGAGTTCAACCAGAAGGTGACGCTCGAGCCGTCTGCCAAGGCGCCGGGCTACATCGAGATGAAGCAGAAGGCGCAGGCCTGGGTGATGAAGCCGGTGATGTCGTCCACCGGCGCGCTGCGCCTGGAAGACGTGAAGGGCCGCATGCTGATGATCCAGATCGCCAACAAGTCGATGGTGATGGACACGCAGATCGGCCAGCGCCTGGTCGACGGCTGCGTGCACGAGAAGCAGCGCGCCTTCATCGCCACGCCGGGCGGCCTGCTCTCCACCGAGCCCGCGAAGCCGTAAGGGGCGCAGGGCGGCCGGATAATGGGGCACCCCTGCCCCGTATCCGAAAGAGCCTTGCCCATGACCCGTGTCTTCAACTTCAGCGCCGGCCCGGCCGCGCTGCCCGAACCCGTTCTTCGCCGCGCCGCCGAAGAGATGCTCGACTGGCATGGCTCGGGCATGTCGGTGATGGAGATGAGCCACCGCGGCAAGGAGTTCATCTCGATCGCCAACGAGGCCGAGAGCCTGCTGCGCGAGCTGCTGGCGATGCCTGCGAACTACAAGGTGCTGTTCATGCAGGGCGGTGCGATCGGCGAGAACGCCATCGTGCCGATGAACCTGCTGCGCGGCAGGACGAGCATCGACTTCATCGACACCGGCGAGTGGTCGAAGAAATCGATCAAGGAGGCGAAGAAGTACGCCGCGGTGAATGTGGCTGCGTCGTCGGCCGCCTCGGCTTACGACCGCGTGCCGCCGCGTGACACGTGGCAGCTCGATGCGAATGCCGCCTACGTGCACATCTGCAGCAACGAAACCATCGGCGGCGTCGAGTACCACTTCACGCCGGAGATCGGCAGCAGCGTGCCGCTGGTGGCCGACATGTCGAGCGACATCCTGTCGCGGCCGGTCGATGTGTCGAAGTTCGGCCTGATCTACGCCGGCGCGCAGAAGAACATCGGCCCGGCGGGCTTGACGATCGTCATCGTGCGCGACGACCTGCTCGGCCATGCGCTGCCGGTCACGCCGTCGGCGTTCGACTACAAGACCGTGGCTGAGAACGAGTCGATGTACAACACGCCGCCGACCTATGCGATCTACATCGCCGGCCTCGTCTTCCAGTGGCTGAAGGACCAGGGCGGCCTGTCCGCCATTGCCCAGCGCAACCGCGACAAGGCGGCGTTGCTCTACGACTTTCTCGACGGCAGCAAATTCTTCTCGAGCCCGGTGCAGCGCGATTGCCGGTCCCTGATGAACGTGCCGTTCAAGCTGAAGAACGAGGCGCTCGACGGCGCGTTCCTGAAAGGCGCGGAGGCCCAGGGCATGCTGCAGTTGAAGGGCCACCGCTCGGTCGGCGGCATGCGCGCCTCGATCTACAACGCGATGCCGGTCGAAGGCGTGAAGGCGCTGGTGGCCTACATGAAAGACTTCGAGCAACAACATGGCTGAGCCCTTCAAGGTGCTGGTGCTGAACCAGATCGCGCCGGTCGGCCTGAAGCGCCTGCCGCATGAGCACTACACCGTCGGCAAGGACGTGATCAACCCCGACGCGATCCTCGTGCGCTCGGCCGACATGCATGCCATCGACATCCCGGCCAGCGTGCGCGCGATCGCCCGCGCCGGCGCCGGCACCAACAACATCCCCGTCAAGGCGATGAGCGCGCGCGGCGTGCCGGTGTTCATCGCCCCGGGCGCCAACGCCAACGCCGTCAAGGAGCTGGTGCTGGCCGGCATGCTGATGTCGGCACGCAACCTGCCGAGTGCACTGCGCTTCGTCTCGGCGCTCGACGCCAAGGACGCCGAGATGGATGCGCGCGTCGAAGAGGGCAAGAAAGCCTTCGCCGGCTTCGAGCTCGCCGGCCACACGCTGGGCATCGTCGGCCTGGGCAAGATCGGCTGCCTGGTGGCCGACGCCGCGATCAAGCTCGGCATGAACGTTCTCGGCTTCGACCCGGACATCACCGTCGATGCGGCGTGGAGCCTGCCGTCGCAGGTGCGGCGCGCGGCGAGCGTGGCCGAGGTGCTGAAGAGCAGCCACTTCGTGACGCTGCACGTGCCGCTGGTGGACGCCACGCGCAACCTCGTCAACGCCGACAACGTCGGCTCGATGAAGAGCGGCGCCGTGCTGCTGAACTTCTCGCGCGAAGGCGTCGTCGACAACGCCGCCGTGCTCGCGGCGCTCGAGCGCAAGCACCTCGGCTGGTACGTCTGCGATTTTCCGCACGCATCGCTCAACGCCCAGCCGCATGTGCTCGCGCTGCCGCACCTCGGCGCGTCGACGCGCGAGGCCGAGGACAACTGCGCGGTGATGGTGGTCGATCAACTGCGCGACTTTCTCGAACACGGCAACGTGGCGCGCAGCGTCAACTTCCCCGAAGTCTCGATGCATCGCGAATCGCGCTGGCGCATCGCCATCGCCAACGCCAACGTGCCGAACATGCTCGGCCAGATCTCCACGGCGATGGCCAACGCCGGGCTGAACATCCACAACATGGTCAACAAGAGCCGCGGCGAGGTGGCCTACACGCTGGTGGACGTTGACAGCGCGGTCGAGCCTGCGGTGCTGCACAAACTGGCGGCGATCGACGGGGTCTTGTCGGTACGTTACTTGCCGTCTGACTGAAAAAGTACGTACACTTCGTGCGTACTTCAGGAGCGCACGATGGAAGCCACCGTTGCCGAACGCGGCCAGATCACCCTGCCCAAGGCGGCGCGCGACGCGCTCGGCCTGACCAAGGGCATGAAGCTGAAGATCGAAGTCGAAGGCGGGCGCATCATTCTGCGCAAGGACGTCAACGACGCCATTTCGCGCTTGCGCGGCCTGATCAAGCTGCCGCCGGGCAAGAGCACCGACGACGTCATGCGCGAGCTGCGCGGCCGCGCACCGGGCGATCCGTACCCGCCGCCGGACGACAAGGTCAAGGTCCGGGTCAAGGCCAAAACCGCCGCCAAGGCCAGGAAGTGATCGCGATCGA
The DNA here is from genome assembly GCA_963732625.1 of uncultured beta proteobacterium. Classification (GTDB taxonomy): domain Bacteria; phylum Pseudomonadota; class Gammaproteobacteria; order Burkholderiales; family Burkholderiaceae_C; genus CADEEN01. The sequence continues at coordinate 151,156 of CAVTAM010000052.1, read as the reverse complement.
CAGCTCCGTGCTGATCGATCTGATTGGCGAAGACCGCCGCGCGGCGGCTGCCGAAGAAGCGGTTCGCACTGCGCTGGCTCATGGCCCGGTGGTGGCCTGCGACGTGGTCATCAGCGAAGTGGTGGCCGGCCTGGGCAGCGGATCGATCCTGCTCGAAGCGCTCGACGAGTCGGGCATCGGCTTCACGCCGCTCGAGCTGCGCGCTGCGGTGCGAGCCGGCGAAATGCAGCGCCGCTACAAGGAGCGGCAGCGTGCCGGCACCCTGCCGCCTGCGGTGCCCCGGTCGGTGCCCGATTTCCTGATCGGCGCGCATGCCTTGCTTCAGTGCACCGGCCTCATCACCCGCGACGCCGGCTTCTTCCGCGACTACTTCAAGGGCCTGAAGGTCATCGTCCCGAAAGCCTGAGCCTTGAACATCCCGTCACCCCGGCAGCACGTCGAACGCGCCGACGAAGAAGTCGGCGGCGCCGAAGTTGCCCGACTTCAGCGCGATGTGCAGACCGTCCTCGCCCGCCACCGCGCAGGCCGCGTGGCACCACGGCACGCCGGGTGCGATTTGCGGCCCGATGCGCAGGCGTTCGATGCCCAGTGCCTGCACGCAGGCGCCCGAGGTTTCGCCGCCGGCAACGACGAGCTGGCGCACGCCGCGCTCGACGAGGCCGCGCGCGATGGCCGACAGCACACGCTCCACCGCCTCGCCGGCCTGTGCGACGCCGAGCTGCGCCTGCACCGCTTGCACCGACGACGCGTCTGCGGTGGCGTAGAACAGGATCGGCTGCACCGCCGACAGGCGCGTCTGCGCCCAGGCCAGCGCTGCAGCGGCCACGTCGTCGCCGCGTGCGATGGCCAACGGGTCGACGCGAAACGCCTGCCCGCCGCCATCGATGAAGTGCCGCACCTGCGCGTTGGTGGCCACCGAACAGCTGCCGGAGACGATGGCGCGCGTGCCGCGTGGCGGCGGCAGCGTGGCCGCGGCGATGGACGGCGCAAGGCCGTGATTGCCCGGCAGGCCGATCGCCACGCCCGAGCCGGCGACGATCAGCGGCGACGCGGCAAAGGCGCGGCCCATGGCGAGCAGACTGTCGTTGTCGATCGCATCGACGATCGCGAAACGATGGCCCGCGGCTTCCAATTCACGCATCGCTTCGCCGATGGCATCGGCGCCGGCACGCACACGCCGGTGGTCGATCAGCCCGACGCGGCCCTGGCTTTGGCGCTGCATCACGCGCACCAGGCTGGCGTCGGTCATCGGCGTCAGCGGATGGTGGCGCATGCCGCTGTCCGACAGCAGCACGTCACCGACGAACAGGTGGCCGAAGAACACGGTGCGGCCAGCCTCGGGAAACGCCGGGCAGACCGGCGCGAAGCCGGCGCCGAGGGCTTCCAGCAGCGCTTCGGCCACCGGGCCGATGTTGCCGCGCTCGGTGGAGTCGAAGGTCGAGCAGACCTTGAAGTAAATCTGCGCCGCGCCCTGCGCCTGCAACCAGCGCAGCGCCGCCAGCGACTGCTCGACCGCAAGTGCGGGCCGGGTGGTGCGCGACTTCAGCGACACCACCACTGCGTCGGCGGCATCATCGAGCGGCCGATCAGGCACGCCGATCGTCTGCACCACGCGCATGCCCGCGCGCACCAGGTTGTTCGCCAGATCGGTGGCACCGGTGAAGTCGTCGGCAATGCATCCCAGCAGCATGGTCCGTATTGTGCTCACAGCTTCCCAGTGCGCATGCGCGCCGCATAATCAATCGCAACTTTTATTTCGGAGAACATTGATGGCCCACGCCTTCGCCACTACGCAAAAACCGCTCGGTCAGAAAACCTTCTTCTCACTGCCCTCGCTCGCCAAGGAATTCCCCAACGTCAACCGCATGCCGATCTCGATGCGCATCGTCTTGGAGTCCGTGCTGCGCAACTGCGATGGCAAGAAGGTGACGGCCGAGCATGTGAAGCAGCTCGCCAACTGGAAGCCGAATGCCGAACGAACGGAAGAGATCCCCTTCGTCGTCGCCCGTGTCGTGCTGCAGGATTTCACCGGTGTGCCGCTCTTGGCTGATCTGGCGGCGATGCGCAACGTGGCCGCCGAGCTGGGCAAGAACCCGAAGACGATCGAGCCTCTCGTGCCGGTCGATCTGGTCGTCGATCACAGCGTGATGATCGACCACTACGGCGACAAGAAGGCACTCGATCTGAACATGAAGCTCGAGTTCGAGCGCAACCAGGAGCGCTACCAGTTCATGAAGTGGGGCATGCAGGCCTTCGACACCTTCGGCGTCGTGCCGCCCGGCTTCGGCATCGTGCACCAGGTCAATCTCGAGTATCTGGCGCGCGGCGTGCACGTCGGCAAGGACGGTGTCGTCTATCCCGATTCGCTCGTCGGCACCGACAGCCACACGACGATGATCAACGGCATCGGCGTCGTCGCCTGGGGCGTCGGCGGCATCGAAGCCGAGGCCGGCATGTTGGGCCAGCCGGTGTATTTTTTGACGCCGGACGTGGTCGGCTTCGAGCTCACCGGCAAGCTGCGCGAAGGCGTCACGGCCACCGATCTTGTCTTGACCGTGACCGAGATTCTTCGCAAGCACAAGGTCGTCGGCAAGTTCGTCGAGTTCTTCGGTCCGGGGACGAAGACGCTCGCCCTGCCCGACCGCGCAACCATCGCCAACATGGCGCCCGAGTACGGCGCGACGATGGGCTTCTTCCCGGTCGATGAGCGCACGATCGAATACTTCAAGGGCACGGGGCGCACCGAAGAAGAGATCGAGACCTTCGAGGCCTACTTCAAGGCGCAGAAGATGTTCGGCGTGCCGATGAGCGGCGAGATCGACTACACGAGCGTGGTCAAGCTCGATCTGTCCACCGTCGTGCCCAGCCTCGCCGGCCCGAAGCGCCCGCAGGACCGCATCGAGATCACGAACCTCTCCAAAAAATTCGGCGAGCTGTTCTCCGCGCCGATCGCCGACAACGGCTTCAACCAGCCGGCCGACAAGCTCGGCAAGGTCTTCACGACGCAGTCGGGCCTGCCCCTCAAGAACGGCGACATCCTGATCGCCGCGATCACGAGCTGCACCAACACCAGCAACCCGGGCGTGCTGCTGGCAGCCGGCCTGCTGGCGAAGAAGGCGGTCGAGGCGGGCCTGACGATGTCGCCGCACATCAAGACCTCGCTCGCACCCGGCTCGCGCATCGTCACCGAGTACCTGACCAAGGCGGGGCTGCTGCCCTACCTCGAAAAGCTCGGCTTTGCGGTGGCGGCGTATGGCTGCACGACCTGCATCGGCAATGCCGGCGACCTCACGCCGGAGATCAACAAGGCGATCATCGACAACGATCTGATCTGCGCCGCGGTGCTCTCGGGCAACCGCAACTTCGAGGCGCGCATCCACCCGAACCTGAAGGCCAACTTTCTCGCCAGCCCGCCGCTCGTCGTGGCGTACGCGATCGCCGGCAACGTGACGCGCGACCTGATGACGCAGCCCGTGGGCCGAGGCAAAGGCGGCAAGGACGTGTACCTCGGCGACATCTGGCCGACGAGCGACGAGGTCTATGCGCTGATGAAGCTGGCGATGAACCCCGAGGCCTTCCGCGCCAACTACGCCAAGGTCAAGAGCCAGCCCGGCAAGCTGTGGGACGCCGTCAAAGGCACCAAGGGCCAAGTCTACGACTGGCCGAAGAGCACCTACATCGCGCAGCCGCCGTTCTTCGACGGCTTCACGATGCAGCCCAAGGCGCTGGTGTCGGGCGTGCAGCGCGCCAAGGTGATGGCGCTGTTCGGCGACAGCATCACCACCGACCACATCAGCCCGGCCGGCAGCTTCAAGGACACCACGCCGGCCGGCAAGTTTCTGATCGCCAACGGCGTGCTCAAAGCCGACTTCAACAGCTACGGCGCACGCCGCGGCAACCACGACGTGATGATGCGCGGCACCTTCGCCAACGTGCGCGTGAAGAACCTGATGTTGCCGCCCAAGGCAGACGGCTCGCGCGAGGAAGGCGGCTACACGTTGAAGAACGGCCAGAAGATGGCGATCTACGACGCCGCGATGGACTACATCAAGGAAGGCACGCCGACGGTGATCTTCGCCGGCGAGGAGTACGGCACCGGCAGCTCGCGCGACTGGGCGGCCAAGGGCACGCAGCTGCTCGGCATCAAGGCCGTGGTGGCGAAGAGCTTCGAGCGCATCCACCGCAGCAACCTGATCGGCATGGGCGTGCTGCCGCTGCAGTTCAAACCCGGTGATTCGTGGGAGTCGCTCGGCATCACGGGTGGCGAGACGATCGACGTCGTGCTCGGTGCCAAAGTCAAGCCGCAGGACGACGCCACGCTCGTCATCACGCGCGCCGACGGCAGCCGCAAGGAGGTGCGCGTGATCCTGCGCATCGACACCGCCATCGAGGTCGACTACTACAAGCACGGCGGCATCCTGCCCTACGTGCTGCGGCAGTTGCTCGCGGCGTGAAGGAGATGGCTGCGACATCCCACTGCGTCACAAGGATTCACAAAACCGCGTGACGCGCCGCGACTGCGTGCCTACCATGCCGCATGGACGACATCAACGCCCCTGAGCGCGCGGCCAACGCGGCCGAGCCCCGCTACGCGCCCAACGCCGGCGGCATCCACCGCGGCGCGGTGGCTGCCGCGGCGGCCCTGCTGATTGCCCTGGTGCTGGGCGGCGGCTGGTACTGGTGGCAGCAGCAGCAATCCAGGCTGCCGCCGCTGCCGAGCGCCACCACGCAGGCGGCACCCTCGCCGGTGGCCGCAGCCCCCGAACCCGCGGCGTCGTTGCCGCCGATCCAGCATCCGATCGAAGAGGCCGCGGCCAGCGCCGAAGCACCGCGCACGCTCGATCAAGCCGAGGGCGTGATCGCGCAGGCCATCGGCACGCTGCTCGGCAGCAAGCCCGGCGCGTCGATGGTGAGGCGCGATGATTTCGTGCGCCGCGCCGTGGCGACGATCGACAACCTCGGCCGCGCGCACGCCGCGCCGCGGCTGTGGCCCGTGGACCCGGCCGCCGGCAAGTTCGCCGTGCAGCGCGACGGCGACACCGAGACCATCGCCACGGTCAACAACGCGCGCTACAGCGCCTTCGTCGCGCTGGCGGACTCGCTCGACACGGCACGCATGGCTGCGCTGTACAAGCAGAACTACCCGCTGTTCCAGAGCGCCTACAAAGAGCTCGGCTACCCGAACGCCTATTTCAACGACCGCCTCGTCGCCGTCATCGACCAGTTGCTCGCCACCCCCGAGCCGGCCGCACCGCTGGCCGTGCGCCTGACCAACGTCAAGGGCGAAGTCGCCTCGACGCAACCGTGGACACGCTACGAGTTCGCCGACCCGCAACTCGAAGCCCTGCCCGCCGGCTCGAAGATGCTGCTGCGCATGGGCAATGACAACGCGCGCCGGGTCAAGGCCAAGTTGCGGGCGCTGCGGGCTGCGATTGCGAGCGGGGCGGGGAAGAACTGAACCGCTGCGGCTACGCGTCGACGAAGAACACGTAGTCCGACGTGTACGGCACGCGCGCCTGCTTGCCGACATCGGCCGCCGCCGCGCAGCCCGACGATGGCGCCACGCCGCCCACCGTCTTGATGCGCTGGATGCTCTTCACCGAAGCCATCTGCCCGCCCGGTCCTTCGGCGGTGGTGGTCAACAGCAGCCAAGGGACGTCGGCTGCGGCGTTGGCGGCATCGGCCCTCGCCTTGACCTTGCCGACGACGCGGCTGCCGTCGTTGCCCTGCCAGAACGGGCCGGCGCCATGCGTGCCGAGTGCTGCTTGACTCGCCGCGCTCTCGAACAACTGCGCTTGCGGGGCGACGAAGGTCCTCTTGAACGCGCCGCCATCCGCATCGCAGTGGTAGATCTGCACGCCGCGTGCATGGCGCGAGAAGGCTTGCCGCTCCTGCACGCCGGGCTTGAGGGCGTCGGGCACCGGCGGCGCTGTCGGCGATGAAGCACAGGCCGCGAGCAGCGCGCCTGCGGCGGGCGTCAGCGCAAGACGCGCGCTCATTTGACGGTCACCGTGATCGACGACCGGGCCTCTTGGCCGAGTGAGTTGTGCCCGCCGTCACCCAACTGCAGCTGCAGCGTGTAGCGCCCCGGCGCGAGCTTCAACATCGTTTCGGTCTGGCCCTTGCCGAAATGCATGATCTTCTCGGGCTGGTCCACCGCAATCAGCTTGCCGGTCTCCACCGGCGCCGCCGGGTTGATCAGCAGATGGTGGTGGCCGGTGCCGGCGGTCATGTCGCCAAGCGGGCGCACCTGCCAGCCCTTGGTGCCGAACACGACTTTGAACTCGTTGGCAACCACGGCGCCGTCTTTCGGTTCGACGAAGAACACGGCACGCTCGCCTTGCGCTTGCGCGGCGCCCGCGGCCAGCAGCGTGATGCAGAACAGGGATCGGATCATGGCAACACCTCATGCGTTGAAGAGGCCCGTACCTTAAGCGCCGCATTGACCCGGCACAAGTGGCGTCACCGGCCACCTGCGCGGCCTGATGAAGAACGGCGCGCTCGACATGGTGATCGGCCGGCGCGAGATCGGCAGCAGCGAGGGCGAGCTGATCCGGCGCGAGCGTGTGTCGTGGGTCGCCGCAGATTCGTACAAGTTGCGGCCCGCGCGACACGGTGTCGCTGGCGCTGCTGCCGCTGGGCTGCGGCATCCGCAGCTTGGCCACCGGCGCGCTCGACAAACAGCGGCGTCCGTGGCGAGCGGCCTACTGCGCGCCGAGCGTGCTCGGGCTGCAGTCGGCCGTCAGCGCCGGCATGGCCGCGTCATGCCTGACTCACAGCGCGATGCTCGATGGCTTTCGCAAGCTCGGCGCCCGCGAAGGCCTGCCATCATTGCCCGACAGCGAGCTGGCGCTGTTCACCGGGCGGCGCGGTCAGAGCAAGCTGATGCAGCAACTGGCGGTGCTGGTGCAGGACTATTTCGAGTCGCCCGTCAATACGCTTGCGGTCAACAAAGGCACCCGCTGAACCCGCGCCCCGCGGTGCAGAAGCTGAGTCAGCAAGGCCGGAAATCACCGGCCTCGCGACGTGCATCGTCGCGTCGGGCGCCGATATAGTTCGTCGCGTTGCATACACGCTCACAGAGGATGGCCCGATGCGCAGATTCGAGCTGATCGAAGGCTCCTCGAGCAAGTTTTGGGAAGTCGAGCTGGCAGGTTGCGACGTGACGGTGCGCTTCGGTCGCATTGGCACCAACGGCCAGACAAAGACCAAGACCTTCGGCAGCGGCGCGGCGGCGAAGAAGGAGTACGACGCGCTGCTGAAGGACAAGACCGGCAAGGGCTACACCGAGAGCGGTGTGGCAGCCGGCCCAACGCTCGCCGCCGTGAGCGCACCGCCACCGGCCGCGCCGAAGCCTGCTGCACCTACGCCACAAGCCGCTTCACCTTCGCCTAAAACAACCAGCCCATCCGCACCGCCAGCCAGTGACCCGGCTTCATCGCTGATCGAGTGGCCCGGCGGCGGATTCCAATGGAGTGACGAGCTGCGCAAGGCGATGCCCATGGTTCGGGGCATCCATGCGCCGCCCGTGGCCGACGGCAAAGCCCTGCTGCAACAACTGATCGTGTTCGAGACCGACAAGTACAGCGCTCAAGGGGTCCTTCAGTTGCCCGTGCTCGTGGGCACAAGCGCACAGCGCACGCGATGGGACACGGCCACCAGCAGGCAGATGATTCAGCCGGCGAACCTCGAACGCGCCGATCACGCGTTTTGGCTGGAGCTGTGCGCGCAGTGCCTGGACGCGAACGTCAAGGATCCCGCGCAGCGGAACCAGCACTACTACTACGGCAACTACGGCCTGACCTGGGCCACCAGGCTCGGCGCGGCGTTGCATGGCCTACCGTTCATGGTCGGAGTGGCGCTCGACATGGGGCGCAGCGCGACTGAGCCCTACGTCCTGTCGCGCGTCGTCAACGCACAGTTCGAGCCGTTGCGCGCCGCGATCGCCGCGTGCAGCGATGCCGAACACGAGCAAGTCATCGCCGCCCTCGAACGGCAGGCCGGATCGACGCCGCTGGACCGCATGCTGCGCGCAGAACTGTGCCCGCACCGCACCGACTGGGCACTGGCCTCCTTTGCCGACGGCGCACCCGACGCGAACCTGGTCCTGCGCGATTGCGTGGTGCCCGTGGAAGCGCTGCGCGGCTATCTCGGGAAAGCAGCGCCCTACTACGGCATGGTCGAGGGCGCGCTGGTGCTGCAGATTCACCTGCACGGCGCTGGCGCCCTCGATCTGATCACCGACCAGTTGCGCAAGGCTGCCGACCGCGACAACAGCGAGCGCTTCACGGCGCTGGCCTTGCGCATGCAGACGCCGCAACTGATTCCCCAACTGGCCGAGCTGATCGAGCGCAAGGAGGTGCGCGCCGCGCTCGACAAGCTGTCGCAGCGCTATCCGGCCGCGGTGTTGAAGTGCGTCGTCGAGCATGCACTGTCGAGCCGCTCGCGCCTGGCCGAGGGCTGGGCCGTGCGCTTGGCGTTGCGTGAACCTGCCGCGCTGGCGCAAGTGTTGCCCGCGCTCGCACCCGCGACTCGGGAACGATTCGAAGGGCTGTTGTCGTCGCTCGAATCCGAGGAAGCGCGCCCCGAGCAGTTGCCTGAGTTGCTGCGCGAGCCGCCGTGGTTGCGCAAGGCGCGGGCGGCGGAGTTGCCGACGTTGCAGGTCGATGTGGCGCCGACTGCGGAGCGCATCGAGTGGAGTGCGCAAGAGAAGGCGCAGCACGCTGACTACGACGTGCGATGGGCTTCGCGGCGATCGGATCTCGAAGTCCTCAACGACATGCAGATCACACCCGCAGGCCAAGCACGGATCAAAGGCGGCGAAGCGCTGCGCGCCGACGACGTCAATGTCACCAAACGGTACTTCTCGGGGGCACGCCCCGAACTTGCATTGCGCTTTTCTGGCGACATGGGACTGGCTTTGTGGAACAGCTACCCCGCCAAGCATTGGTACAGCTGGGGCGAGCACATCGCGCCCGTGCGTGCCATCCTCGCGCGATGGGGTGAAGCAGCCATTCCTGGGCTGCTGCCTTATGTGCAATCTCGCGTCGAAGAAGGCTTGACCATCGCGTTGTCGGTGGACAGCCCGCGCCTCGTCCCCACCGCGTTGCACGCCCTGCGCAACCTGAAAAAAGCCAAGGCCCCCGCCGTCGCCTGGCTGCGCGCGCACCCTGTCACCGCACTCACTGCCGCGCTGCCGCTGGCGTTCGGTAAAGAAAGAGGCGCGCGCGACGACGCGCAGTTCGGTGTGCGCTGGCTCGCCGCCAATGGCTTCGAAGCGCAGGCGCGCGAAGCCGCTGCGGCCTATGGGGCCGAGATGTCGCAGGCCCTGCAAGACCTGCTCGATGCCGACCCGCTGCTCGTGCTGCCGTCGCGCATGCCCAAACTGCCGAGCTTCTTCGTCGCGGCATCGTTTCGCCGCCCGGTGCTGCGCGACGGCGGTGATGCCTTGCCGACGAGCGCGATGGAGCACATCGGCGCCATGCTCGCGATCAGCAAGCTCGACGCGCCGTACGCGGGCTTGGGCGTCGTCAAGGAGGCGTGCACGCCCGCATCGCTCGCCGAGTTCGCATGGGATCTGTTCGAGGCCTGGAACGCCGGCGGCGCGCCGAGCAAGGAGTCTTGGGCCTTCACGACCTTGGGCTTGCTCGGCGACGACGAAACCGCGCGCCGTCTGGCGCCACGCATCCGCGAGTGGCCCGGCGAGTCGCAACACCAGCGCGCGGTCACCGGACTGGACCTGCTGGCCACGATCGGCAGCGACGTGGCGCTGATGCACTTGAACGGCATCGCGGGCAAGGTCAAGTTCAAGGGCTTGCAGGACCGCGCCAGGGAAAAGATCGCGGTGGTGGCCGAAGCACGTGGCTTCACCGCCGCCGCACTTGCTGACCGCCTCGTGCCTGATCTCGGCCTCGACGAGCACGGCACGCTCGACCTCGATTTCGGCCCGCGCAAGTTCCACGTGGAGCTTCGACGAAACCTTGAAGCCCTTCGTCAAGGATGCGCAAGGCATGCGTCTGAAAGATCTGCCCAAGCCGCTGAAGAGCGACGACGCGGCGCTGGCCGACGCCGCCACCGAGCGCTTCAAGCAGATGAAGAAAGACGCCAAGGCCATCGCCAGCCTGCAGGTGATGCGCCTGGAGATGAGCATGGTCGAGCGCCGCCGCTGGTCGGCCGCGGACTTCAATCTCTTCTTCCTCGAGCACCCGCTGATGCGCCACCTCGCCGCGCGCGTGGTCTGGGGTGTGTACGACGCGCAAGGCCAGGTGACGAGCGCGTTTCGCGTCGCCGAAGACTGGACGCTGGCCGATGCCGAAGATTCGCGACCACGCTGCCCGAAGAGACCACGGTCGGCATCGTGCATGTGATCGAGATGCCGCCGCCGATGCAAGCCGCCTTCGGTCAAATCTTTGCCGACTACGAAATCCTGCAACCTTTCAAGCAACTCGGCCGCGAGACATACACGCTGACCGTTGCCGAGCGCAAGACGAGCGAGATCAAACGCTTCGAGCACAAGACCATCGCCACCGGCAGCGTGATGGGCCTCGTCAACCGCGGCTGGGAGCGCGGCCAGGCGCAGGACGCGGGCTGGGTCGGCTGGTTTGCCAAGCGCGTGGGTGATGGACTGGAAGTGCAGATCGAACTCGATCCCGGCACCATCGTCGGCGACCCGACCTATGAGCCCAAGCAGCGCATCCCGAAGATCGTGCTGCGCCAGGTGGGCACCTGGGACGACAAGGGCCATGTCAACTTCGAACGGCTCGACCCGATCATTGCGAGCGAGGTGCTGCGCGATGCGGAAATGCTGGCGCCGTTCGTGGAGAAGCCTTGACACCGCTCGCCGAGCCTGCTGACCTGCCGCCGTTGCTCCGCGATCCGCCGTGGCGCCACGGCTCGCGCGCGGCGTCGATCCCGCTGCCTCGCGTTGCCGCCATCGACCTTGCCGGCACGGCTCGTGTGGTCGGTCGAAGAACGCGAACACGTGCGGCAAGCCGAAGAGCGGCGTTCCTCGACACGAGCGAGGAGCTTCGCGCTCACCGCGCAAGATGGATCGATGAGAACCTCGAGCGCCTGGGCGTGCGTGCCGAATCGCGGCCGGCGTTGCTGGCCGGCGCACCGCTGCAATCTGCTGACATCGCCGGGCCGGAGGATCGCCCGCTCTCCTTGGCTTGGTTGCAGGTGGCTGCCCGACACCCTGGCACAGTCGTTGTGCCGTGCCGTGCCGGTGTCGCGCTGGTCTTGGGTCTTCGACGATGAACTCACGCTGCTGCTGCTGCGTTTCGACGCCGACGCCATTGCCTACGTGCAGGAGTGCGCCGCGCGGCGGCCGGTGCAGGGGCTGCGGATCGCGCGCTGGATCGAGGCGCCCGGGCTCGCCGCGATCGCGCTCAACGCCAGACGCCGGCTGAAGACGCGCGGCAAGTCGCCACCACCTGGCTGCGGGCGCACCCTGCTATTACCGCCGACGTGCTGGTGCGTCAACTCTTCGGCTCCGACGAGGTGGCGCGCGAGGACGCGCGCGCCGCCTTGCACGCGCTGGCGGCGACTGGCCTGCGCGAGCACCTCCAGCAGGCAGCGCGGGCCATCGGCGGCGCAGTGCCGCAAGCCCTGGCCGAACAACTCGACGCCGACCCGTTGCTGCGGCTGCCCGATCGCCTGCCGACGCTGCCGAAATTCTTCGACCCCGCCAAGCTGCATCGCCCGCGGCTGCGCGTCGGCGGTGCTGCCCTTCCCGACGACGCGATGCGCAACCTCGGCCTGATGCTCGCGATCAGCAAACCCGACGAACCCTATGCCGGCATCGACCCCATCCGCGAGGTTTGCACCGACGCGTCGCTGGCTGCCTTCGCGTGCGATGTGTTCCAAGCCTGGATCAATGCGGACATGCCGAGCGCGAGCGCATGGGCTTTCGGGGCGCTCGCGCTGCTCAACGACAACAGCACGGCGCATCGCCTCGGCGCGCGAGCGCTGATCTGGGCCCGCGACAAGAAGAAGCAGCGCGCGCTCGAGGCGCTGCAGATGCTGGCCGACTTCGGCACCGACGCGGCGCTGATGCAGATCAGCAACCTGGCCACGCGCGCCAAGCCCGACGCCGTGCGCCAGCGCGCCGCGGAGCACCTCGATACCGTCGCCGAGCAGCGCGGCCTCGGCCGCGACGAACTCGCCGACCGCATCGTGCCCATGCTCGGCCTCGACCAGGAGCGCATGCTCGACTACGGGCCGCGGCGCTTCACGATCCGGCTCGATGAGACCTTGAAGCCCTTCGTCGTCAATGGCAGCGGCGCACGACTAAAAGACCTGCCCAAGCCGCGGCTCGACGATGACGCGGCGCTGGCCGGCGCCGCCGAGCTGCGCTGGAAGCAGTTGAAGCAGGACGCGCGCTCACTCGCGCGCGTGCAGCTCGCGCGCCTCGAGCAGGCCATGGTCGCCCAGCGGCGGTGGGCGCTCGACGACTTCCGCCGCTTCTTCATCACCCATCCGCTGCTGCGTGAACTCGCCGCGCGGCTGGCATGGGGTGTCTTCGACGAGCGCGGCCGTCTACTCGACGCCTGCCGCATCGCCGAAGACGGCACGCTCGCCGACGCGCAAGATCGCGCCTACGTCCCGCCGGCCGACGCGCATTTCGGCATCGTGCATCCGCTGCTGTGGCCGCCAGCAATCAAACACGCCTTCGGCATCGTGTTCGCCGACTACGAAGTGCTGCAACCCTTCGCGCAGCTCGATCGCGAGGTGTATGCGTTGTCGGCCGAAGACGCGGCGCGCACGAGCCTCGATCATTTCGAAGGACGCGACGCCGCGACCGGCGCCGTCATCGGCCTGCTCGATCGCGGGTGGTCACGCGGTTCGAGCGAAGACGGCGGCATGATCTGCACGGTCGAACGCCCGCTCGGCGCGGGGCTCATGGCTTGCCTGCAACTCGACCCCGGCATGTTCGTCGGTGCTCTGTCCGGCGAGCCGCGGCAGCAGCTGGGCAGACTCGTCGCTGCCGTGGAGAACAAGCCCGTGGCCTTCGCCAGCGCCGATCCCGTGCTGCTCAGCGAAACGCTGCGCGACATCCACCGCCTGTCACCTCGCGGGTGACCGCAACCGACACCCGAGGACGATCCATGAGCAACACCACGCCCCGCATCCAGCGCCCGCCCGCCGAGACGCTTTACGCCGACGAGCTGGCGCAACTCGCGCGCGAAGACAAAGGCCCCGTGCCGCCGGGCTGGCGCCTGTCGATGAAGGCAGTGATGCGTTTCATCGGCGGCGGCGGCGGTGTGCGGCGCAAGATCGTCTGCGCGCCGAGCCTGCTCGAACGCGCGATGGTCACGCTCGCATCGAACCGCGCACTGCTGCTGGTGGGCGAGCCCGGAACAGCGAAGAGTTTGTTCTCGGAGCTGCTCGCCGCCGCGGTCTGCGGCACCTGCACACTCACCATCCAGGGCAGCGCCGCCACCACCGAAGACCAGATCAAGTACGGCTGGAACTATGCGCTGCTGCTCAACGAAGGGCCCGAGCCTGCGCGCGCTGGTGCCCTCGCCGCTGTACCGCGCGATGCGCGAGGGCCAGCTCGTGCGCTTCGAAGAGATCACGCGCTGCCCGCCGGAAGTGCAGGACGCGCTGCTGTCGATCTTGTCGGAGCGGCTGCTGATGGTGCCCGAGCTGGCCGACGCCAACGCCGTGTTTGCCGCGCCGGGCTTCAACCTGATCGCCACCGCCAACACGCGCGACCGCGGCGTCAACGAGATGTCGGCCGCGCTGAAGCGCCGCTTCTCCTTCGAGACCGTGTTTCCCATCGCCGACTACGACGAGGAACTCGCGCTCGTGCGCTCGCGAGCTCACGCGTCTGCTGGCGCACGACGGCTTGACGGTGCAAACCGTCGGACGACGTGCTCGAAGTACTGGTGACGACCTTCCGCGAGCTGCGCACCGGCCTCGACAAGGACGGCAACGCGAGCGAGCGCCTGTCCACCGTCGTCAGCACCGCCGAGGCGGTGAGCGTGGCGCATGCGGTGGCGCTGCGTGGCCACTACCTGCGCGGCGACACGGGGCAGCCGGGCGATATCGTCGAAGCGCTGGCCGGCGCGGCAGCCAAAGACAACGCCGAAGACCTGAAGAAGATCCGCCGCTACATCGAGCAGCGCGCCAGCCGCCGCAAAGGCGAGCACTGGCAGGCCTTCCACGCAGCGCGTCACCTGCTGCCCGAATGAGCGCTTGGCCGTCCGCATCATCGGCATGCGCCACCACAGCCCGGCGTGCGCGCGCCTGGTGCGCGCACGTGATCGAGAGCGAGCGGCCGCAGGCCGTGCTGATCGAAGGCCCGAGCGACTTCAACCCGCGCATCGGCGAGCTGCTGCTCGACCACACGCTGCCGCTGGCGCTTTACAGCCTATCGCCGACGAAGGCATCGGCCCGCGGCGCAGTGCTGGTTCCCGTTTCTCGACTACTCGCCGGAATGGGTGGCGCTGCGCCGCGGGCACGCGGCCGGCGCGGCGCTGCGCTTCATCGACCTGCCGCATTGGCTCTACCGCGCGCGCGCCGCGACGAGCGCAGCGCCGCACCGCCGCGCAACTGCACACGGCGCACGCGCTACACGCAGGTGGTGACCGCAACGTTCTGCCGCCGCTTCGGTTGCGACAGCGACGACGCGCTGTGGGACCACTTCTTCGAATCACTCCAAGCCGACACCGCGCCCGATGAACTCGGCGCAGCGCCTCGACGCTGTACTTCGCCGAGCTGCGCGGCGACGAGCCCGGCACCGACGCAAGACCGGGCGCGCGAGGAGCTGCATGGCGCGCTGGCTCGCCTGGGCGCGCAACGCGACGCACGAACGCGTGCTCGTCGTCTGCGGCGGTTGGCACAAGCCGGCGCTCGAACACGCTTGGCCAGCACCGTGTCGAACGCGCCAACTGCGTCGAGCCCGAAGCGCCGCAGCCGAGCGACGAGCGTGCAGCGCCGGCTGCTACCTCGTGCCCTTCGAGTTCCGCCAGGTCGATGCGCTCGGCGGCTACCGCTCCGGCATGCCGTCGCCGATGTTCTATCAATGGGCGTGGGAACACGGCCCTGCGCTCGGCCGCGCGATCGCGCGCGTGAGCCGATGGTGTCAGCGCCTGCGCCAGCATGCACCTGGCCCTCTCCACCGCCGACCTGCTCGCGTTCGAGCGCGCAATGCCGCGCGCTTGCGCGCCTGCGCGGCCATGACGTGCCGCTGCGCGTCGATCTGCTCGATGGCCTGCAATCGGCCGCTCATCAAGGAAGCGCTCGACACGCCCGCCGCCGTGGAGCGACACCCGCCTGCTCGCACGCGCAGCACCACCCGCTGCTGCGCGAGGCGCTGCTCGCCTTCACCGGCGACGGCGCCGGCCGCCTTCACGCCGACACGCCGCTGCCGCCGCTGCTGCGCGATGTGCGCGAGCGCCTCGCAGCCTGCGAGTTCGTCGCTCGCAGCGCGAGCCGCGTCAAGCCTCGTGCTCGACCGCCGCCGCGCCGATGACCTGCCGCGCGCGCGCCTGCTGTGGCAACTGCAGCTGCCTCGGCGTCGGCGGCGCGCAATTCGACGGAGCTGAAAGCGCCGCACGCCGCGCGCGCGCCTCGCGCAGGACATGCGCTACGAAGAGCACTGGCATCTGGTGCAGCAGGACGACCGCTGGTTCCCCGACCTGATCGAAGCCTCGGTGCATGGCGCCACGCTTGCCGCCGCCGCGCGCCAATGCCTGCTGCGCCAGGTGGCCGAAGCAGGCGGCGACGCGGCCGCGCTGACGCGCTGCCTGATGCAGGCCATCCGCGCGGGCCTGCTCGACATGGGCGACGACTTGGCGCAGCGGTTGCGCCATGGCTTCGCCGCGAGCCATGACCACGGCGCGCTCGCACGTGCCGCGCGATGCGCTGGCCGCAGCTCGTGCAAGCCGGCTTCTGGGGCGACGATCCGCGCGCTCTGCTCGAAGACACGCTCGCGGCGATCGCCGAGCGATTCTTGTGGCTGCTCGAAGGCCGCGACGGCGCGGGCAGCCCGGCGCAGACTCGAAGCCCGATGTGCAGGCGCGGCCGCGGTGTTCGATGCGCTTGCTGCGCGCTCGAGCTGCCCGCACTCGACGCGCGCTTCGCGCTCGCAACCTTTGCGCGCCTGGCGCGCATCACCGACCAAGCCGCCGGCGCTGCGCGGCGCCGCGCTCGGCGTGGCCTGCGCAGCACGACGGCCTTGGCGGCCGACGCGCAAGCCGCGCGCGCCGAAGTGCTTGCCGCTCATGCGCGCGATGCCGCGCGCGCGACGCGCTCGGCGACTTTCTCTACGGCCTGTTCTCCTGCGCCCGCGCGCTGGCCGGCCGAGTACGATGCCATCGTGCGCGCGGTGCACGCCGCGCTCGATGGCATCGGGCATCGAAGACTTTCTCGTCGCGCTGCCGGCGCTGCGCGCGCGCCTTCGGCTGGTTCCCGCCGCGCGAACGCGGCGCGATCGCTGCGCATGTGGCGCGCCTGCTCGGGCTCGACGCCGGGCAACAGCAGCGGCTGCTGCAACTGCGCGATGGCAGCGACGCGCTGCTCGATGCGCGGCGCATCGAAGCGCAGGCGCTGGCGTGGGCGCGTGAGATCGGGCTCGACACATGACAGGCTCACCGCGATGAAACCGCTGCCCACCCTCGACACCGCCGAGCGCTGGCGGCTGCTGCTCGGCGAAGCCGGCAACGCGAGCCTGGGCGCGGGCGGCAGCGGCGCCGCCGCGATGGATCGTTCTCTGGCCTGGCTCTACGGCCGCGACGACCCGTCGCAGACCGGCCGATCGCCCGACGACGCGCTCGACCGCCACGGCGGCAGCGAAGCCTCGCAGCTCACCGTGCCGGAGTGGATCAACGAGCATCCACGAGCTCTTCCCTAAGGAGACGATCGAGCGCCTGGAGCGCGACGCGATCGAGCGCTACGGCATCGACGAGGTGGTGACCAACCTCGAGGTGCTCGAACGCGCCACGCCGAACCCGGCCTTGCTGCAAGCAGTGATGCGCACCAAGCACCTGATGAATCCGCAGGTGCTGGCGATGGCGCGCAAGCTGGTGGAAAAGGTCGTGCGCGAGTTGATCGAGAAGCTGTCGCAGCCAGGTGCAGCGCGCGTTCTCCGGTGCCACGCAAGCCGCAGCAGTTGAGCCTGCAAGGCGCGGCCAACCAGTTCGCCGCGCGCGAAACCTTGAAGCGCAACCTGCGCCACTACGACGTGCAGCGCCAGCGCCTGGTCATCGAGCGAGCCGCTGTTTCACGTCAACACGCGGCGCGTGCTCGAACCGTGGCAAGTGTTCCTGCTGGTGTCGATCAGAGCGGCAGCATGCTCCGCTCGGTGATCCACGCCGCGGTGACGGCGGCTTGCCTGTGGGGGCTGCCCGGCATCAAGACGCACCTCATCGCCTTCGACACCGAGGTCGTCGATCTCACCGAGAGCGTCAACGATCCGGTCGAGGTGCTGATGGGCGTGCAGCTCGGCGGCGGCACCTTCATCGGTAAGGCCGTGGGCTACGCGGCAGAGCTCATCGCCGTGCCACGGCGCGCCATCGTCGTCATCGTCAGCGACTTCTACGAAGGCATGGCCGAACATGTGCTGATCAGCCATGTGCAGCGCGCTCGTGGCGCAAGGCAGCACGGTGCTCGGCCTGGCCGCGCTCGACGAGCGCGCCGACCCGGTCTATGACCAGGAGCTCGCCGGCAAGCTGGTCGAAGCCGGCGCGCATGTGGGCGCGATGACGCCGGGGCAGCTCGCGGCGTGGCTGGCGGAAAAGTTGAAGTGAGCGCTGCCGTGCCGCTCCCAACGCGCTCGTTCCCCCTTGGGGGGACCGGCGCGAAGCGCCGTAGGGGGCGCAAGTGAGCACGCTGCGCGAAGACCTGCTGCACCTGTCGCCCGAGGCGTTGTCGCATGCGGCCAATGCCGGCATCGTCAAGCGCGCGCAACGCGAGTTGGCTGCTGGCTATCGGCCGCAGCTCACCGTTGACGCGCAAGGAACGCTCGACGCGGCGTTCGACGACGGCGTGTGCTGCCAATGGCCGCAAGGTGTGCCGATCCGCGACGTGCGATGCAGTTGTGGCGCTGGCGGTGTGTGCCGGCATCGCGTGATCGCGGCGCTGGCGTATCGCGAGTTCGCCACAGCAAGCGTCGGCAACGAGGCGGCCGCAACACCGCCGATGCGCAACACCCGTGGCCGACGCGAGCGATGAAGCGCTGATACGCGTCGTGCCCGCGGTGTTGATCGCGGCAGCACGGCAACTGCACGACGCCGGCATGAGCGTCGAGCTGCGCCGGCGCGCCGGCGGCGAGCCCTGCGAAACCGCGCGCCTGCCCAGCGCCACGGTGCGCTTCTGGGGCGGCGCCGCGATCGAGGCTGCGCGCTGCGATTGCCTGCGTGCCGCCAGCGCTGCGAGCATGTCGCGCTGGGGTTGTGGGCCTTTCGCGCGGCCCAGGCGCAGGATGCCAACCGCGCCACAGCTCACGGTGCGCCTGGGTCGCACAGGGCGCGCGTCATGTTGCTCGATCGTTTGCCGTTTCGAACAACTGGCCGGTGCGATCCTCTCGCCACGGCGTGCTCGCAAGGGACGCGGGCGCGCTTGATGCAGGCGCTGTCGGCAGCACGCATCGCGGCGGCGGCCGGCAGCGTGGTTGTCTTTGCTGGTTGCCGATGTCGAAACGTGGAGCGACGCCTATGCCAGACGCAGTGCACTGTATGACGCCGCACAACGGTGCCGATCTGTTGGCCGAACTGGCGTTGCGTCTTGCTGCCGGCGGCCTGCCCGGCCACGCGGGCGCAGTGCTCGGCGTTGGCCAGGCCGGCGAGACCGCGCTCGACCGCCTGCGCCTGATGTGCCTGGGCGCGCGCACGCAGCGCGACGGCCACGCTTCGCCGCACGACGCTGGTCATGGCCGACATCGACACCGGCACGCGCCTTGTGCTCGCGCCATGAATGGCAGGTGCCCGACGCCAAGCTCGCCGACGAAGCAAAGCTGCGCGCCACCGAGCGCCTGGCGCCGGGTGTGCTGCCTCGAAGCGCTGGCGCAGGGCCAATTGCTGGCGCAGCAGGCCGCGCGCCGACCCGACGGCAGCGTGCGCCTGGCGCGCGCGCGCAGCTCGCAGAACAGCGTGTTGCCGCAATCGGGCGATTGGGCACAACTCGGCAGCCCACTGCGCTTTGCGAGCGTGGCCGCGCTGCGCAACGAGCACCAGGCGCATCCCAACGCATCGCTGCAGCCGCGCCACGCCGCGCGGCGCTTCGTCGTCTTCAGCCCCGCCGAGGTCGATGCGCCGGCCTACGACGCCAATGCGCAGTGCGTGCTGGCGGTGCTGCGCGACGCGCAAGGCGAAGCGCTGCTGATCCAACGCACACACGAACGCCACACGGCCCATGCACTCGACGCCATCGCCGCGGCGACGAACGGCCGCCACGGTGCGCTGCGCCACGTCGCCGGCGTGTTGAGCTGGCGGCATGGCCTGCCCTGCATCGAGCCCTGGGCGCTCGGGTGCGAGGGCGTGATGATCGTGCCGGACTTCGCCAGCGCGAGCGGCGCTCTGGCCGCGCTGCCGCTCGGCTGTGTTCCGGACGAGCACGACGACCCTTGCCTGCATCGACTCGAAGCCCTGCGCCAACACCTGGCGACGCTGCTGCATCACGGTTTGGCGCGCTTGCCGCGCACGTGGGTCGGCGAGTCGGCGGCGCTGGCTCGGCAACTCGAAGCGGCGGGACTGCATGCGCTCGCGCGCCAGCTCGGCGGGTTGTCGCCGACGGTCGCCTCGGCGCAAGCCAATCCAGCCAGCGAGCCGATCGCGCCAGCGTTGATGAGCCTGCTCGCATTGCGCCAACTCCATGCCGATGCGGCGGCACTCGACGGCGCCGCTGCTGTGGCCGCTGCCGCCGCGTGATGAGCAGGGACGAGCAGAACGCGCGTGGATCGCGCAGACCCATCCCGCACTGGCTGCGCTTTAGCGAGGCAACTTAGGCAACGGCCGCGGCGCCAGATCCTCGACCGCGAGGCCGCGTTCTTGCAGCAACGATTCGAGAACGGGCAACAGCGACCCGAGGCGCTCTTCGAGCGCATCGCGCACGGTATCGACCATGACCTGCGTGCCGCGTTCGATCTCGATGTTGAGTGCCTCGCCTTCGCCCTTGTCGCCGAAGGTCGTCATGCGCAGCGTCTCGGGGATCAGCCAGACTTCGAACCAGCCGCCGCCACCGGCCTCGCGTGCGCCTCGGCCACCGTCAGGCTGGCGCCGTTGACCGCGATGTAGCCCTTGGCGAAAACATAGCGCATCCACGGCGCCGGCACCGCGATGCGCAGCACGTGGTTGTTCTCGGGCTGCCGCACCTCGCGCAATGCGCCGCCTTGAAATCCACATGGCCCGAGATCGACATGGCCGCCGACTTCGGCACCCTCCTTGGCCGCGCGCTCGACGTTGACGCGGCTGCCCTGCTGCAGCGCGCCGAGCGTCGTCAGCGACCAGCGTCTGCTGCATCACGTCGAAGTCGGCCGCGCCGTCGTGCAGCGCGTGGCCGTCAGGCACACGCCATCGACCGACACGCTCGCACCGATCTGCAGGCCGGCGTCGAAGCCGACGCGGGAAACCCAGGCGCAGCGTGCGCAGGCCGCTGCGGTCGGCGATGTGCTCGACGCGTGCGACGCCTTGAACGATGCCGGTGAACATGTCTGCAATGTAGCGCGCGTCACCAAGACACTTCGCGCTCCGGCGTCGCGCCGATCTTGTGGATCGACAGGTCGGCGCCTTCGTGCTCTTCTTCCGCCGACAAGCGCAGCCCCATCACCACACGCAGCACACCGTAGACCGCGAAGCCACCCACCAGCGCCCACAGCACACCGACGACCGTGCCGATGACCTGCGCGCCGATGCTCACACCGCCCAGGCCGCCGAGCGCCGGTGCGCCGAAGATGCCGCACGCGATGCCGCCCCACGCACCGCACAGGCCGTGCAGCGGCCAGACGCCGAGCACGTCGTCGATCTTCCAGCGGTTTTGCGTCAGCGTGAACATGACGACGAAGATCGCACCGGCGACACCGCCGACGACGAGTGCGCCCAGCGGATGCATCACGTCGGAGCCGGCGCACACAGCGACCAATCCCGCGAGCGGGCCGTTGTACGCAAAGCCCGGGTCGTTCTTGCCGAGCAGCGCGGCGACCAGCGTGCCGCCGGCCATCGCCAGCAGCGAGTTCACGGCGACGAGGCCCGAGATCTTGTCGAGCGTTTGCGCGCTCATGACGTTGAAGCCGAACCAGCCCACGGCGAGGACCCATGCGCCGAGGGCGAGAAACGGAATCGACGACGGCGGATGCGCACTGATCGCGCCGTCCTTGCGATAACGATTCGCGCGCGCGCCGAGCAGCAGCACGGCGGCCAGGCCAATCCAGCCGCCGACCGCGTGCACGACGACGCTGCCGGCAAAGTCATGGAACTCGGCGCCGGTCACGTCCTTGATCCACGCCTGGAAGCCGAAACGTCCGCCCCAGACGGCGCCTTCGAACAGCGGATAGATCAAGCCGACGAGCACCGCGGTGGCGATCAGCTGCGGGCCGAAGCGCGCGCGCTCGGCGATGCCGCCGGAGACGATGGCCGGAATCGCCGCCGCAAAGGTCAGCAGGAAGAAGAACTTCACCAGCTCGTAGCCGTTCTTCGCCGCCAGCGCTTCGGCGCCGACGAAGAAACTGGTGCCGTAGGCGACTGCGTAGCCGATGAAGAAGTAGGCGATCGTCGACACCGCAAAGTCGACCAGGATCTTGACCAGCGCATTGACCTGGTTCTTCTTGCGCACGGTGCCGAGTTCGAGAAACGCGAAGCCGGCATGCATGGCCAGCACCATGATCGCGCCGAGCAGGATGAACAGCGTGTCGGCGCCTTGTTTGACGGTCTCCATCGAAATCGCTCCTCGTGTCGTTGGAATGCGGCGTCGCGTGCGCCGGGCCGGCAGTGTAGGCTGCGCGCCGATGAATCCGCCTGCATGGTTGCCCGACTTCCGCCTCGCAGCGCCGCCGCCGGGCTTCACCCTCGACCCCTACCCGTTCTACGCCACGCTGCGCGAGCACGCGCCGCGTCATGCGCTTGCAGCCGACACCTGGCTGCTGACGCGCTATGGCGATATAGCGGCGGTCTACCGCCACGCTGCCGCCAGTTCGGACAAGCAGCGCGAGTTCGCGCCGAAGTTCGGCGCCGGCACGCCGCTGTTCGAGCATCACACGACGAGCCTGGTCTTCAACGATGCGCCGCTGCACACGCGCGTGCGGCGCTTGTTGATGGGCGCGCTGAACCAGCGCGCGATCACGCGCATGGAGGCGGGCGTAACGGCGCTGGTCGAATCGCTGATCGACAACATGCAGGCGAGCGCCCCGCAGGCCGATCTGATCGGCGACTTTGCAGCGCGCATCCCCGTCGAGGTGATCGGCAATCTGCTCGACGTGCCGCACGCCGAGCGCGGCCCGCTGCGCGACTGGTCGCTGGCCATCTTGTCGGCGCTCGAGCCCGCGCCCGGCGCGGCAACTCTCGAGCGCGGCCACACCGCCGTGCGCGAGTTTCTCGCTGCACTCGACAGCCTGGTGCAGCGCCGCCGCGCCGCACCGGGCGATCCCGAGGCCGACGTGCTGACGCGGCTGATCCAGGGCGAGGTCAACGGCGAACGCCTCACGCCCACCGAGCTGCTGCACAACTGCATCTTCCTGCTCAACGCCGGCCACGAAACCACGACCAACCTGATCGGCAACGGCGTGCACGCATTGTTGACACAGCGCGAACAGTACGAGCGCCTGGTGGCCGAGCCGGCGCTGCTGCCGACGGCGGTGGAGGAGCTGCTGCGCTTCGAGAGCCCGCTGCAGTTGAACAACCGCGTGGCGGCAGCGGCCATCGAGCTGCCGGGCTTCGTTGTGCCCGCGGGCCACTTCATCACGCTGGCCATCGGCGCGGCCAACCGAGACCCCGCAATGTTCGACGCACCCGACCGTCTGGACATCGCGCGCAAACCCAACCACCACCTGGCCTTCGGCCACGGCGCGCATGCATGCGCCGGCATGAACGTGGCGCGGCTCGAAGCGCGCATTGCGCTGGCAGCGCTGGCGCGGCGTCTTCCTGCGCTGGCGTTGGGCGGTGCACCCGAGCGCGACAGGCGCGTGCGCTTTCGCGGCTTCAAGCGGCTGCCGGTGCGCTGGTGATGACGACCCCTCGCGCGCTGCGCGCGCACTCCCCCGAGGGGAGGCTCAGGCCCACGCTTGGGAGCGGCCCGGCGCTGGCCTGAGCATGGCAGAGCCGTTCAAGAACCTGCTCAATGCCGCGCTGGTGCGAAACGCCGGCACGGCGCTGGCACGACACGCCAAGACCTTCGACCGCAAGCGCTTCGAGAAGCTCGCCCTCGCAGGCCTCGACGATCTGGAAATGAAAGCGCGCGCGATGCAGATCGCCGACGCGCTCGAAGCCACGCTGCCGCCAGATTTCGATGCGGCGTGCAGCGTCATCGAAGCCGCGCTGGCACCGCCGATCGCGGTAGATGGCGTGGCGTCACCGCACCGAGGCGAGGGCCTCGCCGGCTGGATCGTCTGGCCGCTCGGCGAGTTCGTCGCCCGCCGCGGCCTCGATCAGCCCGAGCGTGCGCTGCGCGCGCTGCATGCGTTGACGCAGCGCCTGACGGCCGAGTGGGCGATCCGGCCGCTGATCGTTGCGCACCCGGCGCTGGTGTTCGACACGCTGCTCACGTGGACGCGCGACCCGAGCCCGCACGTGCGCCGCCTGGCCAGCGAGGGCAGCCGCCCTCGCCTGCCGTGGGGCCTGCAGTTGAAGACGTTGATCGCCGACCCATCGCCGTGCTGGCCCCTGCTGACCGCGCTGCACGACGACCCGAGCGCGTACGTGCGCCGCAGCGTCGCCAACCACCTGAACGACATCGCCAAGGACCATCCGCAACTCGTCGTCGATTGGGTGCAGCGTCATCTGCCCGATGCATCGGCCGAGCGCCGCGCGCTGCTCTCGCACGCCAGCCGCACGCTGATCAAACGCGGCCACGCCGACATGCTGGCGCTGTGGGGCGCGGGCACGGCGTTCGAGGGCCGCTGCACGTTGAAGATCGAGCCGAAGCAGGTGGTGGTGGGCGACAGCGTGGCGCTGACGCTGTCGCTGCGCTCCACATCGAAAGCCGCGCAGACGTTGTTGATCGACTACGCCGTGCACCACGTCAAGGCCAGCGGCGGCACGAGCGCAAAAGTCTTCAAGGGCTGGAAGCTGACGCTGGCGGCGGGTGAATCACGTACGCTGGTCAAACAGCATTCGTTCAAGGCCGTGACGACGCGGCGCCTGCACGCCGGCCGGCATGCGATCGACGCCAGCATCAACGGCCGCGTTGTCGCCGGCGCGAGCGTCAATCTCGGTTGTTGAAGCGCGGCTCCTCACAGACCGGGTCGGGTGCGTACGAGGCCTCGCGCACGCGGTCGTCGACCAGCCAGACCTGGAACCAGCGGCAGAACACTTCTTCATAGCGGTACGACCAGACGCTGCCGACGCCGCGCCAGCCGACGCGCACATGCGTGGCCGGGCCAAGCTGGTCGATCACCTGCTGCCGGCTCCAGCCGGGTTGCACGCCGAGGAAGTTGTTGTCGCCGAGCAGTTGGCTGATCGGCTGTGACCTTGCCCGCGGCATCGAGTTCGACGCGGTACGTGTGCTTGCCGAAGGGGCCGCGTGCGTAGTCCAGGCGCGTGCCGCCGGTGGGCAAGGTGGTGCGCAGCGTCGGCTCGCCGAGTTCGGCGCGGGCGTCGGCCTCGGTCTGACCGGGGCGCAGCGAGCCCGGGCCGTAGGTGCTGCAGGCAGTGAGCAGCAGCAGCAGCAGCGCTGCGACGCTAGCCGCGCTCGATGCTCGAGACCGAGGACTACGCGCGCTCGATGCTCGCGTAGGCGAATGGTTGTGAATCGACTCATGGTTGTCCACCTCGACGACGTAGCGGCCGATGCGCTTGTCGGCGTTGAGTGACAGCGCCACGTCGCGCACCATGTCTTCGACGAATTTCGGGTTCTCGTAGGCGCGCTCGGTGATCCACTTTTCATCGGACCGTTTGAGCAGCGCCCAGATCTCGCTCGAGGCGTTGACCTCGGCAAAGCGCACGAGTTCCTCCCAGGCCACCGGCGCGTGCGTCTCGGCGCGGATCGTCACCGTCGAGCGCTGGTTGTGCGCGCCGTAGTCGGAGATTTCTTTCGAGCACGGGCACAGGCTTTTCACCGGCACCGCGACTTCGCTCCACACCGTCGTCTTGCCGGCGCGCGTCTCGGCGATGAGGCGGCCCTGGTAATCGAGCAGGCTCTGCACGCCCGACACCGGCGCGCGCTTGCGCAGAAAAAACGAGAAGCGCGATTCGATGCGGCCTTCGCTGGCGTTGAGCAGCGTCAACATCGCGCCGAGCTTGTCGCGCAGCAGCGCCGCATCGAGTGGCGCGTCGAGCCCGTCGAGCCAGGCCACGAAGCGCGACATGTGCGTGCCCTTCTTTTCCGCCGGCAAGGCCACGTCGAGGCTCCACACGGCGGCCGTCTGCTGCTCGGTACCGGCGACGCGCAGGCGCAGCGGGTAGCGCACGTCTTTCACGCCGACACGCTGGATGGCGAGATGGCGCTCGTCACGCTCGCTTTGCGTGTCGGGGATGTGCAGGGCCTGGGTCGGGTGGGTCATGGGCGACTCAGGATTTCGCTCTGATCAGCGCCGGTCTCGCACCGAAACGCTGCGCGATCGCCCGCGCAATGCCATCCGCATCGAGGCCGTTCATCGACAGCAGCTTGGCCGGGTCGCCATGTTCGATGAAGACATCGGGCAGGCCGAGCGAGAGCACCGGCATCGACAACCCTGCCGCCTGCAGCGCTTCCATCACCGCCGAGCCGGCGCCGCCGGGCAGGCAGCCTTCTTCGACCGTGACGAGATACTCATGCGTGCGCGCGAGCTCGGCCACGAGTTCGTCATCGAGCGGTTTGGCGAAGCGCATGTTGGCCACCGTGCAGCCCAGGCGCTCGGCGGCGGCCAGCGCCGGGTAGAGCATCGTGCCGAAGGCGAGGATGGCGATGCGATCACCGTGCCGGCGCACCTCGCCCTTGCCCCACGGCAGCTCGTCGAGTTCGGCGTGCATGGCCGTGCCGGCACCGGCGCCGCGCGGGTAGCGCACGGCGACGGGATGGTTGCGCCGAAACGCCGTCGTCAGCGCCATGCGGCACTCGTTCTCGTCGGCCGGCGTCAGCACGCCCATGTTCGGAATGCAGCGCAGGTAGGCGATGTCGTACGCGCCGGCGTGCGTGGCGCCGTCGGCGCCGACGAGGCCCGCACGGTCGAGCGCAAAGGTCACCGGCAGGTTCTGCAAGGCCACGTCGTGGATCAGCTGGTCGTACGCGCGTTGCAGGAAGGTCGAGTAGATGGCGACCACCGGCTTCAAGCCTTCGCACGCCATGCCAGCGGCGAACGTCACCGCATGCTGCTCGGCGATGCCGACGTCGAAGTAGCGCGACGGAAAGCGCTTGTGGAACTCGACCATGCCCGAGCCTTCGCGCATCGCCGGCGTGATGGCGACGAGCCTCTCGTCGGCCTCGGCCATGTCGCACAGCCAGGTGCCGAAGACCTGCGTGAAGCTCTGCTTGGGCGGCGTGGCCGGCTTCTGGATGCCGACGGCAGGATCGAACGGCGTCGGGCCGTGGTACTTGACCGGGTCGGCCTCCGACAGCTTGTAGCCGTAGCCCTTCTTCGTCACCACGTGCAGGAACTGCGCGCCGGGCTTGTCGCGCAGGTTCTCCAGCGTCGGAATCAGCGAGTCGAGATCGTGGCCGTCGATCGGGCCGACGTACTCGAAGCCGAACTCCTCGAACATCGTGCCCGGCACGACCATGCCCTTGGCATGCTCCTCGAAGCGCCGCGCCAGCTCGAACAGCGGCGGCGCGTTCTTCAGCACACCCTTGACGCCCTCGCGCGCGGTGGCGTAGAAGCGGCCGCTCATCAGCCGCGCCAGGTACTTGTTGAGCGCACCCACCGGCGGGCTGATCGACATGTCGTTGTCGTTCAACACCACGAGCAGGTTCGGCGACTTGCCGGCGTGCGGCATGCCGGCGTTGTTGAGCGCTTCGAAGGCCATGCCGGCGGTCATCGCGCCGTCACCGATGATCGCCACCGCGTGCCGCTTCTCGCCCTTGTGCTGTGCGGCCAGCGCCATGCCGAGCGCGGCTGAGATGGAGGTGCTGCTGTGCGCCGTGCCGAAGGTGTCGTACTCGCTCTCGTCGCGGCGCGGAAAACCGCTGATGCCGCCCAGCTGGCGCAGCGTCTCCATGCGGTCGCGCCGGCCGGTGAGGATCTTGTGCGGATAGGTCTGGTGGCCCACGTCCCAGACCAGCCGGTCGTGCGGCGTGTTGAAGACGTAGTGCAGCGCGATCGTCAGCTCCACCGTGCCGAGGTTGGACGACAGATGGCCGCCCGTGCGCGACACCGACTGCAGCACGTAGTCGCGCAGTTCGCGCGCCAGCGTGCCGAGTTCGTCGCGCGAGAGCTTGCGCAGGTCGGCGGGGCTGTCGATGCGGGCGAGCAAGGCGGCGGGGGTGATGGCGTTCATGTCGGTCCCTCTTAATGTTCTCGGTCGACGATGCGATCGGCGAGCAGCGCCAGGCGCGCTGCATCGGTGAGGCCGCTGCGGGCCAGCGCGGCATGCGCTTCGTCGCGCAGCTCGAAGCTGTGGCGCCGTGCGGCGTCCAGGCCCATCAGCGACACATAGGTCGGCTTGTCGTGGTGCTCGTCCTTGCCGGCGGTTTTGCCGAGCGTTTCCGAGCACTGCGTCACGTCGAGGATGTCATCGACCACCTGAAACGCCAGGCCGACCGCGGCGCCGTAATCCGACAGCGCTTTCCAGGCGCGCGCATCGGCCGCGCCGCAGGCCGCGCCCATCAACACGCTGGCCTGCAGCAGCGCGCCGGTCTTGCGGCGGTGCATGTCGCGCAGCGCGGTCTCGTCGAGCGCCACGCCGATGCTCGCCAGGTCGATCGCCTGCCCGCCCGCCATGCCGGCGTGGCCGGCGCTGCGGGCCAGCAGCGCGCACAGGCGCGCCTGCAAGGCCGGCGCGATCTGCGCCTCGTCGTCGGGCGTCAGCACTTCGAAGGCCAGGGCCTGCATCGCATCGCCGGCGAGCATGGCCTGCGCTTGCCCGAACTGCACATGCACGGTGGGCTTGCCGCGCCGCAGCACGTCGTTGTCCATGCACGGCATGTCGTCGTGGACGAGGGAATAGGCGTGGATCAGCTCGACGGCGATGGCGGCGCGCATCGCGGCCACGTTCGAGCCGCGCGTGGCCTCGCACGCGGCGAGCACGAGCAGCGGGCGCAGGCGCTTGCCGCCGTCGAGTACGCCGTAGCGCATCGCTTCGCCGAGGCCCGCGGGCACGTCGGCGGGCACCCAATCGGCGAGGGCAGCTTCCACCGCCTGCTGCTCGCGCGCCACCCAGGCGTCGAACGAGTCGGACTTCATCGCAGCGCCTCGGGCGCGCTCCAGGTTTTGAGCTGGCCGTCTTCGAGCACCTTGACCTGCTCCTCCACGGCAGCCAGCCGCAAGCGGCACAGCAGGAGCAGCTCGGCGCCCCGTTTGTAGCTGACCAGCAATTGATCGAGCGGCATCTGACCGTCCTCCATGCGTTGCACCAGGCGTTCGAGTTCGGCGAGCGCCTCTTCGTACGTGGGCTCTTGGATGGGCGCTGTGGCAGAAGTGTGACGCGGCATTTCGGGTCATGAAAACTGACCGGGGATTGTAGTCACGCTGCTACGGGCAAACCCGTGACCGCAGGCAACCGTTGGAGAGGCCTCACCAATCACGGCAGAACGTTTGTCTCGTCACGAACATCGAACGCACCCCCTGACTACAATCCGCCCCCTGCCGAGGCCCACGAACTATCACGAGGGTACAGCCCTGGCTCCCGACAAAACGTCGCCGTGACGCTGTCGGGTTTTCGTGATGGTTCTTGGAAAGATCCTGAGACCATGTCTGACCTGAGCATCGGCCGCCAAGCGCTGGACCCCAGCGTTTCCTCCCAACTGAGCGTCGAGACCTACTTCGACGAAGCGCTGTACCAGCGCGAACAGCAAACCCTTTTCAAGCCCGGCCCGCGCTACGCGGGCCACCGCCTCGCCGTGCCCAACGAGGGCGACTATCACGTGCTCGCGCACGAAGGCGACGGCCGCGCGCTGGTGCGCAATGCGAACGGCATCGAGCTCGTCTCCAACGTCTGCCGGCATCGCCAGGCGGTGATGCTGCGCGGCCGCGGCAACACCGGTGCCAACGTGGTCTGCCCGCTGCACCGCTGGACGTACGACCTGCAAGGCCAGCTCATCGGCGCGCCGCACTTCAAGCATGACCCGTGCTTGAACTTGAACCGCTACCCGCTCACCGAGTGGAACGGCCTGCTGTTCGAAAGCACCGGCCGTGATCCGCTCGCTGACCTGGCCAAGATCGCCGGCCGCGCCGACCTCGACTTCACCGGCTACGTGTACGACCGCAGCATCGTCCACGAGTGCGACTACAACTGGAAGAGCTTCATCGAGGTCTATCTCGAGGACTACCACGTCGGCCCCTTTCACCCGGGCCTGGGCAACTTCGTCAGCTGCGATGACCTGCGCTGGGACATGGGATCGGAGTTCTCGGTGCAGACCGTCGGCGTGGCCAAGAGCGGCAGCGAAGCGCTCGGCAAAGCAGGTTCAGCCGTGTACCAGGCGTGGCAAGACCAGGTGCTCAGGTACCAGAACGGCACACCGCCGAAGCATGGCGCGGTGTGGCTGACCTACTACCCCGGCGTCATGGTCGAGTGGTACCCGAACGTGCTCGTCGTCTCGACGCTGATCCCCAAGGGCCCGCGCAAGACGACCAACATCGTCGAGTTCTTCTACCCTGAGGAGATCCACGCCTTCGAGCGCGAATACGTCGAAGCGCAGCAGGCGGCCTACATGGAAACCTGCATCGAAGACGACGAGATCGCGCTGCGCATGGATGCGGGGCGTGAGGCGCTGATGAAACGCGGCGACAACGAAGTCGGCCCGTACCAGAGCCCGATGGAAGACGGCATGCAGCACTTCCATGAGTGGTATCGGCGGAAGATGGAGCGCGTCGCCGCTACCTGAACTGCTGCCGCTTCATCGCCAGGTACTCGCTGCGACTCAGTTCGCGCAACTGGCGCGGATAGCGCTCAACGCCGCGGTGCCAATCGGCCAGGCGTTGCTCGAACTGCTGCGCCGGCGGCAGCGACAGCGCGCCGAGGTAGGCCTCGATCGCCAGGTAGTAGCGCATCGTATTGCGCTCGATCACGCCGCGTGTGCCGCCGATGTATTGCGGCTGGCCGTCGCTGTGCCTGCCGACGACCGAGAAGCCAACCTTGTCGCGCCCGAGAGTCGCCAGATAACCTTGCATCGCCAAGCGCGCCGCCAGACCAAAGTCGTAGGCGTACGAAAGATGCACGATGCTGCGCTTCGCATCGAGCGCGGCCACCTCGAGCACGAGGCGGTAGCCGCTGGTGCCCAGCGGGCCCTCGGCGGCGCTGAGTTGCAGCTGCAGATAGTCGGGTCGCGACGCCACCAGCGTGTAGTCGAAGGCGAAGCGGTAGGCCTGGTTGGGCGATTGGTGGTGCTTCTGGCCGACCACCAGGTGCAGCACCTCGGCCGGTTCGCATCGTCGCCGCGGCATTGCTTGACGTTCAAGTGCAGGATCAGGATGTCACACCAGCGCTCAACGCCTTGCAGCGCCGCGCCGACAACCGAGAACGGCATGTCGATGCGGGCATGGATGTCGCCGCGCAGACCGTCCGCGCGTTCGCTCGATTCGAGAACCAGCGGGCGGTTGAAGGCGTTGCTCGACAAGGCATCGGACAACGCCGCATGCCGCGCCCGCACCGACGGCGCATCCTGCGCCTGCAGCGGTGCGGCGCAGAGCAGCAAGACGGCAGACGCCATAGCCAAGTGTCGACATTGCATTGCCCGATGCTCGGCCAGAACCGCACTATCGGTCGTAGGACGGCGCCGCTGTCGCAGCCGCATTCAGCAGTCGTCCTACGCCGCCGCGCGGCGGCGGCCGACAAATCGGCTCCGCCCGCCGTGCACAGACTGCCAAACCACAACACAACAAACACAGGATGAGCGCAACGGACTTGTCGGCACGCCTCTCACGCGCACTGTGCATGCTTGCGCTCGCCTTGGGCGTGGGCGCATGCAGCAGCCTGCCGCGGCTGGTGCCCGATCTGGCGCAGCGATCGTCTGCGCCGCCGCTGATCGAAGGCGCGCGCGGGCCGCTGTCGGCAGCGCAGAGCAAGGCGGTGCTCGATCGCCTCGCAGCCGGCGGCAAGCCGACCGACATCTTCGAGCGCCACCTCGCCGTCGAAGAAGCCGTGGCCGGCAGCCCGCTGACCACAGGCAACGAGGTGCGCCTGCTCGAAGATGGCCCGGCGACGTATCAGGCCATGATCGCGGCCATCGCTGCGGCGCAGGACCACATCAACCTCGAGACCTACATCCTCGAAGACGACGACGTCGGCCGGCGGTTTGCAGCAGCCCTGATCGCCAGGCAGCAGCAAGGCGTGCAGGTCAACCTGATCCGCGACAGCGTCGGCACGCTGTTCACGCCGGCAACATTCTTTCAGCGCCTCGCAGACAGCGGCATCGCCGTGCTCGAGTTCAACCCGGTCAATCCGCTGGCCGCACGCAAGACCTGGGAGCTCAACCAGCGCGACCACCGCAAGCTGCTGATCGTCGATGGCCACACGGCGTTTCTCGGCGGCATCAACATCAGCAGCGTCTACTCGGGCGGCTCGTTCAGCCAGAGCTCACGCGTGCGCCCGGATGGCCCGGCCTGGCGCGACACCCATCTGCAACTGCAAGGCCCGGTGGTGGCCGATCTGCAAAAGCTGTTCATCGACACCTGGGCGCAGCAGAAGGGTCCAGCCGCTGGCGCCGAAGAACTACTTTGCGCCGCCGCGCAACGCCGGCCGGCAGGTGGTGCGCGCCATCGGCAGCTCACCCGAAGAGCCCTTTAGCCAGATCTACGCCACGTTGATCTCGGCCATCGCCAGCGCCGAGACCAGCGTGCGCATCACCAACGCCTACTTCGTTCCCGACCCGCAGTTGTTGGGTGTGCTGATGTCGGCCGCGCGGCGCGGTGTCGAGGTCACGCTGATCCTGCCCAGCCAGACCGACTCGTGGCTGGTCTTTCACGCCGGGCGCCGCCACTACGCGCGGCTGCTGCGCGCCGGCGTGAAGATCTACGAGCGGCGCGGCGTCATCCTGCACTCGAAGTCGGCGCTGATCGACGGCGTCTGGGCCACAGTCGGCTCGACCAACCTCGACTGGCGCAGCTTCCTGCACAACCACGAGTTGAACGCCGTCGTTCTCGGCGCCGAGTTCGGCCGCCAGGTGCAGGCGCTGTTCGAGAAGGACCTGGCCGCGTCGCAGCCGATCACGCTCGATGCGTGGCGGCAGCGCGGGCTCGATCTGCGTTTCAAGGAGCGCTTCGCACAGGCGTGGGAGTATTGGTTGTAGTCACGCCAGCTTGTGCACCGTGGCCTCGCGCTCCCATTGCCGCGTGCAAGCGGCGCTGATGAAACGCTCGGTCTCGGCGCACGGCACCACGCCCTCGTCGAACTGCTCTGCCTTGATGCCGCACGCTTCGAGCAACGCCTTCGCGTCTTCGCTGAAGGCAATCGCTTTCAGGTGGCCGAACGCATGGCGCACGAAGTCGCACGCCGCCGCGTCCTTGGCCAGCCGCGCCGCGCCGCCGTTGTCGACGATCACGGCCACCGCATCGAAGACGACCGAGGGCGTGCCCGCCAGCTGACCATCGGCGGGCAGCGCGCTGCCGTCGGACAGCGTCGCGCCGCCGATCTTCGGCGCCACGATCTTCACCGCCGCCTTGGCGCCGCGCGCGGCATCGACGATGCGTTTGATCTGCTTGGCGTCGCTGCCGTCGTCCACCAGCACGCCGACGCAGCGCCCTTCGAGCGTGGCCTTCATGTTGGCAACGATCGACAGCGGCCGCGACGGCGCCATGTCCTCGGCCGCGACGCGCGCCTCGGCCGGCGGCGGCAGCTCCGCCAAGCCCAGCCCGTCGGCGACACGCTGCGCCAGGTTCTCATCGACGTTGCGCAGGTGGCCGACGATGCGGCTGCGGATCTCCGCCGTCGCCACCTTGGACAGCTCGAACACCAGCGCGCCGGCCAGGTGCGCCTGCTCGATGCCGGTCTGGCTGCGGAAGAACAGCCGCGCCTGGCGTGTAGTGATCGGCAAAACTTGCCGCACGGATGCGGCCCTTGACGCCGTCGTCGGCCGGCTGCGCAAAGCTGCGGAAGCCGTCGGCCACCACGCGCGGCGACGCCGGATCGAGCGAGCTCGGTTCGTAGTTGACGCGGCCCTTGGGCACGCGGTGCTGCATGTGGCCGTCGCGCTGCAAGTTGGCGAACGGGCACTTCGGCGCGTTGATCGGCAACTGGTGGAAGTTGGGCGAACCCAGGCGCGAGAGCTGCGTGTCGAGGTACGAGAACAGGCGGCCTTGCAGCAGCGGGTCGTTGCTGAAGTCGATGCCGGGCACGATGTGCGTCGGGCAGAACGCCACCTGTTCGGTCTCGGCGAAGAAGTTGTCAGGCCAGCGGTCGAGCGCCATGCGGCCGATCACCTGCAGCGGCACCAGCTCCTCGGGGATCAGCTTGGTCGCGTCGAGGTGGTCGAACGGAAACTTCGCGGCATCGTCCTCGGTGAACAGCTGCACCGCCAGTTCCCAGTCCGGAAAGTTGCCGGCCTCGATGGCCTCGAACAAGTCGCGGCGATGGAAGTCGGGGTCGGCGCCGGCGATCTTCACCGCTTCGTCCCACAGCGTCGATTGCGCGCCGAGTAGCGGCCGCCAGTGGAACTTGACGAAGGTCGATTTGCCCTCGGCATCGAGCAGGCGGAAGCTGTGCACGCCGAAGCCTTCGATCATGCGCAGCGAACGCGGGATGCGCGCGGTCGGTCATCGCCCACATGATCATGTGCATCGACTCAGGCATCAGCGAGATGAAATCCCAGAACGTGTCGTGCGCGCTCGCCGCCTGCGGAAAGCCGCGGTCGGGCTCCATCTTCACCGAGTGCACGAGGTCGGGGAACTTCATCGCGTCCTGGATGAAGAACACCGGGATGTTGTTGCCCACCAGATCCCAGTTGCCCTCGTCGGTGTAGAACTTGACGGCGAAGCCGCGCACGTCGCGCGGCGTGTCCACCGAGCCGGCGCCGCCGGCCACGGTGGAGAAGCGGCAGAACAGCGGCACCGGCTTGCCGGTCTCGGTGAGCACCTTGGCCGTGGTGTATTTGTCGAGCGAGGTGTGCAGCTCGAAGAAGCCGTGCGCCGCGCTGCCGCGCGCATGCACGATGCGCTCCGGGATGCGCTCGTGGTCGAAGTGCGTGATCTTCTCGCGCAGCATGAAGTCTTCGAGCAGCGTCGGCCCGCGCTCCGTGGCCCGCAGCGAGTTCTGGTTGTCGGACAGCGGCGTGCCCTGGTTGTTGGTCAGCACGGCGTGCTCGGCGTCGCGCTGCTGCTGCAGCTCGTCGCCGCTGCCGCGCGGCTCGAGGTCGGCAAGGTTGGCGGTTGTGACAGGGGGGCTCTTGCGGGTGGCCATGAGATGTTTGCTGCTCGTCGTGAAGGGATCACGCCATACGGCAATTGGTGTGCCGCGCCTCGCGGGCACACGCTTTGCCGCCTTCTTGCGCCGGTGCCGACCCGACCGGCGTTGCTGGATTGAAGGAGAGCGTGATGAGCAAGTTCTCGTGCCGGTGTTCGTGCTGGTACTGGTGTGGTGCTTCTTTGGCTGATCCGCGATGAAAACATCCTCACGGCGCGACCCGCCCGACAAGACGACCGCAGCTCGCGCCAACCAGCGCGAGCCGCGCCTGCCGCACGAACGCGATCAATCGAGCGAGCCGCAAGCGCCGGTCAACGAAGACGCGCGCAAGGTGGGTGAGCAGGCAGCCCGTGATATCGACGCCGGCTTGGTCGACACCGATCGCGGGCCGGTGGTCGAACGGCTGTCTGCCGAGCACTTCACGCCGGCGGCCAAGCGGGAAGCGCAACGGGGCCGTTGAGCGCTGCCGGTCGGCCGGTACTCAGACGCGGCGGCCGACTTTCGATTTGTCTTTGGCGTTGGCACCCGGCACGGTCGGGTCTTCGCCCTTGGCCTTCTTGCGGCCCTGCTCTTCGGCGTCCAGCATCTCGTCGGCCTCGTCGTCGCTCTGCGGCTCAGCGCGCTGCGCGCCGCCGGCCACGGCGCCGGAGTCGACAAAGCGCTTCTGCTCCTCGTTGTAGCGGCGTGCGGCTTGCTTGTCGCCTTCGCCCTGGATCTTGTTTTCGCTCGTGCGGTCTGACTTGGCTTTCATCGTCTGCTCCTGGGTTGTGACGCCGCGGGTTGTCGGCGCCGGGACCGAATTGCGGGCAATCGCCGTGCCGTGCGCAGCGCCGTCACCTCTTGCGCTCGCCGCGCCGCGTGCGCCGCGCCTGATGCCAGGCCATCAGCGGTGTCGCCGAGATGCCGTGGACGACGATCGACAGCGCAATCGTCCACAGGCAGGCCGAGAGCAGCGTCGCCGCGAGCGCGCTCGGCACGTCCTCGGCCAGCGCAAAGGCGAGATAGAACAACGAGCCGATGCCGCGCACGCCGAACCAGGCCACCAGGCGGCGCTGCGGTGCCGGCAGCCAGCGCTGGCGCACGACCAGCAGCACGCTCGCCGGGCGCAGCACGAAGATGAAGAGCAGCGCGAACGCCGCCACCGGCGCGGACAGCGGCGTCCAGGCCAGCGCCGCGCCGAGCAGCATCACCATCGCGACTTCGATCAGGCGCTCGCAGCGGTGGCCGAAGGCGACGAGGCGCTCGCTCATCAAGCCGGTGCGCCCGCCGGCCGCCGCCGTCGGGCCGCCGTGGAACAAAGACAGGCCGGCGGCAAAGACGACGAGGAACGCCGAGGTGGCGGTGAGGCGCGCCAGCGCCAGCGCGAGTGCGATCGTGCCGAGGTAGAGCAGCTCGTCCCATTCGATCGCATGGCCGCGTTCGAGCAGCGTGTGCACGCCGCGGCCGAGTGCGCGGCCGAAGTACCAGCCGATCAAGAGGCCGCCGCCGATCGGCCACAGCAGATCGAGCAGCAGCCACTGCCCGCCATAAGCCCCGAGTTCGTGCAGACCGAGCAGGCCGAGCGCGAACATGGTGATCGGCAACGCGGTGCCGTCGTTCAAGCCGCCTTCGGCGGTGAGCGACAGGCGCACCGCGTCGCGGTCGCTCTCGCTGCGGATTTGTACCTCCGAGGCCAGCACCGGATCGGTCGGCGCCAGGATCGTCGCCAGCAGCAGCGCCGCGGCCAGGCCCAGGCCGAGCAGCCACGCCGCCGCCGCCGCGGCGAGCGCGATCGTCGCCAGCATGCCGGCGCTGGCCAGCAGCGCCGCGACGCGCCAGGCCTTCGATGTTGGCGACACGCGCAGGCGCAGGCCGACGGTGAACAGCGAGATCAGCACGGCGAGCTCGGTCACCACCACCAGCGTCGGCGCGTGGCGCAGCGCGTCGTCCACCGACAGCGGCGGCGCCAGCGCGCCGGCGCCCCAGCCGACCGCGAGGTATACCGTCGCCGGCGACAGCGGCAGCCGCGTCACGTGGCGCTCGGCCAGGCTCATCGCCACCAGCACGGCGCCGAGCAAGAGCAGCGTTGCCGTCAGCACGCGGGGTCGCTGCGGCACAGCAGCGGTATCGGTGGATTGCGGTGTCTCATGGCGCAGCCTCCGCAATCGGTTGGGATGTGCGGGAAGAGCAAGCGGCGTGCCGGATCGGTGTAGGACGCGGCTGACGCCCTCACGCAGGCTCTTCCTGCGCCGGCCACGGCGCCGCGGTTCTAGAGTGCTCTTTCCGATCGACGATCGGTCCATCACAGGAGCAGCGCAGCGATGACGACCAGCGACGATCCGTATTGGCAACACCACTTCATGCGCCAGCCGTTCTTCATCGACGGCCTGGCCTTCGATGATTACGCGCCGGCATTTCGTATGGGCCAGATGCGCCAGCGCGACGACACGCTGTTCGAAGAT
The DNA here is from genome assembly GCA_963732625.1 of uncultured beta proteobacterium. GTDB lineage: Bacteria > Pseudomonadota > Gammaproteobacteria > Burkholderiales > Burkholderiaceae_C > CADEEN01. The sequence goes on along the minus strand of CAVTAM010000052.1, from coordinate 114,099 downwards.
GTACAGCACCGCCTGTGCACCGAATGGGACGACGTCAAAGGCCGCTCGCGCCTGACTTGGCACGAAGCGCGCCATGCCGTGCGCGCGGCCTGGGAGCGCGCCACGCAACGCCAGGCGCAAGCCCTGACAACGCACTAAAACGACAAGGACAGGACCATGGACTCCAACACCAGCGCTCGCGCCGACGTGCGCGGCACCGTCGAATACCGGCTCGGCGACGGGCCGCTGTGCAGCGTGCCCAAAGGGCCGATCGAGCTCGAGACTGCCGAAAACGATGTCACGCTGAGCTGGGGCAGCGGCGATACGCGGCAATCGGCGGCCATTCCGGCGAGCGATTTTTCGCGCTACGTGGCCAGCAAGGCGATCGTCATCGGCTGAGTGCGGCGGCCTGCGTGCAGGCCCTGTCGCGGCGCTCTAAAGGCGACGCTGAAGAAGCTCCGCGGATGCGCGCGCTCTGGTTTGGGATGGGCTGCAAGGCGCAAACCGCAGTGATACCCGAAGGTATCGCGAGGATTTGCAACGCCGCAGGCCGCCCAAAGCAGAGATGCGCGCGCCGCGAGGGACTTCTTCAGCGTTGCCCTAAATGTCAGCGCCGTCCGACAGCACAAGCGCCTTGCCGCCTATCGATCGCGGCAGCGCACACACCTATCGTTGCTGCATCGGGCGCGAGTGCGGCCGAACCTCACAACCTCTGAAGGAGCAGACCATGATCCAGCATCGAGCCACCACCCTGACGACCCTGCTGACTGCGCTTGCCGCAGCGGCAACGCTCGCCGCCTGCAACCGCACCGATGACGGGCGCACCGTGGGCCAGCAGGTCGACGGCGCCGTGGCCAAGGTGGAGCAGAAGACCGAAGAGGCCAAGGCGGACGCGCGCGTGGCTGGTGAGAAGGCCAAGGAGAACACTGCCGGTGCGATGGACACCGTCGCCACCAAGGCCAAGGACGCCGTGATCACGACCTCGGTCAACGCCGAACTGGCCAAGGACAGTCAGCTGAGCGCGCTGCGCATCAACGTCGACACCGTCGACGGCCGCGTCGCCTTGAAAGGCACCGCCCCCGACAGCGCCTCGCGCGACCGTGCAACGTCACTGGCGCGCAGCGTCGACGGCGTCAAGGCGGTCGACAACCAGCTCACGGTCGCGCCGAAAGGCTGACCGCAACGAAGCACCCGTTCCCTCCACGACAACCCACTCGAAAGACCATCATGAAAACACGTCAGATCCTGATCGCCGCGATGACCGCAACCGCCTTGCTTGCGGGCGCCGGCTGTGCGGTGGTGCGCGACCAGCAAAGCGTCGGCTCGTATGTCGATGACACCACGCTGACGACGCGCGTCAAGGCCAAGTTCGCCGAAGACAAGACCGTCAGCGCCATGTCGATCAGCGTCGAAACCTTGAAGGGCGTCGTCCAGCTCTCGGGCTTTGCCAAGTCGAGCGAAGAGAAGTCGATGGCCGAGCGTCTGGCCCGCGCCACGTCCGGCGTTACCGGCGTGCGCAACGACATCATCGTTCGCAGCTGACCAACTGACATCGGCCGCGAGGCCAACGGCGCGCAACCCGTGAAACGGGTTGCGCGCTTTTTTTCGCAGCCGACAGACTGATCATCGATGCGTTAGAGTGCCGCGCAGGAGGCGCTATGAACGCAGACGAAGTTGGTGAAGGCGTGGCATTTCGCAAGTTCAGCCAGACGTTGGATCACGAGGGTCTGCGGCCGGCCCTGGCCGATCTGCTGGTCCTCACCGACTTTCGCTACATCGCCATTTTTCGCACCAGCGGCGACAAGGCCACGGCGGCCGTGTTCTATGACCGCGAGCATCCCGATGTCCTGCGCGTCGACGAGGTGGCGGTGAGCGCCACCTACTGCCACCTCGCCGTGAATCGAAGTCGTACTTCGAAACCGCCGACTCGCTGCGCGACCCGCGCTTGACCGAACACGCGGCGCGGCAGACGGTGCGCTCGTATTGGGGCCTGCCGGTGATGACGCCCGAGGGCGAGGTGCTGGGCACGCTGTGCCTGTACGACGAGGTGCCGCGCGATCCGGGCCAGGTGGATCTGGCGCTGATGGTCGAGGTGGCAAGCACGCTCGAACAGAAGGGGCTCGTGCCGCCCTACCCGAATTTGCCCCAGCGCTGACACAGCCGCGGCACAGACGCCCGTGTAGGCGTTCTCCGACGCGGGATGTGCTCGTTGTCGTGCACGGCCACAAGCTGTGCGGGAAGCGACAGCGGCCTTGCCGTTGCGTACGCTTTGGGCTCCCTTCAACCACTTCTCGGAGACTGCTGAATGAACATCATCATCTGGCTCATCGTCGGCGGCATCCTCGGTTGGCTTGCCAGCATGATGATGAAGACCGACGGACAACAAGGCATCATCTTGAACGTCGTCGTCGGCATCGTCGGTGCCATGCTCGGCGGCTGGCTGCTCTCGCCGCTGCTCGGCGCCGGCACCATCAACCAGAACAACTTCAGTCTGCCGGCGTTGGCAGTGTCGTTCCTCGGTGCGGTGATCCTGCTGGCGATCGTCAACCTGGTGCGCCGCGGACGCGTGCGCTGAGGTTGATGTCTGCAACGCGGCGCGCAACCGGCACCGCGTTGATGCCTCATCCGCCGCAAGGGCTGCGCTTTGGCGCAGCCCTTGCGGCGTTTTGCTGGCCCGCTGAGCGCCGATGAACACGCTGCATACCATTTACCGCCTGCTGCGCGACACGGTGGTGTCGTGGCTCGACGACGACGCCTCGACCCTGGGTGCGGCGCTGGCGTACTACACGCTGTTCTCGATCGCGCCGCTGCTGCTGATCGTGATCGCCATCGCCGGGGCGGTGTTCGGCCCCGAGGTGGCGCGCGGCGGCGTCATCGACGAGCTGCGCGGCCTGATGGGCGAAGACGGCGCGCGTGCGGTCGAGGCGCTGCTGGCCAGCGCCAACCGCGACGGCCACAGCCTCTGGGCGACGCTCGGCGGCACGCTGATCCTGCTCGTCGGCGCGACCAGCGTGTTCGCCGAATTGCAGGGCGCGATGGACCGCATCTGGCGCGTGCCGGCGGCCGTGCCGGTCAGTGGGTTGTGGGCTTGGCTGCGCCGGCGCCTGTTGTCGGTGGGCCTGATCCTCGGCATCGGCTTCCTGTTGATCGTCTCGCTGGTGGCCAGCGCCGCGCTGGCCGCGCTCGGCCGCTGGTGGACGCCGTGGTTCGGCCAGGCGCAGTGGCTCGCCGGTGGCTTCGACTTCACGCTCAGCTTCGTCATCATCACCCTGGCCTTCGCGATGATCTACAAGTGGATGCCGCGCGTGCGCCTGCACTGGCGCGATGTCTGGATGGGTGCGGCGGTGACGGCGCTGCTCTTCACCGCCGGCAAGCTGCTCATCGGCACCTACCTCGGCCGCAGCGGCGTCACCTCCGGCTTCGGTGCCGCGGCGTCGCTGGTGGCGATGGTGCTGTGGGTCTACTACTCGGCACAGATTTTCCTGCTCGGTGTCGAGTTCACGTGGATCTGGGCCAACCGCTACGGATCGCTGCGCGCGAAAGACCGAGCGTTGCCCGCCGCCACGGTGCAGCACAGCACGGGGCCGCTCACTCAGACGACGCGTTGAGGCTGGCTGCCGCCGCTCCCGGCGTTGTCTTTGTTGCGCGCAATCACCGAGATGCGGCCGTCGGGCTCCATGCGCGCGCTCTTCACATCCGCCAGCGCTTCGATGCCGCTCTGACGCATCGCCGATTCGATTTCTTCGCGCGTCACCAGCTCGCGCCGCATGTGCTCGCGGATCAGGCGGCCGTCTTCGACCAGCGTCAGCGCACGCGGCTCGACGATCCGCCGCACGGCCGGGAAGCGGTAGCTCACTGCGTCGAGCGCAACGTTCCACGCCGCCAGCGTGGCCACCAGCACGGCGCCGTCAGCCAGCGATTGATAGCTGCCGGCCATCGCGTTCTGTGCTGCGTCGGCGATCAACACCAGCACCATGATGTCGGCGATGGCCACCGAGCCGGCGTCGCGCCGCAGCACGAAGCGAAACAGGCAGAACAAGAACCAGTAGACGGCGCTGCCGCGCACCACCATCTCTAAAGGTGAGACGGTGAAGGTGAAAACTGAGGCCCAGTCGATCATGGCCGCCGCGGGCAAACCGCATGCCACTCACGCACCGTCTTCACAGACGCTGAGATTCATCGTTACTCAGGCGCACCGTAGGACTTCGACTACCGACGGCTAAGGCGCAGTCTGCTTTCTCGCGCTTTTTGCGCCGACGATAGTTCGCACACGGCACCTCGTTGGTTGTTGTTCGAAAGGTCGTCATGAACTTCTTTGCCCTGTCTCTCGTCGTCGGCCTGTCGCTGGCCTCGCTCGGTGTTGCACTCTGGACCTGGCTGGCGCTGACCAGCGTCAGCGAGTCGATCGACTTCGGCCGCTTCGAGCCCAGGCACTTCGAGATCGAGTGAGCGGCGTGGCCAAGCCCAAAGTTCATGCGGGCCAGGCCGGCCCCACGCTGACCCGCGAGCAGTTCGGGCAGCGCTTTCGGCAGTCGTTCGCCGACCCGGCGTTCGCCGACTGCGAAGACGCGCTGTCGAAGGTTGAGCAGGTGGCGTGGGGCGCCTACGACGAAGGCCGCAAGGCACCGCTGACACGCCGCGCCGGCCCCAAGTTTGCCGATGCGGATTACGAGCTGTCGGTCGAGTGGTTGCAGACGCGCCAGCGGTTGCAGCAGGCCCAGGAAAAACAGAGCGATGCGCAGGCGCCGACGCGGCTGCTGCTGGTCTGCGGCTCGCCGCGCAACGACGGCACGTGCCCCGGCGAGATGTCGAAAACGTTTCGCCTGCTCGGCCTGGCGCGCGAAGTGCTGGAGGCCGCCGGTGTGCAGGTCGATGTGCTCGACTTGAGCCGCATCACCTCCGAATACGGGCGCACGATCCACCCGTGCAAGGGCTGCGTCTCGACCGCCATGCCGCTGTGCCATTGGCCTTGTTCGTGTTATCCGAATCACGCCATGGACCAGACGGGCGACTGGATGGCCGAGATCTACGAGCAGTGGGTGGCGGCGCACGGCGTGCTGATCCTGACCCCCGTGCACTGGTACCAGACGCCGAGCGTGTTGAAGCTGATGATCGACCGCCTGGTCTGCGCCGACGGCGGCAACCCCGACCCGACCACCACCGGCGGCAAGGATGCCGAGCGCGCCAAGGCGCTCGAGCTCGGCGGCTGGGACTATCCGAAGCATCTCGCCGGCCGCGCCTACGGCCTGGTCGTGCACGGCGACGTTGCCGGCGTGCTCGAGGTGCGGCGTGCGCTCACCGACTGGCTCGACTGGATGGGCCTGGTCGACGCCGGCGAGCAGTCGCGCCTGGAGCGCTTCATCGGCTACTACGAACCCTACGCCACCAGCCACGACGCCCTCGACGGCGACGACGCCGTGCAGGACGAAGTGCGCAACGTCGCCCGCGCACTGCTGCACACCGTGGCGCAGATGCGCAGCGGCCGGCTGCCGGCGGCCGACCGCCTGCTCGCCCGGGTGCGTCCGAAATGATCGCCGCTGTCAGCGAGAGACCGCAGGTGAATCACTTCGACGCCGATGCCTGCCTGGCGGCGCTGATCGACACCTGTGACGAGGCCGCTGCGGCGCAGGTGCGCTGTGCCGGCAGTGCCGAGCGCATGGATCTGCAACTGCTGCTGACGCAGCGCGCCGCCGCGTGGCGCCGCTGGGCCGGCGAGTTGCGCGCGCTGCGCAACAGCGGCGGCACGCCTCGTGTGTCGCCGCCGCACCGCGGCAGCGCCGATGCCGCCTCGCCAAACGACGGCGATCAGGCGCTGCTCGAAGCCTGCGAGCGCCTGGAGTCGATCGCCTTGCAGCGTTATCGGGATGCGCTCGACGAAGAGGTGCCGCGCGTCGTGCGCGCGGTGCTGTTGCGCCATGTCGAGGGCATCCGCAACAGCCGTGCGCAGATGCGCTGGCTGCATGTTGGCGCAGCGCAGGCGCAGGCCTGACGAGGCATGGAGAGTGACCCATGGCAGCAGTGAGCCCCACCGTCGTCAAGACACCCGTCACCTCCGTGGTGACTGCGCGCGCCGTGATGCAGGGCGATGCCGGCAAGCTGTTGCTGCGCATCACGCTCGGCGTGCTGATGCTGCTGCACGGCATCGCCAAGATGCGCACCGGCATCGACCCGATCATCGACGCCGTCGCCACCGCCGGACTGCCGCCGGTGCTGGCCTACGGCGTGTTCGTCGGCGAGGTGCTGGCACCGCTGCTGCTGATCGCCGGCGTGTGGACGCGCACGGCGGCGCTGGTCATCGCCGTCAACATGGTCTTTGCCATCGCGCTGATGCACAGCGCCGACCTCGCCACGCTGACCAAAAGCGGCGGCTGGGCGATCGAGCTGCAGGCGCTCTACCTGGCGCTGGCGCTGGGCATCGCGCTGATCGGCCCCGGCCGCTACGCCGTTGATGCGCCAAGGAGCCGTCCAGCCCTGCCCTGATCGCCAACGATGGTGCCGCGCTGTGTGCGTCGGCGCACAGACCCCGGGTCCCAGTGCGGGCACAGTGCCTTGGGCAAGCCGCGCTGAGAAGCGGAGCTACCCCCGTGTTGCTGGGAAATGGTCATGAATTTGCACTCTGTCGAATGCGAGACCCCGGAGCCGGCGCTGGTGCACACGGTGCCGCGCCATGGTGCAACCTTGGCGAACATCATCCCGCCGCAGAGTGGCGACGTGGCGCTGGCCGACTGGGACACGCTGTTCGTTGCCGTGGCCACCCGGCTGCGTCAAAGCGTCGCCACGGCGCCTTTGTCCGAGATGCGAGGCCAGGTGCTGCAATGCGTGGAGGCGCTGGAACAGCTGCGCACGACCATGGTGCACGAAATCGACCGTGCCGCCGCGCGCGAAGCCGAACTGCGCGCCGCACTGACGCAAACAGAGTCCGATCCCGCCAACGCTGCGCGCCGCTGCGGCTCGGCGCTTTGACGGCAAGGTTTTGTGCGCTAGCGAACCGTAAGAGGCTTCGTCGTCGCCTAAAGTAGGGGCTGTGATGCATCGCGGCGCACGCCGCGTGGTTTTTTGCAGCCGATGATTAGCGCAGTCACCCAACCCCTCGACAACCAGCTGCTCGCGGCGCTGCCCGACGGCGAATGGAACCGCTGGCGCAGCCAGCTCGAGCCGGTGGAATTGAAGCTCGGCCAGGTGCTGTACGAGTCGGGCGAGACGCTGACGCATGTCTACTTCCCCACCACGGCCATCGTCTCGCTGCTCTACGTCATGGAAAACGGCGCGTCGGCCGAGATCGCAGTGGTCGGCAACGAAGGCATCGTCGGCATCTCGCTCTTCATGGGCGGCGGGTCCACGCCCAGCCGCGCCGTGGTGCAGAGCGCCGGCCAGGGCTTTCGCATGCCGGCCGAGGCGATGAAGGCCGAGTTCGATCGCTTCGGGCCGGTGCTGCACCTGCTGCTGCGCTACACCCAGGCGCTGATCACGCAGATGGCGCAGACGGCGGTGTGCAACCGCCACCATTCGCTCGACCAGCAGCTGTGCCGCTGGCTGCTGCTGAGCCTGGACCGGCTGTCGGGCAGCGAGTTGGTGATGACGCAGGAGCTGATCGCCAACATGCTCGGCGTGCGGCGCGAGGGCGTGACCGAAGCCGCGATCAAGCTGCAGAGCGCCGGCTTGATCAGCTATGCCCGGGGCCGCATCAAGGTGCTCGACCGGCCGGGGCTCGAGCAACGCACCTGCGAGTGTTATGCGGTGGTGAAGAAAGAGTACGACCGCCTGCTGCCTGCCGATCCGGCCGTCTAGTACTCCGACACAGGGAATTCGAAACATGAAAGCGCGTCTTCGGGCCGATGGCGGCGTTGCAAATGCTCGCGATACCTTTGGGTATCGCTGCGCTTTGCGCCTTGCCCTCGACCCGAATCCATCGCTTTCATCATGTTCCGAAAGCCCTGTGCCGGAGTACTAGCGCCGCGCCGCGCCGCAATCGCCTATGTTCGCCAGCGCACGGCCGGCGATCGTTATGCCCAGTAGAGTCGTCGCATGCCAGGCGACACTTTGCCGCAGAACCTGTTGATCGCACGCCTGCCGCGCGCCGAACGAACGCGGCTGTTGGCGGCTTGCGAGGCCACGCCGCTGGTGCTCGGCGAGGTGCTGTACGAGCCGAACAAGGCGATGCGGCACGTCTACTTTCCGATCGACGGCTTCGTCTCGCTGATCGCACCGCTCGACGGCAAGCCGGCGCTCGAAGTCGGCATGGTCGGCAGGGAAGGCATGGTCGGCGCGCCGCTGGCGCTGGGCGTGTCCACGGCGCCGCTGCATGCGCTGGTGCAGGGCGCAGGTTCGGCGTGGCGCATCGGCAGCACCGCGTTCCGTACCGAGCTGGCGCGCAGCCCGGCGTTGAAGCGCACGCTGGACGTCTACCTGTACGTGCTGATGGTGCAGCTCGCGGCTTCGGCGACCTGCCTGCGCTTTCACCAGATCGGCCCGCGCCTGGCGCGCTGGCTGCTGATGAGCCACGACCGCGCGCATGCTGATCAGTTCCACGTCACGCACGAGTTCCTGGCCTACATGCTGGGCGTGCGCCGCGTCGGCATCACCGCGGCCGCCGGCCTGCTGCAACGCGGCGGCTTGATCCAGTACCACCGCGGCGAGTTGAAGGTGCTCGACCGCCGCGGACTCGAAGCCGCGGCCTGCGGCTGCTATGGCGACGACACGCAGACCTACGCGCGGCAACTCGGCTGAGCCGAGCGGCGGTGCTCATGAGCGTTCCTCTCGTTGCGGGACGTTGACGTTGGTGGACGCGGCGCGCACCGGCGGGTGGTCCGGACCCTCATTGCGTTCGGCCACGGAGTGGTGATGTTCCTTCTTGGCCTTGCTGGCGCGCATCCACTGATACACGCCAAAAGCAATCGCCAGGCCGAAGGTGATGACGATCAGATAGAGAACCAGGTTGTCTTCGTTCATCAAGATGCTCCGGAAGGTGGGGATGCGCCGTCGGCAAGCGGCATGCCGTCCTCGCCGGGCTCGGCAGGCATCTCGGCCGTGAACACCCGATCGACGCCGATATCCGCACCGTCGCGCGGTTCGGTGTCATGCGCGGCGCTGCGCCGCTCGCCGGTGCCCGCGGCATCGGTGGCCGCATGACTGTCGGGGCTGCCCGCGCTGTCGCTGCCGCTGTCGGAGCTGTCGCTCGGGCCGAGCAAGTCCACGTCACGCCCCGGCGGCTCGGCGGGTGCGGTTTCGATGCCGGTCAACGGGCTGTGGTCCATGGTGCGCCCCCAGTCAAAGTGATGCACGCTGCGGGCAAGCGACGTGCCGCGCGCGGCTCAGATCGCGCCGACGCTGCCGGTGACAGGCAGCACCCGCGCTTCAGGTGCGGCAGCGCCGCGCGGGCCATGCGCAGGTAGCCGCCGATGTTGGTGTCGAGCGTTTCCTGGATGCGCAGGTCGGCCTCGCGGCCCGGCTTGGCCAGGTGCTGCGCCGGCATGACCACCGGCTGTCGCCGTGCACCGGCCTGCACGGCGGCGCGCGATGTCGATTCGGACTTCGGCGCGGCGGCTTCGCGCTGCTGCTGGTCAGCACCGCTGCCGGCAAAGCGCATGCCCAGCGCATCGTAGACTTGCCGCCGGCGACACCCGGTGTTTCGTGGTGGCAGTTTTGCAGTCGGAAGAAAAAGAGAAGGCCGTGCCCAGCAGAACGCTCAAATGGCTCAGTGCCACGCGCTGGATGGCGGCCGCGGTGCCGCTGGCGCTGTTCTCGCTGGTGGCCTGGAGCCTGCACGATCGGGCGCTGGCCGACGCGCGGCTGCGGGTCGACAGCGCGGCGCGCATCGCCGAAGAGCATGCGCTGAAAGTCTTCGAGACCAACATCGCCTTGCTCGGTCTCGTCGCCGACTCGCTCGGCAGCGATCCCGAGGACGTGTTGCGCGCCCGCCAGCGCTCGCTGCACGAGCAGATGGTGCGCATCAGCACCGATCTGCGCCACCTGCAGGGCCTGTTCGTGTTCAGTCCGGGCGGACAGATGATTGTCACCAACCGCGCCTTTCCGGCGCCGCCGGTCGACGTGAACGACCGCGCGTTCTTCCGCCATCACCGCGACGGCGGCGCGCAACCGTTTTTCACCGAGGTGCTGACCAGCCGCACCACGGGCGAGCCGTTCTTCGACATGAGCGTGCGCCGCAGCGGCAGCGACGGCAGCCTGACCGGCGTGCTCTCGGCGAGCATGGTGCCAACGTACTTTGCCGACTTCTACAGCGATCTGGCGAGCAAGGACCGCGATCTCAACATCGCCCTGCAGCACGCCGACGGCTCGCTGCTGGCCGGCTGGCCGCGCGCACCGTCGTCCGCCGACCTGCCGGGCGGCGGCGCCAGCGTGAGCGCGGCCGCCGCGCCGCCTGTCGATGCGCGGCGCATCGTCGCTCTGCGCCCGCTCGGCCGCTACCCGGTGCGCGTCTCGGCCTGGATCGAACATTCGGCCGCCCTGGCCGAGTGGTACCGCCAGCTCGCCGTGCTCGCTGGCTTCGTCTTTCCGATCTCGCTGGCGCTGGTCTACGTTGCCTGGGTGGCTTCGAGTCGCACGCGCCGCGCGTTGCAGATGCAGCAGCAGTTGCTCGACGAAACGGCGCGCCGTGTGCACGTTGAAGACAGCCTGCGCCAGGCGCAGAAGCTCGAAGCGCTGGGGCGCCTGGGCGGCGGCGTGGCGCATGACTTCAACAACCTGCTGATGGTGATTCCAACAACGTTTACCTGCACCGCCGCCTGCAGCCGTCGGTGGCCGACAGCGCGCAGCTCGCGGCGATCGAACGCGCGGTCACCAGCGGCACCAAACTGACGGGGCAGTTGCTGTCCTTCGCGCACCGCCGGGCGATGCGCCCCGAGCGCGTGTTGTTGCAGGAGCAGTTGCCGCACAACCGCGAGCTGATCGTGCCCGCCGTCAGCTCCAAGGTCAGCGTCGAGGTGCAGGTTGACCCCGATACGGCGCCGGTGACCGTGGACATCTCCGAGCTCGAGCTGGCGCTGATCAACCTGGCGGTCAACGCGCGCGACGCCATGCCGGGCGGCGGCTCGCTGCGCATCCATGCCGGCAACGCAGCGGCCGGGCAAGCGCCCGGCCTCGAAGGCCGCTTCGTCGTCATCAGCATGCAGGACAGCGGCAGCGGCGTGACAGCGCAGGTGATGGAGCGCGTGTTCGAACCGTTCTTCACCACCAAGGAGGTCGGCAAGGGCACCGGCCTGGGCCTGTCGCAGGTCTACGGCTTTTGCGTGCGCGCCGGCGGCACCGCCACCTTCGACAGCCGCGTCGGCGAGGGCTCGACGGTGCGCATGTACTTGCCCGCCGCCGCGGTGGCCGCCGAGACGGCGCCGCAGCCGGCGCCGCCACGCTCGGCAGCGCGGCGCCACGAGCGGCCGCTGCCGGGTGTGCGCGTGCTGCTGGTCGAAGACAACGCCGAGGTGGCCTCGGCCACGGGCGGGCTGCTCGAATCGATGGGCTGCGACGTCCGGCAGGTCGAGAACGCGGACAAGGCGCTCGACGTCTTGCGCAGCGAAGCCGCGCGCTTCGACATCGTGCTCAGCGACATCGTCATGGGCGGCGCGCTCGACGGCATCGACCTGGCCGAACGCGTCAAGGCCGAGCACCCTGCGCTGCCGATCGTGCTGATGAGCGGCTACTCCGATTCGCTCGATCGCGCCGGCGCTCTCGGCGTCACCGTGCTGCCCAAGCCGTGCTCGCCGGATGCGCTGCTGGCGGCGATCCGCTAACAGACCCCCCGAAGCGGCTTCGCCGCCTCCCCCAGGGGGCACCGCCAGCGGCCCGGCAAAGCCGGTTCCGCGGCGGTCGCTTGGTTGCAGTGGCGACCTAACCCGCGCTCAGAATCTTGCGCAATTCCCGCAGATCGACCGGCTTGCGCAGGCAGTGATCAAAAACGTCGAACTCGGGGGCGATGCAGTCGTCCTTGCCGCCCCAGCCGGTGATGGCGATGAGCACGATGTCCGAGCCGTAGCGCTCGCGCAGGCGCGCGACGAGATCGAAGCCGCTCATGCCCGGCATGTCGATGTCGGCCAGCACGCAGATCGGCTTGTGCTCCTCGATCACGGTCAGCGCGCTGGCGCCGTCCTGGGCCGTGCGCACGTTGAAGCCGTCCAGGGCGAGCACCTCGGCCAGGGTGTCGGCCAGCTCGGCGTGGTCATCGACGACGACGATGCGCTCGCCGGTGCTCATGTCCGCAGCGTCCGATACAAACCAAGGTGGTGAAACGGCAACGCTGTCTTGAGTTGGTGCGTCATTCATTGATTCTCCTGCAACACATAAATTTTGTACCGAACAAGTTCGCTGCGCTATGTCAAATGACATCCCCGGCAACCTCAATCGAGCAGCTCCAGATAGGCCGCCATGTCGTGCGCATCGGCCTCATTGACGCCCATCGACGGCATGGCGCTGTTGGCATCGATGCGCTGCGGCTCGCGGATCCAGGCGACGAGGTTGTCGCGCGTGTTCGGCAGCCGGCCGGCGATGGTCGTGCGCCGCCCCAATCCGGCCAGCGGCGGGCCGACATGGCGCTCGGAGCCGACCACGCCGGGGATGATGTGGCAGGTGTGGCACGCATGCTGATGCAGTGCCACGCGGCCGCGCTCGGCCGCTTCGGGCAGGCGGCCCACGCACGCCGCAGCCGACACCGCCAGCGCGGCCAAGCTCAGCGCGACGCCGCGCACTGCTGGCCTTCCAGGCGCGCCTGCTCGCTGCGCCATTGCAGCGGCGACCAGTCGGGCAGACGGACGACGAAGGCCGTCAGCGCCCACAGGTCTTCATCGGGCAGCCGGTACTCCCACGCCGGCATGCCCGACAGGCGCACGCCGTGGCGCATGGCTGACTCCTTGCGAAGCAAGTGGATGGCTTCGCTGCTGCGGCAACCGCCGTGCCTGCCCGCGGCCCCCTGTCCGTGAGCAACCCGCGTGCCCGCTTCGCCGCTTTGTCGATCGCCTCGATGGCCGCAAGCGTGAGAGATAGACGCTGCGCTATGTGCGTTGGCGAACAGACCGGCGCTGTTCTGCCCGGCACCCTTTGATCGCTCAGGGGGATGCGGCAAACAGGCTGCCCTGCTCTTTGTTTGTAAAAGAGCGAAGCCACGCACCATGCACATCACGCGGAGTTGACAGCGCTTGCCCTCGATGCCGGACCTCCAAGCCACCCAACGCATTGCCGCGGCTCTGGCCCGCCACGGCGGCGTCGACGCGACCGCCGGGCACATTGCCGAAGCGGTCTTCATCAAGTGCCAAGCCATCGAAGCGGCGCTGACGCCGGTCATCGGGGCGCGAGGCGTGGCGGCACTGAACCGGCGCAGCCTGCTCTCGGCAGCGCGCATCCACCCTTGGTTGTCCGGTGAACTCTCGGTCGAGCAAGCCGCGCAGGATCAGTCAACGCTGACGATGCAGCTGTCGCGGCAAAGCAGCGCGGACGCTGCCTTGGCCGGGGCCACTTTTCTGCAAGCCTTCTACGAGTTGCTGAGCAGTCTGGTCGGGCCCTCGCTCACCGAACGGCTGCTTCGCCGGGTCTGGATCGATTTTCTGGGCGCAGCGCCCGCGCAGGACACTCAGTCATGAACCCCAAGGTAGTCATCAACCGTTTGCTCACCGGCGTTCCCGGCCTCGACCAGGTGCTCGGCGGCGGCTTGCCGGAGTTCTCGTTCAACCTGATCGCAGGGCAGCCGGGCTGCGGCAAGACAACGCTGGCGCACCAGATCATGTTTGCGCTGGCAACGCCGGAGCGCCCGGCGCTGTACTTCACGGTGCTCGGCGAGCCGCCGCTGAAGATGCTGCGCTATCAGCAGCAGTTCAATTTTTTCGACAACGAGGCGGTCAATCGCTCGGTCCACTTCATCAACCTGTCGGACGACGCGCTGGCCGGCGATCTGGATCAGGTGTTGCGCCGCATCGTCGCTGAAGTCGAAGCCCGCAGCCCGGCGCTGGTGTTCGTCGACTCGTTCCGATCGGTGGCCGCGGCGATCGAGGCCGAGGGCCAAGCGAACAGCAGCCTTCAACAATTCGTCCAGCATCTGGGCATGCTGATGACGAGCTGGCAGGCCACCACCTTCCTGATCGGGGAATATGTCATTGAGACCGATGCCAACCCGGTGTTCACGGTCGCCGACGGATTGATCTGGATGCGTCAGAGCATTCAGCGCAACTCGATGGTGCGCAAGCTGGAGATCATGAAGATGCGGGGCCAGCCGTCGCTGCCGGGTCTGCACACCTTCCGCCTCGGCAACGACGGCGTCGAGGTTTTTGCGCCGAACAGCGCTATGGCCGCAGCGGCCGGCGAGGCGCCTGCAAAAGCGCCGGGCGGGCGGCTGTCTTTGGGCGTGCCGCGTCTGGACGACATGCTCGGCGGCGGATTGCCGCGTGGCTATTCGTTGCTCGTGGCCGGCCCTTCAGGCTCCGGCAAGAGCCTGCTCGCCGCCGCCTTTCTGGCCGAGGGCGCGCGTTGCGATGAAACCGGCGTCATTGCGGCTTTCGAGCAGCGCCCCGACAGCGTGCGCACGCGCGTCATCGCCGAACTGATCGCCAGCGGCCGGGTCGGTCTGGTGGACGGGCGGGCACCCGATCTTTCGATCGACGAGATCGTGGTGCAGCTGATCGCCGAGATCGAGCGCCTGAAGGCCACGCGTGTCGTCATCGATTCGCTGTCGAGTTTCGAGCTGGCCGTGGCGCCGACCTTTCGCGATGACTTTCGTGAGTCGTTGTCGCGCATGGTGGTGGCGCTGGCAGGCGTCGGCGTCACGGTGCTGATGACGTCCGAACTGGAAGACCGCTTCACCGACCTGCGATTCAGCCCGTACGGCACCGCGTTCATGACCGACGCCATCATCGTCCAGCGCTACATCGAGGTGCAGAGCCGGCTGCGCCGCGTCATGGCGGTCGTCAAAGTCAGGGCGAGCGCGCATTCGGACGAGTTGCGCGAGTACAGCATCGCCAACGATGGCATCCGCATCGGCGACAAGCTGCTGGGCGAAGAGGGTCTGCTCGGCGGCCGGCCGACGAGATTCCCGTCAGCCGGCGCGGCGGTCCGGCACGGCGGCGCCGGCGATGATGGAGCGACGCAAGGGCCTGTGTGAACGACAACCCGGACCTCGACAGGGCCACCGACAAGGCAGCCAACGACCTCGCCCGCATCGAAGGTCAGGTCGAATCGATGCGCGCGGTGTTGATTCGCCTGCTTCAGGAGGTGGTGCAAGCAGAAGGCCAGCTCGATCACGGCCAGGCAAGGCTGCTCACCCAGGCCAATGAGGAACTGGTGCTCACGGCTGTGCAACACCGCACCGACGCCGAGACGTCTGCGCTGGCATTGGAAGAGGTTTCGCGTGCCGTCGGGCTCGACCCGCTGACGCAACTGCCGAATCGCATGTTGTTCAATGACCGGTTTGCGCGCGCCATCGCCGGCGCGAAACGTCATGGCGCACCGCTGGCGCTGCTGTTCGTGGATCTGAATCTCTTCAAGCAGATCAACGACACGCTCGGTCACGGCATCGGCGATCAGGTGTTGAAGTTCGCTGCGCGATGTCTCACCTCGGCAATTCGCGATGTGGACACCACCAGCCGTCACGGCGGCGACGAATTCCTGATCTTGCTGACCGAGGTGGCCCACGCGTCCGATGCGGTGCTCGTTGCCGACAAGGTGATCGCAGCGCTCAGCGCGCCCACACGGTTCGGCGACCATGTGCTGCGTCTGTCCGCCAGCATCGGCATCGCTGTCTATCCTGAAGACGGGGTCGATGCCGACACGCTGATCGACCGCGCAGACGCGGCCATGTATCAGGCCAAGGCGCGCGGACCGGGCAGCTGTGTCGTGCATGCCGGGATGGTCTTCGCCACAGGCGACTCGAACCCCGCCCTGAAGTGGTCGCAGCAGCCACTCACCCAATACGAGCGCGCACTGGCGGAGCGCGACCAGCGATACGCGCAGCTGCAGGAGGCAAACGAGCGACTCGTCGTCGGTGCGCTCAACGCGCAGGAACTGCAGGCTGCGGCGGAGCAGGCGCAGGCGCGGCAGATGGCACTTCTGGCACTGATTGCGCACGAGCTCAGAAACCCGCTCGCGCCGATCCGCATGGCAGCCTCGATGCTGGGCCGCATCAACACCGACGAGCCGCTGCTGCCGCGCATCCAGGCGATGATCGAGCGTCAGACGGCGCAGATGACGCGCCTGGTCAGCGATCTGCTCGATGTCTCACGCGCCGCCTCAGGCAAGTTCACCATCGAGCAAGAAGAGATCGACATCGTCGACGTCATCGATACGTCGATCGAGGCCTGCCGGCCTGCCATGGACATCCGCCTGCAATCGTTCGAAGTCAAGGTGCCGTCGCGCGTGCTGAAGCTGCACGGCGATCCGGTGCGGTTGGTGCAAGTCGTCAACAACCTGCTCGCGAACGCCTCCAAGTACACGCCGGACCGTGGCGCGATCATGCTGTCGGCCGAGGTGGCCAAGGGCTCTGTCGTGTTGACAGTGCAAGACAACGGCATCGGCATCTCGCCTGAGTTCCTGCCCCGGGTCTTCGAGCCCTTCGTGCAGGACACGCACGCCATCGGCTTGAACGGCCTCGGCCTGGGCGTCGGTTTGACGGTGGTGCGTGAGCTCGTCGAGGCGCACGGCGGAGTCGTCACAGCCCACAGCGCGGGGCGTGATCGGGGCAGCCAATTCATTGTCACGCTGCCTCTGCTGCCCGAGGCTTCGCACGTCGTCCCGATTCAGTAGCTGCGGGAGGCTTCGATCGGCGGCGGCGTGCTGACTGGCAGTGCGAGGAAGAAGCGCACCATCTCGGCCGACGCGTCGGGGCCGCGCGGGTTGGTGAACGAGCCCGCGGCGCTGCCGCCCGACCACGCGTGCCCGCCGCCGTGCACGAGCCAGTCTTCGATCTGCACGTGTCCGGCGGCGTCGCGGTAGACGCTGCGCGTGCTGTCGTTGCCTGCCACGGTTTCGCGCTCGAGCGGCGACGCCGCGTGTGCGCTGAAAGCCTGGCCGACGATGGCCTGGCCATTGGCCGCCACCACCGTGCGGTCCTGGTCGCCGTGAAAGACGATCGTCGGCATGCCCTGTGTCGCCGGCACCGCGGCGGGTGCCACCGCGCCGCCGTGCATCGCCGCAAACGCCGAGGGCACGTCGTGCGCAGCACCCTGCGGCAGGCCCGAGTGGGCGCCGACGGCAGCAAAAACTTCCGGGTAGGCCGCGCCGAGAATCACCGCCATCGCCGCGCCTGCTGACAGGCCAGCGACGAAGACGCGGCGCGAATCGATGCGGTAGTGCGCCGCGATGTCGCCGACGATGCCGGCAAGGATCTGCGGCTCGCCGCCGCGGCTCTGGTGCGGCGCGGCAAACCAGTTCCAGCAGTTCGAGCCGTTGGCGGCGCGCGTTTGTTCCGGATAGGCGACGAGAAAACCGTGTTGCTGCGCCAGCGCGTTCATGCGCGTGCCGGCCGCAAAGTCGTCGGGGTTCTGCTTGCAGCCGTGCAGCATCAGCAGCAGCGGCATCGGCTCGCTGTTGCCGTCGTGGCCCGGTGGCACGTAGAGTCTGTAGTTGCGGCTGCCGGCGGCGTTGCTGAACGTGCGGGAGATGAATTCGCCGTCGGCGGGATCATTCGCCGCGGCGCTGTCCACCGGGCGCGGATGCAGCGGCACGGCATCGATCCAGTCGGCAACGACGCGCTTTTTTGCCGCAGGTTGTGCGGCATCAGCCGGCTGCGCGTCAGGCGATCGCTGTGTTATGCCCGCTGCACTCAGCGCCTTGTGGATGGTCTCGGCCACGCCCTTGAAGACGCCCGATCGAGGCTCGAGACCGGCGGACTTGAATGCCCGCTCGATCGTGTCGGTGATGCTGTCGATGGTCACGCTGGCCTTTCGGTGATTGTTGCAGTGCAGCATAGACCACAACCGCAAGCGTTGCTGCGTCCGCTGCACAGCCACATGCCGGTAGGACATGGCTTACGCGATAGCACGCAAGGTCACGATCGCCGTGCGTTGTCGTCGTTCATCGTCGTGGCGCCCTCTGCGGTGTTCACGTCGATGTGCATGCACCTTATCTTGCGCATGCCAACCGCCCCGCGCGCCGCAGCGCACACGCAATGCCGCGTAGGAGACGCACCCGTTCTTCGATGCCAAGTGCCGCACGGCATGGCGGGCCCGCTGCTTGCCCTGCACGCTGCTCCCATCATTGACCCATTCAGGAGACGCCTCATGGCAGCAGACAACACCCCTTACGTCACCGGCTTGTTCGCCGACCGCGACAGCGCCGAGCGCGCGTATCAGGAAGCGATCGATCGCGGCTACGACAAGGACGACATGAACCTCGTCATGTCCGACGAAACACGCAAGCGCCACTTTTCCGATGACGACGGCGGCGCCGTCGGCGGGCGGCAGACCGAGCTCGGCAACAAGGCGGCCGAGGGCGCGGGCATCGGCGCGGGCATCGGCGGCACCGTCGGTGCCATCGCCGCGGCCGTGGCTGCGGTCGGCACCAGCATCGCCGTACCCGGCCTCGGCCTGGTCATCGCCGGCCCGATCGCGGCAGCGCTGGCCGGCGCCGGCGCCGGCGGTGCGGCGGGCAGCCTGGTCGGCGCACTCGTCGGCTGGAACATTCCGCAGGAGCGCGTCAAGGAGTACGAAAGCGGCATCCGCGACGGCGGCATCTTGATGGGCGTGCGCCCGCGCTCGGATGATGACGCGACCCATCTCGAAGATCGTTGGCGCAGTGCCAGCGGCACGCGCGTGATGAGCTGAAGTTCGTGGCCGGCGCCGCGCGCGCCGGCCCTGCCGATTCGATTCAACGGAGAAACCATGTCAGATATAACAAGCCTGTCCGATCTCTACATCGACGAATTGAAAGACCTCTGGTCGGCCAACGACCAGATGGTGCGCGCGCTGAAAAAGATCGCCCCCAAAGCCACCAACCCGAAACTGAAAAAGATGCTCGACGATTCGCAGCGCGGCATCGCGGATCACACCAACCTGCTCAAGGCGCTGATCGCCAACCAGGACGAGACGGTGTCCAAGGAGCATTGCAAAGGCATGGAGGGCCTGGTGGCCGAGGCCCTCAAGCACACGGTCGAAGACGGACCGGACAAAGGGCCGGTGCTCGACGCGTCGATCATTGCGCAGTACCAGCGCATGACGCACTACGGCCTGACCGGCTTCGGCACGGTGGCTGCGTTCTCCAAAGCCTTGAAGCTGAAGGACGACAGCAAGCAGCTCAAGGCGGCGGTCAAGGAGATGTACAAGGCCGACGAGTTGATGACGGAGCTGGCCGAAGCGGCCGTCAACGAAGAAGCCGCGGATGTCTGAGCGACAGCGGTGAGTGCGCGGCGGCAGGCCGTCAAGCCTGCCGCCTGCTCTTGCCGCTGGCTGCCTGCCCTGCCCCACATCGACGTAGTCCCTTGATCGCCGCCATCGTCCCTGCGCACAACGAAGCCGAGCACATCGGCGCCTGTCTGCAATCACTGCGAGCGGCTGCACGCTGCCCGCGGCTGGCCGGCGAGGACGTGATGCTGGTCGTGGTTGCCGACGACTGCAGCGACGCCACGGCGGCCATCGCGGGCGACTGCGGCGCCGCCGTGCTCTCGGTCCAGGCGCGCAACGTCGGCACGGCCCGTGCGCTCGGCGCGCAGCTCGCACTCGACGCCGGCGCGCGCTGGCTGGCCTTCACCGATGCCGACAGCGTGGTCGGCGCCGATTGGCTGGCGGTGCAGCTGGAGCTCGACAGCGATGCCGTCTGCGGCACGGTGGCCGTGCGCGATTGGGGCAGCTACGGCGCGCAGCTGCAGCAGCATCACGCGCGCACCTACACCGACGCCGACGGCCACCAGCACATCCACGGCGCCAATCTCGGCGTCAGTGCCGATGCCTACCGCCGCGCCGGCGGCTTCCAGCCGCTCGGCACGAGCGAGGATGTGGCGCTGGTGGCGGCGCTGCACAACGCCGGCGCCCGCATTGCGTGGTCGGCGCGGCCGCGCGTCGAGACGAGTGCGCGCCGCGCCTTTCGCGCGCCGCTCGGCTTCGGCGCGACGCTGCTGCGCCTGCATGAAGAATTTCAGCAGGCCAGAGCGGCTGCAGCGGCTTGAACGGACCCCACCGCATGCTGCTGCAAGATCTGCAACGCCGGCTCGCCGACCTCGACCCGCAGCACGACGCCGCGCGCTGGTTGCAAGCGCTGGTGGCCGACGGCTTCGACCAGTTGCCTGCCCCGGGGGGTGGACGCACGTTGCAGCGCTGGCAAGCGTTGTCTGCCGTCGCTGCGCACGACCTGTCGCTGGCCAAGCTGTATGAAGGTCACACCGACGCGCTGGCGATCCTGGGCGAGCTGTCGCAGCCCTCGGCGGCCCCGCCGCTGTCGTCTTGGGGCGTGTGGGCCGCCGAAGCGCCCGGCGCGCGTGTGCTGATCGAGGCTGACCGCGCAGCAGGCGCAACGCGGGTGCGCCTTGGCGGTGTCAAGAGCTGGTGCTCCGGCGCCGCGTTCGTCAGCCACGGCTTGCTGACGGCGTGGCATGGCGATGGCCGCGGGCCGCAACTGGTGGCGGTGGCGCTGCGCCAGCCCGGCGTCAGCGTGCGTGCCGACGCGTGGCAGGCCGTCGGCATGAGCGGCAGCGCCAGCGTCGACGTGACCTTCGACGCGGCGCACGCCGAGCTCGTCGGCCAGCCCGGCGAGTACCTGAGCCGGGCGGGGTTCTGGCAGGGCGGCGCCGGCATCGCCGCCTGCTGGCATGGCGGCGCGACGTTTCTGGCTTCGCAGCTGCAGCGTGCGGTGACGCAGGCGCAGGCGTCTGCGGCGATGCCCTCGCTGCCTTCGTTCAGGCAAGCCGCGCTCGGCCGCATCGACACCGAGTTGACGGCAACGGCGGCGCTGCTGCGCGACGCCGCGCGCTGGATCGATGCCCATCCGCGCGACGACGCCCGCGAGGTCGCCTTGCGCGTGCGCTTGCGCGCCGAGAATGCGGCGCGCGCCGTGCTCGACATTGCCGGCGCCGCGCTCGGTGCCACGCCGTTCTGCCGCGACGCGCGATTCGCACGCATGGCCGCCGATCTGCCGGTGTTCATCCGCCAGAGCCACGGCGAGCGCGACTTTGCTGCACTGGGCGAGCGCGTCGCAGCCAGCGCGGCGCCCAGCGCATGGTCGCTGTGAGTGCCGTGATCCGCGCCGCGGGCACACCCGAAGCGGCATGGCGCTCGTGGCTGCCGGCGCAGGCTTTCGTGCAGCCATCGCCGCAAACACTGCTGAGTGAGGCCACGCGGCTGGTGGTGGTGGCACCGCATCCCGACGACGAGGTCCTCGGCTGCGGCGGCTTGTTGGCGATGCAGGCCGCGCGCGGTGCGCCGGTGTTGCTCGTCGGCGTGACCGACGGCGAGAAGAGTCACGCCGGTGTGCCGGGCACCGATCCCCAGACGCTGGCGGCGCAGCGCACTGCCGAGCGCATCGAAGGCGCGCGCCGGCTCGGTGTGGCCGGCGAGCACGTGGTGACGCTGCGGCTGCCCGACGGCGCGCTGGCGGCGCACGCGCACCGCCTGGCGGCGGCGCTGCAATCGCTGCTCGCGCCGACCGATTTGCTGGTCAGCACCTGGCGACACGATGGCCACCCCGACCACGACGCCACCGGTCTGGCGGCCGCGCGGGCCTGCGCGCTCGTCGGCTGCCGGCATCTCGAAGCGCCGGTGTGGCTGTGGAACTGGGCCCGCCCCGGCGACGCCCGCGTGCCCTGGCAGCGCATGCTGTGCCTGCCACTGAGTGCGCGGGCGCAGGCCGCCAAGCTCGATGCGCTGTCGGCACATGCCAGCCAGTTGAATGCACGCAGCCCCTCGCTCGGCCCGGTATTGGGCGACGACATGCGCGCCGTCGCCACCCGGCCTCATGAGTACTTCATTGGATGACCTCATGAGCGAGGCGCTGCTGCACACACGCGAACACTTCGACTCGATGTACACGGGCAACGATGACCCGTGGCATTTCAGGGCGCGTTGGTACGAACGGCGCAAGCGCGATCTGACCCTGGCCTGTCTGCCGCAGGCGCACTTCGCGAGTGCCTACGAGCCGGGCTGCGCCAACGGCGAACTTTCGCTCGCGCTGGCGCCGAGGTGCGAGCGACTGCTGGTTTCGGACGGCTCGGAGAAAGCGGTGCAAGCCGCACGTCGGCGCTTGGCAGGCTTGCAGCATGTCGAAGTCCGCCAGGCGTGGCTACCGGACGAGTGGCCGCAGCAGCGGTTCGAGCTGGTCGTGCTCAGTGAAGTGGCGTACTACCTCGACGGGCCTTCGCTCGACCTGCTTGCTGCAAAGCTGCATGCGTCGCTGGTGCCGCACGGCGCGCTGGTGGCGTGCCACTGGCGTGCGCCGATCGACGGCTGCACGCTGACCGGCGATGAGGTTCATCTCCGTCTCGTGCAGCGTCTGGCCTGGCCGGCGCTGTGCCGTTACCGCGACGACGATCTGCTGCTCGAGGTCTGGTCGCCAGACTCGCGCTCGGTGGCCGAGCGCGAGGGCTTCAAGTCGTCAGCGGTGCTCGACGGACAAGCTACTGGTTGAATCGCGCGCGCGCCGAGGCCATGCACGAATCCTTGGCGTTGCCGCTCATCGCATCGCAGCGCTCGCTGGCGAGTTTGTAGTCGGCCTTGTCCTTGGTCTCGGCGGCATCGTTGCGCGCCTCGGCGGTGGCCTTTTTCATCTTCGCGTCGGCCTTGGCCTTGTCGCGATCGGCCTTGGCCTTGGCCACGCAGACGTCCTTGGCGTTGCCGGCCTGGTCGTCGCACATTTCCTTGGCCACTTCATAACGCGCTTCGTAACGCGCTTCGACCACCTTGGCCATATCCTTGGCATCTCCTGTGCGCAGGTATTGCAGATGCGCCATGGCCACTTTTTCCTTGCCGTCGACGGTGTCGTTGCACACGTCCTTGGCGTTGCCGCTCATGCTGCCGCACGCATCGCGCTCGGCCTTGTAGGTGGACTTCAACTCGTTGCGCGCGCCGTCATAGGCCGCGGGGGTGATGTTGGCTGCGCTGGCGGCCAGGCAAACGGCGCCGGTGGACAGGACACAGGCGGCTCGAATCAGGGTGGATGCAAAGTTCATGGAGCGTCTCCTTTGAGTGGGTGGGTACTACGGCCGCGACTCTAGGGGCCGGCAGCCACGCGTTTTGTCAGCGCGCTGCGCAGCGCGCCGTAGGAGAAAACCGTCGTCTGGCGTGTCGGCCTACAGCTGCGCGCCGAGCAGCGAGGCCATTTGCTCGCGCAGCTTCTCCGTCCACGGCCGCGCCTGCCACTGGGCGTGCGTGACCGGCTTCGAGCGCGCCAGGTCGGCCTCGAAGGTGGCCGTCTGCTGCGCAGCGAACGGCGCGTCGAGGATGTTCAGCGTGGCCTCGTCGTTCAAGCGGAACGAGCGGTTGTCGAAGTTGGTCGAGCCGACCGACACCAGCAGGCCGTCGACGATCAGCACCTTGCAGTGGTACATCGTCGGCGCGTATTCGGCGATCAGCGCGCCGGCTTCGAGCAGCGGCCCCCAGCGCGAGCGCGAGGCGTTGCGCACCAGGTCGCTGTCGGTGTGCTCGCCGGGCACGACGATGCGCAGCTTGACGCCGCGCTTCATCGCTGCCAGCAGGGCTTCGGTCGTCAGCTCGTCGGGCACGAAGTAGGCGGCGGCGAGGTCGATCGTGCGCGTGGCCGCCGTGATCGACAGCAGGTACATGAGCTGCATGCTCTCGCTGCCGCCGCTGGGCGAGCTGCTGAACATCTGCGCGACGGCGTTGCCGGCGGGTGCCAGGTGCGGGAAGTAGTCGGCGCCATGCAGCACCTTGCCGCTGACCTTGATCCAGTTGTCGATGAACACGGCCTGCATCTGCGCCACCACCGGCCCCTCGACCTGGAAGTGCGCGTCGCGCCAATGCGCCGGGTCCTGCGCATGGCCGGTCCACTCCGGCGCGATGCCGACGCCGCCGGTGAAGGCGATGCGGCCGTCGGCCACCAGCAGCTTGCGGTGCGTGCGGTTGTTCATGCGGCCGAGGTTGGACCAATGCGGCGGGTGGAAGCGGTGCAGTAACACGCCGGCACCGGTCATCTGGTCGAGCAGGCCCTGCTCGGCCTTGGCGCTGCCCACCCAGTCGAGCAGCACGTGCACCTTGACGCCCTGCCGCGCACGATCGGCCAGCGCGACAGCGAATTCGGCGCCGATCTGGCCCGACCAGTAGATGTAGGTTTCGAAGGTGATCGATGTCTTCGCGCCGCGGATCGCCGAGAGCATCGCCGGAAAGATCTCGTCGCCGTTTTGCAGTGCACGGACGCGGTTGCCGCCGAGAAACGGCGGGCCGAGCAGCACGCCGAGCTCATGCGCGAAGCGCGAATCGTCGAGTGCGTACAGGCGGTCGATGTGGCGCTCGATCTTCTTCTCGCCGCTCATCAGGTTGACGACCAGCAAGACCACGGCGACGGTGGCGATCACCGTCATCAACACCAGCCAGACGCGGTTGTCGAACAACTTGGGCATCGGCGCAGTGTCGGCGACGGACCTGCGCAGGCGCTTGCCGTCCAACGCGAGATTTGCCTGTAGGAGGTGTCCGACAAACTCGCGGGGGTGCGTCGCCGCAGTGTCGGCTTCGACCTACAACCATCCAGCCTCTGCGCTGGTGTTCGCGCCGCGGCCCAGTGCCTAGCATGAAGTGCATGCCTGATTCACGATTGCCCCCAGCGCTCACCGGCCGCCGCCTGGCCGTGTCGGGAGACGGCCCCGCTCTGTGCGCCTACGTCAGCGAGCTGGTCAGCCGCGACGGCGCGCCAGCGGATTCGTCGGCGCCTGCGCTGCTGCTCGTGCACAGCGTCAACGCCAGTGCATCGGCCGCCGAAGTGCGCACGCTGTTCGACCGCTACGGCACGCGCCGTCCCACGATGGCGCTCGAGCTGCCGGGCTTCGGCTCGTCGCAGCGCGGCCCGCTGCCGTATTCACCGGCGCTGATGGCGCAATCGCTGCTGCGCGCGGTGCAGCACCTGCGCGAACTCGGCTTCGTGCTGCCGCTCGACGTGCTGGCGCTGTCGCTGTCGTGCGAGTTCGTGGCCATGGCGGTGCTCGAGCAACCGGCGTGGTTTCGCAGCGTTGCCCTGGTCAGCCCGACCGGGCTCGAATCGGGACGAGACGAGCACTACAAGAACGGGCGCACCAAAGAGCGGCCGCTGCTGCGGCGCGTGCTGGCCGCGCCCGTTGGCGAAGCGGCGTTTCGGCTGCTGACCACGCCGTCGTCGATGCGCTGGTTTCTCGAGCGCGCCTGGGGCTCGCCGGTGATCGACGAGACGCTGCTCAACTACGCGCACCGGACAGCGCGCCAGCCCGGCGCCCGCTTTGCGCCGGCAGCTTTCATCGCCGGCGCGCTGTTCACCGAGGGCATCGCCGAGCTGTACGCGCAGATGGCGCCCGCGGTGTGGCTGGCGCATGGCGTGCGCGGCGAGTTTGCCGACGTCGGCGGCCTGTCGCGCATCGGCCCGCCGCGGCACTGGAGTTGGGACACCTTCGGCACCGGCGCGATGCCGCAGCTCGAAGCGCCGCGGCTGTTCATGGCGCGTTACGACGCGTTCCTGGAGCGCGTCGCCGCCAGCGCTGCCTGGTTGCCCGAGGCAGGGGCCGACGCCGCTGCCGCCGCCAACAAGGTGCCCATCGACAGAGCCGGCCGCGACGCCCAGCGCTGGACGCCGGCACCGGCCAGCGCGCCGCGCTGACCGGCGCAGCGCCGCATCGCGCTGTGCCCGAGGAGAAGCCTGTGCAGCAGCGCGGCCGCCGACGTTCTGATCGCCCTCGGCCTCACGCTGGGTGTGCTCGCCGGTGGGGTCGCCCTCGGCGAGGTGTTCGAGTGGCCGTTCCTGCGCGCGCCGCTGCAAGACGCGCTGGCCAAAAAGCTGCAACGCCCGGTGCAACTGGAGGCGCCGTTCGGCGTGCGCCTGCTCGGCTCGCTGCGCCTGCGCTCGGCGCAAGTGGTCATCGGCCCGCCGGCCGACGCCGCCTCGCAGCCGGCGCTGCTGCGCGCGCGCGAGGTTCGGCTCGGCGTGCCGTACGCCACGCTGTGGCAGCTCGCCCGCGGCCGCAGCGATCGGCCGCTGCTGATCGACACGCTGGCGGTGCAAGCGCTCCAAGCGCACCTGCTGCGCGACGCCCAAGGCCGCGCGAACTGGCAGTTCGGCACCACCGCCACCGATCCCGCCACCGACCCCGCCGCCGCGCCGCCCGCGCTGCCGCGCTTCGGTCTGCTGCAAGTGGCCAGCGGCGAGATCCACCTCGACGACGCGCCGCAACAGTTGAAGCTGCGCGCCGGCGTCAGCACGCAGGAAGGCACGGCCCCCGATCGCCCGGGCGCACCGGCGGCGGGGTTGAAAGTGCAGGCGCGCGGCAGCCACCGTGGCCTGCCGTTGGTGGCCGATCTGCAATCGAGTGGCGTCCTGCCGCTGGCGAGCAGCGGCGGCGATGACGGCGAGCAAGGTGCCGCTGCGCCTGGACCTGCGCGTCGGGCGCGCGCAGTTGAAGCTCGACGGCCAGGCCAGCGACGTGCTGCAACTCGGCGGACTCGATGCGGCGGTCGAACTCTCGGGCCCGTCGTTGGCCGCGGTCGGCGACGTGCTCGGCCTCACGCTGCCGACAACCGCCGCCTTCGACCTGCGCGGCCGCGTGCGCAAGGACGGCAGCGTCTGGGCCGCCGACGTGGCCTCGTGGCGCGTCGGCAGCAGCCGGTTGCGCGGCGAGTTTCGCTACGACACGGCAAGCACGCCGCCGCTTCTCGCCGGCACGCTCGGCGGCGAGCGCCTGGTGCTGGCCGACCTCGGGCCGGCCCTCGGCGGCAGCGTCGGCGGCACGCCCGTGCGCGCCGCTGCCGCCGCCCGTGTGCTGCCGCAGCGCGAGTTCGACATCCCGTCGCTGCAACGCATGAACGCCGACGTCGCCCTGCGCCTGGAGCGGCTCGACCTGGGCACGGCGCAGCTCGAATCGCTGGCGCCGCTGCACGGCCGCGTGCGCCTGCAGGGCGGCGTGCTCAGCGTGCAGGAGCTGCTCGCCCGCACCGCCAACGGCACCGTGCGCGGCGAGATCACGCTCGATGCGCGTGAGCAGAAACTGCCGCAGTGGCGGGCCGATCTGCGCTGGGGCGGCATCGAGCTGGAGCGCTTCGTCAAGGCGCGCAACGACAACGCCACCGCTGCCACCGCGCAGCGCGCGCCGGGCTACGTCAGCGGCACGCTCGGCGGCTCGGCCAACGTCACCGGCCGCGGCCGCTCGATCGCCGCGCTGATGACCTCGCTCGACGGCAAGGCCGGGTTGTGGGTGCGCGAGGGCAGCGTCTCGCACCTGTTGATCGAGCTCGCCGGCATCGACCTGGCCGAAAGCCTGGGCGTGCTGATCAGTGGCGACCAGCGCCTGCCGCTGCGCTGCGCGGTCACGCAATGGAGCTTGAAGGACGGCGTGGCCCAACCCGACACGGCGCTGGTCGACACCGACGACACCACGCTGCTCATCAGCGGCGAGTTGTCGCTGGCCAAGGAGACGCTGGCCCTGGTCGTCACCGCGCAGCCGCACGACGTGTCGCTGTTTTCGCTGCGCGCGCCGCTGCGCATCGGCGGCAGCTTTGCCGATCCGCAGGTGCAGCTCGACAAGAGCAGCATCGCGCTGCGCCTGGCCGGCGCCGCCGCACTGGCTGCGCTGGCGCCGCCGGCCGCGCTGCTGGCGCTGGTCGATCTGGGTGAGGACGATCGGCAGCAGTGCGCCGATGCGTTCAAGCGCGCGCAAACCGCCGCGCCCGCGCGCCCGTCAAGCCGGCCCGGGCGGCCGAAACGCTGAACCGCGTCAGGCCGACGAAGCGCGCTCGGCGGCGTCGGCGTAGACGGCGGCGTCGCCTGCAGCCAGCGGCAGGCTCATCGTCTGAGCCTGCCCGCCGCCTTCGCCTTCCCAGGTCTGTACGGCGCCGGCGTTGTCTCTGCGCTGCGGGCTGCGCCACAGCGTCCAGCCGCAGAAAGACAGGGTGCCGAGCGCCAGCAAGGTCAGAGGCCGCATCATTGCCAGTCGTCCCGATCGGTGCCGGATGCACTGCGCACGCGACCCGCGTCGCTGCCCCGCACCATGCGGCGCTGCACCCAGCGCCAGACCCAACCACCGACTGCCAGCAGAATCAGTTTTCTCATGATCGAACCCTCGCCGTTGTGTTGACCGAACTCGCCATCAGCGCCGTGTCGCCGAGGACTGCATCGTGAACGCTGGTATCGG
The DNA here is from genome assembly GCA_963732625.1 of uncultured beta proteobacterium. GTDB lineage: Bacteria > Pseudomonadota > Gammaproteobacteria > Burkholderiales > Burkholderiaceae_C > CADEEN01. The sequence continues at coordinate 85,892 of CAVTAM010000052.1, read as the reverse complement.
TCATTGCCATTTCAGTTTCCATTTCATTGCTGATGAAACGGCATGTGGCAATCAGCGTGCCACGAGACCCCTGCAAGCCGCTGCGCGACCTGCCATCACGCCTGACGCCGCCGCCGCTCGACCGATTCGATGCGCAGCAGCTGGCGGTACTTGGTGACGGTGCGCCGGGCCACGGTCAGGCCCTGGCGTGCGAGCTGGCGCGCGATCTCGGCGTCCGACAACGGCGCCTGCGCGGCCTCGGCTTCGATCATGTCCTGAATCAAGCCGCGGATGGCGGTGCCCGAGCAGGCGTTGCCGCTGGCCGTGACCATGGCGCGCGAGAAGAAGTGCTTGAGTTCGAAGACGCCGAGCGGCGTGGCGATGAACTTGTTGTTGGTGACGCGCGAGACGGTCGACTCGTGCATGCCGAGCTCTTCGGCGATCTCGCGCAGGCCGAGCGGCTTCATCGCCATCGATCCGAAATCGAAAAAATGCTTCTGCCGGCGCACGATGGCCTGCGAGACGTCGAGGATGGTCGAAAAACGCTGCTCGACGTTGCGCACCGTCCAGCGCGCTTCCTGCAAGTGGCCGGCGAGTTCGCCGTGCGGCTCGCTGCCGTGGGCCGCCGCCGATTTGTCCTCGCGCCGGCAGCGCTGGAACATGTCGGCATAGACCTTGTTCAGCTTGACGCGCGGCACCACCGCCGGGTTCAGGCTCACCGTCCAGGCGCCACGCACCTTGCGCGCGATGACGTCGGGCACGACGTATTGCGTGTCGCTGGCGCCGTGGCGCCAGCCGGGGTGCGGGTCGAGGTGGCGGATGCGGTCGCACACGGCTTCGACCTCCGCCGGCGCACGGCGCAGCGCACGCGCCAGCGCCGACACGTCGCGCGCGGCGAGCAGCGCCAGGTGGTCGTCGATGATCGCTTCGGCGATGCCGCGCATGGTCTGGTTTTCGATCGATGGCAGTTGCAGGCGCAGGCATTCGGCGACGTCTCGCGCGCCCACGCCGGCCGGCTCCAGCGACTGCACACGCTGCAACGCCAGCGCCATTTCGGCGCCATCGGGCACCGGCGCCAGGCCGGCCAGCGCGCGCAGCTCGTCGAGCGGCGTGCGCAGGTAACCGTCGTCGTCGAGCGATTCGATGATGACCTGGGCCAGCAAGCGGTCGCGTGCCGGCAGCGGCTGCGACGCCAGTTGCGCATGCAGGTGATCGGCGAGCGACACCTGTGCGGCCATCAGGTCGAGCGCGCTGGTCTGCGTGCTGTCGCTGCGCTGCTGCCGCGACAACGCGTCGGCCTGCCACAGTTCGCGCTCGCCGTCGCCGGCTTCGGCCGGCTCGGATTCGCCAGCCTCGTCGGCCCTCGCGTCGTGCTCGTCGGCCGACGGCAGCGCCTCGCTGTCGTCGCCGTCTTCGACTTCGAGGAACGGGTTGCGGCCGAGGGCCTGGCTGACTTCCTGGGCGAAGTCGAGCGACGAGAGTTGAAGCAGGCGCACCGCGTGCTGCAGCTTCGGGCTGAGCGCCTGCTGCTGACGCTGGTCGGCGCGGAAATCCATCGAACTCATACTGCTGCTCCGGGTCGTCGTCGTGGCTGAAACATGGCGCACAGACTAAGACCCGAAGCAGCGCCGGCGCGCCGTCTTGCGCCGCACCTCGCTGTAGGCCAACGCCGACAGCGACGTGCGGCGAGCGTTCAGTAGGGGTCGTAGCGGTCGGTGCCGACGATGCGGCTGGCCACATAACCGGCGGCCAGCGCCATCGCCAGCGACGTCAACGGGTGCTCGCGCACCGTCGCGCGCAGGCTCTCGGCCCATTCGCTGCTGGTCTGGTTGAGCTGGCGCACGCGCTGGTGCGCCGCATCGGTGGCGCTGTGCGCGCTGTGGGCGAGATGATCGATGGCGGGCGTGACCTTGGCGGCGACGCGATCGACGGTGTCGTGAACGCCGCGCACGGCGTTGTCCAGGCGCGGGCTGGCGCCGGCGCCGGGCGCCGCATCGCGGCCTGCGGACAAGCCGCCGGAGTTGTTGTCGCCGGCAGAAGATGACGGATAGAGCTCTTGCATGATGGTTCTCCTAGAAGCGATGGATGTAGCCGATGCTGGTGGTCTTGACCGGCTTGCGGCCGACACCGGCGAAATGGAAATCATGGCGCGCGTACTCGAGCACCACCGACGAGTTGCTGCCGAAGTCGTAGCCGACCCCTGCGCCGTACGAGACGCCGGTGCCGCGGCTCTTGCCGGAGCTCACGCCGGACAGCAGGTCCGCCGAGACCTCGGTACGGCCATAGGTGGCGCCGCCCTTGGCGAACAGGTTCACCGGCCCGATCGGCACGCGCCCGACCAGGCTCAGGTTGATGCCGTGAGCGCGCGTGCGGCCGCCGGCACGGTCGGCGCGGCCCATGTTCAGGTAGCCGGCCTCGAGGCCGAGCCACTGGTTGAACATGCCGCCGGTGTAGAGGTGAAACGCCGCATCCGCGTCATCGCAGGTCGGGCCGGCGCCGCAGCTGTTGCTGTAGTCGGGCTTGCCGATGTTCAAGCCGACGTAGCCCTGCTGCGTCCACGGCAGCACCGAAGAGCCGGAGCTCTGCGCCTGTACCGCGCCGGCGGCGGCCAGCGCCAACGCTGCAACGCCGATCGTTCGCAGCCGGTTGTTCGTAGGCAATGAATTTTTCATCTGAGACTCTCCGTGAGGGTGGTTAAAAAAAGTGAGGGTGAGGCTGCGTCAACGCACTTCGACATGGCCGCGCTCGCCCATGTCGGCGGGCGGTTTGCCGGTGACCGCGGCCGCGGCCATGCGCCAGAGCTGGACGATCTTGCTTTCCTCGACGTCCCAGTAGTCGGCGTGCGCGATGTCCAGGCGCACCAGCAGCAGGTCCGGGTCATCGACGCCGCCGGGAAACCAGGCCTTGGCCATCGGCGACCACAGCTCCTGCTTCTTCGCCGCGTCGTCGCTGACAACGGCGTTGCCGGCGACGCAGACATAACTGTCGTTGCCGGTGTCGGCATAGCTCATGCACACGGCCGGCGAGGCTTGCAGATCGGCCGCCGAATCGCTCTGCCGCGACATGAACAGCCACAGCGCACGGTCTTCGTCGAGGTGCGTGTTCTGCGTCGTCATCGGCCGCGAATGCAGGTGGCCGTCGCCGTGGCGCGTGGTGAACATGCCGAACTTGATGTCCTTGATCAGGTTCCACAGCTTGTCGCGTTCGGCAGTCGGGTTCTGGCTCATGTTGAAGCTCCCTTTGGTGTTGAAAGGTGTTGAAAAGAGTCTTGAGACCAGTACAGCGGCGCGCCGTAGTAGCGGTGCACCTGGTCGTGCCACTCGGCATTGGCCTGCGCCGGCCAGCGGTCCTTGTCGAAGCCCGGCGCGTTCTCGAAGATTTCCTTGCGCGCGTCCATGACGAAACATTCGCGGCCGGCGTCGTAGTCCAGCGCCGTCCACGGCACGGCGAACAGGCGTTCGCCCAAGCCGAGGAAGCCGCCCGAGGCCATGGCGGCGTAGGCAATGCGCCCGCGGGGCACGTCGATGACGATCTCGTCGATCTGGCCCAGCGTTTCGTTTTGCTGGTTGATCACTTTGTTGCCGCACATCTTGCTGGCCGTCATCAGCCGCGAGGGCTGCGCACCGGTCTCGCCGTCGGCGGCAGCGCGGGCGCGCCAGCGCTCGGCCACGGGGGTTCGGGTGATCGTCATGGTGGTGTCCTTTGCGTGAGGTGTGACGGCGCGGGCGTCGCCGCAGCCGCGCCGCAAGACGAGGCAAGCGACGTTCCCGCTGCCGCGGCGACGGGCACAGCAGTTGCCCCAACGCGGCACTGAACCCCATTCAGGAGCAACCTCGATGCAACCTCATCACCCCGATCGGCCGCCTGGCGAGCGTGTGCCCGACGATGGCAGCAAGCGAACGAACCAGAACGACCGCCACAACGACCAGCGCACGCAGACGCGGCACCCCGACGACGACCGGCTGACCGAAGCCGATCTCGACGACCACGAACGCGAACGCGCGGGTCAGCAGCGCTCGACCCACGCCGAGATGTAGCGCAACGCGGTTCGCGTCGTCGTTGTCCTACACGGCGCGGCGTTGCAGCCCGACGCCGCGCCTGCAGCTGGCAGCGCACAGTCGCATCAATTTCTACCGCAAAGGAGCCGCGGCATGTGCATTGATGCCGGCGATGGCGCGTCGTGCACGAGCAACGACTCGGCGTTACCGTGGTGCTGAAGCTGGCGCGTCACCCGCGCGCGGCGCTGTTGGCGTATCCCGGCGGCGCTGCTGCGTCGTCGGCTGCGAGGTGTCGCCCGAGGCGCCGCCGGCATCTCGCGCCGGCGTCGTGCGCTGCTGCTGCGTCGTCGGTGCCGGGGTGCCCTGCACGCGGTCGGTCGTCGTGGCCGGCTTGTCCGGCGGCGTCAGTCGCTTCTGCTGCGGTGTCGCCGTCGTGCCTGACGCGTCATTGGCGCGCGGCACGTCTTGCGGCGCCGTGCTCTGCGCCATGGCGGTGCCGCCGAGGGCCAGGAAGGCAGCGACGGCTGCCGCGGCAGTCGCCGTTCTGGAAGTGGTGCGCATGGTGGTGTGTCTCCGATCACAGGATGGGGGAACAAAGGCCTGCAGACGGCGGCGCTGCATCGACGACACAGCGGCCACCGGCCGTGGTGAAAACAAGTTGGCAAGCCATATGCCTGCGTTCTGTAGGTGCAGATGCCGAGCCGCGGCAGTCGATGCCCTATGCGCCATGCGGCGTTGGCAGGGTCGTGCCGTGAGCGCCGCCGCGCGGCGTCTTCCCTCGCTGCGCGCTTACGTGGTCATCGTCCTGCTCGCGGCGAGCGTGCCCCTGGCGGCGATGCTGGCCTATCAGCTCTTTGGCGACATGCAGCAGCAGCAGCTGCGTCTGCATGAAGGTTTGCAGCGCAGCACCGCCGTGCTCGCCAACGCGGTCGAGTCCGAGCTGACGACGACGATCGAAGAGCTCACGGTGCTGGCCGGCGCCTTGCAGCGCACAGCGCCGGCCGAGCGCGCGGCGGTGTTGCGGCACGCGCTGCAGGAGCCGCGCCGCGCGCATTGGCAATCGCTGTTCTTGCGCGGCCCGGACGGCCCGCTGATCGCCAGCGGCAGCGCGCGCGGGCTGCCGCCGCGCAACGGCAGCGCCGAGGGGGTGACGGTGTCGAACCTGGTCGGCGACGCCGCTGCGTTGGGCACGATGGTCGAGGTGCCGGTCGTCGGCAAAGACGGCGGCGCAGACGAGGCGCGGCAGACGCTCGGCGCGTGGATCGACGCCAGCCAGTGGCAGCGCCTGGTGCACAACGCCGGCGCGCCGCCGAGCGGCTTTCTCGCCCTCGTCGGCGGCGACGGCCGGCTGATCGCGCGCTCCGACGCGCCGCAGCTCGCCGGCCGCGCCGTGGGCAGCGCCGCGTTGACGGCGATGGCCGGCGACACCGACGGCACGCAGCGCGCCGAGCTCGCCGAAGGCGGCCTGACCTATGGCGCCTGGCAGACCCTGCCGCTGTCAGGCTGGGGCATTGGCGCGCGCGTGCTCGCCGCGCCGATCGACCGCGCGCAGCGCCGCGCCCTGCTGACTGCGCTGGCGACGACCACGGCCTGTCTGCTGCTCGGCGTGGCGCTGGCCAGCCTGCTCGCCCGCCGCATCACCGAGCCGCTGATCGCGCTCGCCAGCAGCGGGCCGGCGCTGGCCGCGCCGCCGCTGGTGCGCGAGATCGCGCAGTTGCGCGACGCGCTTGGCGATTGCGCAGGAGACAGCAGGCGCATTCGCGGGCGCATCTGCAGCGCAAGGCCGACGAGTTCCAGGCCCTGTTTGCGAGCACGCCGGTCGGCCTGGCCTTCATGCCCGACGCGGCCTCGCCGCGCACCGTGCACAACCCGGCGATGCGCGCACTGGTCGGCACGCTCGGTGACGGTGAGTCGGCTGCGGTCGAGGTTTTCGACGGCGAGCGCATGCTCGCCGCCGACGAGCAACCGCTGCGCCGCGCCGCGCAGTCGGGCCGCGCCGTCGGGCCGGTGGAGCTCGAGCTGCGCAGCCGCGGCAGCCCGACGCGCCACGTGCTGGTGCGCGCGCTGCCGCTGCAGGGCCGCGCGTTGCAGACGCAGGGCGCGGTGGCGGCCGTGGTCGACATCACCGAGCGCAAGCTCTCCGAGCAACGCTTGCTCGACGCCGACCGCCGCCTGCAGGAAAGCCAGGATTTGATCGAGCTGGCGCAGGACGCCGGTGCCATCGGCTTCTTCCAGTACCGCTTCGACAGCGGCGCCGGCACCTGGTCGCCGGGCCAGGCACGGCTGTTCGGCTTCGACACCGCGCGCCAGCCGCCGCCGCTGCACAGCCTGCTGGAACGCATCCACGCCGATCACCGCGACGCGCTGGTGGCGCAACTGCGCGCGATGATCGCCGCGACGCGCGAACGCGAAACCTTCGAGTGCTGCATCGAGCGGCCCGACGGCACGTCGCACTGGCTGTCGACGCGCGTCATGTTGTCCTTCGACGAGCGCCGCCAACCGCTGCAACTCGTCGGCGTCAGCCTCGACATCAGCCAGCAGAAAAGCGCCGAGCGCGAACGCGCGGCGCTGGTCGATGCCGAGCAGGCCGCGCGGCGCCAGGCCGAGGCCGCCAACCGCGCCAAGGACGAGTTCCTGGCCATGCTCGGCCACGAGCTGCGCAACCCGCTCGGCGCGATCGCCTCGGCGGTGGAGGTGCTCAACCGCGTCGACGCCGCTGCCGACGTGGCCGTCAACGCGCGCCGCATCATCGGCCGCCAGACGCGGCACCTGGCGCACCTGATGGACGATCTGCTCGACGTCGGCCGCGTCATCTCGGGCAAGGTGCGGCTGACCCAGCGGCGGCTCGAACTCGGCGCGCTGATCGAGCGCGTGGTCGCCACCTTCGAGGTCACCGGCCAGTCGCGCGGCCACGACCTGCGGCTCGAACTCGGCCGCGCCTGGGTCGATGGCGATGTGACGCGCTTGGAGCAGGTCATCACCAACCTGCTCGGCAACGCCTTCAAGTACACGCCGCAGGGCCGGCGCATCGAGGTCTGCGTGCACGCCAGCGGCGCGCAGGCGGTGATCGAAGTGCGCGACCAGGGGCCGGGCATCGACCCGGCCTCTGCTGCCGCGCATCTTCGACCTCTTCGTGCAGGACGAGCGGCCGATCGACCGGCCGGGCGGCGGCCTGGGCATCGGCCTGACGCTGGTGCGCCGCCTGGTCGAGTTGCACGGCGGCGAGGTCACCGCGCACAGCTCGCCCGCGGGCACGACGTTTGCCGTGCGGCTGGCGCGCGCCGAAGCGCCCCCGGCGCACGAGCAGCGCACCGCGCGCGCCGGCCCGTCGCAGCGCCGCGTGCTGCTGGTGGAGGACAACGCCGACGTGCTGTCGGTGATGCGCACGATGCTCGAACTCGATGGCCATGTCGTCGACACCGCGTGCGACGGCGAGCGCGGCCTGGCCGCGCTGTTGCAGCAGCGGCCGGACGTGGCCATCGTCGACATCGGTCTGCCGGGGCTCAGCGGCTACGAAGTGGCGCAGCGCAGCCGGCGCGCCGGCTTCGCCGGCAAGCTGTTTGCCGTCTCGGGCTACAGCGGGCCCAGCGACATCGCCGAAGCGCGCCGCCACGGCTTCGATGCGCACCTCGCCAAGCCGGTCGATGCGCAGCGCCTGCACGAGCTGCTGGCGACGCCGTGAAAGGAGTCAGGCGACTGCGGCGAGGCCGGGGACAGCACCCTGATAGCGTTCGAGCAGTTGATCCATCTCGACGCCGAGCGATCGCGTGTCGACCACCGCGGCGCGCTCGGCGCGCGTCAGTGCCAGGCTGACGCGCTGCGAGCGCATGCCGGCCAGGGTCTCGATGGCCGACAGCAGCGCGCGCTGCCGGGCCACGCCCAAGCCGTCGTCGCGCACCACGGCAGCCAGGTTGCGCAGCGCCACCAATTCGCGTTGCGCGTCGCGCGTGCCGCAGAGCATCGCGCCCTGCGTGTCCTTGAGCGCCGGCATCAACACCAGCTCCTCCAACTTCCAGCGCAACTCGAACGCCAAGAGGATCTTCTTCAACGACGAAGCGGGTGCCGGCAGCATCTCCTGCGACGTGAAATCGTTGACCAGCTTCTGCGTGTTGCTGCGCAACTGCCGCAAGCGGTCGAGGGCATCGCCGTGGTCATCGCCGTGGTGCATGGTGGTGAACCTTCAAAGGCCGCGTCAACGTGCAACCTTGGCGCAGGATGCCGCGCGCGCCCTGCGCCGGCTGTCGCCTGTGCAGCCACGGCGCTGTAGGACAACGCCGCGGCACCTCGGCCTACACCGCCACCGGTGACACGCCGACGCCGTGGCCGTGGGCTGTCCGACATTCAGCGCGCAGCGCGGCGCTTACCTTTGAGTCATCGCGTTGCTCAATTCACGTCCGCCATGAATGCCAACCTTGCACCCGCCGATTTCCAGATTCGTTTCGACGACCTGTTCCATGCCGGCCGCTGCCTCTGCTTTCCCTGCGACGGCAAAGGCCGGGTCGACATCGACGCGCTGTCCGACCGGGCGCGCGAGAACTATCTGTATGCGCGTGCCATGGTCGGGCGCGAGTACGCGGCGCCGGCTGTGTCCGAACTCTCGCTGGCCGCCTGAGAACGTCCTCCCACCACGAAAGGAAAATCAAGATGAACTTCACATCGCACCGTCCACTGGCTGACTCGGTCGGCCGCGTGGCCGAGAACGCGGCGTCGGGTACCGACCACGCCATCAGGTCCACGCAGCGTCTGGCCAACGACACGCTCGACCGGCTGTCCGGCGCCGTGCAGCGCGCGCCCGCGGTGATGCGCGACAGCGCGGCCAGCGCGCAAGAGTTGGCCCGGCGCAGCGCCGGCGCCATCCGCGAGCGCTCGCATGAACTGCGCTACCAGGCGCACATGGCCACACAGCAGGCGCGGCAAAGAATCGAGCACGACCCGCTGAAGTCGGTGGTGCTCGCCGCGGCGATCGGCGCCGGCGTGGCGGCGCTGTGGATGTGGCTGGGGCGGCGTCCGACGACGCTGCGCTGAGGGCCACCCCAGCTTCGACCTTTTTCGACCAACCCCAATCGAGCCGGCCGCGACCGCCCCCCGTCGCAGACTCCCTCCGGCACGATCTTGCGCGCGCTTCGGTGCGCGCTTTTTTTTGCGCGCAGCGTGCCGATGGCAAGCGCTTGAGAGCCGGTGCACAGTAGGGGGATACTGCCTCGGCCCCACTGCTGCTCGGCCCGGGTGGCCGTGCCGGTGAACCTCGACAAGGCAGAACCATGGTTGATTCCCTCTGCGCCGCATTTCCCCGCGACTTCCTGTGGGGCTGCGCCACCTCGGCCTTCCAGATCGAAGGCTCGCCGCTGGCCGACGGCGCCGGGCCGAGCATCTGGCAGCGCTTCAGCCGCACGCCGGGGCGCATCCACAACGGCGACAGCGGCGATGTGGCCTGCGACCACTACCGCCGCATGCGCGAGCGACGTGGCGCTGATGCGCGAGCTCGGCCTCACGACCTACCGCTTCAGCATCGCCTGGGGGCGCGTGATGCCCGAGGGCCGCGGACGCATCAATGCCGCGGGCCTGGGCTTTTACGAGCGCCTGGTCGATGAGCTGCTCGCCGCCGGCATCACGCCGATGGCCACGCTCTACCACTGGGACCTGCCGGCCGCACTCGACGACCGCGGCGGCTGGCTGAATCCGGACATCGCGCACTGGTTCGCCGACTACCTCGGCGCCGTCGTCAAGGCGCTTGATGACCGCGTGCCGCTGTGGGCGACGATCAACGAGCCCTGGGTCATCGCCGACGGCGGCTACATGCACGGCGTGCTGGCCCCCGGCCACCGCTCGGCCGAAGAAGCCGCCATCGCTGCGCACAACCTGCTGCGCGCGCACGCGCACGGCGTGCGCGCCTACCGTGCCGTCGGGCGACAGCAGATCGGCCTGGTGGTCAACATCGAACCCAAACACCTGCCGCCCGGCGCCGACAAAGCCGACCGCCGTGCGCAGGCGCTCGCCGATGCCTACATGAACCGGCAGTACCTCGACCCGGCGATCAACGGCCGCTACCCCGACGAGCTGCCGGACGTCTTCGGTTCGTCGTGGCCCGGCTGGCCGGCCGAGGAGGTGCAGGCGCTGGCCGTGCCGATCGATTTTCTCGGCCTCAACTACTACACGCGCAGCGTCGTCAGCCAGGACCCCGCCGGCTGGCCGGTGCCGGTGCGCGCGCTGCGCCAGGACGGCGCGATCTACACCGAGACCGGCTGGGAGCTGCACCCGCCGAGCCTGACAGAAACGCTGGTCTGGATGCACGAGCGCTACGGCGGCCTGCCGCTGTACGTGACCGAGAACGGCGCGGCCTTCTACGACCCGCCGCGCGCCATCGACGGCCGCATCGACGACCCGCTGCGCGTGCACTACCTGCAAACGCACATCGCCGCGGTCGGCGACGCGATCGCGCGCGGCGCCGACGTGCGCGGCTACTGCGCCTGGTCGCTGCTCGACAACCTCGAGTGGGCACACGGTTTTTCAAAGCGCTTCGGCCTCGTGCACGTGGACTTCGAAACGCTGCAACGCACACCCAAGGCGAGTGCGCGCTGGTACGCGCAACTGATCGCCAGCCACCGCGCGGGCGAGAGTTGAAAATGAAACCCAAGCGAATGTCACGGTCGGCTTGCGGCCCTTTGCGGCTGTTGGCGACGGTCGGCTTCTCCACCCCGTTCGCCCTGAGGTATCGAAGGGCCAGGTTGAGCTCGTCGAAGCCTTCTTGCCACACGCCAGGGGCTTCGATACCTCAGCCCGAACGGGACTCTTCTTTCCGAACGGGGACAAAACGCGGCTTCCTTCGATACCTCAGGACGGTCGGAACAGCCACCTCAGCCCGAACGGTTCTGTTGCGGACCTTGAACGTCGCCAACGGGCCGCAAACCGACATGCAGTGCGGGTCGCGCTCAGAGCGCTGGAGCCACTGAGATGGCCCAGTTGCTGCGCGAGGTCTTCCGCTCGCAGCGGCTCGGGCGCGACGTGGCCTACATGCTGTACCTGCCCGACCTGCCGGCCGAGATGAGCGAGCCGGCGCTCGTGCTCTATCTGCTGCACGGCCCCGGCGGCGACGAGAAGACCTGGACCGGCGAAGACCCGATGCTGCGCGGGCCGCTGGTGGCGGCAATGCGCAACGGCACGCTGCGGCCGTCGGTGCTGGTGATGCCCAGCGTCGGGCGCAACAGCTGGTGGATCGACGGCGCCGCTGATGCCGCCGCGTCGGCGTTTCTCGAAGACGTGATGCCGAAGGTCGAAGCGCGCCTGTCGTTTGCCGTGCATCGGCAGCGCCGTGCGCTGCTGGGCGTGTCGATGGGCGGCTTCGGCGCGTTGCAGTTCGCGCTCTCGCAGCCGCAGCGTTTCTGCGCCGCCGCACTCATCAGCCCGACCGTCTACGAGCCGCTGCCGCCGCCCGACTCCGCGGCGCGGCGCACGCCGCAGTTCGTGCGCGACGGCCGCTTCGACGACAAGCTCTGGCAGGCCGCCAACTACCCCGGCCGGCTGGAGGCGTATGCACGCGCGCCGCAGAAGGTGGCGCTGTGGATCTCCTCCGGCGACCGCGACCAGCCCGGCATCCTGCGCGGCGCGTTGCAGCTGTTCGAACGTTTGAACGTGCTGCAGCCCGAGCGCACCGAGCTGCGTCTGCTGCCCGGCGGCCACACCTGGGCCGCGTTCGACGCCGCGTTGACGCCGGCGCTCGGCTTCATCGACAGCCGCTGCCGCTGAAGAGGCGGCCGACGCGTCGCGGCAACAGGCACGCGTAAAAAGACTTTCGCCGGCGCTGCACGGCGGCGTATCAATGGTGCCTCCTCGCATCCAACTCACACCATCAGGAGGCACATGATGAGTCCGCAACAACAGCAACTGCCGCGCCTGGCGCCGTCACGCCTTGGCCACCGCCGTCGTCCTCGCGCTCGCCGGCAGCGCAGCGCAGGCCCAGCTCAGCACCTCGACGATCAAGCGGCCAGATCGCCGCGGCCCAGGCCGGCACCGCGGTGACCGCCGTCAACCTGGCCAACGGCAACAGTTCACCGCACGACCACGCTGGCCGACGGCAGCTACGTGCTCACCGGCCTGGCACCGGGCGCCTATGAGATTCGCGTCGGCGAGCGCAAGTCGCAAGCCGTGACGGTGCAGGTGGGCGAGACCGCGTCGGTCGATCTGCTGCGGCTGGCCGGCGCTGCCACGCAGACGATCACCATCACCGGCACCGCGCAGCGCCAAGGCGTGAAGGACTCGCAGGTCGGCACCAACGTTTCGCGCCGGCTGATCGAGAACCTGCCGCAGAGCGACGCGCAACTTCCTCAGCTCGGCCGATCTGGCGCCGGGCGTGGCCTTCAACAGCGACGACGCCGGCAACACCAAGCATCCAGTCGGGCTCGCAGAACTTCGACCACGTCAACGTCTACATCGACGGCGTCGGCCAGAAGAACAACATCATGCGCGGCGGCCTTGCCGGCCAGGACTCGTCGCGCGGCAACCCGTTTCCGCAATCGGCGATCGCCGAGTACAAGGTCATCACGCAGAACTACAAGGCCGAGTTCGATCAGGTCAGCAGCGCGGCGATCACGGCGATCACCAAGTCGGGCACCAACGAGTTTCACGGCGATGCGTATGTCGATCGCACGGGCACCAACTGGCGCGCCAAGACGGTGTTCGAGAAGGAGCGCGAGGCCGGCGGCATCGATCTGCCGCCGTCGTCGACAAAGTACGAAGCCGGCTTCAGCCTCGGCGGGCCGATCAAGCAGGACGCGCTGCACTTCTTCGTCGCCTACGACGGCAAGAAGATCGACGACTCGCGCCAGGTGGTGCCGAGGAACCTCGACCGCTTCACCGACCTCACAGCCGGCCTGCTTGCCGGGCCTGATCGCGCGAGCAGGGCTCGACCGTCAATCCTTTCGACCGAGCAGCTGTTCTTCGCCAAGGCCGACGCCCAGCTCGGCGACGACCGCAACTCTTTCGGTCAGCCTTGCGCGTGCGCAAGGAGACGGACACGCTGCCCGAGAACCGCGAGCTGAGCCTGCCCGGCAACGACTTTGACCGCCGAACGACGAGACGCGGCTGGACGCGGTGCACCAGTGGACGATCGGCCCCTGGCAGCTCGACACGCGCGCCGGCTACGAGAAGTACCAGCTGGAACCCGAAGTCGGCGGCCGACGCGAGCCGCTGCTGAAGTACAGCAGGTCGCCAATGGACGGCCGCAACTGCTGAGCAGCTCGGCCGACGTTATCTTCGACGGCGGCTCGCCGAACGCGCAGGACCGCCAGCAGAAAGGCTTCACGCTGGCGCAGGAGGCCACCTACAACGGCCTGGCCGGCCACGTCATCAAAGGCGGCGTGCAGTTGAAGGACATGAAGTACGACCTGTCGGGCACCGTCGCGCAGCGTCGACGTGGTCGAGACGCTGCTCGACCTCGACACCGGGCAGCCGTACTTCGACGGCACGAGCTGCACCGGCACGACCATCATCAACGGCGGCGACCACAGCGAGCAGTGCCGGATCGACCGCGCGTTGGCCCCGGCCTCGGTGAACCTCAAGAACAAGCAGCTCGGCCTGTTCATCCAGGACGACTGGGCCGCTCACCAAACAGCTCGAACTCAACCTCGGCCTGCGCTGGGACTACGAGTCGAACATGCTGAACAACGACTACGTGACGCCGGCCGACCGCATCGACGCGCTGTTCGCGCCCGACACGCGCACCTTCACCGGCCAGACCGCGGACCCGGGCCAGACCTATGCGCAGTCGCTCGCCAAGGGCGGCATCGACATCGCCGACTACATCGCCGACGGCCGCTCGCGCAAGCCGTTCAAGAAAGCCTTCGCGCCGCGGTTGGGCGCGTCGTACGACCTGTTCGGCGACAAGGCGACGGTGCTGTTCGCCGGCTACGGCCGCTCTTACGACCGCACGATCGCCAACAACGCGCTCGACGAGTTGCAGAAGAACGCCACGCCCGGCCAGGGCGAGATCTGGCTGATCAACAAAGACTTCAAGATGCCGTTTGCCGACCAGTTCGCGCTCGGCGTGCGCCAAGCCATGGGCGCCTGGAACACCGAAGCGACGCTGAGCCGCATCGACGCGAAGAACCAGTTCATCTGGTTCCTCGGCAACCGCGACTTGAACGGCGGCTTCTTCTTCCAAAGCCCGCATCGATCCGCTCTTCGGCGGGCCCGCCGGCGGTTACGGCTCGCTGCTGCTCGGCGACTTTGTCGGTCGTACAAAAACCAACGCTTTGTTACTGCGCGCTGAAAAACCGTTCACTTCAGCTTCGGGATGGAGTGCTACGTTTGCATACACATATAGTGACGCCAAGACGACGCACCGCGAATGGAACAACGACATCTTCGACTTCACCTACGGCAAGCCCGGCCAAGGCGGCTTCAAGCCGTCGACGCTGGTGGACAAGCACCGGCTGGTGGCGGCCGCGGTGGCCGATGGCCTGTTGCCCTGGGGCCTGACGCTGGCCGCCAAGGCGACGTGGGCGAGCGGCTATCCGCGCCGCTGATCAGCTGCCCCGGCGGCTTCCCCGACCCGGCCGCGGGCCGCGTGGGCACGCTGCGACGACGGTCGAGGGCGATTCGCCGAGCTTCCGCCAGGTGGACCTGAGCCTGAGCAAGCAGCTCGCCTTCGGCGCTCACAAATTCAGCTTGCGCGCCGACGTGCTCAACCTCTTCAACGTCACCAACTACGACGGCTTCGACGACTTCGTCGGCGCGCCGCCGGCAGCGGGCAACCCGAGCAACCGACTTCGGGCGGCGACAACCTCAATCTCGACAAGCCCAACAGCATCCGCGGCGACACCGCGAACCTTCCGGCTCGCGGTGATTTACCGCTTCTGAACAACAGGTCCGACAGCCGTAACACGCCCGTGCCGGCGGGCGTGCAGTTGTGCCTGTGTGTCGCCGCGGCGCACTGACAAAGTTCGCAGCACGTCAACCGAACCAGAAGCCCCAGATGATGGAAACGGACTCACCTACCACCGGCCCTGGCCTGACCCGCCGCCAAGTTGTCGCGGCGGGCGCAGGCGCGCTGGCGCTGGCACCGCTGTACGCGGCGTACCAACAGGCCACGCGCACGCCGGTGGACATCGGCATGCCGAGCGTGGCGGCTGTTGCCGAGCGCGCGCCGCCGCTGGCACCGCCGGGGTTGCTGGAAGATTTGAAGCAGCGCAGCTTCCGCTTCTTCTGGGAAACGACCGACGCCCGCACCGGCCTGGCGCCCGACCGCTGGCCCTCGCCGTCCGTGGCCAGCATTGCAGCGGTGGGCTTCGCGCTCACGAGCTACCCGATCGGTGTGGCCCGCGGCTGGATCACGCGCGAGCAGGCACGCGAACGCGCGTTGACGACGCTGCGCTTTTTTCACGACGCGCCGCAAGGCCCGGAGGCCACCGGCACCTCGGGCCACAAGGGCTTTTTCTATCACTTCCTCGACATGGCCACCGGCACGCGCGCCGGCGAGTGCGAGCTGTCCACCATCGACACCGCGCTGCTGCTGGCCGGCGCGCTGCACTGCCAGTCGTTCTTCGACGGCGCCGACGCTGCAGAGACGCAGATCCGCGCGATCGTCGATGAGCTCTATGCGCGCGTCGATTGGCCGTGGGCGCAGACTGCCGTCGAAGCTGATCGCCCGCGGCTGGAAACCCGAAGAAGGTTTCATCGGCCACCAGTGGGAAGGCTATTGCGAAGCCAAGCTCCTGTACCTGCTGGCGCTCGGCTCGCCGAGCGATGCCGATCGAGCCCGACGCCTGGGGCGCGTACACCGCCAGCTACGGCGGCGCCTGGGCCACCGAGTACGGCCAGACCTACCTGCGCTTCGCGCCGCTGTTCGGCCACCAGTTCACCCACGCCTGGGTCGATCTGCGCGGCATCACCGACCCCTACATGCGCGAGCGCGGCATCGACTACTTCGAGAACTCGCGCCGCGCCACGCTGGCGCAGCGCGCCTACGCGATCGCAAACCCCGCCGGCTGGGCCGGCTACGGTGCCGACGTCTGGGGCGTGACGCCCAGCGACGGCCCGGCCGACGCTTACCTCGAATTCGGCGGCAAGGTGCGCAAATTCATCAGTTACGCCGGCCGCGGCATGAACGAGTGGGACGATGGCACCATAGCGCCCTATGGAGCCGGCTCGTCGATCGTCTTCGCGCCCGAGGAAGTGTCTCGCGCGCTGGCCACCATGCGTGAGCGCTACGGCGAAAAGATCTACGGCCGCTACGGCTTCTTCGCCTTCAACCCGAGCTTCACCTACAGCGACGTGCCGCTGCGCCACGGCCGCATCGAGCCCGGCGTGGGCTGGGTCAACACCGACTACCTCGGCATCGAAGTCGGGCCGCTGCTCGCCATGCTCGCCAACCACAAAGACGAAGTGGTCTGGAAAGACATGCGCCGCAACGAGCATCTCCGCCGGGGGTTGCAACGCGCCGGCTTTACCGGCGGTTGGCTGGGATAGTGCCCGGCGCGGCGGAGGGAGTTTTGCTCCCCCTGCCCCCCTCCGAGAGGGGGTTCCAGCATGAAGGACAACCGGCCTGCCGGCCGGCTGGCGGGCGCTTCGCGCCGCCAGGTCGTCACCGCGGCTGCTGCCTGCTCGTTGGGTCTCGCCGGCTGCGTTCGCCGCGACCCGGGCGAACTGCGTTTCTGGGCGATGGGCCGCGAGGCCGAGGTCGCCGGCGAGCTGCTCGCCGCCTTCGAGCGCGAGCACCCGGGCATCCGCGTGCGCATCGAGCAGCTGCCGTGGAGCGCCGCGCACGAGAAGCTGCTGACGGCCTTTGCCGGCAGCGTGCTGCCCGACGTGGCGCAGATGGGCAACACCTGGCTGCCGGAGCTGGCGGCGCTCGGCGCGCTGGAGCCGCTCGATGCGCGCATCGCCGCCTCGCCCGACGTGCCCGCGGCCGACTACTTCGCCGGCATCTGGGACACCAACGTCGTCGACGGGCCCAATGGCGGCCTTTACGGCGTGCCGTGGTACGTCGACACGCGCGTGCTGTTCTATCGGCGCGACCTGCTCGCCGCCGCCGGCATCGCCGAAGTGCCGACGCGCTGGGACACCTTTGCCGCCGCGCTGCACACGGTCAAGCGCCATGTCGGCCGCGAGCGCTTCGCCATCTTCCTGCCGATCAACGAATACGCGCCGCAGGTCGCGCTGGCGCTGCAACAGCCCGGCGACTCGCTGCTGCGCGAGGGCGGGCGCTACGGCAACTTCCGCGGCCCCGGCTTCACGCGCGCGTGGCGCTACTACCGCTCGATGTTCGAGCAGCAGCTCGCGCCGCCGGCCTCCGACAGCGAGATCGTCAACCTGTGGGACGAGTTCGGGCGCGGCTACTTCGGCTTCTACATCAGCGGGCCGTGGCAGATCGGCGAGTTCCGCCGGCGCTTGCCGGCCGCGCTGCAATCGGCCTGGGCCACGGCGCCGCTGCCCGGCCCCGACGGCCCCGGCGTCTCGATCGCCGGCGGCTCGAGCCTGGCCGTGTTCTCGCGTTCGCGCAACAAGGACGCGGCCTGGTCGCTGGTGCGCTTTCTGTCGCGGCCCGAGGTGCAGCAGCGCTTCTACGACCTGAGCGGCAACCTGCCGCCGCGGCGCAGTGCGTGGGCCGGCGACACGCTGGCCAAGAGCGAGCCGGCACGCGCCTTTCGCGAGCAGTTGGAGCGCGTGCGCCCTGTGCCCAAGGTGCCCGAGTGGGAGCGCATCGCCACCGAGATCAAGCTCGTCACCGAGGCCGTGATGCGCGGCGTGCTGGAAGACAGCCGCGCGCTCGCAGAGCTCGACCGCGCGTCGACCGCATGCTGGAAAAGCGGCGCTGGATGCTGTCGCGCGGCGTCGCATGATGCGGCGCGGTGCGCTCGCCGGCTGGGTCTTCGTCGCCCCCGCGCTGATCGCCATCGCGGTCTTCTTCGTCGTGCCGGTGGCCGCAGCGCTGGTGCTGAGCTTCACCGACTTCGACATCTACGCGCTCGCCGACATCGCCAACCTGCGCTTCGTCGGCCTCGACAACTACGCCAACCTGCTGCGCACGCCCCTGTTCTGGCAGGCCCTGGGCAACACCGGCTTCTTCGTGCTCGTCGGCGTGCCGCTGTCGATGGCCGCCTCGCTCGGCGCGGCGCTGCTGCTGAACTCGCCGCTGGTGCGCCTGCGCGGCCTGTTCCGCACGGCGCTGTTCGCGCCGGTCGTCACCACGCTGGTGGCGGTGGCCGTCGTCTGGCGCTACCTGCTGCACCCGCGCTACGGCCTCATCAACCACGGCCTGGCGCAGCTCGGCATCGACCCGGTCGACTGGCTGGGCGACCCGCTGTGGGCGATGCCGGCGATCGTGCTGATGTCGGTGTGGAAGAACTTCGGCTACAACATGATCATCCTGCTCGCCGGGCTGCAGGCGATCCCGAAGGATCTCTACGAGGCCGCCAGCGTCGACGGCGCGTCGCGCTGGCGGCAGTTTCTCGACGTCACGCTGCCGTCGCTGGCGCCGATGCTGCTGATCGTCGGCATCCTGACGATGGCCGCGCACTTCCAGCTCTTCGCCGAGCCGTACGTGATGACGCAGGGCGGCCCGGCGCAGCGCACCGTGACCGTTCTCTACTTCATGTACGAAGAGGGCTTCAAGTGGTGGAGCCTGGGCTCGGCGTCGGCGGTGGCGTTCGTGCTGTTCGTCATCATGTTCGCGTTCACGCTCGTGCAGATGCATGTGGCGCGCAGGGCGGAGGCGCTGTGAGACAACCGGTGCGCGCTCTCGCGGTCAACGGCGCGTTGATGGTCATCGCCGTGCTGACGCTGATGCCGCTGGCTTGTGGATGGTGTCGGCGTCGTTGATGGCGCCCGGCGAAGCGAGCCGCTTTCCGCCGCCGCTGCTGCCGCAGACGCCGACGCTGGCCAACTACCGCGAGCTCTTCGCCACCGTCGGCATCGGCCGCCAGTTCGTGAACAGCGTGCTGATCGCCACGGGGGCCACCGTGCTCTCGCTGTGCTTCAACGTGGCGGCCGGCTACGCCTTCGCCAAGCTGCGCTTCGCCGGCCGCGAGCGGCTGTTCCGCACGCTGCTCGGCGCGCTGGTGATCCCGGCGCAGGTGACGATGATGCCCCTCTTCCTGATGCTGGAACGCCTGGGCCTGGTCAACACGCTGCCCGGCGTGCTCATCCCGTGGCTGGCCAGCGTCTTCGGCATCTTCCTCGTGCGCCAGTACGCGCTGTCGATCCCCGACGAGCTGCTCGAAGCCGCGCGCATCGACGGCGCCAGCGAGTGGCGCATCTTTCTAGACGTCGTGCTGCCGCTGTTGAAGCCGGTGCTGGTCACGCTCGCCCTCTTCAGCTTCCTCGGCGCGTGGAACGACTTCATGTGGCCGCTGATCGTGCTCAGCGACCGCGACTTGCAGACGCTGCCGGTCGCGCTGGCCGCGCTGTCGCGCGAGCATGTGCAGGACACCGAGCTGATGATGGCCGGCTCCGTGGTCACCGTGCTGCCGGTGCTGGTGCTGTTCCTCGCGCTGCAGCGCTACTACATGCAGGGGCTGCTGGTGGGCAGCGTGAAGGGATGAACATGGTGCAGCGTTTGTTGACCGCGGCGGCTGTGTGCGCTGCGACGAATGCGGCGCAGAGCGCACCGCTGCGCCAGGAACTGCTCGACGACTTTCGCCACGCCGCGCTGTGGAGCGCTTCGGCTTCCGATCAGGTCAAAGCCGCGCTGCGCGTCGATGCGAGCGACGGCAGCCTGTGCCTCGACTACGACTTCGGCGGCGTCTCCGGCTACGCGGTGATGCGCCGCGAGCTGCCGGTGGCGTGGCCGCAGCACTTCGAGTTGAAGCTGCGCTTCAAAGGCAGCGGCGCGGTCAACGACTTGCAGATGAAGCTGGTCGATGCGAGCGGCGACAACGTCTGGTGGATCAATCGCCCGGCGTCTGTGCTGCCGAAGCGGCTGACCGAGATGAAGCTGCGCCGCCGCCACATCGATTTCGCCTGGGGACCGACCGCGGACCGCACGTTGCGGCAGACGCGCTTCGTCGAGTTCGTGATCGCCGCCGGACAGAACGAAGGCTCGGGCGGGCGCGGCACGTTGTGCGTCTCGCGGCTCGAACTGAACGAGCGTGCGCCCGACCCGACGCCGTGGCCCGAGCCGAAAGCCAGCGTGCGCGGCAGCACGCTCGACCTCGACTTCATGCATGCGCGCGAGTTCAACGGTGTCGCGCTGCGCTGGCCGGCCAACGCGCCGCGCGCGCTCGACTACGACCTGCTGGCCTCGGACGACGGCCGCCGCTGGCGACGCGTGCGTCGCGTCACGGGCAGCGACGGCGGTCTCGATGCGCTCTGGCTGCCCGAGAGCGAGGCGCGCTATCTGCGCGTGCGGGTTGCAACGCAGGCCGCGAAGACGCTGCCCGCGCTCGAACTGCGCGACGCCGCGTTGTGGTCCGACTTCAACGCCGTGCTCGCCGAACTCGCGCGCGATGCCAGCCCAGGCGCCCTGCCGCGCGCGTTTCTCGGCCAGCAGAACTACTGGGGCCTGGTCGGGGTGGACGGCGGTGGCGAGCGCTCTGCGCTGCTCTCCGAAGACGGCGCGATCGAGATCGGCCGCGGCGGCTTTTCGATCGAGCCCGCGGTGCAGATCGACGGCGGCGCGCCGCTGACCTGGGCCGACGCCCTGCCCACGCAGTCGCTGCGCGACGGCTACCTGCCGATGCCCGCGGTGCAGTGGCGCCACGACGCCTTCACGCTCGACATCGAAGCCGCGGCCGATGGCGAGCGTGATGCGCCGCAGGCACTGGCGCGCTACACGCTGACCAACCGCGCCGACACGCCGCGCCGCTTCACGCTGCTGCTCGCCGTGAGGCCGTGGCAGGTCAATCCGCCGCAGCAGTTCCTGACCACGCCGGGCGGCTCGAGCCCGGTGCGCGAACTCGCGTGGGCCGACGGTGTGCTCGCGGTCAACGGCCGGCGGATGCTGCGGCCCACCGAGGCGCCGCGCGCGGTGAGCGCCGCGCCGCTCGACGCCGGCCTCTCGCTCGACGCGCTGCGCAGCGCACCGCCGCTCACCGCGCTGAAGGACCCGCAGTCGCACGCCTCGGCGCTGCTGCAGTTCGACATCACGCTGGGCGCCGGCGAGCGGCGCACGATCGGCTGGTCCGCGCCGCTGGCCCGCAAGGCGGCGCAGCCCGATGCCATCGACAGCGCGACGCTCGATGCGCGCTTCGACAAAGTGGCCACGTTATGGCGCGAGCGCCTGAACCGCACCGCGCTGACGCTGCCCGCCGAAGCTCAGCCGATAGCAGACACGCTGCGCAGCACCCTCGCGCAGATGCTCGTCTCGCGCGACGGCCCTGCCCTCAAGCCCGGCACCCGCTCCTATGCGCGCACGTGGGTGCGCGACGGCGCGATGATGGTCGCGGCGCTGTTGCCGCTGGGCGAGGTCGATGCCGCGCGCGAGTTCGTCGACTGGTTCGCCGGCTTCATCTTCGACTCGGGCAAGGTGCCGTGCTGCGTCGATTCGCGCGGCGCCGACCCGGTGGCCGAGAACGACAGCCACGGCCAGTACCTCTACGCCGTCGCCGAAGTCTGGCGCCACACGCGAGACCGCGCCTGGCTGGCGCGCCACTGGCCAACCGTGCAGCGCGTGCTGGCCTATCAGGAAGGCTTGCGCCAGAGCGAGCGCACGGCGCCGCAACAAGGAGCCCGGCCGCGCACATCTGTTCGGCCTGATGCCGCCATCGATCAGCCACGAGGGCTACTCCGACAAGGCGGCCTATTCGTACTGGGACGACTTCTGGGCCCTGCGCGGCTACAAGGACGCGGTGCTGATCGCTCGCGCGCTCGGTCACGAGGCCGAGGTGCAGCGCTGGTCGGCATGGACCGCATCGTTCGAGCGCGAACTCGGCACATCGATCGTCGCCACCGCGGCCCACCACCGCATCGGCTTCATTCCCGGCGCCGCCGACCGCGGAGACTTCGATCCCACCTCGACGACGATCGCGCTCAATCCGGTGCAGACCGAGTTGCCGCCTGCCCTGCTCGAAGCGACCTTCGAGCGCTACTGGCGCGAGTCGATCGACGCGCGCGTCCGGTCAACGCGAGTGGAAGGACTACACGCCGTACGAGCTGCGCAGCGTCGGCGCACTCGCGCGTTTGGGTCACAGCGCGCGCGCCCACGCGATGCTCGACTACTTCTTCCGCGACCGCCGGCCCACTGCGTGGAACCAGTGGGCCGAGGTCGTGCGGCCCGGCTATCGCGAGCGCGGCTTCTTCGGCGACCTGCCGCACGCGTGGGTGGCGTCGGACTACATCCGCTCTGCGCTCGACCTGTTCGCGTACGAACGCGAAGCCGACGCGAGCATCGTCGTCGGCGCCGGCTGGAAGCCCGAGTGGCTGGCACAAGGGCTCGAATTGCGCGGCCTGTCCACCGCCTACGGCGTGCTCGACTACAAGCTCGAACGCACGAGTGACGGCTGGCGCTTCACGCTGGCGCGCGGCTTGCCCGAGGCGCGCGGCGGCGTGCAGCTGCGTTGGCCGGGCGACGGCGCGCTGCCGCAGGCGCGTCAGGGTGGCCGTGAGCTGCCGTGGAGCGGGCGCAGCGTCACGCTGCCGGCGGCAGCCGGCACGCTCACGCTGACCCAGCGTTAAAGGAAAGCACCGATGTTCTCGATCGACAACGCGGCCGGGTTGACTGCCGAGTTCAATCACAACGGCTCGCTGCGCCACCTGCGCGCGGCCGACGTGCACGTCAACCTGTTCGTCGGCAACGAGGTCGAGGGCGGCCCGGCCAATCTGTGGTTGCGCGTGCGCGACGCTGACGCGGGCGTCGAGCTGCAACCGCTGCTCGGCCCACGCTCGCCGCTCGCCTTTTACCGCAGCGCCGAGGGCCTGGAGGCGCGAGGCACTTGGCGCGATCTGCGTTTGCGGCTGACGCTGCGCCTGGCGGCCGATGCGCCTGCCTGGTTCTGGCACCTGCGCATCGACAACCTCGGCAGCGCCGCGCGCACGATGGAATTGCTGCACGTGCAGGACCTCGGCCTCGCCCCCTACGGCGCGATCCGCACCAACGAGTACTACGTCAGCCACTACATCGACCTGTGCCCGCTGCAACATCGCCAGCGCGGCTGGGTCGTCGCCGCACGGCAGAACCAGGCGGTGGATGGCCGCCACCCGTGGGCGCTGATCGGCTCGCTGCGCAGCGGCGCGTCGTACGCGACCGATGCGTTGCAGGTGCTCGGCATCGCAGCGCGCGCAGGCGCAGCACCTGCCGGACTCGCCGAGGGCCTGCCCGGCGCGCGGCTGCAGCACGAGCACGCGCTGGCCGCGATCCAAGACGAGGCGCTGACGCTCGCCCCCGGTGCGGGCGCCGATCTCGGCTTCTTCGGCTGCGTGCAGGCCGATCATCCGGATGCGACCACGAACGCCGATCTGGCCGCCGTCGATGCCGCACTCGCATTGCCCGAAGCGCGCGCGCCTGCGTGGCGCGACGACACCGATAAGATCGCCGCGCCGGCACGCACGCTGTTCTCCAGCGCGCCGCTGCTCGCGGTCGCCGACCTCGACGACAGCGACCTCGACACGCTGTTCAGCACCTCGCGCCGACACGAAGAAGACGACGACGCCGGCACGCTGCTGTCGTTCTTCCACGCCGACGGCGCCCACGTCGTGCTGCGCGCGAAAGAGCTCGTCGTCAAACGCCCGCACGGCCACATGCTGCGCAGCGGCAGTGCGCTGGAGCCCGACGAAGCGTCGCTGACCTCGACGCCGTGGATGGCCGGCACGTTCCATTCGATGATCACGCAGGGACACGTCGGCATCAATCGCTTGCTGTCCACCGTGCGCGGCTGGCTCGGCCAGTTCCGCTCGCAGGGTCTGCGGCTGTTCGTGCAGATCGACGGCCGCTGGCACCTGCTCGGCGTGCCGTCGGCGTTCGAGATGCGCCCGGCCGCGTGCCGCTGGATCTACAAACATGCCGGCGGCATGATCGAGATCGTCGCCGATGCACACGGCAACGACCATGCGCTGGGCCTGCGCGCGCGCGTGCTCGCCGGCCCACCGCTGCCGATGCTCGCCAGCCTGCACATCGCGCTCGCGAACGACGACGGCGAAGACGGCGGCGCGGCGCACCTGCGACACGACGCGCAAGGCGTCTTCGTCGCCGTGCCAGCGGGCAGCGGTCTCGCAGAGCGCTTCCCCGACGGCGGTTTTCGCATCGAGCCCACGCCGGGCAGCCGCTTCGACCGCATCGGCGGCGACGAGCTGCTGTTCGAAGACGGCGCCTCGCGCAGACCAGCCGTTCGTCTGCATCGGCTGCGAGGCGGCGACCGAATTCGGCCTCGTGATCAGCGGTGAACTGGTCGCCGCGTCGCCGCCACAGGCCACAGCGCTGCACGCACCGCGCTGGCAAACGCAAGACAGCGAAGCCGCGCGCCTGGCCGAGATCGTGCCCTGGTACCTGCACAACGCGCTGGTGCACTACCTCTCGCCGCGCGGGCTCGAGCAGTTCACGGGGGGAGGATGGGGCACGCGCGACGTTTGCCAGGGACCGCTCGAGATGCTGCTCGCACTCGGCCGCCCCGCGCCCGTGCGCGACCTGCTGCTGCGCGTTTTCGCTGCGCAGAACGCCGACGGCGACTGGCCGCAGTGGTTCATGTTCTTCGAGCGCGAGCGCACCATTCGCGCCGGCGATTCGCACGGCGACATCGTGTTCTGGCCGCTGCTCGGCCTGGCGCGATACCTGCTGGCCACCGAAGACGCCGCGCTGCTCGACAGCGCCGTGCCGTTCCACGACGACGACGCTGCCACCGTCTGGCAACACGTCGGACGCGCGCTCGCCGTGATCGCAGCGCGCCGCATCGAAGGCACGCATCTGGCCGCCTACGGCCACGGCGACTGGAACGATTCGCTGCAGCCGGTGGACGCAGCGTCGCGCGAGACGCTGTGCAGCGCGTGGACCGTGACGCTGCATCACCAGGTGCTGGACACGCTGGCACGCGCGCTGCGCCGCATCGGCCGCGGCGCCGACGCGCAAACGCTCGAAGACGAGGCGCGCCACGTGCTCGCCGACTTCCAGCGCCTGCTCGTCGCCGACGGCGTGGTCGCCGGCTACGCGCAGTTCGAGCCGGGCAGCGAACGTCGCCTGCTGCTGCACCCGCAAGACGACATCACCGGCGTGCACTACAGCCTGCTGCCGATGATGCACGCCGTGATCAACGGCATGCTGAGCCCCGCGCAGGCGCGCGACCAGTTGCGCCTGATCGAAAAGCACCTGCTGGGCCCCGACGGCGCGCGCCTGTTCGACCGCCCGCTGCCCTACCGCGGCGGCCCGCAGCAGTTGTTCCAGCGCGCGGAGAGCTCCGCCTTCTTCGGCCGCGAGATCGGCGTCATGTACATGCATGCGCACCTGCGCTATGCCGAGATGCTGGCCCATATGGGCCAGGCCGAGCGCTTCTTCGACGCACTGTGCAAGGCGCATCCCATCATGCTGCGCCAGCGCGTGCCGATGGCCGACCGGCGCCAGGCCAACTGCTACTACTCGAGTTCCGACGCCGCATTTGCCGACCGCTATGACGCGCAGAGCCGCTATGGCGACATCGCGCGCGGCCGTGTTGCAACGGACGGCGGCTGGCGCATCTACTCGAGCGGCCCCGGCATCGCGATCGGCCTCATCGTCGGCCACTTCCTGGGCATCCGCCAGGAGCACGCCACGCTGATCATCGACCCCGTCGTGCCGCCACGGCTCGACGGTTTGCACGCATCGCTGACGATCGCGCAGCACGAGGTCGAACTGCTGCTGCACGTCGGCCCCCACGGACACGGCCCGCTGCGCATCGAGCTCAACGACCGCGAGCTGCCGTTCACACGCGGCGCCAATCCGTATCGCAGCGGCGCGGCCGAGGTGCCGATGGCGGCGGTGCGCGCCGCGTTGCAAGACGGCGTCAACCGGTTGGTGGTGCGATTGGGCGCATAGGCACTACGCGCAAAAAGGTGATCGAGGCGCTGCACTTTTTCGGTCGCGCCATCATTGCCCTGTCCCTCTAACAGGAGATCGACATGGATCGCAAGCTTCACCTTCTCGAAACCTTCGTCGCCCAGGATGAGCGTGGCGCCTCCTACAAGATTTTCGGCTACGAGCACCTCGTCAAAGTGCCCGCGGCGCCGGAGTTCCCGCAGCAGTGGGAGCCCACCGGCATCGCCGAGTACAAACTTGCAGGCGGTGAGCACGTCGATCAGGAACGCGACGGCACGCTGCGCATCGCCAAGACCGGGTTGCGGCTGAACCGGCAGTGATGCAGTCCGCCTGGACGCGCGCACGATAACGACCGGGCTGTGGCATCAGGCGATGCGTTCGCCCAAGAAGGTCGGCAGACTGCGCTGCGGGAAGTAGCGAAACGGCAGGATCGCCTGCCCCCCAGCGGCTGCGTCTGCGCGATCTTCAGGATCGGCTTCTTGCCGTCGCCGCCATCCATGCGCGCCGCCTGGTCGCCGGCCGCGCTGACCTTGATCCGAGACAGCAGCAAAGCACGCTGGCACAGGGATTTCGAAACATGAAAGCGCGTCTTCGGGCCGATGGCGGCGTTGCAAATGCTCGCGATACCTTTGGGTATCGCTGGGCTTTGCGCGTTGCCCTCCACCCAAATCCATCGCACTCGGGGCAGACGAGGTGCGTGTCAGCTCCCCATCGGCGCGTCGAGCCTGCGCACGACGTTCTCCATCAGGCACCACTTCGTGAAGCCGCGCCGCAGCGTGCGGCGTTTGCGCCCGCCAAGCGCCCGCGCGCCAGCGCCAAACGCTGACGCGCGCCCGGGGCATTCTGTTGCGCGCGCAACGCAGTCTGAACAGGACAGCGTCAATGCTCCGCCGCGACGGCGGCGCGCCGATCGAGGCAACGCAGCACCGGCGCTGCACCGCTTTCCTGTCTGCGCGCCGCTGCGCCGAGGCGGTGCCACGCACCGTCCCACGCAGCCTGCAGCCACAGCAGCACCTGCAGATCGATGTCGTCGCGGCAACGCACCGGCAGATGGTGCGCCACGTGGCCCGGCTGCAGTGGCACGACATCGCTCCAACGCGGCGAGCAGGCATGCCGCGACAGAAACACCGTCAGCTCGAACTGCAAGTTTGCTGCCTGCGCGTTGTGCGGGTGCGGCACCCAGACACGCGCAACCGGTGTGCCAAGGCAGCACCAAACCAGCTGGCCCTGCACGAGTTCGGCGCTGATGCCTTCGCGTCGTGACAGCCCCCGGTGGATGCGGCGCAGCGATGCCATGCCGTCGGCGGACAGCGCAGGCATCGATGGCAAGCGGGTTCGGTCGCCTTCGTGCTGCGCATCGAGGGACCGGCCGTTGTGGTTGCGTGGTGGTTTCATCGGACAGACTCCCTGTTTCGTGCCGCGGACGATGCGGCGTTTGCAAAGCGATC
This sequence comes from uncultured beta proteobacterium, assembly GCA_963732625.1. GTDB lineage: Bacteria > Pseudomonadota > Gammaproteobacteria > Burkholderiales > Burkholderiaceae_C > CADEEN01. The sequence goes on along the minus strand of CAVTAM010000052.1, from coordinate 58,539 downwards.
CGAGGGTCATGACGGCGCTCCAGCGACGTTCGCGCCATCGTGCGGCGCGGGCGCCGGCGCCTGTTGAGCGTACGCAAGCCAGCGCATGTCGGTGCCAACGCGCAACGATCGAGCGACGCAAACGCTGAGCGGCGGCAAACATCGCGCGTGCGTTGATTGCTCTCAAGCCCGACGCAGCGTTGCGCGTGCCCATGGCCTGGCCCTGGTGGGCGATGCTGGTCTTCGGCATCCCGGCCGGGTTCTGCGCAGGCGCGGCCTTCAAGGGCACGCTGGGCGCAGCGTTCCCGTTTTCGCCGTGGACGGCCGTGCTACCCGCGCTGCTGACGACGCTGCTCATCGGCCCGCTCGAAGAGTTCGGCTGGCGCGGCGTTGCGCTGCCATTGATGCAGCGCCGGCTCGCCCCGTTCTGGGCCGGGCTGTGGCTGGGCGTGATCTGGGCGGTCTGGCATGGGCCCGCGTTTTTCCTGAGCGGCACGCCGCAGAGCCACTGGTCGCTGCCCGGCTTCTTCATCGGCTGTGTCGCCCTGTCGTTGATCCTGACGCCGATGTTCAATGCAGCGCGAGGCAGCCTGCTCGTGGCCGTGCTGTTCCACTTCCAGGTCAATGGGCCCGCGTGTCCAGCGGGTTTAGGCAGAAGAGCATCGGCGCAATGAATGCGACAACGCAAGATGCGGCTCGATGGCCGAAGTTTCGCCTCTTGGCATCGTTCGTGGTGCTGCTCGCTTTGGCCGCGGTCGCGCCCAGCGCATCGGCAACGAGCGACGGCGCGCTCGTGCTGCGCAACGTCACGATCGTCGACATCGAGCGCAACCGCCTCGAGCCGCGGCGCGACGTGGTGATCGTCGGCAAGCGCATCGTCGGCATCCAGGCCGGCGGCACGGCGCGGGCACCGAAACACGGCCGCGTGCTCAACGGCAGCGGCAAGTTTCTGATGCCAGGGCTATGGGACTTTCATGTGCATGTGTTCAGCGCGCCAGGTGAAGAAGACTTTGCACTGCCGCTGTACATCGTCAACGGCATCACCGGCGTGCGCGTCGCTGCGGCCATCGCGCGCGGCGAGCGCGCCGGCCCACGCCTCGTGCTGGCCGGCGCACTCATCGACGGCCCACCGGGCTCCTGGCCGGACCAGATGGTGGCCGCGAGTGCCGACGAAGGGCGCCAACGCGTGCGCGAATCGAAGGCTGCCGGTTGGGGCTTCATCAAGTCCTACTCGCTGCTCGGCGAGCCCACCTACCTGGCCATCGCCGACGAGGCACGGCGCCAACGCCTGCCGCTGTACGGCCACGTTCCAGAGTCGGTGTTGCTGGAGACGGCGGTCACCGCGGGGCATCGCAGCATCGAGCACTTCGGGCGCGTCACGCAGGCCTGTGCAACCGAGGAAGGTTCGATGATCCGCGCCAACGCGCAGGCCGCTTCCTGAAGCGCAGCGATCTGGCAGGACGCGTCGGCATGCGGCAGAAGGCTGACCTCGTGATGCTCGATGCAAATCCGCTGGCCGACATCGTGGCCACGCGGCGCATCCATGCCGTCGTCGCCGAGGGCCGCTTGTTTGACCGCGCAGCACTCGATGCCCTGCGGCGGGACGTAGAGGAAAGGGCGGCGAAAAAGTGAGCGCCATGCCTCAGTGGCACTCGACAGCACCTTCATGGCCGCGAGCCGACCACGGGTGCCCTCGCGATGGAGCGCCCTCGCCTCTCAGGCGTGGCGCTGCATGATCAGGTAGTCCGCGATCTGCTCGAGGGTCGTCAAGCGGCCCGCCTCGGCATCCGGGATCTCGATGCCGGTCTTTTCGTGCACGGCGATCAGGAAGTTGAGCCAATCGGCCGAGTCGAGATCGACCTGGCGGCGCAGCGCGCGGGCGGCAACGAGTGCCTGCGCATCGACCTCGGGGGCAATCTCGGCCAGTGCGTCGCGCAAAACGGTCATCAAGCGATCGCGGTCCATCGAAGGCTCCTCATCGGCTGGCGTCGAGCGCCGCCGGCTCCTGCAGCAGCTCGCGGACCTCGGCCAGCAGCAGCGCGCCGCGGTGGCCGTCGCTGGCGCGGTGGTCGGCGGCGAGCGTGGCGGTCAGCGCCGGCAGCGCGCGCACGCCGCCTTGCGCGTCGGCCCAGGGGCGCGGGGCGATGCGCCCGAAGCCGACCAGCGCCACCTGCGGCGGGTAGATGACGCCGAAGACGCTGGCGACGCTTTGCTCGCCGAGGTTGGTGACGGTGAGCGTAGCGTCGGCGAGTTCTGAGCTGCGCAGGCTGCCGGCGCGCGTGCGGCGCACCAGATCGAGCAACGCGCCCGTGATCGCAGCGGTGTCGGCACGGTCGGCGTCGTGCAACGCCGGTGCCACGAGACCACCGGCGCGCAGCGCAATCGCCGTGCCGAGGTGAATGCCCGAGCCGGGCACGAAGGCTGCGTCGCGCCAGAAGCCGTTGAACTCCGGATAGCGGCGCAGCGCCATCGCCACGGCTTTGAGCAGCAGTGCTGCCGGCAACAAACGATCGGCCGGCCCGCGCTCGCGGTTGCGCTCGGCCAGCCACGCGGCGGCGTTGGCGAAGACGATGTCTTCGCTCAGGTAGTAATGCGGGATCTCGCGCTTCGATCGGCTCATGGCGGCGCCGATCACGCCACGCATCGCGGCCGATCGATCGAGCGGCGCCGCGGCCAGCGCCGGCAGATCGGCCAGCTCGATCGCGCCGCCGGGTCCGCTGCCGCGCAGCGGGTGCCAGTCGATGCCGCGCTGCTGCGCGGCGCGGCGCGCGGCGGGCGAAATGCGCGCTCGCTCGCCGCTGGGCGCCACCGCTGTCGCCAGCGGTGGTGCGATGGGCGCGCTCGACGCCGGCGGCCCCAGCGGCGCAGCGCGCGCTGCCGAGACGCCCGGTGCGGCCGCAGCCTCGCCCGGCGCCCGCAACCAGGCCAGCGTGCTGCCCACCGCCAGCTTCTCGCCCGGCTCGGCGAGTAGCCGCTCGACGATGCCCTCGTGCCAGCACTCGACGTCGATCGCCGCCTTGGCCGTGTCCACCACCGCAACCACCTGGCCCTTGTGCACGGCATCGCCCGCGCGGACCCGCCATTGCACCAAGATGCCCTCGTCCATGTCGGAGCCGAGCGACGGCAGCTTGAACTCGATCATGCGATGGCCTTGCATTTCATCGGCACGCGCGCTTCGACCGTCGTGCCGCCGCCGCTTTGGCTGTGCAGCTTCAGACTGCCGCCGACGCGGCGCAGCCGCTCCTGCATGCCGAGCAGGCCGAACGAATCCGGCTTGCGCGGCGACGCCGTTGCCATGCCGCTGCCATCGTCGCGCACGCGCAGCACGATGCCCTGCTGCCCGGCCCGCGCCAGCTCGATCTGCACCTCGTTGGCCTGCGCATGCTTGGCGACGTTGTTGAGCGATTCCTGCGCCACCCGGTACAGGCAGGTCGCCACGTCGGCCGAAAGCGCCGCGCGCTGCGCCGCCGCCGGCTCGGCGCGGACTTGGCAGGCCACGCCGCTGGCGCGGCTGAAGTGCGAGGCCAGCACCTGCAGCGCGGCGACGAGGCCCAGGTCGTCGAGCACCTGCGGGCGCAGGTCGTTGACGATGCGGCGCGTCGATTCGATGGCCGCGGCTGCCAGCTCGTCGGCAGCAGCCAGCGCCGCGGCGGCGTTGCCGCTGTCGCGGGGGATCTGGCCGCCGGCGGCCGACAGGTTCATCAGGATCGCGGCCAGCTTCTGCTGCAGATCGTCGTGCAGCTCACGCGCGATGCGCTTGCGCTCCTCTTCCTGCACCTGGCCCTGCACCGACACCAGGCGTTGCAGATCGCCGTGAGAGCGCGAGAGCTCGCGCTGCACCTGCTGCAGTTTGGCGTCGGCGCGCTTGCGCTCGCCGATGTCGCGCAGGATGACGATCATCGACTGCTCGCCGTGCAAGTCGACACGCGCCGCCGTGGTCTCGACCTCGACGACCGTGCCGTCGGCGCGTTGCAGCTTGGCCTCGCGCGGCGGGCCGACCGCCTCGCCCGCCTGCAGCGCGGCGATGCGCGCCTGCACGGATGCCTTCGAGTCCGGATGCACCCACTGCATCGGCGAGCGGCCGAGCAGTGCCGACTCGTCGGCGCCGAACAGCCTCTGCGCGGTCTCGTTGACGAAGCTGATCCGGCCGCCGCTGCTGACGAAGACGCCATCGGGCAACAGCATCAGCACGCGCCGCAGCCGGGCCTCGCTCTCGCGCAGTGCGGCCTCGGCCTGCTTGCGTTCGGTGATGTCGCGCAGGATCACCGTGTACAGCTCCTGGCCGCCGACGTGCAGGTGCGAGATCGCGGCCTCGATCGGGAACAGCTCGCCGTCGGTGCGTTGACCCGAGACCTCGCGCTGCGGACTCATCGCGCGGGCGCGCGTCGGCATGGCGCCGAAGGCCTCGATGTGTTCGCGGTGGCGCACGCGCGCCGGCGGCGGCACGAAGCGCTCCAGCGCCGAGCCCACCAGTTGCGCCGCCGGGCAGCGCAGCATGCGCGCCGCGGCCGGATTGGCGAGCACGATGACCTGCGCCTGATCGACCGTCAGGATCGCGTCGGTGGCCGAATCGAAGATGCCACGCAGCCGGGCCTCGCTGACGGTCAGGGCATCGGTGGCCTGCGCCAGTTCGCGCGAGCGCAGCTCGATGTTGTGTTCGAGCAGCGCGCGCTGCTCGGCCTCGGCGCGCTCGGCGCGTTGGCGTGCGGCGAGTTCGCGGCGCATCAGCAGGTAGATCGACGACAGCATCAGCGCCGCGACGGCGCTGGCGGCGACGCCGAGCCCGATGTTGCGCCGCACCGTGCCATCCGCCGCCGCCTCGTGCTGCGCCAACGCGCGGGCCTCTTCGTGATCCATGCGCTCCAGCACATCGCGGATCTGCGTCATCAAGACGCTGCCTTCGCCGCTGCGGATGGCCTGCAGCATGGCGGCGTCGCCGCTCGCCGGTGGGGGGTGGATGGCCAGGCTCAGCTCATCGCGCCGGCGCAGCACCAGCGCCTGCAGGCGCACCAGATCGGCGCCTTGTGCGGCATGGGCAGCCGTCATGACCGCCAGCGCATCCATCTCGGTGTCCAACTGCCGCAAGGCCTTCTGATAGGGCTCGAAGCCGGCGGTGGCCCGCGTGAGCAACAGGGCGCGGTGGCTGTTTTCGAGATCGAGCATCGAGACGTAGACGACGCCAATCTGGTTTTGCGCCTCGCGTGTGTGCTTGGTCAGCGCCACGTCGCCGCGCAACTGCAGCAAGGTCTGCCAGCCGGCGCCGGCCAGCGCCAGCACGCAGGCCAGAGCCAGCAGCAAGGCGGCCAGGTACTTGCGGTTGAATGCGGTGCGCATGTCAACGCCTCGGGGCGAGCCGGCCGAGCCCCTTGGCGACGGCGTCGCGCGCCGCACGGTTGCAGAAGGCGTTGCGATGGGCCACGGTCTGTCGATGCTGACGCAGTGCACCCCCGCAGCACCTTGCGCACGCTCAAGTGCCGCGCACCGGATTTCGGCCGCTGAGCCGTCGGCCTTGACACCGATCAACCGCGATGCGTGATCAGGGCGCGCGCCGCAGCGACGATCTTCGGCGGCAGCGGCAGCGCGGCGTCTTCGAGCTGCCTGGCGTAGGGCATCGGCACCTCTTCGCTGCACACGCGTGCCGGCGGCGCGTCGAGGTCATAGAAGCCTTCTTCGGCCGCACGCGCGATGACTTCAGCGGCCAGGCTGCAGGTGCGCCATCCTTCGTCGACCACCAGCAGGCGGTGCGTCTTGCGCAGCGAGGCCAGCACGGTGGGCATGTCCAGCGGCCGCAGCACGCGCAGATCGATCACTTCGGCGCTGATGCCGGCATCGGCCAGCGTGCGCGCGGCGTCGAGCACGCGCGGCAGGCAACCACCGTAGGTGACGAGCGTCAGCGCCGTGCCTTCGCGGCGCACCGCGGCGTGCTCGATGTCGATCGCCGGCGGCGGCTCGGCGAGCTCGCCTTCGAGGTTGTAGAGCTGCGCGTGCTCGAAGATCAGCACCGGGTCGGGATCGGCCAGCGCGAGCGCCAACATGCCGCGCGCGTCTTCGAGCGTGGCCGGCGAGAGCACCTTCAGGCCCGGCACATGCGCGTACCAGACTTCCAGACTGTGCGAGTGCTGCGCCGCGAGCTGGCGCCCTGCCCCACTGGCCATGCGGATCACCACCGGCACGCCGCATTGCCCGCCCGACATGTGGCGCAGCGCGGCAGCGGTGTTGACGATCGCGTCCAGCGCGAGCAGGCTGAAGTTGACCGTCATGATCTCGACGATCGGGCGCAGCCCGCCGAGCGCGGCGCCGATCCCCGCACCGACGAAGCCGAGTTCCGACAGCGGCGTGTCGCGCACGCGCGCTTCGCCGAACTCTTCGAGCAAGCCTTTGCTGACCGCGTAGCTGCCGCCGTAGCGGCCCACGTCCTCGCCCAGCAGCAGCACCCGCGGATCGCGCGCCAGCGCTTCGCGGTGCGCGGTGCGCAGGGCTTCGCGGTAGCTGGTGCGCGGCATGATTTGTTCAGGCTGCTGCGCGCGGCGCGCTGTCGGCGATCGGTTGCATGTGAGCTGTCCTTTCAGGTGGGCATTGCGGTTGGATCGCTCTGGATCAGGCCGAACATCAGGCCACCGGGCTCGGCGCAGGTGGCGTACCAGCCGATGCCGGGGATCGCCACCCGCGGCTCGACCACGCGGCCGCCGGCGGCGGTGACGCGGGCGAGCACGGCATCGAGCTCAGGCACTTCGACCGTCACCTGCGTCATCGGCCGGCCAGCGGCGAGCGGCGCGTCGGCCACGGCAGCGATGCCGCCGTCGATGCCGGGTTCGCCCGCGGCGCCCGCGGTGATGCGGTGGTACTCGTAGGGAAATGCAAAGCGCTCGAACTGCCAGCCGAGGGCCGACTCGAAGAAGCGCCGCGCGGCGGCGACGTCATGAACGCTGAGGTCGAAGTGGGTGGGTTTCATGGTCTGCCTTCGTTGGCGATCACATCGGACAGGAGCTGTTCCACCGGCTCCCAGGTGCCCGCCTCGGCGAAGGCGACGGCGGCCTCGACTTCCTGCGCCACCTCGGCATCGAGGCGCAAGAAGTCGCTCTCGCTCATCAGGCCTGCGGCCTTGCACTTGTCGGTGAAGGTGTGGATCGGACCGTGCTGCTTCCAGCGCTCGACCTCGGCCTTGTCGCGGTAGAGCTCGGGGTCGAACATCGAATGCGCGCGAAAGCGGTAGGTGTGGCATTCGAGAAAGAACGGCGTGCCGTGCTCGCGCACGAAGGCCACGGCCTGGCGCGCTGCGTCGTGCACCGCGAGCACGTTCATGCCGTTGATCTTGGCGCTCGGGATGTTGTAGCCGGCGCATTTTTTCGTCAGATCGATCTGCGCTTCGCTGCGCGACAGGGCCGTGCCCATCGCGTACTGGTTGTTCTCGCAGATGAACAACACGGGCAGCTTCCACAGCGCCGCCAGGTTCATCGATTCGTGGAACGCGCCTTCGGCGACCGCGCCCTCGCCGAAAAAGCAGGCCGTGATGCAGCCCTGGCGCGGCGGCAGCATCGTGTCGGCCAGCGCCAGGCCCACCGCGAGCGGCAGCGCGCCGCCGACGATGGCGTTGCCGCCCCAGAAGCGGCGGCTGGCGTCGAACAGATGCATCGAGCCGCCGCGGCCGCGCGAGCAGCCCTCCTGCTTGCCGAACATCTCGGCCATGATGGCGTTCATCGGCACGCCGCGCAGCAGCGCGTGGCCATGCTCACGGTAGGTGGCGACCACCTGGTCGTCGGCCGCGAGGTTCGGCATCACCCCGGCGGCCACCGCTTCTTCGCCGATGTAGAGGTGCAGGAAGCCGCGGATCTTGGTCTCGCCGTAGAGCTGCGCGCAGCGCTCTTCCATGCGGCGGATGCGCAGCATGTCGTGCACGCGCGCGAGGCAGAACTCGCGGCCGTGGGTCGCGGGGTCGAGCGCGGTGGTGGGCGTCATCGGCGCGCCTTGCGCGGCGCGGGTTGCAGCGCTTTGACGAAGTGTTCGATCGCGCGCGTCGCGCCGTGCTGCACCTGCGCCTGCGTCAACGCCAGCGTGGCCTCGGGCTCGCGCTCGGCGAGCGCGCCCATGCGCGAGAACACGATCGGGGCGCCCGCGCCGCCCATCGTGCAGAAGAAGGCGACGCGCGTCTTCGCCAAGGCCGCCTGTTGCTGCACGAGCCAGGTGCGCACGGGGCTCGACACGCTCCAGAACCAGGTCGGCGTGCCGATGATGACGAGTTCGTAGCGCGACGGGTCCTTGGCCGGCGGCACGATGGCCGGCGTCAGCGCGGCCATGGCTTCGAGCGCGCATTGCGCGTAGCCGATGCGGCTGTCTGCGTGCGGCTGCAGCGGCACGATTTCGTCGATGTCGGCCGCGAGCCGCGAGGCCAGGGCCTGCGCGACGCGGCGCGTGTGGCCGCTGCGCGAGTGGAAAACGACCAGGGTCTTCTTCATGCAGCCGGTCTCCAGCGTGGAGGTGTCGCCTTCAGGCAGGCCGAGTTCGCGCGCCTTCAGCAGCCGGCGCATGATCTTGCCGCTGCGCGTGCGCGGCAGCGTGGCGGCAAAGGCGATCTCCTTGGGCGCCACCGCCGCGCCGAGACGCTTGCGCGCGTGCGCGAGCAGGTCGCGCCGCAGCGCGTCGTCGGCGACGATGCCGGGCTTGACGGTGACGAAGGCTTTGACCGTTTCGCCGAGCAGCGCATCGGGCTTGCCGATCACGCCGGCCTCGATCACGGCCGGGTGCTCCATCAGCGCGCTCTCGACTTCGAACGGTCCGATCAGATGGCCGGCCGACTTGATGACGTCGTCGGCGCGGCCGACGAACCAGTAGTCGCCGTCAACATCGCGCGTGACCAGGTCGCCGCTCAAATACAGCGAACCGGCGAAGCACTTTCGGTAGCGCTCGTCGTCGTTCAGGTAGGCGCGAAACATCGACGGCCAGCCGACCGCGAGTGCGAGTTCGCCGACGCTGCCCGGCGTGTCGATCACGCGCACGCTGCCGTCGGCCACGCGCTCGACGATGCAGGCCGCCACACCCGGCAGCGGCCGCCCCATCGAGCCGGGCTTGATGTCGCGCGCCGGCGTGTTGGCGATCATGATGCCGCCGGTCTCGGTCTGCCACCAGTTGTCATGGATCGGCAGGCCGAGCACCTCTTGGCCCCACCACACCGCTTGCGGATTCAGCGGCTCGCCGACGCTGGCGATGAAGCGCAGCTTCGGCCGCGGCCAGCGGCGCGCGAGGTCGGCGCCGGCTTTCATCAGCATGCGGATCGCCGTCGGCGCGGTGTACCAGACCGTCACCTCGCGCTCGGCAAGGACGCGGTACCAGCGCTCGGGGTCGAACTCGGCTTCGTCGGCGAGCATCGTCACGCCATGCACCAGCGGCGCCAGGATGCCGTAGGACATGCCGGTGACCCAGCCGGGATCGGCCGTGCACCAGAAGATGTCGTCGTCGTGCAGGTCGAGCGCGAACAGGCCCGTGGCGTAGTGCATCGTCACCGCGTCGTGCACATGCAGCGCGCCCTTGGGCAGGCCGGTGGTGCCGCTGGTGAAGTGCAGCAGCGCCGGCTCGTCGGGGCGCGTGGCGACGGTGGTGAACTCGTCGCTGGCCGCGCCCATCAGCGCATCGAGGTCGTGCGTGCCGTCGGGCAACGGCGCGCCGTCGTCATTGACGAGCAGCACGTGGCCGAGCGTCGGCACGCTGCCGCGCATGGCCTGCACCTTGCGCCGGTACAGCGACGCCGTCGTCACCAGCACGCGCGCGCCGCCGAGCGACATGCGCGTGGCGATCGGCTGCGGCCCGAAGGCCGAGAACATCGGGCAGACGACGAGCCCTGCCTTGAGCGCGCCGAGCGCCACGGCATAGAGCTGCGGCAGGCGTGGCATCAGCAAGAACAGGCGCTCGCCTCGCGACAGGCCGAGTGTCGTGAGTGCATTCGCCACTCGGTTGCACAGCCGTTGCAGCGCGCGGTAGCTGATGCGCTGCTCGCCGCCGTCGGCACCGAGCCAGTGGATCGCCACGCGATCGGACTTCGGCCCTTGCGCATGCCGATCGACCGCCTCGCAAGCGATGTTGAGCGCCCCGCCCGGCAAGCCGGCCAGTGCGCGGCGCATGGCATCCCAGGAAAACGACGGCAGGCCGTTGCGAGGCAAATGCGGCGCGACACGCAGCTGTGCCGCGTCCTTGCGGATCACGGCGGATCGAAGCGCTGGTGGGCTGTCTGTGCTCATGCAGCACTCTGCGGCTCACGACGGCGGCTCGTCGCCGGTGTCGCGCTCGTCAGTCACCGGGCGGTGCAGCTTGACCTGGCCGCGGCGGCGGCGCACGTGGTCTTCGAGCTGACGGTCGGCGGCATCGAAGGCGCCGCGAACGGCGCGGTGGATGTCCTGGTCGAAGTGGTGCGAGCCGACGGCGATCTCTTCGCCGGGCACGCGCACGCTGAGGTGCACACGGTACTCATGACCCTGGCGGTGGCGGTTGGCCTCGGCCTCGACGACGACGTGGCAGCTCATCACATCGGGCGTCCATTGGCCGAGCTTGTCGGCGCGGCGGCGAATCTCGGGCTCCACCGAGGGCAGCGGCACCATGTTGCGGAAGGTGATCTGCAAAGGCAGTTTCATCGCGCTTGGAGGCTGCATCACCATCACGCCGCCGCGATGCGCCGCGCCAGCTCGTCGTCGCGCAGCGTCGTGTAGTCGGCGGCGAGGGTGCGCGACAGCAGCTTGCGCGCCTGGCCGCTGAGGTGCGATTTCAGATGGCCGAGGAACGGGTCGCTGGCCACCAGCGTGATGCCGGCGCAGCGGTCCGCGGCGACGCCGTGGTTGACGGCGGCGGCCACCTCGCGCGCGAAGCGGTCGTGCTCGCGCTCGCGCGGGTCGGTGTGCGGCACGTAGGAGGTGCCGGCCAGGCCACGCCCTTCGGCATGGGCGTGGCCGGGCCGGTCGCCGCCGAGTTGTTCGCCCTTCATGCGGCTTTGCGGATGCACCAGATCGGCCACGGGCTTGTACCTGCCCACCGTGGCCGTCTGTTCGAGCACGCGCGCACGGGCGGCGTTGGCCACCACCAGCCAATGGGTTTTCATCGCGCTTCGCCTTGTGTTGACATGGCCTGTATGGTCGTGCGCTTCGCACGCAGCCGATTGAGGTGGGTCAAAGCAGCGCGCGCTTGATCACGCTCATGCCGTTGTTCGCGCGCCGGGCCAACACTGCGTCCATGAACACACGTCACCCCACCCTCGTTTCCCTGTTCGCGGCCGCGGCGCTGCTGGCCGCCTGCCAGTCACCGCCGACACAGCGCGACACCGGCATGGTGATCGGCGGCATTCTCGGCGGCGTGCTCGGCCACGAGGTTGGCGGCGGCAGCGGCCGCACCGCGGCGACGATCATCGGCACCTTGATCGGCGCATCGATCGGCGGCGCGATCGGCCGCTCGATGGACGAGCAGGACCGCGTGAGGACCGCGCACACGCTGGAGTCGGTGCGCACCGGCGTGCCCGCGCAGTGGACCAACCCGGACACCGGCCACCGCTATGCCGTCACGCCGACGCGCACCTACGACGGCACGACCGGGCCTTGCCGCGAGTACACCGTCGATGCGGTGATCGGCGGCAAGCCGGAGAAGGTCAACGGCACCGCGTGCCGGCTGGCCGATGGCAGCTGGCGAACCTCGCCCTGAGTACCCGGTTTCACACCGCCGGCCCCGAGGTATCGAAGACAGATCTACCAGCGGTTCACACACCGTTTCCCAGCGGCGCACGGCGTTCGCGCTGCGTTCACGCAAGGCGACTATCTTGAGATCAAGGTCAGTCATGCGATGCGTGGAAAGGAGACGGACATGAACACCTCTTCGATGCCGTCATCGCACGCCGCCCCGGCCCATGAGTTGCGCTTCCGTTCGCTGTTTCACGAGGGGCGCGGCTACGCCTTCCCCTGTGACGATGCCGGCCATGTGGACATCGACGTACTGAGTGAAACCGCGCGCTGCAACTACTTCCATGCACGCGCCATCGTCGGCCGAGAACTGGCATTGCCGGTCGTGCAGGCGAGCGTTGGGCATTGATGAAGTGGCGCGCCGGCTGCGTTGTGCATATGCTCGACGCCATTCCACGGCCGACGAGGCAACCTCATGAGCACCGATACCGCGCGCACGAGCCTGCAACTGCGTTCATTGATTCGCGCCAACGGCGAACTCGAAGTCTGGTTGCAGGACGTGCCGATGCCCGAGCCGGCGGCCGACGAGGTGCTGGTGCGCATCGAGGCCACGCCGATCAACCCCTCGGACCTGGGCCTGCTGTTTGGCGCGGCTGACATGAGCACGGCCAAGGTCACGGGCACGGCGGCGCGCCCGGTGCTGAACGCGCGCGTGCCTGACAAGCTGATGAAAGCCATGGCGGGCCGCGTCGATCAGTCGATGCCGGTGGGCAATGAGGGCGCCGGCGTGGTCATCGAGGCCGGTAGTTCTGCAGCGGCGCAGGTGCTGCTGGGCAAGACGGTGGCGGTGATCGGCGGCGCGATGTATGCACAGCATCGTTGCATCAAGGCCGAACAATGCCTGCTGCTTCCGCCTGGCACCACCGCGGCCGAAGGCGCTTCGTGTTTCGTCAACCCGCTGACCGCTCTGGGCATGATCGAGACCATGAAGAGCGAGGGTCACAAGGCGCTGGTGCACACCGCGGCCGCGTCGAACCTGGGGCAGATGCTCAACCGCATCTGCCTGAAGGACGGCATCGGGCTGGTGAACATCGTGCGCAAGCCCGAGCAGGCAGCGCTGCTGCGCGAACAAGGGGCCAAGCATGTTTGCAGCATCGCCTCGCCCGACTTCATGGCCGAGCTGACCGATGCCCTGGCCGAGACCGGCGCCACCCTGGCCTTCGATGCCATCGGCGGCGGCAAGCTGGCGGGCCAGATCCTCGCCTGCATGGAAGCGGCGATCAAGCGCAGTGCCACAGGCGTACAGCCGCTACGGATCGGCGGTGCACAAGCAGGTCTACCTTTACGGCATGCTGGACCCGGCGCCGACCGAGTTCAACCGCAGCTTCGGCATGGCCTGGGGCATGGGCGGCTGGCTGCTGTTCCCCTTCCTGCAGAAGATCGGTGCGGCCGCTGCGCAGAAGCTGCGCGAGCGCGTCGCCGCCGAGTTGAAGACCACCTTCGCCAGCCACTACACGCGCACCGTGTCGCTGGCCGAGGCATTGACGCCCGAGGCGATTGCGATCTACGGCCAGCGTTCGACCGGAGCCAAGGTGTTGATCGACCCGAGCAAGAACCTGCCGGCATAGCTGCAACTCAGTCGCCGGCGCTGCTTGGCAGACCGAGGCAGCGCCTCGCCGCAGGGTCCGACACTCAACACCGGTTAGCTCGCGGTCGCGCGCAGGATGAATTCATGGAGTTCGCCAGCACGTGACTGCTGAGGCGCGCGAACGTCAGCCCGATATCCGAGTGCGCGACGCGCCTGCAGCGAAAAGGGAACGGCGTCCGTTTGAATCGACCCGTTGCCAGACGTCACAACAAACTGAAAGCCGACGCTGGCTTTCAGGAGCCGAGACGCTTCGACACCAAGTTCACCGCTTGCCACTGTTGCCTGGGCGACAGCCAAGGAAAGCGTGCGTCAACGGCTGCGCCGAGTCATCTCCAGCCCAGCACATCGTGCCCGCGCTCTTCCATGCAGCGCTCGACATGCTCCTTGTGCACGTCGTCGGGGTCGTTCCATTCGAGCGCCGTCTTCACGGCCGCGCCTGATACCGCTGCTAGCATCACCGCCAGCTGTACTCGTCATCGTCCCACATGCCCACTCCGCAGGAACTGAGCGACACCGAACTGGTGGAACGTTGCCGCGCGGGCCAGCAGTCGGCATGGAACACGCTGGTGCGGCGCTACCAGCGCCTCATCTACACCGTGCCACGGCGCGCCGGGTTGTCGGAAGACCAGGCCGCCGATGTCTTTCAGGTGGTTTTCAGCCGCCTGTTCGAGCACCTCGACCGCCTGGCCGACCCCTCGCGCCTACAGGCCTGGCTGGTGACGACAGCCAAGCGCGAAAGCTTGCGCGTGCTCGAGCTGTCGCGCCGCGTCGTCGATCTCACGCCCGCCCGCGGCGACGAAGACGATGGCACCGATCCGCTCGACCGTTTTGCCGTCGACTCGCCGCTGCCGGAAGACCTGCTGTGCGACTTGCAGCAGCAAGACCTGCTGCGGCGCGCGGTGGCGCAGCTCGACGATCGTTCGCGCCAATTCATCGAGCTGATGTTCCTGCAAGACGAGCCGCTGCCGTACAGCGAAATCGCCGCGCGGCTGGGCATTGCCGAAGGCAGCATCGGCCCGACACGCGCGCGCTGCCTGGACAAGCTGCGTGTTGTTTTGCGAAAGCTGTAAGCAGTATGTATTTCGTCGCCGCCCACCGCGTCTGTCGCACATGCTGTTTGCCATCGCTGCCTTACCGCCCCCAAGCGAGCCTGTCATGAAGCCCGTTGCGAATCCTGCCGATCTGACCGACGCCGACATGGAGCGCCAGTTGCAGCGCAGTGGGCGGCTCGAAGACGCGCCCGAGCATGTGATCCAGCGCGCTCTCTCGGCCTGGCAGCCGCGCGCGTCAGAGCGTTGCTGCACCGTCGCTGCTGCAGCGCATAGTGGCGGTGCTGACGTTCGACAGCGGCGCCGCGTCGCCGCTGGCCTTTGGCGCGCGCTCGGCCGGCGGCGCGGCGCGGCAGATGCTGTTTTCCGCCGAGGGGCATGACGTCGATCTGCGCATCGGCCCGGCCGGAGCAGCAGCGGCCGATCAATGGCTGTTCAGCGGCCAGGTGCTGGGCCCCGACGGGCTGGGGCTGGTCTCGCTGACCGACGCGCAGGGCCGCTTGGTCGGCGAGTCGGCGCTCGATGAGTTCGGCGGGTTTCGCTTGCCGGCGGTGGTGGCGGGCCGCTACACAATGAGGCTGCGCCTGGACGGCGCAGAGATCGAGCTGCCCCCGATCGACGTGCCGCAGGCCAGTTGAGCGTTGGCCAACGACGCAGCTCGGCAGCCCGCGCACCATTGGGCGCGGCAGCTGATCGCACCCGACAGCGCCGGCCTCGATGCCTACGAGAAGCCGCGCGCCATCGAAGCGTGGATCGCGCTGGCCTGGGCGCTCAAGGACGAGTGCCAGGTGGCCTGGACCGAGGAGCCGCCGCGAACGCAGCGTTGCGCGGCGGTGCTCGAAGCGCTGCGCCGGCGCGCGCCGCATGCCGAGATCGACGCGGCGGCAGCCTGGTGCGGCGGCCTGTCGTTGCTCGCCCAGGGCCGGATGGAGGCGGCGATGGCGCGCCTGGACGCGGCACACGATGCGCTGCAAGCGCTCGGGCAAACGCAGCGCGCGGCGCAGTCGCAGATCCCGAAGGTGATTGCGTTGTCGATGCTGGGCCGTCACGACGAGGCACTGGCCTGCGGCGAGGCCACGCGCGAGCAATTGATCGAGGCGGACGACAACCTTGGCGCCGGCAAGGTCGAACTCAATCTGGGATGGATGCTGATGCGGCGCGATCGTTATGAGGCTGCGGCGCGCAACTTCCGTCACGCCGCCACGCGCTTCTCGCGCGCCGGCGATGCCACGCACTCGATCATGGCCGACATCGGCTTGGCCAGCGCGCTGACATGGCAAGGCGATTTCGACGAAGCGCTGCGCTTGTATGACCGCTGTGCAATGCGCGTGCGTGCGCGTGGCCTGGTATCGCTGCAAGGCGTGATCGACGCCAATCGGGGTCGCCTCGAACTTCACCGAGGCCGCATTGAACCTGCGCTGCGCTCGCTTGAAGCAGCGTTGCGCCAGGCCGAAGCAGACGGCATACCGCAAGACGTGGCCGAAACACGCCGCGATCTGGCCGATGCGTACCTGGCCTTGAATCTGCTGCCCGAGGCGCTTGCGCTGTACGAGCAGACGATCGAAACCTGCCAAGCACTCGACGCGCCGGTGGAGCGAGCTTGGGCAGAGGTGCAGCGCGCGCAGGCGATGGTGCGGCTGGGCGATGTGGAACGGGCCGTTCGCGGGCTCGACGCCGCGCACGCGCTGTTCCTGGCCGACGACAACCGGGTGGCGGTGGCGTCGACCGATCTGCGCCGTGCCGCACTCGAGTTGCAGTTGGGCGACGCCGGCGCTGCCTTGCCGCGCGCGGAGGCTGCTTCGGCGGCGCTGCGCGAAGCCGGAGTCGAGAGTTGGCACTGGCAGGCCGAGCTGACGGCGGCCGATGCGTTGGTGGCGCTCGGCCAGTTGAGAGCAGCCCATCGTCGCCTTCGGCACACCCTGAACGCCACGCAAGAGTTGCCCGAGCTGCGCGCGGCCTGCCACACCCGGCTCGGTGAACTCCTGTTGCGCCAGGGCGACGCCGACGCTGCGCGAACCCAGTTCGAGCAGGCCGTGGAGCAGGGCGAAGTCCAGCGCATGTCTTTGCCGGGCGATGAGTTTCGCACCGCCTATGGGGCCGACAAGCAGCGGCCCTACGACGCCTTGATCGAACTTGCTGTCGACGAGCCAGGGCCGTCGGCCTCTTGGAC
The DNA here is from genome assembly GCA_963732625.1 of uncultured beta proteobacterium. Lineage (GTDB taxonomy): Bacteria > Pseudomonadota > Gammaproteobacteria > Burkholderiales > Burkholderiaceae_C > CADEEN01. The sequence continues at coordinate 42,045 of CAVTAM010000052.1, read as the reverse complement.
GGTGCTGCAGGCCATCGAGCGGGCGCGCGCGCCGACGTTGCGCACAACGCTCGAGCAAGGCGAAAGTAACACCGGTATCGATGCGGGCCGGCGCGAGCAACTGCATTGGCTGCAAGGCCAGTGGCAGCAGTCGATCGCCGCCGGCGAGCTCGATCGCGCGCAGCAGCTACAGGCGCGCATGCGCGGTCTGGAGCGGGCGTGGCTCGAGGAGTACCGCCGCGCGCAAGCGGCAGCGGGCGCGGCGCCTTCGGCACGCCCATCCAAGGCGTTGGGCGTTCTCGACAGCGCCGAGGCGTTGTGCGCCGCGATGCCTGCCGACACGGCGATGGTGGTCTTTGCGCTGGTAGGCGAGCGCCTGGTGGCTTGCGTGGCCACGCGCAAAGACTTGACACATGTCACGGCGTCGGCCGCGGGGCTGATCGAGCGCATCGAGCAGTTGCGCTTTCAGATCGACGCGCTGCGCTTTGGCGTGCCCGCGCTGCGCCGGCACGCGGCGCAGATGGCGCAGCGCTGTCAGGGGCAATTGCAGGCGCTGCACGCGCTGATCTGGCAGCCGCTGGCGCGTGCAGTGCAGTCGCATCAACGCGTCGTCGTGGTGCCGCACCGCGTGCTGCACTACGTGCCGTTCGCGGCCCTGCACGATGGCGTTGCGCCATTGCTCGATCGACACGAGATCAGCCTGGCGCCGAGTGTGGGCCTGTGGCTGAACGGCCGCGCGGCGGCCGCTGAGCCCCCAGTCGCATGGCGCCGCGTTGCCGCGTTCGGCGTCGGCGGCGACACGCTGCCGCACGTCGAGGCCGAGGTCTGCGCTGTGGCGCAGGCCTTCACATCACAGCCTGGCGGATCGGCCACCGTGCGCCTGGATCAACAGGCCACGCAGGCGGCGCTGCGCGAGGCGCTCGCCGGCGCCGACGTGCTGCACCTGGCCTGCCATGGCCAGTTCCGCGCCGACAGCCCGTACTTCTCGGCGCTGCACCTGGGAGACGGCCCGCTGACTGTGCGTGACGCGGCCACGCTGCCGCTCAAGGCACAACTGGTCACGCTGTCCGCCTGCGAAACCGGCGTGAGCAAGATCGCACCAGGCGATGAACTGCTGGGCCTGCTGCGCGGCTTCCTGATGGCCGGCGCGCCGCGCGTGCTGTCCACGCACTGGACCGTCGATGACGCCAGCACGGCCACCTTGATGGCGGCGTTCTACCGCGGCGTGCTCGCCGGCGCGCGGCCTGCCGCGGCGCTGCGCGCCGCGCAGCAGACCCTGGCCCGCGAGCAGCCGCATCCCTACCACTGGGCCGCCTTCGCCCTGCATGAGCGGGGTTGATGCGGCGCCGGCCCCATGCGTTGCGGCAGCGGGCCGAGCGGCAAGCGCGATGTATTTCGCGGCGCGCTCGGTGTTCTGTGAGGCTCACCAAGACCAAGAAGACGCCATGAAGCCATCGACCACCTCGTTGCCGACCTGTCTGCTGCCCTGGGCGGTGCTGCTGGCCGCCTGTGGCGGCGGCGGTGAGACTTCGGTCGACGCCAACGGCGGGGTCGTGGAAACACGGCAAACAGCCCAGTCGCTGACGCCCGCCGCACACTCGGCGAGCGATGAAGAGGACGAGCAAGACAACGACGAGCAGGGTGATCCCTTCGCGTGCCCCCAATCTTCTGGAGATGCCATGAGTCCGACCCAACGCGCTGCCTTGACGGCTGCTTTCGCTGCCACCTTGAGCGCCTGCGGCGGCGGTGGTGACTCCACCGACCCGGCGCCCGCCCCATCGCCCGCGCCCGCGCCCGCGTCCAATACCAGCGTCGCGGGCGAGATCGTGATCCAGCTCAACACCGGTGCCGACGTGACCTCTGTGGCCGCCGCGTACCAACTGGCGGTGGTCGATCAGTTTGGCAAGCGGCCGATCTGGCGCTTGCGCACCGCGGCTGGCACGAATGCCGACAGTGCGATCGCGTCGCTGCGCGCTGACACACGTGTTCGCTTTGCGGAGCCCAACGCCGAGAACGAAACGCCCGAAGGACGGGGGCGGTCGGCCTGGGCCGTCGGCGGCGACGCCGGCACCTACGCCGCCCAATGGGCTCCCGCATCGTTGCGCCTGCCCGAAGCGCACAGCACCAGCGTGGGCAGCGGCATCCGCGTGGCCGTGCTCGACACCGGCCTCGACCTTTCGCATCCCGCTTTCACCAACCGCCTGGCCCGCAACAACGCCGGCGCGCTGCTCGGCCGCGATTTCGTCGATGACGACGCCGACCCGAGCGAGGTCGGCGCGGGCACCGACCTCGGCTATGGCCACGGCACGCATGTCGCCGGCTTGGTCAGCCTGGTCGCGCCTGCAGCCACGCTGATGCCGGCGCGCGTGCTCGACCGCCAGGGCCGCGGCAACGTCTGGGTCTTGTCCGAAGCGCTGCTCTGGGCGGCCGACCCCGACGCCAACCCGGCCAGCGATGACGGTGCGCATGTCATCAACCTGAGCATCGGCACCACGCAGCAAACCAACCTGCTGCGCACCGCCGTGGCGCTGGCCAACTGCGACTTCGACGATGACGACGACGAGTTCAGCGACCCCGGATTCGACGATGACCGCGCACGTTGCGCCAACAAGTTCGGCGCGGTCGTGCTGGCCGCCGCCGGCAACGACGGCAGCGACACGATCGCGCAGTACCCCGCGGCCGAAGCGGTGCCGGGCTCGCTGTCGGTGACGGCAACCACCGAGCAGCGCACGCTGGCGTCGTTTGCGAACCGCGGCTCGTGGGTTGAAATCGCAGCGCCGGGCGAGCGCATCATCAGCACCTTCCCCGGTGGCGGCTATGCCACCTGGAGCGGCACGTCGATGGCCACGCCGTTGGCGGCCGGCACGGCGGCACTGGTGCTCGCCACCTACGCCGATCCGCGCAGCGTGCTGCCGCAGGACATCTCGCAGCGCCTGCTGGCGCGCACCGCGCCGCTCTGTGGAACGACGTTCCGCGCCGTCGACGCTGCCGCTGCGGCCACCGACACGCAGGCGCCCGAGCCGCCCTGCAACTGACGGCGCGCGGCGGGCCTCATATCAGGCGCCCGCGCGTCCCTCGAACGCCGCTTCCAGCGCGGCGATGTCGATCTTGCCCATGCCGAGCATGGCCTGCATCGCGCGGGCGGCCTTGGTCTGGTCGGGGTCGGTCAGCAACTCGACCAGCCGGCGCGGCACGATCTGCCACGCCAGACCGAACTTGTCGGCCAGCCAGCCGCAAGGCGCCGGCCGGCCGCTGTCGGCGGTGAGTGCGGACCAAAGCTCATCGACCTCGGCCCGGTTGTCGCACTCCACGCTCAGCGAGATTGCCGTCCTGAACCGCCGCCATTGCCGATCCGGTGCGCACCAGCACGCCAACGGGCTTGCCGGCGTACTGCAACAGAGCGGCTTCGAGCAGCGCTTTCACGTCGCGCTCGCCGTTGTCGCTGTCCAGACCCACATTGCCGCTGGCGATGGACGTCTGCACGTCCCTGAAGCCGGCGCGCGCACAGCGTGAACAGGTCGGCCGTTGGCAGCTTGCCCGTGCCCCCCACGTTGACCGCGCACAGCAAACAGACAAAGGTGGTCATGGCTCGATGGCGGCCACCATGCGTGAGTGCCGGCATGTTCCGTCCGACCGCGATCAACAACAGAAGGGCACCTGGCTTGGCGGCCAGGTGCCCTCGAAGTGGTCCGTCGTCGTCAGCCCACGCGCGCTCCGCTCACAACCGTGCGCACTGGTCTTCCTTGCTCGGCGAGCGGTTGCCGCTGCCCGTGGGCGCCGGCACGTTCTCTTTGCACTGCATGTTGCCGTTCATGCGGTTGTTGTTGAACGCGAGGCCACCGATGTTCTGAAAGGCCTGCAGGCTGCCGCCGACGGTGTTGGCGCTGGCGGCGATAGCGCTGTTGTTCGACTCGAACTGCAAATCGCCCTTGATGCGCGCGCGCTCGATGCTGGCGCCGCCGCCTTGCACGATCTGCACCGAGCCACCGACGGTCGAGTAGCCAGCCACACCGACAAAGGCCGCGCCCTCGGCTTGCAGGTTGCCGTTGATCGACACGCTGGTGGCGCGCAGCGTGGCGCCGCGACCTACCACCACGCTGCCGTTCATGCGTGTGCGGTCGAGCACGCAGGTCGCGCCGTCGGGCACGAACAGGTTGTCCAGGGCCACGGCGCCGACAGCGCCGGTGCAGCTGAACTCTTCGGCCATCGCCGGCGCGGCGGCCAGCATTGCGCTGACGGCAACAGCGCTCATCACCAATCGTTTCTTGCTCATGACATGACTCCTGTGGGTAGAGAAAGAACTCGGCGCAGGGATTGCGCCGAGCAGGGCCGCTACACGCTTGCAACATGCCCGCGCGATGTGGCCAGCGCACAGAGCGGCGCGGTGGTGTGGCAGTACGTGAGCGCGCGGTAAGTGCGAGTAAGGACCAAACGCGCGGCGCAGCGCGATGTACGTGGCGCCGCTGTGACCGCTCTGTGACAGACCGCGCGCCGTTGTGCGATAGAGCCCGAAGAACCCCATGAGCACCACCATGACCCTCGATCCTGAAGGCCGCACGCTGCGGTCCCTTCTGCCGGCTGCGCCACTCGCGCGCCCCTTGCTGGCGGCCGCGCTGGCCGTCCTGACGTTGATGCTGCTGACGAGCGAGCTGACGCCGTGGCCGGTGACAGCGCGCATCGCCGTCGGTGTTTTCGCGTTCGCCGTCATCGCCTGGACGGTGCTGCGCCTGGCCGACACGCCAGTGGCGCTGGCGGCGTGCATCGCGCTGATTGCCATGGGCGGCGCGACGCCGCAGGCCTTCTATGCGAGCCTGGGCGACAGTCTGATCTGGTTGTTGATCGGTGCGTTCATCATTGCCGCGGTGTTGCAGCACAGCGGCCTGGCCGAGCGCTGGGCCTTGCAAGCGGTGGCTGGCGCGCACACCGCGCCGCGCTTGCTGATGCGGCTGACCTGGGTGATCGTGGCCACCGCCTTCATCGTGCCATCCACCTCGGGCCGCGCCGCGTTGCTGCTGCCGGTGTTCCTCGTGCTGGCGCGCGCGGTCGGTGATGTGCGCATCGTGCGCGCGATGGCGCTGCTGTTCCCGAGCGTGATCCTGCTGTCGGCCTGCGCGTCGTTGCTCGGCGCCGGTGCGCACCTGGTGGCGGTGGACTTCATGCGCCGCCTCGGCCACGACGCGCCGTCGTTCGCGTTGTGGGCCTGGTGGGCCGCGCCGTTTGCGATCGTCTCGAGTTTTGCCGCCACGGCGGTGATCAATGCGCTGTTCCTCGACCGCGAGGCGCGCGCCAAGCCGCTGCGTCTGCCATCGATCGAACGCAAGCCGCTGACGCGGCAACAGCGCGGCGTGGTCGCGGTGACGCTGCTGACGGTGGCCGCTTGGGCCGGCGGAGCGCTGCACGGCGTGGACGCAACCCTGGTGGCATTGCTCGGCGCGCTGGCGATCACGTGCAAGCCGTTGACCGGCGTGGACATGAAGACCGCGCTGAAGAAGGTCGAGTGGAACCTCGTGCTCTTCCTGGCTGCGACGCTGGTCCTCGGCGAAGCGCTGCTGCACAGCGACGCGGCGCGTGCGCTGGCCGATGCGCTGCTCAACGCCGCGCCGTTGGCGCAATGGGGCGCCTCCACCGTGTTGCTGCTCGCGGTGACGATCGCGCTGCTGTCGCACCTGCTGATCACCTCGCGCACGGCGCGCGCGATGGTGCTGCTGCCCACCGTGGCATTGCCGCTGGCCGCCACCGGCCTCAACCCGGCGCTGTTGATCTTCGTCTGCGTGATTGGCAGCGGCTTCTGCCAGACGCTGGCCGTCAGCGCCAAGCCGGTCGCGCTGTTCGCGCACTCCGAGCGGGTGGACTCGAGCGCGTCGATCGACAGCGCGCTGTTGCGCCTGAGCCTGGCGCTGCTGCCGCTGATGGCGTTGCTGCTGTGGGGCTTTGCGCTGGTCGTGTGGCCCGTGCAAGGGCTGCCGTTGCACGGTTGATCGCTTGCATCTTGTCATCGCGCCGACGTATTGCTGTCACGCCGGCCCGCTCTGTGTGAGACCGCATCCCCACCCCCGGAGATCAGCATGCTGAAGACGTTCAAGATAAGCGCCCGCCAACAGCGCCGGGCCGGCCGCTTCACGGTGCTGGTGGCACCCTCGGGCTTCAAGGAAAGCCTGGGCGCGCGCGAGGTGGCCGAGCACATCGCCACCGGCGTGCTGCGCGTGATGCCCGATGCGCACGTGCTCAAGGCGCCGATGGTCGATGGCGGCGAAGGCTTCACCGAAGCGCTGGTCGAAGCGACTGGCGGCACGATGCATGCGTTGCGCGTGACGGGCCCGCTCGGCGAGCCGGTGGATTCGTTCTTCGGCTTCCTCGGCGGCCGAGCGCAAGAAACAGCGGTCATCGAAATGGCCGCCGCTGCCGGACTGCGCCTGGTGCCACGCGATCGCCGCAACCCGATGCTGACCACGAGCCACGGCGTCGGCGAGCTGATCCGCGCCGCGCTCGACGCTGGCGCCGAACGCATCTTGCTCGGCTGCGGTGACTCGGGCATCAACGACGGCGGCGCCGGCATGGCGCAAGCGCTCGGCGCACGTCTACTCGACGATGAAGGCTGGCCGATCGGCCACGGCGGTGGCGAGCTCGGCCGGCTGCAGCACATCGACCTGTCGCGCCTCGATCCGCGCCTGGCGCATGTGCAACTCGACGCCGCCGTCAACTGGCACAACGCGCTGCTCGGCGAAGGTGGCGTGGCGCGCGTGTTCGGGCCGCAGAAAGGCGCCACACCGTCGCAGGTCCATGCGCTCGAAGGCGCGCTCGAACGCTATGCACGCCTGATTCTGCAAGCGACCGGCCACGACGTCGGTGCGATGCCCGGTGCCGGCGCGTCGGGTGGCCTTGGTGCGGGAATCGCCGGCCTGCTCGGCGGGCGTTTGCACCCGCGCTACGAGATCGTCATGCAGTACCTCGCACTCGACCGCTTGATCGAACAGGCCGACCTCGTGATCACCGCCGAAGGCAGCCTCGACGGCCAGACGCCCTACGGCAAGATTCCCGCCGAAGTGGCGCAGCGCGCCAAGCGCCGCGGCCTGCCAGTGATCGCCCTGGCCGGCACCATCGGCAAGGGCGTGCGCATCAACTTCGACCACGGCATCGACGCCTTCGCCAGCATCCTCAAGCGTCCGTGCACGCTCGACGATGCGATCGCCAACGCCGGCAAGCTGCTGGTGCGCGCCGCCGAGGACGTGATGCGCATGGTCAGCGTGGGCATGTCGCTGCGCCAACGTCGTTCAGCAGCAGCGCTCGCGTCTTGAGCGGATCGTCAGTCGCGGGTCGAACCACAGTGCCTTGCCACGGGACTGTGTGCATCGGGGGAGAGTTGGCGGCGGCACCTTCCTGGCCGATTGACACGTCACGAATATCCGTTTCAGGCACCTTCAGTTTGGACGCACAAACCGAGCCTCCCCTTTGGTGCTGTCTCAACCGGCAACTCGGGCCACGAGCCCAGTGCACTGCGCTTGCAGCCAGCCAATGAGGTTCTTGGCGACGGCCCATCGATCCCGGGCGACGCCAGATCAGCGCGGCACGCCATCTCGAAGCGCGACTCGAGACTCAGATTCAACGAACATCGACGTCGTCTTCAACCCCGCGTGGCGCCGGTGCCGGCGCCGGCTCCCAGCCGGTGCGCGCAGCAACGAAGCGCACGATCTGATCCATGGCCAGTGCCGCTTCGGGAAGAAAAGCAACCATCTGGAAGTTGTGGGGTGTTTCGGGCCAGAGTTCGAGTTCGACATCCACCCCCGCGGCGTGCGCGCGCCGTGCCGTGCGCACCGCCTCGTCACGCAGGATCTCCGAGCTGCCGGCTTGCAGGAACAGCGGCGGAAATCCGGCGAAATCGGCGAACAGCGGCGACGCATCCGGATCCCTGTACTGCTCGGCCGAGGGCAGGTAGCGCTGGCGCAGGACCAGCAGGTCGGCCAGGCTCAGCATCGGATCCAGCCCCGCGTTGTCGACGATGCTGCGGCTCTCGAGCGTGCAATCGACCGCCGGTGACAGCAACACGGCGCAGGCCGGCACGGGCTCGCTGGCCCGCCGCGTGCGGTGCAGCGTGACCAGGGCGAGGTTGCCGCCGGCCGAATCGCCGAGGAAGACCACGCCGCGCGCGTCGCAGCCGTTGGCCAGCGCCCAGCGGTAGGCGGCCAGGCAATCGTCGGGTGCGGCGGGAAACGGGTGCTCCGGCGCCAGGCGGTAATCGGGAATCAGCGCGCGCGCCCCCAGGCGCTGACACAGCCGCGCCGCGAACGCCGCGTGCGCATGCGGGAAGCGGAAGGCGAACGAGCCGCCGTGCAGGTAGAAGATGACCCGGCGAGACCGCGTCTGCGGCACGCTGACCCACTCGGCGGGCACACCGTTGCAGTCGACGCGCTCACGCACGACGCTGCGATCGGGCTGGAAAAAGCGCGCATCGATCGATTCGTAGCGCCGCCGCAAGAGCGTGATGTCGGCGTCGCAGGCGAGCGGCTCGCGCAACGCCAGCCGCACCAGCGCACCCAGGGCCCGGCTGCGCCAACTGGGCGTGCCTTCGATCGTGCGCACCGGCGGTTCGTTGCTTCTCATGGGGCGAGTGTCGGTCACAGGCCTCGCGCGAGGGCGCGCTGCGTGGCCGCGCGCAGCGCCAGCGCGGCGGCGAAGGTGTCGCCCGCGTGTTCATCGGGCATGACGGGTTCGCAGAACTCGACGTCGAGCTGCGCCGGCCGCGGCCACCAGCTGCCGTCGGGCAACATCTCGCGGTTGCCGCGCAGCACCACCGGCAGCAGCGGCACGCGGGCCCGCGCCGCGGCCATGAACGCGCCGAGGTGCAAGGGCAGCAGGCCGTGGCGCGGTGCGAAGGTGCCTTCCGGAAAGAAGATCAGCGAGCGCCCGCGCGCCACCGCCGCGGCCAACCGGGCGGCATCGGCAACGCCGCGTTCGGCGTCGACACGGTCGACAAACTCAGCGCCGAGGCGCTGCAGGAACAGCCGCAGCGCAAACGATTGGCGCAACTCGCCCTTGGCGACAAAGCCGAACGGCCGCGGCAGCGCGGCGATGAGGATCACACCGTCGAGGTAGCTGGCGTGCGTGCAAGCCAGCACACAAGGCCCCTCGGGCAAGTGTTCGAGGCCGCGCACCGTGAGCGGCGTGGCGGTGAGGCGCAGCAGCCACCGCGCCAGGTGGTGGCTGATGCGCCACGCCAGGTTGGGGTTGCGCAGGCCCACCGTCAGCCACCACGCGGGCGCGGCCAGCAAGCACAACAGCAGCACGGCGTAGACGCCAAACAGCGCGCGGCCAACGCTCACCGCGGCCCGCCGCGCTCGCGCGGCCACCGCGCCCAGCGCCAGGCGCAGCACCTGGGTGCGCGCCGCCGGCACCGCCGCGCCGATGCGCCCCGCCTCGTAGGCGGCGCGACAGGCCGAGCGGCGCAGCTTGCCGCTCGAGGTCTTGAGCACGCTGTGCGGCGGCACCAGCACCACCACGTCGGGCGGCTCGCCGATCGCGGCGATCACCGCGCGCGACACCGCCTCGCGCCGCTCGGCCTGTGCTGCGGCGTCGCCGGGCTGCGTCTCGGCCAGCACCACCAGGCGCTCGGTGCCGGTTGCCGGGTCGGGGCTGCCGAACACGGCGACGCAGCCCCTGCGCACGCCGGCCACGTTGCCGACGCTGTCTTCGATCTCCTGCGGCATGAGATTGCGTCCACCGCGAATGACGATGTCCTTGACGCGGCCGGTGATGTAGATGTCGCCCGCGGCGCGGTAGGCCCGGTCGCCGCTGTCGAGCCAGCCGTCGTGGATCAGCCGCGCGGTCTGCTCGGGGTTGCGAAAGTAGCCGTGCGTCGCCGACGGGCCGCGGAATTCGAGCCGGCCTTCCGTGCGCTCGCCGACGTCGCGGCCGTCATCGCCCACGAGGCGAACGGCGTGTCCCGGCAAGACCGCGCCGCAGGCGACAAAGCGCAGCGCCGTGGCGTCATCGGCGGCGGCCGGCAGCGCGCGATGCTCGCGCTCGAAGGGCTCGCGCTGGATGCGATCGACCATCACCGCGCGCCCGAGCGGCGGGAACAGCAGGCCCAGGCAGGCTTCGGCCAGGCCGTACACCGGCGTGACCACGCCCGCGCGCAAGCCGCACAACGCGAAGCGTTGTTCGAAGCGCTGCACGGTGTCCGGGCTGACCGCCTCGGCGCCGTTGAAGGCCAGGCGCCAGCAACTCAAATCGAGCCCGGCCAACGTTGCGTCGTCGATGCGCTTGACGCACAGCTCGTAGGCGAAGTTCGGTGCCGCCGACAGCGTGCCGCGCCAGCGATCGATGGCCTGCAGCCAGCGCTCGGGCCGGGCCAGAAAAGCCAGCGGCGACATCACCACCAGCGCATAGCCGACGTACAGCGCGCCGAGCCAGGCGCCGATCAGCCCCATGTCGTGGTACAGCGGCAGCCAACTCACGAAGACATCGCGCGGTGTGGCCTGCACGGCCTTCTCCATCGCGCGGATGTTGGCCAGCAGGTTGGCATGCGTCAGCGCCACGCCCTTGGGGTTGCCGGTGCTGCCCGAGGTGTACTGGATGAAGGCGATGTCGTCGCCGCCCACGGCCACCGGCGCCGGCACGCCGCCGCGCGCGGCCAACTGCTGCGGCGTCATCACATGGCGCAAACCGGGCACGCGGGCTTGCAGCAGGCGGGCCACGATCATCGCTTCGGGCACCGTCACCAACAGCGTGGCGCGGGCGTTGTCGAGGATGCCGGCATGGCGCAGCACATGCTCTTCGAGCTGCGAGGCGCGTGCCGGTGGGTAGATCGGCACCGGCACGGCGCCCGCGCGCAGGACGGCGAGGTAGCTGCTGAAGTACGCCGGCGATGTCGGCAGCATGAGGGCCACGCAGTGGCGCGGCAACACGCCGGCCTGCTGCAGGCCGGCCGCCATCGCGGCGCTGTCGTCGGCGAGTTGGCGGTAGCTGAGGGGCTGCTCGGCGTCGCCGTCCAGGCACGTCAGGTGGGTGCGATCGGCGTGCGCGCGCAGGTGCCACTCGAAAACGTCGAGCAGGGTTTGTGCGCTGGCCGGGGTGTCTTCTTGTGCGGCGTTTTCATGGGCACGGCGGGCCGGTGCCGCGCGCAACGGGGCAGGCCGATCAGCGGGTGCGGCAGCACGCTCGGCCCGTTGAGCCGCGGTCAACAGATCGCCGACCGTCTCGGCACGCTGCAAGGTGCCGTCGGGCAGGCGGAGGGCGAACTCGCGCTCGGTGCGCAACAGCAGTTCGGCGCGGCCGAGGCTGTCGATGCCGAGGTCGCTGTCGAGCACGCTGGCCAGCGTCACCGCCGGCAGGCCCGGCGCGCCGGCATGCAGCTCGCGCAGCGTGCGCTCGACGAGGACCAGCAACGCGGGCGCAGACACGGCTGGCGTCGCCGCCATGCCGCCCCGGTCATCGATCTGCGAACTGCGCGGCAAAGCCACCGACTCACCTTTCGCACAGCGCAACGCTGGCTTGGAACGTGGGTATCGTCGATTGCAATGCGATCGCCGACATTGATGCCGCACAACCGCGGCGTTGTCGGTTCGATGTGCGCTGGCCGCTGCGGCATTGATGGTGATCAACCTGCCGCAGCCGACATCCTCTTAGTCTGCTCACGCCGATGGGAGCAAGCATGGCAAACGCGCGCGCCGGGTACATCCGCTGGTTCGAGGACCTGGGCATCGCCGACGTGCCCCTCGTCGGCGGCAAGAACGCTTCACTGGGCGAGATGTTTCGTGAGCTGACGCGAGAGGGCATCCGCGTGCCCAACGGCTTTGCGATCACGGCGCAAGGCTATCGTCACGTGCTCGACCAGGCCGGCGCCTGGCCGCGCCTGCACGCCGCGCTCGACGGCCTGGACGTGCGTGACGTCGATGACCTCGCACGGCGCGCGCAACGCGCGCGCGAGATCATCTACGGCGCCGCCCTGCCGGATGACCTGGCCGCGCAAGTCCTCGCCGCCTACGCCCGGCTGCAGGCCGAATACGGCGCGGCGCTGACGGTGGCGGTGCGCAGTTCGGCCACCGCCGAAGACCTGCCGACGGCCAGCTTTGCCGGCCAGCACGAAACCTTTCTCAACATCAGCGGCCAGGCGCGCTTGCTCGATGCCGTGCGGCTGTGCTTTGCCAGCCTGTTCAAGGACCGCGCCATCGCCTACCGGGTCGAGAATGGTTTCGATCACTTCAAGGTCTTCCTGTCGGTCGGCGTGATGAAGATGGTGCGCTCGGATTGCGCCTCGAGCGGCGTCATCTTCTCGCTCGACACCGAAACGGGATTTCGCGACGCGGTCTTCATCACCGGCGCCTACGGCCTCGGCGAAACCGTCGTCCAAGGCACCGTCGACCCGGACGAGTTCTACGTCTTCAAGCCGACGTTTCGCGCCGGCCACCGCACGGTGCTGCGGCGGCGAAAAGGCGGCAAGGAAATCCGCATGGTCTATGCCAAGGCGGCAGGACGCGAGAGCACGCGCATCGTGCCCACCGCCGCCGAAGACCAGCGCCGCTATTGCATCAGCGACGACGAGGTGCTGACCCTCGCCGACGCCGCCATCAAGATCGAAGACCACTACAGCCGCCGCGCCGGCCAGCCGACGCCGATGGACGTCGAGTGGGCCAAGGACGGCATCGACGGCCAGCTCTACGTCGTCCAGGCGCGTCCGGAAACCGTGGCCTCGCAGCGCGCGCCCGGCGTGCTCGAAGAGTTCCGCCTCGGCGCCAAGGGCCAGGTGCGTGCCACGGGCCGCGCCGTCGGTGCGCGAGTGGCCTCGGGCACAGCGCGTGTCATCACCGACGTGACGCAGCTCGGCGAGTTCCAGCGCGGCGAGGTGCTGGTGGCCGACACGACGATGCCCGACTGGGGCACGGTGATGGCCCGCGCCGCGGCGATCGTCACCAACCGCGGCGGGCGCACCTGCCATGCGGCGATCGTCGCCCGCGAACTCGGCGTGCCCGCGGTGGTGGGCTGCGATACCGCCACCACGGCGATCCGCAGTGGCGACGAGGTCACGGTGTCCTGTGCCGAGGGCGCCGTCGGCCACGTCTATGAAGGCATCATCCCGGTGACCGTCACGCGCACCGATCTGTCGACGCTGCAGAAACCGCGCACGCAGGTGATGGTCAATCTCGGCAACCCGGACACCGCGTTCCAGACCAGCTTTCTGCCCAACGACGGCGTGGGCTTGGCGCGCATGGAGTTCATCGTCGCCGAGCACATCCGCGTGCACCCGATGGCGCTGGTGCATCCCGAGCGCATCGACGACGGCGCGGTGCGCGAGCAGATCGCCCGCCTGAGCGAAGACTGTGCGCGGCCGAGCGACTACTTCGTGCGCCAACTGTCGGAAGGCGTGGGCATGATCGCCGCGGCGTTCTACCCGAAGCCGGTGATCGTTCGCCTGTCGGACTTCAAGACCAACGAATACGCCAGCCTGCTCGGCGGACGCTGGTTCGAGCCCACCGAGGCCAACCCGATGATCGGTTTTCGCGGCGCTTCGCGCTATGCGCACCCGGCCTACGCCGAAGGCTTCGCGCTCGAATGCGCGGCGATGCAGCGTGTGCGTGGCGAGATGGGCCTGGTCAACGTCAAGCTGATGATCCCGTTTTGCCGCCGTGTCGAAGAAGGCGAGCGTGTGCTCAAAGCGATGGCCGAACACGGCTTGCAGCGCGGCGTGAATGGCCTGGAGATCTACGTCATGTGCGAGATCCCGAACAACGTCATCCAGATCGACGCCTTCGCCAAACTGTTCGACGGCTTTTCGATCGGCTCGAACGACCTGACCCAGCTCACGCTCGGCGTCGATCGCGATTCGGAGATGGTCGCCTTCGACTTCGACGAGCGCGACCCCGGCGTGAAGGCGCTGATCGCGCAGACCGTCGATGGCGCGCGACGCAACGGCCGCCATTCGGGCATCTGCGGCCAGGCACCGTCGGACTATCCCGAGATGGTCGAGTACCTGGTCGAACTCGGCATCGACTCGATCAGCGTCACACCCGACACGCTGCTGCAGGTCAGGCGCAACGTGCTCGCGGTCGAGCAGCGTTTGGGCCGCCCCTGCCGGCAGCAAGCCGCGCGATGAAGCCCAACGGTGCGCCCGTGGGCGCCGACCACGCGTATTCCAGACTTTGGAACAGCAAAAAGAAAAACGGGTCAGCACTTGCGTGCTGACCCGTTGAATTGTTTGGCGGAGCGGACGGGGCTCGAACCCGCGACCCCCGGCGTGACAGGCCGGTATTCTAACCAACTGAACTACCGCTCCACACGGTGGCTGCGTTGTCGCATCACTGCGCAAGTGCAACCCGACTTGGCGTCCCCTAGGGGATCGGAACAAACCCCCGTTGCACGGTGGTCGTCTGAACCTTGGGAACTTCCCAGGCGCCGAAGCGCTTGAGATCGGCGGGGAGTATAGACGAGCGCCACAGGGCCACCGCGTCTCAGCCTACTCCTCATGCTTCGCGGCAGCGTTGCGGCACCCGAGCTGGGCGAGCATCCAAGCAGAGACGACCGGATCTCGAACAGCATACAGGCCCACGAGCAGTCATGCTGGCGGGAGCGCGATCGCCTCGACTTCAGGGGTCGCCGCCAGAAAGGTTTTTCACTCCGCGTCATCAACGAGCTTCGGACAAGGAACGGGCGATGTGACCCTCAAGCCGATCGTGGGCTTGTGGTGGTGCCACAGCGCATAGACGCGGCCGGGCTGGTTGCGATGGAACGACTCCCCGCTCAGACAGTGAACGACCTGGCCGTAGCGTTGGAACAGTTCGAGCGCGGCCGACTGATACGGCTCGTAGCCCGCGAACTTTCGCTGGTCGCCCGCGAGGCCCATCGCGTTGCAGTTGTTGCGTTGTTGCCGTCGATCGGAATGAAGAAGAGAGTCGGAACGGCGAATGCAAGCTGGCGAGATAAAACAAGGTTATCGCAATAGTGCTGACAAAGCGAAGAGTTCCGACGCGATTGGGGCCGCTTCAAGTCGTGTGAACTTGGGGCTTGCTGGCCGCGGCGGACCGCGCATCACGGGTCGAAATGCTGGAGGCACCGGAGACAGACAGGCCTTGTTTTTTCGAAGGCGGCCAGCGCAGCGCGCGCGGCTGAGACAGCCGAACCGACTACCCGGATGTCCGACGAGAAGAACGCGCGCTTCGGCGAGCTGCTGGACCGGGATCTTGATCAACTGGGATCGCAGTAGGCTCTGAAGGAGCTACGACACCCCTCGGCTGCCCGGTGCGGCCCTCAGCTGTCGACTTTGCGCGTGCAGCCTTCGCCGCGTATGCCGGGTCGAAGGAGGAGATCGGCTTCAGCTTCAGGTCAAACGGCTTGTACTTCCCCTTGAACTGAGGCTCACCAGGCAGACGAGCGATGTCCCTCCAGTAGGTCGGCTCAAGCTTGTCGTCCGATTCGAGCCTGTCCTGATTTTTGTGTACGAGGCATAGCATGACGACAAGGAGCATGTATGCCAAGCAACAAGACCGAGACGATCAGCAAAACCAAGGCCAGGAACGCGGCCATTGCCGCCAAGAGCGCGGCGCTGCAGAAGATCCCCAAGGAGATCGTTGACCAGCTCGTCACCGGGCCGATGAACCGGGTGGAGTTCAACGACCTGTCGATGGCGCTGAAGAAGGCGCTGGTCGAGCGTGCGCTCGGCGCCGAGCTGACGCACCACCTGGGCTATGCGAGCCGCACCGATCGGCCCGAGGACGCCAGCAACCATCGCAACGGCGCCAGCGCCAAGACCGTGCGCACCGACGACGGCCCGCTGCGCATCGAGGTGCCGCGCGATCGACTGGGCTCCTTCGAGCCGCTGCTCATCGGCAAGCACGAGCGCCACTTCACCGGCTTTGACGACAAGATCACCGTCATGTACGCGCGCGGCATGACGGTGCGCGAGATCCAGGGCTTTCTGGCCGAGCAGTACGGATGCGAGGTGTCCCCTGAGTTCATCAGCGCAGTCACCGACGCGGTGATGGCCGAGGTCGGTGCCTGGCAGTCCCGGCCACTCGAGCCGATGTATCCGGTGGTCTTCTTCGACGCGCTGCGGGTGAAGATTCGCGAAGACGCCGTGGTGCGCAACAAGGCGATCTACCTGGCGCTGGGCGTGCTGCCCGACGGCACGCGCGACATCCTGGGTATCTGGATCGACAACACCGAGGGCGCGAAGTTCTGGATGAAGGTCTTCAACGACTTGAAGACGCGCGGCGTGGCCGACATCCTGATCGCCGTGACCGATGGCCTGAAGGGCATGCCAGAGGCGCTGGCTGCGGTGTTCCCGGCCACCACGCTGCAAACGTGCATCGTGCACCTGATGCGCAACAGCTTGGACTATGCGAGCTGGAAGGACCGCAAGGCGCTGGCTGCGGCGATCAAGCCGATCTACACGGCGCCGAGCGCCGAGGCGGCGGCGTCTGAACTCGATGCGTTCGAGCAAGGCGCGTGGGGCCGCAAGTTCCCGACCGTGGTGGCAGCCTGGCGCCGAGCGTGGGACCGGGTGATTCCGTTCTTCACCTTCCCGCCGGCGGTGCGCCGCGTGATCTACACAACCAACGCTATCGAGAGCATCAACGCGCGGCTGCGCAAGATCATCAAGACGCGCGGGCACTTCCCGAGTGACGAGGCGGCCAGCAAGCTGATCTGGCTGGCGCTGCGCAACATCACGGCCGATTGGGGCCGCGCGGCGCACCACTGGAAGGAGGCAATGAATCAGTTCGCCATCCTCTACGAGGAGCGCTTCACGCAGGTGCACGACACAACGCGCGCGGGCAGCAGGTAATGCATGAGTACATTGCACAACCGGGGGCCTCCGGCGGCCTGGCCGGGGCCTTAAAACCTTCAGAGCAAAATCAACCAACAACCGATCCAGCAATCCGCCTCACACACAGAAATCCTGACACTCCCTCCGATTCCGAGCGAGGCCTTCTAATGCATCTAGCAATGGTCTGCTGGCAAGGTTCGTCCAGGAGGCGCGTGTTCTTGTACTCGCTGGCACAAGCGGAGAGAAGCTGAAACAGCGCCCTAAGTGCTGCGGTCGCGTCTGCCAAATCAGGCTGAGATCCGCGGTGGATGAACTCATTGCGGGCTTTGCGCGCCTGGTTGAGGCTTCGATAGGTCTCGGCCTCGACAAGACCCTTCTGATACAGCAGTTCGATGCGGGCGGAGGTGGTCCAGACGCGATAGTCCTTGAGAAATCCGCCGCGACTCGGAATGGCATCGGCCTGAACCTTTGCCTCCACCTCGAGCCGCCATATCCGGCCGACCACCTGCTCAATCGACGTCCATAGACATGTCAGTGCCTCGGCCAACGCCCCCGCTACGTAGTGGGTCGTGCCTGCCAGGGCGACCTCGTGGCTGAGAGGGTCGCACTTTTCAAGAATCGAGCGTCCGCGTTTGACGGCTTTTTGCAGATGCGCAAGGGTGATCGGCTTTCGATCGAGCAAGACAATGTTGTCGCTGATGCTGGCGCTCCGGTCGCGAAGGGCCGAATGCAGTGTGGTGTTTCGGCTGGCGCCGCTAAACATCCTTATGTAGCCGGTCTTGAAGAGCCATCCATTGCAAATGTCGGAGGGTGCCGCGCCTTCGGTGTAGACGCCGCCCAGCAGCATTTCCAGGAACACGCGATTGAAGATCCTGAGCGCAACATCCGGCTGAGAGAACTCGGGCAGGGCGGGCATGGCCAGGCTGCCATCGAAGCCCACGAGCATCATGTAGGGAGCTACGTTGCCATCGATGAAGCCGCTCGCGCGATTGAGCTTCAGGTAGTCGTACGTCGAGCGATTGATGGCCTCCAGCGAGGGCTTCCAACTATCACGAGCGTCTTTCGCAATGAGCTTGAGCGGTGCGCTGACCGCCATCACAAGCAGCATTCCCTCGGGCGCGTCTGAGTCGGTCATCGTCTGCATATTCTCCTATCCGCCCACGAGCAAGCGCAGCGGTTGCCGCGCCTGGCGCTCGCGGAGCGAGTTGACGGCAAGTCACGCCGGCTTCCTTCTTAAGTGGTTCAGGTCAGAGTCGCCACTCGTCGTGCCGATGCAATATTGGCTTGAACGGCCGCTATGCGGTGTCGGGACGAGTGCCTGCTTCTGGCCGAAAGCGATGTTCGAGTGTTCGCTTTGTGCCCACGGCCCCTCACCTGTCTATGGCCACGAGGAGTTGACCAGACTGCAAAGTGAGCGCTCGTGCGGTCAGTTGGCGGTCAGTGGTAGTCGTCTTCCCTCTGGTGGCGAATCGCTGAGACGGCCACCTCGTGTTCGCCGAGGATCTCGAACAGAGCAACGTAGCCCGAGCCACCGAACGGGATCACGAGTTCGCGCTCGAGCGGGTTACTGCCTACCTTGCGGCAGGTGTACGGATTGGTTTCGAGGATTCGCATCTCCTGCTGGATTACGTCGATCGCTCGCAGCGGCAGGTCGAAGTCGCCATGCTGCACCGCAAGCTCGACCAAGAACTCCTCGAGCCGCTGCAGATCCTCCAGCGCCTCGCGCGTGAGGCGAACCGAGAAGCTCACCGCTTCGCGCCGGCCGTGCTCTTGCTCTTGCTCTTGCTCTTGCTCTTGCTCTTGCTCTTGCTCTTGCTCTTGCGCAGAGCCTGCATCCGCGACAGCAAGCGTCCGCGCATGTCCTCAAGGACCTTGTCAGCGACGTAGAACTCGCCGGTGCGTTTGGCCCTAGCCAGCGAGGCTCGTCCTCGGACCAGGAACTCCTCCTGCGCCTTGCGGCGTCGCGCTGCTTGAACGGCAGCCGTCTCCACAAACTCGGAAAGGCTTTCCCCCTCGCGCAGGACGGCTTCGATTTCTTCGCGGACGGAGGGTTCGACCCGGACGGGCGGCAATTGGGCGGTCTTCATGCAGCCAACTGTAGTGCAGATGCTATGCAGTGTCCACCACCGCTGCGCCCTCTCCAAGGAGCGCTTCGGAGCGTGGAGAACAGCGTGATCTCCGAGGAACGTGGCAAGCCGTGTCCGCGCAGCCGACGTTCACTGCACCGTTCCGACCCTTAGGAAGCCCTCGCCGCGCGATCAAGCGGACGGTCGCGGCAGGTGTTGAGCGAGCGGCTCCAGCGGTAGCCTCCGTTCCGCACGCGCGATCAACCGGCTCACGTGGGACAGCGAAAGGCCCGACTGCTCGGCCAACCGCGTCATCGTCCAGCCGCCCTCGCGGTAGGCGTGCGCCAGCGCTGCGGCCAACCGGCATTCCAGCGCATGGGTCGCCGTGTAGCTGTTGCCTGGCCAAGCTATCCAGAACCCCTCTCTCGCAGTCGACCGACCGCGAGTCCGATGCAAATCGCGACGGCCAAACTCACGAGCCATCGCATTGACTGTTTTTCTGAAAAGTGCGCGCTAGCCACCAAACCTTGCCGTCGAGACTCGGTCTCGGCGAGCAACTTCAAGTGTTGATCGCGTGCTTCTACGTCGCTAGCGCTCGGTGAGTACTGGACCCAACGTCCATCCTCAGCAGCCACGTTGGCTAACCCACCTCCGCTCACAAACACAGCTTTCGCCAGTTGCACACTCAGGTCTCTGCGCTGGGGAAGAGGCAATCTGTCAAGGTCATCTGGTTGCCGTGACGTAGTGGCCACACCAGGCGGTTCCCGAAGCGCCTCAGCCAAGTGGAGAAACGCCCGCGCGTTCCAGAACCAAAGGCCCGCCCCGACAAGAAGAACTACAGCTCCGATCACAGTTGCCGCTTTGCTGAAGGCGGCGCGGCGCCCGCGGACCATGCTGGAAAGTCCCTCGTGAAGCAAAGCTAGCGCGACAATCCAGGTAACGAGTTCAAGCCAATCAATCATCACATGCAGCTCAAGAATGTGTGGTCAATCACACCCACACGCCAGACCTAGGCTCATCGCGTTGATCCCGAACTGGAGATAGGGGGTTCTTCCAGTAATCCCACTGGGCCTTACCGAATCACCCGCGGCGACTCTGCCAATGAGGCCCCCTTGCCGGGCGGCTATCCGGGCCATCTCAGTATTGGCATGCTGCGTTACGTACCAGTCGCTTGGTCGCATTTGGGGGAGCGGAGTCGAATTTGCTGGCGGTTTCCAAGCTGAAGCGCAACACGCTGTTCAGTGAACAGGAGTTGATCGGCGAAGCTGGGCATGAGCGCGCAGACCGAAAGCGGCGAGTGCCAGTTATTGGTTGCGCGCGGCCGGCCGTTCAATCTGTCGGCATTTGAGAAGGCTCGGTCTACAGCCTTGGCGATGCGCAGACACCGATGCAATGCCAAAGCGCCGATCCAACGGGTGATGTTGGCGACGCGGCTCACCATATGCCGCCAAAAAGGCTGCGGAGTGAAGCACTCTGATTCCTCCCAATCCACCACAGCATTGAAGGCGCCACTTCGGAAGCGCCGTTGCAGTGGTTCCTACGGGTAAGGATGCATGCGCACGTGGCGCAACGGCATCAGGACATTCCCATCCTGTCAGTCCTTACACGGCCCAAGCTCGGGGTTGTGGCGCCAGTTGCCTTCGGTCCACGCATCGCTCGTACCCAGAAGCACATTGCGGCTCAACGCTGCCCCAACTTGAACCCGATCATCGCGCGCAGCTTGTTCAGCAGCGCCGGCTTGATCAGCAAGTGGAGACCGTGCTTGGCCAATTCGGCTTCACGGCCGTCGAAGCTGCTGCCGGTTGACGGGGGCCGCCGACAGGTCCGGCAGCTCATTGATCACGAACTCGCCGCGTGCGGAACGACCGTCACAATCCGAACGAAGGTCGGCTTCGTGGTGTGTCCTCGAATTCACCTTCATGGCCGGAAGCGAAGTTCGAGCGTTCGCTTTCTGCCCGTAGCTCGCTGGCCTTCCGACTACCTGTGGACCGTCGCCGTCATCCGACGGCTGAAATACGGGTGCGCGACCTGCGTGAAGCTTCGTGAAGTTGCCCCTCCTGGACAGTCAGGATGTATCCCACCGGGCGCCCAGGGAGTTGGCGGCGTCCGTTAAAGCCGCAGTCAGCCGCGCGGGCCGAGCGCCGCATCGCACTCCGCAGAGTTCCAGTCGAGCAGTTCGGCCAGCCTAAGGGTCACCCACGTGGCCTCGACAGGTTCGACGCCCGCTCCGTCGCTGATCAAACCGCGATGGATGCGCTCAAGGACATCTACCTGTGCGACGCCGAGCGCGGACTGCTGACCTTTCGCGTGGTCCATCAGCATCGTCGCCAGGTCTTCGCAGAACTCATAACGCGCCAGGATGTGCTGATGCGAGGCGTTCGGCTTCACGCGTCCGAGTTCGACGAACAGCGTCACGAACGACGGCGGGGCAACGATCTGGTTTTCCTCGGACATGGCGAACATTCTGCAGCGCCCGCAGCACGGAGGTCTGCGCGGGGGTCTGACAATGGCAAATGTCCCTGCAACTGCAAGATGCCGAGGCGTCCCTCGCCCGCTTTACTGCGCAGACATCTGCGGCGGGCTTGCAGGCGACGGGCGAGGCGACGGCGCATGGCTGGTTCTACAGCGTCTCGGTCCGTGAACTGTGCGACTTCACAGCCAAGCGCGGTGACCTGGATCGGCGCTTCACGCCCTCGGCAACAGCGCTCGAAGGGCTCATGGGCCAGAGCATGGTCGCGCAACGCCGCGGCCAGGACTACGAGGCGGAGATCGTCCTGGAGACCACCTGCGGCGCTCTGCGCGTGCGCGGCCGCGCCGACGGCTACGACCCGCGGCGCGGCTGCCTGGAAGAGATCAAGACCATCCGCGGACATCCCGACGAGATCCCGCACAACCGCAGGGTGTTGCACTGGGCGCAGTTGCAGACCTACGGCGCGCTGTTCTGCCGCGTGCGCCGCTTGTCCGAGATTGCCTTGGCGCTCGTGTACTTCGACGTCGGCAGCCAGTCCGAGGTCGAACTGCGGCAGGTCTATGGTGCCGAGGAACTCGAGCAAGCGCTGGCACAGCGCTGCGATGCCTTCATGGCCTGGGCACTTCAGGAAGCTGGGCACCGTGATGCACGGGACACGGCGCTGAAGGGACTGGCGTTTCCGCAGGAGTCGTTCCGCACCGGGCAGCGTGAGCTGGCCGAAGCGGTCTACCGGACAGCCGCCAACGGCCGCTGTCTGCTGGCCCAGGCGCCGACGGGCATCGGCAAGACCGTGGGCACCTTGTTCCCGCTGCTTAGAGCGATGCCGGCGCACAGGATCGACAAGCTGGCCTATCTGACGTGCAAGGGCACAGGTCGGATCACCGCTCTGGAAGCGCTGGGCAGCTTGCGCTGCGCCGCAACAGGACAGTCCCTGCGCGTGTTGACGATGGTGCCCAAGGATGAGGGCTGCGAGCACCCGGACAAGGCCTGTCACGGCGACGCTTGCCCGCTGGCGAGAGGGTTCTACGACCGTCTGCCCGCCGCGCGCCAGGCAGCCGTCGCCCTGGGCTGGCTGGATGCCGCCGCGCAGCGCCAGGTCGCGCTGCGCCACGGCATCTGCCCCTACTACCTGGGGCAGGAGCTGGTGCGCTGGGCGGACGTGCTGGTGGGCGATGTGAACCACCTGTTCGACAGCAACGGCCTGCTCTGGGGCTTGATGCAGGCGCTGGACTGGAAACTAGCCGTGCTGGTCGACGAGGCGCACAACCTGGTCGAGCGCGCGCGGCGCATGTACAGCGCCGAGTTGCGCATCAGCCAGATCCGCGCTGCGGCGCAAGCTGCGCCGGGTGTCGTGCGCGGCGCCCTGGATGCGCTGGTGCAGGCGAGCGAGGATCTCGTACTCGACACCGCGGCACCCTACGAGGTGCTGGAGGCCGCGCCCGACCCCTTCGTGCGGGCCCTGCAGACCGCCGCTAGTGCCACGTCCGAGTACTTCAACCAGCACCCGCTAAACGTGGGATCGCTGCTGACGTTCCACTTCGAGTTGCATCGCTATCTGAAGCTGGTCGAGGCCTTGAGCGACCATTCACTGTTCGACGTGCAGACTTTCCTGGGCACTCGCCCATCAACCTTGTACGGTGACATCGAAGTCGACGCCGAGACGGCACAGGACAAGAGGGACGCCGCGCTCTGCGTGCGCAACGTGGCACCAGCTTGTTTCCTGCGCCAGCGCTTCAAGGCCCTGCACAGCGTCACGCTGTTCTCGGCCACGCTGTCGCCACCCGAGTACGCGATCCGTTTGCTGGGCCTGCCGGAGAACACAGCCTGGATCGACGTGCCGCCGGCCTTCCCTGCCGAACACCTGACCGTGCGCGTGGCCGACGGCATCTCGACGCGCTTCACCCACCGGGATCGCTCGCTTCACCGGTTGGTGGCCGTGATCGCACGGCAGTTCGACGAGCACCCGGGCAACTACCTCGCCTTCTTCAGCAGCTTCGACTATCTCGAGAAGGCGGCCTCACTGCTGGCTGCGTCGCGGCCGGACCTCCCGCAGTGGCGTCAGGAGCGGCGCATGAGCGCCGGCGCGCGTTCGAACTTCCTGGGGCAGTTCAGGCCGGAGGGCAAAGGAATCGGGTTCGCGGTTTTGGGCGGCGTGTTCGCCGAAGGGGTGGACCTGCCGGGCCGGTTGCTGATCGGCGCCTTCATCGCCACCCTCGGCCTGCCGCCGGTCTCGGTGACGCAGGATCACATCCAAGCGCGACTGGACAAGCTGTTCGGGGCCGGTCATGGGTACGCCGATCTCGTTCCGGCCATGCAGCGGGTCGTGCAAGCGGCCGGTCGCGTTCTGCGAACACCGCAGGATCAGGGCTGGCTGTGGCTGCTCGACGATCGATACGCGCGAGCCGAGGTCATCGAATTGCTGCCCCCTTGGTGGCAGATGGCTGAAGACAGGTAGGTAGACGCCGCACTGCACGCTGGCGCGTCCGTCCTTTCGTCCACTTCTGCTCGCCCTCCTCCGCAAGCACGCCTCTGTGTACAGAGTCATGCAGCAAGACGTGTCCGCGCAGCCGACGTTCAACGTGTCTATTTGACCCTGAGCGGCAGTAGCGATCGCACGAAGCACCGCCCGAGAGCCGACAGTCGGGATTGCCAGGAGCCCTGCGAACCGATTCGAGCACGCACCGGCCAAGCGCGGTTCGATTGCGATCGGCCGACGTGCAAGGCCTGACGTATCCAGTTCGCGATCGTCGGCCGGCTTCGCATGCCGTCGAGCAGCGTTCGCAGACGTGCTGGCAGGGCCACAAATCGTCGGCAGCCGACCGCCTGCGCGTCGCTCGCTATGCCAGTCCGCGTGCGGCCCAGGCCACGGCGGTGACCGTGAAGGGCTCGCAGGGAACACTTCGACGGCAGTGCTCGCGCAGCGTGATGCGCTGTTCCTCGTCGCGGCTGGCCAGGTAGGCGCCCGCCGGACCGACGCCGCGCGTGAAGGGCTCCCACCACGCACCGAAGGTCGGATGATCGAGGCTCACGGACAGCGCGGTCGACTCGATCTCGCGCAGCCCGGCGGCCTCGAACAACTCCGCCAGGTGGCCCTTCCTGGCGCCGGCGAGGTGAGACTCGTCATCAACTTTTGGGTCGAGCGCGCGCGCTGCCTCCCAGAAGATCCGAAGCGGACCTTCACCTCCGCCATGATCCCAGACGCAAGCGGCGACGATGCCGTCACGGCGGGTCACGCGGCCCATCTCGGTGAGCCCCGCCACCGGATCCTTCATGAAGTGAACCACGAGCTGCGCCAGGGCAGCGTCGAACGCGGCGTTCGGGAACGGCAGGTGCTCGGCGGGCGATTGGCGGACGTCGACTCCCGCGAGGCGCTCCCGGGTCGCCGCAACGAAGGGCTCGGACGGATCGACCGCCGCCACCGCCGTCGGTCCAAGCCGCGCGACCAGCTCGCTCGTGAGCGCGCCGGTGCCACAGCCGACATCAAGGACCCGCTCTCCGCTGCGCACCGACGCAAAGTCCGCCAGCTGGCTGGAGAGCAGGCGCGAGTACCGACCCATGAAACGGTCGTAGGCCTCGGCGGCCACATCGAAGCTCATGAACTCGAATATAGACGCTGGCAACGACCGCTCGCATCGCCCGAGCCCAACCGTCTGCGTGCCAGTGGCTTCAAATCTGGGTCATTCGACCGTATCGCGCGCCTGAAGCGCGTCCTAGTGTCCGTGCATCGCCTCAAGAACCGAAGGGGTTCCCAGACCGTACCGTTTGCGGCCAACGCGAAACGATCAGCTCGACAGCAGCGTGCGCACCAGCACTCCAGACCGGTCGTTCGCGCTGACGTGGGCAATATGCCGAACGCAGTCAACAAGCGCGAGCGACCGCTACTGAATACGAAAGCCAGCCCGATCGCCGAGCGAGTTCACGCGCCAGTGCAGCAAACGGTAGGGTGTTCTTACCTGTTCGGTAAGCGGCTAGCCGCTCCACCTAGAAGGCGCCCGGCAGGCCGACGACGATGGTGTCCACTTAGCTGGCGAAGTGGACACCTATGCACTCTGAGGGCGCGGCGCGCCGGCGCCATGGCGATGGACTCAAGGCGAAGGTACTGATTGAATGCGCCGAGCCTGGGGCGTCGGTGGCATCACGGCCTTGCTGATCACCTACGTGCCGGCGCTGACGATGTGGATTCCGCGCCTGGCTATGTGGTCGGCGCACGCCTGTTCGCCGCCGCGTAGCAAGCCCGTTACCGTCGCAGCAGCCGCTGTTCACGGTAGTGCGACTGACAGGGTCAGAGAGTTGCTGCCACCTCGGGCGACCTTTGATCAGCGCGAACGTCGGCACGATCTCCGAGCGCGCCATGCGCAGGCGCCGCAAAGGGAGCGGCGTGCATTCCATTTCGACCCACTGGGAATGCTCGGCACCAGTGGTTGCAGCGTCGGCAATGTGGCCGGCAACGGACCTTCAACTTGCACCGAGCGCGGACAGCACCCGGCCACAAGCAGCCATTGGTGACTCCGTTTCAAAGCAGCCGCTCAGGCCTGCTGGTGACTGTCGTTGCTGCCTTCTGCGGGCATGCCAATGTTCCGAGACCTGTTCGCCTCAGCGGGCCACCGTAGGCTGTACCGACCCCGCCGCTGGGCTCGAGTGCGCTTGCCTCGGCAACGGGCAGGCAAACGGGCGTTGGGGACTCTTGTGCGCCGGCCCCCGGTCATGCATCTGCTCCAGCGCTTCTCGCGCCAGGCTGGTGCCTGCGTCGGCTGACCTGCGCAGGAGCGCTATGGCTTGCGCAGCGTCGCACGGGCCGCCTTCACGATAGAGCAGCATCATCGCCAAGTTGTACTGACCCAGTGGATGGCCGCGCTGGGCAGCGTTCCGGAAGTGACGGCGCGCCTTGACATGGTCGCCCACGAGCCACGCCGGCGCACCTTGCAGGAGGTCCAGATCCAGGTCTTGCGGGGGCAATGGCTCGGGTGGTCCAACTTGGGCGCTGGCGGCACCTGCGCAGGCAAGAAGCAGACAGTTGAGAAAGTGGCGCATGATCAAGTTCTCGGGAGATGGTGAAGGCACTATCGTTTCCTCACCTGTGCCCTCTTGTCGTGAAGGGGATGCGAAATCGGAACGATGAAGTTGCGATGCGCCCCGCCGTTGGAGCGGTGATGCGCGAACGGGCGTCCGATGCAGAACGTCGGCTGAGCTTGGCAGCCTGCGTTCTCGATCTCCAGTCGCGCGAGCTTCGCTCGGTGAACGACCGGCCAATCGAACTTCGTCCCAAGGCGCTCGAGGTCCTGCTGCTGCTGGCCGAGCATGCCGGTAGCGTCGTCGACAAAGCGACTTTGATGGAGCGGGTCTGGCCCGGCGTGGTGGTTGGCGACGATTCGCTGACCCAGACCGTCGTCGAGATCCGGCGCGCCATCGGCGATCGCGAGCATGAGATCCTGCGTACGGTGGCGCGCCGCGGCTACAGGCTGGAGCCGACCGAGCCATCGGCTCCGGACATCGCGCCGGGCTTGTCGGTCGCCGTGCTGCCGATCGCTCACGATGCCGCCGATCTGGACGGCGCGCGCTGGGCCGCCGCGCTGACTTCCGAGTTGACGTCACGCGCCGGCGGCGGCCTGCCCGACTGCAAAGTCGTGGCGCGCGAGACGGTCGCAGCCATGGGGGCTGCGTTAAGCGACCCGCGTGTCGCGGCACGTCAGCTCGGTGTGCAGCAGCTGGTGTGCGGCGAGTTGCGAGTGGTTGCCAATGGTTGGAGTGTGGTGCTGGCGGTGGTCGATGGCGCCTCGGGCACTCAGCGCTGGTCGCACCGGTTTGCGCTTGTGCACGCCGAACTGCCAAATTTGATCGGGCAAGTCGCGGCGCAGACGGCTCGTGCCCTGCTCGTCGAGATGCACCGAACGGCTGCGGCCATCGCGGCCGAGCGACCCCTGAGCCAGCGCAGCGCGGGCGACCTCGCGTTTCAGGGCTGGGCCAGCCTCTATGACGGGCTCAGCCCCGGCAACCTCGAGCGGGCGCAACAGTTCTTCGAACAGGCCCTCGAGAAGGAACCGTCGCACCTCAGGGCCCTGGGCGGGGTCACCTGCTGTAACTATTCGCGGGCGCAGTTTGGCTGGGCGTCCGATCGCGAGCAGGCACACAGGCGAGTGATCGACGTCGCGTTGCGCCTCGCCACGCTCTATCCCGATACGACCTTGACAGCACTCGTCCGCGGCGATGCAGCCGACATCGAACGGCGCTTCGAACTTCGGGTGTCCATTGGCGATCGCCTCTGCGAACGCGACCCGGCCAATCCATCAGCCCATGCTGCGCGCGGCGCGGCGTTGCTCACGCTGGGTCGGTTCGACGAATGTCTGGCCGCGATTGATGAGGCACGGCGCCTGAGCGTCGACGATTTCCGTGCCGGCTGGTGGTGCTCGTTCGCAGCCTGTGCTCACCTGATGGCGGGTCGGCACAGGCAGGCGGCGATCGAAGCACAGCAGGCGATTGCTGCCAATGGCTGCCTGCCCTTGCCGCCGTTGCTGCTTGCGGCAGCATTGGCGGGCGATGGCAGGCGACTCGAAGGTCGCGACGTGTTACTCCAGCACAGGTCGCGGGAGCCACGGTGTAATCTGGCGCACGCCGAGATGCTGTTGGGACACGGCAATGTTGCCTACATGCAGGGCTGCGCGCGAGTGCTCTCGACCCTCGCGGCGCTGGGCATCGCTGGCGACTGAGCACGCGGCGGCACGACTCGATTCGGCGCGCGCGCACTTCTTGGACCAACCATTGCAAACTGGCCTCGGCGGCCCTGCCAGATCGTCCGCTATGTCCCTTGACGAACCTGCGCTGAGGAGGGCAGCGCCAGGCGGACCGGTGCTGGACCGCTGCAGCCAGGGTCACCGGACTCGACTCGCCACTATCGGGCCCAAAAGGAACTCGATCAGATCGTGCAACTCGTCGAGCGCAGGCTCTGGTCAGCCCGCGGCGACGGGATGCATGAGCTGCACGCCCACAAGCAGCATCGTGACGACCAGTGCGCCGAGCCATACGCACGTCAAGCTGACGTGGACAGCCAGCAGGGCGCGGCGCGCGTTCTTGCTCAGGTCCCATCCGAAGATCGTCTCTGTCGCAACTGCGTTGATCTTGGCGGCGGAGTGAGCAGGGCTGTCCATTGAAGGGCATAGCCTCCTCCCATTCTCGGCGGGGGTCTTGACCGGCCTCATTCGGCGACTGCGTTGCCATCTGCCACGAGGCTGCTGCCGCTGTCTGGCGAGCCACTGGAGGGGCCGGCCCCGCCCGGAGACGCCGAACAGTGTGGTCGCCGCGCCAGCGTCTGGTTTTAGTTTCTGGCTACTGACGCTTTGGGTCGAGGGCTGCCGACCGATCCCGCGCAGCGAGCGACCGGTGTCAGCCTGGTTGCCGACGCCCGCAGAGCGCCATGCGATCGTTCCTTCTTGCGGCGAACGAGTCCTCGCAGGGCTGGATCGCCAAAGAGCGTACTCGAAACGTTGGCCGCCATGGCGCAGGCGCACGCGCGGGTGTACGCTGCACCGCACAGGGCAGGCACTGCACGGCGCCATCGGATGTTTCGCTGCGGGCCCAGGCCGATCGAGCGCCGGCACCACACAGGAGTGCGCGATGTCGGACCATGTCTACAAGATCGTCGAAATCGTCGGTTCATCGGCCACCGGCACCGACGATGCGATTCAACGGGCGATCGATACGGCGGCCGGCACCTTGCGCCACATCGACTGGTTCCAGGTCATCGAGACGCGCGGCCATGTTGCCGACGGCAAGGTGGCGCATTACCAGGTCACCTTGAAGGTGGGGTTCCGCCTCGAGGCTTGAACCAAGGTGCGCTGTGAAAGCCCTCGCCTGGCTGCTGTTGGTGCTTGCGCTGATCGCGACATCGGGCGCCGCGGCCGACGCGCCGCCGGTCTTCGTGCTGCGCATCGACGGCGCCATCGGCCCGGCCACCGCGGACCATGTCCAGCGCACGCTGGAGCGGGCGGCACGCGAGCGCGCACAACTGGTCGTGCTGCAGATGGACACGCCGGGCGGGCTGGACACGGCGATGCGCAGCATCATCAAGGACATCCTCGCTGCGCCGATGCCGGTCGCCGGCTTCGTCGCGCCGCAGGGCGCGCGCGCCGCCAGCGCCGGCACCTACATCCTCTACGCCGCGCACATTGCGGCGATGGCGCCGGCCACCAACCTCGGCGCGGCGACGCCGATCGCCATCGGCCTGCCGTCGCCCGGCGCCAGCCCGGAACCCGCGGCCCGGCCGGCCAGCGGCGCGTCGGCGCCCGAGACCGGCCGCGATACGCTCGCCGCCAAGCGCATCAACGACGCCAGCGCCTATATCCGCGGCCTGGCGCAGCTGCGTGGCCGCGATGTCGCCTGGGCCGAGCAGGCGGTGCGCGAGTCGGTGAGCCTGAGTGCGAACGATGCGCTGGCGCGCAGAGTGATCGACCTGGTCGCAGTGGACCTGGCCGACCTGTTGCACCAGCTCGACGGCCGCGTCGTGACGCTGGGCGCCAATCTGGGTGACGGGCGCGCGGGCACGGTCACCCTGGCCACGGCGCGGGCCGCCGTCGTGGCCGTGGAGCCCGATTGGCGCGGCCGAGCGCTGGCCGTGATCAGCGATCCGAGCCTGGCGCTGATCCTGATGATGATCGGCATCTACGGCCTGCTGTTCGAGTTCATGAACCCGGGCTTTGTTGCTCCGGGCGTGATCGGCGGCGTGTGCCTGCTGCTCGCGCTGTGGGGCCTGCAGATGCTGCCGATCAACTACGCCGGCCTGGGCCTGATCCTGCTGGGCATTGCGTTTTTCGTCGCCGAGGCCTTCGTGCCGAGTTACGGCGTGCTGGGCCTGGGCGGCGTTGCAGCGTTCGCCTTCGGCGCCCTGCTGCTGATCGACAGCGACGTGCCGGGCTTCGGCATTCCGCGTTCGCTGATCGGCGGTCTGGCGCTGGCCTCGGCGCTGCTCGTGATCGGCATCGCCGGCATGGCCGCCAAGGCGCGCCGGCGGCCGCTGGTCAGCGGCACGCCGCGTCTGCTCGGCGCGGCGGGCGAAGTCATTGAGTTCGCCGGTGGCCAGGGCTGGGCGCTGGTCGATGGCGAACGCTGGCAGGTGCGCGCTGGCGTGCCCTTGCTGCCCAGCCAGCGCGTGCGCGTCACGCGCGTCGATGGCCTGACGCTCGATGTCAGCCCAGCCCCCGACGCAACGACGCGGCAAGGAGACAAGCCATGAACATTCCGATCGGTTTCGCAACTGTCTTTGTCTTGCTGGCCCTGCTCGCCGCCAGCTCGCTGCGCATCCTGCGCGAATACGAACGCGGCGTGGTCTTCCAGCTCGGGCGCTTCTGGCGCGTCAAGGGGCCGGGGCTGGTGATCCTGATCCCGGGCATCCAGCAGATGGTGCGCATCGACCTGCGCGTGGTCGTCATGGACGTGCCGAGCCAGGACGTGATCTCGCGCGACAACGTGACGCTGAAGGTCAACGCGGTGCTGTACTTTCGTGTCGTCGATCCCGAGCGCGCGGTGATCCAGGTCGAGCGTTTTCTCGACGCCACCAGCCAGCTGGCGCAGACCACGCTGCGCGCCGTGCTCGGCAAGCACACGCTCGACGAGATGCTGTCCGAACGCGAGCGCCTGAACCTGGACCTGCAGAGGATCCTCGACAGCCAGACCGACGCTTGGGGCATCAAGGTCACCAATGTCGAGATCAAGCATGTCGACCTCAACGACAGCATGATTCGCGCCATTGCGCGCCAGGCCGAAGCCGAGCGCGAACGGCGCGCCAAGGTGATCCACGCCGAGGGCGAGCTGCAAGCCTCCGAGAAGCTGGCGCAGGCCGCCGAGATCCTGGCGCGCCAGCCGCTGTCGCTGCAACTGCGCTACCTGGAAACGCTGACGGTGATCGCCGCGGACAAGAACTCGACCATCGTCTTTCCGTTGCCGATGGATATCGTCGGGCCGCTGCTCGATGCCGTGAAGCGGCACGGGCCAGCGACACCGTAACGACCCCAGCGCGAGCCTGCCGTGTCGCCGTCATGCACGACGCCGACAGCATCGAAGCGGTGCTGCGCTATCACCAGCGCACCAAGCACCACTTCAACCGCTACGCGCCAGGGCCCGGCGAGCTCGACTGGGCGAACCAGACGAACCCGTTCCGCCGTTACGAAGGTGCGCCGCTGCTTCATCTGCCGATCCTCGGTCCGGACGAAGCGCCGCACTCGCCTTTCTATGAGGAGCTGTACCGCTCAGGGGCGGTGCCGAGCGCGGCGCTGACGCTGCGCTCGCTGTCGCGCCTGTTGCAATACGCGCTGGCGATTTCCGCCTGGAAGCAGGCCGGCGCCACGCGCTGGGCGCTGCGCTGCAATCCGTCGAGCGGCAACCTGCATCCGACCGAGGGCTGCCTGCTGATTGCCGCGCTGCCCGGGCTTGGCGAGACGCCGGGCCTGTACCACTACGCAGCGCGCGAGCATGGGCTCGAACGGCGAGCGGACTGCAGCGCCGCGCTGTTCGCGGCGTTGCTGCGCGAGTTGCCGCCGCAGGCCTTTCTGGTCGGGCTGTCGTCGATCCACTGGCGCGAGGCGTGGAAATACGGCGAGCGTGCATTTCGCTACTGCCAGCATGACGTGGGACATGCCATCGGCACGCTGCGCATCGCCGCCGCGACCCTCGGCTGGAGCGCTCTCCTGCTGGATGGCCTGGCCGATCCGACGATCGAAGACCTGCTCGGGTTGAACCGGGCCGAGGACTTCGCAGGTGTCGCACGCGATGGAAGGCTGCCTGGATCAAGGCGAGCTCACGACGCTGGCCCTGTTCGACAAGCCCGACCCATTGGATGGACCGTATTTCGAGGAGACCCTCTACGTCACGCCGTCGCGGCTGCCGGCCTCGCTCCAGCAACGCCTCCGCGAAGAGGTGGCGCGGGTCTGCCGCGCTGCCGGGCTCGCGACCGGGCCGGTGCACGCCGAAATGCGCGTCAATGAGCGAGGCGTCTAGCTGCTGGAGATTGCGGCGCGCTCCATCGGCGGCCTGTGCGCTCGCGTGCTCAGGCATTCACTGGGCATGAGCCTGGAGGAGCTGATCCTGCGCCAACTGGTGGGCGAAGCGGTGGCGCCCGCAGGCGCGGTGGCCGGCGCAGACGGCGCTCGCGGCGCCGCGGGGGTCATGATGATCCCGATTCCGCGGCGCGGCATCTATCACGGCGTCGAAGGCTTGGCCGCCGCGCAGTCGGTGGCCGGCGTCACCGGCGTGACCATCACGGCGCAGCCCGGCCAGATCGTCGCGCCTCCTCCCGACGCAGCAAGCTATCTGGGCTTCATCTTCGCCCGGGCATCGACGCCTGCGGAGGCCGAAGCGGCGCTGCGCAGCGCGCATCGTTGCCTGCAACTCGATATCCGCCCGCAGTACACGGCCGTGCCTGCCACGTCTTGATGTGCTTTCGCCGCGGCGCCATGGATCAGCGCGTCAGCGCTTCTCGCCGAGCGCACGCCCGATCGCCTCTTGCCACCAGCTCGCATCGACTCGGTCGGTCCAGTCGTTATGGTCAGCCGCTTTGATCAGCATCAAATGCTTCGGGCCCTTCAGCGATTCGTACAGCGCGATGCCGAAACGCGTCGGAACGATGCGGTTGTGCTCAGCGACGGCGACGACCACCGGCGCGCCGAACGCGGCCAGCGCCGCCGCACTGACGTAGCGGTCGCGCAGCATCCACTTCACCGGCAGCCAGGGGTTGTGATGCGAGCCGACGCGCTCGAGTCGGTCCCACGGCGTGATCAGCAGCAGGCCGGCGACGAGGTCGGGCTGGCGCGCAGCAGCCGCTGCAGCTACTGCGGCGCCGAGCGATTCGCCCATCAGCAGCAGCGTCGCGCCGTACTGGCGATTGGCGAGCGCGACGGTCTGCTCGGCATCGCCCGCCAGGCTGTCTTCGCCGAGCAGGCCGCCGCGCGGGCCGTAGCCCGGGTACTCGGCAAGGATCACCCGCCACCCGAGCTGCGTGAGTGCGGCGGCATAGAAATCGCGGTGGCCGGCATGCCCTGCGTTGCCGTGAAAGGCGATGGCCGTGCCGCGCACGGCGCCCGCCGGCTCGGCGACGAGACCGCGAAAGTCCTGCGCCGACGCCCAGGCGCGAAGCCCGCCCGACGTCATGCGCTCGACGCCGGCCTTGGCGGGCATGTAGAGCAACCGGTCCTGCAACAGGAAGATCGCCGCCAACACGATCAGGCAGGCGATCACGAACCACAGCAGGGTTGCCATGAAGCGGGTCGGTTTCGAGTCGGGACGAAGCAAGGAGTTCTGTGGCAACGCCGAAGCGGCGAGCATAAGACTGCCGCTTGATTGCCATCGACAGCGCGCGCAAAGTCTGCTGCTGCGCACCCCATGAGCGACCCTTTCGACCTTCAGCGTTTCGTCGCTGCACAGGATCCGCTGTATGCGGCCGTGCTCGCCGAGTTGCGCGCGGGCGGCAAGCGAACCCATTGGATGTGGTTCGTGTTTCCGCAACACGCAGCGCTCGGGCGCAGCGCGATGGCGGCGCGCTACGGCCTGGCCTCCAAGGCCGAGGCCGCCGCGTACGGGGAGCATGCCGTTCTCGGTGCCCGGCTCGACGAATGCTGCCGGTCGTACTGGCGGCCGGGCAGCGAACGGCAAACCAGATCTTCGGATCGCCGGACGATCTGAAGCTGCGCTCGTCGATGACACTGTTTGCGGCGGCGCTGCCGCAGCAAACAGTGTTCCAACAGGTGCTGCAGCGCCACTACGGCGGCGAGCACGATGCCCGCACGCTGGCGCTGCTGTGACCGGTGTGCGACAACAGGACTGTGCTCATGGAAACTCGCGACAAGGACGGGATGCTTGAGAGTTGGTTGGTGCGGGTATCTGGCCGGGTGCAAGGCATCGGCTATCGAGAGGCGTGCGTGGGCCGCGCGCGCGAGCTGGGAATCAACGGCTGGGTCCGCAACCGCATGGACGATTCGGTCGAGGCGATGCTGCAGGGATCGCCCGAGCAGCTGGCCCACATGTGCAGTTGGCTGCGCGATGGCATGCCCGCGGCACTGGTCGACGATCTCGAGGTCACGCCGGTGCCGCTGCGGTTCCCTCGCTTCGACGACTTCGTCCGCCTGCCCACGCTGTAAAGGCAACCCAGAGCCCGTTCGAACATGCAGCCACCCGACCCCATCAACATCGTCAGGTCTTGGATCGCCGAGGCCCGGCGCATCGTCGTATTGACCGGGGCCGGCATCTCGACCGATTCCGGCATCCCCGATTTTCGCGGGCCGCAGGGTGTATGGACCACCAACCCGGCCGCCGAGCTGCAGTCCACCTTGCAGAACTATCTGGCCGACCCGCAGGTGCGCCGGGCCGCGTGGCGCAGCCGACTGGCGCATCCCGCGTGGCAGGCGCGCCCCAATCGCGGCCACCTCGCGCTGGTGGAACTGGAGCAGCGCGGCAAGCTGCACGCGCTGATCACGCAGAACATCGACGAGTTGCACCGGCTGGCCGGCCATTCAGCGGCGCGCATCATCGAGGTACACGGCACGATGCGCCGCGCCATGTGCTGGGACTGCGGCCAGCGCACGCCGATGCAAGACGTGCTGGAGCGGGTCCACGCCGGTGAGGCCGATCCGGCGTGCCGCGCCTGCGGCGGCATCTTGAAGAGCGACACCATCTCCTTCGGCCAGGCCTTGGTGCCGGCGGTCATCGATCGCGCCATGGCCGCAGCAGGCGAAGCCGACCTGCTGCTCGCGGTCGGCAGCACCTTGCAGGTCTATCCGGTGGCGGGTGTCGTTCCGGTGGCGAAGGAGGTCGGTGCGCGCGTCGTGATCGTCAACAACCAGCCGACGCCGATGGACTCGCTCGCCGATGCGCTGTTGTGCGGGCCGATCGGTGAGGTGCTGCCTGCCGTTTGTGCGGCGTGAAGGCCGCCGGACCATCGCGCACCTTCTGCGGCTTGCATGCGTGCTAGACGCCCTTGGATAAAGGCGAGCCCGAAACGCAGCGATCTGGGCCGCCACGGCCAGCCACAGTTTCGTCTCGCGCAATGCACCCATCTGTGTCTCACCGTCGGTGCAGCTCAGTTTTGCCTCACCTTGCTGGCGTGGCTGTTCCAGCACGCGATGGGGCCGCCGGACGCCCTTCGGATCCCTGAGCCTGGGTGCCCAACGGCTGTGCATCGGTGGCGGGAGCGGTGCTGGCCACCCTGCTCGCGATCCATGTCGGATTCACCGCCGTGGTCGTGGTGGCGCTGATGCTGTATGGGGTTGCAGCCGCGGCTCGGCCTTGAACACCGTCGCCAGCCAAGGCTGCTGTTCGAACGGCAGGCCGGGCGGACGATAGTAGTGGGCCAGTTCGGTGAATCCGGCCGCGGTCATGTGAACGCGCCAGCCCTGCAGGTCGTGGAATACGCCGTAGCGCTCACCGCTCCAGCCCTCCTGGCCCTGGCCACGGGGGTTCGAGCTGAACAGCACGCCGCCCGGCTTGAGGGTTGCATGCAGTTCGTTCAGCACGCGCGGCAAGACCCGGCTGGGGACATGGAACAGCGCCGCATTTGCGAATACGCCGTCGAAGTGGCTCGACGGCAAGTCCAGTGCGAAGAAGTTCTGTTGCAGCACCTCGCAGCCGCTGCTCGCGCGGGCCATCGCGGCGAGCCGTGGCGAACCCTCCAGCCCGGTGGCGACATGCCCGAGCCGCGTGAAGGTGTCGAGGTCACGGCCCGGCCCGCAACCGAAATCCAGGATCGCCAACGGCGCTGGCGTCGCTGATGGCCTGGAGCAATGCCGCGATGTTCTGGCTCACGTCGTGATCGCGCGTACCTTCCCAGTAGGCCAACGCTCGCTGGTCGTAATGCGCGAGCGTGCGCGCGGCGATCTGGTCGAGGTTTTCAGGCATCGGCTTCATCTCTCGACAGGCACGCCAACAGCGACTCGATGTCAGCCAGCGGCGGCAGGCACTGCTGGCCGCGGCAGACCCAGGCCTGCGGACCGGCACCCACCGGCTTGGCCAGCACCTGGGGCAGGCCGGTGGTGTCGTCGGGCAGTTGCATCGCCATACGCCGGGCGTAGCGCCGGCGAGTTCGGCGTGCCAGGCCGCGGTCGCCGCGGGCGGTCCGGTGAGCATCACCAGCGTCGGCGGCGAGCGAAGTTCGGCCAGCGCCGTGACGAAGCTTGGAAAGGCCAGCGCTGCGCGCCGGACCTCGGGCGCAAACAGCGCCATCGTGCGCCGCGCGGCATCGAGGTAGCGCGGCTCGCCGATCAGGTGGCCCAGGCGCTGGAGGTGCAGCGCAGCCATGCCGTTGCCCGACGCCAGCGCGCCGTCGTGCCCCGACTTCGGCCGCAGCACCAGCGATTCATGGTCGTGGCGGGTGAAGAAGAAGCCGCCGTCTTGCGCGTCCTCGAACTGCTCGAGCAGGGCGTCGGCCAGTGCGCAGGCCCAGCGCAGGTCGGCGGCGCGCAGCAGGTCGCCCTGCATCAGTTCGAGCAGCGCGCCGAGCAGGAAGGCGTGGTCGTCGAGGTAGGCATTGAGGTGCGAGCGGCCGTCTTTGTGAGTCGCCAGCAGCCGGCCGTCGCGCCACAGCGCGGCACGCACGAAGTCGAGCGCACGCCGCGCCGACTCGGCCCAACGCGGTTCGCGAAGCACCCGCGCCGCGAAGGCCATGCCGTCGATTGCCAAGGCGTTCCAGGCGGTCAGCCGCTTGTCGTCGCGGCCGGGCCGGACTCGCGTTTCGCGCAGCGCGAACAGGCGCGCGCGGGCAGCGGCGATCAGCGCTTCGCACTCGGCGCTCGGGCGGCCGAGCCGCTCGGCCACGTCGGCCAACGGCAGGCCGATGCGCAGGTGCCAGGCGCGGCCCTCGAAGTTCGGCGCCGCGTCGAGCCCATAGCGTGCGGCGAAGGCGGCGAATTGATCCGCGTCGAGCGCTTGCGCCACCTCGTCGCGCTGCCAGACGTAGAAGCGACCCTCTTCACCTTCCGAGTCGGCATCGAGGCTGGAGCAGTAGCCGCCGTCGCTCGACTGCATCTCGCGCATCAGCCAGGCGGCCGTGCCTTCGCAGGCCTCGCGCAACAGCGCATCGCCGCTGAGCTGCCAGCCTTACGCGCACAGGCGCAGCAGCGGCCCGTTGTCGTACAGCATCTTCTCGAAGTGCGGGATCGTCCACCGGGCGTCGGTGCTGTAGCGGCAGAAGCCGCCGCCCAGGTGGTCGTACAGGCCGCCTTCGGCCATGCGGCGCAGGCTCAGCAGCACCGCGTCGCGCGCGACAGCGTCGCCGCTGTCCAGCGCGTGGCGCAGCAGAGCGTCGAGGGTCGGCGCCTGCGGAAACTTCGGCGCGCCGCCGAATCCGCCGTTGACCGCATCGAACGCTTGCATCGCCGCGTCGCGCAGTCCGGCGTCGCGGCCTGCGCCGCAGTCCGGTCAGCTCGTCGCCGCGATCACCGTGCGTGCGGCGCGGGCAGCGTCTGGCCGAGTTGCCGCACGAGCGCGTCGCCCTGCGCCGATCAGTTGCTCGCGCTGCGTGCGCCAGACCTGCGCCACGCGCTGCAGCAAGTCGTCGAACCCCGGCAGGTTGTTGCGCGAGCGCTTCGGGAAATAGGTGCCGCCGAAGAAGGGCTTGCCTTCGGGGGTGAGGAACATCGTCAGCGGCCAGCCGCCCGCGCGCCGGGTCAGCAATTGATGGGCGGTCTGGTAAATCTGGTCGATGTCGGGCCGCTCCTCGCGATCGACCTTGATGTTGACGAAATGCCGGTTCATCAGCGCGGCGGTGTCGTCGTCTTCGAAGCACTCATGCGCCATCACATGGCACCAGTGGCAGGCCGAGTAGCCGACCGACAGCAGGATCGGCCGATCGCTCGCGCGCGCCAGTGCCAGCGCCTCGGCGCCCCAGGGATACCAGTCCACCGGGTTGCCGGCGTGCTGCTGCAGATAGGGGCTGGTTTCGTCGGCGAGACGATTGGGCATGCGCATTCGCAGCCGAGCCTCGCCGGCTTCTTCGAGCAGCGAGAACCGAACCGGCAGGATCTCGCGCGTCGACAGGGTGTCGTTGTTGTCCTTCTCCACCACAGCAGTTGCTGCCCATCGGGCAGGCCGGCGGGAACCACCAGCTTGCCGCCCGGCGCCAACTGGTCGAGCAGCGCCACCGGAATCAGCTCGGGCGCGGCGGTGACGATGATCTTGTCGAACGGTGCCTGTTCGGGCCACCCGGCGCACCCATTGCCGACCCGGATCTCGATGTTGTCGTAGCCCTGCCGCGCCAGCCGGCGCCGCGCCTGCACGGCCAGTTCTTCGATCAGCTCGACGCTGTAGACGCGCTGCGCCAGTTGCGCCAGGACGGCCGTCTGGTAGCCCAGCCCGGTGCCGACCTCGAGCACGATGTCGCTCGGGCGCAGGTCGAGCAGGTCGGTCATGACGGCGACGATGAAGGGCTGCGAGATCGTCTTGCCAAAGCCGATCGGTAAGGGGCCGTCGAGGTAGGCCACGGACTGCAGCTCGAGCGGCACGAACTCATGACGCGGCACCTTGGCCAGCGCCTCCATCACTCGCCGGTCCAGAGCCGCTTTGCCCAAGGCCACGCTGTCATAGATCGTCAGCGCGGCGATCTGGGCGAGCATGCCTTGGCGCAGCTGCGAAAAATCCGTTGCGGTCATGGTGAACCGGATTCACAGGCCCGACATCAGCGCGCGTGCCTCCTCTGCCGAGGCCTGCACGACGAAATCGATGTGATCGTCCTTGTCGTTGTCGACCTCGATCGTCCAGCCGCCGTCGTCCGCCACCTGCAGCGTCAGGCGCGCTTTGAGAAAACCGATCACGCCGGCGGCGACAAAACGCCCTGAGGACAAGCCCGCAGCGGCCGGCGCTGCAGCGAGTTGAGCGGGTTCACTCGTTGTCGCGTCCAGCCACACGGAACCGCCGGCGCCCACCGGCACGTCGGACACCACGCTCAGCCGCTGCACGCGCTGCTGTGTATCGACACTGACGTTGAGGTACGACCAGTGCAGCGTGGCCTGACCGTCGGTGAGGGACAGGGCATCGGCCTGGCTGCGGCGTGCTGACCCCGCGCCGGCGGCCGTGCGCGACACCTCGAGCACGATCGCGCCGTCACTGTGCGCCGCTGCGCCGAGAGCGACGTGCTCGAAGCGAAGCAGCGCCCGCACGAAGCCGGCTTCGCCGCGCAACATCAGGCCTTCGGCGTGGTCCGCGGCCTCGATGTCTATGGTCCCCGGGCCGGCAGCCCCGGCGCCGAGCGGCTGTGCGTCCAGCGCCAGCAACCAGCGATCGCCGGGCGAGGCCAGGGGCGCGGCGGCGATCGAGCGCAACTCGAAGGCGCGCGCCAACACGGCGTGGGCCCGTTCGCTGTAGTACAGCGGCGCCACGACGCCGCGCGCGACGATCTGCAGCGCCTCGTCGCGACCCGACACGCGCGCACCTTCCAGCCCCGCCTCCGTCAGCGGCAGCGGCGAATCCGCAGAGGCGTCGGTCGCCTCGTCACCGCCACACGCCGGCAACAGCGCCACCGCAGCAGCGACGACGACTGCCGTCGCGGCGTGTCGGAAGTCTGCAATACGGCTCATCGCAAACAAGGGTAGTCCGCATCGGCTCTGATGGAAAGGGAAGGGAATGGCCCGCGCCGGCGTTCTGAAGCCCGCCGGTCGGAACCTGCATGTCGGCGTATCGGTCCAAACCATTGCGACTCTTGAGTCGCCGATAGGAGGTAATGACCATGAAGCAACTCAAGCATTGGCAAGACCCAGTCAACCTGGTGCTCGGCGTGTGGCTGGCGCTGTCGCCGTGGGTGCTCGGCCACTTGGGCGAGACAGTCCCCACTGCCAACGCGGTGATTGTCGGTGTGGCGCTGATTGCCGCCGCGCTCGGCGCAATCCTGGTCCCCCGCGCGTGGGAGGAATGGACCGAACTCGCGCTCGGATTGTGGCTGGTCGTTTCGCCCTGGGCGCTCGGGTTCAGCGCCGATGGCCGGGCCATGCTCGCCGCCGTGGCAACCGGCATCCCGATCGCGGCTCTCGCGCTGTGGACGCTGGTGACCGACAAGGACTACAACGCCTGGCTGCGCGAGCGCACGGCGTAGTAAGGTTTTTGCGTCGGCGCGTCGTCATCCGGCTGCGGCTGGCGTTGCAGCGCGGTCGGAGCACACTGCCCACAGGCTGAGGCGGCGCGATCTGCTGTCGCGGGCCGCGCCAGTCGCTTGACCCTGGAGGCCATCATGACGATCCCTTCGCGTCTTTCCAGCTATCTCGAGCAGCGCGGCGTGCACTATGAGGTCTGCGCGCATCAGCGCAGCCGCACCAGCGCACAGACCGCCCGAACCGCCAATGTCGCGCCACATGAACTCGCCAAGTCGGTGATCGTCGAAGACGACGCCGGCTGCGTGATGGCCGTGC
The DNA here is from genome assembly GCA_963732625.1 of uncultured beta proteobacterium. Classification (GTDB taxonomy): domain Bacteria; phylum Pseudomonadota; class Gammaproteobacteria; order Burkholderiales; family Burkholderiaceae_C; genus CADEEN01. Next base: position 1,410 of record CAVTAM010000052.1, on the reverse strand, counting down.
TGCCGGCGGACCGCAAGGTCAGGCTCGGCGAGCTGTCGCGCCTGCTCGGCCGCAAACACCTGCGGCTGGCCGACGAGGGCCGCATTGCCGAACTGTTCAGTGACTGCGATCGCGGCGCCGTGCCTGCGCTCGGCATGGCCTGGGGCGTCGAGACCGTGGTCGATGACGAACTCGAATCGAGCCCGAGGGTCTACATCGAGGGCGGCGACCATGAACGTCTGCTGCGCCTGTCGCACGAGCAGTTCCACGCGCTGATGCTGACGGCGCGGCATGGGCAGTTCTGCGCCGAGGCGACGCATTGACCGTGGCGCATTGCCACGCGGCGCCGGGCCCGACCGCTGCGATGGCCACCGCGACGTTCCGCTTCTACGAGGAGCTGAACGACTTCCTCGCGCCCGAGCGGCGCGGGCATGAGTTCGCGTGCCACTGCGCGCGCGCCGCCACCGCCAAGCACATGATCGAGGCGCTCGGCGTGCCGCACACCGAGGTCGAGCTGGTGCTGGTCAACGGCGAGTCGGTGGGCTTCGAGCGCGTGCTGGCCGACGGCGACCGCGTCGCCGTCTATCCCAAGTTCGAGCGCTTCGACATCACGCCGCTGCTGCGCGTGCGCGAGCAGCCGCTGCGCGAGACCCGCTTCGTCGCCGACGCGCACCTGGGCGGGCTCGCGCACCTGCTGCGCATGACCGGATTCGACACCCTGTACGACAACAACTTCCGCGACGACGAGATCGAGCGCATGGCGGCCGCGCAGAGACGCATCGTGCTGACGCGCGATCGCGAACTGCTCAAGCGGCGCGGCATCACGCATGGCTGCTACGTGCGGGCTCTGCGCAGCGAGCCGCAGTTGCGCGAGGTCTTCGATCGGCTCGACCTCGCTGGCTCGGCGCGGCCGTTCACGCGCTGTCTGAGCTGCAACGCCAGGCTGCGCCCGATCGACAAAGACGCAGATCACGGCGCTGCTGCCGCCGACGGTGCGCGAACGCTACCAGCGCTTCAGCAGCTGCGACGGCTGCGCTCGCATATTCTGGGAAGGATCGCATTGGCGGCGAATGCGCGAGTTGGTCGATTCGCTGCTCGCGGCGACGACATGACGGAGACCTTCATGGATCAGGAAACGTTCAACCTCAGCATCCGCAAGTTCCTGAAGACGGTAGGCGTGAGTTCGCAGCGCGAGATCGAGCAAGCGGTGGCGAAGGCCATCGCGGCGGGAACGATCGGCGGCGCCGAGACGCTCGCAGCGACGATGACGCTGCGCATCGCCGGGCTGCAGCTCGAAGTCCGATTCGACGGCGAGATCCAACTCCAGTAGTGGCATGGGTGCGGCGGAAAACGACGCCATGTCCGCTTCAAAGCGCTGAGTTTTGATTTTCGGACCTCTGGTTTGGGTCGGGGAGGCTGTCGACCTGTTCG
>CAVTAM010000051.1:0-12268 GCA_963732625.1 uncultured beta proteobacterium | reverse complement strand
CGGGGTGGACCATCGGCGCGGCAGCGCCGATCCTTGTCGCACAGGCGGCAGCCAAGAACGCCTACGTGACGGGCGTGCCGTGGAAGCTGCCGTACTCGATGTGGAGCAACTCCGACCGGCTGGGCTTCGGCGAGCGTGGGCTGCTCCCCTCCGGCGGTCCCGCAGGTGAGCTTCGGCCCGCGGCAGGGCGTGCACGCCGTCGCCGTGAACCTCTGGTCGTTCCGCAGTTGGGCGTTCGGGGGCGTCGTGCTCGTGCTGCTCGTGCTGTGGGGGCTCTGGTCACTCCGGCGCCGTTCGGCCGGAGCTGCCCCGGGTCGCCGTCGCCGTGCTCGTGCCGTTGAGCTACTGCTTCTTCTGGGGCATCGCGAACATCTCGCTGCTCTCGCACGCGATCGACCGCTTCGGCCCCTACTACTTCGTGCCGTTGCTGGTGCCGCTCGCCATCTTCGGGGTGGAGGGCGTGGCGCGTGTGGTCGTGGCGTCGATGGGCGCTCGTGGCACTGGGTGCGGTGGCGCTCGTCACGAGCGTGATCGGTGCGACCGACGCCATCGGGCCGCGCTCGACGAACGCGACGCTCGAGCGCAGCCGTACGAGACGCTCGCAGCCGTCACCGCGACGTCCGATCCGTACTGGTGTTCCTCCCCGGCGAATTCATCGGGACGTCGGTGCTCGACCGCTACTCCGTCCACGCCAGCGCGCGCACGGACACGCTGTACGCGGTCGGCACGGGGAACCGCGACCTGGAGGTGGTCGCGCGCTTCCCGACCACACGCCGTACCGACTGGTCGCGTGCGGGTACGACGCACAGGCGCCCCTCGGGTCACGCCGGTTCCCCGAGGACGCGCCCGCGACACAGGCGCTCGTCACCGGTGAGGGCGCGCAGGCCCAGCGTCTCCGCGTCGCGACGCGATCGACCGAGGGCTTCACGCTGCATGCACTCGTCGGAGCGGATCCGGCGGCGACCGGCACTCTCGAGGTTGCCGCGGGCACGTTCCACCGTCGGCGCCCCTACGACCTCCGACACCCGGCCAACCGGCTGATGTCACCGTGCGGGTGACCCCGGCCGGGCTGTCGCTGGAGGGCGACGTCGGCGAGGTGACGACGAGTACCGGGCCGGACGCGCCATTGCGCGTCGACACGCTGGCCACCGACCCGGCGGGGAAGCTGCAGCGTCGCTCGTGGTCGGCGCCGTTCCGGATCGAAGCCGACGGCGTGACCGCGCTGCTCCCGGCACAGACCTTCACCAATGGTGACGTCGCCACAACTCGAGATCTCGAGACGTGCGCACCCGACCCGGCGCTCCGCGTGCGGATCGAGGGCCCCCGCACCTGACGACCGTGGCGACGCGTCAGACGAGGTCTGCGGGCGTGTCGAGCCGGAAGGCCGCAACCAGGCCGATCACGGCCGCCGCGAGCATGACCCACATGCCGATGCCCACCTCCGCGCTCATCGTCGGACCCGAGTTGAGCTGGACCACCTGGTCGTGCACTTCGAGCAACCGGATCGCCACCATCGCGGCGACGACGACCGACATGCCCATCGTGGCCCACCCCATCACACGATGGCGTGCGCCGAGCAGCGCGGCGATCGAGAACGCCGCCGCCGCGAGGACGAAGCCCGCCGCCACCCCGAGCTCGTCACCGGTGCGGTGGTGCGTGATGTCGTCGATCCGATACGTGATCCACGGCAGGTACGCGCCGACCGCCACCCCGATCGCGGCGAGCGTCACCAGGCCGGCGCGCCCGTAATTCGGCAGCGGTGCCAGCGCATTGCGCTTCGGGTGCGGCGGAACGTCGACCCCCGCGCTCGGCGAGTGGTACGACTCCTCCTGCTCCCAGAAGCTGCGGAAGAACGCAGCGACCGCAGCCGCGGCACGCCCGACCGGGCCGGCCTGACGACGTTCGGGGGACGCGATCGCCGGAGCGGCCTCGGGCACGTAGGGACCGTCCCACTTGCTCCCCGACGTCCCGTCGTGCGCCGACGGGTACGTCCGCACGGTCGGAAGCGGCGCCGCGTGCCCTGACGGCGGCGGCGAGGACGACGACCGGGCGACGGTGCAAGAGCCGACGGCTCGGGCATCGGCGACGAGTTCCGCGGCGCCCGCAGCGCAGCGAACGGGTCGCCGACGGCTGCTGGCGGCGAAGGCGCCGCCGTCGCCGGGGCCGCTGGCACGGCCGCCACTGCCGCGGCCGCCGTGGCACTCGCCGGGGGGCCAGCGGAGGAGAGGAGCAGGAGGAGCAGCAGGACCGCAGCGGCGGGAGGTGGTGCTGGCGACGACGCCCCGGGATTGGCAGGCGCCGGTCCCACCGGTTCGTCCATCCGTTGCCGTCCCACCAACGCCACTCGTATCGACCCGAGGGATAGCGCCGCCATCCCGGCATCGTCTGCTCAAGGAGGTCGCTCATCTTCGGCTCCGGGACTTCGTCGTAAGGGCCCACCTGCGCCCGGATCATCGGCACCTCCGGCGGCGAACTTGACCGATGTCACACGTCGCCCACGAGATGCGTCGCACGGGCGGAACCCCTGTCCGCCGCAGCGACGCAGGTGCGGATGTCGGCGTCAGCCTGCGATGACCTGCAGGATCCGCTCGTGGACGTGTGGCGGCGCGGCGACGATGTCGCCGGTGGTGAGCCACGAGCGCTCGTCACCGTCCCAGTCGGTCACGATCCCGCCGGCTTCCCGCACGAGCAGCCCGCCGGCCGCGACGTCCCAGGTGCCGAGCCCGTTCTCGAAGTAGCCGTCGAACACGCCGGAAGCGGTGAAGCACAGGTCGAGGCTCGCGGCCCCGGCCCGGCGCAGGTCTTCGAACCGGTCAGCGCGCGCACGAACACGGGGAGGTAGTCGTCGAGGCGGTCCCGCCACAACCGGAACGGGAAGCCGGTCGAGCAGAGGAACGCTCGACGTCACGGACGCGACCGACATCCGCTCCCCGTTCCGAACCGCCACCACCGAGCCGCGCGGCGTAGGTGTCGCCGAGCAGCGGCGCGTCCACGACCGCCACGACCGGCACGCCGTGCGCGACCAGGCCGATCGACACGCCGACGACGGGGAAGCCGTGGACGAAGTTCGCGGTGCCGTCGAGCGGGTCGACGAACCATCCGACATCCACGCGATCGCCGCCCGTCTCCTCGCCGAAGAACGCGAGATCAGGCGCGGCCTGCACGAGGACGTCGCGCACAGCTTCCTCGCTGCTGTGGTCGGCGTCGCTCACGAGATCGCCGGGCCCCTTCTCCCGCACGTTGGTCGGCGATCCGAACGCGGCACGCACGGATCGCGCCGCCGGCTGCCGCCGCGTCGAGCGCCGCCACGAGGAGCGCGTCGAGGTCGAGGTCCAGGTCGTCGGCGCGCAGGTGTCGGCGCGGTCATCCGTCCACCTCGGCTCGGAGCACGTCGAGGAGCGCAGGCGTGCAGGCGGCGAGCACCTGCCGGCGTGCATCGGCGTCGGCAACGACCAGCTCGCGTCCGCGCGTCGACGGCCATCGCACCTGCTTCCTGGCACACGAGCAACCCTCCGAGGTAGTCCCAGCCATGATGGAGATCGTCGCCCGCGTCGTAGTAGGCATCGAGGTTCCCGGCCGCAACGTCGCACAACGCCAGCACGCACGAGCCGAGCGCGCGGCACTGCCGCCAGGCCAGGGCGGCTCGGGAAGGGTCGCGGCGCGACCATCGCCGCGCACGATGTCGGTGGTCACCGCCGTGGTGAGCTGCGCGTCATCGAGCCACGCTCCCCCGCCGCGCACCGCCGTGTACGCTGCGCCCGTCGCGCCGTTCTCGACGAGCGAGCAGAGCATCCCGTCGGCATCGAGCGCGCACGCCGAGATCCCCCAGTACGGGATGCCGCGTGCGCAGTTCGTCGAGCCGTCGACCGGATCGAGCACGACGGTGATCGGGGAGCCAGGGTCTCCGGTCCAGCCCGACTCCTCGCTCAACACCCGGAGCCCGGCCGCGTGGAGCACCGGGAGGATCGCGGCATCGGCGACGGTGTCGAGGTGGTACTGCCCAGGTCGGTCGGTGCGCGCCCGGCGGGCCGAGCCGACGAGCGAGCGGAGCGACGCCGCGCTGCGCGTCGGCCGCGCGCGCAACACGTCGAGGAGCTCCTCCGGGCTCACACGGCCTCCACGCTGACGAGGGCGTTGTAGTCGGGGACGCCGGACCCGTCACGACGGCGACCGGAGAGGAGCACGTTGCCCTCGGGGAAGAACACCTGCACGTTGCCGGGCGTCAGCGCCGCGAGGTGCACCGCGCGCCGCAGCTCGCCTGCGTCCGATCGCACCACGACCGGCGCGCCGTCGACGACCCCGAGCGCTTCGGCGTCGTCGGGGGCCATGGACAGTGCGTCACGCGTCGCCCGTGAGCGGGTCGCGGTCGGCGTGGACGATGGTGTTGAACTGCTTCCCCCGCCGCGTGCTGAGACGGAACCGATACGGGGAACCGTCGACCTGCGCATCGGCATCGAACGCGGGCGGGCGACCGGCGTGAAGGCCGCCCGTCCGCTGGGCGTCGGGAAGACGCCGCCGTCGCACAGCCGCGAGCCGCCCCACTGGACCGAGTCACCGGTGGCGCGCAAGGTCTCGACCCCGTCGTAGAAGGGCACGACGGCGCGATCTCGCGCGGATCGCGTCCCCGACGCGAAGTCGACGAGGTGGGCGCGCGCCGGGTCGACCCGTTGCGCGACGTCGCGGAAGATCTCCCGCTGCGCGCGCCTCGCCGACCGGCGACCCGGGATCTCAGGGCTGAACGCGATCCGGCGCTCCGTCGTGGTCTCGGTGCCACCGCCGTGCTGCTCGTAGCGGGTCGCAGCCGGGAAGAGCACGACGGTGTCGGCGGGGTCCTCGAGCATCTGGCTCGACACCACGATGTCCTGGTGGATGCGCAGCGGGATGCGGCCGAGGGCGTCGGCGACCCGGAATCCGGAGCACCTCGAGGAAGTTGCCCCCCGAGGACCAGAGCACGTCGAGCTCGCCGCGTCGGGCGGTGTCGATCATCTCCTCGGCGGTGAGGCCGGCAGTCGCCGATCGGGAAGCCGTAGGTGTCGGCGAGCGCGGCCGCCGACTCGGCGTCGATGGCGACGCCGCCGGGGAAGCACGTGGCGTAGCACCATCTCGGCGCCGCCCTGCACGCCGGAGTGACCACGAATCGGCATCAGGCCGGTGTTGCGGCGTCCGACGTTGCCGTGTCGAGCGCGAGGTTGAAGACGCGCGCTGAAGCAGACGGCGACCACTACGTCCTCAACGGCACCAAGCGCTTCATCACCAACGCGCCGCGCGCCGGGGCCTTCACGCTGATGGCGCGCACCGGCGGGCCGGGGGCCGGTGGCGTGTCCGCATTCATCGTGCCCTCCGACCTGCCCGGCATTAAGCTCGGCAAGAAAGACAAGAAGATGGGCCAGCGCGGCACGATGACCTGCGACGTGATCCTCGAGAACGTGCGCGTGCCGGCTGCGAACATCATCGGCGGCGTGCCCGGCCAGGGCTTCAAGACGGCGATGAAGGTGCTCGACCGCGGGCGCCTCAACATCTCGGCCGTCGCCTGCGGCAGCGCGCAGCGCGTGCTCGACGAGTCGGTTCGCTACGCGCGCGAACGCAAGCAGTTCGGCAAGACGCTGGGCGAGTTCCAGCTCATCCAGGCCATGCTGGCCGACAGCCAGGCCGAACTGCTCGCCGGTTGGGCGCTGGTGCGCGAGGTGGCTAAAGCGTTCGGCCAGAAGCCTGCGCACGTCTCGGACCCGGACGTCTCGATGCGCGTGTCCTGCGCCAAGTTGTTCTGCACCGAGATGGCCGGTCGCGTGGCCGACCGCGGCGTGCAGATCCACGGCGGCGCCGGCTACATCAACGAGTACCCCGTCGAGCGCTTCTACCGTGACGTCCGCCTGCTGCGCTTGTACGAAGGCACGACGCAGATTCAACAAATCATCATCGGCCGCGAGCTGATGAACCGCGACTGAAAGGAAACATGCCATGGCACACGCAACTTTCGACTGGGCCGACCCGCTCGCGCTCGACGCCCAACTCACCGCCGACGAGCGCGCGATCCGCGACGCCGCGCAGGCCTACTGCCAGGAGCGTTTGCAGCCACGCGTGCTCGACGCCTTCCGCAACGAGAAGACCGACCCGGCGATCTTTCGCGAGATGGGTGAACTGGGCCTGCTCGGGCCGACGATTCCCGAACAGTACGGCGGCGCGGGTCTCAACTACGTCGCCTACGGCCTGATTGCCCGCGAGGTCGAGCGTGTCGATTCGGGCTACCGCTCGATGATGAGCGTGCAGTCGTCGCTGGTGATGGTGCCGATCAACGAGTTCGGCAATGAAGCGACGAAGCAGAAGTACCTGCCGAAACTCGCCAGCGGCGAATGGATCGGCTGCTTCGGCCTGACCGAACCGAACCACGGCTCGGACCCCGGCAGCATGGTCACGCGGGCGAAAAAGGTGTCCGGCGGCTACTCGCTGTCCGGCGCGAAAACCTGGATCAGCAACAGCCCGATCGCCGATGTCTTCGTCGTCTGGGCCAAGGACGACGCCGGTTCGATCCGCGGCTTCGTGCTCGACAAGGGCGCCAAGGGTTTGAGCACCCCGGCCATCCACGGCAAGGTCGGCTTGCGCGCGTCGATCACCGGCGAGATCGTGATGGACGAGGTCTTCTGCCCCGAAGAGAATGCCTTCCCCGAGGTGCGCGGCCTGAAAGGCCCGTTCACCTGTCTCAACAGCGCGCGCTACGGCATCGCCTGGGGCGCGCTCGGCGCGGCCGAAGACTGCTTCCATCGTGCGCGCCAGTACACGCTCGACCGCAAGCAGTTCGGCCGGCCGCTGGCGGCGAACCAGCTGATCCAGAAAAAACTCGCCGACATGCTGACCGAGATCACGCTCGGCCTGCAATGCTGCCTGCAACTCGGGCGCATGAAGGACGCCGGCAACGCATCGGTGGAGGCCACGTCGATCATCAAGCGCAACAGTTGCGGCAAGTCGCTCGACATCGCCCGCCTGGCGCGCGACATGATGGGCGGCAACGGCATCAGCGACGAGTTCGGCGTTGCGCGCCACCTGGTGAACCTGGAAGTCGTCAACACCTACGAGGGCACGCACGACATCCATGCGCTGATCCTCGGCCGCGCGATCACCGGCATCGCGGCGTTTCAGTGAAGGGGCGAACATGAAAATCCTGGTCCCCGTCAAACGGGTCGTTGACTACAACGTCAAGGTGCGCGTCAAGGCCGATGGCAGCGGTGTTGATCTGGCCAACGTCAAGATGAGCATGAACCCGTTCGACGAGATTGCGGTCGAAGAGGCGGTGCGGCTGAGAGAAAAGGGCGCGGCGACCGAAGTGATCGCTGTTTCCTGCGGCGTCACGCAATGCCAGGAGACGCTGCGCACCGCGATGGCCATCGGCGCCGACCGCGCGATCCTCGTCGAGTGCGCCGACGAGTTGCAGCCGCTGGCGGTGGCCAAGCTGCTCAAGGCGCTGGTGGACAAGGAGCAGCCCGGCCTCGTGATCCTCGGCAAGCAAGCCATCGACGACGACTGCAACCAGACCGGCCAGATGCTGGCGGCGCTGGCGAATCTGCCGCAGGGCACGTTCGCATCGAAGGTCGAAGTCGCCGACGGCAAGGTCAGCGTCACGCGCGAAGTCGATGGTGGTTTGGAAACCGTGAAGCTCAACCTGCCCGCCGTCATCACCACCGACCTGCGCCTGAACGAGCCGCGCTACGTGACGCTGCCCAACATCATGAAGGCCAAGAAGAAGCAGCTCGACGTCTTCAAGCCGGCCGACCTCGGCGTCGATGTCACGCCGCGCATCAAGACGCTGAAAGTCAACGAGCCGCCCAAGCGCGGCGCCGGCATCAAGGTGCCCGACGTGGCGACGCTGGTGGCCAAGCTGAAGAACGAAGCCAAGGTGATCTGACAGGGCCGTCCTCGTCGAGGCCGACCACCACCCCGCGCTGCACGCCAGCGCATCAACCAGGAGAACGTGTCATGGCAAGCAAGAAGAATTCCGAGGACTCCAGCGTCTATCGCATCACCGAAGTCATCGGCGTGAGCGAGAAGTCGTGGGAAGACGCGGCTCGCAACGCTGTTGAAACCGCCGGCAAGACGTTGCGTGACCTGCGCGTCGCCGAAGTCGGCCGGCTCGACATGAAGGTCGAGAACGGCAAAGTAACGGCCTTCCGCGCCCGCGTGCAGCTTTCGTTCAAGTACGAAGGCTGACCCCACGACGCCGGCATGCCGGCGTCGACCCGAACCCATCTGGAGACCGATCACATGGCCGTTTTCGCAAACGTTTTGGTCGTGGCCGAACACGACCACGGCACCTTGAAAGGTGCGACGCTGAACACCGTCACCGCGGCGATGGCCTGCGGCGGCGACGTGCATGTGCTGATCGCCGGGCACAACGCCGACAGTGCAGCGCAGGCCGCGGCGCAGATCGCCGGCGTCGCCAAGGTGCTGCATGCCGACGGCGCCAGCCTCGCAGAGCAGCTCGGCGAGAACATCGCCGCGCAAGTCATCGCGATTGCCAAGAACTACACCCACCTGCTGTTCCCCGCGACAGCACATGGCAAGAACGTCGCCCCGCGCGTCGCCGCGCTGCTCGACGTGGCGCAGATCAGCGATGCGATGAAAATCGTCAGCGCCGACACCTTCGAGCGCCCGATCTACGCCGGCAACGCGATCGCAACCGTGCAGAGCGAGCGATGCGATCAAGGTCATCACCGTGCGCACGACCGGCTTCGACCCGGCGGCGGCCAGCGGCGGCAGCGCCACCATCGAGAAGATCGACGCCGTGGCCGACAGCGGCAAGAGCACGTTCGTCGGCGCCGAGATCGCCAAGCTCGACAGACCGGAGCTGACCGCCGCCAAGATCATCGTCAGCGGTGGCAGAGCACTCGGCAGCAGCGATAAGTTCAACGAGGTGCTGACACCGCTGGCCGACAAGCTCGGCGCGGCGCTCGGCGCCAGCCGCGCCGCGGTCGATGCCGGTTATGCGCCCAACGACTGGCAGGTGGGACAGACCGGCAAGATCGTCGCGCCGGCGCTGTACATCGCCTGCGGCATCAGCGGCGCGATCCAGCACCTGGCCGGCATGAAGGACAGCAAGGTCATCGTCGCCATCAACAAGGACGCCGAGGCGCCGATCTTCAGCGTCGCCGACTACGGGCTCGAGGCCGATCTGTTCACGGCCGTGCCCGAACTCGTGGGCCTGCTGTGAAGGCTGCCTACTTGACGGGCCACGGCGGCAACGAGGTCGTCGCTGTCGGCGAGCGGCCACGCCCGGTGCGCCGCACGGGCGAGGCGCTGGTGCGCCTGCACGCGGCGACGGTCAACCGCGTCGATCTCTACATGCGCGACAGCGGCGCCGGCATCACGCACGCGTTACCGATGATCATGGGGCTCGACGGCGCCGGCGTGGTCGAGGAGATCGACGCGGATGAACGCACGCTGAGCATCGGCCAACGCGTCGTGCTGCACCCCGGCATCGCCTGCGGGCGCTGCGAGTTCTGCCAACGCGGCGGCGACACGCTGTGCACGTCGATGCGATTGCTGGGTGAACACCGCGACGGCACCTTCGCCGAATTTGTCAGCCTGCCGGCGCGCAACCTGTTCCCGATGCCCGAGCACTTGAGCTTCGGCGAGGCGGCCGCGCTCGGCGTCAACCACATCACCGCCTGGAGCATGCTGCACGGCAAGGCGCGCGTGAAGCCGTGGGAGACGGTGCTGATCTTCGGCATCGGCGGCGGCGTATCGCTGGCCGCGCTGCAACTGGCCAAGCTGGCCGGCGCACGTGTGCTCGTCACCTCGCGCGACCCTTCGAAGCTGGAGCGCGCGCTGGGTCTCGGTGCCGACGCCGCGATCGACGGCCGCGGCGACATCGCCAAGCAGGTGATGGCTACGACCGGCGGTCGCGGCGTCGATGTCGTGATCGAGAACGTGGGCGCGGCGGTGTGGTCGGCGGCACTGAAGTCGCTGGTGCGTGGCGGCCGGCTCGTGACCTGCGGCGCGACCACCGGCGACCAGCCACCGGCCGACATTCGCCGCATCTTCATCCGGCAGTTGCAGATCCTCGGCTCGACGATGGGCAGCTTCAGCGAGTTCGGTGACCTGCTCTCGCTGGTGCAGCGCAGCGGCTTGAAGCCGGTGATCGACAGCGAGGTCGTGCTCGGCGATGTGCATGGCGCACTCGATCGCCTGGAGTCCGGCGCGCAATTCGGCAAGATCGTCGTCAACCTGGCAGCCTTGCCATGACGGCTGTCCACGCTCGATCGGTCGGCAGGCAGCGCCAGCCGGCGAGGGCACGGCGCGGCTGAACAGCGACACCCCCAACGGAGGCAACATGCAGTTCTATCTGAATGGCTACACGCCCGGCGACCCCGACGTTCGCAAGGAGAAGCTGCCCGACGCGGTGGACGTTCTCGTCATCGGCAGCGGGCCGGCCGGGGCGTTGCTGGCGGCACAACTATCGAATTTCCCCAGCATCAGCACGCGGCTGATCGAGCGCCGCGATGGCCCGTTGCAGGTCGGTCAGGCCGACGGCATCGCCTGCCGCACGGTCGAGATGTTCGAGGCCTTCGGCCTGGGGCAGAAGCTCATCCGCGAGGCTTATTGGGTCAACGAGACGGTCTTCTGGCGGCCGTCGAAGCAAGACCGCTCGCGCATTGAGCGCACCGGCCGCGTGCAGGACACCGAAGACGGCTTGTCGGAGTTTCCGCATGTCATCGTCAACCAGGCGCGCCTGCAGCAGTACCTGCTCGACTACATGCGCCTGTCGCCGACGCGGCTCGAGGCCAACTACGGCCTGGAGTTCGTCACGCTGAAGGTCGAAGCGCAGGGCGAGCACCCGGTCGTCGTCACGCTGCGTGATGTGGCCACCGGCACGTCCTCCACCGTGCGCGCCAAGTACGTCGTCGGCTGCGACGGTGCGCGCAGTGCGGTGCGCGATGCCATCGGCGCCGTGCCGCGCGGCGACTTCGCCAACCACGCCTGGGGCGTGGTGGACATGCTGGCCGTCACCGACTTTCCGGACATCCGCTTGAAGGCCGCGATCCAGTCGGCGGACGAGGGCAACATCCTGCTGATTCCGCGCGAGGGCGGCTACATGGTGCGGCTGTACGTCGATCTCGGCGAGATCGACCCGAACAAGCGTGACGCTTTTCGCGACAAGCACACGCAGCAGTCGGTCATTGCGACGGCGCAACGGGTGCTGCGCCCCTACACGCTCGACGTGAAGAGCGTCGTCTGGTTCGCCGTGTACCAAGTGGGCCAGCGCGTCACCGACCGCTTCGACGATGTGCCTGTGGAGCAAGCCGGATCGCGCCTGCCGCGCGTCTTCATTGCCGGCGACGCTTGCCACACGCACAGTGCGAAGGCCGGCCAGGGCATGAACGTGTCGATGCAGGACGCCTTCAACCTCGGCTGGAAACTCGCTTCGGTGCTCGACGGACGTGCCAGGCCGGAGCTGCTGCGCACGTACTCGGCCGAGCGCCATGCGATCGCGCAGGGGCTGATCGACTTCGACAAGGAGTGGTCGAAGATCATGGCGTCACAGCCCAAGGATCCGAGCCGGCCGGAACTCGGCGGTGTCGATCCGCAGGAGCTGCAGGCGTACTTCGTCAAGTCGGGCCGCTACACGGCCGGTGTGGCAACGCACTACGCGCCGACCACCGTGCTGACAGCCGAGGCCACGCACCAGGCGCTCGCCAAGGGCTTGACGATCGGCATGCGTTTTCACTCCGCGCCTGTCGTGCGCCTGGCCGACGCCAAGCCGATGCAGCTCGGCCATGCCGCGCGTGCCGATGGCGCCTGGCGCCTCTACGCGTTCGCCGATGCGAGCGGCAAGCGGCTGCGAGAACTCGCTGCGTTCCTGGCGGAGTCACCGCAGTCACCGATCCGCCGCTTCACGCCGAGCGGCGCCGACATCGACAGCGTGATCGACGTGCGCGCGGTTTTTCAGCAGCCGCATCGCGAGCTGAAGGTGGATGAGCTGCCGTCCATGCTGCTGCCACGCAAGGGCAGCTTCGGCCTCATCGATTACGAGAAGGCTTTCTCGCCCGACCTCACGCACGGCCCCGACATCTTCGACGCGCGCGGCATCGACCGCGCGCAGGGCGCGATCGTCGTCGTCCGTCCCGACCAGTACGTCTCGCACGTGTTGCCGCTCGACGCGCACGACGAACTCGCCGCCTTCTTCGGCCGATTCCTGCTCGAAGGAGACACGCCATGACCACAGCAACCGATGCCGGCCTCGAAGCCGCCAGCGTGGTCCAGCGTGGCTCGTCGCTTA
>CAVTAM010000050.1:0-20105 GCA_963732625.1 uncultured beta proteobacterium | reverse complement strand
GGCGGGCCTGCTGCTGGCAGAAGGCGTCGGCGGCAGCCTGTCGGCGGCGCCCGAAGACAAGAAGGTGAGCTGGGACTTGTCGGGCTCGTACGCGCTGGACAAGAACATCAACCTGTACGCGCGCGCGGCCACGGGCTTCCGCGCGTCGAGCATCCAGAGCGCGAGCGCGTTCAACGGCAAGTCGGTGGCCGATCCTGAGACCAACACCTCGATCGAGGCCGGCATCAAGGCCGACCTGTTCGACCGCCGGGCGCGCCTGAACTTCGGCGTCTTCACTACCAGGTGAAGGACCTGCAGCTCACCGCGGTCGGCGGCTCAGCCAACTCCAACGTGCTGCTAAACGCCAAGAAGGCCACCGGCTCCGGCTTCGAGCTGGACCTGCAGGCGCTGCTGACCGAGCGCCTGATGGCGTCGGTGGGCATCGGCTACAACAACACCAAGATCAAGGACTCGGGCTTGGTGGTGGCGGCCTGCGGCACCGGCCAGAACGCACCGAACCCGCAGGCCAACTGCACCGATCACCGACCCGCACGTGTACGAACAGGACCCCGTCACCGGCAACTGGACGGCGCGCGCCAACATCAACGGCAACCCGCTGCCTCAAGCGCCCAAGGTGACTGCCAACTTCACGCTGCGCTGGTCGCAACCCACGCCCACCGGCGAGTGGTACGTGCTGACCGATTGGGTCTACCGCAGCAAGATCAATTTCTTCCTCTACGAATCGGAAGAGTTCACCGGCAAGGCGCTGACCGAAGGCGGCCTGCGCGTTGGCTACGTCTGGGGCAACGGCAAGTACGAAGCCGCGCTGTTCGGCCGCAACATCACCAATCAGATTCGCATCGTCGGCGGCATCGACTTCAACAACCTGACGGGCTTCATCAACGAGCCGCGAACCTTCGGCGCGCAGTTCAGGGCGCAGTTCTGAAGGCCGTCGCATTCCTCGCTGCGGCATCGCCTGCGCGCTCGCGCAGGCGCAGCCGGCCGTCATCTACGAACTCGGCGGCAAGTTCGACAAGTCGTTCAACCAGGCTGCATCTGCCGGCGCCGAGCGCTGGAAGAAGGACAGCGGCAAGCCGTACCTCGAGTTCGAGATCCAGAACGCGGCGCAGCGCGAGCAGGCGGCGTTGCGGTTTGCGCAGCGCGGCGCGAGTCCGATCGTCGGCATCGGCTTTCCGCAGGCGGCGAGCATCGAGAAGGTGGCACGCTCGCATCCGAAGCTGCGCTTTGCGATCGTCGATGCGGTGGTGAATCTGCCCAACGTGCAGAGCTTCGTCTACCGCGAGCACGAAGGCAGCTTTCTCGCCGGCATGCTGGCGGCGATGGCGAGCCAGAGCGGCAAGGTCGGCTTCGTCGGCGGCATGGACGTGCCGCTGGTGCGCAAGTTCGCCTGCGGCTACGAACAAGGAGCGCGCTACGCCAACGCCAGCGTGCAGGTCAGCACGAGCCTGATCGGCGACACGCCGGCCGCGTGGACCGATCCGGCGCGCGGCGCCGAGCTGACGAAGGCGCAGGTCGCGCAGGGCGTCGATGTCGTCTTCAGCGCGGCCGGCACGAGCGGCCTGGGCATCATGCAGGCAGCCAAGGACGCGCGCATCTTCGCCATCGGCGTGGACAGCAATCAGAACGGGCTGCACCCCGGCACGATGCTCTCGTCGATGGTCAAGCGCGTCGATCTCGCCGTGCAACAAGCCTTCAACGGCGTGCAGCCCGGCGTCACCACGCTCGGCTTGAAAGAAGGCGGCGTCGATCTGGCGATGGACGAGCACAACGCAAAGCTGGTCACCGCAGCGATGCGCGCCCGGCTCGATGCCGCTCGCGCCGACATCGTCAGCGGCCAGCTGAAGGTGATCGACTACACGGTGGCGATGGCCTGCCGGTAGCGCTGGCGCTATCGAATGCCCTGATATCGCACGGCAGCGTGCTGCCGACAATCGCCGCTCTGGCCCCAGGGAGCGCGCGTTATGGACAAGGTCTGGCTCAAGCACTACCCCGCCGGCGTGCCGGCGGCGGTAAAGACCGACGTCTATCCGTCGCTGATCGCGCTCTTCGACGAGAGCTTCAAAAAGCACCGCGATTTGCCGGCGTACAAGTTCATGGGCAAGTCGATCAGCTTCGGCCAGGTCGATGATCTGTCGCGCGTTTTCGCGGCGTACCTGCAGGGCCTGGGCCTCGTGCGCGGCGACCGCGTGGCGATCATGATGCCCAACGTGCCGCAGTACCCGGTGGCCGTGGCCGGCATCCTGCGCGCGGGCTGCGTGGTGGTCAACGTCAACCCGCTGTACACGCCGCGCGAGTTGGAACACCAGTTGAAGGACTCGGGCGCCAAGGCGATCGTCATCGTCGAGCTCGTTGCCAGCACCTTGCAGCAGGTGATCGATGCCGTGCCCACCAAACACATCGTGCTGGCGTCGATGGGCGACATGCTCGGTATCGTCAAAGGCGCGATCGTCAACCACGTCGTGCGCCACAGAAAGAAGATGGTGCCGCCGTTCAAGCTGCCCGGCGCGGTGCGTTTTGCCGACGCCATCGCGCAAGGCCGCAACAAGGCCTACACCGCGCCGGCCGTGGGACCCGACGACATCGCGGTGCTGCAATACACCGGCGGCACCACCGGCGTGTCCAAGGGTGCGGTGCTGCTGCATCGCAACCTGATGGCCAACGTGCTGCAGGCCGAGGCCTGGTACCAGCCGGCGCTGAAGAAGATCCCACCGGGCGAGCAGGTGGTCACCGTCTGTGCGCTGCCGCTCTATCACATCTTCGGCTTCAACTCGAACATGATGCTCGGCCTGCGCATGGGCGGCTGCAACATCCTGATCGCCAACCCGCGCGACATCGCCGGCATGCTGAAGGAGCTGGCCAAGCACAGGTTCCACAGCTTCCCCGCGGTCAACACGCTGTTCAATGCGATGGTGAATCACCCGGACTTCTCGAGCGTCGATTGGTCGTCGCTGAAGATCAGCGTCGGCGGCGGCATGGCGGTGCAGAGCGCCACCGCCAAGCAGTGGCTGGAGAAAACCGGCTGCCCGATCGTCGAGGGCTACGGCCTGTCCGAAACCTCACCGTCGGCCTGCTGCAATCCGGTGGACAGCACCACCTACAGCGGCAACATCGGCCTGCCGATGCCGGGCACCGAGCTGGCGCTGCTCGACGACGACGGCAACGAGGTGCCGCCGGGCCAGCCCGGTGAGATCGCGATCCGCGGTGCGCAGGTGATGGCCGGCTACTGGCAGCGGCCCGACGAAACGGCCAAGGTGATGACGGCCGACGGCTTTTTTCGCAGCGGCGACATCGGCACCGTCGATGAGCGCGGCTTCTTCAAGATCGTCGATCGCAAGAAGGACATGATCCTGGTCAGCGGCTTCAACGTCTATCCGAACGAGGTCGAAGACGTGATCACGCAGATGCCCGGCGTGCTCGAATGCGCCGCGGTCGGCGTGCCCGACGAGAAGGCCGGCGAGGCGGTGAAAGTGGTGATCGTGAAGAAAGACGACAAGGTCAGTGCCGCCGACGTGAAGGCCTACTGCGAGGCCAACCTCACCGGCTACAAGCGGCCGCGGTTCATCGAGTTCCGCGCTGATCTGCCGAAGTCGGCGGTGGGCAAGATCCTGCGCCGCGAGTTGAGAGACGCACCGAAGTAAAGTCAGCGCATGACGAAGCGCATCGCGATCGTCAGTGCGATGCGCGAAGAGTTGCACGCGCTGCATGAAGACTTGGTGGGTGAGCGCATCGAGCGCGTGGCTGGCCGCGACTTTCATTTGGGTGCGCTGCATGGGCACGCTGCACTGCTCGTGCTGTCGGGCATCGGCAAGGTAGCCGCGGCAATAACGACCGCGCTGTTGTTCGACCGCTTCGAGGTCGATGCGGTGCTGTTCACGGGCGTGGCCGGCGGCTTGCGTGAGGGCGTGAAGGTCGGCGATGTGGTCATCGGCGACGCGCTCTTGCAGCACGACCTCGACGCCTCGCCGATCTTTCCGCGCTGGGAGGTGCCGCTCACCGGCCAGTCTCGCTTTGCTGCCGACGCCGCGTGGAGCGACACGCTGGCGCGCGCCGCGCAGAGCAGCGGGCATGCCGTGCACCGCGGCCTGATCGTCAGCGGCGACCGTTTTGTCTCGACATCCACCGAAAGCGCCGCGCTGCGCACCGCTTTGCCCGATGCCCTCGCCGTCGAGATGGAAGGCGCGGCGGTGGCGCAGGTGTGCCACGACTTCGCGCGGCCGTTCGCCGTCATGCGCACCATCTCCGACCGCGCCGACGACAGCGCACACACCGACTTCTCGCGCTTCGTCACCGAGGTGGCGAGCGGCCTGACGCGCGTGATCGTGCGCGCGGCGCTGCACTCGAGAGGTCACGCCTGATGCCGCCGCGCCTGTACGTCAGCGACTGCCGCTGCGCGCCAACACGCCACGCTCGCGCTGCCCGAGCCCGCGGCGCGCCACGCGCAGGTGCTGCGCCTGCAACCCGCAAGCGAGATCACGTTGTTCGACGGCCGCGGCGGCGAGTGGGCGGCGCGCATCGACGCCATGGGCAAACGCGAAGTCACCGCGACGCCGTTGTTGCACCACGCGGTCGAGCGCGAGCTGCCGTGCCGCGTCACGCTGGCGCTGGCGATGCCCAGCGGCGAGCGCATGGATTTCGTCATCGAGAAGGCCACCGAGCTCGGCGCGGCGGGCATCGTGCCGCTGACGTCCGAGCGCTCGGTGCTGCGCCTGTCCGGCGAGCGCGCCGAGAAGCGCCGCGCCCACTGGCAGGCGATCGCCATCGCGGCCTGCGAGCAGTGTGGACGCAACCGCGTGCCCGAGGTGCTGGCACCGCAGCCGCTGGCGGCGTGGCTCGGCACGCTGGGAGAACGCAGCGCCGACGAGCAACGCTGCCTGCTCGGCTGGCGCGATGCGCAGCCCTGGTCCGCGACGAGTGCAACAACGGTGATCGCGTTGAGCGGCCCCGAAGGCGGCTTCACCGCCGACGAAGAAGCGCTGGCGCTCTCGCAAGGCTTCGCCAGCGCATCGCTCGGCGCGCGCGTGCTGCGCGCCGACACCGCCCCGCTGGCGGTGTTGGCCGCGCTGTCGCTGCGCGCCGTAACGCAGGGTAGAACGACACGGCGCTATCCTTGCGCGGACCCCGCCCCCTGGAGCCCCTGCATGAACCCCGTTTCCCGCCACGCCGCCGCCGTCGTCTTGGCGCTGGCCCCCACCGCAACTCTCGCCGAGAGTTTTGCATCGACGGCGGCCAGCGCCACCTCCTCGGCGGCCGGCAGCCTGTCGAACTCGCTGCAAGGGTCGAGCAACAGCTCGTCGAAGACAACGGCTGCCGCTGCCGGCGAGTACCGCATCGAGGCCGTGACGGTGGACACCGACCGGCCCGGCATGGTGCGTCTGGCGCTGGAGCCCTTGGCGCCGAATGACGAGAGGCAAGCCTTCGTGCTCGTGCTGCCGCAGCGCACCGTCGCACAAGAAGGACTGGCGCCCGGCGATACGGTGAGCGCACGCACGCGGCCCTATGGCATCGAGTTCACGCGCGGCCAGACGCGGCAAGCCTTCTTCCTCGTGGTGGCTGATGCGTGGCTGCAAGATCTCGACGCGCGGCCGGTGACGCCCCTCTGATCGCACGCGCCTTTTGTCTGCTGGCGCTGGCAGCCGGCAACGCGCACGCCGGCGCGGCCTCGGGCCGCTTTTGCGATCAGCCGCAGGCCCTGTCGGCGACGCAGCAGGACCGCTTGCTGAGCTTTGCGGCCATCGCCAAGCGCGAACTCGAAGACTCGGGCGAGCGCGTAGCGATCGTCGCGCGCTCGGGTTTGAACCTGGCGCGATTCGGCATCCGCTACTCGCATGCCGGCGTCAGCCTGCAGGCCAGCGCCAACGGGCCGTGGTCGGTGCGCCAGCTCTACTACGCCTGCGACGAGGGCCAGCCGCGGCTTTATGACCAGGGCCTGGCCGGTTTTCTGTTCGGCACCAGCGACCCTGCGCTCGGCTACCTGTCGATCGTGCTGCTGCCCGAGGCCGCGGCTGCGCCGCTCGAGCAGGCCGCCCTCGACGCCTCGCGGGCGCTGCGCTTCGTCGGCGCGCACTACAGCGCCAACGCCTATGCCTTCGGTGTGCGCTATCAGAACTGCAACCAGTGGCTCGCCGAGCTGCTGGCCGGCGCCTGGGGCGCGGTAGAAGGCCCGCGCGAAGACGCGCAGCGCTGGCTCGGCGAGCGCGGCTATGCACCGCAGCCGGTGCAGGTGAACTCGCGCGCCTTGATGTTCGCCGCCGGCTTCGTGCCCTGGCTGCACACCGACGACCATCCGCACGAGGATGTGCAGGCGATGCGCTTTCGCACCAGCCTGCCGGCGTCGATCGAAGCCTTCGTGCGCGAGCACGTGCCGGGGGCCGAGCGCATCGAGCTGTGCCATGACAGCCAGCAGGTGGTCATCCGCCGCGGCTGGACGCCGATCGCCGACGGCTGCGTGCCGGCAGACGGGGATCGCGTGATCACGCTCAACGGCGGCGCTTAAGGCTTCTGCGCCGGCCCGCCGAGCTGCTCGACCTGCCGGCGCGCTTCTTCAACGTCGCGCGTCAATTCAGCCAGATAACGCGCGCGCTCCTCACCCGACCATTCGGCATCGGAAAACGAGGCCAGCGCGTGTTTGCCGCTGGTGTGCACGGCGCCGTCCAGGCGCGGCATCAAGGCACGGTCCGGGTGGCCTTCTTCGCGCAGGCGGAACGCCACCACGTCGCGCAGCGTCAGCGGCATCGCCGGTTGCGCCTCGCGCAGCAGCTTGCCGAACAGCGACAGGCGGAACTCGGTGTCGCCGCGGCCGACTTCGTCGTTGAAGGTCAGCAGCGCCACCGGCTGGCCGTCGGCGTCGTCGATGCGGCCGCTGACGACGTAGCGGCCCGGTTCGCGCACCGTGGCGCCGAGATAAAAATTCAGCGCGCCGTTGGCATCGATCGCGTCGCGCACACGCCCGCTCCACGCCGCCGGCGCCTCGGCCGTGACGTAGATGTCGAAGTAGGTGAAGCCGCGCTCGCCGCGGCCTTCCATGAAGACTTCGACGCGGATCTGCCCGGCGAGCTTGGCAAAACCCTGCGTCGCCGGCCGCAATGTCGCGCTGAACTCGCGGTCGCCCGCGGTGCGGTCGCCGTTGCTGCCGTCGTCGCTGAAGACCAGCGGCAGCACCGGGTACAGCGACGCCACTGACGCCGGAGTGACTTCGCGCGCCGCCGCGCTCAGCACTCGCAGCGGCTGCAACCGGCCTTCGTCGTCCACCAGCGCAACGGTGAAGCGCACGCTCTCGTCGCCCTGCACGAAGATGCGCTGCTGCGTCGTGCGCAGGCGCACGCCGTCGGCCGCCTTGCCCTTGGGTTCGCGCAGCGCATGCTCTTCGACCACCGGCTCATTGGGGTACATCTGGTCGGCCTGCTCCTCGGCCGGGCGCGAGATGTGCGGGTAGCGTGTCTGCGCGGCGTAGGTGTCCAAGGCCTGCTCGGCGCGTTCGAGCCGGCGCTGCCAAAGGGCGAGCTGTGCCTCGCGCGTTTGCTGGCCGGCGGCGCTGAAGGGTGCGCTGGGCGTGCGCGGCGGCGCACTCGCGGCGCTCGCGCGCGCCGGCGCGACGGCCGCAACCGCGTCGCTCTTCGCGTCGGCCTGCCACGCCACCACCCACCAACCGAACAGGCCGCCGACCACCACCGCCACCGGCGCGCCCCAGCGCAGCCATGACCAGCGGCGCCGGAAGAACAGAACGGAGCTGGCGCGCTTATCTTGCATTGGCTTCCATGTCGGCGCGCACCTTGCCGACGATGCCGGCCCAGCGGCCCTCGTTGTAGTGGTTGACGCGCTCGCCGTCGTCGCGGAACTTCAGCGAGTGGTTGGCCCACTTGGCGCGGCCGCCTTGGTTGTTGGCCGCTGCCGAGCGTCAGGTCGTTGCAGAACCAGTCCGAGGGGTTGCAGTACGACGAGCCCGACGTGCCCGAGACGCCGCCGGCCGAGTGATACGCCACCACCTCGTCGTCCTGCCCCGGCAGCAAAAACGAGTACAGCGTGCCCTTGGCGCCGGCGAACATGTTGAAGACGAGGGCGCGTGTGTTGTTGTGGTTGTAGAGGGCGCGTGCGGTGCTGGTTTTCAGGTCCGACACCAGCGGTTCACTGAGCGCCCACTCGCCGGCGTTGGCCAGCTCGCTGCCGCCGGCCGCACCGCCGGCGATGTTGACCCACTTGATGTTCCAGCCGGTCTGCGTGCTGCCGTCGCTGTTGCTGCACTGGCCCTGCGCGTTGGGCACCGGGTTCTTCTTCGCGCGCTGCGAGCCGCCGAAGAAATCGAGCGCGTAGCCGATCTGCAGGTTGCCGGCGCTGTGCGCGGCGACGTAGCACCAGTTCGCTCCGGTGCAGTAGCAGTCGAGCGCGTCACGGATCAGGTAGTTCTGGTCGGCGACGCGGTTGAACCCGTCCCAGTTGGCCGACTTCTTGTTGACGCCGGCGGCGGCCGTGCCCGGGCCGAAGTAGGTGAAATCGTCGTGGTTGCCGAGCTGGCCGCCGCCGGTGCGGCCGTTGATCCACAGCGAGTAGTTGGTGGCCTGCACGCCCGCTGCGAGCAGCGCGCCGAGCAGCGCCGCCCCGCCCAACAATGCCTTGATGCCGAGCTTCATGAGCTTGTCTCCATCGTTGTTGAGGGGGTCGATGCAGTTTAGAAACCGCCTCTGGCGACCGCCCGCGGGGATACCCGCGCCGCCCTTGGCGGGCTCCACGGCTGCGCCCACAATCGCCGCTCCCCTCACAAAAGACGTTCAGGAGTTCTCCATGGGTCTACTCGATTCAGTTCTCGGCGGCATGCTCGGCGGCGGGCAGCAGCAACAAGGCGGCGCCGGTGCGCTGATCAACATCGTCGCCGGCATGCTTGCCAACAAGGGCGGCGGCGATGCGGGCAGCGGCGCGGGAGGGCTGGGCGGTTTGGCTGGCCTGGCCGAGCAGTTCCAGCGCGGCGGCATGGGCGACGTGATGAACTCGTGGATCGGCAAGGGTGAGAACCTGCCGATCGGCGCCGATCAACTCGGCAACGTGCTCGGCGGCGACCTGCTGGGCAAGTTGACGCAGCAAACCGGCATGGGCCAGGGCGACCTGCTCGGCCAGTTGTCGCAGTTGCTGCCGCAGATGGTCGACAAGGCCACGCCCGAAGGCGCCATTCCTGCAGGCGGGCTGGGCGACATCGGCGCCATCCTCGGCAAGCTCGGCGGGCTGTCGCGCTAGTTTTGCTTCGGCGCGTGCTCAGGCCAGCGCCGGGCCGCTCCCAAGCGTCGGCCTGAGCCTCCCCTCGGGGGAGTGCCCGCGCAGCGGGCGAGGGGTTGTCAGTTCCGCGCCGAGCCGGCCACCATGTCGAAGCGGAACAGCCGGCACTCGATCGGCCCGTTCCACAACGGAGCGCGGCGGCTTTCTTTGAGCCGCATCAGCGACGGCAGCTTCATCTCCGGCGCCAGCACCCAGGCGGTCCAGCCGGGGTAGTGGCGCTTCCAGTGCGAGGCCAGGGCGGCGAAGAAGTCGGTGGGCGTGGCGCTGCCTTCAATCGCCTGGCGTCCGGAGCCTTGGCCTTTGGCGTCGATGCGCTCGCCGTACGGCGGGTTCAGCACCATCGTGCCGCTCGGCGCCGGCGGCGGGCGTTGCAGCGCATCGGCGGTCTTGAACTCGATGGCGCGCGCAACGCCGGCACGCTCGGCGTTGCGTGTCGCGAAGTCGGTCATGCGAAAGCTGACGTCGCCGGCGTAGATCGGTACCGCGCTTGCGTGCACGCGCGTGCGTGCGGCCTCTTTCATGTCACGCCACGCGGCCTGGTGCGCGCGCCACGGCGTGAGGCGCTCGAAGACGAAGCGGCGGTTGCTGCCGGGTGCAATGCCGCAGGCGATCTGCGCGGCTTCGATGGCGATCGTGCCGGCGCCGCAGAACGGGTCGAACAGCGGGCCGTCGTCTGCTCTGCCCTGCCAACCTGCCGCGGCCAGCATCGCGGCGGCCAGCGTTTCTTTCAGCGGCGCCTCGCCTTTCAACGCGCCGGCATCACGCCAGCCGCGCTTGAACAGCGCCTCGCCCGAGGTGTCGGCGTACAGCGTGGCGTGCGTCGCCGTGAGGTGCAGCGACAGCGGCAGGTCGGGCGCGCGGGTGTCCACGCTCGGCCGCTCGCCGGTGGCGTCACGCAGCACATCGCAGACCGCGTCCTTGATGCGCAGCGTGGCGAAGTTCAGGCTTTGCAGCGGCGAGCGCTGCGCGGTGGTATCGACGCGCAGCGTCTGCTGCGGCGTGATCCAGCGCTGCCAATCGACCGTGCGCGCGAGTTCATAGAGTTCGAGCTCGTTGCGGTACGGGCCGTGCGCGAGCGGCCACAACACGCGCTGGGCGAGGCGGCTTTCGAGGTTCAGGCGCATCGCGGTCACTTCGTCGCCGCGCACGGTGACGCCGCCGCGTTGCTCGATCACCGCTGCGTCGCCGCCGAGTAAACGTCTGCACTCGTCGGCCAAAAAAGCCTCGACGCCCTGCGCACACGGGAGGAACAGACCGACGATCAAAGCGCTCGCCGCAGATTCGCCGGCGCGATCTTCAGCGCCTCACGGTACTTGGCCACCGTGCGCCGCGCGACCGTGATGCCTTGCTCGCCGAGCATTTCCGAGAGCTGGTTGTCCGACAGCGGCTTGTCCGCGCTCTCCTGCGAGACGAGCTGCCTGATCAGCGCGCGCACCGCCGTCGATGACGCATTGCCGCCGGCCTCGGTGGCCAGGCCCGAGCCGAAGAAATACTTCAGCTCGAAGGTGCCGAGCGGTGTGGCCATGTACTTGGCCGTGGTGACGCGAGAGATCGTGCTTTCGTGCAGGCCGAGTTCGTCGGCGATCTCGCGCAGCACCAGCGGCCGCATCGCGATCTCGCCGTGCGTGAAGAAGCCCTTCTGCCGCTCGACGATGGCCTGCGAGACCCGCGCGATGGTGTCGAAGCGCTGCTGCACGTTCTTGACGAACCAGCGCGCCTCCTGCAGCCGCGCGGCCAGCGGCGAGCCGCTGTTGCCGCGGCCGCCCTTGATGGCCTGCGCATAGAGGTCGTTGATGCGCAGCTTGGGCATCACGTCGGGGTTCAAGACGACGCGCCAGTTGCGGCCGGCCTTCTGCACGATCACGTCGGGCACCACCGCCGCGCCTTCGGAGCGGCCGAACGGCCGGCCGGGTTTGGGCTCGCAGTGCACGATCAGCCCATGTGCGGCCTTGAGCAGTTCGTCGTCGGCGCCGGTGGCCGCGGCGAGTTTCTTGAAGTCGCGCCGCGCCAGCAGGTCGAGGTGCTGCTTGCAGATGATGATCGCCACCACCTGCGCCTCGCAACGCTCGTGCGCGCGCAGTTGCAGCGTCAGGCATTCGGCCAGGTCGCGCGCGCCGACGCCGACGGGCTCCAGGCTCTGCAGCCACTTCAGCGCCACCTGCAGCCGCTCCTGCATCAGCTCGCGTTGATCGTCGTCCGCATCGTCGGCAAGCAGGCCGGCAGCGATGTCTTCGAGCGAGTCGGCAAGGTAGCCGTCTTCGTTCAGCGACTCGACCAGCACATGGATCGCCGCGCGCTCCTCGGGCGCCAGGCGCATGCCGGCCAGCTGCTGCATCAGGTGCTCGGCGAGCGTCGGGCCGTGCGCGTTGCGCTCCTGCGGCTCGAAATCATCGTCGCCACCGCTGCCGCTGCCGCTGCTCGCGCTGCCGTTCAGCGACGGCAGTTCGCGCACGCCGTCGAAATCATCGCCTTCGGTGCCGTTGGCCCAGTCTTCGCGCTCGGTGGTGCCGAACTCGGCCGCATCGACCGGCGCCTGCGTGTCGTCGCGGCCTTCGTCGGAGGCGATGTACTCGTCGCGCTGCGGCGCGGCGTACTCAGGCTGCGGCGGCTCGTCGATCGTCGGCGGCTCTTCTTCGGCTTCGAGGAACGGATTGCTCTCGAGCATCTGCTCGACTTCCTGGTGCAGCTCCAGGGTGGAGAGCTGCAAGAGCCGGATCGACTGTTGGAGCTGCGGCGTCAGCGCTAAATGCTGCGACAGCCTGACCTGTAGGCTGGGTTTCATACCTACATTCGAAAGTGTTCGCCGAGATAAACCTTGCGCACATCCGGGTTCGCAACGATCTCGTCCGGCGTGCCTTCGGCAAGCACGTTGCCTTCGCTGATGATGTAGGCGCGGTCGCAGATGCCGAGCGTCTCGCGCACGTTGTGGTCGGTGATCAGCACACCGATGCCGCGCGCCTTCAAGAAACCGATGATGCGCTGGATCTCGATCACCGCGATCGGGTCGACGCCGGCAAACGGCTCGTCGAGCAGGATGAAGCGCGGCTGCGTGGCCAGCGCGCGCGCGATCTCGACGCGGCGCCGCTCGCCGCCCGACAGCGCCGGCGCCGGGCTGGTGCGCAGCTTGTCGATCGACAGATCGGCCAGCAGCCCGTCGAGCAGCTTGTCGATCTGCGCCGTCGGCAATGCGCGGCCGTCGGCGCCCTGCTGCAGCTCGAGCACGGCGCGGATGTTTTCCTCGACGGTGAGCTTGCGAAAGATCGAGGCTTCCTGCGGCAGGTACGACAGCCCGAGGCGCGAGCGCTGGTGGATCGGCTTGCCCTGCACCGGCGCGCCGTCGATCGTGATCTCGCCGGCGTCGGCGCGCACCAGGCCGACGACCATGTAGAAGCAGGTCGTCTTGCCGGCGCCGTTGGGGCCGAGCAGGCCGACCACCTCGCCGGCGCCGACGGCCAGGTGCACGTCCTTGACGACCGTGCGCGCGCCGTAGGTCTTCTTCAAGCCGCGCGCTTCCAGGCGGCTGACACTCGTGCTGGACGGCAGCACCGACACCGGTGCTTCGATGGGCACGGCGCTCATCGCGCTGGCGCGGACGGGGCGGACGCAGCCGCGATCGGGCTTCTCCGGCCGCGGTGCCAGCGTGACCCGGATGCGGCCGTTGCCGCTGCCCGAGGCGGCGCCCGCCACCGCTGCCGGTGCGCCCTGCACGCTGAAGGTCTCGTTGCCGCTGTCGTAGGTGATCAGCGCGCCGGTGATCTCGTCGGCCGCCGCGCCGCCGCGCAGGCGGCGCACCTGCGCGTTGCCGGCAAAGCGCACCACGTCGCCGCGGCTGTCGTACTCGATGCGCTCGGCCACGCCTTCGATCCACTCGTCGACGCCGTCGCGCTTTTGTTTGAAGCTGGCCGGCTTGCCGCCCACGCCCACGGCCGTCGCGCTGCGGTGGCCGTCGGCGCGCTCGCGCACCTCGACGCGCTCGGCGCGGATGGCCATCGTGCCCTGCGCGACGACGACGTTGCCATTGAAGACGACCACCTGCTTGACCAGGTCAAGCGTGCCCGGCTGGTCGGCCTCGATCGTCAGCGGCTTGCTGCGGTCGGCCTTTTCGGCGTGGGCGGGCTGCAGGGCGGCAACGAGGAGCAGGGCGAGGACGAAGTGGAGTTTCATTGCGGCACAGAACTTGCAGGTCATTCTAGCCATAGCAGCGCGCCCCAAGGAGCGAGCTCCGTGGGGCGCGATTGCGAAGTTGTTGACGCCAAAGCGCGCGCTCGGGCCAGCGCAGGGCCGCTCCCAAGCGGCCGGCCCGAGCCTCCCCTCGGGGGAGTGCGAGCGCCGCGCGCGAGGGGCTGGCAGCTAGGCCGGCTTTCTGGCGCGCTGGATCAGCTGATCGGCCACTGCGAGCGCGCGCTCGTGCGTGCCGGCCAGCGAGCCGGCGGTGAACCAGCGGCCGTGGATGCCGAGCGTCGGCACACCGTCGATCTTGTAGGCCTCGGCGAGCTGCTTGCCCTGGCGCAGTTTGGTCGCCACGCCGAAGGACTTGTAGGCGTCGAGGAACTTGGCGTCGTCGCCGCCGGCGCTCTTGACGAAGGCGGCGATGTCGGCTTCCTTGTCGAGCTTCTGGCGCTGCACGTGGATGGCCGCGAAGACGCGCTTGTGCAGGGCTTCGACCTGATCGGTGGCTTCGAGTGCGTAGAAGATCTTCGCCAGGCCTTCCCACGAGGCGTTGAACGCGGCGGGCACGCGGCGAAAGGCGACGTCGGCCGGCAGCTTCTTGACCCACGGTTCGAGCAGCGGCTCGAAGCTGTAGCAGTGCGGGCAGCCGTAGGAGAAAAACTCCACGACCTCGATCTTGCCGGCCGGTGCGGCCACCGGCGCGGGGGCCGGCAGGCGCACGAAGTCTTTGCCCTCGACCGGCGTGGCGCCTTGCGCGCGGGCGCCGGCGGCGGCGAACAACGCTGCGGCGCCGGTCAGTGTCAGATCGCGTCGATTGATCATGTTCTGCATGTCCCTTCTGTGAATTCGAATCAGCGGTTCATCTTTCGACCCGCACCAGCGCGGCTTCGACGCCGCTGCCCGACAAACGTTCCTGAACAGCGTCGGCATCTTCCTTGCGGTCGTACGGCCCGAGGCGCACGCGGTACATCGTGCGGCCCGACTGTTCACGCTCGCTGACCTTGGCGGCCATGCCCATGAGGCCGATGCGGGCGCGTTGCTGTTCTGCGTCTTCCGGCTTGCCATAAGCACCCACCTGCACGAAGTAGGTGAACGGATCGGCGCCCGGTTTGGTGGACCTGGTTGGCGCTGTGGCCGCCGGCGGCAGTGGCGTCGTCGTCGGTTTGGCCGTCGCCACCGGCGCGGGTGTGGCGGCGCCGGGTTTCGGTGCTGTCGTGGCAGTCGTCGCGGTGGTGGCCGGCGGCGCGGGCGCAATGCCCGGCGGCAGCACGCCGCTGGCCGCAGCGGGCGGCGGGCGGATCGGCGCCACCGGCTTGGTCGCCAGTGGCGCGTTCGGGTCCCAGCTCTTGTTGCGCTCGGTCTCCGCCGCGTCCTGCTCGGCCGTGCGCTGCGGCACCTTGTTGACGAACGGCACCGGCACCTTGGTCACGTACAGCGCCACGCCGATGGCCAACGCCAAGCCGACCAGCAGGCCGACGATCAATCCGAGGGCGAAGCCGCCGCGTTGAAAAGTCATGTTGTGGGGATCTTTGCTTCAGAAGGGGTTTCGCGGTCCATGCGCTCGGGGGCGGTGACACCGAGCACGGCCAGCGCGTTCTTCAGTACCTGCGCGGTCGCGGCCAGCAGGGCCAAACGCGCGCGGGCCAGCCGCGCATCATCGACCAGAAAGCGCTCGGCGGCGTAGTAGCTGTGGAAGGCCGCGGCAAGGGCCCGGGCGTAGAACGTGATGTCGTGCGGCGCCAGATGGGCCGCGGCGCGCGCCAGCATCGCCGGGTAGTCGGCGAGCTGCAGCATCAGCGCGGCTTCGCTCGGTGCGCTGAGCAGCGACAGCTCGGCGCTCGCAAAGTCACGCGCGCCCTTGTACTGCGCCAGCACCGAGCAGATGCGCGCGTGCGCGTACTGCACGTAGAAGACCGGGTTCTCGTCGTTCTGCGCCAGCGCGAGATCGACATCGAAGGTGTACTCGGTGTCGGCCTTGCGGCTGATCAAGAAAAAGCGCACCGCGTCGCGGCTGGTCCAGTCGATCAGGTCGCGCAGCGTCACGTAGCCGCCGGCGCGCTTGCTGATCTTGACTTCGGCGCCGCCCTTCATCACCGTGACCATCTTGTTGAGCACGTAGTCGGGGAAGCCGGCGGGGATGCCCAGATCGGCCGCTTGCAGCCCGGCGCGCACGCGCGCGATGGTGCCGTGGTGGTCGGTGCCCTGCAGATTGACGCACTTGGTGTAGCCGCGCTGCCACTTGTCGATGTGGTAGGCCACATCGGGCAGGAAGTAGGTGTACGTGCCGTCGGACTTGCGCATCACGCGGTCCTTGTCGTCGCCGTAGGCGGTGGTCTTCAGCCACAGCGCGCCGTCGGCCTCGTAGGTGTGTCCCGATTTGGCCAGGCGCTCGACGGTGGCCTCGACCTTGCCGCTGCTGTACAGGCCGGACTCGAGAAAGTAGTTGTCGAACTTGAGGCCGAAGGCTTGCAGGTCGAGATCCTGCTCGTGGCGCAGGTAGGCCACCGCGAACTGGCGGATGCCGTCGAGGTCGCTGGCGTCACCCGAGGCGGTGAACGTGCGGTCGTCTGCCTTGACGGTCTTCTTGGCCGAAAAGTCAGCGGCGATGTCGGCGATGTAGTCGCCCTTGTAGGCCTCGTCGGGCCAGGCGGCGTCGCCGGGCTTCACGCCGTCGAGGCGCAGCTTGACCGACTGCGCGAGAGTCGCGATCTGCACCCCGGCGTCGTTGTAATAGAACTCGCGCGTGACCTGCCAGCCCTGTGTGGCGAACAGGCTGCACAGCGCGTCGCCGAGCGCCGCCTGGCGCGCATGGCCCAGATGCAGCGGGCCGGTGGGGTTGGCCGAGACGAACTCGACCATCACGTGCTGGCCGTTGGGCGGCGCGACGCCGAAGCGCGCGCCCGCGGCCAGCACGTCGGCCACCACCGCCTGCTTGGCCGCCGGTGACAGGCGCAGGTTGATGAAGCCCGGCCCGGCGATCTCGAGCGCGCTGACCCAGCGCTGCACCGCCGGCTGCTTTTGCAGCGCCGCCACCAGGCGCTCGGCGAGCGCGCGCGGCGCGCTCTTGCTCAGCTTGGCCAGCGGCATCGCCGCGGTGATCGCCAGATCGCCATGCGCGGCCTGCTTCGGCGACTCGAACACGGCGGCGAGCCCATGGCCCGGCACCGTCTCGTCGAGCGCCTGGGACAGGGCCGCGAGAAGGTCTTGCTGGGCCTGCAACATGATGGAGATTCTAGAAGCGCAAGTAGCGCTTGCCGCTTGGTGCAACCCTCGCGCTACGCGCGGTCCCTTTCGAAAGGGACGGAGCACTTGCTTCGCAGCGGCCGTTCGCGCGTGCTCATTCGTGCCGAAGGTCACGTCCACTTGTAAGCACAGGCATCGGCGCGCGCGCCGCAACACTATGCTCGGCGAACATGTCCGCAGACCTCGCGCTCCCTTCCCGATTGCCGCGCCAGATCGGCAAGTACAAGGTGCTGGGCCGCCTGGGCGAAGGCGCGACGAGCGAGGTCTTCCACGCCCGCGACGAGTTCCACGGCCGCGACGTGGCCATCAAGTGCTTGCGCATCCCGGCGCGGGCAGATGACAGCGACAGCAACAGCGACGGTCACTACTTCAAGCGCTTCTTCGCCGCCGAGGCCGACCTCGTCGGCAAGCTCGAACACCCGAACGTGGTGCAGATCTTCGACGCCGTCGCCGACCCCGAGCTGCCGTACCTGGTCATGGAGTACGTGCCCGGCACGACGCTGAAAAAGTTCTGCCGCCCCGATGCGCTGCTGTCGCTCGAACAAGTCGTCGAAATCGGCTTCAAGTGTGCGATGGCCCTGGGCTACGTGTCGCGGCAGGGGCTGATCCACCGCGACGTGAAGCCGGCCAACGTGCTCGCGGTCATGGACCGCGACACCGTGGTCGACGTGAAGATCACCGACTTCGGCAGCGTCCTGCAACTCGACGCCGAGCGCACCGCGGTGCACCGCGTCGGCTCGCTGGCCTACATCTCGCCGGAGCAGCTCGACGGCGCGGTGATCGATTCGCGCGCCGACATGTACTCGCTGGCCGCCGTGCTCTACCACCTGATCGCCGGCCGGCCGCCGTTCGAAGGGCCGACGCAGGCCGCGCTGATGCACCAGGTCTTCAACCAGCAGCCGCAGCCGCTGGCCAGCCTGCGCGACGGCGTGCCGGCGAGCCTGGAAGCGCTGCTGCAGCGCGCACTGGAAAAGAACCCGGCCGACCGGCCCGGCAACTGGGACGAGTTCGCGCAGAGCCTGGCCGGCGTGATCGCGCGCCGCGAAGTGCCGCGCGGCAAGCTGCAAGGCGTGCTCGACTCGGAGCGCTTCAACCTGCTGCGCGGCCTGGACTTCTTCGCTGCTTTCGGCGATGTCGAGCTGTGGGAGGTGGTTCACCGCGCCAAGTGGCAGCGCTTCACCTTCGGCCACGCCATCTTCAAGAAGGGCCAGGAGGGCCGCAGCTTCCATCTCGTCGCGCAAGGCGGCGTCGAGGTCTTTCGCGACGGCAACAAGGTGGCCGCGCTCGGCAAGGGCGCCTCGGTCGGCGAGATGGCCTACCTGGCGCCGAGCCCCGAGCTGCGCGTGCACCAGGCCGACGTGATCGTCTCGCAGACCTGCACCACGATCTCGTTCAACCCGGACGCGATGGCGCAGCTCTCGGCGGGCACGCGCCACCGCTTCGACGACGCCTTCATCAAGGTGCTGGTGCGGCGGCTGCATGCCGCGCACGAAGCGCTGGAGCACCCGCGGCGCATTCTTTGAGTGCGCGGCCTGGCGCGCCCAGCGCCGGTGGGGTTGCTGCACCGGCGCCCGGACGGATGCAGAATTGGCGATTGGTAGAGGCCGGCGCTGGACAGCCACCGGCCTCGTCTTCGAACTCGGATTTCTCAAGGTGTAGCCATGCACTTGCGTCCCGATGCCAGACAAAACCAGTTGCTCGCCGCGCTGCCGCCGTCCGAATGGGCGCGCTGGCAGCCGCAGCTCGAAGCCGTGGAGCTGCCGCTGGGGCGGGTGCTGTACGAATCGGGCGACGAGCTGTCGCACGTGTACTTTCCGACCACCGCCATCGTCTCGCTGCTGTATGTGATGGAGAACGGCGCGTCGGCCGAACTGGCCGTCGTCGGCAACGAGGGGTTGGTCGGCGTTTCGCTGTTCATGGGCGGCGAGTTCGACGACCAGCCGGGCCGTCGTGCAGAGCGCCGGACAAGGCTGGCGGCTCGCCTCGTCGGCGATCAAGCAGGAGTTCAAGCGCGCCCCGGTGCTGCACCTGCTGCTGCGCTACACGCAGGCGTTGATCACGCAGATGTCCCAGACCTCGGCGTGCAACCGGCACCACACGCTCGACCAGCAACTGTGCCGTTGGCTGCTGCTGAGTTGCGACCGGCTGCAGGGCAACGAGCTCGTGATGACGCAGCAGCTCATCTCCGACATGCTGGGCGTGCGCCGCCAAGGGGTGACGGAGGCCGCGCTCAAGTTGCAGACGGCCGGCCTGATCCGCTACGGGCGCGGGCACATCACGCTGCTCGACCGCAACGGATTGGAGGCGCGCGTCTGCGAGTGTTATGAGGTGGTGAAGAAGGAGTACGAGCGCCTGCTGCCGAAGCAAGAGGCCACCTGAGCTCGCGCGGCGGCTCGCCGGCATGTGTCCGCTAGCGGACCGACAACCGGCAGCGATGTTCGATACGTTACGCCTCAGCATGAGCCCCCTGCCCCAGTCCGGCGCTTGCCGGGCCCGCTACGAGTTGCGCTTTTCGAGTTTGATCAGCGGAGGTCAGGACTTTGCTTTTCCCTGCGACGCGCAGGGACGCGTCGAGATCGGCGGCCTCAGCGAACACGGTCGCAACGACTACTTCTATGCGCGCGCAGTCATCGGGCGAGAGGTCTCGCCGCCTTGCCTGGCGCTGGTGGAGTGACGGCCGTGCAGGCATTCGCAAACCCGTCCGCGCAGTACCCGGGCCGTGCTGAATTCGAGAGAGCGGGCGATCTGAGCGTGCTTGTCGTTGACGACAACCCGTCCAACCTGGCGTTTGCCGACGACTTGCTGCGCCGCCTGGGCATCACGCCGACGCTGGCCGAAGACGGGGTTGAAGCGGTGGCCCTGGCGGGCGCGCGCACTTTCGACCTGATCTTGATGGACCTGCAAATGCCGCTGCTCGACGGCTTGGCAGCGACCAAGCGCATCCGCGCCGCTGAGCACGAACGCGCGGCTGCCCGAGTTCCGGTGCTGGCCTACACCGGCTGCGCGTTCGATGGAAAACTGTTGCGCGACTGCGGCTTGGACGGTGTGCTGGACAAGCCTTGCAGTGCGCAAGCGCTTCAGGACTGCCTGCTGCGCTGGTGTGCCCGAGACCTCGCCGCTGACGGAGCAGTCAGATGACATACCACGTCAGAGTCGTCTTCGAGACGAACGCATCGGTCGCCGAGAAACATGACGACATGAACTCGGCTCGGCGTTGGATCGAGGAAGAACGCTGCGCAAGACCGGCCGCGTTCCGCTTGGGGCAGATCATCGAGGATTCGCCGGACCGCGAGCTCGTCGCGGCTTGTGACGCCCAGGGCTGGATCGTGTCGTAGCGGCGGGCGCCGCTCGACAGGTTCCGGCAGCAGCCGCTGCGCAGTTCATCACCCCTTCGAGCGCTTGTCTGATCGCCGTCAGTCTGTTTCAATGCC
>CAVTAM010000049.1:0-50951 GCA_963732625.1 uncultured beta proteobacterium | reverse complement strand
AGACTGCAGCGCAACCCAATCTGAGTACATTTATGCCCAAAATGGGTTCGATCAAGAAGGGCGTACCCGCCGCCTCCAACCTCGCCGATGCGGCTTCACCAGAACACAGCAACTCGGGCGCGGTGCAGCGCGAGTTGACGACGCTGCTGGTAGCGCGATCGTCACCGTGCGATCGGTCGGCAACCAGAAGCACTACCAGGCCAATGCCGACGCGCCCATCTTCGAGGAACTGAGGGGCATCGTGCACAAGACGTTCGGCTTGGCCGAACCGCTGCGGCAGGTGCTCAGTCCGCTCGCGAAGAAGCTCGTCGCGGCCTTCGTCTACGGCTCGGTCGCGAAGAACACCGACACCGCGACCAGCGACATCGACTTGATGGTGATCAGCGACGAGCTGACTTACCCCGACCTGTTCGCTGCGCTCGAAGCCGCCAACGCCGTCATCGGCCGCACGAAACCCCACGATCCTGACGCGCAAGGAGTTGGCCAAGCGCGTCAAGGCCAAGGAGCCGTTCACGATACGTGTGCTCGTTCGCCAACTTCGACACGGCAATTTATGGCCATGCAGCCCAATTCGTTTCATGACGAGGTGTTGCTGCACGGTCGACGCGCCTAGCATTGCCCGTCACCGCGCTGGATACATGGCGCCAACCGTTGGGGGAAATCTCGTGAAACGTTGCTTCATCAAGATGTCTGTGCTGTCGTGCTGCGCCCTGATCGGCACCCACGCCTTCGCTCAATCGGCCGGCAAGGCGCCAGCGGTGGACGCACCGAAGATGCAGACCGCAGCGGCGAGCGTCAAGGGCGCAAAGCCCAGTGTCGCCATTGCCACGATGACAGTCGCCGGCAGCGTCATCGTGCTGGCCGACGGCATCGTCGCCAACGCCACGCTCGCGCAGATGCAAGCGCCTGCCGACGGCTTCGTCTACGAGCGCTAGGAGCGTGGGCGGCAGAAAGCTGCCGAACCCACAAAGCTGATCGACTCGCGTCGCGGCGCGCCAAATCGCGCGGTCGTGTAGACCGATGCCGCGTTGTTGAGCCCCACGAGCACCACAGCGCGACCCTGAGGCCCAGCAAAGTGGTCGAAGTGGCTCATCTTGCTGCCCTCATGCCGCCTGCATGGCACCCATTCGGCGCAGATTCAGCGCCAGACAGACGAGCTTGAACTCGGCTTGCACGCGGTGCAGTCCGCGCAGGCTGAACTGACGGAACCCGAGCACGCTCTTGATCCAGCCGTTGGGCGGCTCGGCAATCCACTTGCGCCTGCGGTAGGCCGTCTTGCCTTCTTCGGTTTGCAGCTTGACCGCCATCGCCGCCGTGTGCGGATGGGTGTGCGCATCGATCTGCGCTTGCTGCTTGCCTTCGCGCCCGAGTGCCACCACCAGCTCGATGGGCAGGCCCGCAAGCTGCTCGAAGTTGCCTTCGCTGCGGTAGCCCGCATCGGCCAGCCCTTGCTTGGGGAGCTCTCCGGTGTTGTTCTTCACCGCTTGCAGCATCGGCACCAACTGGCGCGTGTCGGCGGCGTTGTTGCTCAGCTCGGCAGCCACGATGATGTGCGCGGTGTCGTCCACCGCCGTCTGCGCGTTGTAGCTGGCATCGAAGCCGCCGCCGGCGCGCTTCATGATGCGGCTGTCGGGGTCGGTGAAGTTGTCCTGCGCCTTGGCCTCGGGCACGCCGAACTCGCGCTTGTAGCGGCCGCCCGTGGGGTTGCCGTCCTCGTCGCGGGGCTTGCGGTCATCGTCTTCAGTGCGGCCGCGCTCGATGTCGGCATCGCGCTGGCGCTTCTCCAGCCGCTCGCGTGCCTCGGCGATTGCCTTGAGCCGCACTTCGCGCCGCTCGATCTCGGCCGGGATGTCCAGTTCGGGCTCATCGGCCTCGGCCGCATCGGTGCTCTTGGCGCGCTCCAGCAGCGCATCGATCTGCGCCTTGAGTTCGCCCTCGGCTTGCTGCATGCGCTCGTAGCTCATGGCCTTGTGGCGGCTGGCGTTGGCCTTGATCTTGGTGCCGTCGATGGCCACCGTGCCGAGCTTGACCAGGCCCATCTCGCGGGCGAGCTTGACCACCTGCACGAACAGATCGCTCAGCTCCTTCAAATGCAGGGCGCGGAAGTCGCGGATCGTGCGGTGCCTGGGGAAGTTGCCCGCGCCCAGCATCCGAAACGCCAGGTCCTCGTGCAGGCGGCGCTCGATCTTGCGCGAGCTGAACACGCCCGTGGCGTAGCCATAGACCAGCAGCTTGACCATCATCGCCGGGTGGAAGGGCTGGTTGCGCGCGCCGCCGCCGGCGTAGCGGGCGTAGAAGGCGCTCAGGTCCAGCGCATCGACCGTGTCGCCGATGAAGTAGGCCAGGTGCCCATGGGGCAGCCAGTCCTGCAGCGACGCGGGCAGCAGCATCTGTTGCTGCGGTTCGTAGGGGCGGTAGCTGATGGCCATGGGCCTTCAACGATCAGGCGGCTCTCGGGTCGTCAGGGACTTCCCTTCTGCCGCCCACGCTCCTAGGACAACTACTGCTTGAACGACTGCACGGTTTCCCAAGCGACCGTTTGCAGGTGCTGGGCCACGTCGGCCGGCAAACCCGCCGTGTAGGTGTTGCCCACCGGCGACTTCTTGAACACGCTCGCCATCACCACCGCGGCGCCGAGGTACGTGCCGGCCAGACTCGGGTGACGCTTGTCGGGCGCGTAGAGGTTGAGGTCGGGGCGCTTGGCGATTGACGCCGCAAACGCCGGCCCGGCCGGCACCACGCGCATGTTGTTGGCGCGGCCCGCCTTCACGTACTCGGCCGCCAACTGATCCGTCATCTGCGGCTGATCCTGATAGGCCCAGCTCAGGAACAACGCCGGCTCGGCGCCCGCGTTGCGCACGGCCCCGGCGTGCTTCGCAGCCGTGTCATGAAACGCCTGCTGCAACTGCGGATGGATCGGGCACTGGCTGCAATCCATCATCAACACCAGGTCATAAGCGCGCTCGAACTTGTTGAACGCCACTTCATTGGTGGGCGTGAAGCTGTAGCGCAACATCCCCGTGCCGGGCTTGAAGTGCGACGCCATGTCATGCCAGTCGAGGCCCGCGCCGCTGATCGTCACCGACGATCTGGCGAGTGCCGCGCACGCCGGCTGCGTTGAGCAAGCCGCCGAGGTGGCCGTGCATGCTGTTGTTGAAGTAGAAGTAGCTGTTGCCGACCCACAGCATGGAGGCTGGCGATTCGCCCTGAAAGCGCGGCGCTGCGGGCGTGGTGGTACATGCCGCCAATACCGCGGCCGCGGCGGCGATGGTCAACACGCGCGCTGCGCGTGCCACGGTCAATTGATTGCGCGTTTTCACTCAAGATACTCCTGCTGATGCCTTGGCCGCAGTCTAGCCGAGGCGGTTTATTTTTTGAGCGGCGTGCGTGCTGTGAACGCGTGAATGAAGGACCTCATCGAAGCCCGCAACTACATCCTCGAAAACTTACCCGGTGGCGTGCCGGTGGAAGACGAGGCCAAGCGCTGACTTACCAATACGGCGCTTTTGCCGACCGTCTTTGCGCACATCGCGCAGCGAAGGTGTTACTGCGTGATCAAGCGCATCGTCAGCGCAGGACCAGCATGCGCCCGAACGGCGCCACCGCCGACCCACACGACTCTGGCACCGCCCAGATCACCGGCCAGCGCGGCTGAAAGCGCGCTGGCCCTTCCAAGTCCGTCAGCACGACACCAAGGTCCGGCCGATGTTTGTCGGCCTCTTCGAGCAGCGGCGTGAAGTCGGTGCCGCCGCCGCCTTTGAACTCGATCGCTTGCAGGTCGAGACGGGCCGGCTTCAGGTCGGTGGGCTCGAAGCGGACCACGCGCTGCACATGATCGTCGCCGATCACCAGCACCAGGCTGGCTTCGAGGCGGCGCGTGATGGCTTCGATCTCGCGGGCGAAACGTTCCATCAGGTCCTTGTCGATCGAGCCGGACACATCGACGATGACCACGAGCCGCGGCACGGTCTTGACGCCGCTGAAGCCGGGCTCCCAGGGCAGGCGGTGGCCTGAGATCGTGCGTCCCTGATTCGCCAGGTACGAGCGCGACGGCCGCGACCACGACGGCGCCGGGCGTGGCGTCAGGCAACGCGCGAGTTGCGTGCGCAGCACCTGCTCCCAGGGCGTGCGGCTGCGCGGCAGGTCTGCTATCAGCGTGCGCAGCATCGAGAACGCGCCGTCGTTGGCGTGGGCGCGCACCAGGCGCTCGCTCCATTCGCGCGCGGCTTGCGCGTCGGCTTCGGGCGCGTCTTGTGCGAGGGCGCCGGGCCGCAGGTCGGCGGGGGTCATCGCGCCGAGCGCGCGCACCGCTGCGGCGCGCGGTCCGTCGTCGCGCGGACTGCCCGAGCCGGCCGCGTCGGCGTTGGTCATAACGCGGTCCTGGCCTTGCGCCTTGTGGCGGCCGTTCTGCGGCGGCAACCGGCGATCGTCGATCGCGCGGTAGAGCTGTTCGACGTCCCATTCGAGCAAGGATTTCTCGACGCTCTCGAAGATGCCGAGTGCGCTTTCGAGCAGTAGCGGCAGGCGCACCGCGGACTTCGGCAGTAGCAGCCAGCTCAGGTGATCGAGCGTGCTGTTGACGATGGCGTCGGCACAGGTGTTGAAGAGTTTGAGATCGACATCGCCCTGCAGGCGTTGCAGATCGACATAGCGCTGCGGATGGCGCAGCGCGATGTGCAGCACCTCGTGCGCGACCAGGCCCACCTGTTCGTCCAGAGGCCGCTGCTCGAAGTGCTTGGCGTAGAACAGCGCGTCGCCATCGGTGGCCACCGGTGCCGTGTCGTCATCGTCGGCCGGCAGATCGTGATGCCGCACCCACAGCGCGAGGCCGCCGGTGGACGGCGCGAACTCGACCATGCGTTGCACCGCGCGCAGGCCGCGGTGCTCATGCACTTTCACTCTGTGCCTTCCTTGCGCCGCCGCTCGCTGTAGCGGCGGTAGGACGCGCTGTCGATCACCGTGGCTTCGAGGCCGCCTTCGAGCGCGCGTTGCATCAACAGCTCCATCGCCAGCGTCTGCGCCTCGCGCAGCGGCAACGCGGCATCGGCGCGTGTGTCGGGCAACTGCTCGACGATCTCCAGCGCACGTGCCAACGCCGCGCTGTCGCTGCTGGCTGCGAGCAGGCCATAGACCATGCCGTACAGGCCGTCGAGCGTGCGCGGCAGCAGCGCGGCGGTTTCGTCGCCGGGCTCGGCGGCGAGCAGCCGCATCACATCGACAGCGGCCTGCAGTTCACGCAGCACGCCGAAAAATTCTGCGGCGTTGGCAGCGCCGATGCGGCCCTGCACGAACACGCGTTGCGCGGATTCAGACAGGCCCGACTTGAGCACGTTGGAGATGTCTTCCCAACCGCGCGGGCTGGCGCCGACGAGGTGGTCGTTGGCGAGTTGCGCCTGCGTGTCGTCGAGCCCGCGTGCTCGATCGCCTTGAAGACGATGCGCCGTTCGAGCCGGTTGCTCGCAGCCAGATCCACATGGCGCCCGCGCCGTGTGAACGGTGGGGCGAGACCGATGATCTGGTGATGCGTCAGCGGCTGCATGGCGGCTCCGCTGCATCGTAGCGGCTGCGCCGCCTTGGCCGCGCGGTACCGGTTGCCGATACCTCGCCGTCAGGCGTGGACAGGCACGGGGCCGCAGCGCCACGATGGCGCACCTTCATGTGGAGGTGCGACCCGTGAGTCTTCGGCGAATGAGCGTTGTTGTCTTGAGTTCCAGCGTGGGTGCGATTGCCGGCTCGGTGCTGTTGGCTGATCTGGTGTCGGGCGTGGTCCATTGGGCCGAGGACACCTACGCGCGCTTCAAGCCGCGGCGCAAGCTGCGCGTCATCAACCTGATCGCGCGTGACAACGAAGTGCACCACCGCCGGCCGCGCGACTTTCTGAAGCGCACGTGGTGGCAAAGCTCGTGGGACCTGCTGCTGATCGGTGCGCTGATCATTGCCGCTGCGCATGCTGTTGGCCACCTGAGCGTGGCCGTGCTGCTGTTCGTCGTGCTCTCGGTCAACGCCAACCAGATGCACAAGTGGGCGCACCGCAACCCGCGCGAGAACCCGGCGCTCGTGACCTGGCTGCAACGCGCGCACTTGCTGCAGAGCCCGCGCCACCACGGCAAGCACCACGGCGGCGCGCGCGATTCGCACTACTGCGTGGTGACGAACTTTCTCAACCCGGTGCTCGAAGAGGTGAGCTTCTGGCGCCGCCTGGAGCGCGTCGTGGCGCGCATCACCGGCCGTGCGCCCAAGCCGGCTTACGACGCTCACAAGCGCGCTTAAGGCGTGGCGACGACGTCGCTGATCTGGATCGCCAGGCCCGCCGCCCCTGGCGCCACCGGCGCCGAGAAGCCTTGCAGATCGCCCGGCTGCGGCGTGGCCTGGCCGCTGGCGCTGACACGCGCGCCGACGACGACACGCGGTGTCGTCGACAGCTTGGCCGCCGGCGACATGGCCATGCTGTCGTCGAGCTTGAAGG
This sequence comes from uncultured beta proteobacterium, assembly GCA_963732625.1. Classification (GTDB taxonomy): domain Bacteria; phylum Pseudomonadota; class Gammaproteobacteria; order Burkholderiales; family Burkholderiaceae_C; genus CADEEN01. The sequence goes on along the minus strand of CAVTAM010000049.1, from coordinate 44,485 downwards.
TCAATGGCAGATCCTTGACCTGCTTGCGCAGAATCGCCAGCGGCATGCGCGGGCCTTCTGCGGCGCGCGCGAAGACGAACACGGTGTCGTCGGGGCGTGCCTTGGCTGCCAGCGCCGGTGCGAGGGTCACGGTGCCGCTGACCGATGTGGCGGGCGCGGCTGATGCCGTCGCTGCTGCCGATGCCGGCGCCGCCGCACCACCGGCGCGCTCCCGCGCCTGCGCGATCACACTCTGAAGCTGCTGCGCCAGCTCGCCGTTGGGAGCCGACTGCACCACCTGCTCCCACTGCAGCAGCGCCTTCGCATAGTCCTTCTGCTGGAAGGCGTGCATGCCCGACAGCAGCAGCGCCTTCGGGTAGTTCGGATCGATGGCCAGGGCCTGCGCGAGCAGGCGGCTCGGTTCGCCGTCGAGGTTGCGGCCGTTGACGACGGCCAGCGCGTCGGCGTATTCGGTCAGCAGTGCGGCATCGTTGCCGCGCAGTGCGACGGCCTTCTGCAACGCCGGTACGGCCTGCGCGTGGCGGCCGAGCACCATCTGCGAGCGGCCGAGCATGGCCCAGCCGTCGGCGTCGTTCGGGTTGTCTTTGAGCCGCGTGGTCAGGCCGTCGATCATCGCGTCGATCTGCTCGGGTGTGATCGGGCCGCTGCTGCCCGCCGGCGCCGCCGCGAGCAGCTCGCTGTTCAACGCGCGCGGCGTGCCGAGCCAGGCATAGCCCGCGACCGCGATCGCGCAGACGAAGCTGGTCACGCCGAGCAGCAGGGGCTTGGATGATGATGCTGCTGCGGTTGTTGCCGTGGTCGAAGCATCGGCAATGCGCCGCTCGAGCGCCTGCCGTGTTTCGTCGTACTGCGCTTGGGCGAGCACGCCCGACTGCTTCAACGCCGCGAGCTGGTCGAGCTGTTGCCGCAGCGCGGCCCTGCCTGATGCATCGCCGCCACCGCGCCGCCAAAGCGGCCGCGTCAGCAGCACCAAGGTCAGCAGCGCCAGCAGCGCGCCGATCACCACGAACATCGTCATCGCGCGGTGTCTCCCTCGGCGCTGTCTGCATCGTCATCGGGCTCGAAGCGATCGGGCGCGAGCTTCGCGCGCCGCCGCAGCACCAGCACCAGCGCGCCCAGGCCGATGACGAGCAGCGCCGTCGGGCCGATCCACAGCAGGGCGGTAGCGGCCTTGAACGGCGGCCGGTAGAGCACGAAGTCGCCATAACGATCGGTCATGAACTGCAGCACCTGCGCATCGCTGGCGCCCTTGCGCAGTTGCTCGCGAACCTGGTTGCGCAGATCGTCGGCCAGGCCCGAGTTCGAGTCGGCGATGGTCTGGTTCTGGCAGACGAGGCAGCGCAGCTCGGCCGTGATGGCGACGACGCGCGCTTCGAGCGCGGGGTCGGCAGCGACAGACGCAGCTTCCTTGGCCAGCGCGCCGCTGCATAGCAGCATCAACACGACGAGCCACCTAACCATTGAGTTCTTTCACCAGCGGCACGATGCGCTTGCTGATCACCTCCGGCGTCACCGGCCCGACATGTTTGAAGCGGATCACGCCCTGCTTGTCGATGACGAAGGTTTCCGGCACGCCGTAGACGCCGAAGTCGATGCCGATGCGGCCGTCGCCGTCGAACAGCGCGGCGTCGTACGGGTTGCCGTGGCGCCCCAGCCATTGGGTTGCGTTGGGGCGCGTGTCCTTGTAGTTCAGGCCGACCATCGGCAGCTGCTTCTGGCGCGCCAAGGCCATCAGGTGCGGGTGTTCGTCCAGGCACGGCGTGCACCACGAGGCAAAGACGTTGAGCAGCCAGACCTTGCCCAGCATGTCCTCGCGGCCGAGCGTCTTGTTCGCATCGCCGAGCTGCGTCAGCGCAAACACCGGCGCCGGTTTGCCGATCAGCGGCGACGGCACCTCGCGCGGGTTCAACTTCAGGCCCACGGCGAGGAAAGCCACCAGCACGCCGAACAGCGCCAGCGGGATGATGAAGCGCAGAGCTCTTCATGTCGTGATCCGCGCCCCTGCCATGTTGAGGCGCTCACGCTCGCGGCTCGTCACGCGGTAGCGCCGATCGGTGGCCGCCAGGCCACCGCCGAGCGCCATCAGCACGCAGCCGCCCCAGATCCAGTCGATGAACGGCTTGACGTAGACGCGCACCACCCAGGCGTTGTTGCCGCCCACCGGCTCGCCGAGCGAAACGTAGAGGTCGCGCGTGAAGCCGGCGTCGATCGCGGCTTCGGTCATCGGGTTCTGCTGCACGCGGTAGATGCGCTTCTCGGGCCGCATCGTCGCCACCGGCTTGCCGTTCTTCGTCACCTCGACGAGGCCTTGCGCGGCCTGGTAGTTCGGCCCTTGCGCGTCGCGCACGCCGCGGAAGGTGAAGACGTAGCCGGCCACCTCGACGGTGTCGTTGATCTCCATCTTCACGTCGCGCTCGACGCCGTAGGTGTTGACCATGCTCACACCAAACGCGAACGCCGCGATGCCGAGGTGCGCCAGCCACATGCCCCACATCGTGCGCGGCACGAGTTTCAAGCGCGCCCACAGGTTCGATGCGGCCACGCTGGCCGGCCGCACACGCTCGACCAGGTCGGTGGCGACGGCGAAGACGACCCACCACGCCATCAGGAAGCCGAGCGTGGCCATCACCGAGATGCGTCCGGCCAGCCAGCCGGTGAGCAATGCCATCACAACCGTCAACACGGCGGCCCAACGCAGGCGCTTGGCCAGACTCGGCAACTCGGCGGCCTTCCAACGCGCCAGTGGCCCGACGCCCATCAGGAACACCAGCGGCGCCATGATCGGCACGAACACCGCGTCGAAGTACGGTGGGCCGACGGAGATTTTTCCCATGCCGAGCGCGTCGAGCGCCAGCGGGTACAGCGTGCCGAGCAGCACCGTGCCCATCGCGACCACGAGCATGACGTTGTTGCCGAGCAGCATGGTCTCGCGCGACACCAGCTCGAAGCGCGCGCCCAAGCCGACCTGCGGCGCGCGCCACGCGTACAGCGCCAGCGAGCCGCCGATGACGATGACGAGAAAGGCCAGGATGAACAGACCGCGCGACGGGTCGCTGGCAAACGAATGCACCGAAGACAGCACGCCCGAGCGGACGAGGAAGGTGCCGAGCAGCGACAGCGAAAACGCCATGATCGCCAGCAGCACCGTCCATGACTTGAACGCGCCACGTTTTTCGGTGACGGCCAGCGAATGGATCAGCGCCGTGCCGACCAGCCACGGCATGAACGACGCGTTCTCCACCGGATCCCAGAACCACCAGCCGCCCCAGCCGAGTTCGTAGTAGGCCCACCAGCTGCCCAGGGCAATGCCGATGGTGAGGAACATCCAGGCGGCGGTGGTCCACGGCCGCGTCCAGCGCGCCCAGGTCGCGTCGAGGTTGCCGCCGATCAGCGCCGCGATGGCAAAGGCGAACGCCACCGAGAAGCCGACGTAGCCCATGTAGAGCATCGGCGGGTGAATGATCATGCCCGGGTCCTGCAGCAGCGGGTTCAGGTCGCGCCCGTCGGCGGCGGCCGGCAGCAGGCGCTCGAACGGGTTCGACGTGATCAGCGTGAAGAGCAGGAAGCCGACGCTGACCAAGCCCAACACGGCCAGGATGCGCGCGATCACCGGCGTCGGCAGGTGGCGGCTGAACAGCGCCACCGCCACCGTCCAGGTGCTGAGCATCAGCAGCCACAGCAGCAGCGAGCCTTCGTGGCCGCCCCACACCGCAGCGATGCGGAACTGCAGCGGCAACGCCGAGTTGCTGTTCTCGGCAACGTAGAGCACCGAGAAGTCGTTGTTGATGAACGAGACCGTCAGGCACGCGAACGCCAGCGCCACGAGCAGGAACTGCGTCTGCGCCGCCGGCCGCGCCAGCGCCATCCAGTCGTGGCGGCCGCGCGCCGCGCCGACGATCGGCAGGCTGCCCTGCACCAGCGCCACGCCGAGTGCCAGCAGCAGCGCCAGTTGGCCGAGTTCGGGGATCATTGCGGCGCTCCCGGTGACACGGTGTTGGCGATCTTCTCGTTGGTTTTTTTGGCCTGCTTCAAGGCCTCGGCGGCTTCGGGCGGCATGTAGTTCTCGTCGTGCTTGGCCAGCACCTCGCGCGCGACGAACACGCCATCGCTCTGCAACTGGCCTTGGGCGACAACGCCTTTGCCCTCCTTGAACAGGTCGGGCAGGATGCCGACGTACTTGACGTTGATCGTCTGCGCGGTGTCGGTGACGGCGAACTGAACCTCGGTGCCGTTGCGCTTGACGCTGCCCTCCTTGACCATGCCGCCCAAGCGAAATGTTTTGGCCGTCGGCGCTTCCTTGGCCACCACCTGCGACGGCGAGAAGAAGAAGACGAGGTTGCTCTGGAAGGCGTTGAGCACCAGGCCCGCGGCGACGGCGACGCTGGCGACGATGCCACCGATGAGGGCGAAACGTTTGTGACGCGGTTTCATGCTTCAAGTCTCCAATCGTTGATCGCCGCGGCGCGCGCGCCGCAGGTGGCGGCGCACCAGCCACGGCTCGGCCAGCATCAGCGCGGCGGTGACGCCATACGAGCCCCAAACGTACAGGCCGTAGCCCTTCATCGCCATGAACTCGCCGAAGCTTCCCCAGTTCATCTCATTTCCTTTCGCGCCCAGTCGGCGTCGGCATCGCGCTCCAGCGCCAGCGCCTGCGCACGGGTGAAGACCGTGGCAAACGCGTAAGCCCAGAAAGCGAGCGTCATGATCAGCATCGCCCACAACATCGTCTGCGCCATTTTCGGCGCACTCGTCAGGCTCACCGTGGCGCCCTGGTGCAGGGTATTCCACCAGCGCACCGAAAAGTAAATGATCGGCACGTTGATCGAACCGACGATGGCCAGCAGCGCGCCGGCCTTGTCGCCGCGGGCCAGGTCATCGATCGACGTCACCAGCGCGATGAAACCGAGATACAAAAAGAGCAGGATAAGTTCCGACGTCAGCCGCGCATCCCAGACCCACCATGTGCCCCACGTGGGCTTGCCCCAGAAGGCGCCGGTCCACAGCGCGATGAAGGTGAACAGCGCGCCGGTCGGCGCAATCGCGCGCGCCAGCGTCGAGGCCATGCGCGCATTGAGCATCCAGCCCACCGCTGCCCAGAACGCCATCGCGAGGTACAGGATCATCGACATCCACGCCGCAGGCACGTGGATGAAGATGATGCGGTAGGCCTCGCTCTGCGTGGCGTCGGTCGGCGCGACGAAAAAGCCGATGTACAGGCCGACGATGGACAGTGCCACGGCAAGCGCCCACAGCCACGGATTGAGGGCGTTGGCCAGCGCGTAGAAGCGCGGCGGCGCGGAGAACGTCAACCAGGTTGTCGGTGCCTTCATGCGGGGTTCACTCCAGGGCGATGCGCAGCGCGAACGCGGTGGCCACCGGCGCGCACAGTACGGTGAAGATGAGCAGTGCGCCGAGCAGAGAAAAATGCCCCTGCGCCGACAGTCCGGCATCGACGGCACTGACCGCGCCGGCGCCGAAGATCAATGCCGGAATCGACAGCGGCACGATGAGCAGGATCAGCAGCACGCCGGCGCTGCGCAGGCCGAGCGTCAACGCCGCGCCCAGGCCGCCGAGCAGCGACAAAATCGGCGTGCCGAGCAGCAGCGAGGCGACGAGCGTGGCCAGCGACCGGGTGCCCATGCCGAGCAACAGGCCGATCAGCGGCGCCGCCAGCACCAGCGGCACGCCGGTCACCGTCCAGTGCGCGGCGGCTTTGGCCGCGGCGATCAGGCTGCCGGGGTGGCCGGACAACAGCATCTGTTCGAGCGAGCCGTCCGCGTGATCGGCGGCGTAGAGGCTGGCCACCGAGAGCATCGAGGCCAAGAGCGCGCAGACCCAGACGATGCCGGCGGCGATCTGGCGCAGCATCTGCGGCTCGGGGCCGACGCCGATCGGGAACAGGCTGATGGCGACGATGAAGAAGACGACCGGCAGCAGCGCTTCGACGCGGCGGCGCGACGCCACGCGCACGTCGCGGCTGTAGATGGCGAGGATGGGGCTGGGCATCTCAGCGGCTGCGCAGCGCTGCGTGCGGTCGAGGGCGCAGGAAACGGATTTCTGCTTTCGGCCCGTTGCGGCCGTTCGCGACGGTCGGCTTCTCCACCCCGTTCGCCCTGAGCCTGTCGAAGGGCCGGCTGAGCTTGTCGAAGCCTTCCTCACGCGCGCCAGGGGCTTCGACAAGCTCAGCCCGAACGGGGACAACACGGGGCTTCGATACCTCAGCCCGAACGGTTCTTTTTCCAACCTTGAACTTCTCCTTCGGGCCGAAAGCCGACCGTGACATGCGCGTGGCCTTCATCTCAAGCAAACGCGTCGAGGTCGAATGGTGTCATCACCGGCGCCGAATCGCCCGCAGCCTGATGGCTCGTCAGCAGCACACTGCCGCCGCGCACCAGGTGCTCGCGCAGCAATGCGTTGACGGCCTCGATGCCGTCGCTGTCGAGCGCGTCGTAGGGCTCGTCGAGGATCCACAGCGACGCCTCGCGCTCCAACGCCAAGCGCGCCAGCGTGGCGCGGCGGCGCTGGCCCTGCGACAGCGTGCGCACCAGCGCATCGCGGCGCGCACCCATGCCGACGCGCTCGAGCGCCGCATGCAGCGCGGCGATGCTGTCATCGCGCCCATGCAGCCGCGCCAGAAAGCACAGCGACTCGGTGACGCTCAGGTCGTCCTTGAGTGCGCTCGCATGCGCGATGTAGACCAGCCGCTGCGCCATGCCCTCGGCCTCGCGCACCGGCACGCCGCCCCAGGTGATGCGCCCGGCCTCGGGCACCGACAACCCGGCGGCCAGACGCAGCAGGCTCGTCTTGCCGCGGCCGTTGCGCCCGCGCAGCCAGGTCGCACGGCCGGCATCGACTGCGAAGTTGACGCCGGCAAACAAACGCCGGTTGCCGCGCCGGCACGCCAGATCGACGGCGGCCAGCGTGGGCAGGGTGGGTGGGGACTGGAGGTTCATGTTGAAGGCGATCGACTGCGCATCGATCGCCCCGGCACTGTAACGAGGGTTCGACGCAGCGTGCCTTCCCGGCAACGCGCTGCAACAGCGTCGGCGTAATCAACACTTGACACATCAAACCGTAAGGTAGAGATTACATACAGCCGGTGCCGGGTGGTGCCAGCTCTTGGTACCCGCGTGTGGGTTGCACACGCTTGAACTCCCCATGAGGAGGGCACATGGAATACAAGTCGGACCCGAACAAGGTGTGGCCCACCGGATTGACCGAATCTGAATCGGAAGAGATCCACCGCCACCTGATCCAGGGCACACAGATCTTCGGCTTCATCGCCGTGCTCGCGCATCTGTTTGCCTACATCTATTCACCGTGGCTGAAGTGAAGGCGGAGGGCACAACATGATTTACGGAAAACTGTGGTGCGTGGTCAAGCCGTCGGTCGGCATCCCGCTCTTCCTGAGTGCGGTGGCGATCAGCTCGTTTGCCGTTCACCTGACGCTGCTCAACACGGCGCCGTGGCTGAAGAACTACTACGTCGGCGGCACCGGCAAGTCGGCGGCGGCGCAGGCGCCGGCAACGACGGCGGCAGCACCGCCATCGACGCTGGTCGCGGCGGCGCCGAAGTAGCGGCCATCAGCGTGGCGCGGGCCGGTTCGCGCGCGCATCGGAAGTCGTTGCTTCCGGTTCGCGCGTGAGCTGGCCGGCATCGCGCATCGGATCTGTCTTGAACACGCTCGCAGACCGCTCCAAAAGGAGTGTCACGCGCGGCTGGGTGGCGCGCTGGGCACAGCTCGGCCCGCGCTTCCTGCCGTTTGCCGATGCCGCAACGCCGGACCTGCCGCTGTCGCGCCTGCTGCGGCTGTCGCTGTTCCAGGTTTCGGTGGGCATGGCGCTGGTGCTGCTGGTCGGCACGTTGAACCGCGTCATGATCGTCGAGCTGAACGTGCCGGCGTCGCTGGTGGCGATCATGGTGGCGCTGCCGGTGCTCTACGCGCCGTTGCGCGCACTGATCGGTTTTCGTTCCGACACCCATCGCAGCGCCCTCGGCTGGCGGCGCGTGCCGTTCATCTGGATGGGCACGCTGATCCAGTTCGGTGGCTTCGCGGTGATGCCTTTTGCGCTGCTCGTGCTCTCGGGCGGCGGCGAATCGAATCAATGGCCGGCGTGGATCGGCCCGCTCGGCGCAGGCTTCACCTTTCTCGTCGTCGGCGCCGGCCTGCACACCACGCAGACCGCCGGCCTCGCGCTGGCCACCGATCTGGCGAGTGAAGAGTCGCAACCGCGCGTCGTCGGGCTGATGTACGTCATGCTGCTGGCCGGCACGATGGCCAGCGCGTTCGTCTTCGGCGCGATGCTGCAGGAGTTCAGCCCCGGCCGTCTGGTGCAGGTGCTGCAGGCCGCGGCCGTGACCACGCTCGTGCTCAACACCGTGGCGCTGTGGAAGCAGGAGGCGCGGCGGCCGCAGCGCGCCGCCGCGATCGCGCGTCCGCGACCCGGCTTCTCACAGGCCTGGCGCGGCTACATCGACGCTGAGGGCACGCGGCGCCGCCTCGTCGCCATTGCGCTCGGCACGCTGGCCTTCGGCATGCAGGACGTGCTGCTCGAACCCTTCGGCGGCCAGGTGCTCGGCATGGGCGTGGGCGCGACGACGTGGCTGACGGCAACACTCGCCGCCGGCACGCTCGCCGGCTTCTGCATCGCGTCAGCCGTGTTGTCTCGCGGCGCAGACCCGGCGCGCATGGCGTTGGCGGGCGCTGCGATCGGCGTGCCGGCATTCGCCGCGGTGATCGCCACCCCGTTCGTGCCGTCGCTGGCGCTGTTCGTCTGCGGCGTGTTCTTCATCGGCCTCGGTGTCGGCCTGTTCGGTCACGGCACGCTGACGCTGACGATGAACCGCGCGCCGAAAGATCAAGCCGGGCTGGCGCTCGGCGCCTGGGGCGCGGTGCAGGCCACCGCCGCGGGCGCCGGTGTGGCGCTGGGCGGCATCGGCCGCGATGCGGTGCAGGCTTTTGCTTCGCGCGGTGTCTTCGGCGAGGCGCTGGCCACGCCGGCCACCGGCTATGCTTTTGTCTACGCCATCGAAATCGTGCTGCTGCTGGCAACCGTCGTCGCGATGACTGCGCTCGTGCGCAGCGACGCGCGCCGTTCGGCATCGGCACGTGGCATCAACAACCACCAGCACCAGTGGAGCACGCCTTGAAGGTCACCACCATCATCTTCATCATCTGGACCATCGTCTTCGTCTTCTGGGCGGTTCGCCAGTGGAGCCGCCACAACAAGAAGAAGGTCTACAAGAACGTGCGCTGACTGCGCGTCGCGGTCAGCCGGTCGACCAGCCCGCTGATCAGCAGCGAGCTCATCGCCGCGCCGTTGACGGCGGCGACGACGCCGATGAACGGCCCGCCCAGTTGCTGGCCGAAGAGGTAGCTGTGCCACGCGACGACGAGCGTTGCGGCGAGGTTTGCCGCCACGCCGATCAGGCGCAGCGAGTGCCGGGTGCTGTCGGCGAGGATCATTCGGCACTCCTGTTCTGCTTGGCGTCTTCGCGCTTCTTGCGTTCGCGCGCCAGGTCCCTGAACTGCCACCACGCAAAAGCCACCGCGCCGCCGAAGACGAGCACGACTTCGATCACGATCAGCGGCAGATGATTCACATCGCGCCGCGCAGCCGTTGGCCCTGGCGCTCGAACAGATCGACGATGCGCAGCGTGCGCTGGTAGAAGGTGCGCGCCGGCAGCTCGCTGCTGGCCGCGGCCTCGACCAAGAAGCGCACGGCGGGCAGCGGCTCGCTGGCGGCGCCGGCCGCGATCGGGTGGCCGGGCGAGCGCAGCACCGCGCCGCACGCGCGCATCAGCAGCGCCAGCTTGCGCCCCGTGCCGACGACGGTGCGCCGGTGCACCGAATCCAGACCCGAGGCTTCGAGCGCGTGACCGATTTCGGCGTAGACCAGGCGCGCGGCCTGGATCGCCGGGCGGCAATCACGCGGCAGGTCGCAGACGCCGCACTCGCCGCGCGCGTACAGGCGCTCGGCTTCGGCGAGCAGCCGTGTTATCACGCTGGCCACGCGCCGATCGAACTGCGGCTCGGCCAACCAGGCCACGGGGTCGAGCCCGGCCTCGCGCATCCACGCCAGCGGCAAATACAGCCGGCCGTTGCGCGCGTCTTCGCCGACGTCGCGCGCGATGTTGGTCAGCTGCATCGCCACGCCGAGTTCGCTGGCGCGGGCCAGCGCGCGCGGATCGCGAGTTTCCATGACCAGGGCCATCATCGCGCCGACGGTGCCGGCCACACGCGCACCGTAGGCATGCAGGTCTTCGATCGTTTCGTAGCGGCGGCCTTGCGCGTCCCAGGAAAAACCTTCGAGCAGCGCGTCGATCAAGACACGCGGCAAGCGCGCTTCGCTGACGACGGCAGCGAGTGCGCGGTCGGCGATGTCGGCGCGCGGCGTGCCGGCGTACACCGCATCGAGCCGCGCCCGCAGGTCGGCCAGCGCGTGCGCGGGCTCGGCGCTGTTGTCGATCGCGTCGTCGGCGACGCGGCAGAACGCATACAGCGCCGTCGCCGGTGCGCGCACGCGCTGCGGCAAGGCGAGCGACGAGAGGTAGAACGACTTCGAGCCGCCGCGCATCAGCTCTCGACAAGCCTGGGCATCGATCGGGTTCATGCGCGTGCCTTGCTGAAAGATGACAGCGGCGGCAGCACCGACTCCAGCGCTTTGGCCGACATCAACACACCCGGAATGCCGGCACCGGGGTGCGTGCCGGCGCCGACCATGAACAGCCCGGGCAGATCCTCGCTGCGGTTGTGCGGCCGGAACCACGCGCTTTGCAGCAGCAGCGGCTCCAGCCCGAAGGCCGCGCCCTTGTGCGACAGCAGCCGGTCCTGGAAATCGAGCGGCGTCATGACGCGCGAGACGGTGACGTGCTTGCCCAACCCCGGCAGCAACGTGCTCTCCAGACGGCGCTCGATCGCCTGACGGTACGACGCCGCCTGCGTGCGCCAATCGGTGCCGCTGTCCAGATGCGGCACCGGAGACAGCGCATAGAACGTGTCGCAACCGGGCGGCGCCATCGATGCGTCGCTGGCGGTCGGCCGGTGCAGGTACAGACTGAAATCGTCCGCGAGGTGGTGGCGCTTGAAGATGTCGTTGAGCAGGCCTTCGTAGCGTGGGCCGAGCACCATCGTGTGGTGCGGCACCTCGGCGTACTGGCGGTCGACGCCGAAGTACCAGACGAACAAGCGACATCGAGTAGCGCGCACGGTCGAGCTTGCGGTCGGTCCAGACCTTGCGCTGCTCGGGCGCGACGAGGTTGCGGTACGTCCACGCGGTGTCGGCGTTGCTGACGACGATGTCGGCGCCGATGTGCTCACCGCCCGTCAACTCGACGCCGCTGGCTCGTCCGTTCGTGGTGACGATGCGCTGCACCTGCGCGTTGCAGCGCACGGTGACACCGAGCTGCGCCAACAGCTTGACCAGGCCAGTCACCAGCGAGCCGGTGCCGCCCATCGCCCAATGCACGCCGAAGCGGCGTTCGAGCATGTTGATCAGGCTGTAGGTGCAGGTCACCGCCGACGGGTTGCCGCCGATCAGCAGCGGGTGGAAGGAAAACACGATGCGCAGCTTCGGGTCGCGGAAGTGCGAATTCACCATGCCGCGGATCGAGCGCCACGAGCGCATGCGCAGCAGCGACGGGATCGCAGCGATCAGGTCGCCGATGGTCTCGAACGCAAACGCGCCCAGCTCCTCGAAGCCGAGCTGAAAGCAGCGCTCGGCCTCGGCCATGAAGCGCTCGTAGCCCGGCAGGTCGCCGGGGCACAAGCGTGCGACTTCGCGCGCGCATGTGTTCGGCGTCACCGTTGTAGTCGAAGTGCGTGCCGTCGTCGAAGCGGATGCGGTAGAACGGGTCGAGCGGCTTTAGCGTCACGTCGTCGGCGAGCTTGCGGCCGGCCAGCGCCCACAGCTCTTCGAACAGGTGCGGCACGGTGACGATGGTCGGCCCGGCGTCGAAGGTGTAGCCGGCTTCGCGGTGCACATACGCGCGGCCGCCGGGCGCGTCGAGTTTTTCCAGCACCTGCACGCGCCAGCCTTTGCAGGCCAGCCGCACCGCGGCGGCGAGGCCGCCGAAGCCGGCGCCGATGACGACTGCCCGCGGCCGCAGGCCGCTGTCACCATCCTGTGCACCGTCGCGCGCCAACAAGAGTTCTGGGCTGTCAGGCTTCATGGCGTTGTCGTTGCCGGTGGTCGTAAAGCCCAGCGCCACAACAACGTGGGTGGCAGCGGGGTGACCAGCAACAGGTGTTCGATCAGCGCCAGCACGAGCATCGAGGCCACGAGCAGCAGGCCGGTGCGCGCGGCGCCGGTGGCGTCGATGGCCGAGGCGATCATGGCGACGGCGACGACGGTGCCGGCGAGCACCGACAGCGGCAGCAGCGCATTGATCTTGCGGCGGCGGAAATAGCTGGCGAGGTACAACAGGTGCGGCGGCAAAAACTCTTCGCCGCGGTTGCGCACGCCGAGGAACAGGTTGAACTTGGCCGACAGGCGCATCACCCACAGCAGCGCAAAGGTCCACGTCGCGACCTGGTTGGCGCCGCCCCACGTCAGCGCCGCAATGGCAATGCCCATGCCGATGATGGCAAGCTCGTGCCAGAGGATGGTCTGCACCGCCTCGTTGAAGCGGGTCGGTCCGTGTTGCGGTGCGCTGCAGGCGTCCTTGCGCGGCCCCGTCAGCCAGCCGGTGAGAAAGGCCAGTTCGTGCCAGCCCCAGACGAGCACGGCGCAGGTGAAGGCGGCGTACGCACCGGCGACGCCGGTGTTGTGCGCGCTCCTGGCAATGCAGATGAGCGCGCCGACGGCGATGGCCGTCGAGATGGCGAGGCTCAAGCGGTGCGTGCTGCGCGGCATGCCGTCGAGCAGCATGACAACGCCGGTGCCCAGCCACCAGATGGCGATGGCGAACAGCGGGGGCAGGGCGTAGTCCATCGATTGCGGCGTTGTTGCTACCAGGCGGGCGCCACGCGCATCTGCACCGGCAGGTCATGCCGGTGCACCGGATGCAAGTACAGCTTGGCGAACGTCGTCACGCCGACCAGCGCCCAACCGGCACGCTTGGCCCAACCGACAACACCGCCCTGCGCCTTGGCGCGCGCGGTGCCGTCGCTGGCTTCGAGCAGCCGGCGCAGCCCGGCGCGGAATGTTTCGTTGTTGGTGTCCAAAGAGATCGGGAAGACCTGCTTGCTGATCTCGGTCGTGATGTCGAACACCGTGTAGTCGTACTGGTCCGGATCGATGCCCATCGCCACGTGCAGCATCGGCCGCGTGTGGTCGCGCACGAACATCGTCGCGTAGACGGCGAGCAGGAAGAAGCGCACCCACAGCAGGTTGGCGCCGCAGAGCAGATGCGGCTGGGCGCGCATCATCAACGCGAACGATTCGCCGTGGCGGAATTCGTCGTTGCACCAACGCTCGAACCACTTGAAGATCGGATGGAAGCGCTTGTCGGGATGGCGCTCCAACTGGCGGAAGATCGTGATGTAGCGCGCGTAGCCGATCTTCTCGGACAGATACGTCGCGTAGAAGATGTACTTCGGCTTGAAGAAGGTGTACTTCTTCGTCGCCTTCAGGTTGGCCAGATCGACGTTGAGACCGTAGTCGCGCAAGGACGCGTTGATGAAGTTGGCATGGCGCGATTCGTCGCGCGTCAGGTACGTCATCAACTGCTTGATGTCCGGGTTGGTGACGTTCTTGCGAATCTCGTTGTAGAGCACGCAGCCCGAGTACTCGCTGGTGATCGAGCTGATGAGGAAGTCGAGGAACTCCTGCTGCAGCTCGGGCGGCAGTTGCTTGATCTCGTCCTTGAACGTCGCGTCGCGCTGGAAGTGGTCGTGGTTGTTGTCGCCTTCGTACTCGGCGAGCATCGCGTCCCACTCGGCGCGCACCGGGTTCATGTCCAGGCGGTCCATCGCCTTGAAGTCGGTGGTGTAGAAGCGCGGGCTGATCAGCGTTTCGCTTTTCGCGGCGCGCATCACGTCGTCTTTGGACAGAATTGGCGCCCCTCGTCCGATGGCTACATCGGTCGATCCCCCGAGGGGATGCGGGCCGGCTTGGGAGCGGCCCGGCGCTTCGGCCCGCGTGGTTTGCGTTTCATGGCTTCTCTCCAGAAGGCAGCCAGCGCGCGAAGACCGCGGCGTTGGCTGGGCCGAAAGATTCGAGGTCGAGTCGCGAACCGGTGGCCGGGTCGAGCAGCGTCAGGCGGCCATCGGCGCGTGAGATCAGTTGCAGCGGTTGATGGCTCACCAGGCCGCGCAGCTTGCGTTCGCGCACCACCGCGCGCAGCGTGCCGCGCAGAAAGCCCTGTTCGCCGTGGGCGGTATCGATGGTCGCGCCGCTGGTGGCATCGACGATGGCGATGCCGCCGTCGGCCTGGTCTTTGAAATGCAGCTCGCGTTGGGCCACGGTTTGCGCGTCCAGCTGACGGCCGTCGAAGCCCGACCAGCGCGCGATGCCGACACCGCCCAGCGTCAACGCAACCACAACGCCGGCGACGACCAGCGCGATGCGCGGGAACACGACAGGGGTGGCGGCGGCTTGCATGGCGATTACTGCGCGACGAAGACCGGGCGCATGCCGCGCGCCGGCTCGGACGGCTCGCGCGCCGGCGCTGCTGCCACGCCGTTGATCTCGCTCCACGCCGTGGCCAGCAGCGCCGAGACGGCCTGCGCATCCGGCAGCGCGCGCAGCATCGGCTGCGTCTTGGCCAGGCGCCACGGCCGCACATGCGGCCACAGATGCAGCCACGCGATGTTGGTGCCGCGCTCCAGCGTCAGCGCGATGTCCTGGCAGCCGCCGCCGGCGTGGCGCAGGTCGGCGCTTTCGATGCGCTTCAGGGGCAGGTTGTAGGTCACCGTGAGCACGATGCCGATGCGCATGACGACGCGCTTGCTGGTCAGCGTGTAGGCGGTGCTGCGCGCACTCCACCAGCCGAGCAATAGCAGCAGGCCGAGGCCTAGCGCGAAGATCGGCGCCAGCCAGGCCAGCGAGTAAAACGCGTCGATCATGCTTTGCGTGTCGGCGTAAGTGCTCGCAAAACGCCACGCCAGCATCAGCGCGAAATAGACCGCCACCTTGCGCGTGTGAAAGACGCGGCGCGCGAGCACTTTCCAATCCGGCGTGCCTTGCCACAAGATGCGCTCATCCGCGGGCAACTCCTCGGGCAACCCGTACTGCGCCTCAAACTCGTGTTCACGTGATATGACGACCCCTCGGCCGGCGGGTACACCATCCGATCCCCCGAGGGGATGCGGGCCTTCTTGGGAGCGGCCCGGCGTGCGGCCCGCGATCTGCGGTTTCATGGCTCGGCTCCTACATCAGCGGCTCGGCGCGGCCCGGGTCGGCATACAGCGTGCCCGCGCCGTAGTACGCCGTGATGCGCTCTTCTTCGAGCAGCGTCACGCGGTCGGTGGCGCGTGTCGCCGGCACGTTGGCGAACTGGTGCGCGTAGAGCGCATCCACGGTGACGCCGCCGCGCGCCACGCTGGCAAACGGCATCGGCACCAGCACGCGGCGCATGCCCGCAGCGGCCGAGACCTCGGCTTCGAGATAGCGGAAGGTCATCTCGCCGCGGTCGATCCACAAATCGCGGATCGTGCCGGCCACATGGCCCTTGGCATCGAGCAGCGACAGGCCGCGCGGGTCGGTGTCGCGTGCGCTGACGCCGAACTCGGGCGCCATCGACAGCGGCACGATCTTCGGCTCGCCGTGGTGGTCGAGGTCGGCCTCGTCGGGACGCAGCGCCGACCATGAGCCGGGGCCGACCCCCGCCAACAGCGGGTCACCGGTCGGCTCGATCGGCGACGACGCCGCGCGGTACACACGCTCGCCGTGCAGCGGCTGATCGGGCTCGCTCTCGCGCGGGATCAGGATCTCCTGGCCGTTGTCGAGCAGATAGGTCTTGGGCGACGGCGTCGGCGGCCAGCCTTCGATCCAGCCGTCACCGTCGCTGACCATCGGGTAGCCCTCGCGGTGGCCCTCGCGGATCAGGTAGTAGACAAGGCCGGCGAAGAAGATCCAGAACAGATACAGCACGAGCTGTGCGACATCGACGTACTGGGTGATGGCTCCTGTGCCCATGATGGCTCTCCTACTGGGTTAGCTCGGAAGTTCGGCCAGGCCGAAGCGTTGTGAAGACTGTGTTTGCCGCGCCGGCGATCCGCGCCGCACCAGCGGCCCGAGCACGATCAGCGTGGCGAACAACATCGCGAGTTCGAGGTGATAGACCGCGGCATAACCGGTGGCCGGCGACTGCAGCGCCTCGCCGAGCCAGCCGGCGGTGGCGGCGTGTGAGACCACGTCACGCAGCGCACCGCCGAGCGCGACGGCGGCGCCGGCGCAGGTGGCTTGCACGGCGCCCCAGGCACCCAAGACGAGCCCATTCATGCCGTGGCCTTCGAGGCCCATCGCGGCGCTGAGCGTGCCGACGGCGAAGAAGCCGCCGCCAAAGCCGATCAGCGTCGCGCCGATGCGAAACAGCATCGGTGCATCGACCGGCTCGGCAAAGATCACTGCGGAAAAACCCGCGAGGCCGAAGAGCACGCCGACCGCCGCCACACGCTGCGGGTCACCACCGCGTGCCAGCGTGCGCGCGGCGAGCGCAAAAGCGAACAGCGCGCCACCGGCCATCAGCGCGGTGAGCTGCGTCGTCGCGCCGACACCGAGCTTCATGATCTCGCCGCCGTAGGGCTCGAGGATCACGTCCTGCATGTTGAACGCCGCGGTGCCCAGGCCGACGGCGAACAGGAAGCGCTTGATCTGCGGCTGCGCGGCGAAGCGCTGCCAGTGCACGCGAAAGCTCTCGCTTGCCGGGTGCTGTTTGCCGCGCAGGCTGTTGCGCGGCTCCTGTTTCCACATCGCCACGGCGTTGAGCAGCACGCTGGCGATGGCCGTGCCCTGCACCACCTGCACCAGGCGCGTGTGCGAGTAGTCGTCGAGCAGCAGGCCGAAGACGAGGCTGGCGCCCACCATGCCGGCGAGCAGCATCACGTAGAGCAGCGCGACGACGCGCGGCCGTGTTGGTGCAGGCGCGAGGTCGCTGGCGAGGGCGAGGCCGGCGGTCTGCGTGGTTTGCAGGCCGGCGCCGGCGAGCACGAAGGCGAGCGCGGCGGCGGCGTGGCCGGCGACGAGTTGCACCGTCGTCTCGCCGCTGAGCAGGATCAGCGCGAACGGCATGATCGCCAGCCCGCCGAACAGCGCCAGCGTGCCGAACCAGACAAACGGCACGCGCTTCCAGCCGAGAAAACTGCGGTGCTGGTCCGACTTGAAACCGATCAGCGCGCGAAACGGTGCCGCCACCAGCGGCAGCGCGACCATCAGCGCCACCAGCCACGCGCCGACCCCCAGCTCGACGATCATCACGCGGTTCAAGGTGCCGACCATCAGCGCGGTGGCCATGCCGACCGAGACCTGGAACAGCGAGAGTCGCAGCAGACGCGACAGCGGCAAGTCGGCCGACGCGGCATCGGCAAACGGCAGCCAGCGCTCGGGCACGCGCTTCCAGTCGAGACTGGGCATCAGGCCGCGGCGGGTGATGAAGCTCATGGGGCTTTCTTCAACTCGAAGGCTTGCGACGTGTAGAACCCGCTCGCAATGCGCTCGGTGCGCGCCGCCTGCCAGCGCGACAGGCCATCGTCGGTGGCGAGCAAATGACGCAGCGCGCGCTCCGCCACCGGCTCGATGGCCGGCGCGCGGTCGCCGCGCGGGAACAGCCGGCCGACGGCGTGCATCGTGCGCAGCAGCGGGCTGCTCGGCGCGAAGGTGAAGACCATCGAGCCGCGCGTGCGTTGCGACCAGGCTTCGAGCACGCGCACGGCATCGCCAGCGTTGTAGTGGATCAACGAGTCCATCGCGACGACGTGATCGAAGCTGCCGAGCGCGGCATCGCTCATGTCGCCGCTCTTGAAGTCGATGTGGCCGCCGTTGTCGAAGACGTCGAGGTGCTCGGCGACGCGGCGCACGGCCACGTCCACCAGCGCCGGTGACAGATCGATCGCCACCACGTCGGCGCCGCGGCGCGCGGCTTCCATCGCAAAGGCGCCGGTGCCGCAACCGGCGTCGAGGATGCGCGCGCCGTGCAGGTCTTGAGGCAGCCAGTCGAGCAGAGTCTGGCGCATGCGGTCGCGCCCGGCACGCACGGTGGCACGGATGCGGCCGACCGGCGCGGTCGAGGTGAGCTGCTCCCAGGCCTTCATCGCGGTGCGATCGAAGTACGTTTCGATCTGGCCGCGGCGGGTTTCGTAGTCGCCGTTCATGTCAGTCGAAGCCCAGCAAATCGAAAATGTCGCGGTCCTTCATCGGCACCGCGTTCAGCGGCTCGCTGCCGAGCCACAGCGCCGCGGCCAGCCGCATGTATTCCTTCTGCACCGCTTCGAGTTCGGGGGACGGTTCCATCTCGAACAGCGTGCTCTTCTTCAGGCGGCTGCGGCGGATGACGTCGAGGTCGGGGAAGTGCGCCGCCAGCTTCAGGCCGATCTTGTTGTTGTACTTGTCGATCTGGTCCGTGTCCTTGCTGCGGTTGGCGATCACGCCGCCCAGGCGCACGTTGTAGTTCTTCGCCTTGGCGCCGATCGCCTGCACGATGCGGTTCATCGCGAAGATCGAATCGAAGTCGTTGGCAGTGACGATCAGCGCGCGGTCGGCGTGTTGCAACGGCGCGGCGAAGCCGCCGCAGACGACGTCGCCGAGCACGTCGAAGATGACCACGTCGGTGTCTTCGAGCAGGTGGTGCTCTTTGAGCAGCTTGACCGTCTGGCCGACGACGTAGCCGCCGCAGCCGGTGCCCGCGGGCGGGCCGCCGGCTTCGACGCACATCACGCCGTTGTAGCCGGGGAAGACGAAGTCTTCGACGCGCAATTCTTCCGGGTGGAAGTCAACGCTCTCCAGCACGTCGATGACGGTGGGCAGCATCTTCTTCGTCAGCGTGAAGGTGCTGTCGTGCTTCGGGTCGCAGCCGATCTGCAGCACGCGCTTGCCCATCTTCGAGAACGCCGCCGACAGGTTCGACGACGTGGTGCTCTTGCCGATGCCGCCCTTGCCGTAGATCGCAAACACCTTCGCGGTGCCGATCTTCAGGTTCGGGTCGAGCTGCACCTGCACGCTGCCTTCGCCGTCGAGCTGCGGATTGTTCGAAGGCCGCGGGCCGCGGCGGATCTCGGTTGGGGAAATCGTGGCTTGTTCCATCATGCTGCTGCCTTCTGAGTGGACTCTGTGAATACGCCTTCGAGCCGATCCTCGAGTTCCTCGCCGGCGCGTTGCAGCGCCGCCAGCGTGTCGGCATCGGGCTGCCAGAACTGGCGCCGATGGGCTTCGAGCAAACGGTTCGCAACCTTGGCCGACGCGGCAGGGTTCAGCTTCGCGAGGCGCTCGCGCATCGCGTCATCCAAGATGAAGGTCTCGCTGATCTGCTGATAGACCCACGGCTGCACCTGGCCCGTGGTCGCGCTCCAGGCAAAGGTGTTCGTCACATGCGCTTCGAGGTGGCGCACGCCTTCGTAGCCATGACTCAGCATCGCTTCGAAGAACTTCGGGTTGAGCACGCGGGTGCGGGTTTCGAGCGCGACCTGTTCGGACAGCGTGCGCACCGTGCCGGCACCGATGTCGCCCTGCGTCTGGTCGCCGATGTACACGGGCGCTTCGACAGCGGCATCACCATCGCGCTGGTGCTTGGCGCGCTTGACGGCGCGGCTGATGCCGCCCAGCGTGTCGAAGTAGGTGTCGATCGTCGTCACGCCGAGTTCGACCGATTCGAGGTTCTGGTAGGCGAGCTCCACGCCGGCGAGCACCGACTTCAGCAGCGCCGGCTGCTGCACCGGCCGTCCGCCGCGGCCATAAGCAAAGCCTTTTCGCCGTGTGTAGGTTTCGGCGAGTTCGTCTTCGTCGTCCCAGCGGCTCGAATCGACGAGGTGGTTGACGTTGGCGCCGTACGCGCCCTCGGCATTGCCGAAGACACGCAGCGACGCGGTTTCGAGGTCGCCGCCGTGTTCTTGCTGGTACGCCAGCGCATGCTTGCGCACGAAGTTGCGCTCGATCGGCTCATCGGCACTGGCGGCCAGGAACGCGGCTTCGGCGAGCAGCTTGATCTGCAGCGGCAGCAGGTCGCGGAAGATGCCCGACAGCGTGATCATCACGTCGACACGCGGCCGGCCGAGCATGTGCAGCGGCAGCAGCTCGGCGCCTGCGAGGCGGCCGTAGCCGTCGAAGCGCGGCTTGGCGCCGAGCAGAGCCAACGCCTGCGCGATCGGCGCGCCTTCGTTTTTCATGTTGTCGGTGCCCCAGAGCACGAGCGCGATCGACTCGGGGAAACCGTGGCCATCCGACAGGTGGCGCGACAACAGCCGCTCGGCCTGACGTGCGCCGTCTTGCACCGCAAACGCACTCGGCAGACGGAACGGGTCGAAGCCGTGCAGGTTGCGGCCCGTGGGCAGCACGGCTCGGTGTGCGCAGCACGTCGCCGCCCGGCGCGGGGCGCACGTAGCGGCCGGCAAGGGCGTGCAGCAGGCCGGCGGTTTCGTGATCGCCGGCATGCAGGCGGTCGGTGTCGGCGAGCTCGCGCAGTTCGCTGAGCGTGGTCTCGCTGTGCGGCAGGCCGGCGATGGCGAGCGCCTGTTCGGGCGTGTGGCCGGCCACCAGCGCTTCGACCGCGTGACGCGACGGGGCGTGGCCGTGCGTCGCGTCGCCGATGGAGGTGAGCAGGTCAGCGCGCGCGATTGCGGTCGGCGCCTGGCCGACGACGTGCAGGCCGTGCGGGATCAGCGTGTATTCGAGTTCGAGCACGGCGTCGGTGAGGCTTGGCACTTTCGCGTCATCGGCCCATGCCGGCTCGGCGGTGCAAAGTTCGAGCGCGGCGGCTTGCGACTGGATCAGCGGCAGCATCGCGGCGCGCTCACCGCGCTCGTTGGGCGGCAGCGCGCGCCAGCGTTCGAGCGGTGGTCTTCAGCTCGACGAGGCCGCGGTACAGCCCGGCCTGCGTGACGGGCGGCGTCAGGTAGCTGATCAGCGTGGCCGCGGCGCGGCGCTTGGCGATCGTGCCTTCGCTCGGGTTGTTCGAGGCGTAGAGGTAGAGGTTCGGCAGGTCGCCGATCAGGCGGTCGGGCCAGCACGCGGCGGTCAGGCCCGTCTGCTTGCCGGGCATGAATTCGAGCGCGCCGTGCGTGCCGAAGTGCAGCACCGCATGCGCGCCGAAGTCTTCGCGCAGCCAGCGGTAGAAGGCCGAGAAGGCATGGGTCGGCGCAAAGCCTTTCTCGAACAGCAGGCGCATCGGGTCGCCTTCGTAGCCGAAGCCCGGCTGCACGCCGACGAAGACATTGCCGAAGCGCTCGCCGAGCACCTGGATGCAGGCGCCGTCGCTCTGGTGCTTGCCCGGCGCCGGGCCCCAGTGCGGCTTCGATCTGCTGCGAGGTAGCGGCTCGCGCCGCACATGGTCGTCGGTCGGGATGCGCGCGTGCACGTTGGCCAGTGCGCCCCAGCGCTCGGCGTTGCCTTGCAGCAGGCGCTCGCGCAGCGCATCGACGCTCGCCGGCAGCTCCACCGTGTAGCCCTCGCGCTGCATCGCAGTCAGCGTGTTGAACAGCGACTCGAAGACGGCGAGAAACGCCGCGGTGCCGGTGTTGCCGGCATTCGGCGGGAAGTTGAACAGCACGACGCCGACCCTGCGCTCGGCAGCGTGCTGCGGCGCAACGCCACCAGCTTGGCGACCCGCGCGGCGAGCATCTCGGCGCGCTCGGCGCTGGCCACCATGTCGTGCGCGGCGGCCGATGCATCGCTGCCGGCGGGGTTGGCGCGGCCGCCGAAGACCATCGAGCCGGTGGCGCCGTCGAGTTCGGGAATCGCGACCATCATCGTCGCTTCGACCGGCAGCAGGCCGCGCTCGGAATCGCTCCATTGCGCCAGCGTCTGGAACTCGACCGGCATCGCGGCGAGATAGGGCACGTCGAGTTGGGCCAGCAGTTCTTCGGCGGCCTTCGAGTCGTTGTAGGCCGGGCCGCCGACGAGCGAGAAGCCGGTCAGCGAGACCACGGCATCGACTTTTGCGCCGCCCTGGCCGTCGAGGAAGAAGCGCTCGATCGCCGGGCGCTGGTCGAGCCCGGTGGCGAAGGCCGGCACCACGCGCAGGCCGCGTGCTTCGAGCGCGGCGATCACGCCGTCGTAGTGCGCCGCGTTGCCGGCCAGCAGGTACGAGCGCATCAGCAGCAGGCCGACGCAGCCGCGCTCGGGGCCTTTGGGCGACGGCAGCAGCGCCGCGTCTTCGCTCATGCGCTCACGCAGCGCGGGGTGGTAGACGCCGACCTCAGGGTACTCGGCGGGCAACTGCGCCTTGGTCATCGTGCGCAGCGCGCGGCGCGGGCCGTCGGCATAACGCTCGACCAGCAAGCGCACCAGGTTGGCGACGTTGTCTTGCGAGCCGGCGAGCCAGTACTGCAGCGTCAGGAAATAGGCGCGCACGTCCTGCGCCGTGCCGGGGATGAAGCGCAGCAGCTTCGGCAGGCGGCGCAGCATCTCCATCTGCCCTTCACCACTGGTACGGCCGTTGCTGCTGTTCGGCGCGCCGTTGCCGTCTTTCGACTTGCCGGCGCTGCCGCGCAGTTTCTTCAGCAGCGCCATCGGGCCGCTGGTGCTGCCGTCCATCGCGAACTTGCCCATGCGCGTGAGGCGCATCACCTCGCCGGCCGACATCGCGCAGACCATCGCGTCGCACTGCTCGCGGCGGGCCTTCAACGCCGGCAGCACGGGCAGGAAATGGTCTTCCATGAACAGCATCGTCACGATGACGATGTCGCCCGTGGCGATGTCGTTGCGGCAGCGCTCGAGCGCGGCTTCGTCGTCGCCCCACTCGCTGGCGGCGTGCACCGCGAGCGTCAGGCCCGGCAGCTCGTGCACCAGTTGGCGCTCGGCGCGCGCCGCGGCGCTGGCGAGGTGGCTGTCCAGCGTGACCAGCACCACGCGCACGGCAATGCGCACTCAGCGGCTGAAGTGCGCTTTGGCGTCATACAACGTCTCCACGGTGATGGTGGCCAGACCACGCTCGCTGGCAAAGCGTTCGGTGTTGCGGCGGGCCTTGCCGCGCACGAAGAACGGAATCTTGCCGAGCTCGCGCTCGGCGTCGGCTTGCCAGGCGGCGTCCTTCGATACCTCAGGCAATCGGAAAAACTCCGTTCGCCCTGAGGTATCGAAGGGCCTCGCGCAGGCTTCGATACCTCAGCCCGAACGGGTGCGGGCTCGGACTGGTCCTTCGATACGCCGTCAGGCGTACCCTGTCCTGAGCCTGTCGAAGGGTCAGGACGACGGCGGAGTGACCGAGATGCGACGCCGCTGCATCGCCATGAAACTCGAAGTCGTCCGCGGAACATGTGCAGCAGATGCTCTTCGAGGCCCATCATCAGCGGGTGCACCCAGGTGTCGAACAGCACGTTCGCGCCTTCGAAACCCATCTGCGGCGAGTAGCGCGCGGGGAAGTCCTGCACGTGCACGGGCGCGGAGATCACGGCGCACGGGATGCCCAGGCGCTTGGCGATGTGGCGCTCCATCTGCGTGCCGAGCACGAGCTCGGGCTGCGCTTCGGCGACCTTGGCTTCGACCTCCAGGTAGTCGTCGCTGATCAGCGGCTCGATGCCGTAGAGCTTGGCGGCCTCGCGGACCTCGCGCGCGAACTCGCGGCTGTAGGTGCCCAGGCCGACCACCGTGAAGCCGAGTTCGCGTGCGGCCACGCGCGCGGCGGCGACGGCATGCGTGGCGTCGCCGAAGATGAAGACGCGCTTGCCGGTGAGGTAGGTCGAATCGACCGAGCGCGCGTACCAGGTGGCGCGGCCTTCGTCTTGCGGCGGCACTTCGATGCCGGCCAGCGCGCAGACTTCGGCGATGAACTCGCGCGTGGCGCCGACGCCGATCGGAATGATCTTCGTCGCCGGCTGCTGGTGCGTGCGTGTCAGCCAGGTCGCCGCGGTGTTCGCGGTCTCGGGATACAGCACGACGTTGAAGTCGGCGTCGGCCAAGCGAGCCAGATCGGCCGGCGTGGCGTCGAGCGGCGCGACGACGTTGATCGTGATGCCGAGCTGCTCGATCAGCGAGCGGATCTCGCGCAGGTCGTCGCGATGGCGGAAGCCGAGCGCGGTCGGGCCGAGGATGTTGCAGCTCGGCCTATCTCCAAAAGTTCGGCCCCGCACACGCGGCTCGGTGCGGGCAGGGCACATCGTGCGCACGAGGCGATAGAAGGTCTCGGCCGCGCCCCAGTTTTCCTTGCGCTGATAAGACGGCAGCTCGAGCGGGATCACCGGCACCGGCAGGTTGAGCGCCTGCGCCAGGCCGCCCGGGTCGTCCTGGATCAGCTCGGCGGTGCACGACGCGCCGACCAGCATCGCCTGCGGCTTGAAGCGCTCGTACGCTTCGCGCGCCGCGGTCTTGAACAGCTCGGCGGTGTCTCCCCCGAGGTCACGCGCCTGGAAGGTCGTGTAGGTGACCGGCGGGCGGTGGTTGCGGCGCTCGATCATCGTGAACAGCAGGTCGGCGTAGGTGTCGCCCTGCGGCGCGTGCAGCACGTAGTGCACGCCCTTCATCGCGGTGGCGATGCGCATCGCGCCGACGTGCGTCGGGCCTTCGTAGGTCCAGAGGGTGAGTTGCATCAGGCGACCAAGCGGTTCCTGCGGTCGAGAGGCCGCGTGAACAGCCCGGCGAGGTCCGTCGCCTGCTCGAAGCCATGCATGGGCGAGAACACGAGCTCGATCGACCACTTGGTCGTCATGCCCTCGGCTTCGAGCGGGTTGGCGAGGCCGAGGCCGCAGACCACGATGTCGGGCTTCGCTTCGCGGCAGCGGTCGAGTTGGCGTTCGACATCCTGGCCTTCGGAAAGCTGCGTGCCGGCCGGCAGCAGCGCCAGTTCACGGTCGAGCAGCTTGGCGTGCAGATACGGGCTGCCGACTTCGACCAGCACCATGCCGAGTTCGCGCGACAGGAACCGCGCCAGAGGCACTTCGAGCTGCGAGTCGGGGAAGAAGAAGATGCGCTTGCCTTGCAGCTCCAGACGTTGCCGCGCCAGCGCACGCGCCGCGCGTTCGCGCTTCGGGCCGATCACGTTGGCAAACTTCGTCGGCTCGGCTTGTTGACGGCCCCAGGCATTCCAGGCCGCGCGCAGCCACTCGGTCGTGCCCTCGGCGCCGAACGGGAACGGCGCTGGCAGACGTTCTGCTCCGCGAGCTTCGAGCGCGCGCAGCGTGTCGGCGAGGAAGGGCTGCGCGATCAGCAGCTTGGTGTTCGGGCCCACCGGCGGCAAGTCGCGCGACTGGCGCGGCGGCAGGAAGTGCACCGGGCCGATGCCGAGTTCTTCGAACAGGCGGCGGAACTGGTCTTCGACCACGTCGGCCAGCGCGCCGACGACGAGCAGGTTGCGCTCTTCGGTTGACGGCAACTGCGGCACCAGCGAGGCGAGACAAGCGTCTTCACCCTGCGTGAACGTGGTTTCGATGCCGCTGCCGGAGTAGTTCAGGATGCGCACGTTCGGCGAGAACGTCTGCGACAGCCGCGCCGCGGCGCGCGACAGATCGAGCTTGATGACCTCCGACGGGCACGAGCCGACGAGAAACAGCATCTTGATGTCGGGCCGGCGCGCCAGCAGCTGCGTCACCACGCGGTCGAGTTCGGTGTTGGCGTCGGCGAGGCCGGCGAGATCACGCTCGTCGATGATCGCGGTGGCGAATCGCGGCTCGGCAAAGATCATCACGCCGGCCGCCGACTGGATCAGGTGCGCGCAGGTGCGCGAGCCGACGACGAGGAAGAACGCGTCCTGGATCTTGCGGTGCAGCCAGACGATGCCGGTCAGGCCGCAGAAGACTTCGCGCTGGCCGCGCTGCTTCAGCACCGGCGGTGCCGCGCAGCCTTCGCTACGTTCGGCGACGAGAGGAATCACGGGGCTCATGCAAGCGCTCCATCCAAGCGTGCCGCGCGCAGCTTCAACACAAACTGCGCCGCGTTGATCACATAGCTCGTGTAGGCGGCGAGTGCCAGCAGCATCTGCGCGCGCGCATCGAGCCAGCCGGTGACCATCGCAACGAGGCAGGCCGTGTGCAGCGCCAACACCAGCATGCTGACCACGTCTTCCCAGAAAAACGCGGGTGCAAACAGCCAGCGGCCGAAGACCACCTTCTCCCAGATGCTGCCGGTGACCATGATGGTGTAGAGCAGCGCCGTCTTGACGACGAACGAGACACTGGCCGCGAACAGGCCTTCACCCGTGGCGAGGTAGCGCAGCACCAGGAACAGACTGATCGCACAGACGACGAACTGCACGGGCGCCAGAACACCCTGCACCAGCGTCCATGGCGTCGCATCGCGGCGCTGGCGCTCCTGCGCCGAATACAGCGGCGCGCGCCCGGCAGGCGGTGGGTTCAGCGATCGGGCCAGCAGGCAAGCCATGACGCGGCGTACTCCTTGTTCTGGCCCGCAGACTAGAGCGGCGCGGGCAAAGTGTCAATCGAGATGGACGTAAACAAGACTTGACATGTTCGGTCTGGTTTTCGATCATTGCCGTCAACCCGGCCCGACACGCGCTACAGCAGCGTCGGCACCGCACGATTGCAGGAGACGCCGAAATGCAATGCTCGATCGCCCTGATGCCGCGCCATGAGCAGGCCCGGGAGAGCGCGTTGCGTGCGCAACACCGCACGGGTAAACCCCGCTGCATTGACCAAGACAGACGAGCCATCGAGGAGTACAACCCATGAGCGCTGTTTTCCAGCAAGTGCAGTCCCCGAAGGGCTTGCATCGAGGTGATCCGCAGCGCGCGTTGAAGTCAATAACGCCCGTCGTTCGCTGGCCTGGGTTGCCGGCAGCGAACGAGGATCAGGAGACGTTGTACATGTCGTCCGGTTCTGCCAGGGACCACTCGCCGCGCGAGGAGTGCGAGGGCCTTCCCACCTCATGGGCTCACGCCGCCGGCTCGGCGTGGCCGACCGCGCTGGCCGAGCGCTCCGACGCCAAGGCGCGGCTGTCCAAACTCGCGCAGACGCTCGAGTCCGACGTCATCCCGCGCCTGGTCGGCGCGCATGGCAGCCAGCCGCGCGCCAGGCTGCATCTCGAGCTGCGCGAGATCGAAGGCTTCGTCAGCCTGCTGCGCAACGGCACCGATGCCGAACTCGCCGCCGCGGTGGCGGCCACGCAGCGCCGCGGCCTGACGGTCGAAGCAATCTTTCTCGAGCTCTTCGCCCCGGCCGCGCGCCACCTCGGCGAGCTCTGGGTCGCCGACCGCTGCGACTTCTCTACCGTGACGATTTGTCTTGGACGCCTGCAACGTTTGTTGCGCGAGTGGAGTCCGTCGTTCGGCACCGAGGTGGATCACCCGGCCAACGGCCGGCGCATCCTGCTGGCGCAGCATTCGGACGAGCAGCACAGCTTCGGCCTGTCGATGGTGGCCGAGTTTTTCCGCCGCGCCGGCTGGGAGGTGTTGGGCGGTGTCGGTGGCGCGGTGCCCGACCCGTCGGCGCAGGTTTCGCGCGAGTGGTTCGATGCCGTCGGCTTCTCGATCGGCAGCGAAACGCGGATAGACTGGCTGAAGGAGCGAATCGCCCAGGTGCGCAAGGTCACGCGCAACCGCTCGGTGGTCGTGCTGGTGGGAGGGCCGTTGTTCGTGCTGCAACCCGCGTGGGCCCAGTCGGTTGGGGCAGACGCATCGGGGCACGACGGTGGTCAGGCGCCGAAGTTGGCGGAGGATCTTCTCGCAACACACCTCGTGCGCCGCTGACCTGGCCCTGAGCGTCAGCTCAGTCCCGTCTTAAGGACCCACGAGGAACCGACCGATGAACCCGGTGGCCCGCCAGCGCCGTATTCCGCACACGCAGTCCCGCCGCCGTCATCGCCGTACCGACAGCCCTTCGCAACACCGCCCGCCCCGCACGACATGAGTCGGGGCGCCAAACCCACGCCCGCTGAGGCGCCGCTGCTGCCGCGCGAGCTCGACGCCGCGCAAACGCAGCGCCTGATCGACGCTGCCGCCGACATCGCGCTGGTGCTCGACGGCGAGGGCACCGTGCTCGACGTGCGCGCCCATGACCGCGAGCTGCAAAAAGCCGCGCGGCAGGCCTGGCTCGGCAAGCCCTGGGCCGACACGGTCGGCACCGAGAGCCGCGACAAGGTGGCCGATCTGCTGGCCCGCGCGCTGGCCGATCAGCCGACGCTGCCGCGCCAGGTCAATCACCCGGCCACCGCCGGCCCCGACTTGCCGGTGCTCTACACCGCGGTGCGCCTGGCCGGCG
Source organism: uncultured beta proteobacterium (assembly GCA_963732625.1). Classification (GTDB taxonomy): domain Bacteria; phylum Pseudomonadota; class Gammaproteobacteria; order Burkholderiales; family Burkholderiaceae_C; genus CADEEN01. The sequence goes on along the minus strand of CAVTAM010000049.1, from coordinate 16,248 downwards.
GGGCGCGCGGCGCGCGGACAGCAGCGCGGCTTCTGGCGCTGGGCCGCGACCTGCGCGACAACCTGACGCTGCAGCGCCGGCTGGTCGATGCGCAGCAGACGATGGAGCGCGACTACTGGCGCTTCCGCGAAGCCGAGACGCGCTACCGCAATCTCTTTCAGGCCTCGTCCGAAGCGGTGCTGATCGCCGACGGCGCGACGCTGCGCATCGCCGAAGCCAACCCGGCCGCTCTGGCGCTGCTCGCCGGCGCGACGAGCGCCAAGGCAGCGAAGATCGTCGGCGCGACGCTGGCCTCGCTGTTTGCCGCCGAGGCCGCCGAGCCGCTGGCCGCAGCCATCGCCGCAGCGCGCAGCATGGGCAAGCACGAGCGCTTGTCGCTGGCGCTGGCGGCCACGCAGCAGGGCGTTGCCGTGTCGCTGGCCTCGTTCCGCCAGGAGCAGGCCTCGTTCCTGCTCGTGCGCCTGGCGCCGGCCGAGGTGCGGCGCGGCAAGGGCCAGGGGGCCGAACAAGCGTCGCCGGCGGCGGCCGGCTTCGAAGCCGCCTTCGTGCACAGCGCCTCCGACGCGCTGGCCTTCACCGACAGTGCCGGCCGCGTCGTCGCCGTCAACCGCGCCTTCGCACGCCTGGCCGAGCTGTCGAGCGAGGGCCAGGCGCGCGGCGAGGCGCTCGACCGCTGGCTCGGCCGCACGGGGGTCGAGATGTCGGTGCTGCTGGCCAACCTGCGCGACAGCGGTGCGGCCGGCCTGTTCACCACCGAGCTGCGCGGTGCGATGGGCCTGGTCACCGAGGTCGAGATCGCGGCCTCGGCGCTCGGCGCGGCCGGCGGCCCGGGCGCTGCGGCGTTCGCTTTTGCGGTGCGCGACATCGGCCGCCGCCTGGCGCCGAGCGAAGGCGCACTGCCGACCAAGGTGCCGGCCTCGGTGGCGCAGCTCACCGAGCTCGTCGGCCGCGTGCCGTTGAAGCAGATCGTCGCCGAGACCAGCGACCTGATCGAGCGCCTGTCGATCGAGACGGCGCTGACGATGACCAAAGACAACCGCGCCATGGCCGCGCAACTGCTCGGCCTGTCGCGGCAGAGCCTGTACGTCAAGCTGCGCCGCTTCGGCATGGGTGGCCTCGAACAGAGCGACGCCGAACTGCATTGAGGTGGACACGGGGTTGACACCAAAAGGTGTAAATCCAGATTGACGTTTGCGGGTGTCAGGCGCAACATGCACTGATGATCCTGCCCGCGCCCTCAGCGGTCGCCGAACTGCTCAAGCCGATCACCTGGTTCCCGCCGATGTGGGCCTTTGCCTGCGGCGCGGTGGCTTCGGGCGCGTCGGCCGATGGGCGGTTTGGCTCGTGGCCGCGGGCGTGCTGCTGGCGGGCCCGCTGGTCTGTGCGACCAGCCAGGCCGTCAACGACTGGTTCGACCGCGAGGTCGATGCGATCAACGAGCCGCAGCGGCCGATCCCGTCGGGCCGCATGCCCGGGCGCTGGGGCCTGTACGTGGCGATTGCGTGGACGCTGCTGTCGCTCATCGCCGCGCTGGCCATCGGTCCGTGGGTGTTCGCCGCCGCCGCGTTCGGCTTGGCGCTCGCCTGGGCCTACAGCGCGCCGCCGCTGCGCCTGAAGCGCAACGGCTGGTGGGGCAACGCCGCCTGCGGGCTTTGTTATGAGGGCCTGGCCTGGATCACCGGCGCCGCGGTCATGGCCGGCGGCGCGCCGAGCCTCGCCTCGCTGATCCTGGCCGCGCTCTACAGCGCCGGTGCGCACGGCATCATGACGCTCAACGACTTCAAGTCGATCGACGGCGACACGCGCATGGGCATCGGCTCGCTGCCGGTGCGCCTGGGGCCGCAGCGCGCGGCGCAGGTGGCGTGCTGGGTGATGGCGTTGCCGCAGGTGGCTGTCATCGCGCTGCTGGTGGATTGGGGGCAGCCGCTGCACGCGGCCGGCGTCGGTGCGTTGCTCGCCGCGCAGGTGGCGATGATGCGGCGCTTCCTCGCTGCGCCCGTCACGCGTGCGCTCTGGTACAGCGGCTTCGGTGTGCCGCTGTTCGTGCTCGGCATGCTGGTCTCGGCGTTTGCGCTGCGCGCGGCGGAGCAACTGCCATGACCGGCTTGACCTGGTTCGGCATTGCCCGGCTCGGCCTCGTGCAGGCCATGCTCGGCGCGGTCGTCGTGCTGACGACCTCGACGCTCAACCGCGTCATGGTCGTCGAGCTGGCGTTGCCGGCGCTGCTGCCGGGCCTGCTCGTCGCGCTGCACTACGCGGTGCAGATCTCGCGGCCGCGCATGGGCTTCGGCTCCGATGTCGGCGCGCGGCGCACGCCGTGGATCATCGGCGGCCTGGTGGTGCTGGCCACGGGCGGTTTTCTCGGCGCCGTGGCGACGGCGTGGATGGGCGAGAGTTCGCGCACTGCGGGCCTCGCGCTTGCGGTGCTGGCGTTCATGCTCGTCGGCCTGGGCGTCAGCGCCGCCGGCACGTCGCTGCTGACGCTGCTCGCCAAGCGCGTCGATGCGCCGCGCCGCGCCGGTGCGGCGGCGCTGGTGTGGGTGATGATGATCGTCGGCTTCGCCGTCACCGCGGGCACCGCCGGCAAGTTCCTCGATCCGTACACGCCGCAGCGTTTGATGATGGTCAGCGGCGCGGTGTCGCTGATCGCGGTGCTGGTCACGATGCTCGCGCTGTGGCGGCTGGAAGGTCACGCGCGCTCGGTCGTCGAAGGCAACGCTCCGATGACGGCGACGCGCTTTCGCGCCGCGCTCGCCGAAGTCTGGCGCGAGCCCGATGCGCGCCGCTTCACGATCTTCGTCTTCGTCTCGATGCTGGCCTACAGCGCGCAGGACCTGATCCTCGAGCCGTTCGCCGGCGTGATGTTCGGCTTCACGCCGGGTGAGTCGACGCAGCTCTCGGGCGTGCAGCACGGCGGCATGCTGGCCGGCATGCTGCTCGCGGCGTTGGCGGGCCGGCGCTTGTTCGGCGTCGGCTTCGGCTCGCTGCGGGTGTGGACGGTGTGGGGCTGCGTCGCCTCGTGCATCGCGCTCGCCGGCCTGGCGTTCGCGGGCTTCGGCGGCAGCGCCGTCACCGCGTACTGGCCGCTGCGCGCCAACGTCTTCGTCCTGGGTGTCGCCAACGGCGCGTTCTCGATCGCCGCCATCGGCTCGATGATGGCCCTGGCCGGTGGATCGGGTCACGGCCGCGGCGGCCGCGAAGGCACGCGCATGGGCCTGTGGGGCGCGGCGCAGGCCATCGGCTTTGCCGGCGGCGGCCTGATCGGCACGGCGCTGAGTGACCTCGCGCGCTGGATCATCGGCGCGCCGGGACCCGCATACGCCACGGTCTTCGCTGCCGAAGCCGCGCTGTTCATCGCGTCGGCGCTGTTGGCGCGACACATCTTTGTCCCCGCCGGTGTCACCGGCACCGACGCGCTGCCGGTGCTCGCCGGCGCACGCCCAACCCGCAGAGGAACGATCATGAGCACCGAGCACGGCAAGCATCACAGCGATCGGAACTTTCGACGCCATCGTGGTCGGCGGCGGCCCTGCCGGCGCCACCGCCGCGCACGACCTCGCCAGGGCCGGCCACAGCGTGCTGCTGCTCGACCGCGCCGGCCGCATCAAGCCCTGCGGCGGCGCGATCCCGCCGCGGCTGATCGCCGACTTCGAGATCCCCGCACACATGCTCGTCGCGCGCGCCACCAGTGCGCGCATGGTCTCGCCGGCCGACAAGAAGGTCGACATCCCGATCGAGAACGGCTTCGTCGGCATGGTCGACCGCGAGCACTTCGACGAGTGGCTGCGCGAGCGCGCGGCCGACGGCCGGCGTGCTGCGCCAGACCGGCCGCTTCGAGAAGATCGAGCGCGACGCCGACGGCACGGCCATCGTGCATTGGCACCGTGAAGGCGAAGAGGGCGCAGAGGCGGTGCACTCGCATGCCCGCGCGCGCTGCATCATCGGCGCCGACGGCGCCAAGAGCGGCGTCGCCCGCGCCGAGATCGACGGCTGGGACAAGGGCAAGTTCGTCTTCGCGTACCACGAGATCGTGCGCAAGCCCGAGACGCCGCCGCCGGGCTACGACGGCTCGCGCTGCGACGTCATCTACCGCGGCACGCTGTCGCCCGACTTCTACGGCTGGGTGTTCCCGCACGGCGACACGCTGTCGATCGGCACCGGCAGCGCCGACAAGGGTTTTTCGCTGCGCCACGCCACCGCCGCGCTGCGCCAGGACTGCGGCCTGGCCGACGCGCAGACCGTGCGCCGCGAAGGCGCGCCGATCCCGATGAAGCCGCTGCCGCGCTGGGACAACGGCCGCGATGTCGTGCTCGCCGGCGACGCCGCCGGCGTCGTCGCGCCGGCCAGCGGCGAAGGCATCTACTACGCGATGGCCAGCGCGCGCATGGCCGCGCAGGCCGCAGAAAAATTCCTCGCCACCGGCAACGCCAAGCACCTGGCGCAGGCACGCAAGCAGTTCCTGAAAGAACACGGCCGCGTCTTCTGGGTGCTCGGCATCATGCAGCGCTTCTGGTACAGCAGCGACAAGCGCCGCGAGCGCTTCGTCAACATCTGCCGCGACAAGGACGTGCAGCAGCTCACCTTCGACTCGTACATGCACAAGCGCCTGGTGCGGAAACGCCCGATGGCCCATGTGCGCATCTTCTTCAAGGACATGGCGCACCTGCTCGGTATCGCCAAGGTGGCCTGATTCGAGATGATGAACAGGCTGCCCACGGTCATGCCGCGCGGCCGCGTCGCCGTGGCCGCGCTATGGGCGGCACTCGGCGTGATCGTGGTGGCGGGTCTCGGCGGCCTGGCCACCGACCTCGGGCCCTGGTACCGCGCGTTGAAGCAACCGTGGTGGCAGCCGCCCGATTGGGCGTTCGGCCCGGCGTGGTCGGTGATCTACCTGCTCACGGCGATCGCCGCGGTACGAGTGTGGTTGCGCGCGCAGACGCCGCGTGAGCGCGCGACGTGGCTGGCCGCGCTGGCCACCAACGGCGCGATCAACGTCTTCTGGAGCTGGTTGTTCTTCAAGGCACGGCGGCCCGACTGGGCGCTGGCCGAGGTGGTCCTGCTGTGGCTGTCGATCGGCCTGTTGATCGTGCTGGCGCGGCGGCACGACGTGATCGCCGCGCTGCTGCTCGTGCCTTACCTGCTGTGGGTGGCCTTCGCGGCGTCGCTCAACTACGCCGTGGTGCGATTGAACGGGCCGTTCGCGTGATGGACTCGATGAGCAACCTCTTCGGCAGCGGCCACGCGATCGACCTCGTCATCGCCGTGCTCGCGGCCGAGGCCCTGCTGCTGCGCGTGGTGCTGCGCCGCGGCCACCTGCTGCCGCTGCCGACGCTGGCGGCCGGCTTGGGGCTGCTGATCGCCTGGCGCGTCGCCCACAGCGGCGGCGGCTGGTTCTGGATCGCGCTGCCGCTGTCGATCGCGGGCCTGGCACATGGATGGGACCTATGGCAACGCTGGCCTCGACAGGCGGCGCGCTAGGCGCGCCGCACCCGGCTGATCTGCAGGTGCTCGCCGCCTGGGCGCCGGAGCTGGCCGACACCTTCGTCGCGCTGGCCTGCGACATCGCGCTCGTCATCGACGCCGACGGCGCGCATCGCCAAGCTGGCCCAGCACGACACCAACCCGATCGCACCGGCGTCGTGGATCGGCAGCGAATGGGCGCAAACGGTGAGCCCCGATTCGCGGCCGAAGATCGAACAGATGCTGGCCGACGTGGCTGCCACCGGCCATGCGCGGCGGCGCGAGATCAATCACCCGGACGCCCTCGGCGGCCCGGCGCCGGTGGCCTACAGCGCTGCGCGCCTGGGCGAGACGGGCCCGATGCTCGCCGTCGGCCACGACCTGCGCGCGCAGGCCGCGTTGCAGCAGCGCTTCGTCGCCGCGCAGGAAGCGCTCGAGCGCACCTACTGGAACGCGCAACAGCGTCTGCCGATGCGCAACGACCCGCCGGCGCTGATGACGCGCGACGAAAAAGACAGCCTGGGTCTGAACAAGCATGTCAGCGACATCGACGACGCCGAACTCGCCGACCACGAACTCACGCGCGCCCTCGGCCGCCTGGTCGAGCGCATCGGCCACGACGAACTGCCCGGCCTGCTGCGCGATGCCCGCCGCCTGGCCGAACGCCACTTCCTCGCCCGCGCCTTGAAACGCGCCGGCGGCAAGGAAGCATTGAAGCGATCACTCGGCGCGCGCCCGAAACCGTCGGCGCGCAGGAAGAAAAGTTGAGTGTCAGCGCCTGAGGAGGCCCGTGTCTTATCGCGCGAACGCGGTGGAACGGGCTTTGCCCGGCCACTCGCGTTGCCCCCTTGAGGGGGAAGCGGCGAAGCCGCTTCGGGGGTGGGCCATCAAGCGGGCTTCTTCACCCAGGCACTGCACCAGCCGTCGGCCGCGACCTGCTTGCCCGCAAACAGCGAGCACGGGCCGGCCTTGTCGCCGGCCTTGCCGGTGTAGAGCTGGCAGTTGCTGCACTTCTGGTCTTTGGCGTGCTTCGGGAATCTTCTTCGTGTCGGCCTTGGTGGTGTCGGCCACATAGCCGAGCGCGCTGGCCTGCGCATCTTTCTCATCGACCATCGGCGCGGCCTGCGCTTGCGCGCCGATCGTGATGATGGCGGTACCGCCGGCCACCACGCGCGCGATGAAAACGCGGCGTGACGACGAGGACGTGTTCGAACAACTCATGAACCGTCTCCTGTCGATGAATAGCAGGTTGGGATCAACGCCGGCGCCATCGTCTGCGCGATGACATACTGGCGCGCGCCGAATTTCGAGGCAGAGCGATCTTCTCCACCACCGTGCCCGTGTGTCCATCTTTCCGCCCGACCATCCGCAACGCAAAGCCCTGGCCGACGAGGTCCATGCACGGCCGCCCGAGCTGCTGCCCACGCCGGCGCGTGTGAGCTATGTGGCGGTGCTGATCGACAGCCGAGGCGCGTGAACAAGAGTTGCGCCACTTGCAATCGCTGTGCAAGCGTTACGACGTGGCCGGCCCCGCCGACGATGCCACGCACTTTCGCACGCGGCTCGGGGCGGCGCCCGGCGCGTTGCGCCTGAAGTGGGAGCGCCACGGCGAGTTCTCGGGCTACACCTTGCACTGTCGAGGGTTTGGCTGACGCGCCGTTCGACGCGCCGGCCGCGCAGCAATTGCCGGCCGGATGGCTGGCCGCGGTGCCGGGCCGCACGGTGGCCGCGGTGCATGCCGAAATCACGTCCGCGGCTATCGGTGCGCCCGATGCCGCGGCGCTGGCCGACCGCTTTGCCGGCCAGTTGGTCGTCGGCGCCGACATCGCCGAAGGCGCGGGCACGCTCTACACCGACTTTCGCCTGCACGACGATGGCTGCAGCCGCCTCTGGCTGATCAACCGCAAGCTCACACTCGCGCAGACCGGGCGCATGCTGCAGCGCCTGTTCGAGATCGAGGCCTACCGCGTGCTCGCGCTGCTGGCGCTGCCGATCGCGCGCCGGCAAGGCCCGCGCATCGCCGCCATCGAAAACGCGCTGGCCACCTTCACCGACCAGATGGCGCGCGCAGACGGCGAGCGACGGCAGCGCACGACGAAGCGCTGCTGCACGAACTGATGCGCCTGGCCGCCGAGGTCGAGTCCGGCATCGCCGCCAGCCAGTTCCGCTTCGGCGCCTGCGACGCCTATCACGGCCTGGTGCGGCGGCGCATCGCCGAGCTGCGCGAATCGCGCCTGCCGGGCTTGCAGACGATCGACGAGTTCATGAGCCGCCGTCTTGCACCGGCCGCTGCCACCTGCGCCAATGTCTCGCAACGCCTGACCGATCTGGCCGACCGCATCGGCCAGGCCAGCGCGCTGCTGGCCACCCGCGTGGGCATCGCGCGCGAGCAGCAGAACCAGGCGCTGCTGGCGTCGATGGACCGGCGTGCGAAATTGCAGTTGCGCCTGCAGCAAACGGTCGAGGGGCTGTCGATCGCGGCCATCGTCTACTACGTTGCGGGTTTGATCGGCTACCTGGCCAAGGCGGCGAAGGGTGGCGGGCTGCGCATCGATCCCGATGTGGTCGTCGGCGTGTCGATTCCGGTCGTCGCCGTGATCGATGTTCAGCCTCGTGCGCCGCATGCGAAGAAAACTCAAATCAGAAAGTTCCCATTGAGCCGCATCGCCTTCCCCTTCACCGCCATCGTGTCGCAAGACGAGTTGAAGCTCGCGTTGACGGTGTGCGCGGTCGATCCCGGCATCGGCGGCGTGCTCGCCTTCGGCGACCGCGGCACCGGCAAATCGACGGCGGTGCGTGCGCTGGCGGCGCTGTTGCCTCCGATGCGCGTGGTCGAAGGCTGCCGCTACGGCTGCGACCCCGACGCACGCGGCGCGTGGTGCAGCGAGTGCGTGTCGCGGCTGGCCGGCAAGAGCGCGGCGCCGAAATCGAAACTCGTGCCGGTGCCGGTGGTCGATCTGCCGCTGGGTGCGACCGAAGACCGCGTCGTCGGCGCGCTCGATCTCGAACGTGCGCTGTCGCAGGGCGTCAAGGCCTTCGAGCCCGGCCTCTTGGCGCGCGCGAACCGCGGCTTCCTCTACGTCGATGAAGTCAACCTGCTCGAAGACCACCTGGTCGATCTGCTGATCGACGTCGCCGCGTCGGGCGAAAACGTCGTCGAGCGCGAGGGCTTGTCGGTGCGCCATCCGGCGCGCTTCGTGCTCGTCGGCAGCGGCAACCCGGAAGAAGGCGAGCTGCGGCCGCAACTGCTCGACCGTTTTGGCCTCGCCGTGGAAGTGCGCACGCCGGACGACATCGCCACGCGTGTCGAGGTCGTCAAACGCCGCGATGCGTTCGAGCGTGACGCCGAGGCCTTCACCGGGCAGTGGCAGGCCGCGCAGGACGATGCACGCAAGAAGATCGTTGCGGCGCGCAAGAAACTGAACGCGGTGTCGGTGCCCGATGCGATGCTGGAGCGCGCGGCGAAGTTGTGCATGGCGCTCGGCACCGACGGCCTGCGCGGTGAGCTGACGCTGGTTCGTGCGGCGCGTGCGCTGGCGGCGCATGAAGGCGCAAAAGAAGTGGCCGATGCGCACCTGAAGCGCGCTGGCTGCACCGGCGCTGCGGCATCGCCTGCGCCGCAACCCGCTCGACGACAGCGACGCCTCGGTGCGCGTGGCGCGCGTGGTCGCCGAGCAGTTCCCAGGCTGACCTCTTTGAACGACGCCGCCGCAGCGCTGCAGGTCTTCGCCGTCGCGCCGCACGCGCTCGGCGGCGTGCGTCTGCGTTGTGGCGCCGGGCCCGAGCGCGATGCGTGGACGGGTGCGTTGCGCTCGTTGCTGCCCGCGGCGATGCCGTGGCGGCGCTTGCCGGTCCAGATCCGCGACGAAGCGCTGCTCGGCGGGCTCGATCTCGCGGCCACGCTGGCGGCGGGCAAGCCTGTGGCCGAGCGCGGGCTGCTGGCGCAGGCTGCGGGCGGCATCGTGATTGCCGCGATGGCCGAGCGCATGAGCGTGGCGCTGGCAGCGCGCTTGGGCGCGGCGCTCGACGAGGACACGAGCATCGCCGTCGTCGCACTCGACGAAGGCGCGGCCGACGACGAAGCGCCGCCGCCGGCGCTGCTCGATCGGCTGGCGCTGGTTGCCCTGCCCGATGCGTTGCCGATTCACGTCGATGCGAATCGTATCGGGCAAGCGCGCCGGCGCTGGCGCGACGTGCAGGCCAGCGACGCGCTGATCGAAGCGTTGGTCGCCGCCGCCGCCGCGCTCGGCGTAGCCTCGGCGCGCGCGAGTTGGCAGGCGCTGTGCGTGGCCCGCATCGCCGCCGCGCTCGACGGCCGCGACGCGATGCAAGCGGAAGATGCCGCGCTCGCGGCGCGCCTCGTGCTCGCGCCGCGCGCCACGCGCGCGCCACAGTCCAATGAGGAGTCGGCACCTGAGCCGCCGCCACCCGATGCAGACGACGCGGCTGCCGACAACGAAGACGATCAGAGCGCCGACATCGAGCGCCCGCTCGATGACCGCGTGATCGCCGCCGCGCTGGCCGCGATCCCGCCCGGCCTGCTGGCGCTGCTCGCTGCCGGCCGCCCATCCGGCCCGCGCCGCGGCGACGCCGGCCGCGTGGGCCAGAACACCGCGTCGCGGCAACGCGGCCGGGTCATCGGCGCCGTGCGCGGCGAGCCGCGCGGCGGCGCGCGGCTGGCGCTGATCGAGACGCTGCGCGCCGCGGCGCCGTGGCAGAAGGTGCGGCGCGCGGCGGCCCTTCGACAGGCTCAGGTCCTTCGACAGGCTCAGGAAGATCGGAATACACCCGTTCGGGCTGAGCCTGTCGAAGCCCCCGTGCCGCGTGCTGGCTCCGATCGTCCTGAGCCTGTCGAAGGGCGAGCCCCGCCCGAACGGGCTCTGGGCCAGCGCGTGCACGTCACCAAAGACGACCTGCGCGTGCAACGCCGCGTGCAGCGCCGCGCCACGACGACCATCTTCGCCATCGACGCTTCCGGCTCGCAGGCTCTGCACCGCCTGGCCGAAGCCAAGGGCGCGGTCGAATTGCTGCTCGCCGATTGCTACGCGCGCCGCGACCGCGTGGCGGTGATCGGCTTTCGTGGCAGCGTCGGCGCAAGTGCTGCTGGCGCCGACGCGCTCGCTGGTGCGCGCCAAGCGCCAGCTCGCCGGCCTGCCCGGTGGTGGCGGCACGCCGCTGGCCGCGGCCATCGACGCCGTGCAGACGATGGCCGGTGCCGTGCGCCGCGGCGGTGCGACGCCGCTCGTCGTGCTGCTCACCGACGGCCGCGCCAACATCGCGCGCGACGGCACGCCCGGCCGCGAGGCCGCTACACGCGACGCGCTCGCGGCCGCACGTCTGTTCAGCGGTAGTGCGACGGCAGCGCTGCTGATCGACACCTCGCCGCAACCCAGCGCTGCCGCGCAAGCCATCGCCGCCGCGCTCGGCGCGCGCTGCATCGCGCTGCCGCACGCGCAGGCCCAAGCACTGTCGCAGGCAGTGCGCAACGAACGCGGCGGCGGTGGTTGACACGGCACCACCTCACTGGTGGCCGCACGCCGCGCACAGCCGCAGCGTCGAGTCCGGCGGGCTGCGCTGGCATGTGCAGGAGTGGCACGAGCGGGCGCACAAAGGCAACGCACCGGTGGCGCTGCTGCTGCACGGCACCGGCTCGGCGACGCACACCTGGCGCCATGTCGCACCGCTGCTGGCGCCCAAGTTTCACGTCATCGCGCCCGACCTGCCGGGTCACGGCTTCACCCGCACGCCGACCCAACAGGCGCTGACGCTGCCGGCCGTGGCGCAGGCCGTCGTCGAATTGCTCGGCACGATGCAGCTCCAGCCGGCGCTCGTCATCGGCCATTCGGCCGGCGCGGCGATCGCGATGCGCATGGTGATCGACGGCGCGATCGCACCGGCGCTCACCGTATCGATCAACGGCGCGATCCTGCCCCTGCAGGGCCCGGTCGGCCGCCTGTTCCTGCCGCTGGCGCGGCTGCTCACCGTCAACCCGTTCGTGCCGCCGGCCTTTGCGGCCGTGGCGCGCCTGCCCAGCGTGGCCCGGCGCCTGCTCGACAGCACGGGCTCGCGCATCGACGCCGAGGGCCAGCGCTGCTACGCCCACCTGATGGCCAACGCCACGCATGCCGCCGGCGCGCTGCGGCTGATGGCGTCGTGGGACTTGCAGCCGCTGGCCGATGCGCTGCCGCAGTGGCGCGCGCCGCTGCTGCTGATCGCCGGTGCCGATGACCGGACGCTGCCGGCCTCGCACTCGCAGCGCGTGCAGGCGATGGCGGGCGATGGCCTGTCGCCCTGCATCGTGCTGCCGCGCCTGGGGCACCTGGCGCACGAGGAAGACGCTGCGGCCGTGATGGCGCCGCTGTGGGCGGCGTGGCGGCAGCGCACGCCCGGCCAAGCGCATCCCGCCTGAGGACCCGCCGCGGCCAGCACTCTTTGCCTAGCGTGTTGCCGCAGGGTGATCAGAGATTGACGCTGTTTCGAATCGGTGTCTATACTGACTTACACCTTTGGGTGACAAGCTGGATTGACGATCATCGATCGTCGTCCGACGGTCAGCTTGCACCCCACCGCCCTGCGGGGGCATGAGCAGAAAAAGGGGCGCGTGATGCAGCAGGCCAAGGCCCGGATCGATCAGGCTCTTCACGGCGCCGTCGCGCGCGGCGAGCAGCGCGGCGCACCGCCGCGGTTGGCCGCGGCGATCCGCCACGCCGTCTGGCCCGGCGGCGCGCGCATCCGCCCGCACCTGTGCCTGGCCGTCTCGGCCGCCTGCGGCGACGGGGACCCGGCATTGGCCGATGCGGCCGGCGCGTCGATCGAGCTGCTGCACTGCGCCTCGCTCGTGCACGACGACCTGCCGTGTTTCGACGACGCGGCCACGCGCCGTGGCCGCGCCTCGGTGCATGTGGCGTATGGCGAGCGCTGCGCCGTGCTGGCCGGCGACGCGCTGATCGTCATGGCCTTCGAGACGCTGGCGCTGGCTGCCGTGCACCACCCGCTGCGCCTGCCGCGCCTGCTGGGCGTGCTGGCGCAGCGCGTCGGCATGCCCAATGGCATCGTCGCCGGGCAAGCCTGGGAGTGCGAGGAGTGGGCGGCGCTGCCCGACTACCACCGCGCCAAGACGGGCTCGTTGTTTGCAGCCGCCACCGAGATGGGCGCACTCGCCGCGGGCGGTGACCCGAGCGTCTGGCGCGGCTTCGGCGAATGGCTCGGCGAGGCGTACCAGGTGGCCGACGACATCCGCGACGCTGCCTGCGATGAAGACACGCTCGGCAAGCCGGCGAACAAGGACCGCACGCTCGGCCGGCCGAGCGCCGTGCACGAGTTCGGTCTGGCGGGCGCGCTGGCGCACTTCGAGCGGCTGGTGAATCACGCCGGGCAAGCGGTGCCTGACGGGCCGGGCGCGAAAGCACTGCGCGCGTTGCTCAACGCGGAAGCAGAACGTTTGTTGCCGCCGACGGTGCGCGCGCAAGCGGTGGCATGACCTCGTCAACACTCAACCTGCGCGAGCGCTGGTTCGCGCAGCGCGACCGCCTGCTGACGAGCCCGCGCTTTCGTGACGCGGCAAGCCGCTTTGCCGGCACGCGGCCGATCGCGCGGCAGCGGGCGCGCGAGCTGTTCGACCTGGTGGCGGGGTTCGTCTACTCGCAGTGGCTCTTCGCCTGCGTCGAGCTGAAGCTGTTCGACCGCTTGGCCGAAGCGCCGCTGACGGCCGACGAACTCGCCACGCAATCGAAGCTGCCGCTGCTCTCGGCCGAGCGCCTGCTCGAAGCCGCGGCGTCGCTCGGCCTGACGCAAGCGCGCGGCGTCGATGAGCAGCAGCGCACGCGCTACGGCCTCGGCCCGCTCGGCGCGGCGATGGTCGGCAACGACGCGGTGATCGCGATGGTCGAGCACCACCGCGCGCTCTATGCCGACCTGGCCGACCCGCTGGCGTTGTTGCGCAGCGGCCGTGGCACGGGCGAGCTGGCGCAGTACTGGGCCTATGCGGGAGGACACACCAGCGACCGCGCGCCGGGCGCCTTGCCCGATGCGCGCACGGCGCCGTACTCGGCGTTGATGTCGGCGTCGCAGCCGCTCGTCGCCGGCCAGGTGCTCGACGCCTATCCGATCGGCCGCCATCACAAGAAGCTGCTCGACCTCGGCGGCGGCGAGGGTGTGTTCGCCGCCGCCGCGCTGGAGCGCTCCTCGCGATTGCAGGCGATGGTGTTCGACCTGCCGGCCGTGGCCGATGCCGCACGCACGCGCTTCGCCCGCCTGGGCCTGGCGGACCGCGCGCAAGCCTTCGGCGGCGACTTCCACCGCGATGCGTTGCCCGAGGGCGCCGACATCGTCTCGCTGGTGCGCGTCATCTACGACCACGACGACGAACCCGCGCTGGCCATCCTGCGCGCCGCACGCCGCGCGCTGCCGGCGGGCGGCACGCTGCTGCTCGCCGAGCCGATGGCCGGCGCGGCAGGGGCCGAGCCGATGGGCGCGGCCTATTTCGGCATGTACCTGCTCGCCATGGGCAGTGGGCGCTCACGCAGCGCGGCCGATCTGACGGCGCTGCTGGCCCGAGCCGGCTTCGGCCAGGTGCGCCAGCGGCCCACGGCGCTGCCGTTGCAGGCCGGCCTGTTACTCGCCAAAGCCGTCTGAGGCCAAGGTGTCAAGCCTGATTTACGCCGTGTCTCGTCCTCAGGTGTAAATGCCGCTTGACACCCAATGCAGTAAGCATAGAGTGACACACACCGAAAGCAGACGCAGCATGGTTGTTCTTCACCCCCACATCGGCTCCCGCGCTCAGCGCGTGGGCTCGGAGGCGCGTCCATGAACCAGCACAACAGCACCCGCGCGGTCGTGCTCGAAAAGCCCGAGCAGCTCGGCTTGCACGACCTCGATCTGGCCGAACCGCATGACGACGACGTGATCGTCGATGTCGAGTGGAGCGGCATTTCCACCGGCACCGAGAAGCTGCTCTACACCGGCGCCATGCCGGTCTTCCCCGGCATGGGCTACCCGCTCGTGCCGGGCTACGAATCGGTGGGCCGCGTGCGTGAAGCCGGGCCGACTTCCGGTCATCAGGTCGGCGAGCGCGTCTTCGTGCCCGGCGCGCGCTGCTTCGGCGACGTGCGCGGCCTGTTCGGCGCCTCGGCCTCGCGGCTGGTGGTGCCCGGCGCGCGCGCGATTTCGATCAGCGAAGAACTCGGTGAGAGCGCCGTGCTGCTCGCACTCGCTGCCACCGCGTACCACGCTGTGGCCGGCGGCGGCAAACGCGACCCGATCGTGCCGCCGGACCTGATCGTCGGGCACGGCGTGCTCGGCCGCCTCTTGGCACGCATGACGGTGCTGGCCGACTTCCCGGCGCCGACGGTGTGGGAAACCTGCCCCGAGCGTTGCGGCGGTGCCGACGGCTACCGCGTGATCCACCCGGACGAAGACGACCGCAAGAACTACAAGTCGATCTACGACGTGAGCGGCGATTCGCAGATCCTCGACCGCCTGATCTCGCGCCTGGCCCCCGGCGGTGAAGTGGTGCTGGCCGGCTTCTACAGCCAGCCGCTGATCTTCTCGTTCCCGCCGGCCTTCATGCGCGAGGCGCAGATCCGCGCGGCGGCCGAATGGAAGCCGGCCGACATGCTGGCCGTGCGCGAACTCGCCGAGAGCGGCTTCCTGCCGCTCGATGGTTTGATCACGCACCACGAACACGCCACCGATGCCGAGCGCGCGTATCGCACGGCGTTCGGCGACACGGCGTGTTTGAAGATGGTTCTCGATTGGAGAGGCAACGCATGACAACAACAACGTCCACGGTGCAGTTCATCCAGCGCGAGCAACTGCGCGCCGAAGCCGCGATCGAGCCCGATCCGGTGCACATGACCTCGCCGGCCGCGAAGACGACGCAGATCATCGCCATCTACGGCAAGGGCGGCATCGGCAAGAGTTTCACCCTCGCCAACCTGTCGTACATGATGGCGCAGCAGGGCAAGAAGGTCTTGCTGATCGGCTGCGACCCGAAGAGCGACACGACTTCACTGCTGTTCGGCGGCAAGGCCTGCCCGACGATCATCGAGACCAGCTCGAAGAAAAAGCTGGCGGGCGATCCGGTGCAGATCGGCGACGTCTGCTTCAAGCGCGACGGCGTCTATGCGATGGAGCTCGGTGGCCCCGAGGTCGGCCGCGGATGCGGCGGGCGCGGCATCATCCACGGCTTCGAGACGCTCGAAAAACTCGGCTTC
Organism: uncultured beta proteobacterium; assembly: GCA_963732625.1. Classification (GTDB taxonomy): domain Bacteria; phylum Pseudomonadota; class Gammaproteobacteria; order Burkholderiales; family Burkholderiaceae_C; genus CADEEN01. The sequence goes on along the minus strand of CAVTAM010000049.1, from coordinate 574 downwards.
CACGACTGGGGCTTCGACTTCGTGCTGCTCGACTTCCTCGGCGACGTGGTCTGCGGCGGCTTCGGCCTGCCGATCGCGCGCGACATGTGCCAGAAGGTCATCGTCGTTGCCAGCAACGACCTGCAGTCGCTCTACGTCGCCAACAACGTCTGCTCGCGCGGTCGAGTACTTCCGCAAGTTCGGCGGCAACGTCGGCGTGGCAGGGGTCGTCATCAACAAGGACGACGGCACCGGCGAGGCGCAGGCCTTTGCCGAGCGCGCCGGCATCCCGGTGCTGGCGGCGATCCCGGCGCACGAAGACATCCGCCGCAAGAGCGCCAGCTACGAAATCATCGGCAAGCCCGGCACGCAGTGGGCGTCGCTGTTCGAGACGCTGGCCACCAATGTGGCCGAAGCGCCGCCGGTGCGGCCGAAGCCGCAGACGCAGGACCAGTTGCTCGGGCTTGTTCTCGGCCGAAGTGACCGGCCGCGATTTCAAGATGGAGCCGGCGACGCTGTTCGACATGGTCGGCAAGAGCGAAATCATCAAGCCGACGCTCGAAGTCATCTACGACGCCGCATGAACTCTCCCGAG
>CAVTAM010000048.1:0-18222 GCA_963732625.1 uncultured beta proteobacterium | reverse complement strand
GTTGACCTGGACGTCGAAGATTTCGGCGGGCAGGTCGACCTTGACAGTCTTGGTGCTCACTGGGCTGCCTTTCCGGTCGGTGCGGGCGACTTGGCGGCCGAGCGCAGCACGATCAGGCCACCCTTGGGACCCGGAACGGCACCCTTGAGCAGGATCAGGCCCTTCTCGACGTCGACGGCATGGACCGAGATGTTCTGGACGGTGACGGTGTCACTGCCCATCCCCCAGGCCATCCGCGTGCCCTTGAAGACGCGGCCAGGCGTGGCGCAAGCGCCAATGGAACCCGGCTTGCGGTGGTTCTTGTGGGCACCGTGCAAGGACGAGACGCCATGGAAGCCGTGGCGCTTCATCACGCAGGGCGAATCCCTGCCCTTGCTGGTGCCCGTGACGTCGATCTCCTCGCCGGCGGCGAACATCTCCGGGGAGAGCTCCTGACCGACGGTGTACGATGGACAACCATTACGTGCCGAACCTGACCATCGGCCCGGCGGTGGCGCAGGCGATCAAGCCGCATTGCGTGCGCGCCGACGGCACGAAGATCCCGCTCGACGTGCATTTGATGGTGCAGCCGGTCGATGCGTTGGCGGTTGCGTTTGCCGAGGCCGGTGCCGACTTCGTCAGCTTTCACCCCGACGCGAGCACGCATGTGGATCGCACGTTGCAGTTGATCAAGGCCGAGGGCTGCCAGGCCGGTCTGGTCTTCAACCCGGCGGTGCCGCTCGATGTGCTGGAGTGGGTGATCGACAAGATCGACCTCGTGCTGATCATGAGCGTCAACCCCGGCTTCGGCGGGCAGAGCTTCATCGATTCGGCGCTGCGCAAGTGCGAGGCGGCGCGCGCATATCGAGCCAGCGGGCGCGACATCCGGCTCGAAGTCGATGGTGGCATCAAGGTGGACAACATCCGCCGCGTTGCCGATGCCGGCGCCGACACCTTCGTCGCCGGCAGCGCGATCTTCGGCAAGCCGGACTACAAGGCCGTGATCGACGCGATGCGCGTGCAGCTCTCTGCGCCGATGGCGAAGGCGGCTTGAGATGGAAGATTCGCGCTTGTCACGATCCGCCGCCGCTTCTCCACTCCCGTTCGCCCTGAGGTATCGAAGGGCCGGGCTGAGGTATCGAACCCTCGCGGTACGAGCCGAGGGCTTCGATCCCTCAGCCCGAACGGTCATGACGCGGCCCTTCGATACCTCAGGGCGAACGGTGGCGGGATGCGTCCATTGGCTTGGCGTCGCGGAGTCGTTGCCATGAGCGAAGCCCGCACCGTCGCCGAAGTCCTCGCCGAAAGCCAGGTCGAAGCCGTGATGGACGAACTCGACCGCGACCTGGTCGGCCTGGCGCCGGTGAAGCAGCGCATCCGCGACATCGCCGCGCTGCTGGTGATCGACAAGCTGCGCCTGAACCTCGGCCTGCAGGCGCAGACCCCGTCGCTGCACATGAGCTTCACCGGCAACCCCGGCACCGGCAAGACGACGGTGGCGATGCGCATGGCCGAAATCCTGCATCGCCTGGGCTATGTGCGCAAAGGCCACCTGGTCGCGGTGACGCGCGACGACCTGGTCGGCCAGTACATCGGCCACACCGCGCCGAAGACCAAGGAAGTGCTGAAGAAGGCGATGGGCGGCGTGCTCTTCATCGACGAGGCGTATTACCTCTACCGGCCCGAGAACGAGCGCGACTACGGGCAGGAGGCGATCGAGATCCTGCTGCAGGTGATGGAGAACCAGCGCGACGACCTGGTCGTGATCCTCGCCGGCTACAAGGACCGCATGGACACGTTCTTCAAGTCCAACCCGGGCCTGACCTCGCGCATCGCGCACCACCTCGACTTCCCCGACTACGCGCACGGCGAGCTGCTGCAGATCGGCGACAAGATGCTCGACGGCATGAACTACCGCTTCGGCGACGGCGCGCGCGAGGCCTTCGGCCGAGTACCTGGCGCTGCGCCTGGCGCAGCCGCATTTCGCCAACGCGCGCAGCGTGCGCAACGCGCTCGACCGCATGCGCCTGCGCCAGGCCAGCCGCCTGTTCGCCGAGCGCGACCGCGCGCTGACGCGCGACGACCTGACCACGCTTGACGGCGAGCGACATCCGCGCCAGCCGGGTCTTCGCCGCCAGCAGTTCCTGACACATCGAAAGCCGACCATGCCCCTGTCGCAACGCTGGACCCTGACCCGCTACCTGATCGAGGAGCGCCGCCGCTTCCCGCAGGCCAGCGGCGACCTCAACGCGCTGATCCTCGACGTCGCGCTCGCCTGCAAGGCCATCGCGCGCATCGTCGCCTTCGGCGAACTCGGCGACGCGCTCACCAGCGCGCCGCCGCCCGCGGCCGGCAACGTCAACGTGCAGGGCGAAGTGCAGAAGCCGCTCGACGTGCTCAGCAACGAGATCTTCATCCGCATGAACGAGTGGAGCGGCCACCTGGCCGGCATGGCGTCGGAAGAGATGGACGAGCCGCACCAGATCCCCGCAGTCTACCCGCGCGGCAAGTACCTGCTGGTGTTCGACCCGCTCGACGGCTCGTCCAACATCGACGTCAACGTGTCGGTGGGCAGCATCTTCTCGATCCTGCGCGCGCCGCAGGACGTGATCGACAGCGGGCGCGACGTCACCGAGGCCGACTTCCTGCAGCCCGGCGCGAAGCAGGTGGCCGCCGGCTACGCGCTCTACGGCCCGACGACGATGCTGGTGCTGACGGTGGGCAACGGCGTCGCCGGCTTCACGCTCGACCCGAACCTCGGCGAGTTCATGCTGACGCATCCGAACATCACGGTGCCGGCCGACACGCAGGAGTTCGCGATCAACAGCTCCAACAGCCGCTTCTGGGAGCCGCCGGTCAAGCGCTATGTCGACGAGTGCCTGGCCGGCAAGACGGGCCCGCGCGGCAAGGACTTCAACATGCGCTGGATCGCCAGCATGGTGGCCGAGGCGCACCGCATCCTGATGCGCGGCGGCGTCTTCATGTACCCGCGCGACACCAAGGACCCGAGCAAGCCCGGCCGCCTGCGCCTGCTGTACGAGGCCAACCCGATCGGCTTCATCATGGAGCAGGCCGGCGGGCGCGCCAGCACCGGCCGCCAGCCGGTGCTCGGCGTCAAGCCGCAGCGCTGCACCAGCGCATCGGCCTGGTCTTCGGCTCGAAGAACGAGGTCGAGCGCATCGAGCGCTACCACCGCGAACCGGCGACACGCGACGCCGGCACGCCGCTGTTCGCCGAGCGCAGCCTTTTCAGGGACTGAAGCAGACACCATGTCGGAACGCCACCCCATCATCGCCATCACCGGCTCGTCCGGCGCCGGCACCACCTCGGTCACGCGCACCTTCGAGAACATCTTCCGCCGCGAGAAGGTCAAGGCCGCCGTCATCGAAGGCGACAGCTTCCACCGCTACGACCGCAAGGAGATGCGGCTGCGCCAGGCCGAGGCCGAGAAGGCCGGCAACAAGAACTTCAGCCACTTCGGCCCCGAGAACAACCTGTTCGCCGAACTCGAGCAGCTGTTCCGCAGCTACGGCGAAACGCGGCACCGGCAAGCAGCGCAAGTACCTGCACGACGCCGAAGAGGCCGCGCCGTACAAGCAGGAGCCCGGCACCTTCACGCCCTGGGAAGACCTGCCGGCCGAGACCGACCTGCTGTTCTACGAAGGCCTGCACGGCGCGGTGGTCACGCCCGAGGTGAACATCGCGCGCCACCCCGACCTGCTGATCGGCGTGGTGCCGGTGATCAACCTCGAGTGGATCCAGAAGCTCTGGCGCGACAAGAAGCAGCGCGGCTACTCGACCGAGGCGGTGACCGACACCATCCTGCGCCGCATGCCCGACTACGTGAACTACATCTGCCCGCAGTTCGCGCACACGCATGTGAACTTCCAGCGCGTGCCGTGCGTGGACACCAGCAACCCCTTCATCGCGCGCGACATCCCGTCGCCCGACGAGAGCATGGTCGTGATCCGCTTCGCCAACCCGAAGGGCATCGACTTCCAGTACCTGCTGAACATGATCCACGACTCGTTCATGTCGCGCGCCAACACCATCGTCGTGCCGGGCGGCAAGATGGAGCTGGCGATGCAGCTGATCTTCACGCCCTTCATCTGGCGGATGATGGAGCGGCGCAAGCGCGCGCTGGGAGCGCTTTGATGAGCTTCTTCGAGCAGCGACCGTGTGATCCGCGCAGGCAAGCGTGCCAGCGCGACGACATGGCCAATGCCCTGCGCGCGCTGGCGATGGACGCCGTGCAGCAGGCCAACTCCGGCCACCCGGGCGCGCCGATGGGCATGGCCGAAATGGCGGTGGCGCTGTGGGGCAGCCACCTGCGCCACAACCCGGCCAACCCGCAGTGGGCCGACCGCGACCGCTTCGTGCTCTCCAACGGCCATGCGTCGATGCTGCTCTATGCGTTGCTGCATCTCACCGGCTACGACCTGGCCGTCGACGAGCTGAAGCGCTTTCGCCAACTGCACAGCAAGACGCCGGGCCACCCGGAAGTCGGCCTGACGCCGGGCGTCGAGACCACCACCGGGCCGCTCGGCCAGGGCCTCACCAACGCCGTCGGCTTCGCGCTCGCCGAGAAGCTGCTGGCCGACGAGTTCAACCAGCCCGGCCACGACATCGTCGACCACCACAGCTATGTCTTCCTCGGCGACGGCTGCCTGATGGAAGGCATCAGCCACGAGGCCTGCGCGTTGGCCGGCGCGTGGAAGCTGAACAAGCTGATCGCGCTGTACGACGACAACGGCATCTCGATCGACGGCGCGGTCAAAGGCTGGTTCATCGACGACACGCCAGCGCGCTTTCGCGCTTACGGCTGGAACGTCATCGGGCCGATCGACGGGCACAGCGTTGCCGATGTCGGCCAGGCCATCGCGCAGGCGAAAGCCTCCGCCGACAAGCCGACGCTGATCGTCTGCCGCACCACCATCGGCAAAGGCTCGCCCGCGCGCGAAGGCACGGCCAAGGCGCATGGCGAACCGCTGGGTGCCGATGAGATCGCCGCCACGCGCAAGGCGCTCGGCTGGCCGCATGCGCCGTTCGAGGTGCCATCGCCGATAGCAGCGCGCTGGAACGCGCGCGAAGCCGGCGCGGCGCGCGAGGCGCAGTGGAACGCGCGCTTCGCGGCCTACCGCACTGCGCACCCGCAACTCGCGGCCGAGTTCGAGCGCCGCATGGCCGGCGATCTGCCGCGTGACTTCGACGCCACGCTGCACGCCGCGATGGCCGAGTTCGGCGCCTCGCAAGAAGCCGTCGCTTCGCGCAAAGCCTCGCAGAAAGTGCTCGCCCTGCTGGCGCCGAAAGTGCCCGAGCTGCTCGGCGGCAGCGCCGACCTGACCGGCTCCAACCTGACCGACTTCCCCGGCTGCGGCGCCGTGCGCGGCGGTGAGAAGGGCGGCCGCCACATCAACTACGGCGTGCGCGAGTTCGGCATGGCGGCGGTGATGAACGGCGTTGCGCTGCACGGCGGCTTCATCCCCTACGGCGGCACCTTTCTCACCTTCAGCGACTACAGCCGCAACGCCATCCGCATGGCCGCGCTGATGAAGCTGCGCGTGATCCATGTCTTCACGCACGACAGCATCGGCCTCGGCGAAGACGGGCCGACGCACCAGAGCGGTCGAGCATGCGGCGAGCCTGCGCCTGATTCCGAACCTCGACGTCTGGCGGCCCTGCGATGCCGCCGAGACGGCAGTCGCCTGGACGCAGGCGCTGCTCGCATGCCGACCGGCCCTCGGCGCTGCTGCTGTCGCGGCAGAACCTGCCGGCGCAGACACGCACCGCCGAACAGCTGCGATGCCATCCGCCGCGGCGGCTACGTGCTCAGCGACCGCGCGAATGCCGTCGCCGCGATCCTGGCCACCGGCTCCGAGGTCGGCATGGCGATGGCGGCGCAGCAACTGCTCGATGCGAGCGGCCTGCCGGTGCGCGTGGTCTCGATCCCGTCATCGACCGTCTTCGACCGCCAGGAGCGCGCGTACCGCGAGGACGTGCTCGGCCGCGGCCTGCCGCGCATCGGCGTCGAAGCCGGCGTGACGCGCTGGTGGAGCCAGTACGGTTGCTGCGCGGCGCTCGGCGTCGACAACTTCGGCGAATCGGCGCCCGCAGCGCAGGTCTTCGCGCACTTCGGCCTGACCGCCGAAGCGCTGGCCGAGCGCGTGCAGGGCGAGATCGAACAAGCGCGCCGCGGCTTGCGCGCACTGAGCCGTAAGGCGTACATGCACTACGACGTCATCAGCTTCGATCTCGACGGCACGCTGGTCGATACCGCCGGCGAAATCGCCGCTGCGGCGAACCTCGCGCTTGGCCGCGCACGGCATCGCCGCGCGGCCGCTGGCCGAGATCACCGCGCTCATCGGCGCCGGCACGCGCGAGCTGATGCGCAGGCTGCTGGCGCGCTGTGTCGAGGAACAGCCGTCGCTGGCGCAGCGCGTGCACGTTCGACGCGCTGATGGCCAGCTTCGACGAGCACTATGCGCAGACGACCGGCACCAGCGCCAGCGCCGTATGCCGGCTGCCGCGAGGCGCTGCGACAACTCAGGCAGGCCGGCGTGCGCCTGGCCTGCACCACCAACAAGGAACTGCGCCACACCGAGCGCGTGCTCGCGGTGACGGGGCTCGACGGCTTCTTCGATCTGGTGATCGGCGGCGATTCGCTGGCCGAGAAGAAGCCGCACCGCTCGGTGCTCGAACATGTGATGCGCACGCTGCAGTCGAGCGCCGCACGCACCGCGCATGTCGGCGACTCTTCCATCGACGTGCAGGCCGCGCGCAACGCCGGCGTCGGCGCCTGGGTGGTGCCCTACGGCTACAACGGCGGCCAGCCGATCGAGAGCGCGAGCCCGGACCGTGTCTTTGCCGGCCTGCTCGATGTGGCCCGCCATGCGCTGGCGCGCCAGCGCTGCAGTCGATGACACGCCTCAAAGCCGTTGCTCTGGGACGTTGACGGCACGCTCGCCGAAACCGAGCGTGACGGTCACCGCGTCGCCTTCAACCGCGCCTTCGAAGACTGCGGCTGTGCCCTGGCGCTGGGACGAAGCGTCACTACGGCGAGCTGCTGCGCATCACCGGCGGCCGCGAGCGCCTGCTGTTCGACATGAACCAGCGCCCCGACGCGCCGCCGCCGGCCGAGCGCGACGCCATCGCGCGCGCCGTGCACGCGAAGAAGAACGTGCATCTACGCCGAGCTCGTCGGCAGCGCCGGCATCGCCTTGCGCGAGCGGCGTGCGGGAACTGATGAACGAATGCCGCGAGCGCGATGTGCGCATGGGCATCGCCACCACCACCAGCCGCACCAACGTCGACGCGCTGCTGCGCGTGCACCTCGGCCCGCGCTGGGCCGATGCGTTCGCCGTCATCGTCTGCGGCGAAGACGTCGAACGCAAGAAGCCCGATCCCGAGGTCTATGTCAAAGCCTTGCGCGCGCTGGGCATCGGCCCGCTCGAGGCCGTGGCGATCGAAGATGCGCCGGGCGGCGTGGCGGCGGCGCGCGCGGCCGACATCCCGGTGGTCGTCACGCGCAGCGCCTACTTTGCGACGGCGCCGATCGAAGGCGCCGTTGCCGTCGGCCCCGGCCTGCACACGCGCCACGGCTGGCGGCCGGGCCTGCAGGCCGCGGCGGGCGAGACGCGCCAGCGTCGATCTCGACGACATCGAAGGCTGGTGCGCGCAGATGGACAGCATCAGCGACTACCCGGCTGAGGCATGATCGGCATGCGGCGCGGCAGCCGCAGCGGATGACCATGCGCAAGACGATGCGTCTGGGCTGTCGGGTCGCTGCGGACTCATGCTCGCCGCCGGCGCCGCATGGCACAGCCGGCGTCGGAGCTGTTCAAGGGCGCCGACCTCGCGCTCGGCGCGCAGCTCATCAAGGACAAGCAATGCGCCGAGTGCCACCGCAGCAAGTTCGGCGGCGACGGCACGTCGGTATTCCGGCCGGCGGGGCGCATCAACACGCCGGGTTTCCTGCGCGGCATGGTCGAGCAGTGCAACACCGAGTTGAACCTCGGCCTGTTCCCGGATGAGGTGACGGCCGTGGCGGCGGTGCTGAACCGCGACCACTACCGGTTCAAGTAATGCGCTCGGGCAATGCGCACTGAAATATCGGTGCTTGCGAATACAATCACGCGATCGTTATCCGCAGGGTGCATGGCATGTCCAAGCAGGGCACGGAAGACCAGGTGTTCGAATCGGTGGCCGAGCTGTTCTCGGTGCTGTCGACGCCGATCCGCCTGAAGATCATCAGCGCGGTCTGCAACGGCGAGAAGAACGTCTCCGAGCTGCTGGCCGAGATCGACACCACGCAGCCGAACATGTCGCAGCACCTGGCCATGCTCTACCGCAGCGGCGTGCTGGCCAAGCGCCGCGACGGCACGCAGATCTACTACCGCCTGCAGAGCGAGCGCGTGGCCACGCTGTGCCGCGCCGTCTGCACGCAGGTGGCGATCGAGCTGGAGAGCGAGGCGCAGATCGCGCCGTCGCAGCGGCTGGTGCCGGCGACGCATCGCTGATACGGATTTGCGTTCAAGGATTGAGCTTCTCGCATAGCCAACCTCCCGTTCGCGCTGAGCCTGTCGAAGCGCAGCGCGCAGGCTTCGACAGGCCGAGCCCGAACGGTTTCTATGATTGAACGCAAATTCGTATGAGCGGTTCGCCGGCATGATCCTGCAATCGACCTTGACCTGCCCGGCGTGCGGCCACGTCGCGGAAGAGACGATGCCCACCAACGCCTGCCAGTGGTTGCACGAGTGTGCAGCCTGCCACGCGGTGCTGCGTCCGAAGGCCGGCGACTGCTGTGTCTTCTGCTCGTACGGCAGCGTCAAATGCCCGCCGATCCAGGCCGATCCGGCGTCGTGTTGTGGCCGTTGAACCTAGAAACGGCAGTTGACCGCTTGGCTTCGCATGCCAGTTCGCGCTGCCGCTGACGATTGCGCCCACGACCACTTTCACCGCCTGGGTCAGAGCGCTACGCACCCGAGCGAGCCACGCTTTACCACGCTGGCGGCGTTGCAAATCCTCGCGATGCCGCCGGGCATCGCTGCGGTTCGCGCCTTGCCAGCGCGGTGCATCGCGGCCCGCTCGGGCGCGTTCAACTGCCGTTTCCAGGTTAGAGCGCGCGCTCGCAACAAGTCCGGTACAGCCAAGCGACCGCCGCGGAACCGGCTTTGCCGGGCCGCTGGCGGTGCCCCCTTGGGGGAGGCGGCGAAGCCGCTTCGGGGGGATTCATGTCACGCCCAGTCTTCATCCGCCGCGCGCAGCGCCAGGCCGTACGCGCCGCTCTTGCTCCACGCCTCGACTTCCTGCTCCAGCAGGTACAGCGTGCGCGGATGCGTGGACGCCCAGTCGCCGCTGAACGATAGCCGCGCACGATCCTTGCCGTCGGCGCGCAGATGCAGCGCACGCGCATCGACCGCACCGCGCGCATGGCACTTGATGGCGGCAACCCGCAGCGCCAGCACCTGGCGTGCAAAGCGCTTGTCACCCAGCGGTGCTTCGAGCTTGCGCAGGCCGCCGCGCTGGCCGAGCACGATGGCGGCGAGCTGGCGCTGCTCGGTCTGCGAGAACGCCGGCGCGTCGAGGTGGCCGACGAGGTAGGCGCTGTGGCGGTGATGGTCGTGGTGCGAGATCGCCAGGCCGATCTCGTGCAGATCGGCCGCCCAGCCGAGCTCGCGCGCGCCGTCGGCGTCGTCCGGCGCGAGCTCGCGGTACAGCGCCAGGGCAACGGTGCGCACGCGCGCGGCCTGTGCGGTGTCGGCGCCGAAGCGGCGCTGGATGTCGCGCACGGTGGCGTCGCGTTTGTCGCCGCGCGCGGCTGCACCGTTGCCTTGCCGCAATGCCGCCAGGCGCTGGTGCAACTCGACGATCACGCCCTGACGCAGCGCGCCCTTGGCCGGCAGCAGGCGCTCGATGCCGAACTGCGCGGCAAAGGTGTAGAGCAGCGCCAGGCCGCCGGCGATGACGGGTTTGCGGTCGGCCTTGAGGCCCGGCAGGTCGAGCCGGTCGATGTGGCCGGCGTCGATGCAGCGCTCGATCAGCGCGCGCAGGCGCTCGGGTGTGACCGCGCCGTCGGCATGGCCCATCGCGATCAGCAGCTGCGACACCGCGCCGGCCGTGCCCGACGAGCCGAGCGCTTCTTCCCAGTGGGGCGCCGCGAACGGCTGCAGTGCCTCTTCGAGCTCGGCGCCCGCGGCGACCTGCGCCGCGCGAAAAGCCTGCGACGTCAACTTGCCGTCGCCGAAGTGGCGCATCGACAGGCTGACGCTGCCGACGGCGAACGACTCGGCCTTGATCGGCTCGTCGCCGCGGCCGAGGATCATCTCCGTCGAGCGCCCGCCGATGTCGATCACCAGCCGCGTGCGCTCGCTCGGCTGCAGATGCGCCACGCCGGCGTAGATGAGGCGCGCTTCTTCGCGGCCGGAGATGACTTCGACCGCATGCCCGAGCGCAGCCTGCGCGCGCAGCAGAAAGGCGTCGCGGTTCTGCGCTTCGCGCAGCGTCTGCGTGGCCACCGCGCGCACCTGCGCCGGCGCAAAGCCTTGCAGCCGCGCGGCAAAGCGGCGCAGCGTCGCCAGGCCGCGCTCGGCGGCTTCGTCGCCGAGCTGGCCGTTGGCATCGAGCCCGGCGCCCAGGCGCACCGTTTCCTTGATGTAGTCGATGCGCTCGTAGCGCCCGCGCACAAGGCGCGCGATCTCGACGCGAAAACTGTTCGAGCCCATGTCGATTGCTGCGAGCGGGGCATCGGCTGCGGGCAGGGCTTGAGTGGCCATGCGGCGCATTGTGCTTGCCTTCTAGAATCTGCGGCCTTTCGCGGCCCAAGCCTCACCGGAGTTGCCCATGACGATCGAAGCCGAACTCGACAGCCTCACGCCCTCACGCGCCTTCAGCCGCCGCGACTTCGCTCGCACCAGCGTCGGCGCCGGTTTCGCCGCGGCGGTGCTGCCGATCGAAGCGCAGACGCAGATCAAGACCAGCAGTGACGGCCTCGCGGCTGGCGAGGTGACGATCACGGCCGGCGACTTCAAGCTGCCCGCCTACCGCGCGATGCCTGCCGGCAAGAGCAATCTGCCCGTGGTGCTGGTGGTGAGCGAAATCTTCGGCGTGCACGAGTACATCGCCGACGTGGCACGGCGCTTCGCGCGGCAGGGCTATCTGGCGATCGCGCCCGAGATGTTCGTGCGCCAGGGCGACGCCGGCAGCTACGGCGAGATCGCCAAGCTGATGAGCGAGGTCGTCAGCAAGGTGCCCGACGCGCAGGCGATGGCCGACCTCGACGCCTGCGCGGCCTGGGCCAAAGCCAACGGTGGCGATGCCAGCAAGCTCGCCGTCACCGGCTTTTGCTGGGGTGGGCGCATCACCTGGCTGTACGCCGCGCACAACCCCGGCGTGAAGGCCGGCGTGGCCTGGTACGGGCGCCTGGTGGGGCAGGGCAATGCGCTGCAACCGGCGCATCCGGTCGACGTGGCCGGCAAACTCAACGCGCCGGTGTTGGGCTTGTATGGCGAGAAGGACACCGGCATAACGCTTGACACGGTGGAGAAGATGAAGGCCGCGTTGGCTGCGGGAAGCGCTGCCGCGAAGAACAGCGAGTTCGTCATCTACCCCGGCGCGCAACACGCTTTTCATGCCGACTACCGGCCGAGTTATCAGAAGGCTGCGGCTGACGATGGTTGGAAGCGTTGCCTCGCCTGGTTCAAGTCACACAACGTGATATGACAACCCCTCGCTCGCTGCGCTCGCACTCCCCCGGGGGGAGGCTCGGGCCGACGCTTGGGAGCGGCCCGGCGCTGGCCCTCGCAACGTGACCCTCACGTACATCATCCTCGCCACGCTCGCCGGTGGCCTGTTGTCGGTGCTCGCCGCGGCGAGCCTCACGGTGCATGTGCTCGGGCGCATCGTCAAGAGCCTCGTCAGCCTGTCGGTGGGCGTGCTGCTCGGCACGGCGCTGCTGCAGATCCTGCCCGAAGCCTTCGAGAGCAGAACCGCCAGCGCGCAGGCGCTGTTCGCCACGCTGCTCGGCGGCTTGCTGTTTTTCTTTCTGCTCGAAAAGGCCGAGCTGTACCGGCATGGCCACCACCACGAAGGCGATGACCCGCATCACCACCACCATCACGGCTTCGACGCCGAACAGGCCGGCAGCGGCGGCTGGAGCGTGCTCGTCGGCGACAGCATCCACAACTTCTGCGACGGCGTCATCATCGCCGCGGCCTTTCTCGCCGACACGCAACTCGGCGTGGTGACCGCGCTGGCGATCATCGCGCACGAGATTCCGCAGGAGGTTGGCGACTACATCGTGCTGCTCAACGCCGGCCTGTCACGCACGCGCGCGCTGGTCTACAACGCGCTGTCGGGTCTGGCGGCGGTGGCGGGCGGCGTGGTCGGCTACTTCGTCGTCGGGCCGTGGGAAGCGCTGTTCCCGTACCTGCTGGTGATCGCCGCCAGCAGTTTTATCTACGTCGCCGTGGCCGACCTGCTGCCGCAGTTGCAGCGCCGCCTGCCGATGAAGGAAACGGTGGCGCAGATTGGCTGGATCGTGGCGGGTCTTGCCGTGGTCTTGATCGCGCGGCAGTTTCTGCACGCGCACTGAGGCTCGAACGCCACAAACGTGCTCGATGTCCCGTCCCTTGCGCATCGCGTTTCCTGGCGCGCTTTATTAGCAAGATGCGGACAGGCAAAAAGTAGTTCTGTCGTCAACGTTTTGCCGTTGCTTCAAGCCGGTCGAGCGCCTCGCGCGCGGTGACGATCGGGATGCCTTGATAGTTGCCCAGCGCCAGCACATGGCGCTTGTCGCCGGAGGCAATGAGGTCGGCGCTGCCGGCAACTGTGGCGGCCAGCACATGATCGTCGTCGGCGTCATTGGCGATCACGCGCGGCACGTTCGCGGGCGAGGCCACCACGGCCACCTTGCGCAAGTCATCGACCAATCCCTGCGGCGTCCATCGGGCACTCATCAGCCGCGCGGCGAACTTCTCGCGAGAGAGCACATCGTTCAGCTCGGCCAGCAGCACTTCGCTCGTGCACAGCTCGAAGGTCGCGGCCAAGGCTGCGTCGAGCAGCCGGCGCGGCAGCCCCGCCGAAATGACCGCCGACACAGCAACTTCGTGCTCGACGACGATGCGCACCCGCTCGGCTCTCAGCCGCCCCGGCCCGCGCGCCGCTCAGCCCGGGCCGACTGCACTTCTTCGGCCATGTCGTCCTCCGAGATCGTCGGCAGGTTCAGCGCATCGAGTCGCGTCAAGCCCTGGCTGATGCGCTGCGCGGCTGCGGCACGCTCTTCCTTGGCTGCCAGGAACTCGACGAAGTCAACCACCTCGGCCACACGATCGGGAGACAGCTTCTTCAATCGTTCGAGCAGTTGCGATTCAATGGCAGTCATGGTCAACACTCCCGGTGAGTCGATTTCCCCCACTGCATAGGGGGCGCTGCCCAAGTGTAGGTCGCCGCAAGTGCTTGCAGCAGCGCGCTCGTCGCTTGGACGTTCTACTTCACGATCAGCACCGGCAACTTGCTGTGGATCAGCACCCGCTGCGTCTCGCTGCCGAGCAGCAGCGCCGCCACGCCGCGCCGGCCGTGCGAGGCCATGACGATCAGGTCACATTGCTGCGCCTTGGCGTGGTCGAGGATGGCTTCCCAGGGGTGCAGCGCTTCGACGGTGTGACCGCTGCAAGTGAGCCCCGCGGCCGTGGCCGCATCGACGACGGACTTGACGCGGCCGGCCGCGATGCGCTCCTGCGCGTCGTAGAACTCCTGCGGCGGCACCGGCTGCATCTCCGAGATGGCGCTGTAGGGGAAAGGCTCCTTGACGCTCACGGCATACATCTGGCCGCTGCCGGCTTTGGCCAGGTCGATGGCCGTGTCGATCGCCTTGTTGGTGATGTCGGAACCGTCGGTGGGGACGAGGATGCGCTTGAACATGGTGGGCCTCCAGTAGCAAGTCAGGTGGCAAGACTGTGCAACCCGAAGCCTAGGCACTTCTTGCGCAGCGTCAACCTTTTGCCTGCGGCCGCGCGGGGTCACTCGACCACTCGCTCCACGAGCCGGGATACAGCGAGCCCAGGCCGAGCCCGGCATGCGCGGCGGCGAGCAGGTTGTGGCATGCGGTCACGCCCGAGCCGCAGTAATGCACGACAGGCGCCGCGTCGCCCGCAGCCAGCAGCGCCTGCCATTCGCTGCGCAGTTCGGCAGCGCTCTTGAAGCGGCCGTCGGCCGACAGGTTGTCCTTGAAGCAGCGGTTGCGCGCGCCGGGGATGTGGCCGGGCGCGCGGTCCAGCGGCTCGACCTCGCCGCGAAAGCGCTCGCCGGCACGGGCATCGATGAGGTTCAGGCGGCCGAGGCCGGCGCTCACGGCGCTCGTGTCGAGTGTCGGCAGTGCCGGTGCGTGCAGCGGGTACGGCGCTGTGTGTTGCGGCGCGGGCGGCGCGCCGGATGGGGTCGCGCCGCCGGCCGCGCGCCACGCCGCCACGCCGCCATCGAGCACCGCCACGTCCTCGTGGCCGAGCCAGCCGAGCAGCCACCACGCGCGCGCGGCGTAGGGGCCGCCTTGCGCGTCGTACGCGACCACCGGCGTCGTCGCTCCGATGCCGAGCGCGCCGACCTTGGCCGCGAACGCGGCGCGCTCGGGCAGCGGATGGCGGCCATTGCCCTCGCGCTTGACGCCCGACAGGTCCTCGTCGAGATGCAGATAAAACGCGCCGGGCAGATGCGCCGCCTGCCAGGCGCGGCGGCCGGCCTCGGTGTCGGCCAGGTCGAAGCCGCAATCGAGCAGCAGCGGCGGATGCGCGCTTTGCAATTGCGCCATCAGCTCGGCGGCAGAGATCAACGTCTTCATGAGCATCAACTTTCGTTCGGCGGCAGGGGTCACGGGTAGCGGCCCTCGTGTGCGCAGCAGCGTCGCGTACAGGCCGGCAGCGACGATCAGCACCATGCCGGCAATGGCCGACAGCGTGACCGCATCATCGAACAACAGCACACCGAAGACAAACGAGAAGACGATGCCCAGGTACTGCAGGCTGGCGTTGGCCAGCGTGCGGCCGATGCGGTAGGCGCGCGTCATCATCATCTGCGCCACGGTGGCCAAGAGGCCGATCGCCAGCAGCAAGGCCAGGCCGCGCGGCGTGTGTGCGCTGGCGCCGATGACGAGCATCCACAGCGCGCCCACGGCCAGGCCGCCGAGGGAGAAGTAGAAGACGATGCGCTCTTCGGGCTCGCCGGCGCGGCCGAGTGCCGTGACCTGCAAATACGCCAGCGCGGCCAGCATGCCCGACAGCAAACCGGTCAGGCCATGCCACAACTGCTGCTGGTCCACCGTGGGCCGCAGCACCAGCGCGACGCCGGCAAAGCCGAGCAGCACGGCGGCGACGAGGCGGCCATCGATGCGTGCAGAACCGGCCAAAACGCCACCGCCGATGAGGAACAGCGCCATCCACACGGAGGACATGTAGTTCAGCGTCATCGCCGTCGCCAGCGGCAAGCCGCCGATGGCGTGGAACCAGAGCATCAGCGCGATGACGCCGCTGGCGCTGCGCCAGAAATGCATCGCCGGCACCGTCGTCGCCAACGACACGGTGCGAACGCGCGTCAGGCCGAAGATGAACAGCGCGCCGATCAGCGAGCGGTAGAACACCATCTCGCCGGCGCCATACTGCGACGACGCCAATTTGACGCACACGCCCATCACCGCAAACAGCAGCGAGGCGCAGAGCATCAGCGCGGGAGCGGGCATCGGACGATTGTCGGCGGTGGTGCACGGGTCGCCGCAGTTCGGCCCGTACACGGTCAAACGTGCTTCCAGCGCATCCACGTCGCCGAATTGAAGAAGCTCGCAACCACCGATCCCGGCGTGACGAGTTGATCCGCAGCGTCGAGCAGCTCGGCGGGCAGGGCAAGTTGTGCGGCCGGCAGCGCCGACGCCACCTGGGCGACGGTCTTCGGGCCGATGATCGCCGCCGTGATGCCCGGCTGGGCGATGACCCAGGCGTAGGCTGCCTGGGCCGGCTCGAGCCCGTGCTGCCGGGCCAGTGCGGCGAACGCATTGCCGACGCGGATGCCGGCGTCGGTGACGCGCTCGGCATAGATGCCACCGCGCACCGCCGCGCGCGTGTCGCCGCTGCGGCCCTGCTCGTAGCGGCCGGCCAGCATGCCCATCGCCAGCGGCGACCAGCAGATCACGCCCACACCGTGCGCCTGACAGGCCGGCACCAGTTCGTTCTCGATGCGCCGGTCGAGCAGGTTGTAGGGCGATTGTTCGCAGACGATCCGTGCGATGCCGTGCCGATCGGACGTCATCACCGACGTTGCGACATGCCAGCCCGGCGCCGTCGACGAGCCGATGTAGCGCACCTTGCCGGCGCGCACGAGGTCATCGAGCGCGCGCAGCGTCTCTTCGATCGGCACGTTCATGTCGGGCCGGTGCGATTGGTAGAGGTCGATGTGGTCGCGGCCGAGGCGGCGCAGTGAACCTTCGCAGGCGCGGATGATGGCCTGCCGCGAGTTGCCGCGATCGTGCACGCCGGTGCCGAACGGATAGTGGAACTTGGTCGCAACCAGCACGTCGTCGCGGCCGAGCTTGCGCAGTGTGTCGCCGATGATCTCTTCGGCGGCACCGGCGGCGTACGAGTTCGCGGTATCGATCAGGTTGACACCGGCGTCGAGCGCGGTGGCGATGATGCGCTCCGATTCCTCGGCAGGCGTCGGGTTGCTGAAGTTGTCGGAGCCGAGCACCAGCGCTGAGATGCGTAGGCCGCTCGAGCCGAGTGGGCGGTATTGCATCGGCATCACCCCGCCGACCAGCCGCCGTCGACCGGCACGAGCGCGCCGGTCATGTAGCTCGCGGCGTCCGAGCACAAGAAGACGACCACGCGGCCGATCTCTTCGGGCTGCGCCAGGCGGCCGTTCGGCACCACGCGGTCGGCCATCTCGGCCAGTTGCGCGTCGGTCAGCGGCACGGCGCGCCCCGCGCCGCGCAGCATCGGTGTGTCGACCTCGCCGGGGCAGACGGCGTTGACGCGGATGCCCTCGCGCGCGTGGTCGAGCGCGAGCGAACGCGTCAGGTTGTGCACCGCGCCCTTCGCGGTCGCATACGCAACGTGGCCTTTGCCACCGGCCGAGCCCCAGATCGAGCCGAAGTTGACGATCGCGCCCGAGCGCTGTTGCCGCATTTGGCGGATCGCCGCGCGGCACATGAAGAAGCTGCCGTCGACGTTGACGCGCATCTGCCGGTACCAAGCCTCATCGTCGGTGGCCGGCGCGTCGGCGCGCACGATCACGCCGGCGGCGTTGACGAGGATGTCGAGGCGGCCGTGCAGCGCGACGGCCTTGGCCACGGCAGCGTCGCAGAAAGCGGAGTCGGCAACGTCGCCGACGAGTGCGATCGCCGGGCTGCTGGCGATGTCGGCGCCGAGCACGGTCGCCCCGGCTTCGCTGAGCAGCCGCGCGGTGGCGGCGCCCATGCCGGAGGCGGCCCCGGTGACGATGGCGATACGGCCTTCGAGAGCCAGGGTCATGAGGCCGTCCTTGTATCGACTGGGGTGGTTGCCTGCCGCCGCGTGGTGCTGGAAAGTGGGCCGCGTTTGAGCAGTGCGTGCAAGTCGCGGCGCACCTTCTCGATGTGGGCCACGAGGTAGTCGCAGGCCTGCGGGACCTTGCCTTCCTGGCACAGGCGCAGCAGCTTGCGGTGTTCGCTCTCGGCCCGGACGAGCGCCGGAGCGCGGTTCATCTGCAGGCGCGTGAAGCGGTCGCTGGTTTGCAGCAGCGAGGTGACGATGGCCAGCGTGCGCGGCTGGCGCGCGTGGCGGTACAGCGCCAGGTGGTAGCGCGCGTTCAACTGCCCCCATTGCGCGACGTCCTGCGCGGCAATGGCGCCCGCGAACTCGGCGTCCAGTTTCGAGACTTCGGCAAAGTCCTGCGCCGTGAGCTGCGGCGCCGACTGCGCCAACATGCGCGGCTCCAGGAGCACGCGCAGATCAAAAACGTCGTCGATCTCTTCCAGAGAAAACGCCGACACGATGGCCCCCTTGTGCGGCTCGATCAGCACCAGGCCTTCGGCTTCCAACTGGAACAGGGCCTCGCGCACGGGAATCCGGCTGACCTGGAAGCTCGCCGCCAACGCGTCCTGGCGCAGTTGATCGCCGGCCGCGTAGGTGCCGTCCAAGATGTCGCTGCGCAGCTGCTCGACGATGGCAGCTGACAGGGTACGGTGACCGAGACGGGGCTTCATGGGGTGGGTGTCGGTGTGAGGCGGCT
>CAVTAM010000047.1:0-83437 GCA_963732625.1 uncultured beta proteobacterium | reverse complement strand
GCCGCTCGCGCTTTGGGCTTCTGGTGAAACAGCACCGCCTGCACCCTGTCGGGGATTGGCCTTCCCGACTTTGCGTGGCGCTCAAACGTCTTCCGTACCGCAGCTGTGGGTGAGCGCGCAGGGTCACGCAACAACTGCATTGCACAGAGGCGGCGATTCCCTTCTCGGATCACGTAGTGGCCGGAGAGCTTGGGGTGCTCGACGATGCCCAGGCGGTCCAACGGGTTTTGACCGTTCTCGGCCATATGCGCGGCAAGCACCGAAGTCTCTTGCTCAGCACCGAAGAGCGCGCGGATACTTCTCCTCATCCGCTTCTGGCTCGCCCCGTGGATTGACAGGGTCGAAGTGAAGCTTGTTGAAGTCGATCACCACGTCTTCGTGTTCAACGTCCGCCGTGACTGTCGCTTTCTTGGCCATGGCCTCTCCCGCTTGCGCCGCTGCGGTTTGTAACCGATCCGGATCACGGCCGACACATTGCTTCTACGGATATGTGCCGCGGACGCATTTTTTGCCGCGGCCTTTTAGTGACTGGAATGATGGGCCATCACCTTTCGTGGCCGAAGCGCTTAAGCCAGCTCCGTCGGTCTCGGACCACCGAATACGAACGGAAAGCCAATCGCGATCTGAAGACGGCGACACCTGGATGGCACTTCTCCACAATCTCTCGCACGGCCTCAACTTCAAGTTCCGAGCGTGGCCCGAGGATCACCTCTTTCAGTTCCAGCCAGGGGAAGTACGGCGCAAAGTACAAATCCTTGCCGTCCTTCACTTCCTTCTGAACGTCCTCCAACCGGTACAGCAAGCGCACTTCGTTCTCGTAGCGCCAATGCCTAAATTTGGTCGTTAGCAATCGGATGGCGATGTCGCGTTCACCTGGCTCCGCCGGCGTGTTCTCTAGCGTGGCACTGAGTCGTGTCGTGCTGTAGTCAACGGGAAGAACGTGCTCGTCCGGTATGTCGGGGAGTGTCAGGATTTCTGTGTGTGAGGCGGATTGCTGGATTGGTTGTTGGTTGATTTTGCTCTGAAGGTTTTGAGGCCCCTGCCAGGCCGCCGGAGGCCCCCGGTTGTGCGATGTACTCATGCATTACCTGCTGCCCGCGCGCGCGGTGTCGTGCACATGCGTGAAGCGCTCCTCGTAGAGGATGGCGAACTGGTTCATCGCCTCCTTCCAGTTGTGCGCCGCGCGGCCCCAGTCGGCCGTGATGTTGCGCAGCGCCAGCCAGATCAGCTTGCTGGCCGCCTCGTCACTCGGGAAGTGCCCGCGCGTCTTGATGATCTTGCGCAGCCGCGCGTTGATGCTCTCGATGGCGTTGGTCGTGTAGATCACGCGGCGCACCGCCGGCGGGAAGGTGAAGAACGGAATCACCCGGTCCCACGCCCGGCGCCAGGCCGCCACCACGGTCGGGAACTTGCGGCCCCACGCGCCTTGCTCGAACGCGTCGAGTTCGGCCGCCGCCGCCTCGGCGCTCGGCGCCGTGTAGATCGGCTTGATCGCCGCGGCCAGCGCCTTGCGGTCCTTCCAGCTCGCATAGTCCAGCTAGTTGCGCATCAGGTGCACGATGCAGGTCTGCAGCGTGGTGGCCGGGAACACCGCGGCCAGCGCCTCGGG
Organism: uncultured beta proteobacterium; assembly: GCA_963732625.1. Lineage (GTDB taxonomy): Bacteria > Pseudomonadota > Gammaproteobacteria > Burkholderiales > Burkholderiaceae_C > CADEEN01. Next base: position 81,828 of record CAVTAM010000047.1, on the reverse strand, counting down.
CATGCCCTTCAGGCCATCGGTCACGGCGATCAGGATGTCGGCCACGCCGCGCGTCTTCAGGTCGTTGAAGACCTTCATCCAGAACTTGGCGCCCTCGGTGTTGTCGATCCACAGCCCGAGGATGTCGCGCGTGCCGTCGGGCAAGCACACCCAGCGCCAGGTAGATCGCCTTGTTGCGCACCACAGCGTCTTCGCGAATCTTCACCCGCAGCGCATCGAAGAAGACCACCGGGTACATCGGCTCGAGCGGGCGGGACTGCCAGGCGCCGACCTCGGCCATCACCGCGTCGGTGACCGCGCTGATGAACTCGGGGACGACCTCGGTGCCGTACTGCTCGGCCAGAAAACCCTGGATCTCGCGCACCGTCATGCCGCGCGCATACATGGCGGTGATCTTGTCGTCAAAGCCGGTGAAGTGGCGCTCGTGCTTGCCGATGAGCAGCGGCTCGAAGGAGCCTTGGCGATCGCGCGGCACGTCGATGCGCAGCGGCCCGTCGTCGGTGCGCACGGTCTTGGCGCTGGCGCCGTTGCGGTGGTTGCTCGCGTCCTCGGGCCGATCGGCACGGCTCGCATAGCCCAGGTGGTGCGTCAGCTCGGCGCCGAGCACGCGCTCGACCAGCGCCTTCTTCAGCGCCATCGACAAGTCGTTGAACTCCACCCGGTTCATCGGCCCGGTGACGAGTTGGTCAACGATCTCCTTGGGGATCTTCTGCAGCGCCGCGCTCTTGGCGGCAATCGCCGCGTTCCTGGCCTTGGTCTTGCTGATCGTCTCGGTCTTGTTGCTTGGCATACATGCTCCTTGTCGTCATGCTATGCCTCGTACACAAAATTCAGGACAGGCTCGTATGTCGAAGCAAAAGCAGATCCCTTTGTGCTTGTCTGCGTAGTGGCTCCATAGGACCGGGTTGCGCCAGTGCTTGCTGAAGCAGAGCACCCCAACCGATGCACTCATTTCGACCTTCAGCCGCTTGAAGAACGCGCGGTCATCCTTGGTGCGAGCTTCGAGGGCCATCAACTCGAAGGGGTCGTTCATGTCATCTAGCAGTGCCAGCTTCAAACGCATCCGCTGAATGGACTCGAAGGCGTACTTCTCGGAGGTCAAGTGATAGGCGAACATTCGCCAAGATTACCTGCCTCTCAAGCGGTCTCAGGAAGCGGTCTGCCTGAGCTGACGACACTCTGGTCCTGCCCGAAATCCAGCACCACAGACAACGGCGTGCCTCCTTAGAGATCGCCAAAGGCTTTCAACGCGCACCCGGCGCCGCTCATGCATCGCTGCTACCCTCCTGACCGATGCACCCGCATCAGACAACCATCCCGCCCCGCGCACTCGTCCTGCTCGTCATCCTCACGCTGGTCTGGGGCACCAACTGGCCGCTCTTTCCGTTGGCCGTGCGCGAGGTCTCGGTGTGGACCTTTCGCGCCGTGTCGGTGGCCATCGCCGGCGTCGTGTTGCTGCTCGTGGCCCGGCTGCGCGGGCAGTCGCTGGTGATCGAGCGGCGGCACTGGCCGACCATCGCTGCGGCGACCTTCTTCTACCTCGTGATCTGGAACATCGCCAGCACCTATTCGGCGATCCTCATTCCTTCGGGGCAATCGGCGATGCTCGGCTTCACGATGCCGTTGTGGTCGGCGTTGATCGCCTGGGCCGTGCTCGGCCAGCGGCTCGGCGCGCGCATGCTGCTGGCGATCGCGCTCGGTGCCGCGGCCGGTGCTGATGCTGATGGCGCGCAGCATCGAGGCCTACGCGCAGGCGCCGCTGGGCTTCGCGCTCGGCCTGCTGGCCGGCCTGGGCTGGGCCGTCGGCACGCTGATCCTCAAGCACAAGCATGTCGACGTGCCGGCCACGGTGCTCACCGGCTGGCAGTTGCTGCTCACCGCCGTGCCCATCACGATCGGCGCGCTGATCCTCGGTGACGGCGAGTGGTTCGTGCCGTCGTGGCAATCGATCGCCGTCATCGGCTACATCGCGCTGGTGCCGATGGCCATCGGCAATGTCAGCTGGTTCGCGATCGTCGGCCTGCTGCCCACCAACGTGGCCGGGCTGTCGTCGATCATGGTGCCGGTGGTGGCGATGGTGTCGGGCGCCGTCGTTCATGGCGAGCCGCTCGGGCCGCTGCAATGGATCGCGATGGCGTGTTGCGCCGCCGCGCTGTCGCTGGCGCTGATGAGTCCGACGCGCCCATCCACCGCATGACCTTCTTACCTGATCAATGCCGATGGTCAGCCGCTCAAATCCCCACTCAGCTCCGTTCGGGCTGAGCTTGTCGAAGCCCCACCCTGAGCTTGCCGAAGGGCTGCACCTCTGCCACCAACCCTTCGACACGGGGCCTTCGGCAAGCTCAGTCCCCTGCTCAGGGCGAACGGCTGAGGTTGGTCGCTATTGAGTGGGCCGCATGAACTTGAAACCGTTCGCCCTGAGGTATCGAAGGGCTCGCGCGGGGCTTCGATACCTCAGCCCGAACGGGTGGGTTCAAGTTCGATGATGCCGAATCAATAGTCAAGTCCCTCATGACCGAACAACGATCCTCCACCGCTGCGGCGCTGTCGGGCACCGCCTTCGCGACCCTGCTGCTGATCGCCTTCATGATGGGCGCCAACCATGTGGCCGCACGCATGGCGTTCGACCACGGGCTCGATGTCGCCACGGCGGTGACCGTTCGCAGCGGTGTCACGGCGCTGGTCGTGGGCCTGCTGGTGGTGGTGCAGCGCGTGCCTGTGCAGTTGACGGCGCGCCACCGGCGGGCGCTGCCGCTCATCGGCCTGCTGATCGGCCTGCAGAGCCTGTGCCTGTATTCCGCGGTGGCGCGGCTGCCGGTGGCGCTGGCGCTGCTGGCCTTCAACACCTACCCGCTGTGGACGGCGCTGTGGGCGCGGGTCGCGTACGGCCACCGGCCGGAGCCGCGCGTGCTGCGCGCGATGCCGGTGCTGCTGCTCGGCCTGGCGCTGGCGCTCGACGTGCTCGGCGCGGCGTCCGGCCTCGGCGCCACCGCGCAATGGGGCCGCATCGGCATCGGCGTGGCCTTTGCCATGGCGGCGGCGGCGCTGTTCGGCCTGGCGCTGGTGCTGACCCAACACGAAGCCGGTGACCTCGACGGCCGCCTGCGCACGGCCAGCACGATGGGCCTGGTGACCCTGCTCGGCCTGGCCGGCGTGGCCACGCAAGGCGGCTTCCATCTGCCGCAGGCGGCGCCCGGTTGGTGGGGGCTGGCCGCCCTCACCTTCCTCTACGGCACGGCGTTCACGATCATGTTCACGGTGCTGCCGCGGCTCGGCGTGGTCGCCAACTCGGCGATCATGAACGTCGAGCCGATCTTCGCCCTCGCGCTCGCCTGGGCCATCCTCGGCCAGGCCATCGCGCCTTCGCAGGTGGCCGGCGGCCTGCTCGTGGTGGCCACCGTCATTGCGCTCGGCGTGCGCCGGCGTTGAGGCGCCGGGCGGCAACGATCCTTACCCGCCCGCATCCCCCAACACCCGCCGCGTCGCCGCCACCGCCGCCCTCGCCCACGCCTCGTAGCCCATCGCCGGCGCGCGCTTGTCGTTCGGCACTTCGATGTTGACCGGCACGTCGTCGGGCAGCCGCGCGAACAATCCTTTCAGGTCGATGTCGCCCTCACCCGGCAACAGCCGCTCGCAGCGCGCGTCATGGATCAGGCCTTCGTGCGTGGCCGGGCCGGGCAGGCGGCCGTCGCAGATCTGCGCGTAGTGGATCCACTCGCGCGGCAGCGCGGCCACGTCGTCGAGCGACGGGGCGGCGCGCGACCAGTGCAGCGCATCGACCAGGATGCCAACGTTGGGCTGCGCCACCGCGGTCAGCAGCCGACGCGCCACCGTGACGTCGCGCACCGGGGACCAGGGCGTCGGCTCGACCTCGCAGCCGAGGCCGTGGCGCGCCGCGAGTTCGCACAGCGACGCATACGACGCCGCCAGACGCGAGAGGTCGGGGTCGTCGGCGAGGACGTTGATGACGCGCGCCCCCAGGGTCTGGGCCGTGGCCAGCACGCGCTCTTGCGCGGCGGCATCGAAGCGCTCGCCGATGCGCAGCAGCTCGATGTCGAAGACGACGATGCCGGTGTCGCGCAGCACGGCCTGCGTTTCGCGCAGCAGCGCAGGGTCGTCGTGCAACGGGTAGTGCAGCGCGCCGGGAATCACCGGCGTCAAGCGCAGCCCGACGCCCCAGATGCCGGCCTGCGCGGCCAGTTGAACCAGTTGCGGCGGCGTGTAGTGCATCGCCTGCAGCGGCGCGAAGGTGTAGCGGCGCATCTAGTACACGCCCGGCGTGGCGCCGCCATCGACTGCGATCGCGGTGCCCTGCAGGTGGCGCGCGGCATCCGAGCACAGGAACAGCGCCAGCGCCGCCACGTCTTCGGGCGTGCCCAGGCGCTGCAGCCCTTCCTTGGCCACCTGCGCCGCGCGAACCTCGTCCACCGACTGGCCGCTGGCGGCGGCGCGCTGCGCGAACAGGCGCTCGATGCGCGGCGTCTCGGTCATGCCGGGCAGGATGGCGTTGACGTTGACGCCGTCGCGCCGGCCCAGGCCCGCCAGGCCCTTGGTGAAGTTGTGCATCGCCGCGTTGACCGAACCGCCGACCAGGAACTCCGGGTCGGGCGTGCGCGCCGCGCCGCCGATGACGCTGACGACGTGGCCGCGCGCGGCCTTCAGCAGCGGCCAGAACAGGCGCGACAGGCGCACGCAGGCGAAGAACTTCAATGCGAAGCCGTCCTGCCAGTCGGCGTCGGGCTGCGTGACGAACGCGCCGGCGCGCGTGGCGCCGGCCGAGTGCACGAGGATGTCGCAGCGGCCGTGACGTGCATTGACGGCATCGAACAGCGCCTGGCAGCCGGCCTCGGTGCGCAGGTCGGCGGCGCAGGTGTCGGGGCGCTTGGTCACGCCGTTGCTGCGCGCGATGGCGTCGGCGGCCTCGGCCAGCCGCTGCTCGTTCGATGCGCCGAGCACGACCTGCGCGCCCTGCGCTGCGAACGCCGCGGCGATGCCGCGCCCGATGCCGCTGCTGGCGCCGCTGACGACCACCACTTTGTGCTGATACGGTTTTGCATTCAATCGCATAAGAAACCGTTCGGGCTGAGGTATCGAAGCCCTGCGCGAGCCCTTCGATACCTCAGGGCGAACGGACGGTTGGCTCGTGGCACATCTAAGTTTTTGAACGCATGTTCGTATGAGGCATCACTGCGCCTCGATCTTGGCCTCGCGGATCGCCTTTTCCCACTTCACCGTCTCGGCCTTGTTGCGCTGGGCCAGGGCTTCGGGCGTGCCGGGCTCGACCGCGAAGCCGTTGCCGGCGAACTTGTCGACGATGTCCTTGCTCGCCGCGGCGGCGTTGACCGCCGCGTTGAGCTTGGCGATCACGTCGGGCGGTGTGCCCGCAGGCGCGAAGACGGCGAAGTAGGCGATGAGTTCGTAGTCCTTCAACCCCAGCGCCTCGTTGACCGTCGGCAGTTCGGGCACGGCCGCGCTGCGTTGGCTGGACGTGACGGCCAGGCCGCGGATCTTGCCGGCCTTGTGCTGCGGCACGGTGACCGCGAAGTCGGCGGTGAAGATCATCACCTGGCCGCCGATCAGGTCGGTCATCGCTGCCGGGCCGCTCTTGTACGGGATCGGATTCATCTTGATGCCGGCCATGCTCGACAGCATCTCCGACGACACCTGCTGCGACGTGCTCGCATAGGCAAAGCTCACCTGGCCCGGCTTGGCCTTGGCCAGGTCCACCAGCTCCTTGAGCGTCTTGGCCGGCACGTCGTTGTTCACCGCCACCATCAGCGGCACCGAGCCGATGTAGCCCACCGGGGCGAAGGCCTTGTCCTGGTCGTAGGGCAATTGCTTCATCAGGAACTTGAGCGCGGCATTCGTGCTGTTGGTGCCGATGAGCAGGGTGTAGCCGTCGGCCGGCGCTTTGGCGACGACGTCGGCGCCCAGCATGCCGTTGGCGCCCGGCTTGTTGTCGATGATGATTTGCTGACCGAGCGTGGCCGACATCTTTTCGGCGAAGGCGCGGCCGATCTGGTCGGTGGCACTGCCGGCCGCGAAGGGCACCACGGCGCGGATCGGCTTGTTCGGGTAAGGCTGGGCCTGCGCGGCGGCGCTGGCGACGAGCGCGGCAGCGAACAGGGCGAGGCGGCGGTTCAGGGCGTGCATGCGGAGGGCTCCTCTGTGGTTTGCGTGGATGACGGCATTGTCAGGGCGATGGCGTCTCGTCGAGTTCGATGTCGAGCAGCGCCGCACTCAGCGTCTTGCCATGCGCATCGAGCGCCAGCGAACGCGTGACGCCGCCACCCAGGGCCTCGTGCATCACGAAGTGCACGGCGGCCAGGTGCGGCAGCGTGTAGCGCTGCACCGGGCCGCGCACGACGCCGTCGAAATGCTCGCGCACGCGCTCGGCCGTCAGCATGCGCTCGAGCAGCGGGTAGTGCGCCGGGTCGCGCGCGATGACGGACAGCGTGGCCAGGTTGCCCTTGTCGCCCGAACGGGCGATGGCGATGTCTTGCAGTTTCATCGGCATCACAACTCCAGCACCTGCACCGCGGCGCTGGCGGCCTCGCGCGGCACCAGCGCCGACGTGGCGGCGATCACTTCGCGCACCGACTGCGTGACGCCGCCGCCGCCGGCCGGGCCATTGAGATACAGCGCCTCGACCTCGTGGCCGACGATCTCCGCCTGCTCGCGCGTCGCGCAGCGCACGGCCAGCCGTGCGCGGACCTCGTAGGGCACGCGCTCACGCCCTCGCTGCGAACCGTGCATCGCATCGACGCCGATCAGCTCGCCGCGCTGCTCCATCGCCCCCAGCCCGCGCAAGCGCATGCGGTGCTCCATCACTTGAAGCGCCAGCGCGCCACGCTCGCGCGCGCCGGGTCCGGCGTAGGAGATCTGGCCTTCGCCGATCCAGCCGTCGCGATAACCCAGCGTCGCCTTCAACTCGGCCGGCCGCTGCTTGCCGCTGGCGCCGCTCACCTGCACGCGGTTCGCGCCCTGCTCCTGCAGGCGCACCTGCGAAAAGTCGGCGACGACGTCGGGCTGCAGGTAGTTGGCCGGGTCGCCGATCTCATAAAGCAATTGCGCCGTGCAGGTCAGCCGGTCCACGCGGCCACCGGTATCCGCGAGTTTGGTGATCACCGCGGTGCCGTCGGCCTGCACCTCGGCGAGCGGGAAGCCCACGTCGTGCAGGTCGGGCACATCGAGATGGCCGGGGTCGGCGATGTAGCCGCCGCTGACCTGGGCCGCGCATTCGAGCAGATGGCCGACCAGCACGCCCTGACCGAGTTGCGCCCAGTCGTCGGCGCGCCAGCCGAAGCGGTGCATCAGCGGCGCGAGGAACAGCGCCGGGTCGGCGACGCGGCCGGTGATGATCACATCGGCGCCGCTGGCCAGCGCCGGCAAGAGCGCGTCAGCGCCGAGATAGGCGTTGGCCGAGATCAGTCGCTCGCCGAGGTCGGACGCGCGCTGCGTGCTGTCCTGCAGCGCCACGTCGTTGGCGCGCACCCAGGGCAGCACATCGTCGCCGCTGACGACGGCCACGCGCAGACGCGGCAGGCCGAGTTCACGCGCCACGGCGATCACCGCCGCGCCGGCCGCCTGCGGATGCGCGGCGCCCATGTTGCTGATGATGGTCACGCCGTGGCGCACACAGGCCGGCAGCACGGCGCGCATGCGCGCCTCGAGCAGCGGGTCGTAGCCATGCTGCGGGTCGCGCTGGCGGCGCAGTTGCGACAGCGCGATCGTGCGTTCGGCCAGGCACTCGAAGACGAGCACGTCGAGTTCGCCGCGCTCGGCCAGCGCTACCGCGGGGTCGATGCGGTCGCCGGCATAACCAGCGCCGGCGCCGATGCGAAACGGCAGCTTCAAGGGGCGCCTTCGAGCACGCGCCGCGTCGCGTCGACGCAGGCGCGCGCCCACGCCTCGTAGCCCATCTTCGGCGCGCCGCGTGTCGCTCGGGATCTCGATGCTCACGGGCAGGTCGGCCGGCAGCGCCGCGAATAGCGCGCGCAGGTCGAAGCCGCCCTCGCCCGGCAGCAGGCGCTCGCAGCGCGCGTCGTGGATCAGGCCTTCGTTGGTGGTCGGGCCGGGCACGGCGCCGTCGCACATCTGCGCGTAGTTCAGGCGCGAGCGCGGCAGGCGTCGCACGTCGTCGAGCGTGCTGGCCGAGCGGAAGACGTGCAGCGCATCGACGAGCACCGCGCCGTTGGGCCGGTCGGCGCCTTCGACGATGCGCGCCGCGTCGGGCACCGAGGCCACCGGGCACCACGGCATCGGCTCGAGGTCGCAGGTCAGGCCGTACGGAGCCGCGGCGTCGCACAGCGCGGCGAAGTTCGCCGTCATGCGGGCCACGTCGGCGTCGTCGCCGGCCACGAGGATGTGCCGTGCGTTCAGCGCAGCGCCGACTTCAAAGAACGCGTCGTAGGCCTTGACGTCGAAGGCAGGGGCGATGCGGATGATCTCGAGGTCGAGCACGCGCACGCCGGTGTCCTTCATGCGCGCTTGCGTCTCGCGCAGCATGGCCTTGTCGCTCTGCAGCGGGTGATGCGTACCGCCCGGCGAGGCCGGCAGGAGGCGGATGCCGCAGGCGCCGCAGCCGACGTCGGCCGTGAGCTGCACCATTTGCGGCGGCGTGTAGGGCAGCGCGACCAATTGCGCGATGGAGTAGATGCGTGTCATGGCGTGGTCAAGTGAATGCCGTTCGGCCTGAGCTTGTCGAAGGCGTCTTCGGAGTCAGTGGGCGGGCTGGGCTTCGACAAGCGCAGCCCGAACGGGTTGGGTCAGCGTCGATGCCGGCATCGCCAGCGGCGTGCCCGCGGCGTGGTGCGCGAGGATGTGGCCGAAGACGAGCGCCGGCCCGAGCGTGATGCCGCCGCTCGGGTAGTGGCCGCCCATGACGCTGCTGGCGTCGTTGCCGGCGGCGTACAGGCCGTCGATCGGCGTGCCGTGTTCGTCGAGCACCTGCGCGTGTGCGATTGACGGCCAGGCCGGCGAAGGTGCCGAGGCTGCCGGGCACGATGCGCACGGCGTAGAACGGGCCGCGCTCGATCGGTGCGACGCAGGGGTTGGGGCCGCTGTGTTCGGCGTCGCCCTGCATGCGGTCGTACGGCGTGTCGCCACGGCCGAACTCGGGGTCGCGGCCTTCGAGCGCATGGCGGTTGAACTCGGCGACGGTGCGCGCCAGTGGCGATGCATCGATGCCGCACGACGCGGCCAGCGCTTCGATCGTCGCGCCGCGCTTCAGGTAGCCCGAGCGCAGTGCCGAGCCGATCGGCAGCGGCCAGGGTTTCGCGTGGCCGAGGCCGAAGCGGCGCTGGAAGCGGTGGTCGCAGATCAACCACGCTTCGACATCGCGGTTCTCGCAGCGCTCGAACAAGGCGCGCATGAAGCTGTGATAGTCGCCGGCCTCGTCGACGAAGCGCCGTCCATCGCGCGTCACCGCGATCAGGCCCGGCTTGCCTCGCTCGACGAGGTGCGGGAAGGCTTGCGTGCTGCCGTCTGCCAGTGGCACCAACGACACCGGCGCCCAGGCGCCGCTGTCGGCCAGCCAGCGATCGACATGCGCGCCCGCGGCCTCGCCCACGCGCAGACCGTCACCACTGTTGGCCAGCGGCGCGGACGACCAATGCTCGCGGCCGCTCGGTGCATGCGGGAACAGCGCTGCCTTGCGTGCGCCGTCGTGAGGGAAGCCGCCGCAGGCGAGCACGACGCCGCGGCGGGCACGGATTTCGCGCTCTTCGCCGTTAGATAAACGCACGCGCGCGCCGGTGACGCGGCTGCCCTCGCGCAGCAGCCCCACCACCGCATGCGATTCGTGCAGCTTCACGCCCTTGTCGAGCGCCGACTCGAGCAGCGCGGCGGCCAGCGCGTTGCCACCCATGCGCACGGTGCCTCGGCCGTGGCGCAGCATGTCCCAGGCCTGCCGCAGCACGCGCTTGGCGACGTAGACGAACGAATCGGCCGCGCGGCCGGCGCGCAGGAAGTGGCGATAGTCGCCGCCGATGCTGATGCCGAGGAACGACCACAGATCGCACGGCGGTCGCAGGCGTGCGAGGTGCGGCCCGAGCCGGCGGCCGTCGAACGGCGCGGCGCACAACGAACGTCCGCCCTCGCGCGCGCCGGGCGCACGGCCGTGAAAGTCGGGCACCGCATTGCCATCGACGAACGCCAGCGCCGTGTGGTCGAGGTGGAACTGCACCGCGGCCGGGCCATGCGCGAGGAACGCCTCGATGCGCTCGGCGCGAAACTGCGCGCCGCAGACGGCCTGCAAGTAGCGCCGCGGCTCGGCGATGTCTTCGTCGATGCCGGCGGCACGCGCCAGCGGGTTGCGCGGAATGAACATCCAGCCGCCGGACCAGGCGGTGGTGCCACCGAACAGCGGCTCCTTTTCGACGACGACCACGTCGAGGCCGAGGTGGGCGGCGCTGACCGCCGCGCTCAAGGCGCCGGCGCCGGAACCTGCGACCAGCAGGTCGCACTCGGCCGGCAGCTCAATGTTCATACGCGCGGCGGAACAGCGGCGACGCGGCACTCGCGCGCGCGATGTCGGCCGCGGCGCTTTTGAGCTCCGGCGCCCACTGCTGCATCTTGGCTTGCGTCAACCGCACCGCCGGCCCGGACATCGCGAGCACGCCCACGGCACCGTTGCCGTGCGCGAGGATCGGCGTGGACATCGCGTTCAACCCCGCGGCGTAGGTCTCGGTCGTGAACGCGATGCCCTGCTTGCGCGCGAGGCGCACCTGCTTCATCAGCGCGTCGATCGAGCCCGGCGCGTTGGGCCCGTACTCGGAGCGCTTGGCCACGCCCTGCTTGCTGACGAGCGCGATCGCATCGTCTTCCGGCAGCGTGGACAGCCAGACCACACCCGACGAGGTGCACGACAGCTTGACGTCGATGCCGTGGTCCGGGTCGTAGCGCAGGCCGCTGGTGGCGCCCTGCGACAGCGAGACCCAGGTGATGTGATCGACATCGACCACGCCCAGGCGCACCAGCTCGCCGCTGGCTTCGGCCAGGCGGTCGAGGATCGGCTGCGTCAGATCGACCACACCCGATTGCTTCAGGTAGTTCAAGCCCAGCGAGACCAGCTTGGTGGTCAGCATGTAGAGGCCACGTTCGCGCGACTGGCGCACGTAGCCCAACGCGGCCAGGTCGGTGAGCAGGCGGTGGGCGGCGCTGCGCGGCATGTCGAGCTCGTCGGCGAGCGTGGCCAGCGGCACGCCGGCCACGTCGGTGGCCAGCCGTTCGAGCAGGGCGAGGGTGCGCTCCATCACGCCGGACATGGCACGCTCCTCTCAACCAAGTCATGCGGGTTCATGCGGATATTGAAACACACTTCAAAAGTGGAACACAAGTTCAGAACTGGATAAACTGGCGCCCGTTCGCCCCGAACCCCATATCCCAACCCATACCCTCAGGAGACCTCCATGCCCGTGACCTTCACCCGCCGCGCCGCCCTTGCGCTGGCCTTCGCCACCGGCGCCGCCGCGGTGCACGCCCAGGACACGATCAAGATCGCCGGCATCTACGAGCTCTCCGGCGCCGGCGCCAGTGCCGGCACCTATTTCAAGGACGGCGTCGAGTTGGCCGTCAAGGAAATCAACGCCGCCGGCGGCATCCTGGGCAAGAAGATCGTCAGCACGGTGGCCGACACGCAGACCCAGCCCGGCGTGGCCAAGGGCCTGGCTTCCAAGGCTGCGGACGATGGCGCGTTCGCCGTCTTCGGCCCGGTGTTCTCCGGCTCGATCATGGTCAGCATGACCGAGACGCGCAAAGCCGAGATCCCCAACTGGACCGGCGGCGAGGCCGCGTCGATCACCGCGCAGGGCAACCCCTACGTGTTCCGCACCGCGTTCGGCCAGGCCAGTTCGTTCCCGAAGCTGGCCAAGTACATCGAGAGCAAGGCCAAGACGCTGGCGGTGATCTACCAGAACAACGACTTCGGCAAGGGCGGCCGCGACACGCTGGTCAAGCTGCTCGCCAACAGCCCGACCAAGATCGTCGGCGAGGTCGCCACCGACCAGGGCCAGGTGGACTTCTCCGCCGCCGTGCTCAAGGCCAAGCAGCTCAACGCCGACGCGCTGTTCGTCTACCTGACCGAGGAAGAGTCGGCGCGCGCGATCCGCGAACTGCGCAAGCAAGGCTACGACAAGCCGATCATCGGCGAGACGGTGCTGATCAGCCAGAAGGTGATCGAGCTGGCGGGCGACGCTGCCAACGGCACCACCGGCCACGTCGGCCTGACGGTGGATGCACCGAGCCCGGAGATGCTGGCCTTCAAGGGCAAGTTCTACCAGGCCTACAAGTACATCCCGGACCACAACGGCATCAAGGGCTACATGGGCGTGTACACGATGAAGGCGGCGATCGAGAAGGCGGGCAAGCTCGACCGCAAGGCCGTGGCGCAGGCGATGCACGGCCTGGTGATCCACAAGAGCAAGTACCCCGGCGTGATCATGGACGTGCGCTTCGACGACAAGGGCGACATCGACCGCGAGAGCTTCCTGGTCGAGGTCAAGGGCGGCAAGCAGGTCGTCGTGTCCACGCTGCCGCCGCTGCAGGCGATCAAGTAGCGATTCGGTGAACCTCGACTCCTACTCCGGCGCCACACGCGTCATCTTCATCGTCGGCGACCCGATCGCGCAGGTGAAGTCGCCGCATGGCGTCACCGAGTCGCTGCGCGAGCGGCGCGCCGATGCGATCGTCGTGCCGGCGCATGTCACGCCGGCCGACATCGACGCGTTCTTCGCGCTCACAGAACGCATGTCGAATGTGGACGGCATCATCGTCACCGTGCCGCACAAGTTCGACGCGGCGCGGCTGTGCGCGCATGTCTCGCCGCGCGCACGTTCGATCGGCGCGGCCAATGTCGTGCGACGAGCCGCCGACGGCCGCTGGGAAGCCGACATGTGCGACGGCGAAGGTTATGTCGCCGGCCTGCGCAAGGCCGGCTGCGAACCGAAAGGCCAACGCGCGCTGCTGGTGGGTGCCGGCGGCGCCGGCAGCGCGATCGCGCATGCGCTGATCGACGCCGGCGTGTCGGCCCTGGCGCTGCACGAGGCCGACGCGGTGCGGCGCGAGTCGCTGGCCGCCAAGCTGCGTGCGTATGGCGCCGTCGTGCCGAGCATCGGTTCCACCGACCCGAGCGGCTTCGACCTGGTGATCAACGCCACGCCGATGGGTATGAAGGACGGCGACCCGCTGCCCGTGCAGACCGACAAGCTCGGCGCGGCCACCTTCGTCGGCGACGTGGTGACGATGCCGGCGGTGCCGCCGCTGATCGCCGCCGCGCGCGCGTGCGGCTGCAGAACGATGACCGGCGCCGGCATGTTCGAAGCGGTGCGCGACCGCATCGTGAATTTCTATCTCGAGAAAGCGACGTCATGAAAATCTACGAACTGACGACGCTGGAGATCAAGGTCTTCAGCAATGCCAAGGTCTATGCGGCGCTGCAGGAGCGGCTGCCCGCTGCCGGCGGCACCCTCGTCGGCGCGTTCAACGCCGACATCGGCGACCTGTCGCGCGTGCTGCTGCTGCGCGAGTTCACCGATGCCAACGCCGCGGCCGCAGCCAAGCAGCAACTGCTGCAAGACACCGACCCGCTCGGTTGCGCCGAGTGGCTGGTGTCGCTGAAGTCGAACAGCTTCGCCCTCTTCCCCTTCCTGTCCGCACCGAAGCCGGCCGCGCTCGGCAAGTGGTACGAGCTGCGCACCTACTCGCTGCGCCAAGGCAAGCTGGCCGAAACCATCGAGGCCTGGAAAGACGCCCTGCCCGCGCGCCACGCGATGAGCCCGTGCGTCGGTGCCTTCACCGCGCTCGACGGCGAGCAGCCGCGCTTTCTCAACATCTGGGCCTACCAGAGCGTCGATGAGCGCGCCGCGATCCGTGCCGACGCGGTGGCCAAGGGCGTGTGGCCGCCGAAGGGCGGGCCGGCGAACCTGACGAAGATGCAGTCGGACCTGTGCGTCGCGCTGCCGTTCTCGCCGCTGAAATGACGAAGGAACCTCATTCACCGCAGAGGCGCAGAGACCGCAGAGGTCCGCAGAGAAAACCTTGATGTCTTCCTCTGCGCAAACTCTGCGTCCTCTGCGCCTCTGCGGTGAATGAAACTCAATGACTGCGGCGCAACGACTTCCCATCGCGCTGATCGGCGCCGGCGGCATCGGCCGCCCGCATGCCGAACGTTTGCTGCGCCACCCCGACGTGTCGCTGGCCGGCATCGCCGACCCGACGCCGGCCGGACGCGCGTACGCCGAGTCGATCGGCGCGCCGTGGTTTGCTGATCACCGCGAACTGCTCGACAAGACCCAGCCCGGCGCGGCGCTGGTGGCCACGCCGAACGCCACGCATGCCGCGATCGGCCTGGACTGCATCGCGCGCGCGCATCCCGGTGCTGATGGAAAAGCCGATCACCGACACGCTGGCCGACGCCGAGCGCCTGTGCGCAGGCGCCGAAGCCGCGAACGTGCCGCTGCTGGTCGGCCACCAGCGCCGCCACAGCGTGCGCGTGCGCACCGCGAAAGCGTGGATCGCGCAAGGCCGCATCGGCCGGCCGGTGGCGGCCAGCGTCATGGCGACCTGGCTCAAGCCCGACGACTACTTCGACGTGGCGTGGCGCAAGCAGCCCGGCGGCGGACCGGTGCTGATCAACCTGATCCACGACATCGACCTGCTGCGCCACCTGATCGGCGAGGTGACGTCGGTGCAGGCGGTGACCTCGAACGCGGTGCGCGGCTTCGCGGTCGAAGACACGGCCGCGGTGCTGCTGCGCTTCGCCAACGGCGCGCTGGCCACGCTGATCACGTCCGATGCCACGCCGGCGCCGTGGAACTACGACCTCGGCGCCGGCGAGCTCGAGCGCTTTGCGCAGCAGGACATCGACTCGATCTACCTCTGCGGCACCGAAGGCTCGTTCTCACTGCCGCGGCTCGAACTGTGGCGCTACCCGGGCGCCCGCGGCTGGGCTGAACCGCTGGCGGCAGAGCGCATCGCACCAGCGCGCGCCGACCCGTACGACGAACAGTTGCGCCACTTCCGCGCCGTGGTCGAAGGCCGCGAAGCGCCGCTGTGCAGCGGCCGCGACGCGCTGGCCACGCTGCGCACTGCGTTGGCAGTGCATGACGGTGCGCGCAGCGGAAAGGTGATAGATGTCGGCGGTCAGCGCTGATACGACGACGGCGTGCGGCGTCGGCTGAACCGCCGCGCCGTCATGCAAAACCGAGCCATCGCCGTGGCGTGTCCCAGAGCAACTTGCGACGGTCGGCAGCGTCGGGCAGCAGGCGCTCGACATGCCGCAGCAGCGGACCGACGTCGAGCCGCTGCGGCGCTCTGAGGAACGGCCAGTCCGACGCCCACAAACAGGCATCGAGCGTGAAGGCGTCGATCAAGGCGTCGAGAAACACGCGCGTGTCTTCGTGCGGCGGCGGCATGGCGGAGAACTTCTGGAAGCCGGACAGCTTGACGGCGGTGCGGCCATTGCGGGCCAGTGCCAGCAGCGCCTGGAAGCCCGGCTGATCGATGCCGCGACCGGCCGCGGGGCGCCCGCAGTGGTCGATCATCACGCGCACGCCGCTGCCTTCGATCAGCGAGCGCAAGCCCAGCAGTTGATCGTGCTCGACCTGCAGCGAGAGCAGCATGCCGAGATCGGCCAGATGGCGCAGCAGCGGCTCGGTGTGTGCGTAGTGATCGACGCCGAGCAGCGTCGCATTGAAGGCCACGCCGATCACGCCGGCCTCGCGCAGGCGCTGCAACTCGTCGCGCACGATGTCGTTGCGCACCACGGCGATGCCCTTGAAGCGCCCCTGCCCTTGCGCGATCGCGTCGAGCAGGCAGCGGTTGTCCAGGCCGTAGCCCGAGTTCGGCCCGACCAGCAGCGCGTGGCGGATGGCGTAGGCATCCATCACCTGCAGGTACTGATCGGCGGTGCCGAGCTCCTGCCCTGCGGGCCGATAGAACACGTCCGCCGCGTAGGGAAAGCGCGCCGGATCGAGCACATGGCAGTGCGTGTCGATCTTCGCTTCGTCGAAGACATTCACGCGCCGCGCTCCAGCTCTACTTGGCAGCACCCAGCGCCGGCACCGTCTCCTTGACCACCTGCTTGCCGTCGCGCGCTTCGACGATGAAGCTCTCGCGGTCGAGGTCGCCGTTGGCGTCGACGCTGACGTCCATCAGGATGCCCGGATGGTCTGCTGCCTTCAGCGACAGGCCGTGCAGCGTCTTGGCGACGAGCTGGCGGTCGGGCTTGCCGGCCTTCTCGATCGCCGCCTTCATGATGTACACGCCGGTGTAGCCCTTGATGCCGTTGTGGTCCGGCGTGAACTTCCATTCCTTCTCGAACTTGGCGCGGAAGGCGCGCATCGCCGGGATCGGCGCGTCCACCGTGAGGCCGACATGCGCCACCGCGCCGTTGGCGGACTCGCCGGCGAGCTCGATCACTTTCTGGCTGGTCAGCACCGTCTCGCCGACGATCGGCTTGGTGACGCCTTGCTTGCGCAACTCGCGCAGCAAGCGCGCCGATTCCTCTTCGTTGGTGTAGCAGAAGACGACATCGGTGTTGGCCTGCTTGGCCTTCAGCACCGCGGCCGAGAAATCGACCTGGTTCTGGTCGGTGGAGATGTCGGTGGCGACCTTCACGCCCAGCGGCTCCAACGCCTTGATCAGCGCGTCCTTGCCGCCCTTGCCGAAATCGTTGTTGACGTAGATCAGCGCGACCGTCTTGGCCTTCAGGTTGTTGGCGACGTAGCGCGCCACCTTGGGCATCGCCGTGTCCTGCGTGAAGCTGGTGCGAAAGACGTACGGGTTGCCCTGCTTGGTGATCGCCGCGGCTTCGCCGCCGGTGAAGTTGGGCGTTTCGGCCTTGCGCGTCTCGGCCATGCTGACCAGGATCGAGCCCGAGAACACCGGGCCGAAGACCGCGAACACGCCGTCGTCCACCGCCTTGGTGGCCAGGCCCTTGGCCACGCCCGGGTTGCTTTGCGTGTCGGCGATGGTGGTCTCGATCTTCTTGCCGAGGATGCCGCCGGCGGCGTTGATCTCCTTGACCGCGAGCTCGACGCCGTTCTTGAAGTTGGTGCCCGAGGTGGCGCCGGCGCCGGAGAGTTCATAGACGCCGGCGATCTTGATCGGCTGCGCCGCGGCGACGCCGGCGAACAGCACAGCGGCCGAAGCGGCCAGCAGGGTACGGGACAAGGACATGATGCAAGGTCTCCTCATTGTGGGTAGAGCAGTGAACGCACGGCGCCCAGGTCCGATTGCAGGGTTTGTGCGAGGGCGTCGAAGCCGAAGAAGCGCAGGTACTCGGGCACCTGCTGCACCAGCATCTCGAAGCCGGCCTCGGCTTTGAGCCCGCGCTCGCGGCACAGGCGCAGCAGCGGCGTGGGCTGCTTGCTCATGATGATGTCCACCACCGCCGCGCCTTCGTCCACGCGCGCGGGATCGAACGGCAGCGGGTCGTCGGGCTTCAGGCCCTGCGAGGTGCAGTTGACGATGAGGTCGAAGCCGGCGGCATCCGCGCTGTCGGCCACACGCGCCGCCGCGCCGACCAACGGCTGCAGCCGTTGCACCAGCGCCGCCGCGCGGTCGCGCGTGCGGTTGAACACCGACAGCAGCGCCGGGCCGCGCTGCGCGATCGCCGCGGCCACCGCATGGCCGCCACCGCCGGCACCGACCACGAGCACGCGCTTGTCCTTCACATCGATGCCGAAGTGATCGAGCCCCTTGACGAAGCCGATGCCGTCGAACAGCGCCGCTTCGAGCCTGCCGTCCGGCAAGCGCCGCACCGCATTGACCGCACCGGCGATCTGCGCCACCGGATCGGTGGGCTCGAGCAGCGCCGCGAGCTGGCCTTTGTGCGGCATCGTCGCCCAGAAGCCGCCGATGTTTTCGGCCCTCATGCCGTGCTGCAGAAAGCCCGGCAGCGCCGCGGCCGGCAGCTTCAACGGCACCAGCACCGCGTCGATGCCGTGCTGCGCGAACAGGTGGTTGTAGACCTCGGGTGCACGAACCTGCGCGACGGGGTCGCCGAGGATGAAGAAGACGCGAGTGGTGCCGGTGATGGTCATCGACCGAAGTGTCACCGATCTTTGTGCAGGCGCTGGCGGCAGCGGGCGTGGAAGTGATGACCTCGTGCGAACAGGGCGTGTGCGGCACCTGCATCACGCGTGTGCTCGAAGGCGAGCCCGACCATCGCGACGGGTACTTCACGCCGGAGGAACAGGCCGCGAACGATCAGTTCACGCCGTGCTGTTCGCGCGCGAAGTCGGGGCGGCTGGTGCTCGACCTGAGGTCGGCGAAGCTTCGTCGCTGGCCTGTCGCTCGATCGCCCGAGCGCCTATATTTGAAGCACACGCCAGCCGTCTTGGACCTTCGAGACTGACGCACGGCAGCAACGGCACCGGAAGGTTCGCCTGTTGGAGGATCACGCGATGCGTACGCGTAGGTCGAGCCGTGCGTGGCTGCTCGCGCTCATGCTGTTCGGCGGTTGCGGTGGCGGCGGGGAGCCGAGTTCGGATGCGATGGAGTCCGCGGCCGCAAGGCCGAGCGGACCTGGCCGCCCCGGTGTTGCTGGCGAGCGGCCTGCAAGGGGGATCGGGCAGCACGATCGGCCCCGGTGGCGCGCTGTACGTCACCGAAGGCGCCGCCGGTCGGATCTCGCGCGTCGATCCGAACACCGGGGAGGTCACGACGTTCGCCAGCGGTCTGCCGCCGTCGATCGTCGGCATCGGCGGCGCGATGGACGTCGCCTTCATCGGCGCGACGGCGTACGTGCTGGTCACGCTGGTCGGCACCGACGTTGGCGGCAGCTCGTTGGTCGGCATCTACCGGGTCGACAGCCCGACGAGTTTCACCGTCGTCGCGAACATCGGGCAGTTCGCGCTGGCCCATCCGCCGAGCACCGACTTCTTCGTGCCGACCGGCGTCCAGTACGCGATCCAGACGCACCGCGGTGGCTTCCTGGTCACCGACGGACACCACAACCGCGTGCTGCGGGTCACGCCGGGCGGTGAGGTCAGCGAGTTGATCGCCTTCGGCAACATCGTCCCGACCGGGTTGGCGGTGCGCGGCAACACCGTCTTCATGGCCGAAGCCGGCCCGGTGCCGCACCTGCCGGGCGACGGCAAGGTCGTGTCGTTCGCGCCGAGGACGCCCGCCGCGACGGAAGTTGCCTCCGGTGCGCCGCTGCTCGTCGACGTCGAGTTCGGGCGCGGGCAGCAGCTGTATGCGCTGTCGCAGGGCGACTTCCCGGTCGGCAACCCGGAAGGCTCTCCGGCAGCGCCGGGCACCGGCGCGCTGGTGCAGGTCGGCAACGACGGCGCGTTGCGCGTCGTCGTCGATGGCCTGGACCGGCCGACCTCGCTCGAGTTCATCGGCAACACCGCCTACGTCATCACCTTCGGAGGGGAGATCTGGAAGATCGACAACGTCTCGGCTCCGCCGTACGGCGCGGTGCCCTGAGCAGCGGCAGATCGCTGTCGGCCGCGCGCGAGCAGGAAGGGGCGGCGCTTGCGGGAGCGCGGGCCTTCGACTTTGGGATGCTGCGCGGCCGAAGTGTCCAGGCCGTGCATCGTCTGCGCAACGAGCCTGCGGTCGAACTTGCCGGCCTTCTCGAGCCGACCTGGTGCTGGCCGGCGGCATCGGCATCACACCGATCCTGTGCATGGCCGAGCGCCTGGCGGTGATGGGCGCGAACTTCGAGATGCACTACTGCACTCGCTCGCGCGAGCGCGCGGCGTCTCTCGATCGCATCGCGCGCTCGCCGTTCGTGCCGCGCGTGATGCATCACTTCGACGACGGGGCTGCGTGCGCAGAAGCTCGACATCGCCGCGCTGCTGGCCGCGCCGCAGCAAGGCACGCATGTCTATGTCTGCGGACCCAAGAGCTTCATGGACGCGGTGCTCGGCAGCGCGCGCAGCGCCGGCTTGCCCGAGGCGCAACTGCACTACGAGTTCTTCTCGGCCGCGCCGACGCGTCAGCGAGCGACGGCAGCTTCGAGGTCCAGCTCGCCAGCTCGGGCCGCGTCGTCGTGGTGCCGAAGGACCAGAGCGTGGTGCAGGCGCTGGCCGCGGCCGGCGTGGAAGTGATGACCTCCTGCGAGCAAGGCGTGTGCGGCACCTGCATCACGCGCGTGCTCGAAGGCGAGCCCGATCATCGCGACGTGTACTTGACGCCAGAAGAACAGGCCGTGAACGACCAGTTCACGCCGTGCTGTTCGCGGGCTAAGTCGGGGCGGTTGGTGCTGGATCTTTGAAGGGACATCAGCGCCCGCGCCGCGGTTGCTGACAGCCCGCGCAGGGCTCAACGTGCGCCTTGCCCCGCTCATTTCACCGGCAGCAGCGCCTCGCGCAATGCCATCTCGCCGATAGCGCGACCCATCGATTCACCAACCTTGGCCGAATTGCGGAAGTGCACACCGCTCCAAACGCGCGCGTCGGAGACTTCCGCCACGTAATCGGCGATGCGCGTCCAGCGCCGGGCAAGGCCGGGCAGCGTTGGGCTCGTCATTGAGAAGGGCATGAGCGAGTCCTTGCCAAACTCGCCTTCGAGCACAGCGCCGACCGCGCCTGCGTTGATGCAGTGAGCGCATGGGTACTCGGGGTGCAGCGGGCTGTCCACCAACGGCGTCCACGCCAGGTCAATAGCCGTCGCATCATTGCCGTCGATGTCTCCATTGCGGATCGCCGTCAGCGGGCGCCAGAACTCGTAGTGGTACTTGGCGTCGAACACCGCGATGAGCGAATCGGCCATCGCGAGGTAGGCCAGTGCGAACAGGCGAGCGTTCTGCGACAGGCCGCGTCCACCGCGCCCGGCAAGTTCGCGAATGATCGGGTTGGCCGCCAGGCGCCCCGGTGACGATCCAGAACTGCCCGATGTCGGTTTGCTCCTTCGTGCGCGTGCTGCTGGCCCTGCCACCCAGCAATTTGATCTCGTTGTAATCGGCAGCCCACTGCGGGCCCGTGAGGGCTGGTGGTGGCGCGGGGCGAAACTGGTCCGCCCGCGCCATCAGGAAAGGCCGCGCGCGCGCCCAGTCGCTGAAGACTGGCATGGCGGTCGGAATGTAGCGGCCGGGCATCGCAAGCGGGCGGTACGGGCCCAGCGGCGCGGTACCGTCGTTGGCCCGCGCGGCGACCATGTTGGCGCCGACGGTCGCACCAAAGCGCGCGCCGGCAGCGCGCGTTTCGCTCGCGGCGCCCGCGCCGACCAGCGCCTCGGCCAGTTTCGCGTCGAGCATCGCCTGCTGGTCCGGAAACAGGCGCACCAGAACGGCATGCGCCGCCCCGGCCACGGCCGCGTCTGCGGAGACATCCGTCGCGGGTTTCGCGGTGGGTCGATAGGGCGCGTAGCGGCCTTCGATGGCGTTGACGGCGTCGTACATCGCGCCATGAAGCATGGCCATGCTGCGGGTGGTCAACGGCGGCGCTTGTTTCGAGGCGACGACCGCCTCGATCGCGGTCTTGTTCCAGTCGAGCACGGCGTCGGCCTGTGCGAAAGAGCCAGGCAGGACCATTGCCATCGCGGCAATCCATCTTGTTGTCGGTGTCATGGGGACTCCTCGTGGTGGATCACTGGGCAAGGCCCCCAACGTAGCGGTGACGGGTCAGCGGCTCAACTCCTGTTTGTGAAGCGGGCAACTATCATTTTTGTAGTTGCGGCGCTGCTGGCGAGACGACAGACTCGCGACATGGGCCCGCACACTCGTCAGTTCTGCCCGATCGCCAAAGCTGCAGAGATCATCTGCGAGCGCTGGACCCTTCTCGTGGTGCGCGAATTGCTCCTCGGCTCACGCCATTTCAACGACTTCCAGCGCGGGTTGCCGATGCTCTCGCCCACCTTGCTGACGAAGCGTCTGCGTTCGCTCGAGGAGTCGGGTGTGCTGGTCCGCGCGCACGGCGTGCACGGCACCGAATACCGGCCAACGCTCGCCGCGAAGAGTTGCGCCCCATCGTTCAACTCGCTGGCCACTGGGGAGCGCGCTGGGTACGCAGTCAGCTCTCGCACGAGGAACTCGACGCCGGCTCGCTGATGTGGTTCATCCACCGGCACTTCAAGCTCGACGCGCTGCCGCTGCGGGAAATCGTGGTGCATGTCAGCTTCACCGACGAAAAGCGCATGAACCGCTGGTGGATCGTGCTGTCGCCACAAGGTGGCGAACTGTGCCTGGATGACCCTGGTCGGGATGTCGATGTATACCTGACGACCGACGTGCGCACGCTCACCGCGATCTACCTGGGGGACATCGAGTTCGGACAGGCGGTATCCGATCGGCAGCTCATCGCTGTCGGTCCGCGCGAACTGATGGGTGACATTCACAGATGGTTCGCCCGCAGTCGCTTTGCCGAGACGCTGCCGGCAAGCGAGGAAGAACGAAACATTCTGGCGCCAGCGGCTCGCCACTGATATGAGGCGTCAACACAACCGGCATCGAGCATTGCTCCGCGATCTTGCGGTTCGCCCGATCGAGAGCATCGATGATGCGTCCGCATTGCGGTCTTCCTCGCAGTTTTCGCTGCTAGCCATCCACCGGGCCGCAGCCGTCGCGCGTGATCGTTCAATACGCGCACATCGCGAACTTTCAGCACGCTGACCCACCGTCCGCGATGCGGGAGTTGCCGCCTGTTGCCGCCCCTGATGTGCGTCGCCCGAGCGCGCCCTCGTGGTCGAAAGGCGAAGGCCGTTTCGCGCGCGTTGCAGGTGCCCCAAGGTCGGCAAATAGCCAACTTGAACGCCCGCCTACGCCAACCACCACAACAACCCACTCAACGTAAAGAACGACGCCACCGTCGTCACCAGCAACGCCGCCGCGCAGAACCCTTCGTGGCCGTGCTTCTGCGCCAGCACCGGGTAGATGCCGAGCATCGGCATCGCGGCCAGCGCGATGGCGGCGGTGCGCAGCAGCGTGTTGTCGGCGAGCAGCCACCACGCCAGCGCGGCCACCGCGAGCGGGTGCAGCACGAGTTTGCCCGCGGCCACCGCGGCCAGGTCGAGGCGCTGGCCGTGCAACTGCAGGCCGACGAGCGAGCCGCCGATGACGAACAGCGCCACCGCAGCCGAGGCCTGCGCCATCATGTCAACGGCTCGCTGCAATGGCGCCG
Source organism: uncultured beta proteobacterium (assembly GCA_963732625.1). Taxonomy (GTDB): domain Bacteria; phylum Pseudomonadota; class Gammaproteobacteria; order Burkholderiales; family Burkholderiaceae_C; genus CADEEN01. The sequence goes on along the minus strand of CAVTAM010000047.1, from coordinate 58,756 downwards.
GCAGTGCGAGGCCCAGGGCCGCGACGACGACGCCGGCGGCGATGGCCAGCACAAGGGGGTGCCGAATCAGCGTCGTCGCGGTGTCGCGCAGCGCGGCGGCCGCCGACGCGCGGCGTGCGCCGTCGCGCTCGGCCAGCGTCAGCACCAGCGGCAGCATGATGAGGTTCTCGACGATCATCGTCAGCGCGATCGCCACCGCGGCCTCCGGTCCGAGCCAGGGCAGCAGCACCGGCACGCCGACATAGCCGCTGTTGGAAAACGACATGCCCATGCCGACGAAGGCGCGGTACGACGCGTTGCCCTTGCGCCGCGCGTAGAACCAGCCGATGGCCAGCGCGATCAGCGAGCCGCCGAGGTAGGCGAGCAGGAAGCGTGCGTCGAAGATCTCGGCCACCGAGCGCCGGGCCAGCATCGTGAACAGCAACGCCGGCAGCGCGAAGCGCAGCACGAACTGGCCGAGCACGCGCATGTCGGTGCGCGAGAACCAGCCGACGCGCACGGCGAGGTAGCCCAGCCCGATCAGCAGGTAGATCGGGGTGGTGACGGTGAGGATGTTCAGGTCAGGCGAGCTGCTGCTCGAGCTGGTGCAGCACCTTGTAGCAAGGCAGCACCTGCGCAACGGAGGAGTTGGGCTCGCGGCCTTCCCTGATCGCGGCGAAGAACTCGCGGTCCTGCAGCTCGATGCCGTTCATCGACACCGCGACCTTGCTGACGTCGATCTTTTCTTCCTTGCCGTTGAACAGGTCGTCGTAGCGCGCGATGTAGGTGCCCGTGTCGCCGATGTAGCGGAAGAAGGTGCCGAGCGGGCCGTCGTTGTTGAAGCTCAGGCTCAGCGTGCAGATCGCGCCGTTGGCGGCCTTCAATTGGATGCTCATGTCCATCGCGATGCCGAGCGCCGGATGGATCGGGCCCTGCACCGCGTTGGCTTTGACGATCGGGCTGCCGGCCTGGTACGCGAACAGATCGACCGTGTGCGCGGCGTGGTGCCACAGCAGGTGATCGGTCCAGCTGCGCGCCTGGCCGAGCGCGTTGATGTTGGTGCGGCGGAAGAAATAGGTCTGCACATCCATCTGCTGGATGTTGAATTCCTTGGCCGCGATCTTCTTGTGCACCCACTGGTGGCTCGGGTTGAAGCGCCGCGTGTGGCCGCACATCGCGACCTTGCCGCTTTGCTGCGCGAGCCTGGCCACGGCCTCGCCGTCCTTCAGGACGTCGCACAGCGGGATCTCGACCTGCACATGCTTGCCTGCTTCGAGACACGCCGTGGTCTGCGCAGCGTGCATCTGCGTCGGCGTGCACAGGATGACGGCATCGACCTCCTTGATCTTCAGGCTGTCGGCAAGATCGGTGGTGACGTGGGCGATGCCGTACTTGTCGGCCACCTCCTGCGTCTTCGCCAGATCGCGGCTGATGAGCGAGATCACTTTCACGCCGTCGATCAGCTTGATCGCATCGAGGTGCTTGATGCCGAAGGCGCCGGCGCCAGCGAGTGCAACGTTGATCGTCATGTGTTCTCCAGGATGAGGTGGCCCACGGCCGTGTTCGAAGCAGGCACGTGATAGAAGCGGTGGCGCTGCCTTGGCGGCTTGTCGCTCATCGCGCCGCGCGCGATGAACCACATCACGAGCTCGATGCCTTCGCTGCCGGCCTCGCGCACGTACTCGATGTGCGACGTCTGCGCCAGCGCTTCGGGCTCGGTGACCAGGCGGTCGAGAAAGCGGTTGTCCCACTCAGCATTGATCAGCCCCGCGCGCGGGCCCTGCAGCTGGTGGCTCATGCCGCCTGTTCCCCAAATCTGCACGTTGAGGTCTTCGTCGTAGCTCTGCACCGCCTTGCGGATCGCGCGGCCCAGGTTCCAGCAGCGCTTGCCGGAGGGCACCGGGTACTGCACGACGTTGACGGCGAACGGGATCACCGGGCAGGGCCACGCCGTCGGTTGACCACACATCAGCGACAGCGGCACCGTCAGGCCGTGATCGACATCCATCTTGTTGACGATCGTCAGATCAAAGTCATCCTGGATCACGCTCTGCGCGATGTGCGACGCCAGTTCCGGATGGCCGATCACCTTGGGCACCGGCCGCGGGCCCCAGCCTTCGTCGGCCGGCGTGTACTCGGCCGCGCAGCCGATGGCGAAGGTCGGAATCATCTCCAGGCTGAACGCGGTGGCGTGGTCGTTGAAGACGAGGAAGATCACGTCGGGCGGGTTGTCCTTCATCCACTGCTTGGAGAACTCGTAGCCTTTGAAGAGCGGCTGCCAGTACGGCTCGGTCGTCTTGCCGAGGTCGAGCGCGGCGCCGATCGCGGGAACATGGCTGGTGTAGACGGAGGCGGTGATGCGGGCCATGTCAGTGCTCCCAGCCCGGCTTGCCGCTGCCTTGCGGCTGGTGGTGCGGCTGCGCGTCGCCGTCTTCGCCGAGCACGCGGTTGCCCTCGGCCGAGCGGCCGCCGGCGATCATCATGTCCCGGTACTCCTGTTCGCTCTTGCCGGTCATCGAGCCGGCCATCTGCTGGAAGCTCTTGCCGTCGGTGGCGCCGATCTTGGCCAGGAAGTAGATGTTGCCGCCGGCAGCGATGGCCTTGTTCAAGTCGCGCTCGAGCACGGCCTGCTTTTGCGCTTCGGTCATCGGCCACTCGTCGAGGTATTTGCGCTCGTCGGCCTTGAAGCGCGCGCGGTTGTCGGCCTTCATCAGGCTCATGCAGAACTGGTTCAGCCAGTAGCCTTTGCGCGATTGTTCGGCGTCGAAGATCGTCGTGCCGGGGATGTCGAGATACGGTTTGTGCAGGGCCATGTTCAGCTCTCCTCGGGCCAGTACAGGCGCATCGGGTTGGTCACGAGCAACTTCTTCTGCAGCTCGGGCGTCGTCGCGATGTGCGGGATGAAGTCGACGAGCAAACCGTCGTCGGGCATGTGGCTCTTCAGGTTCGGGTGCGGCCAGTCGGTGCCCCAGAGCACGCGGTCGGAAAACTCTTCGACCACGCGGCGCGCGAACGGCACCACGTCGCGGTAGGCGTTGCGTTCGCCGTCAAGTGCAGGCGGGCCGCCGACCGACAGGCGCTCGGGGCAGCTGACCTTGCTCCAGACGTTGACGTGCTCGCGCATGAACTTCAGGAACAGCGTGAACTCGGGGCCGTCGATCGGCTTCGTGATGTCCGGCCGGCCCATGTGGTCGACGACGATCGTGTTGGGCAGCGCGGTGAAGAAATCCCACAGCTCCGGCAGATCGACTGCCTCGAAGTAGATGACGACATGCCAGCCGAGCTGGTGGATGCGCGCGGCGATCTCCATCAGCTCGTCCTTGGGCGTGAAGTCCACCAGCCGCTTGACGAAGTTGAAGCGCACGCCGCGCACGCCGGCAGTCGTGCAGTTGCCGCAGTTCGTCGTCGCGTGACGCTGCGCTTGACCGTGGCCACGCCGCGCGCCTTGCCGTTGCTGGCACGGCAGGCATCGACCATCGCGCGGTTGTCTGCGCCGTGGCAGGTGGCCTGCACGACGACGTTGCGCGCGAAGCCGAGGTGGTCGCGCAGCGCGAAGAGCTGCTGCTTCGACGCATCGCACGGCGTGTACTTGCGCTCGGGTGCGAACGGGAATTCTTCGCCCGGGCCGAAGACGTGGCAGTGCGCGTCGACGCTGCCCGGCGGCAGCTTGAACTGCGGTTTCGCCGGGCCGGCGTACCAGTCGAGCCAGCCGGGGGTCTTGTCGAATTTCATGTTGTCTCGATGCGTCTTCCGTGCGCAAGGATGCGGTCGGCTTCCACGCGCCAGTCGGCGCTGCGCGCGAACTCCTTCGTGCCTTTGGTGCCGAACACGCCGGCGTCGGCCAGGTCGGCCACCCAGGCCTGGCGCTCGGCCGTGCCCGCCGCGCTGTGCGGCTCCAGACCCGCCTCGCGCACGGTCACCGCCACCTCGCGCACCTCTTCGCTGCGGCGCCGGCCGTGTTCGATCACGCGCTGGAAGAAGTAGGCGCGCCTGCTTTTCCCAGTCGATGCCGGGGAAGGTTTCGTGCAGCGAGGCGATCACCGCATCCTCGACGCCGTAGTGCGCGCGCCGTCGTGAAGCTCTCGATCACCATCGCTTCGAGGCCCTTGATCATCACGCTGCGGCACATCTTGGTGGCGCTGGCCACGCCGAGCTTGTCGCTCGCGACCTTGGCGGCGAAGCCGAGGCTGTTCAGCACCGGCTCGAGCGCCGCCGCGTCGGGCCCGCCGAGCAGCAGCGGCACCTTGATGCGGTACGGCGGGATCGAGGTCATCACCGCGCCTTCGACATAGCGGCCGCCGGCGGCGTTGACGATCTCCGCTGCGCGCATCTTGGCGCCCGGCGATGCGGAGTTGAAGTCGAGGAAGAACGCGCCGCTTGCCGATCCCGGCGCAGCCGCCTGCGCCACCGCGACCGCCTGGCTCGCCGTGACGGCGCTGAGCGACGAAGTTGCGCGCCCTGCACCGCTGCTGCGTGCGAATCGGCGAGCACCACGCACGCGCTTCGCCGCATGCTCGCGCAGCGCGCTGCCGGCCTCGCCGCCGAGCTTGAGGTCGTAGGCGCGTGACCGCGATGGCCCTGCGGCACCAGGTCTTCCGCAAGGATGCGGCCGACCTCGCCGTAGCCGATCAGCGCGATGCGCATCTCAGTCGATGTACTTCAGGCCCGCAGCCGCCAGTGGCTCGCGCATCTTGTACATGTCCAGCCCGAGCACGCCGACTGGCCAGCTTGTTGCGCTTCTCGCCTTCGTTGGCTTCGCGCTTGGTGGCCGCGTCGAGCGTTGCCGCGGCCATCGCGCGCGGCACGCAGACCACGCCGTCATCGTCGGCCACGATCACGTCGCCGGGTGTCACCAGCGCACCCGCGCAGACCACCGGGATGTTGACCGAGCCGAGTGTCGCTTTGACCGTGCCCTTGGAGCTGATGGCGCGGCTCCACACCGGGAACTTCATCTCGGCGAGCGTCTTCACGTCGCGCACGCCGCCGTCGATGACCAGCGCCCGCGCGCCGCGGGCCTGGAACGAGGTGGCCAGCAGATCGCCGAAGAAGCCGTCGGTGTTGTCGGTGGTGAGTGCGGCGACGACGATGTCGCCCGGCTTGATCTGCTCGGCCACGACGTGCAGCATCCAGTTGTCGCCCGGCTGCAGCAGCACGGTGACCGCCGTGCCCGAGACCTGCGCGCCGGCGTAGATCGGCCGCATGTAGGTCTTCATCAGGCCGACGCGGCCCATGGCCTCGTGCACGGTGGAGGCGCCGAGGGCGGCCAGCTTGTCGGCCACCTGCGCATCGGTGCGCTGGATGTTGCGATAGACCACGCCGAGTTCGTACATGTCAGAGTCCCTTCTTCTTCAATGCCGCATCGAGGCGCGGATAGACACGCCGTGCGTTGCCTTCGTAGATCATCGCTTTCTGCGCCGCGCTCAACTGCGTCGACGCTTCGATGTAGCGCTTCGTGTCGTCGTAGTTGAAGCCGGTCTCCGGGTCGATGCCGCGCACGGCGCCGATCATCTCGCTGGCGAACAGGATGTTCTCCACCGGCACCACCTTGGTCAGCACGTCGATGCCCGGCTGGTGGTAGACGCAGGTGTCGAAGAACACGTTCTTCAGCAGGTGGTCCTTCAGCAGCGGCTTCTTCAGCTCCTGCGCCAGACCGCGGTAGCGGCCCCAGTGGTACGGCGCCGCGCCGCCGCCGTGCGGGATGACGAAGCGCAGCGTCGGAAAGTCCTTGAACAGATCGCCCTGCAGCAGTTGCATGAAGGCCGTCGTGTCGGCGTTGATGTAGTGCGCGCCCGTGGTGTGGAAGCACGCGTTGCAGCTCGTGCTCACGTGCACCATCGCCGGGATGTCGTACTCGACCATCTTCTCGTAGATCGGGTACCAGGCGCGGTCGGTCAGCGGCGGCGACGTCCAGTGGCCGCCCGACGGATCGGGGTTGAGGTTGATGGCGACGTTGCCGTACTGCTCGACGCACTTCACGAGTTCCGGGATGCAGGTCTTCGGATCGACACCGGGGCTCTGCGGCAGCATCGCCGCGGGGATGAAATGCGCCGGGAAGAGTTGCGCCACGCGATAGCAGAGCTCGTTGCAGATCGCCGCCCAGGTGGAGGACACCTCGAAGTCGCCGATGTGGTGCGCCATGAAGCTGGCTCGCGGGCTGAAGATCGTCAGGTCGCTGCCGCGCTCGCGCATCAGCTTCAACTGATTGGCTTCGATCGTCTCTCGCAACTCGTCGTCCGTGATCTTCAGATCGGCAACGCGCGGTTTTGCCGATGCATCCTTGATGCCGGCGATCTGCGCGTTGCGCCAGTTCTCCAGCGCTTTCGGCGCCGTGGTGTAGTGGCCGTGGATGTCGATGATCATGCGTGCTCCATGCCGTGTCGTTGTTTGGTCTGAGTGGTGTCGGGCGAGGCCAGGAAAGCGAGAAAAGCGTGCGCCGCCTCGGGTTGCGTCGACGCAGCGCAAACGCCGGCCGAAAACGTCGTCGTGATCTGGATCGCCGGCGGCAGCGGGCCGAGCACGTCGATGCCTTGCAGGTTCATCAACTCGCTCAACTGCTGAAAGCCGAGCGCGACCTCGCCGCGCGCCACCAGCGCCCCCACCGGCACACCCGGCGGCGCGGTGACGATGCGCGGCGCGATGGTCTGCGCGATGCCCCAGCGCTCGAAGAGTTTCGCCAGTTGCACGCCGCTCGGGCCGGTGGAGTAGCCGAGCGTCGGCGCTGCCAGAACGGCGCGCCTGACCGCGTCTTCTGAAGATATGTCCGGCCGCACCGTGTCGGCCTTTACCGCCACGGCCACGCCGGAGTGCACGAGATCGACCTTGCTGCCGGCGAGCACATGGCCGGCGGCCAGCAGCTTGTCGATCGCATCGCTGGCCAGCACCACCACGTCGAAGGCTTCACCGGCCTGCACGCGCCTGGCGGCATCGACGCCGCCAACCGATTCGATCGCCACCGGCCGCTCATACGCCGCGCTCAACTCGGCCAGCAGCGCGCGCGTGGCCATCGAGGAAATGCCGGTGATGACGGGCTGAGACATGGTGTGATTGTGAGCCTGCCGGGCAGGCTCAGACGGAGCGGCCCCTGGCACGCCGACACCCCGTTCGGGCTCTGCTTGTACTGGGCGCGGCACTCATTGACGCTCGATCCCGGCCTGCACGATGACGTCGGACCAGCGCTTGATTTCGGAGGCGAGCAGTCGCCGCAACTGCTCCGGCGTGCCGCCCTGCGCTCGCACGCCGAGAGATTGCAGTTGTGATTGCAGGCTCGGCATCGCCAACGCCTGCAACGCAGCGCGCTGCAGCCGATCGATCACCGCGCGCGGTGTCTTCGCCGGTGCGGCCAGCGCATTCCACGACGCGACGTCGTAGCTCGGCAGGCCCGACTCTTTCACGGTCGGCACGTCAGGCAACGCCGCAAAGCGCCGGTCCGACGTGACGGCCAGCGCACGCAGCACCTTGCCCTGCACCTGGCCCAGCATCGGGCCGAGGATCTCGAAGCCGACGTCGATCTCGCCGGCGCGCAGCGCGGTGGTCACCGCCGGCGTGCCCCTGTACGGCACGATCACCGCATCGATGGCTGAGAGCGACTTGAAGTATTCGGCCGCCAGGTGCTGCGTGCTGCCGGCGGCGATGGTGCCGATCGTGACCTTGCCCGGCTGCGCCCGCGCGCGCGTCAGCAAATGCGCGACGGTCTTCAGCGGCGAGTCGGCGGCGACGAACAACGCCAGGTCGAAAAAGCCGAGCGTCGTGATCGGCGCGAAATCGTTCAGTGCATCGAACGGCAGTTTGCGAAACAGCCCGGCGCTGACGGCGTTGGCGTTGCTCATCAGCAGCAGCGTCAGGCCGTCTGCTGCGGCGCGCGCCACCTGCTGCGAGCCGACGATGGCGCCGGCGCTCGGCTTGTTGTCGACGACGATCGGCTGCTTCAGCGACGCGCTCATTTCCTTGGCGACGGCGCGCGCCGTCAGGTCGGCGATGCCGCCGGGCGCAAACGGCACGACGAGCGTGATCGCGCCCTCGGCGGCCAGCGCGGGCAGCACCGCGCCGATGGCGCCAGCCAGCAGGCCGCGCCGAACAACGTCGAACGAGTGAGGCGATGAATTCATGGTCCGGCCTCGATGCGAAGCGGATGTCGACGAGCGAACCTTGATCCAGGGCAAGGCCGCACGCGGCGCGCGCGCGCATGCTGCACCGCATGGAGCCTTCCGCCATCCGCGTCATCCAGGCCGAGCATCAGGCGCTGTCGGCGATGCTGCGCTCGCTGCTGATGCTGATCGACCGTTCGCACGAGCGGCACGAGCCGCCGCCGTTCGACGTGATGCGGGCGATGCTGTTCTACATCGACGAGTTCCCCGAGCGCCTGCACCACCCGAAAGAAAGCAACCTGCTGTTTCCGAAGATTCGCGCCCGCCGCCCCGACCTGGCGGCCGTGTTCGACGGGCTCGACCGCGACCATGCGCGCGGCGAAGCCTCGGCGCGCGATCTGCAGCACCGCCTGCTCGCCTACGAGTTGCTCGGCCAGGCGCGGCGCGAGGCCTTCGAGTCGGCCGCGCGGCGTTATGTCGAGCACTACCTGCGCCACATGTCGCTCGAAGAATCGACCGTGCTGCCGGCCGCGCGCGCGTCGCTGTTGCCCGAAGACTGGCACGACCTCAACGTGGCCTTCGAGGCCAACCGCGACCCGCTCGCCGGACACGACCCGAGCGGCGAGTTCGCGCCGCTGTTTCGAAAAATCGTCAACACCGCGCCCGCACCGGTGGGGCTGGGCTGAGGCAGCGCCAGCTTTACTTTGCTTCACGTCAGCGCGCCGCGCCAACGGCCGTTGTGGGGGAACCTTCACTGCAAGAGGTTCCTCATGAGCCACCTTCCGATCCATCGCGGCCGCGTGGCTTTGCTCGTGGCCTTTGCCGCTGCGCTCGGCGGCTGCATCGTCGTGCCGGCCCATCGTGGCTACGGCGGCAATGCGGGCCAAGGCGGCTACCGCTCCGAACCTGTCTACCGCGGCGGGCCGGATGATGACTATGTGGCCGCCGCGCCGCCGCAGGCGCAATACGAAGTCGTCGGCGTGGCGCCGCATCCTGGCTGGTTCTGGATCGGCGGCTTCTGGACCTGGCGCGCCAACCGGCATGTCTGGATCGGTGGCCGCTGGGAATCGCCGCGTCAGGGCTACCGCTGGCAGCCGCACCGCTGGGAGCCGATCTCTCAGGGCCGCGGTTGGCGCGAGCGGCATGGCGGCTGGCATCATTGACCCCCCCCGAAGCGGCTTCGCCGCCTCCCCCCAAGGGGGCACCGCCAGCGGCCCGGCAAAGCCGGTTCCGCGGCGGTCGCTTGGCTGAGCGGTACTGGCCACGGTGGCTGCTCAGGCCGTTTGCCCTGCGGCTGACCCGCGCAGGCGTGAGCCGCCCGGCAGCGGCACTGCGCGGTGCAGCACGTCTTCGGCCAGCCACGCGGCCGAGCGCCGCGCGCGCTCTGCCACCACCGGTAGCGGCATCTGCGTGTAGTCGTCGTTGAAGACCTCGAAGCTGTAATCGCCGCGGTAGCCCATGCCGTCGAGCTCGATCACCAGGCGGCGCAGCTCGTCGCTGTGCACGCCTTCGCCGGGGAAGACGCGGAAGTGGCGCGCGGTTTCGATGCGCTCTTCCACCGTGCGGATCTCCTGCCACATGAAGTCGGCGAGCTGCACGAGGTAGATTTTTTCGGGGTCGATGTCCTGCAGCGCCTCGGTCGGCGTGCGCGTGGCGAAGCTGTGGAACGAATCGACACCGATGCCGAGGTTCGGTGCGTCGGCCCGCTCGACGACGCGCCAGGCGCCGATGCAGTCGTTGATGTGCCGGCCCCACGACAGCCCTTCGAACGCCACCTTGATGCCGTGCGGCAGCGCCATCATCGCCAGCTTGCGCAGGTCGCGCGCTATGTGCGCTTCATCGTTCGTGGCGTGGCGGCTGGTCGACGAACACGCCAGCAGCACCGGCGCGCCGAGCGCGGCGCACATCTCGATCATCGAGCGTGCGATGTCGACCTTGTAGTCGTGCAGGTGGCCCGACAGGCCTTCGAAATCACGCAGCACCTGAAAGCCGGTGACACGCAGCCCGCTGGCCTTGACCTCTTCGACGGCGGCGTGCCAGCCGTCCGGATGGCCGACCAGATCGCGCGCGGCGAACATCACCTGCGAGAAGCCGGCCTCCTTGATCGCACGCAGCTTGGCCGCCAGCGGCCCGGCCAGCGAGATCGTGTCCATACCGAAGTCGGCGATGTACTCTGAATTTTTCATCACGCTGTTCATCACGATCTGGCTTCGTGATGCACCAGCTCGAACATCACACCACCGAGTTGCGGCCGCGTCAGCGCACCGCGCACCTCGGTATGCAGCGTGTCGGTTTCGACGAAGTCGATGCCGCGCGCGCGCAGCGCCTTCACCGCGGCCGGCACGTCGGGCGCGCCGAAGGCCAGGCGCTGCAGCCGCTCGCCGGTGTCATCGACGACGAGCGAATCGGGCTCGATGAGTTGCAGGTAGAACGTGCCGCAGGGGCTGGCGAGCACGCTGCCGCGCGGCAGGATGCCGAAGCGCTTCTCGGCCGGCACTTCGACAAAGCCGAACAGCGAGCCGTAGAACGCGCACCAGTCGGCGCTGCGGTCGGCGCCGACGTACTGCACGACGCCGAACCAGTGCAGGCCGGCGACGGCGGGCACCACCGGATCGACTGTGGGCACCGGAATGAAATCGACGTCGTAGATCGAGAACTCGCGCCAGCGGTCGATGAAGTACAGGCGGCTCGAACCCGCGCCGTGCACGCCAGGGATGTGCAGCTCCATCGGTTGCACCTTGACCGGCACCGGCCAGCCGCCCTGCTCCACCACGCGCGCCTGCGCCGCGCCGGCGTCGCGCACGCGCAGCGCGATGGCGGCGATCTGCGGCGTCTCGCCGTCAGCCGCTGGTGAAACCCCATGCGCATTGACGACGATGTTCATCGGGCCTTGCCGGTACAGCATGACCTCGCGCGAGCGGTGCCTCGCCACCGGCCGAAAGCCGATCGACTCGAGCACCTGGCCGAGCGCCTGCGGGCGCGGCGTCGTGTACTCGACGAACTCGATGCCTTCGATGCCGAGCGGGTTGCTGGCCTCGACGACGGCTTCGCGATCGAGCGGGGAGTTCATGCGTTGGCTCCTTGCGAAATCAGACGCCGGAAATGCGCATCGACGCGCGCCGGGTCGGCGGCGAGGCCGGTGAAAAGCTCGAACGCGCCGACCGCCTGGCCGACCGCCATCGTGCCGCCATCGACGACGCGGCAGCCGAGCGCACGTGCCGCTTTGAGCAGCGCCGTTTCGAGCGGGAAGTAGACGATCTCCGCAACGAACAGCTCGGGCCGCAGCAGCTCGGCTTTGAGCGGCAGGCCGGGCAGCTTGTCCATGCCGGTGGGCGTGGCGTGCACGAGGCCGGTGGCCCCTTGCAACGCCGTCGCCGCGTCGGTACGGCCACTCGCGCGCGCACCACCGTACTGCCTGTTCAACTCGGCCGCGAGTGCGTTGGCGCGTGCGCCGTCGCTGTCCACGATCACCAGCGCATCGGCTTTCATGCGGCAGATCGAATGCGCGATCGCCGAGCCGGCACCGCCGGCGCCGAGCAGCACCACGCGCGACAGGTCCGCGTCCGGCAGCGCGCGCTCGAAGCCCCAGCGCCACCCGGAGCCGTCGGTGTTGTGGCCGGCGGCCTGGCCGTCACGAAAAACGACGGTGTTGACGGCACCCATCGCGCGCGCCTCGTCGGAGAGGTCATCGAGCAGTGGGATCACTGCCTGCTTGCACGGGTAGGTGATGTTCAGGCCAGCGAAGCCCATCGCCTTCGCCGCCGCGATCAACGTCGGCAGGGCTTCCGTGCCCTGCCCGCTGCGGTCGAGATCGATCAGCTGGTAATGGAGGCGCAAGCCCTGGGCCCGCGCCTCCTCTTCCTGCATCGCGGGCGTGAGCGAGCGCTGGATGCCAGCGCCGATCAGTCCGCAAAGGAGCTTCTGGTTCACTTGCGCAGCTTGTCCAGCTCGGCCATCACCTCGGCCACGGTCGCTTCACCGACGGTCGCCGAATGCTTGGCGATCACCGGCTTGACCTTCTCGCGGAACTTCGCCACCTCGGCCGGCGCCAGCTCGGTGACGGCCATGCCGCCCTTCTTGATCGCGTCGAGCGCCGTGGCCATGCCGGCGCGCGACTGTTCGCGCTGGTACTTGGCGGCTTCGTTGGCGGCCTCTTCGAGCAGCGTTTTCTCAGGCGCGCTCAGCGTGTCCCAAACCTTCTTGCTGAAGATCACCGATTGCGGGTTGTACTGGTGGTTGGTGATGGCGAGGTGCTTCTGCACTTCCCAGAATTTGTTGGCCGCGATCACCGTCAGCGGGTTCTCCTGGCCGTCGATGGCCTTGCTTTCCAGGCCGCCATAAACCTCGGGGAAAGGCATCGGCGTCGGGTTCGCGCCGAGGGCCTTAACCCAATCGACGTTGATCGGGTTCGGGATCACGCGCAGCTTCAGGCCGTCGATGTCGGCCACGGTGTTGATCGGCTTCTTGCTGTTGGTGATGTTGCGAAAACCCAGCTCCCAGAACGCCAGGCCGACGATGCCCTTTTCTTCGAGCTTGCCGTGCAGCTTCTTGCCCACGGGGCCGTCCATGAGGGTGTCGGCTTCCTTGGCGTTGGCAAAGAGGAACGGGAAATCGACGATCGCCAGTTCCTTGGCCACCGAGGCCAGGATGCCGGTGTTCATCGACACCATCTCGAGCGTGCCGCCTTGCAGCGCGGTGACGTTGGCCTGGTCGCTGCCGAGCTGGCCGCCGGGGAACAGGCTGACCTTCATCTTGCCGCCGCTCTTGGCCTGCACGATCTCGGCGAACTTCTTCATGCCGAGCTCGATCGGGTGGCCGACCGGGTTCTGCGTTGCGAACTTGATCGTCCGCTCCTGAGCGAACGTGGAGCCGGCGGCGGCCAACGCGGCGATGGCGACGAGGGACTTGAGGAATGCACGCTTCATGGGTTTTGTCTCCTGGGTCAGGTCAGTAAAAAAGTTTGAGGGGCCACAGAACGATCTGTGGAAAGAGCACGAGCAGGAAGAGCACGGTGAACTGCGCGATCATGAACGGGATCACGCCGCGCGTGACCTCGTCCATCTTCATCTTGCCGACACCGGCCACGACGTTGAGCACCGTGCCCACGGGAGGCGTCACCAGGCCGATGGCGTTGTTCATGATGAAGAGCACGCCGAAGTACACCGGGTCGATGCCCGCGGCCTTGACGAGCGGCATCAGCACGGGCGTGAGGATGAGGATCGTCGGCGTCATGTCCATCGCCGTGCCGACGGCGATGACGATCAGCATGATGATGAACATCAGCAGCATCGGCTGGTCGAGGAAGGGCTGCAACAGCGCGATCAGCTCCTGCGGCAGTTGCGCCACCGTGATCAGCCAGGCGCTGACCATCGCCGCGGCGACCAGGAACATGATCACCGCGGTGGTCTTGGCGGCCGAGACGAAAACCTCGTAGAGCTGCGAGACCTTCATCTCGCGGTAGACCACCGTGGCGACGAACAGCGCATAGACCGCCGCCACCACCGCCGCTTCGGTGGGCGTGAAGACGCCCATCTTCAGACCGACCAGGACGATGAACGGCAGCACCAGCGCCCAGGTCGAGTCGCGCAGCGCCTTCATGCGCTCGGCGCCGGTGGCCTTGGGCGGCGGCGTGATCTTCTCTTTCTTCGCCACCAGGTACCAGGCGACGGCGATCGCCACGCCCATCAGCAGTCCCGGCACGATGCCGGCGAGGAACAGCTTGGTGATCGAGACGTTGGCGGCGACGCCGAAGATGACGAAGGCGATCGACGGCGGGATGATCGGCGCGATGATGCCGGCCGAGGCGATCAGGCCGCCGGACTTGGCCTTGTCGTGGCCGGCGCGCACCATCATCGGCAGCAGCAGCGCCGCCAGCGCCGCGGTGTCGGCGACGGCCGAGCCCGAAAGTGCTGCCATCAGCACGGCAGCCAGGATGACGACGTAGCCAAGGCCGCCGCGCATGTGGCCGACGAGCGTCAGCGCCAGATTGACGATGCGCCGCGACAGGCCGCCGACGTTCATGATCTCGCCGGCGAGCATGAAGAACGGCACCGCCAGCAGCGGGAAGCTGTTGGCGCCTTCGATCAGGTTCTGCGCCAGGATCTGGGCATCGAAGTTGCCCATGTAGACCATCAGCGCCACGCCGCACAGCAGCAGCGAGTAGGCGATCGGCACGCCCAGGGCCATGGCGGCGAGCAGCGCGCCGAGGAAGACGGCGACGGTCATCTCGTTTCTCCGTCGGTCTTGATGTGCGCGAGGTCTTCGGACTCCTGCACCGTCACCAGATCGTCCTCACTCAGCTTGCCGGTGAACAGCTTGCCGAGTTTGAGCAAGTGGAACAGCGCTGCCGACACCGCGAAGACGAGGCCGGCAATCGGCAACCAGGCCATCGACCAGCCGGTCACCGGCGCCTCGACCTCCCAGCTGATCCTGGTCTGCGCCAGGCTGCCGGTGAAGAGCAGCCAGGTGCAATACAGCATGCCGGTTTCGGCGATGGCCAGGCAGACCTTCTTGCCGCCGCTGCCCAGGCGGCCGACCAGCATGTCGGTGCCGAGATGGCCGTTGTCTTTCAGCGCCACGATGGCGCCGAGGAACGTCATCCAGACGAAGGCCCAACGTGACAGCTCTTCGGAGAAGGTGATGCCCGAGTTGAAGCCGTAGCGCAGCACGACGTTGCCGAACACCATCACCACCATCGCCGCCAGCAGCAGCACGAGCAGCAACTCGAGCAGCTTGCAGTAGGCGGCGGCCGCCTTGTCGAGCCATTCCATCGGTTTGTCTCCTTGGAACGAATAATGTACGAACTGGTTAGTTTTTTAATCCGGGAAAACCCGCAATCACGCCGCCCCATCCCCAGCGCGCGCGACGTTACTACTTGCGCGCGAACCGCACCACCATTTCGATGATGCTGTCGCGCCGCGCCACCATCGCGCGCGGCGAGTCGAGGTCGCGCTCGAAGATCAGCGCGAAGGTATGGCGGTTGGCGACGTTGAACACCGCCAGCGCGCTGATCGACATGTGCAGGTCGATCGCGTCGAGCCCGGCGCGGAAGACGCCGGACTTCTGGCCGCGCTCGATGATGCGTGTCAGGCTGTCGATCGCCGGCACGTTCAACTTGCGGATCATCTTGCTCTGCGCCAGGTACTCGGCGCGGTGGATGTTTTCGCTCTGCACCAGGCGCACGAACTCGGGGTGCGCCCACTGGTAGTCCACCGTGTGGCCGACCAGGCGCCGCAGCGCATCCTCGGGCTGCAGATCGTCGAGATGGGCCTCGGACTCGATCTGGCGGATGCGCCGGTACGACTCTTCGAGCACCTTGAGGTACAGGCCCTCCTTGCTGCCGAAGTAGTAATAGATCATGCGCTTGCTGGTGCGCATGGCCTCGGCGATGGCGTCGATGCGCGCGCCGGCCAGGCCCTTTTCGGCGAACTCGCGCGTCGCCACTTCGAGGATGTCGGCCATCGTGCGCTCGGGGTCGTTGGTGCGCGGCGTGGCCTTGGCGGCCTTGGCGGCCTTGACTCGAGCAGCCTTGCGTGCCGGCACGGAATGTACTGTTCTGTTCATTTATGCAGTGTAGGCCGACAGCCCCCCGCGCTGCAACCGCCTCGGCACTCGACGCTGATTCAGCAAACTACAGCGTGACCCGGCTGCGCAACAGGCGCGAGGCGATGCGCGGATCGTCGGCATCGGTGACCAGGCAGAGCTCGATCGTGCGGCCCTGCGGCCGCGCCGCGATGCCTTCGACCTTCTCGCGGCCCGGCACGGCGAACAGCGCCTGCAGCGTGCCCTGCGCCGTCATCACGCCGACTGCGCTGCCGACACAGGCGCCGTCGGCGACGCTGTCGTCGGTGGCCTCGGCCACGGCGGTGAAGACCCAGCGGCCGTCGGCCAGCGCCGCGCCGTCGGTGAAGGTCAACGGCACGCCGTCCACCGTGCCGAGCCGGTGGCGGCGAATGCGCTGCGGCGCCGGTGCGGGGCCGATGCCGTGCAGCCAGCGCAAGACACTGTTCAACGAATAGTGCAGCGACGCATTCGGCGACCCGCCTCGATGGCCGCGCTGCAAGAGCACGAACTCGCGCTGCGAGATGAACGCACCCTCGATGTTCAGATCACCGAAGCGCTGCAGCAATGGCTGGTAGAGCGCCGCCAGATCGAGCCGCCGCGCCGGCAGCAGCGGCTCGCCATCGGGGCCGAGAGCAATGTACGCAGCACGGCAGCGCTGCGGCCGCGAGCCCGAGCCGAGCGTCAGCAGCGCGCCATGCGGTCCGGCGCGGCTGGCGGGCAGCAGGAGCAGCGTTTCGGTATCGGGCTTACGCTGCTTGCGGGCCGCCTTGCCGGCCGGCAGTTGGCCTTCGAACAGCGCAACGGTGCGCCCGGGCGTTCGGGCATCGCCGAACACCGCCAGCGCGTGCTCGTCATCGCCGATCACGTACGCCCGCCCGTGCGCACAGACCAGCCCGCTGGCGGCGCTCAGGTGCCGCTGCCCCGGCGTGTGGGTGTGGCAGCGCAGCGTCAGCTCGCGCAGGCGCTCGACGATCAACATCGCGCGCCTGGCAGGGTCAACGGGCTATTCGACGCTGTTGCAGCTCGGGGCACAGACCATTTCGGCCCGGCCCAGCACACGCTTGGACTTCAATTGCGCCGCCTGCCGGTGACGCCCGCACAGGAAACACGAGCGTGTATGGCCCGTGCCTGTGAACGGCGATCCGGACACTTTGGCCGCGTAGCGCAGGCCGTTTTCCGAGACTTTGGTCGATGGGGTCGCTTTGCTCATGCCCGTATTGTCGCAGGCCTGACGGCCCCGGGTAAACCGCCGCCGAAACCGGCCCTGCGCGGCGTTGCAGGTATGGTTCCCCCCTCACCCACGACCCACCCATGCCAGTGCCTGCCGAACGCGAACCGACGCCGCTCGAGAAACGCACCTTGCTGCTGCTGCTGGTGCTGGTGTCGGCGGCGCTGCTGTGGATCCTGCTGCCGTTCTACGGCACGATCCTGTGGGGCATGATCATTGCCCTGCTGTTTGCGCCCCTGTACCGCTGGCTGCTGCCGCGACTGGCGCAGCGCCGCACGCCCGCCGCCCTGCTGACGCTGCTTTTCGTGCTGGTGATCGTGATCCTGCCGCTGGCCGGCGTTGCCGCCGCGTTGGCCCGCGAGGCCAACAGCGTCTATGAGCAGTTGAAATCGGGCGAAGTCAACCCGACGTCGTACTTCCGCGGCGTCTTCAACGCCCTGCCCGACTGGGTCACGGCCTGGCTCGACCGTTTCGGGCTGGTCGACTTCAACACCCTGCAGCGGCGCCTGACCGAAGCGCTGGCGCGCGGCAGCCAGATCATCGCCGCGCAGGCGCTGGGCCTCGGCCAGATCACCTTCGAGTTCATCGTCGAGCTGTTCATCACGCTCTACCTCGCCTTCTTCCTGATCCGTGACGGCGAGGCCCTCGCGCGCACCTTGCGCCACGCCGTGCCGCTGGCGCCGGCGCACCGCAGCGAGCTGGTCGGCAAGTTCACCGTGGTGATCCGCGCCACCGTCAAGGGCAACCTGCTGGTGGCCGCCTTGCAGGGGCTGCTCGGCGGCATGGCGTTCTGGTTTCTCGGCGTCAAGGGCGCCCTGCTGTGGGCCGTGGTGATGGCCTTCCTGTCGCTGCTGCCGGCCGTCGGCGCGGCGCTGATCTGGCTGCCGGTGGCGCTGTACTTCCTGCTCACCGGCGAGCTGTGGCAAGGCGCTGCGCTCATCGCCTGGGGCGTGCTCGTGATCGGCCTGGTGGACAACCTGCTGCGGCCGATCCTGGTCGGCAAGGACACGCGGCTGCCCGACTACGTGGTCCTGACGACCACGCTCGGCGGCATGGCCGTGTTGGGCATCAACGGCTTCGTGCTCGGCCCGGCCATCGCGGCGATGTTCGTCGCCGTCTGGCAGATCTACGGCAACGAGCGCACTGACCCGCGCGCCGGCGTTTAGGCGCAGGAGATGTCCTACCCGCGAGCCACCTCGAGACCGCTGTCTGCGCCGGTGTGCCTGTGTCAGCATCAGTGCAATGGCAACCATTGACGCAGCCGATCCGCCGCGCTTGCCGTCGTCAGCAAGCCTGTTTCTCGACTTCGATGGCACGTTGGCGCCGTTGGCCGCGCGTCCTCAGGATGTCGCGGTGGCCGACTGGGTGGTGCCGACGCTGGACGGCCTGAGACGCTCGCTCGAGGGGGCGCTGGCCATCGTCAGCGGACGGCCGCTGACGGCGATCGATGCCTTTCTGCAGCCCTTGGTGCTCGCCGGCGCGGGGTGCCACGGCGCCGAGCAGCGCCACGCGAGCGGGCACGTCGAGCGTCATGAAGCGCCACCGCCGGCCGGCGTGGCGGCGCGCGCGCGCGAACTCGCGGCGCGTTATGGTGGGCTGATGGTCGAATTCAAACCCAGCGGCCTGGCACTGCATTACCGGCAGAGCCCTGAGCTGGAGTCGCTGTGCCGCGAGCAGCTGGCGCAGGCGCTGGCCGAGGCCCCGGGCGCCGCACTCGTCTGGGAGCTGATCGACGGCCACTGCGTGGTCGAGCTGAAGCAGCGCGCGGTCTCCAAGGGTTTCGCGGTGCGCGCCTATCTGGCCGAAGCGCCGTTTGCAGGACGGCTGCCGGTGTTCGTCGGCGACGACGTCACCGACGAAGACGGCATCCTCGCGGTGCAGGCCGCCGGCGGCTTCGGCATCCGCGTCGGACCGGGCCGCAGCCAGGCGCGCTATCGGCTGGCCGACACCGACGCCGTTGCCGCCTGGCTGCTGCAAGCCGCTGCACCCCCATGAACGCCGCTGCCAACCTCAACCTGGGCCTGATCGGCAACTGCACGATCAGCGCGCTGATCGATGCCAGCGCGCGGCTGGTCTGGTGCTGCATGCCGCGCTTCGACTCGGACCCGGTGTTCCACGCCCTGCTCGACTCGGCCGAGGGCATCGGCGACGAAGGCAGCTCGCAGGTGGTGCTCGAAGGTTGCGTGCGCACCGAGCAGGCCTACGACGAGAACACCGCCGTCCTGCGCACGCGCCTGTTCGATGCCCAGGGCGGCGCCATCGAGATCACCGATTTCGCGCCGCGCTTCATCCACCACGACCGCACTTTTCGGCCGATGCTGCTGGTGCGCCGCGTGCGCCCGATGCAGGGCTCGCCGCGCATCCGCTTGATCGTGCGCCCGCGCGCCGACTGGGGCCGCACGACGCTGGCGCGCACGCGCGGCAGCAACCACGTTCGCTTCATCGGGCCCGAGTTGACGATCCGCCTGACGACCGATGCGCCGATCACCTACGTGCTGGCCGAAACCACGTTCACGCTCAACGGCCCGATCAGCCTGCTGCTCGGCACCGACGAGACGCTCGAAGGCGGCATCGAAGAAAGCGCGCGCCAGCTCGAGGAACACACCGCCCACTACTGGCGCCACTGGACGCGCCGCCTGGGCCTGCCGCTCGAATGGCAGGCGGCCGTGATCCGCGCGGCGATCACGTTGAAGCTGTGCCTGTTCGAAGAGACGGGCGCGATCGTCGCGGCGATGACGACCAGCATTCCGGAAGCCCCGGGCAGCCAGCGCAACTGGGACTACCGCTACTGCTGGCTGCGCGACGCGTTTTTCGTCGTGCGCGCGCTCAACAGCCTGTCCGAAGTGGGCACGATGGAAGACTACCTGCGCTGGCTGCGCGACGCGGTGGGCAGCACCGTCGGCGAGCACATCCAGCCGCTGTACGGCATTGGCCTGGAGCGCGAACTGCCGGAGCGCATCGTCGAGCACCTCGGCGGCTACTGCGGCCACCGGCCGGTGCGGGTGGGCAACCAGGCGGCCGAACACTTTCAGCACGACGTCTACGGCAACATCGTGCTCGGCGCGGCGCAGGCGTTTCACGACCACCGGCTCTTGCGCCGCGGCACGCGCGAGGAGTTCGAGCTGCTCGAACGCGTCGGCGAACGCGCCTTCGCCATCCACGACCAGCCCGACGCCGGCATGTGGGAGCTGCGCACCCGCGCGCGTGTGCACACCTCGTCGGTGCTGATGAACTGGGCGGCGTGCGACCGCCTGGCCAAGATCGCCGAGACCTTCGACCTCGCCGAGCGCGCCGCGCTGTGGCGCAAGCGCGCCGACCTGATCCGCGCCAAGGTGTTGAAGCACGCCTGGAGCGAGGAGCGGCAGGCCTTCGTCGAAAGTTTCGGCGGCCGCGAGCTCGATGCCAGCGTGCTGTTGATGGCCGAGGTGGGCATGATCGATCCCAAAGACCCGCGCTTCGTGGCCACGATCGATGCCCTGGAGCGTGTGCTTTGCGACGGCCCCTACATGCGCCGCTACGAAGCGCCGGATGACTTCGGCTTGCCCGAGACCTCGTTCAACATCTGCGCCTTCTGGCGCATCGACGCGCTGGCGCGCATCGGCCGCAAGGAGCAGGCGCGCGAGATCTTCAACGCCCTGCTGGCGGTGCGCAACCCGCTGGGCCTGCTGTCGGAAGACACGCACCCGGTGACCGGCGCGCTGTGGGGCAACTTTCCGCAGACCTACTCGATGGTCGGCATCATCAACGCGGCGATGCGGCTGTCTGAGCCTTGGGATTCACGCATTTGAGCGAAGTGAAGTGAAACCCGCACGCTTGTTTACGTCCGCTGTTGGCCCTTTGCGGTCTTTGAAGGTCCGCAGAGACGACGTGCTGGCGGGCGCCAAGCCGTGGGCGGGTGTGCGCTGGCGCGCCACTGCGGCGGTCGGCGCCAAAGGCGCGCCGACTGCGCTGCGGTGCTCGGGTTTCGGTCGCGCCGCAAAACTCGCTTCACTCGCTGCGCTCGTTGCGCTCAAACAGTTGCGGCGAGTCAGATTACGAAGCGCGCGGGTACGCGCGCCGACCGAAACCCTTGCTCCTCGCCGCCGCACAGGCGCGCCAGCGCACACCCGCCCACGGCTTGGCGAGGCACGACCTGTTCTTTGTTGGGGAAGGGCAAGAGCCGGGCATCGAGCCCGGCCCTCGCCCTGTTGCGCGCCTGCGGCGCGCGGCAAGCCGCGGGGCTCGATGCCCCGCGGCTTGCCAAACACTCTCTCCCAAGAACGATCGCCTCCCGCAAGGCATGGGGCCGGCCGGCGCCGGGCTGCGTAGGCGACGGCGAGGAACGCAGCCCTGGGGTCGGCGCGCGTACCCGCGCGCTTCCACAACTGACTCGCCGCAGCTGTTCGAGCGAAACGAGCGCAGCGAGTGAAGAGAGTTCTGCGGCGCGACCCCAGGGCGAGTACCGCAGCGCACCCCGCGCAGCGGGGCGTCGCCTCCGCAGCCCGGCGCCGGCCGGCCCCAGCCTTGCTCCAGCACAACCGGCGAGCAAGCGTATTTAAGAACGTTCGCCAACGAACACAACGGGCCAGTGACGTGACCCCCACCGGCCGACTCGTCATCGTCTCCAACCGCGTCGGCGATCCGCGCAAGCCCGCTGCGGGCGGCTTGGCCGTGGCGCTCGGCGACGCGCTCGCAAAAAGCGGCGGGCTGTGGTTCGGCTGGAGCGGCAAGGTGATCGAAGACGGTGCTTCGCCCGCACGGGCGGAAGTCCACCGCCAACGGTCCGGACCTGTCGAGCTGGTGACGATCGATCTGTCGAAGGCCGACCACGACACCTACTACGCCGGCTACTCGAATCAGGCGCTGTGGCCGGCCCTGCACTATCGGCTCGACCTGGCCGATTTCGCCGCCGGCTTTTTCTCCGGCTATCAGCGCGTCAACCGCCTCTTCGCGCACAAGCTCGCGGCGATGCTGCGCCCCGACGACGTGATCTGGGTGCACGACTACCACCTGATCCCGCTGGCCGACGAACTGCGTGCCCTGGGCTGCAAGCAGCGCATCGGCTTCTTCCTCCACATCCCGCTGCCGCCGCCGCCGATCCTGGCCGCGATACCGGGCCACGAGTGGCTGATGCGCTCGTTCTTCGCCTACGACCTGGTGGGCCTGCAGACGCGCGCCGACGCCGACCACTTCGCGCGCTTCGTGCAGGAGGAAGCGGGCGCGCAGGCGCTCGGCGATGGCGGCTTCGAGGCGCTGGGGCGGCGCGTCATCGCGCGGCCCTTCCCGATCGGCATCGACGTCGAAGAGTTCCAGCGCCTGGCCGCCAGCAACGAATCGCGGCAGACCGAAGCCATGCTGAAAAAGCAGTACGGCCACCGGCAACTGCTCGTCGGCATCGACCGGCTCGATTATTCGAAGGGCCTGCCGCAGCGCTTCCGGGCATTCCGCGAATTGCTGGCCAACTATCCCGAGAACCGCAACAGCGCGACGCTGATCCAGATCGCCTCGCCGACGCGCGAGACCGTGCTCGCCTACGAGGACTTGCGGCGCGAGCTCGAGGGCCTGGCCGGCGAGATCAACGGCGACTACGGCGAGCTCGACTGGATGCCGATCCGCTACCTGCACCGCACCTGGTCGCGGCGCCGCCTGCCGGCGCTGTACCGCTGCTCGCGCGTGGCGCTGGTGACGCCGCTGCGCGACGGCATGAACCTGGTGGGCAAGGAGTTCGTGGCGATGCAGGACGAGGCCGACCCTGGCGTGCTGGTGCTGTCGCGTTTTGCCGGCGCGGCCGAGCAGATGCGCGAAGCGCTGCTCGTCAATCCGTACGACATCCCGGCCACCGCGCAGACGATTCAGCGTGCGCTGCGCATGCCGTTGGTCGAGCGCCAGGAGCGGCATGCGGCGTTGCGCAAGCAGATCGTCGAACATGACGTGCACGAGTGGAGCCGCACGTTCCTCAGCACGCTGTCCGCGGTCGAGACGCGGCCGCAAGAACTGGCACCGTGACGTCGCCGAGCGTGTGAGCGTCACCGCCACGCCGTCGTGCATGCACGCGGCAGCAGGTGCGATGGGGTCTGTCTGTTCGCCAGCGCACAGACCGTCTTTTGCGTCGCGCGCACAGTGGGCCGATGAGAATCGTTTTCGCCTTGCGCCAACGCTGATGGACAGCGCGCTGCTCAGTCTGCTCGGTGCCTTCTTGCTGTCCTTGATCGGCCTGTTCGCGTTCATCTGGACGTCGCGACAAGGGTTGATGGTCGAGAACCCGCGCGCGGCGTCGGTGATCTTTGCGCCGGGCGAGATCGGCCAGATCGACGACCCTGCGTTGCCCGCCGGCGACCAGGGGGCGATGCAGGCCGCCGTGGCGCCGCGCGGCGACCCCGTCGTGCCGGCCGACCTGACCGAGCACGCCGACCGCATCGCCGCCGACCGCTCGACCGCCTTTCCGGTCTTCGTCTTCCTCGCCTTCGCGTGCATGTGGCTGCTGGTCGGCTCGGTGGCCGGCCTGGTGGCATCGATCAAGCTGCACCACCCGGACTGGCTGGTCGACGACGCGTGGCTGACCTTCGGCCGCATCCGCACCGTGCACCTCAACGCCGTGATCTACGGCTGGTCCACCAACGGCAGCCTGGGCATCATCGTCTGGCTGCTGCCGCGCCTGCTGCGCACGCCGCTCTACGGCGCCATCTGGACGATGCTCGGCGGCACGCTGATCAACGTCGGCGTCGCTGCGGGCATCGGCGCCATCGCCATCGGCTGGACCGACGGCATGGAGTACCTCGAGATCCCGTGGCAGATCGGCATCTTCATCGCGGTCGGCTTCGTCATGGTGATCGCCAGCGCGCTGTTCACGCTCGCCAACCGCAAGGTCGAGCATCTGTATGTGAGCGTGTGGTACTTCGTCGCCTCGCTGCTGTGGATCGCGCTGCTGTACGTGGTGGCCAAGTTGCCGGGCGTGCACTTCGGCGTGCAGCAGGCCACCACCAACTGGTGGTTCGGCCACAACGCGCTCGGGCTGTGGTTCACGCCGGTGGCGGTGGGCGCGATCTACTACTTCTTGCCGAAGATCATCGGCCGGCCGGTGCGCTCGTACAACCTGTCGCTGCTGGGGTTTTGGACGCTGGCGTTTTTCTACGGCCAGGTCGGCGGCCACCATCTGATCGGCGGGCCGGTGCCGGGCTGGCTGACCACGCTGTCGATCGTGCAGAGCGTGATGATGGTGATCCCGGTCATCGCGTTCAGCGTCAACCAGTTCGGCACGATGCAGGGCCAGATGCACCTGGCGCGCTACTCGCCGACGCTGCGCTTCATGATGCTCGGCGGGCTGATGTACCTGGCGTCTTCGGTGCAGGGCTCGCTCGAGTCGCTGCGCAGCGTCAACACCGTCACCCACTTCACGCACTTCACCGTCGCCCATGCGCACCTGGGCATGTACGCCTTCGTCTCGATGGTGCTGTTCGGCGCGATCTATTTCATGCTGCCGCGGGTGCTCAATTGGGAGTGGCCGTATCCGAAGCTGATCTCATTGCACTTCTGGCTGGTGGTGGTGGGCATCGCGATCTACTTCGTCGGCCTGTCGATCGGCGGCTGGCTGCAGGGCGTGGCGATGCTCGATGCGGCGCGGCCGTTCATGGAGTCGGTGACGCTCACGCTGCCGTATCTGCAGGCGCGCAGCGTCGGCGGCGCGCTGATGACGCTCGGCCACTTCGTCTTCGTCGGCCACTTCATGGCGATGGCGCTGCGCTTCGGGCCGCAGCGCGCGGGCGCCGCGCTGTTCGTGCAGATGACGCCGCAAAAAGCCGCAGCCTGATCGATGGACAGCGACGTCAAACTCGTCAGCGGCGCGATGGTCGCACTCGGACTGGCCACCGCGGCGCTGGTGGTGATGCCCTACATCCAGGTGCGGGGCATCTTGCCGCCGCCGCAGTTGAAGCCCTACACCGACCAGCAACAGCGCGGCCGCGCGGTCTACATCGCCAACGGCTGCGTCTATTGCCACAGCCAGCAGCCGCGCGACCGCAAGGTGGGGCCCGACGGCGCGCGCGGCTGGGGCCGGCCCTCGGTGCCCGCCGACTACTCGTACGACCGCCCTCACCTGCTCGGCTCGATGCGCACCGGCCCCGACCTGTTCAACATCGGCGCGCGCCAGCCGAGCGCCGACTGGCACCTCGGCCATCTCTACCAGCCGCGCGCTTACGTGCCGGGCTCGATCATGCCGGCCTACGCGTTTCTGTTTCGCGTCAAGGACAAGGCCGACGAAGGCGAGCAGGTCGTCAACATGCCGCCGGGCCGC
The DNA here is from genome assembly GCA_963732625.1 of uncultured beta proteobacterium. GTDB lineage: Bacteria > Pseudomonadota > Gammaproteobacteria > Burkholderiales > Burkholderiaceae_C > CADEEN01. Next base: position 33,633 of record CAVTAM010000047.1, on the reverse strand, counting down.
GTGCCCGAAGGCAAGGTGGTGGTGGCGTCGCCCGATGCGCTCGACCTCGTGAAGTACTTGCAGGGGCTCGATCACACGTACCCGGTGCTGCCTACGGCAAAACCTTAGATGGCGCAAGACGACACCACGACGCAAGCCCCGGCGCCGCCCTCCGCGCAGCAGCGCGAGCAGGTCGATCCGACAGAGCGCAGCCAGCCGATCCCGTTGCTGGCCGCGCTGGTGACGGTTGGCGTGCTGCTGTTCGGCGTCGGCTACATCGTCCTCTCGGATTCGCCCGGTGCACCCACGCTCGGCGACCGGCGCACGCTCGCCGATCTGAGCGCCGACACCGCCAAGCCCGCCGGTGCCGTGGACGGCAAGCAGCTCTACGCCGCGCAATGCGTGGCCTGCCACCAGGCGAGCGGCAAGGGGCTGGCAGGCGTGTTCCCGCCGCTCGACGCATCAGAGTGGGTGACAGGCGACGAGCGCATCGTCGCCAACATCCTGCTGCACGGCATCGTCGGCGAGATCACGGTGGCCGGCGCCGCCTACAAGGGCAACATGCCGGCCTTCAAGCAGCTCGGCGATGCCGAACTGGCGGCACTGGCCAGCCACATCCGCGGCACCTGGTCGAACAAGGCGCCACCGATCAAGCCCGAACTGATCGCGCAGGAGCGCAAGGCCAGCACACGCACGGCACCGTTCAACGGCGGCGACGAGTTGAAAGCGCTAGCCGCAAAGCCCTGATGTGGCGCACCTCGCTGGCCTGCGCGGCGCTGGCATCGGCGGCGTGGGTCGGTGCGTCGTCGCTGACCGAAGGCTTCGAGGTCTGGACGGCCGAAGGCGCGCGGCGACTGCAGGTAGCGAAAGCGCCCGTGGCCGCGCCGCACGCCGTGCTCGTCGGCCCGGCATACGAGCCTTGCCTTGCACGACGTGCTGGCCCGCCCCGGGCGCGTCACCATCGCCAGCTTCATCTACACGCGTTGTCCCGAGCGTGTGCCTGGCGCTCGGCAGCAGCTTCCAGCAACTGCAAGCACGTCATCGGCGCGGACATCCAGCTGCTGTCGATCAGCTTCGACCCCGCGCACGACGACGCCGAGCAACTGCGCCCGCCACGCGCGCGCAATGGCGTGCCGACCCGCGACACTGGCAGATCGTCACCGTGCCCGACGCCGCGCAACTTCAGCGCCTGCTCGACGCCTGGCAGGTGGTGGTGATCGACGACGGCCGCGGCGGCTGGGACCACAACGCCGCGCTGCTGGTGATCGACCCCCGCGGCCGCCTGGTTCGCATCTTCGACGACGCCGATGTCGCCGGCGCGCTCGCCTTCGCGCGCGCACTGCAACGCGCCGGCCCGGCAATGTGATGCGCCGGCACCGCATCCCCGTGCTGCCGTTGGCGGGCCTGTGCCTGCTGCTGGTGATGCTGCTGCCGCCGATGCGACATGCCGTCGAAGCGCGCATGAGCACGCACATGCTGCTGCAGTACCCGGCCCTGCTGTTGGCCGGCGCGCTGCTCGCCGCGCCGCTGGCGCAGCGCGCGCCACGCGGCCTGCAACGCTGGAATCAACTCGGCATCGCCGGGCTCGTCGCCGCGGCGCTGGCGATGGCGCTGCTGATGGTGCCGCGTGTGCTCGATCTGGCGCTGGTCGACCTGCGCGTGGAGGCCATCAAGCTGCTGGCGCTGCTGGCCAGCGGCGCCGCGCTCGCCGTCTCGTGGCAGCGCGCCGGCACGGTGATCCAGGCCTTCTTCCTCGGCAACATGCTGCCGATGCTGGTGGTAGTGGGCACGCTCTACCAGGACGCGCCGGCGCGGCTGTGCAACGCCTACCTGCTCGAGGATCAGCAGACCCTCGGCGTGGCGATGGTGTGGCTGTCGGCCGGCATCCTGGCGGCATGGCTGCTGCACCTGGGCCTGCGGCAGTCGCCGTGGTGGCACCGGGCACTCGCGCGCCCTGCGCCTGCGGGTGCGCGCGGACGTCCATCACAGCGCTGATCGCCTCACCGACGGCGCGCAGCCGTCGCTCTCAGCCGCAACGCATTGCCGATCACCGACACCGAGCTCAGGCTCATCGCCAGCGCGGCGATCATCGGCGACAGCAGCCAGCCGGTGAACGGGTAGAGCACGCCGGCGGCCAGCGGCACACCGAGCGCGTTGTAGACGAAGGCGAAGCCCAGGTTCTGCTTCATGTTGGCGATGGTCTGGTTGGAGATCACGCGCGCTTGTGCGATGCCGCGCAGGTCGCCCTTGACGAGCGTGACCTGCGCGCTGTTCATCGCCACGTCGGTGCCGGTGCCCATGGCCACGCCGACATCGGCCTTGGCCAGGGCGGGCGCGTCGTTGATGCCGTCGCCGGCCATGGCGACGATGCGGCCTTCGCTTTGCAACTGCGTGACGAGTGCGAGCTTGTCGGCCGGCTTGACCTCGCCGTGCACTTCGTCGATGCCCAACCTGGCGGCCACCGACCTGGCCGTTGTCAGGCCATCGCCGGTGGCCATGATGACGCGCAAGCCGCTGTCTTTGAGCAGCGCCAAGGCTTGTGCGGTGCTGGCCTTGATCGGGTCCGACACCGCCAGCAGCCCGGCCAGTTTTCCGTCGACGGCCAGATGCATCACGCTGGCGCCCTCGGCACGCAGCGCTTCGGCCTGCGCCGTCAACGCGCCGGTGTCGATGCCGAGCTGCGTCATCAGCGCGCTGTTGCCCAAGGCCAGCGCTTTGCCAGCGACGCTGCCGCGCACGCCGATGCCGCTGTCCGACGCGAAACCTTCGGCGCCGTCGAGCGCGAGGCCGCGGGCGCGCGCGCCTTGCACGATGGCATGCGCCAACGGATGTTCGCTGCCCTGGTCCAAGCTGGCGGCCAGGCGCAGCACCTCGTCTTCGGCAAAGCCCGGCGCGGCGAGCACGCGGTCGAAGCGCGGCTTGCCTTCGGTCAGCGTGCCGGTCTTGTCGACGATCAACGTATCGACCTTGCGAAAGTTCTCGATGGCGGCAGCGTCGCGGAACAGCACGCCCTGCGTCGCCGCGTTGCCGGTGGCGACCATGATCGACATCGGCGTGGCCAGGCCGAGCGCGCACGGGCAGGCGATGATCAGCACGGCCACCGCGTTGACGAGGCCGAAGACCCAGCTCGGCTCAGGGCCGAACAGGCCCCAGGCGACAGAACGTCAGCAGCGCGATGCCGACCACACCGACGACGAAGTAGCCGGCCACGCGATCGGCCATGCGCTGCATCGGCGCGCGCGAGCGCTGCGCCTGCACCACCATCTGCACGATGCCGGCCAGCACCGTCTGCGCGCCGACCTTGTCGGCGCGCATCACCAGCGCACCGCTGGTGTTCAGCGTCGCGCCGATCAACGTGTCGCCAGCGCGCTTGCTCACCGGCATCGGCTCGCCGGTGAGCATCGATTCATCGACCGCACTGGCGCCTTCGGTCACCACGCCATCGACCGGCACCTTCTCGCCCGGCCGCACGCGCAGCGTGTCGCCGACATGCACGTGGGTCAGCGGGATGTCTTCCTCGCTGCCGTCGGCGTTGATGCGGCGCGCCGTCTTCGGCGCCAGGCCGAGCAGCGACTTGATCGCCGCCGAGGTTTGCGAGCGCGCCTTCAACTCGAAGATCTGGCCGAGCAGCGTCAGCGAGATGATCACCGCCGCCGCTTCGAAGTACACCGCGACGCGGCCCATCGACATGAACGCGGCAGGGAACACCTGCGGCGCGACGGTGGCGACGACGCTGTAGACGAAAGCCGCGCCGGTGCCCAGGCCGATCAGCGTCCACATGTTCGGGCTGCGATGGATGATCGACCTGGCGCCGCGCACGAAAAACGGCGCCCCGGCCCAGAGCACGACCGGCAGCGTCAGCACGAGTTCGATCCAGCTCTGCGTGGCCATCTCGAACCAGCCCAGGCGGTGGCCGAACATCGCCAGCACGGTGACGATCACCGTCAGCGGCAGCGTCCACCAGAAGCGGCGCTGGAAATCGGTGAGCTCGGGGTTCTCGTCTTCGTCCAGCGTCGGCAGCAGCGGCTCGAGCGCCATGCCGCATTTGGGGCACGCGCCCGGATGGTCCTGCCGCACCTCGGGGTGCATCGGGCAGGTGTAGATCACGCTGGCCGTCACCTGCGCGTCCAGCGCCAATCGCGAACCTCCGGCAGGTCGTCGCCGTGCTCGCCGATGTAGAGCTTGTGGCGCTGCATCGTGGTGTCGTAGCGCGCGGTTGCCGCCGCCACCTGATCGGCCAGTCGCGGGATGCGCCGGATGGCGTCGAGCGCGAGCTGGAAGCGGTCGAGGTTGTTCAGCACCACCATGTCGAACGGCGTGGTGGTGGTGCCCTCTTCCTTGTAGCCGCGGACATGGATGTTGTCGTGGTTGCGCCGGCGGTAGGTCAGCTTGTGGATGATCGCCGGGTAGCCGTGAAAGGCGAAGATGACCGGCTTGTCGGTCGTGAACAGCGCGTCGAACTCATGATCGGCCAGGCCGTGCGGATGCTCGGACGGCGGCTGCAGCACCATCAGGTCGACGACGTTGACGACGCGGATGCGGATGTCGGGCACGTAGTCGCGCAGCAGGGTCACGGCGGCCAGTGTCTCGAGCGTCGGCACGTCGCCGGCGCAGGCCATCACCACATCGGGCTCGTCGCCGTCGTCGTTGCTCGCCCAGTCCCAGACGCCGGCGCCGGCCGTGCAGTGGCGCACCGCCGCGTCGATGCCGAGCCACTGCGGCGCCGGCTGCTTGCCGGCGATGATCAGGTTGACGTAGTTGCGGCTGCGCAGGCAGTGGTCGGCCACCGACAGCAGCGTGTTGGCGTCGGGCGGCAGGTAGATGCGCACCACGTCGGCCTTCTTGCTCGCCACGTGATCGATGAAGCCCGGGTCCTGGTGCGAGAAGCCGTTGTGGTCCTGGCGCCAGACATGCGAGGTGAGCAGGATAGTTCAGCGACGCGATCGGCTGGCGCCACGCGATCTGGTTGCACACCTTGAGCCACTTGGCGTGCTGGTTGAACATCGAATCGATGATGTGGATGAAGGCCTCGTAGCACGAGAACAAACCGTGGCGGCCGGTCAGCAGGTAGCCCTCGAGCCAGCCTTGGCACAGGTGCTCGCTCAGCACCTCCATCACGCGGCCGTCGGCGGCGAGGTGGTTGTCGCCCGCCTGCACGCCGTCCATCCACTGCTTGCCTGTCACCTCGAAGACAGCGTCGAGCCGGTTCGATGCCGTCTCGTCCGGGCCGAAGATGCGGAAGTTGGCTGCGGCGAGGTTCAGCTTCATCACGTCGCGCAGGAACTTGCCCAGCTCGCGCGTGGCTTCGGCATCGACGCTGCCGGGCTCGGGCACCGCCACCGCGTAGTCATGAAAGCGCGGCAGCGCCAGCGGCTGCAGCAGCGCACCGCCGTTGGCATGCGGGTTCGCGCCCATGCGGCGCTGGCCGGTGGGTGCGAGGGCGGCCAACTCCTCGCGCAAGCAGCCGCGTTCGTCGAACAGCTCGCGCGGGCGGTAGCTGGCCAGCCAGTCTTCGAGTTGCTGCACGTGCTCGGCGGTCTTGAAGTCGGCGATCGGCACCTGGTGCGAGCGCCAGTTGCCTTCGACGGGTTTGCCATCGACGAACTTCGGCCCCGTCCAGCCTTTCGGCGTGCGCAAGACGATCATCGGCCAGCGCGGCCGGGGCGGCGGCGTTTGCGTCAAGCTGACGTTGCGCGCTGCGCTTTGAATCTCGCGGATCTGCGCCAGCACCCCATCGAGCGTGTGCGCCAACGCCTGGTGCACCTGCGCCGGGTCGTCGCCCTCGACGAAGTGCGGCTCGTGGCCGTAGCCGTGCATCAGGTCGGTCAGCTCGTCGTGGCTGATGCGCGCCAGCACGGTCGGGTTGGCGATCTTGTAGCCGTTTAAGTGCAGGATCGGCAGCACGGCGCCGTCGCGCGCGGGATTGAGGAACTTGTTGGCGTGCCAGCTGGCGGCCAGCGCACCGGTCTCGGCTTCGCCGTCGCCGACGATGCAGGCGACGATCAGGTCCGGGTTGTCGAACGCCGCGCCGTAGGCGTGAGCCAGCGAGTAGCCCAGCTCGCCGCCCTCATGGATCGAGCCCGGCACCTCAGGCGAGACGTGGCTGGGAACGCCATGCGGCCACGAGAACTGGCGGAACAAGCGCCGCAGGCCGTCGCGGTTGCGCTCGATCGCCGGGTAGGTTTCGGTGTACGTGCCTTCGAGATAGCTGTGCGCCACGATGCCCGGCCCGCCGTGGCCGGGGCCGATGACGTACATCAGGTTGAGGTCGTTGTCCTTGATCAGCCGGTTCAGGTGCACGTAGATCAGGTTCAGGCCCGGCGTGGTGCCCCAATGGCCGAGCAGGCGCGGCTTGATGTGCGCCAGCGTCAGCGGCGTGTCGAGCAGCGGGTTGTCTTGCAGGTAAATCTGCCCGACCGAGAGGTAGTTCGCGGCGCGCCAATAGGCGTCCATCTGGCGCAGCGTGTCGGGGCTCAATGCAGTGGGCATGGTGGACAGTGTCGAGCGCCAGTCAGGTGGTGTGATGATGTTGGTCAAGGCGGCCGCGCGGAGCGAAAGCGCCGTGCGCGATCGACCAGGCTCAACATCTCGTCGGCGGCGTGCAGCGTCAGCCGATGCCGGGTGAACCCCGGCCGCGGCGAGATGTGAACCGCCATCTCGCGCGCCAGCAGCAACTGAGGTTCCGGGGCTTGCGCCAACAACGCGATCACCAGGTTCTCCAGCGCAACGACACGCACCCGCAATTGCGCCAACTCGGTCTGCGTCGATGGCGGTGCAGCGAAGCCGGAACGTTGGGCAGTGCTTCTCATGGCCCATGGTGCCCCGGCAGCGCGGCGCGTTCTGTGCGCTGGCGAACACAAGGGAGATCACGCGCGCCAAAGACAGCAAAATTCACCATGGCCTCGACCTTGCGTCAGTGCGCTGGCGAACAGACTTGACAGCATCAAGGCGGCGACCATGGGTCAGCGGTCAGCGCGCGCCCAGCCAGCAGGCGGCGCTGGGCAGACACCCGGCCGCTTTGTTGCCCCGGGCCAGAACGCATCTGGCGATCAACGATTGGCACCATGAACAAACCACTTCAAGACATCCGTCCGGGCCTTGCGCTCGTCCTGCTCGGCCTGTTGTTCGGCATCGCACTCGGCGTCTATTTCGGCGTCAATGAAGAGACCTTTCAAGCCTTCATCGCACGCGGCATCGCCGCCCACCCTGAACTTCACGATGCAAAAAGCCCGGACAAGATCTGGCGCTACGTTCAGCGCGCCCACTTCCACGCCACCGGGATTGCTGCCTTCTCGCTGGGCTTGCTGCTCCTGGTCGCTGCCTGCGACCTGACTGCTCGAATGAAGGCCGTGGCGTCCGTCTTGATCGGGCTGGGCAGCTTCTATCCGCTGGCCTGGTTCACGACGTTCTACTTCGCACCGTCGCTGGGCCGCGATGCCGCACATGAACACTGGTCGACCGTCGCGCTGGTCTATGTGTCGACAGCCGGCTTGCTCGCCGGCATCGCCATCGTCATCGCGAACATCTACCTGCGGTTCGCGTCCGAGAAGGTGTGAGTTGCAGCGCCCGACACGCAGGTGACGACCCCTGCCGTCGGTCCTGAACCGGGCCTGTCCGCAGCCCAGGCTGCCCAGCGCCTGGCCGAGGACGGGCCCAACGCGCTGCCCGGCGGGCAACGCCGCTCCTTGCTGTCGATCGCCGTCGAGACCGTTCGCGAGCCGATGTTCCTGTTGCTGCTCGCAGCGGGAACCCTGTACCTGGTGTTCGGCGACCTGCAGGAGGGCCTGACGCTCTTCGGCTTCGTGGTCGTCACCGTGGCGCTCACGCTGTACCAGGAAGGCAAGACCGAGCGCGCCATCGAAGCCCTGCGCGACCTCACCAGCCCGCGCGCGCTGGTCATCCGCGACGGACAACCGCAACGCATCGCCGGGCGCGACGTGGTGCGTGGCGATGTGCTGAAGCTGAGCGAAGGCGACCGCGTTGCGGCCGATGCCCTGCTGGTGTCGGCCGACGGCGTGCGCGCCGACGAATCGCTGCTGACGGGCGAGGCTGTGCCGGTCGGCAAGCGAGTGGCGCTGCCCGGCGAACTGGCAGCGGCCACGCAGCCGACGCACACGCCACGCGTGCCGCCCGGCGGCGACGACCTGCCTGCGGTCTTCGCCGGTACGCTGATCGTGCAAGGGCACGCGCTGGCACGCGTGACCGCCACCGGCGAGCGCAGCGAGATCGGCCGCATCGGCAGCGCGCTGGGCACGGTCGAGAACGAACGCTCGCCCCTGCAGAAGCAGACGGCCCGGCTCGTGCGCAATCTGGCGCTGCTGGCGCTGGCGCTCAGCCTGGCGCTCGTGGTCGCGCACGGGCTGATCAAGGGCGACTGGCTGCAAGCGTTGCTCGCCGGCATCGCCCTGGCCATGGCCATGCTGCCGGAGGAGTACCCGGTGGTGCTGACCGTCTTCCCGGCCCTCGGCGCGCGCCGGCTGTCCAGGCAAGGCGTGCTCACGCGCCGCATCAATGCCATCGAGACGCTCGGCGCCACCACGGTGCTGTGCAGTGACAAGACCGGCACGCTGACCGGAAACCGCATGACGGTGACGCACCTGGTCGCCGGTGGCGTCGGGCTGAAGCATCGGCTGGCGCTGGAAGCGGTCGCTGAAGGCGCGTTGCCCGAGGCCTTCCACGGCCTGGTGGAAGTGGCGATCCTGGCCAGCGTGGTCGATCCCTTCGATCCGATGGAGAAGGCCTTCCATCGGCTCGGCGAACGCTTCCTCGCCGACACCGAGCACCTGCACCGCGACTGGCGCCTGGTGCAGACCTATGCGCTCAGCCCGGCACTGCGTGCGATGTCGCATGTGTGGGCGGCCGCGGGCGATGGCGCGCAGACGGTGGCCGCCAAAGGGGCGCCGGAAGCGGTGATGGACCTGTGCCACCTGGGCGATGCGCACAAGGCGCACATTGCCGGCGTGGTCGATGAACTTGCCGCCGAAGGATTGCGCGTGCTGGCGGTGGCGCGCGGTGCGTTCACGGGCCCCGACTGGCCGGCGAGTGAACACGACTTCGATTTCGAGTTCATCGGGCTGCTCGGCCTGGCGGACCCGGTGCGCCCCGAGGTGCCCGCCGCCGTGGCCGAGTGCCGTGCGGCCGGCATCCGCGTGGTCATGATCACCGGCGACTACCCGGCCACGGCGCGCGCCATTGCGCATCAGGCGGGACTGGCCGAACGCGACGGCGACGTGCTGTCCGGCGACGAGATCGCCACGCTCGACGACCAGGCGCTGCGCGAGCGCATGGCCAGCGTCAGCGTCTGCGCGCGCATCGCGCCCGAGCAGAAGCTGCGCATCGTGCAGGCGCTGAAGGCCCGCGGCGACATCGTCGCCATGACCGGCGATGGCGTGAACGACGCGCCGGCACTGCGCGCGGCGCACGTGGGGGTGGCCATGGGCGGCCGCGGCACCGACGTGGCCCGCGAGTCGGCCTCGCTGGTGTTGATCGACGACGACTTCGCGGCCATCGTGGCGCGGTGCGCCTGGGGCGGCGCATCTTCGACAACCTGCGCAAGGCCATGTCGTACATCCTGGCGGTGCACGTGCCGATCGCCGGCATGGCGTTGCTGCCGGTTTTGTTCGGCTGGCCTGGACTGCTGTACCCGATGCACATCGCCTTGCTCGAACTGATCATCGACCCCGCCTGCTCGATCGCCTTCGAGAACGAGCCGGCCGAAAACGACGTGATGCAGCGCCCGCCGCGCGATGCCGCTGCCCCGCTCTTCGGCGGTGCCACGCTGTGGCTGGCGCTGCTTCAGGGCTTGGGTGTGCTCGCCGTGGTGATGGCTGCGTTCGCCTGGGCCAGCCCGCGAATCCCGGAGCCGCAAGCGCGCGCCTTCGCCTTCGCCACGCTGGTGATGGGCAACCTGGCCCTCATCCTGTCGAACCGCGCGGCCACCCGATCGATCTGGGCGACGCTGCACACACCGAACAAGACACTGTGGGTGGTGGTGGGCCTGGCGTTCGCGCTGTTGCTCGCCGCGCTCTACATCCCCTGGGCCGTCGGCGTGCTGCGATTCGCACCCCTGCCCGCGCACGAGCTGGCCACGGCTTGCGCACTCGGACTGCTGAGCGTCTTGTGGTTCGAAGGCATCAAGTGGGTGCAGCGACGCGGCCGGAGGTAGGCGTCAACTGCCGTTTCCAGTGCCCAGTCGCGCTTGTCGCGCAGACTCACGCTGCTTGTCCCCCCACCGCCCGCACGACGAGCTTGCGCAACTCGCTGGCCCACAGCACGCCGCTGGCCATGGCCGCGCACAGCGCCCATTGCTCGAGCGACAACGGCGCCGTGCCGAAGGCCAGGTTCAGCCAGCCGACGTGGACCACTGCCACTTGCAGCAGCACGGCCAATCCGATCGAGCCCCACAGCCAGCGGTTGACGAACGGGTTGACGAAGGCGCTGGTGCGGTCCGAGCGCGCATTCAAGCAGTTGAACAACTGCGCCAGTACCAGCACCGTGAAGCCTGCGGTGCGCGCGTTGGCGAGATCCTTCGTGGCCTGACTGCCTTCGATCAGGCCGCCGGGCAGGTAGAGGTCGATCGTCAGCAGCGTCAGCAGCGCCATCACTGCGCCGATCTCGATGACGCCGAACCACATACGCGCGTCGATCACGCGATCACTGCGCCGGCGCGGCGGACGCGTCATGACGTCGTCCGTTGACGGGTCCACGCCCATCGCCAGCGCCGGGCCGGAGTCGGTGACGAGATTGATCCACAGGATCTGCGTGGCCAGCAGCGGCAGCACGACCTCGCCGCTGCCGGCCAACCCGAGCACCCCCGCGCCGACGACGCCGAAGAACACCGTCAGCACCTCACCCATGTTCGACGACAGCAGGTAGCGCAGGAACTTGCGGATGTTGGCGAAGATGGCGCGGCCCTCGCGCACCGCTTGCACGATGGTGGCGAAGTTGTCGTCGGCCAGGATCATCCTGGCCGCCTCCTTGGTGACTTCGGTGCCGGTGATGCCCATCGCCACGCCGATGTCGGCGGCCTTCAATGCCGGCGCATCGTTGACGCCGTCGCCCGTCATCGCCACGATGTGGCCGTCGGCCTGCAGCGCGGCGACGATGCGCAGCTTGTGCGCCGGCGCGACGCGGGCGAAGACCGAGGTCTTGCGCACGGTGTCCTTGAATGCTGACTCATCGAGCGCATCGAGCTCGGCGCCGCTCGCCGCAGCCGCACCGGCTTCGACGATGCCGAGATCGGCGGCGATACGCGCCGCCGTGCGCGGGTGGTCTCCCGTGATCATGATGACGCGGATGCCGGCACGGCGCGCCTCGGCAATCGCCAGCGCGGCTTCCGGTCGCGGCGGGTCGATGATGCCGACGCTGCCGACGAAGATCAGCTCGCGCTCCATCGCATCGTTGCCTTGCGCGTCCTCGCCTGCATCCAACGGGCGATAGGCCACGGCCAGCGTGCGCAGCGCCGCGTCGGTGAGCGTGTCGACGTCGGCCAGGACCCGCGCACGCAGCGCATCGTCGAGTGCGACCACGTCCATGCCGACACGGGCCCGCGTGCAGCGCTGCAGCAGCACGTCGGGCGCACCCTTGGTGACGAGCACCAGCGCATCGCCCTGCTCATGGTCGCGCTCGATGCTCGACATCATCTTGCGCTCCGACGTGAAGGGAATCTCGGCCACACGCTCGAAGCGCTGCCGGCGGCGCTCGGTGACACCCAGCTTGCGCTCGGCCACCAGGAAGGCGGCTTCGGTCGGGTCGCCGTGAATCTCCCACTCGCCGCCGGGGGCCTGGCGCAGATCGGCGTTGCCGGCCAGGCTGCCGCCACCGAGCACGACCACCTGCTCGGCATGCAACGGTCCGCGCTCGAGCGCAGCCCCTTCGTGTTCGACCTGGCCTTCGGGCGCGTAGCCGACGCCGGTGACATGCGTGCTGCCCGACAGCGTCATCACGCGCTCGATCGTCATCTCCGATCGCGTCAGCGTGCCGGTCTTGTCGGAGCAGATCACCGAGGCCGAGCCCAGCGTCTCCACGGAGGACAGGTTCTTGACGATCGCGTTGTGCCTGGCCATGCGCTGCACGCCGAGCGCCAGCACCACCGAGAGGATCGCCGGCAGGCCCTCGGGCACGGCGGCCACGGCCAGCGACACGCCGAGCAGCAGCACACGCGTCACGTCGCCGGCGCTGCGGATGTCGGACAGCGCGAACAGCGTGCCCATCACCACCACCGCGATGATGACGACCGCGATGCCGAGCATGCGGCCGATGCGCGCCACCTCCAGGGCCAGCGGCGTCGGCTCATCGACGGTGGCTTCGAGCAGCGTCGCGATCGCGCCCATCTCGGTGGCCATCGCGGTGGCGGTGACGACGGCGCGCGCGCTGCCCTGCACGACGGCCGTGCCCTTGAAGACCATGTTCAGTCGGTCGCCGAGCGGCACCGCGGCGGCCAGCGTCGCCGCGTCCTTCAGCACCGCTTCGCTCTCTCCCGTGAGCGAGGCTTCCTGCACGCGCAGCGTCGTCGCTTCGAGCAAGCGCGCATCGGCGCCGACGGCGTCGCCCTCGCCGAGCAGCAGCAGATCGCCGCGCACCAGCTCGGCGCTGGGCACGCGCAGCGGCTGGCCGTCACGCAGCACGGCCGAGGTGGCTTCGGTCATGCGCGCCAATGCCGCCACCGCGTCGCGCGCCTTGGCTTCCTGCATGAAGCCCAAGGCACCATTGAGCAGCACGACAGCCGCGATCACGATCGCGTCGACCGGCCAGCCGTCTCGGCCTTCGAGCCACCACGCGGCGAGCGCAATCGCAATCGCGGCCAGCAGCAGGTAGATCAGCGGGTCCTGGAAATGCGCCAGCACGCGGCGCCAGGTCGGCAGCGGCGGCGCGCCGCGCAGTTCGTTGCGGCCGTGTTGTGCCAGCCGCTGGCCTGCTTCTGCGGCGGTCAGGCCGCGTGCCATGTCGGCGCCGACAGCGCGTGCAACGTCGGCAGCGTCAGTGACGGAGGGGTCGCCGAGGTCCCCGCTGGCTGCCGTCGCGGTCGTCACGTGCTGTGCCGTCATCGGGGTGGTGTGGCTCCTTTTTGCCGCGCCTCGAGTATCGGCTGCCACGGGCCGTACTTGTGCTGCGCGGCCGAGAAGCCCGGCGTGTAGGGCGCAAACGCCGCATCCACCGGCTTGTTCTTGCGCGCCGGGAAATCGGCGTCGAGCTTGGCCTTGACCGGCCGCGGCTGGCTGTTGACATAGGCCGCGACGTCGAACGCCTGCTCATCGGTCAGCACCGCGCTGGTGTGGGTCACACCGCTGGGCATGTTGCCCTTGATGAAGCCGGCGGCCAGCGTGATGCGCGCCATGCCGGCGCCGTTGTTGTAGCTGTCGGGGCCCCACAGCGGCGGGAACTGGTAGCCGTCGCCATCGCCGGCCTTGCCGCGCCGCACCCCTTGGCCTTTGTCGCCGTGGCAGGCCACGCAGGTGCTGGCATAGACCTTCTCACCGGCCACCGGGTCGGCGGCGCGATCGAGCAGTTTGAGCTTCAAGGTGCCGGCACCTTCGATCTGCCCACCGACGGCGATGCCGGTCGACAGGAACTTCAGGTACGACAGCATGGCCTTCATCTCCGTGCTGTCCAGCGGCAGCTTGCGCCCGTTCATGCTGCGCTCCATGCAACCGTTGATGCGCTCTTCGGTGGTCGAGATCGCGTCTTCGCGGCCGCGGTACTGCGGGAAGCTGACGAAGGTGCCGACCCAGGGGTTGCCGAACTTGCGCCCGCCGGCATCGACGTGACACGACACGCAGGCCAGGTTGTTGCCGGCATAGCGTTGCTTCGGGTCCTTGACCTCGGGGCCGATGTGCTTGTAGGTCTGCTCCATCAGCGCCTTGCCATGGCGCACCGATTTGCCGAAGGGGTCATCGGCGAGTTTGTCGATGTCGGGTGCTTGCCAGTCTTTTTGCGCCTGGGCGCAAGCGGGTGCGGTCATGGCGGCACCGAAGGCCAGGCTGATGATCAGTCCGTCGCTTCGAGTCATGTCTGTCTCCAATCAGGATAAGCGTGCTCAGGCCAAGGGCGATGCACTGCCCTTCGTTCGAGCTTGTGACAGGGTTGCGCCGCGCGGTCTGTGCGACAGCGCACACCGATCACGTCGCCAGGTTCCGGCTTTGTACTCCACCGAACAGACGCAACGCACGCTGCGGTTCAGCCTGCTTTGACGAGCATCAACCTCGCCACCAAAGGTCGCGCTTCAATGAGGCCCTGGCGGTCGCGACGATCGCATCGCGGGCAGTAGAGTTCGATTCCAATCCACCGGAGCACCCCCATGAAACTTCGCCCCTGGCCCGTCGCGCGCAACGACATCGCGGTGCGGCCATGAACGCGACCCGCATCGCCGCTGTCGTATTGATCGTCGCCGGCATCCTGGCCCTGGCCTACGGCGGCTTCAGCTACGACAAGGAGTCCGTGGGCGCCAAGCTCGGACCGATCGAGTTGAAAGTCACCGAGAAGAAGACCGTCAACGTGCCGGTGTGGGCCGGCATCGGCGCGATCGTCGTCGGCGGCGTGCTGCTGGTGCTCGGCGGGCGAAAAAACTAACGCATGGTGCGCCGCTCGGTCCTGGTGGTTGCGGCCGTCGGCGTCGTCATTGCAGCAGGCGTGGCGGCGTGGTGGCAACGCGCGCCCAGCGTCGCTGCCGTCGCGCTGCAAAGCGCCCCGCTGGTGCGCACGCTGCAGTTCTCAGCGCGCGTGGCCACGGCCTCGCGCGTCGATGTCGGCAGCACGCTCACCGGCCGTGTGCTGGACGTGGCCGTCGCCGAAGGCGCACAGGTCAAACAAGGCGAGCTGTTGCTGCGCCTGGAAAGCGATGAGCTGCGAGCCGCGCTGATGCAGGCGCAAGCCAGCGAGCGCCAGGCCGCCGCGCGCCTGGCCGGCCTGCGCAGCACGGGGCGCAGCAGTGCGCAGGCCGCGCTGGCGCAAACCGATTCGGTGCTGATCGCCGCGGAGTCGGATTTGCAGCGCACGCGCGAGTTGGTGGACCAGGGTTTTCTCAGTGCAGCGCGCCTCGATGAAGTGCAGCGCAGCGTTGCCGTCGCGCAGGCGCAGCAGGCCGGCGCGCAGGCGCAGCGCGCGGCCACGGCGGATCGAGGCACGGAGACCCAACAAGCGCAGGCGCAACTGAGCTTGGCCACGGCTGCCACGGCCGCGGCGCGTGCGCGCCTCGACCAGGCTCTGCTCACCGCGCCGGCCGATGCCAAGGTGCTGGCGCGGCTGGTCGAGCCGGGTCAGATCGTGCAGCCCGGCCGCGCGCTGCTGACGCTCGCACTCGCGGGTGCGCCACAACTCGTCGCGCAGGCCGACGAACGCTTTCTCGAGCAGTTGCAGGTCGGACAGAGCGCGATGGTGGTGGCCGACGCCTTCCCCGGCCAGCGCTTCGCGGCGCGCGTGCTGTCGATCGCGCCGCTGGTCGATGCGCAGCGCGGCGCCGTCGAAGTCAAGTTCTCGTTGCCGCAGGCCGCGCCGCCCTTCCTGCGTGAAGACATGACGCTGTCGGTGGAAGTCGAGACCGCGCGCCGCGATGCCGCGCTCGCGGTGCCGGCCGGCGCTTTGCGTGGGGAACCCGGCGCGGCGCAGAACAGCGTGTGGATCGAGCGCGGCGGCCGCGTCGAGCAACGCGCCGTGCGCCTGGGCCTGCGCACGCTCGAAGCGGCCGAGGTGCTCGAAGGGTTATCGGCCGGCGACAGGGTGCTGATCGGCGACGCGCCGCCGCCGGGCCAGCGCGTGCAGGCCGATGTCAATGCCGTCGCCAGCGCCGCCGCCAAACCTGCGCGCGAGGACGCCGGCTCGGCGTTGACCAACGCGATGGGGCGCTGAAGACGATGTGGAACAGCCTCGGCTTCGAACGTCGCGTCGCCACGCGGTTTTTGCGCGAGGGCCGCATGCAGACGCTGCTGATCATCGTCGGCGTCGCCGCGGGCGTGGCGGTGGTGGCCTACATCTCGGCGCTGATCACCGGCTTGCAAAAGAACACGCTCGACAAGACCCTCGGCGCGCAGGCGCACGTGACGCTCACCGAGCGCGACGACGCCGTGACGCCGGCGCGCGCACCGGCCGAGGGCACGACGCTGCTCGTGCAGACGCAGCCGCGCGCGCAGCGCCCGCGCTCGATCGCCAACTGGCAATCGCTGGTGCCGCTGCTCGAAGCGCTGCCAGCTGTCGCTGCCGTGTCGCCGATGGTCTCGACCGCGGGCCTGGCGGTGCGCGGCGAAGCGACGAAGTCGATCGCGCTGGTGGGCGTCGATCTCGAACGCTACGAACGCATCGTCGGCCTGCGCTCGAAAGTCGTGGCCGGTGTGGCGCGGCTCTCACCCGGCGAGGGCATCATCGGCCGCGAACTGGCCGACGATCTGGGTGTGCGTGTCGGCGACCGCATCGGCTTGATCACCGGCAGCGGCGAAGGCAGCGTCACCGACTCCCTGCGCATCACCGCCCTCGTCGATCTCGGCGTGCGCGAACTCAACCGCCGCACGGTCATCGTGCCGCTGCGCGCCGCGCAGAGCCTGGCCGCGCTGCCCGGCGGCGCAACGAGTCTGGACCTCACGCTGCACGACATCTGGTCGGCGCAAGCCTTGGCCACGGAGCTGTCGCAGCGCCTGCCCTACGAGATCGAAAGCTGGCAGCAGGCCAACGCGCAACTCGTCTCGGCGCTCAACGCGCAGTCGGTCAGCACCGGCGTGATCCGCGCGGTGGTGCTGGTCGTCGTCGTGCTCGGCATCGCCAGCGTGCTCGTCGTCTCCGTCGTGCAGAAGCGCCGCGAGATCGGCATCCTGCGCGCGATGGGCGCCACGCAGGGTCAGGTGCTGCGCATCTTTCTCTTGCAAGGCGCGATCGTCGGCGCCATCGGGTCGGCCTTGGGTGTCGTGCTCGCCGTCGCGCTGATCTGGGTCTTCTCGCGCCTGGCACTGGGCGCCGACGGCTTGCCGCTGTTTTCGATCACGCTGCAACCCGGCCTGGCCTTGCAAGTGGCTGGCCTCGCCACGCTGTGCGGCGTGCTGGCCGCGGTGGCGCCGGCCCGGCGCGCGGCGAAGTTGGACCCGGCGTTGGCGATCCGCCTGTGAGCCGGCGATGACGAACACCACCGCACCGCTGATCGAACTCCGCGACATCCGCAAGACCTACAACGCCGGCCGCCCCAACGAGGCCGAGGTGCTGCACGGCTTGTCGCTGCAGCTGGCGCGCGGCGAGTTCGTGGCCCTGATCGGCCCGTCGGGCTCGGGCAAGAGCACGCTGCTCAACATCATCGGCCTGCTGGAGGGCGCCACCTCGGGCAGCTACCGCATCGAAGGCGACGAAACGAGCGGCCTCACCGATGCCGAGCTGACGCTGCGCCGGCGCGCGACGCTCGGCTTCGTCTTCCAGTTCCACCACCTGCTGCCGGCCTTCAGCGCGCTGGAGAACGTGACGCTGCCGGCGCTGATGCGCGAAGGCCGCGTCACGCAGCGCAGCGCGAGCGGGCGTTGGCCGTGCTGGCCTCGGTCGGGCTGCAAGACGCCATCGACAAACGCCCGGGCGAACTCTCGGGCGGCATGCAGCAGCGCGTCGCCATCGCGCGCGCCCTCGTGCTCGAGCCGCCGCTGGTGCTGGCCGACGAGCCCACCGGCAACCTCGACACGCAGTCGGCCAACGAAGTCTTCGACGTCATGCGGCGCATGCACGCGGCGTTGAAAGTCTCGTTCCTGCTCGTCACCCACGACCCACGCCTGGCCGCGCGCTGCGACCGCGTGATCGAGCTGATCGACGGCCGCATCGAGCGCGACGAAGCCGTGGCCGCACCGGGTCGGCGCGAACCGACATCACCAATCCAGTGAAGCCCAGGATGGCGGCGATGGGGGTCCACGCGTCACCAGCGATGCCGACCTTCACGGCGTCACCTCGCAGCTCAGCGAGGTGACGCGGCCGAAGAAGTACGGCTTGCGCCCATCGGGGCCCACCCACGCCGCTTCACCGCAGGTTGGCACGCGCATGCCGCTGCGCACCTCGTAGTTCGACAGCCCGCATTCCCACGGCCGCATCACCATGTTTTTGCCGACCATGCCGCCGCGGGCCTCGGCACGCACCGAGTCGATCAGGCCGGCGTCGTTGAAATGGAACAGCAGGGTCAGTGCGAGGGGACCGTCCTTGATGGTGGCATTCGCGGACGTGCCGTCCACCGCCGCCCATTGCACGCCCTGGCTGGGCAGCAGCGCGGTCGGGTACCACGGCGTCTCTGCGAAGAAGCGCATGAATTCGCCGCGCGCCATCTCGCCGTCGCCATCGCCGCTCATGTCGGCCACCGTGAACAAGCCCAACAGCGCCGCGCGCAGCAGACCCTTGCCGGCGATGTAGCTGTCGACCACGCGAACCTCGATGCCCGGCAGCATCGCGATCTGCGCGTCCCAGATGAAGCCCGACCGGGAACCGGCCGCTGCCGTGACAACACGCTGCACCGACGTGAACGGCTTCCACTGCTCGGCCGTGGCCGACATGTTGATGGTGCCGGTCATCTCGATCGTCACGGCACGGACGATGGGCTGTCCATCCTTCAGCACCGCACGGAAGTAGCGTTGCACGGGTGCGGGCAGGCCTTCGAGTTCACGCGCGTCGTAGTGCATCGGGTCGTTCGTTGAATACGGCGGCTCGACCGTTCCAACATGTCGCGGCGCGCCGAGCCCGCGGGTCAACGCCCTCATGCGCTCGGCCCACCGGTTGGACCCGAGAGCCGTCAGGCTGGCCGCAGCGGCCGCCGACACGAATAGAACCAGGCCAAGCCAAAGGAGCCATGTCATTCGAGCTCCTTGATCCAGGGTGCCATGCCTGCCGGTGCGGCCGGTGATCGCGACCGCACCATCAAGACGATGCCGGCGACGGCGGCCACCGCAAGTGCGAGGTCCTGAGGCACACGCAACAGGAACGCGGCCTGGACACCGACCAAGCTCCACAACACCGGCACCACCAACGGGCTGCGCGGGTAGGGCCGGACCAGAAATGCAAGCAAGCCCACGGTGAAGATCGTCGTCGGACACGGCAGGCCGAAGGTGGGTGTCTCAAAGTAGCGATGGCCGGAGAAATAAGACCAGGCCGGATAGACGATGAGTGCGAACGCGACGAGCAGCACACCGCCCCCGCCGCGGGCGCTGGCGCTCAGCTTGAACTCGAGCCTGCGCCGAACGACGCCATGCCAAAAAAAGAGCCACGCGCCCGCCAGGAAAACGATCGCAAAGCCGTACGCGGGCGCGCTGATGGCCGTGAAGAACGCGAGGTGATAGGCCAGCGCCATCCAGGTCCACAGCAAAGCGAGGATCACCGAGACGCCCGAGCCAGACCAGCGGCGGGGCCACACCACCAATGCGATGGCCGCTGCCGCGAGCGCCAGCAAGAACACCTGCGCAGGCCAGAGCGTGGTGTTGTAGTCACGAAAGACGGCGTAAAACTGTTCAGTGGTGAACGGCAACTGCATGCCGGGTCTCGCTACACCACCGCGCCGAACAACGACCCCACCGCTGCGGTGATGGCCATCGCCAGTGCGCCCCAGAAGGTGACGCGCGCCGCACTGGCGACGACCTTCGCGCCGCCGGCCCGCGCGGCGACGACGCCGAGCAGGGCCAGAAACGCCAGCGACATCGCAGACACCCAGAGCAACAGGTTGCGCCCCGAGGCCAGCCAGACCACGGCCAGCGGCAGCGCGGCGCCGACGGCGAAGCTTGCCGCCGAGGCCAGCGCCGCCTGCACCGGCTTGGCACTGAGCGTCGCCGAAATGCCGAGCTCGTCTCGCGCGTGGGTGCCGATCGCATCGTGCGTCATCAACTGCTCGGCCACCTGCTGTGCGAGTGCGGGTGCCAAGCCACGGCCGACGTAGATCGCCGCGAGTTCGCGCTGCTCGGCAGCGGGGTCGCTCGCCAGCTCGGCGCGTTCTCGCGCGAGATCGGCCTTCTCGGTGTCGGCCTGTGAGTGCACCGAGACGTACTCGCCGGCGGCCATCGACATCGCCCCAGCCACCAGCCCGGCGACGCCGGTCAACAACACGTTGCTCGGCGCGGCACTGGCTGCCGCAACGCCAACCACCAGGCTCGCCGTCGAGACGATGCCGTCGTTGGCGCCAAGCACGGCGGCGCGCAGCCAGCCGATGCGGTCGCTGCGATGCCGCTCGGGATGGCTGCTACGCGGCATCGATGATGACCTTCAAGGCCTGCGTCTCGGCCGCCTTGGCAAAGGTCTCATAAGCATCGAGGATTCTGGCGAGCTTGAAGCGGTGCGTGATCAGCTGGGTGGCATCGATGCGCTTGGCCTGCACGGTATCGAGCAGCATCGGGATCGAGACCGTATCGACCAGCCGTGTCGTGATCGTCACGTTGTGCGACCACAGCCGCTCCAGGTGCAGATCGACCTTGCTGCCGTGCACGCCGACGTTGGCGATGGTGCCGCCCGCCGCAACGACGTCTTCGCACAGCGTGAACGTGGCCGGGATGCCGACCGCTTCGATCGCGGTGTCGACACCGCGGCCGCCGGTCAGCGCCATCACCTTCGCGGCCGCATCGCCGCCCTTGCTGTTGACGATGTCGGTGGCGCCGAAGCGCTTGGCGACGGCGAGCCGGCTGTCGTCGAGATCGACCATGATGATCTGCGACGGCGAATAGAGCTGCGCCGTCAGCAGCGCCGCCAGGCCGATCGGCCCCGAGCCGACGATGGCCACGCTGCTGCCGGGCTGCACCTTGCCGTTCAACACGCCGCACTCGAAGCCGGTGGGCAGGATGTCGGAGAGCATCACCAGCGCCTCTTCATCGGCGCCGGCAGGGATCGGGTAGAGGCTGGTGTCGGCATGCGGGATGCGCACGAACTCGGCCTGCGTGCCGTCGATTTTGTGGCCGAGGATCCAGCCGCCGGTGGTGCAGTGCGAGGTCATGCCCTTGCGGCACGGCGCGCAGCGGCCGCAGGCGCTGATGCACGAGATCAGCACGCGATCGCCGGCTTTGAACGACGGTCACGCCCGTGCCGACCGAATCGACGACGCCGACGCCTTCGTGGCCGAGGATCGTGCCCGGCTTGCAAGTCGGCACGTCGCCTTTCAAGATGTGCAGATCGGTGCCGCAGATCGTCGTGCGCGTGATCTTGACGATGGCGTCGCTGGGCAGGTTGACGGCCGGCTTGGGCCGTTCTTCGAGGCGTTTCTGGCCGGGGCCGTTGAAGACGAGGGCTTGCATGGTGGGACTCTCTTTCAATGAAGAAACTCGAAATCGATGAAGCCGCGCTCGACGTCGGTGGCGACGAGCTTGACCTCCACCCGCTGGCCGATGTCGAGCTGTGAAACGCGACCGGTCAACATCCCTTCGACCGGCGGCGCGAGCGTGCGCACCCAGGTGTTGCGGTCCGAACGGCCGGTGACGATGGCGTCATAGCGTTGGCCGACATGCGACTCGAGCAGCAGCGCGGCCTCGCATTTGCGCAGCTTGCGCTCGACCTTTTGCGCCGCGTCTTCCTGCTGGCTGCAGTGCGCCGCCAGCGCCGTCAACTCGGCGCCGCTGTACGGCGGCGCGCCGCCGGCGAGCACGGCCTTGAGCAGGCGCGAGGTGATGAGGTCGGGGAAACGCCGGTTCGGCGCCGTCGAATGCGTGTAGTCGCGCACTGCCAGCCCGAAGTGACCGACGGGCGCCGCGCCCGGCTGCTCGACGACGTACTCGCCCGAACCCATCAACTTGACGATGACCAGCGACAAGTCGGGGAAGCGCAGCGGGTCGGCTTTGCGGCGCTTGGCCAGGAACAACTCGAGCGCATGCGAATCGGGCTCGGCCGGCAAGGCCTCGCCGTACTTGCGCGCTTCCAGCACGATCCGTTGCCAGCGCTCGGGAGAACGAACGACGCGGCGCAGCGACGCACCGCCGTGCTCGGCGAGGAACTGCGCCGTGGCCTGGTTGGTGGCGATCATCAACTCCTCGATCAACTGGCGCGCGCGGTTCTGCACCTGCTGGCGGATCTCGACGACACGCTCACCTTCGTACACGGCGCGCGGCTGCAAGGTCTCGAACTCGAGCGCGCCTTCGGCATGGCGGCGCGCGCGCAGGCGCTGCGCCGCCTCGTCCTGCGTGCGCAACTGCTGCTCCATCCCCGGCACGGCAGCGGCGGCCGCCGGCAACGCGCCCTCGCCATCGATCCACGCCGACAACGCGTCGTAGGCCAGCTTGGCCTGGTTGTGCACCCAGGCGCGCTGCACCGTGGGTGCCGTCACCGTGGCGTCGGCGGCGATGACCATCGTGGTGACGATAGCCAGCCGGTCCTGCCCTGGGTTGAGCGAGGTCAAGTCGGTCGACAGCCGCTCGGGCAGCATCGGAAAGATACGTGCGGCGGTGTAGACGGAGGTCGTGTTGAAGCGGGCATGCTCGTCGATCGGCGAACCCTTCTCGACCAGTGCGTCGACATCGGCCACGGCGACGAAGGCCTTGACCGTGCCATCGGCAAGCAGTTCGCAGGCTGTCAGTTGGTCGAGGTCGCGCGAGTCGTCGTTGTCGATCGAGCACCACAGCAGCGCTTTCATGTCTGTCACACGCGCATCGCCGCCCGTGCCAGGCCCGCCGATCGAGGCCAACTGGCGGTGCACGGCGGCCGGAAACTCCGGCTCGAGCCCGCGCTCGGACATCGATTCAGTGGCGATGCGCACCAGGTCGGCGCGGCGTCGGATCTGGGTCGGGTTCATGAACACTCCCTATGAGCAACGAGCAAAGACATGACCCGCCTGGCGGCGGCCTGATTCCAAGAACACGGGACGACGGCGGCAACTACATCCGGCTGCCTGCCGCCACCGTGAACGCCGCATTCAGCAGATTCAACGATTTCATCGAGCGCTGGGTGCGGCATCGATACGCGTTGCCGATGGCTGTCTCGCTGGCCGTCGCGCTGCTGGTCGTCAGCGAGCACGCCTACCGCGATACCACCGCGGCCATGCGCGGCGCCGTCGAACTGTCCGAAGCACGGATCATGTCGGTGCGGGTGCTGCAGTCGCTGACCGATGCCGAGGCCGCCCACTACGGCTACCTGGTGACAGGGCAGCCGCAATACCTGGCGCGGCACGCCGATGCCAAGGCCGAGCTCGCGCAAGTGCAGCCTGCGATCGCTGCGTTCTTGACGGGTCAGGGCACAGAGGGCGCCGCGGTGGCGCGATGGGTGGCCGATTTCAGCCAACGCGAGCTCGCGCGGTTCGACCGCACGCTCGCGCTGGCACAGGCGGGCAAGCGGGGCGAAGCCGCCGAGCTGGCGCGCACCGACCAACACGACATCGGCATGCGGGCGCTGCGCACGGAAATATCCGCGCAACTGGCGCACACCAACACGAGGCTGCAGCTGGCACGCAATGACATGCGCGACGAGTTGCTGGTCAATCGGCTGGGGATCGGTTTGTTGACGCTCGGCACGCTGTTCCTGCTGTTCCTGTTCGTCGGGCAACTGGGGCGGTTCGACCGCGAGCGCAGTGTTCAGCGACGCGCCCTGCTCGATGAGCGCGCACGTCTGGAGATCGAAGCCACGCGCCGCACGGCGCAACTTGCCGCCCTGACCAGGCACTTGCAGACGGCGCGCGAAGACGAGCGCGCGAGCCTGGCGCGTGAGTTGCACGATGAACTGGGTGGACTGCTCACGGCCAGCAAGCTCGACATCGCCCGAGCGCGCAAAAAAGCGGGCGAACCTGCCGAATTGCTCGCTGTCCTGGAGCGCATCAACGGGCACTTGAACGAAGGCATTGCGCTCAAGCGACGCATTATTGAAGACCTGCATCCGTCGGCGCTGACCAACCTGGGTTTGACGGCGGCACTGGATATCTTGTGCCGGGAAATGAGCGCGAGCCTGGCGGTGCCGGTGCGGCTTTCGGCGGCGGAATTCAAGATGTCTCCCGAGGCCAGCCTGGCCGTGTACCGGTTTGTCCAGGAGGCCTTGACCAACATCGGCAAGTACGCCTCGGCCACCCACGTCGAGGTCGAACTCGCGGTGGTCGGCGGCAACGCCACGGTGCAAGTGCGCGACGATGGTGTGGGTTTCGTCGTGCAGGAATCGTTCGCCGGGCACCACGGCCTGGCGGGCATGCAATTCCGTGCTGAAACCCTCGGCGGCGCGATGCACGTGATCAGCCGCCCCGGCCAGGGCACGACCGTGAGCATCGCGTTCCCCCAAGGGCCCGTGTGAGCTGGGCGGCTGGGCGGCGCAGCGGCCGCTGCGGGCGCGGTTCGGTGTCAGGGCCCTGTCCTTTCGAGACATCGCTTCGATACTCTGCTTCGAGGCTCGCGCCGCTACCATGCACGCGCGGCGCAACCGGGTCTGTTCGCAAACGCACAGACCCGGTTGCCGGCCGGGAATAGTTTGTGGCACCCATGACCGGCGCCGCCGCGAAAATCGTCAGCCACCCCTGGGCCTTCGTGGCCCAGACCCTGAAGGCGTTTCGCGCCAACCAGGGCCTGCTGCTGGCCGGCGCGGTGGCGTACTACGCGCTGCTGTCGCTGGTGCCGATGATGATCCTGTCGGTGATCGCGCTGTCGCACGTGATCGACCAGGCCGAGCTGCTGGCAACACTCGGCCGCTATCTCGAGTGGCTGGTGCCGGGGCAATCGAGGCCCATCGTCGCCGAGCTGGCCAACTTCATGGCCCACCGCGACGTGCTCGGCTGGGTGCTGCTGGCGACGATGCTGTTCTTCAGCTCGCTGGCCTTCACGGTGCTCGAAAACGCGATGTCGGTGATCTTTCACCACCGCGTGGCGATCCGCCGCCGCCATGTGCTGGTGTCGCTGCTGATGCCTTATGCCTACATCCTGTGCCTCGGCCTGGGCCTGCTGCTGGTGACCCTGGTGGCCGGCAGCTTGCAGGTGCTGGGCCTGGAGCGGATCGAATTGCTCGGCCGCAGTTGGTCGCTGGGCGGCGCCTCGCGATTGCTGCTCTACCTGCTCGGCCTGGTCGGCGAGGTCTTCGTGCTGACATCGATCTACCTGGTGATGCCAGTCGGCCGCCTGTCGCTGTCGCATGCATTGCTCGGCGGCGTGACGGCAGCCGCGCTGTGGGAGATTTCGCGTCATGCGCTGGTGTGGTACTTCGCCACGCTGTCGCAGATCGACGTCGTCTATGGCTCGCTGACGACGGCGATCGCCGTGCTGCTCAGCCTGGAGCTGGCGGCGACGCTGCTGCTGCTCGGCGCTCAGGTGATAGCGGAATTCGAGCGCATCGGCAAGGAGGCTGTCCAAGCGCCGGTGCAATCTTTGACGACCTGACCCGCTCGAGCCGCTACAGCCGCCCCATCAACACCAGCACGAGGATGATGACGACGACCAGGCCCAGCACGCCGCTGGGCGCATAGCCCCAGCTCTTGCTGTGCGGCCAAGTCGGAATGACGCCGACCAGCATCAGGATCAGCACGATCAGCAAAATGGTTCCAAGACCCATGCGGTTCTCCTCGAGCGGTGGTGTGGGTGGCTGATGGGCAGCGCCGGCGCCAGCCGGCGCGGCGGTTCAAGGCCGCACGGCGATCTCGTTCTTGACCGACTTCACACCGTTGACATTGCGCGCGATCGCCTCGGCGGTGTTCCTCTCGGTGGCGCTCTTGGCGAAGCCGGACAACATCACGGTGCCGTTGAGCGTCTCGACCTTGATGCTGGCGGCGTCCACCGCCTTGTTCTCGACGAAGCGGCTCTTGACCTGGGTCGTGATGGTGGCGTCGTCGATGTACGCCCCCACGGTTTCCTGGCCACGTGTGACGGCACAGCCGGAAACCGCAAGCAGCGCCAACGCGGTCAGGGCGGCGGCCAGAGAGTTGCGCGTGTTCATGGTGAGGCTCCTTTGGCAATCATCGGTTTCATGTCCGCCGGCAATGTGCAGCGAATCTGTCTGAACTATGAGACTTCCGCCGGCCGAAATCTGTTCGCTAGCGAACACAAGGACTGCACCGGCACTGATCCGGATCAATGGAACGCCCGGCAATGGCCCTACAAGGGAGCGATGCAAACAGACTGGCCCGCGAGCCGCGACGCCGCCGAGCCGACATGCAATCGGCTTCTTGCGGCGCTGCCGCACGCCGACTGGCAGCGCTGGCAGCCGCATTTCGAGCCAGTCAACCTGCGGATCGGTCAGGTGCTGTATGCATCGGGCATGGCGCAAAGCCACGCCTACTTCCCCACCAGTGCGATCGTCTCGTTGTTCAACACCGTTGACAGCGGCGCATCGGCCGAGACCGCCGTGGTCGGCAACGATGGCTTCGTCGGCGCGTCACTGTTGCTCAGTGACGGCTCGACCATCGGCCGTGGCGAAGTGCAGGTCGCGGGCCAGGGGTTGCGGATCGCGGCACCGGCGCTCAAGGATGCGTTCGAGCGATGCCCACCGATGCGCCAACTGCTGTTGCGCCACCTCCAGGCGCTGATGACGCAAACGGCGCAGGTGGCGGTATGCACACGCCACCACGGGTTGGAGCAGCGACTGTGCCGCCTGCTGTTGCTGCGCCTGGACCGTCTGCGCGGTGGCGACATCGTGACGACGCACGAGCTGCTGGCCAACGCGCTTGGCGTGCGCCGCGAAAGCGTGACCGCCGCCGCGCTCGAACTGCAGGCCGCCGGGCTGACCCGCTGCACACGCGGTCACATCGTCGTGCTCGACCGCGCCCGGCTGACACAACGCAGCTGCGAGTGTTATGCGGTGGTCAAGAAGGAGACCGCGCGCTTGCTGCCCACACCAGCGATGCCGTTGCCCGGCAGGCCGAGGGCGCCGGCCGGCAGTACTGCTGCCGATGCCGTACTACGTCGACTGAAGCAAGCGAATCAGCACGTCGATCACGTCGTTGCCGTCGGCTGATTTCAAACGATGCTGGCGCAGCGAGCGGGCCAGGTCGGCGCGCGCCAGCATCTTGGTGTCGGCGCGGATCAGGATGCCGGCGATCGCGCGTTGCACGTCGAGCGAGCGCGCCAACGGAAACAGGCTGGCGATTTCCTGCAGGCTTTGCGGATCGGCCAGGCGCTGGCGCGCCAGCGTCTCGAGCGCGCGCACCTGGGCGCCGGCGGCGCTCATGCGCCCGATGCCCGACGCCACGGCCCGCACCTCGGCCACGTCGGTCAACGGCCGATGACGAAGATAGACCTGGGCGATCGCCACGTCGTCGTCGCGCGAGCTCGTCAGCGCGCGAACCGTGCGTTGATGCTCCTCGGCGCTGCCCAGACACGCCAGCACGGCCGAATGGACTGCGTTGCCGGGCCGCGCCGTGCCCATGGCCAGCAGTTGACGTGCCAGGTCGGCTTCAGGGACCTGCCGGATCGAGCAGACGAGATCGACCTCGTGCTTGCCCAGGCTGCCGCGGGCCATGCGATCGGCAATCATGCGCAGCAACTCGGCCTGCTCCT
Source organism: uncultured beta proteobacterium (assembly GCA_963732625.1). Lineage (GTDB taxonomy): Bacteria > Pseudomonadota > Gammaproteobacteria > Burkholderiales > Burkholderiaceae_C > CADEEN01. The sequence continues at coordinate 6,298 of CAVTAM010000047.1, read as the reverse complement.
GCGCCGGTGACAGCCACTGCAGCGTGCGCGCCAAGGCCATCATGCGGGTCTGCGCGTCCGCGTCGTCGACGTCGCGCGCAAACGCCAGATAGCGATCGCGTGTCGGCTGATCACGCTCGATCGCAGCGAGCGCCGCGGCCACCGCAGGGGCAAGCCGTTGGGCCGGGTCGATGGAGGCCGCGTAGCGCTCGAGGTGGTCGAGGAACATGCGCACTTCGGTCACGTCGCGCTGCAGCACCTCGTGCATGAACGCGATCTTCTGTGCGTCCGAGGGCCGATCGTCCGCGAAACTGCACATGTCGCGGCGCAAGGACGCGTGCGGATCGGCGTCGGTCAGGCCGGCCACGGCGATCATCGAGCTCGGCCCGAACAGTTTCAGCAGGGTCGGACTCGGACGGCCGCTGGCCACTTCGCCCGCGGGGGCGGTCTTGAAGTAGCGTTCGAGCAGCGGCCCTGCCGTGCGCCCCAGCGGGGCCTTGGACGAAAAGCCGTAGAGCACCGGCACGTTCTCGAAGACGTGGCGCAGCCGGTCGCGGTTGCTCTGGCCGTAGCGCTCACTGAGCAGGGCCGATACGCGCTCGGCGTCGGCCTGCGAGTGCCCCGAGCGGACGAGGCTGCGCAGGACTTCGCCCTCGGCAACATGCCTGGGCTGCGACTTCAAGGTGTTGCACCCGAACAGGTACACCTCCTTGAGCTGCGAAAACAGACCGTTGCCGGCGGCGCTGCACGACTCGTGCTGCATCTCGTGGACGGTCAGGAATTCGCGGTCTTCGAAGCGGTCGGTGTAGAACTCGGTGCCATCGTCGAAATGGCCCGAAATGACGAGCGCGTCGCAGCTCACACCGCGCCGGCGCGCCGCGGCCAGCCAATCGGGCTGCCCGCGCTGCACCAGCTCGACGAACCGGTACTCGCCAGGGGGCAGATGGCGCTGGAACGCGTCCTTCTCGTCGGACGAGTTGATGGTGACGGTGCACACCGTCTTCGGTGCGGCGCTCGCAACGAACGGCGCCGTGGTGGCCAGGCAGGCGATGAACGCGGCCGGCAGGCCGAAGCGCCATCGAAGCAAGCTTTTTTGACCCAGCATGGTTCAGTGTTCCACAAGCCGCCCTGCCGGATGGCATGGCATGTCAGCGAAAGCGCCCCTTTTGCCGACTTTGCCGACTTTGCCGGATGCGGCGCCGCGTTCATGGCGACCGCAGTTTTCGCAGCAATGCGTCGATCATGCTGTCACCAGGCGGCGACGGCCGCCGGTCCTGGACCAAGGTGAGCACGAGTTGCGCACGGGCAAGCGAGCGCTGGTCGGCGCGGATCAGGATGCCCGCGATCGCCGCCTGGACGGCAGACGACGGGGTCTGCGAGTAGAGGCGGATCAGCAGATCCAGGATGTCGCGGTCCGATACGTGGTGCCGGCCCAGGGACTCGAGTGCACGCACCTGCGGCTCGGATGGGCTCATGCCGGCGATCGCCTCGGCCAGCCGACGCAACTCGGCCACATCGGTGATGGGTTGGTGGCGCAGATAAGCCTGCGCGATCTGGACGTCCGGCAGGCTCTGGCTGAGCAGCCCCTGCAGCGCGCGCGCGCGCCCTTCGGCACTGCCCAGGCAAGCGCGGACCGCGGCATGCGGCACGTCGTCGTCCACGCCGCCCGGCACGACGCGCCGGTTGAAAGCGCCGTCGAGGTCGTGGCCCTGGTTCAAGGTGCACGCGAGATCGACCTCCGTCAGACCGACCGCGCTGCGCGACTGCAACTCGCCCAGCATCAGCGCCAGTTCCTGCCACTGAGCCTCGTCCGACAACCAGCCCAGGTCGCGCGCCAGCTTGACCATGCGCGAGCGCACCGCGGGCTGATCCGCGTCGCGTGCGAAGTCGAGAAAGCGCGCGCGGGCGGCGGCATCGCCGGCGATGACGGCCAGCGCATCACTCACCTGCGCCGTCCGCCGCGCCGGCTCTTCGAGCGCCGTCGCATAGCGCTGGATGCGATCGAGATGGACCCGGGTCTCAGCCATCGGCCGTTGAAGAAGGCCATGAACGAAGCCGAGCCTGTCGGCGTCGGACAGGCGGTCATCGGCGAACTGGCACACGTCGCGCCGCACGGCGGCGTGCGGATCCTTGTCGGTCATGCCCCGGGTCACGGTCATCGCGAACGGCGCGAACTGGCGCAGCAACCGATGGCTCGCGCGGCCCTGCCCGATCTCGCGCGCGCCGTTGGTGCGCAAGTAGGCGCTCAAGGTGGAGGCTGCGACCGGACCCAGCGGCGCCACCGACGAGAACCCGTAGATCACCGGCACGTCCTTGAACACCATGCGCATGCGGTCGCGGCTGCTCTGCCCGTGCCCCGCGTTCAGGGCCAGCAACTGACGCTGCGCTTGCTTCAGCGAGTGGCCTTCGCGCACCAGACTGCGCACGACTTCCGCCGAGGCGCTGCTGTGGGGCTCGGCGTTCAGGGTGTTGCAGCCGAAGAGATGAACCTCCTTCAAACGGGAAAACAGCCCCGGGCAGGAGCCGCTGCAAGACACGCGCTCCAGTTCATCGACGGGCAGGAATTCGCTGGCCTCCAGCTGGTCCGAAAAGAACTCGTTGCCGCCGTCGTAATGGCCGGAGATGATGAGCACGTCGCAGGAAACTCCCGCGCGGCAGGCCAAGGCCAGCCAGTCGGGCCGGCCGCGTTCGACCAGTTCGACGAACCGATACTTCGACTCGGGCAGGTAGCGGCGAAACGCTTCCTTCTCGTCGGCCGAATTGACGGTGATGGTGCACACCGTCTGCTTCTCGGCCGCGGACACGGCTGTGGACACCAACAAGGCCAGCGCGATCGCGGCAAAAGGAAACGTCAGTGGCCAGCGCATCGGATCATCGTATCGGCGACCACACGCAACGACCAGGGATTGCGGCAGATCAATCGAGCCGCGCGTCGGCGCGCACAATGCCTCGAGGCCGGAATCGGGAACATCGAAAGTACGCCCCATGGAGTTCAAGGATTACTACAAGGTGCTCGGCGTCGAGCCGACGGCCAGCGGCGACGAGATCAAAAAGGCGTTCCGGCGCCTGGCGCGCAAGCACCACCCGGACATCAGCAAGGCGGCTGATGCATCGGCGCGCATGCAGGAGTTGAACGAGGCCCAGGAAGTGCTGCGCGACAAGGAAAAGCGCGCTGCCTACGACCGCGTCAGGCAGGGTGCACCGAGTGGTCAGGGGTTCGAGCCGCCGCCGGGCTGGGACAGCGGCTTCGAGTTCAGCGGCGCGCCCGACGGCTTCGGCGACGCCGCCGATCACAGCGCGTTCTTCGAGGCGCTGTTCGGCGCCGCGCGGCGCGGCAGCGCGCGCGGGCGGGCCACGCGCGGGCAGGACCACCACGCCAAGATCGTCGTGCCGCTCGAAGATGCTTTCCACGGCGCGACGCGCGAGATCACGCTGCACAGCCCGGAGATGGATGCCGCCGGCAACGTCGCGTTGCGCGAGCGCACGCTGCAGGTCGGCATCCCGAAGGGCATTCGCGCCGGGCAACAACTGCGTCTGGCCGGCCAGGGCTCAGCGGGCCTCGGCGACGGCCCGCGCGGCGACATCTACCTCGAGATCGCGTTCGCGCCGCATGCGCTGTGGCGCGTCGATGGCCGTGACCTGTATTTCACGCTGCGCGTCGCGCCCTGGGAGGCGGCTCTCGGCGCAGCCGTCAACGTGCCCACGCCCGACGGCGCGGTCGAGATGACGGTGCCGGCCAACTCGCAGGGCGGCCGCAAGCTGCGCATCCGCGGCCGCGGCATCCCGGCCAGCACGCCGGGCGACCTCTACGTGACCTTGCAGGTGGTGCTGCCGCCGGCAGAAGACGACAAGGCCCGCGCCGCGTACCGCCGGATGGCCACCGATCTGGCGTTCGATCCGCGGGCCAACCCGGGAGCCGACACATGAACAACCCCTCGATCGCCATCGGCGTGTGTCTGACCGATGACCAGGCGCTCGAACTCGAAGCCTTTGCCGCGGCCTGCGGCACCGAGGTCGAGTTCGTGCGCCTGCTGGTCGACGAAGGGCTGGTGCAGCCTGCGGCCGTGCAGCCGGCATGGCGCTTCGGCGGCGAAGCGCTGGCGCGCGTGCGCCGCATCCGCCGCCTGCAGCGCGACTTCGAAGCCAACCTGCAAAGCGTGGCCGTGATGCTCGAGCTGATCGACGAGATCGAGCGCCTGCGCGCAGCGCTGCACCGCGCCGGCATCGAGGCGCCGTGAGCGCGCGTGTTGCCTGGTAGGTCATAGGCGGAAGTCCTGGTCTGCTTGTCGTATCGATACCTTTTCAGCTTGCGCGTCAGAGGTGCAAGAGTCTGTGCGCCAGCGCGCGCTCTGCTTTTGTCACCCATGTTCGCTGCCGTACAGACCCGGGACCGCCCAGTGCTCACGCTTGTCGCTCGTCAACCCAAAGCGGAAACAGCGACATGAAAACCGATGCCCAACTGCAGCAAGACGTGATGGCCGAGCTCGAGTGGGAGCCGGCCGTGCCGGCCACGCAGATCGGCGTCGAAGTCCGCAATGGTGTGGTGACCTTGGCGGGACGACTCGACAGCTATGCGCAGAAGTGGCACGCCGAGCGCGCGGTGCAGCGTGTATCCGGTGTGAAGGCGCTGGCAACAGAGTTGACCGTGCACCTCACCGGCCTGATTCAGTACAACGACACGGACATCGTCCGCTCGGTCGAGAACATTCTGAAATGGGCGACATCGCTGCCCCACGGCACGATCAAGGTCGAGGTCGAAAACGGTTGGGTCACGTTGTCCGGCGAAGTCGCCTGGCAGTACGAGCGGCAAGCCGCGGTCGACGGCGTGCGCCATCCGCTGGGCGTGCGCGGTGTCAGCGATCGGATTTGCATCAAGCCGGCGGTGCCGGCCCGTGCCGTGAACATGCAGGCGGTGTTCTGATGGCCGGCACATGACGAACAAAGAGGCGCTGGTGACCTGCGCCTCGCGCCCTACTACCCGCAAATGCGACTTTGCTTTCAGCAATTGAGATCTGTTGCGGGCCAACCCTCCGTTGGCGCTGAGCAGCAGATCGCGCACACGGCGTGCGGGTCCACAATCCGGCAAGGAGCAGTAGCCCATGACACACCAGCAGCAGTACCTGCAAAAGCGATTGCGCGCCGCCGAAGCGGTGCGCCTGGTGCGCAACGGCGACTTCATCATCGTGCCCACAGGCGTCGGCGAGCCACCGGCGCTGCTGGCCGAGTTGTCGGCACAGCGCCGCGAGTTCCGCGATGTCAAGGTGGCGCAGATCCTGGCGATGCGCAAGTACGCGTACATCGATCCGCAGACGGTGGAGCACGTGCGCCACGTCGCGTTCTTCTACGGCGGGGCCACGCGCGCCGGCGGGCAGGCCGGCTGGATCGATTTCATCCCCAGCTATTTCTCTGAAATGCCGAGCCAGATCGAACGCGGGTTGATCCCCGCCGACGTTGTCTTCAGCATGGCCTCGCCGATGGACGCGCACGGCTATTTCGCACTCAGCCTGGGCGCCGACTACACGATGGCCGCAGTCGCCCGTGCGCGCGCGGTGGTGCTCGAGGTGAACCCGAACGTGCCGTTCGCTTTCGGCAACTGCCATGTGCACCTCTCGCAGGTCGCAGCGCTGGTCGAGAGCAGCGAGCCAGTTCTGGAAGTCGGGCTGCCGAAGATCGGCCCGGTGCAGGAAGCCATCGGCAAGTACGTGGCTGATCTGATCGACGACGGCTCGACCTTGCAGATCGGCTACGGCGGCATCCCCGACGCGGTGGTGATGCAGCTCACGCACAAACACGACCTGGGCATCCACACCGAGATGCTCGGCGACGGCATCCTGACGCTGGTGGAAAGCGGCGCCGTGACGAACCGGCGCAAGAACCACCTGCCCGGCAAGATCATCGCCACCTTCGCGCTCGGCTCGTCCAAGCTCTACCGCTTCATGGACCGCAACCCGGCGCTCGAAATGCATCCGGTGAACGTCACCAACGATCCGATGCTGGCCGGCCTGAACGACAACCTGGTGGCGATCAATGCCACCTTGCAGATCGATCTGCTCGGCCAGTGCGGCTCGGAGAGCCTGGGCCATGCGCCGTACTCGGGCACCGGCGGGCAGTCGGACTTCGTGCGCGCGGCCAACCGCTCGCGCGGCGGCAAGGCGTTCATCGTTTTGCCCTCGACCGCGAAGGGCGACACCATTTCGCGCATCGTGCCGTCGCTCTCACCGGGCACGCATGTCAGCACCAGCAAGAACGACATCAACTACGTCGTCACCGAGTACGGCGTGGCGCAGTTGCGCGGCAAGTCGGCTAAAGCGCGCGCTCG
>CAVTAM010000046.1:0-288428 GCA_963732625.1 uncultured beta proteobacterium | reverse complement strand
CGAAAGCAGCATGACGCGCTTATCGATGTCTGCTTGCGGCCCTTTGCGGCTGTTGACGACGGTAGGCTTTTCCACCCCGTTCGCCCTCGCTGTCGAAAGGCCGGCTCAGCTTGTCGAAGCCTTCTTCCCGCGCGCCAGGGGCTTCGACACCTCAGCCCGAACGGGACTCTTCTTTCCGAACGGGGACAAAACGCGGCTTCCTTCGATACCTCAGGACGGTCGGAACAGCCACCTCAGCCCGAACGGTTCTTTTTCCGACCTTGAACTTCTCCTTCGGGCCGAAACCCGACAACCGTTCGACGCATTGCGAAGCGCGGAGGAGCAATTGATATGAGCGCCGTACGAGCCCCGGAACCCTTGCCCGCTCCGAGCGACTGGAGCTTCGAGCTCGTCGAGCGCTATCACGAGGTGATTCGCGCCACGGCGCAGCGCTTCGGCCTGGACACCTACCCGAACCAGTTGGAGATCATCACCGCCGAGCAGATGATGGACGCCTATGCCAGCGTCGGCATGCCGGTGAACTACCGCCACTGGAGCTATGGCAAGGAGTTCATCTCGACCGAGAAGAACTACAAGCGCGGCCACATGGGCCTGGCGTATGAGATCGTCATCAACTCGAACCCCTGCATCAGCTACCTGATGGAGGAGAACACGATGGCGATGCAGGCTCTGGTCATCGCGCACGCCGCCTACGGCCACAACAGTTTCTTCAAGGGCAACTATCTGTTCCGCATGTGGACCGATGCGTCGTCGATCATCGACTACCTGGTCTACGCCAAGAACTACGTTGCCGATTGCGAAGAGCGCCACGGCATCGACGCCGTCGAGGAGCTGCTCGACTCGTGCCACGCGCTGATGAACCACGGCGTCAACCGCTACCGCCGGCCGTCGCGCAAAACCCTCGCGCAGGAACTCGCCGAGCGCAAGGACCGCGAGGCCTATGCGCAGCAGCAGGTCAACGACCTCTGGCGCACCTTGCCCAAACGCGCCGAGAAGGCCGATGCCGCCGCAGCGGCCAAGCGCTTCCCCGACGAGCCGCAGGAGAACATCCTGTACTTCATGGAGAAGAACGCGCCGCTGCTGGAACCCTGGCAGCGCGAGATCGTGCGCATCGTGCGCAAGGTGGCGCAGTACTTCTATCCGCAGCGCCAGACGCAGGTCATGAACGAAGGCTGGGCCACGTTCTGGCACCACCGCATCCTGAACACGATGTACGACGACGGCCACCTCACCGACGGCGTGATGATCGAGTGGCTCACGTCGCACACCAACGTGGTCTATCAGCCGCGCGTCGGCGAGCGCGCCTACTCGGGCATCAACCCGTACGCGCTCGGCTTTGCGATGTACACCGACATCAAGCGCATCTGCGACGCGCCGACGGCCGAAGACCGCGAGTGGTTCCCCGACATCGCCGGCAAGCCCTGGCTCGACGTGCTCGACCACGCGATGCGCAACTTCAAGGACGAGAGTTTTGTCGGCCAGTACCTGAGCCCGAAGCTGATGCGCGAGCTGCGCCTGTTCTCGATCACCGACGACGAGAACGACGACGAACTCGAAGTCAGCGCGATCCACGACGACGCCGGCTACAAGCGCGTGCGCGAAGCGCTGTCACGCCAGTACGACCTGGGCTCGCGCGAGCCGAACATCCAGGTCTGGAACGTCAACGTGCGCGGCGACCGTGCGCTGACGCTGCGCCACACGCAGCACAACAGCCGCCCGCTCGACGATTCGGCGCGCGAGGTGCTGCGCCACGTGGCCCGGCTGTGGGGTTTTCCGGTGCACCTCGAATCGGTCGATGGCGACGGTGACATCACGCAGCGCTGGGCTGTGGAGCCGAGCGCCGAAAACCCTTAACGGGCTTGGTGGGCCACGGTCCAGTCGTAGGGCGTGAAGCGCACCGAGTAGTCGAGCGGTAGCGACAGACCGAGCGTGCGGTTGACGTAGTCGGTGAGGCTCGCACCGTGCGCCGGTACGAAGTCTTCAGGGTAGAAGTTCATCAGCTCGCTGAGCCAGACTTCGCGCGCGGCGTCATCGACACGCAGGTTCTCCGGCCGTGAGAAGAAGGCGAGTGTTTCGCGCGCCAGATCGGCATCGAGCGTGGCGGCGCGAAACGGCTGGCGCGGCAGCGCAGGACACGCGAGTGCCGAGCAGTTGAGCGCAAAGTGAATCGCGCGGCTCGCCGATGGCGCGCGTGAACGGCCGGATGACATCGTTCTCGAACGCGCGCAGCGACATCGCTTCGCCGCCGACGGCCTGCTGGCGCCAGACGAAGAAGCGCAGCTTGCGCACCAGGCCGGCGTGCGTTGCGGGCAGGCCGCTATCGATGACGTTGGCCATCGACAGCGCGTTGTAGGCGTTGATCATGTGCGCCAGGCGCTGGCGATCCCCAGCGAAGCCGGTGAGCGGCGTGTCGGCCACGTGGCGCAGCATGCGGTCGAGGTCGGAGCGGTCAGCGGCCAGCGCTTTGAAATCCACCGCGCCGCGCGCATCGACAAAGCGGTCGAGCACGCGTGCCCAGGCGGCGTCGGCTTGCGCTTGCCCAACCGGCGGCACGGCGGGCGGCGGCGTCACCGTGGCGCACCCCGCCGACGCGGCGATGCACAGCGCGGCCAGCAGGCGGCGCATCACTGCGCGCCCCCGCGTTCGGCCAGCGCGGCGGCGCGCGAGCGGCCTTTCAGAAACTTGATCGGGAACACCGCGGCTTCGCCCGCACGGCCACGTGCCGCCAGCGGTTGCCACAGGCCTTGCGACGTGGCGATCGGTTGCAGCAGATAGTGATCGCGGCGCGCGTTGTAGGCGCACATGCTGATCGGGCCGTGCTGCGTCATCGCCATGAAGACGCAGGCGTCGATGCGCTCGCGCTCCAGCGCCTTGGCATCCATGAAGTTGTGCGTGAAGAAGGTCAGCTTGTGCACGCGGCCGCGCGCGGCGAGCAGATCGGCACGCGCGCGCCACGCCAAGGCGGCAAGCCAGCGCAGCGACGCCGCAGCCAGTGCCGGCCGGGCCAGCGCCGCGCGCACGAGCGAGGCCACGCCGCGCCATGCGGTGCCGCGCGCGATCGCCAGGCCGGCGGTCTCGCGCATGAAGCGGGCGACGAAGGCGGTGTCGGCAAAGGCATCGTGCGCGCGGCCGTGCGCGACCAGCATCACCGCGCTGCGATTGCACTGCGCATGGCCGGCAAGCAGCGCGTTGAAGGTCGAGCGCCGCACCTGCGCCTTGCGACAGCAGCTCGGCGATGCGCTCGTTGCTGATCGCATCGCCGCGCGCGCCCTGCACGCCGCGCCCGGTCTCGGCCTGCAACTGGAACGACGCGAAATCCACGCCGTCGGCCTGTTCGACGAAAAAGCGCGCCAGCATCGGCACCTCGGCGACGTTGCCGGCATGCACCGTGGTGTTGAAGAACACGTGCAGCGGCAGCCCGCGCGCGCGTTCGCATGTACTCGCGGCGCAGCGTGTTCAGCGCGGCCTCATCTGCAAAGCCGCTGCGCTGCTGTGTCGTGTCGACATGAAAAGCCACGTCGGTGAGGCCGGCCTGCGCCAGCTCAGTCAAGCAACTCGCGGCTGGCCTTGATGCCGTTGGTGAACAGCGCCGCGCGCAAGCCGCGCTCGTGCAATCGCGCGACGATCGCCAGCAGCTCATCGCGCTGGCGCAGCGTCGGCTCGCCGCCCGAGACCTGCACGTCGGTGCCCGGGCCGTAGTGGGCGTGGATCAGGTCGATGCGCCGCAGCACCTCTTCGAGCGGCAGGTCGCGCACCGCCTCGGAGCTCTCGCTCAAGTAGCACAGCGTGCAGTCGAGGTTGCAGCGCTGCGTGATTTCGAGCGACACGCAGGCCACCGGCCAGCGCCGGCCCGCGATCTGATGGTCTTGCCACTGGCCGCTCGCCTGCATGCGCTGGCGCAATGCGGCGCGGGCGTCGGGCGCCGGTACGGCCAGCGGCGGCGCCAGGTCGGCGGGATCGATCAACACGGGGTCGGCTGCCACGGGACTGCGCATCGCCGAGTGTCGCTCGACCACGAAGATCCTTCACTTCGCCAGCGGCACGTCCCTGGCCGCCACCAGCCGCGGCAACAGCTGGTTCCACGCATCGACCAGCGCCGCGGCCACCGGTTTGGCTTGCGGCGAATCGAGCCAGCCGCCTTCGATGGCGAGGATGCCGCCGCCCAGCACCAGGCTGCCCATGCCGGCGGACGACTCGGCGCCGCGGCCGAACGCCGAGGCCAGAATCTCGCTCGTGCGCGTATCGACCGCGGTCATGACGATCATCGCCTCGCGCACGCGGATCTCGCCGCCGACGCCGCCGATCCAGCTCGGCAGCACGGCGCCGATGCCGCCCTTGGTGCCGCCGGTCTGCTCCATGAACACGATCTCGGCGCGCAGCACGATGTCGGCGGCCTTCATCGCGGCCAGTTGCGATTTGCGATCCATGCCCTGCTGCTCGCGGATGCGGATCTCGTTTTCGAGCGCGCTGAACGCCGCGCCGCGCTCGACCACCGCGAAGCAGCGCGACTGCAGCAGCACCTGGCGCACCAGCGGCGTCATCGAGCGCGGCAGGCCGGCGGAGGACAGCACCTGCGCATTGGTGTCGGCCTCGGTGACGGTGGCCACGCCGATCGCGGCCGAGCAGCGCGACAGGTCCGTGCTGCCGGGCTCGGCCAGCGCGATCTTGGTTTTGGGCTCGCTGCGCCAGGTGGTGCTGCTGCAGCCGGCGAGCAGGGCGAGCAGCAGCATCGCCGTGACCCGCCGGCGTTTTCCGATGATCTTCATCGGCAGCATTGAAGCCGCAAAAGGCGTCAGCGGCGTATCGAAGCGTACAGGCCGCCGCCGGCCTGCGCGGCGCGTCAGGGCAGCAACTGATCGCCCCACAGGAAACCGGGAATGAGGATCTCCGGCAAGCCGCGTGGCTTGAAGATGAGATCGAACCGGTCGTCGCTGCGCGCGCGCAAGGTCACCTTGTTGCCCAGGAAGTCGGTCAGCGTCACCGAGCCGCTGGCCGGGCGGTTCGAGCCGGCGTTGAAGGCCAAGGTCGTGCTCGTCATCGCATAACCGGCATCGCGCAAGACGAAGGTGCCGTTGAAGTCAACCGTGTCGCCGCCGTTGGCGGCGGAGTTGCCGCTGATGTCGAAGTCATAGGCCACGCGGTCGCCTTGCTCGGTGACCGCGGCGGCGCTGTAGGACAGGCGCAGCCGCTCGCCGCCCGAGCCGTCATCCTTGAACCACAGGCGCACCGAGCCCGAGAGCGTGCCGAAGCCTTCTTCCTCGAAGCCGGAAAAGGTGATCGTCACGTCGAGCGCGGTCGGGTCGTCGTCGCCGTCGAGCTCGATCGCATTGATCGCGAGCGCCAGCGAACCGGTGCTCGCCGGCTGGCCGAGTTCGGAGCGGCAGGCCACGGTGACGATCGCCAGGCGGTCGCCCGCGCTCAGCTTGGCGTTGTTGTCGTCGTCGATCAGCGTCAGCGTCAGCCCGCCGCCGAACGGGCAGCGCAGCGGGCGCGTCGTCGTGGCCAGCGGCTGCTCGCGCGGCCACAGGTGGGCCAGCGCCAGGCGCAGCCACCGCTGGCCTTGCATCGCCGCGCGTTGGCTGCGTGCCTGCGGTGTGTCGCGCCCGTTCGATACGCCAGGCACGCTCTTCGGATCGCCCGCGCTCATCACCGCGCGCGCCAGCGGGCCGGCGAAGCTGCGCACGTTGCCTTGGTCGATGTTCGACGCCGCCGAGGCCGTGCCGCTGCGCACGCCCTGCGGCACCTGCACGCCGGCCGCGTCGTCGCTGCCGCCGCCGCCGCCGCAGGCGGCCAGCGCCAGCAGCGCAGACAGCGCAGCCCATCGCCGCAGGTTGTTGTTCATCTCGAAGCTCCTTGTTGACTGGCCACCACAGCAAGACGGCACCGATGCCGGCACGACCGCACGACCCGCGCCAGCGCCGGACAACATTCAGCGCCGCGTGATGGGATCACGCGGTTTATTTATACCTCTTTCACTACGCTCTCCCGCTTGACCCAAACCCCAACGGAGAAATTGATGAGCGTCACGAATCGGCTGCATACCTGGTTCACGGCAGCAACCTTGAGCGCATTGCTCGCCGCCTGCGGCGGCGGCGGTGGCGGTGGCGGCGGCAGCGACGACGCAGCCGCTGCCGGGCCGGTGCTGCAAGCCCCGCCGGCCACGGCCGGTGCGCTGACGCAAAGCGGCACCGAAGCGATGGCCGCGGTGCAAGCGGCCAACAGCAATGCCGCGCTGATGGTGAAAAAGAGCAGCGCGCTCGAAGGCGGCAGCCTGTTCGCGCCGCTCGGTGCGTCGGGCTCGCCGCTCAACCTGCGCAACGTCGTCTCGCGCGCCGCACGCGAGCAGGCCCTGGCCCGCGAAACGGCCAACTGCGCCGATCTCGGCCTCGTCAACTGCAGCGGCAGCGTCACCTTCGACTCCAACTTCGATGACAACGCGAACACGCTGCCGGCAGGCACCTACGTGGCGATGCAGTTCAACAGCCTGAGCTTCAACGAGGGCGGCGTGGCGACGTCGATGAACGGCGGCTTCAGGATGGACTTCCAGACGGCGATCGATTTGCAGACGTCCTCCTTCGCCAACGCGCGCATGCAGGTCACGCTGAACAACCTCGGTGGCACGGTCAACGGCATCAGCTTCGGCCCCGACACGGCGCTGGCGCTGTATGAGTTCGATGGCAACGGCGCGCCCGCGGTCACCATCGACGGCTTGCGCATTACCGGCCTCGGCAACCTCAACGTCACCGATGCCGGCAACTACAGCGCCTACGGCACGTCGCTGCGCGCAGCGCACTGGAGCAACAGCGGCGCCTACGTCGATATCAACTACAGCAGCTGGCTGGTCATTGCCGGCCGTCCGATCTTCGCCTCGACGGCCACGATCAGCGCCGGCAGCAACGGCAGCGCGGCCATCGTCGTCGACAGCTCGACGGCAAGCCAGGTGGTGTATCGCGTGCGCCTGACAGCCGGCGGCGCCAGCACCGACTACGTGGTCACGGCCAACCTCGGCACCAACCCGCCGAGCTACACAGTCAGCGGCGGCTGAAGCGAGCGGCGGCAACGCAGATAGAAACGGCGCGCCCGCGGGCGCGCCGTTTTTTCTTGGTGACTGCTAGAACGAAAAAATCTTGCCCGGGTTCATGATGTTCTTCGGGTCGAGCGCGCGCTTGATGTTGCGCATCATCGTCACCGCGCCGGGCCCGGCTTCGTCCTGCAGATACGGCATCTTGTGCAGGCCGATGCCGTGCTCGCCCGTGCAGGTGCCTTCCAGGCGCAGCGCGCGCTGCACCATCTTCACGTTCAGCTCTTCGACGGCGGCGCACTCGGCGGCGTCGTTGGGGTCCATCAGGTACGAGAGGTGGAAGTTGCCGTCGCCGACATGGCCGACGATCCAGTACGGGATGCGCGACGCTTCGGCGTCGGCGACGCTGTGATTGATGGCCTCGGCCAGGCGCGAGATCGGCACGCAGGTGTCGCTGCTCTGGCAGCGGCAGCCGGGGCGCATCTGCAGCGCCGCGAAGTACGACTCGTGGCGCGCCTTCCACAGCTTGGTGCGCTCTTCGGGCGTGCGCGCCCATTCGAAATCGGCGCCGCCGTGGCCGCGCGCGATCTCCTGCACGGTGGCCGCCTGCTCGGCCACCGAGGCCTCGCTGCCGTGGAACTCCATCAAGAGCATCGGCGCTTCACGCAGCGCCAGGCGCGAATGTTTGTTGACGGCGCGGATCGCATTCGCGTCGAGCAGCTCGCAGCGCGCGATCGGCACGCCCATCTGGATGATCTCGATCGTCGTCTGCACCGCGGCGTCGATGCTCGGGAAAAAACACACCGCGGCGCTCACCGCTTCGGGCAGCGGGTAGAGCTTGAGCGTCACCTCGGTCATCACGCCGAGCGTGCCTTCGCTGCCGACGAACAGCCGCGTCAGGTCGTAGCCGGCGGACGATTTTTTTGCGCGCGTGCCGGTGCGGATGACCTCGCCGTCGGCGGTGACCACCGTCAGGCCGAGCACGTTGTCCTTCATCGTGCCGTAGCGCACCGCGTTCGTGCCGCTGGCGCGCGTGGCCGCCATGCCGCCGAGCGAGGCATTGGCGCCGGGGTCGATGGGGAAGAACAGCCCCGTGTCCTTGATCTCGCGGTTCAACTGCTCGCGCGTCACGCCGGCCTGGACCGTCACCGTCAGGTCTTCGGCGTTGATGCGCACGATGCGGTTCATGCGCGACAGGTCGATCGACACGCCGCCCTGCACGGCGAGCAAATGGCCTTCGAGCGACGAGCCGACGCCGAACGCGATCACCGGCACCGCATGCGCTGCGGCCTGCGCGACGACGAAGGCGACCTCGTCGGTGCTCTCGCAGAACAGCACCATCTCGGGCGGCGCCGCGTCGTACACCGATTCGCCGCGGCCATGCTGCTCGCGCACGGCGGCGGCGGTGGAGCAGCGCTCGGCGAAACGCGCGCGCAGTGCGTCGTGCATTGCTGTCGGCACGAGCCGGCGTTCAACGCGCGGCAGCAGATCGTTCGGAGCGTTCATGCGGCTCTCCACGGGGCCTGGCCCCGGGTGAAAAGCCGATTCTAGGGACGCTTAGAAGTAGTAGTTCAGCATCAGGCCGCCGTAGCTGCCGTTGACCTCTTCGCTGCTGCCCCGGACCTTGAACTTGTGCGAGGCCGCGCGCGCCTTCATGCCGAAGTTGCGCGTGAACAGGTACTCGCCTTCGAGCACCAGGCCGGCGGAGTTCTTGAACTCGACGGTGAAGTTGCCGACCGCGCCGCGGCCGGCGAGCTTGGGGCTGTTGACGAACTCGACACCGCCGCCCAGGCGAACCTTGTCGTTCAGGCTGAACAGCGCCAGCACGTCCACCGGATAGCGGGAAAAACGCATGCTGCCGTTGCTGGCGGCGCGCGTGTCGTCGACGTGGTAGCCGACCGTGGCCTGCACGGCCAGCGCATCGGTGGCACGGAACTCGACGCCGCCATACAGCGCGATGAGACCGCCGGCGTGGATCGTGTCGCTGGTGCCATCGGTGAAATCGGCGGTGGCGAGCTTGTCGCCGCCAAACGTCAAGCCGATGCCGATCAGCGGACGCACGGCGCGCTTGTCTTGCCCCTGGGCCGAGGCGGTGAGGGCGAACGTGGCCAGGGCGGCGCTGATGACGATGGTCTTCATGGGTTCTCAATCGGGTAGGAGGATTGCTGGAGCCTATCGGCGCCGTGCGTCGCGGCCGGCGTGCTGTCGGCGCGCTGCAACGCGGCGCCGTGCACGAAGTCACTGCCGTGCACACGCTACGATCCGCGCATGGGACAACGTCTGACACAGATCGCCACGCGCACCGGCGACGACGGCACCACCGGCCTGGGCGACGGCACGCGCACGCGCAAGGACGCGCTGCGCGTGCAGGCGATGGGCGATGTCGATGAGCTGAACTCGTCGCTCGGTGTGCTGCTCGCCGAGCCGCTGCCCGATGATGTGCGCGAGCTGCTCGTGGTCATCCAGCATGAGCTGTTCAACCTCGGCGGCGAGTTGTCGATCCCCGGCTTCGAGCTGCTCAAGGACGACGCGGTGGTGCGCCTGGACACGGCGCTGGCGCACTACAACGCGGCGCTGCCGCGGCTGGCCGAGTTCATCCTGCCGGCCGGCACGCGCAGCGCGGCGTTGGCGCACATGAGCCGCACGATCGCGCGCCGTGCCGAGCGCGCCGTCGTTGCGCTGGCCGCGGCCGAGGCTGTCAACGAGGCGCCGCGCCAGTACCTGAACCGCCTGTCCGACCTGATGTTCGTGCTGGCGCGTGTGTTGAACCGCGCCAACCTCGATGGCCTGGGGGGCGACGATGTGTACTGGCACTCCGAGCGGCTGAAGCAGCAGCAAGACGGCGGTTAACCCCGTTGCGGGCGGCAGCCCGTATCACGCTCCATCACCTCACGATGGAGCCCCGCCATGCGCCTGGTCCTCTGCCTCGTTCTGGCCTGCATCGTCGGCACGGCCGGCGCCTCGACGCAGCCCAGAACCACCCTCAAACCCTTTGCCAGCGAACGCGAGTTCGACGAGCTGCTCACGCGCTGGCGCGAGGCCGCGCGCGCTTCGGGCGAGCGGCGGCGCCACGAGGCGCTGGGCGGCCTGGCGATGAACATGGCGCTGGCGGCCAAGGCGGCCGCCGACAGCAGCGCCGCCACCGAGTCGATCACCAACGTGCAGACGGCCGGCGTCGATGAAGGCGGCATCGTCAAGCGCGTCGGCGAGCATCTGGTGATCCTGCGCCGCGGTCGCTTGTTCACCGTGCGTGTCGGCGGCGACGCGTTGAAGTCGATCGCCACGCTCAACGCCTACGCGCCGGGAAGCGACCCGCAGGGCGCGTGGTACGACGAGCTGCTGATTCACGAGCGCACGGTCGTCGTCGTCGGCTACAGCGACGCGCGCGGCGGCACCGAGATCAGCCTGTTCGAGATCGGTGACGACGGCGCGCTCACCTGGCGCGCGACGCACCACCTGAAGAGCCACGATTACTACTCGTCGCGCAATTACGCCAGCCGTTTGATCGGCAGCAAGCTGGTCTTCTACACGCCGTCGCAGATCAATCCGGGGTCGCTGCAGCCCGAGCAGTTCATGCCGCAGTGGCGGCGCTGGAACGCGGCCACGCCTGACAACTGGCAGCGCATCCTGCCGGCCACACGCATCTACCGCAGCGACGACGACATCAACCCGCTGAGCGGCGGCGCGGCGCTGCACACCGTCACCTCATGCGACCTGGCGCGTCCGGCGCAGATGCGCTGCGAGTCGAGCGCCGTGCTGGCGCCGCCGGGGCGCGTCTTCTACGTCTCCGCCGGCAGCGTGTATGTGTGGACCACCGAGTGGCAGCGCCGCTCCTCGGCGGTGGCGATGGCACGCAGCGCGGTGTTCCGCCTGCCACTCGACGGCGCCGCGCCCTCGATGCTCAAGACCACCGGCGCCCCGATCGACCAGCTGTCGTTCCTCGAAGACGACGGCGGCCACTTGAACGTGCTGCTGCGCGCGCAGTCGCGCGGTGAAGGCATGTGGAACGCCGAACGGGGCGCGGGCGAACTGGCCTTGATGCGTGTGCCTCTGTCGAGCTTCGGCGACGGCACGGACAGCGCGCCGCGCACTGCCTACAGGCCGCTGCCGTCACTGCCAGGTGGCGCGCTGCAGAACCGTTTTGTCGGCGCTTGGCTGCTCTACGGCACACCGGCGGGCGGCGCGGGAGACCACGCGGTGGCGCTGCGTTTTGCCGCGCACGGCCACGCGCAACCGTTGAAGCTCGCTCACGGCGTCGAGCGCATCGAGGCGCTGGGCCGCGACGCGGTGCTGATCGGCAACGCCGGGCGCGATCTGCACTTCACGAGCCTGGGCCTGGCCGACAACGAAGCCCGCGTGGCCAGCAGCCACGTGCAGCGCGATGCGGCGCAGGGCGAGACGCGCACGCACGGCTTTTTCTACCGGGCCACGGCGCAGGATGACGGCGTCATCGGCCTGCCGGTGATCGGCGCGGCCCGTGCCCCACGCGGACAGCGCGGCGAGTCGGCGTCGGTGCTGTTCTTGCACCACCGCGCACTGCGCCTGGCGCCGGCGGGCGAGTTGAAGTCATCGGCCAGCGGCAGCACGCGCGACGATCAATGCCAGGCCAGTTGCGTCGATTGGTACGGCAATGCGCGGCCGATCTTTCTCGGCGAGCGTGTCTTCGCGCTGCTCGGCTACGAACTCGTCGAGGGCCGCATGAGCGGGCGCGGCTGGCCGGGCGACCAGCTGGAAGAGCTGCGGCGCGTGAGCTTCGCGCCGCAGTCTTCGTTGTCGTGGGGTAGAGATTGAGTTCGCTTTATTGCTTGGGCATTGGTGCGTCGAACGCGACCATGTACTCGCCCATCGACAACATGCCGTCCTTGTCCTTGTCGAGCGTGTCGAACTTGGAGCCCAGCGACGAGATGCGGGCCGCTTCGGCCTTGCTCAGCTTTCCGTCGCCATCGGCGTCAGCGCGCATGAAGGCCACTTCGGGCGTGCTGGCTGCGGGCGCTTGGCCGGCGCCGCCGGGCTGCTTCGGTTGAGTCGGTTGAGCGGTTTGGGCCCAAGCGGCCAGGGGCAGCATGGCGGCGACGGCGGCGGTGAGGGCAACAGAGCGCAGGGTCTTTGTCATGGGAGGGGTCTCCATCAGTTGGGGGAAGCGTCATTCCAACCCCCGAACCTCGCATCGGCCAGCACCTTTTCTTGACGTTGCCCTGCTTACGTTATTGCCCAGTCTGCTTTCCCAATGTCGCATGCGCTCACTTACTTTCGCTTTCTGCGTTCACGCACCGCACCACTGAGCTGCTCCAGCACCGCTAGCGAGTCGCCCCAGCCGAGGCAGCCGTCGGTGATGCTCTGGCCGTAGGTGAGCTGTGCCGGATCGTCCTGCCCGGGGGTGAACTTCTGCGCGCCGGCTTCGAGGTGGCTCTCGACCATGACGCCGAAGATGCAGCGGCTGCCGGCCGCCAGTTGCGTGCCGACATCGCGCGCCACGTCCACCTGGCGCTGGTACTGCTTGGCGCTGTTGGCGTGGCTGGTGTCGATCATCAGGCGGCACGGCAGCTTGGCGGCTTCGATTTCGGTGCAGGCCGCGGCCACGCTCGCCGCGTCGTAGTTCGGCTGCTTGCCGCCGCGCAGGATGACGTGGCAGTCCTTGTTGCCGCGCGTCTCGACGATCGCCACCTGGCCGTTCTTGTGCACCGACAGGAAGTGGTGCGGTTTGCTCGCTGCCTGGATCGCGTCGATGGCGATCTTCAGATTGCCGTCGGTGCCGTTCTTGAAGCCGACCGGCGCGCGAGAGGCCCGACGCCAGCTCGCGGTGCACCTGGCTCTCCGTCGTGCGCGCGCCGATCGCGCCCCAGGCGATCAGGTCGCCGATGTACTGCGGGCTGATCACGTCCAGGAACTCGCTGCCCGCCGGCACGCCCAGGCGGTTGATGTCGAGCAGCAACTGGCGCGCGATACGCAGGCCCTCGTGGATGCGATAGCTCTCGTCGAGGTACGGGTCGTTGATCAGACCCTTCCAGCCGACGGTGGTGCGCGGTTTTTCGAAGTAGACGCGCATCACCACTTCGAGCGTGTCGGCGTGCCTGGCGCGCTCGGCCTTCAGCTTGCGCGCGTATTCCATCGCCGCCTGCGGGTCGTGGATCGAGCACGGGCCGATGATCACCAGCAGCCGGTCGTCGTCGCCGTTCAAGATGCGGCGCACGCGCTCGCGCGTCTCGCCGATCAGCGCTTCGACCGGCGTGCCGGCAATCGGGAAGAAGCGGATCAGGTGCTCCGGCGGCGGCAGCGGCGTCACGTCTTTGATCCGCTGGTCGTCGGTGCGGCTGGTTTTCTCCGACAGCGCGTAGCCATAAGGCACCTCCGTGCTGCTGGCGTCGGCTTCGCCGCGGGGCGTGAGGCTGGACGGTGGGCTCATCGGGAACTCCTGGGCTGATGCATCGGGCTTGCGGAAAAAGAAAAACCGCCGGGGCTGCCGGCGGTTTGTCTGGTGAGTGGCGTGCTGCTCTGCCTACGCGTTTGCCTCTCCAGCCGCCGTGTGGGGCAGGAACCAGAAGTAGGCAAAGAAGGAGCAAACGAGCCGCGTATTCACGGGGTCAATGTAGCACGCGAGCCGTGGCAGCAACGACCGGCGCCAAGGCGCGCGGCAGAATCGGCGGCCTCGCGCTGCCATCGTGCCGCTTCCTCCAAGGATCTCCATGCCAGCCAACCCCCGCGATCTGCAGCCAACGCTGCGCTCCGTCACCGCCCTGGCTGTGGTCGTCGCCAGCCTGGTTGCGGCTTGCGGCGGCGGTGGCCCCGAAGCCGGCACGCCGCCGTTCGGCACTGCGGGCAGCAGCTCGGGCTCGAGCGGGACGGGCAGCTCTGGCGGCAGCACAGGAAGTACGGGTGGCAGCGGCGCAGCAGTGGCCACGGCTCAGGCAGCGGCGGCAGCACGGGGGGTGGCGGCACGGCGCTGGCCGCGTCGTCAACCTTGGCGCAGCAGTGCGCTGCGGGCAACCCGTTGGCGCCGCCGGCCAGGCGAACGGCTTCACTCGACACCGAGCGCCGCTGGGTGCGGTCTTACATGGACGAGGCCTACCTTTGGTACCGCGAGATCCCGTCGCTGAACACGGCCGATGCGAACTTCAACCTGGCCAGCGTGCCGGACTCGCTGGACAACTACTTCCAGGCGCTGAAGACGCGCGCGACCACCGCCAGCGGCAAGCTGAAAGACGAATTCAGCTTCACCTACCCGACGGCCGAGTGGGAGGCGCTGTCGCAGTCGGGCATCGTCGCCGGCTTCGGCGCCGAGTGGATCCTCGGCTCGCCGACGCCGCCGCGCAACGTGCGCGTGGCCTACGTCGACCCGGCCACGCCGGCGGCACTGCAGGGCGTGACGCGCGGCCTGCGCGTGGTTTCGGTGGCCGGCGTGTCGATCGACGACAACACCAGCGCCGGCATCGACACCATCAACGAAGGCCTGTTCTCGCCGCGCAACGGCCAGCGCTACAGCTTCGTCTTCGCCGACCTGTCCGGTGTGCAGCGCACGGTGACGATGACCGCCGGGCAGATCACCAAGACGCCGGTGCAAAACGTCGGCACGATCAGCACGCCCAGTGGCCGTGTCGGCTACATGACGTTCAACGACCACATCCTGCCGGCCGAAGGCCAGCTCATCGGCGCCTTCACGCAGCTCGCTTCGGCGGGGGTCAGCGACCTGGTGCTCGACCTGCGCTACAACGGCGGTGGCTTTCTCTACATCGCCAGCCAGATCGGCTACATGGTGGCCGGCAACACGCGCACGGCCAGCAAGACCTTCGAGCGCTTGCAGTTCAGCGACCGCCGCGTGGCCGAGACCAACCACCCGGACAACAACACGCCGTTCTACAACGTCGCCAGCGGGCAATCCAATACCGGCACCACCGAGAACGCGCCGCTGCCGACGCTCAACCTCGGCCGCGTCTACGTGCTCGCCAGCCCCGGCACCTGCTCGGCCAGCGAGGCCATCGTCAACGGCCTGCGCGGCGTCGGCGTCGAGGTCATCCTCGTCGGCGGCACCACCTGCGGCAAGCCGTACGGCTTCACCGCCAAGGACAACTGCGGCATCTCGTACTTCCCGATCGAGTTCAAGGGCGTGAACCAACTCGGCTTCGGCGACTACGCCGACGGCTTTGTGCCGACCGCCACCTGCACCGTGGCCGACGACTTCAGCCAAGCCCTCGGCGACAGCACACGAAGGCATGCTCGCCGCGGCGCTGAACCACCGCGCCAGCGGCAGTTGCGGCGGCACGGCGAGCGGCCGCGAAGAGCCGCAAGCGGCCAACGGCGTGAGCTTCGGCCGGGTGATCCGCCACCCGGTGCGCGAGAGCGCCTTCAGGCGCTTCGCCGGCGCGGCACCTTCCAGCAACCGCCGCGATCCGGCTTTGCCGGGCCGCCAGCGGTGCCCCTTGAGGGGCAGCGCGCAGCCGCTCCGGGGTGATCTTCTAGGCGGTGCCGCCGACCGTCAGCCCGTCGATGCGCAACGTCGGCTGACCGACACCGACCGGCACGCTCTGGCCTTCTTTGCCGCAGGTGCCGACGCCGCTGTCGAGCGCCATGTCGTTGCCGATCATCGACACGCGCCGCAGGCACTCGGGGCCGCTGCCGATCAGCGTCGCGCCTTTCACCGGGTACAGGATCTTGCCCTTCTCGACCCAGAACGCTTCGCTGGCCGAGAAGACGAACTTGCCGCTGGTGATGTCGACCTGGCCGCCGCCGAAGTTGGTGGCGTAGAGGCCGCGCTGGATGCTGGCGACGATCTCGTCCTTGGCCTTGTCGCCGGAGAGCATGTAGGTGTTGGTCATGCGCGGCATCGGCACATGGGCGTAGCTTTCGCGCCGGCCGTTGCCGGTGGGGCGGACCTTCATCAGCCGCGCGTTCATCGCGTCCTGGATGTAGCCGCGCAGGATGCCGTCTTCGATCAGCACCGTGCGCTGCGTCGCCTGGCCTTCGTCATCGACGTTGAGCGAGCCGCGGCGGTCGGGCAGCGTGCCGTCGTCGAGCACCGTCACGCCCTTGGCGGCGACGCGCTGGCCGATGCGGCCGGCAAACGCCGACGAGCCCTTGCGGTTGAAGTCGCCCTCCAGGCCGTGGCCGATGGCTTCATGCAGCAGGATGCCCGGCCAGCCCGGGCCGAGCACGACCGTCGTCTCGCCGGCCGGCACCGGCCGGCTCTCCAGATTCGTCAGTGCGGCATTCACCGCGTGATCGACATACTGCTCGATCACGTCGTCCTGGAAATAGCCGAGGCCGAAGCGCCCGCCGCCGCCGCCGCTGCCGACTTCGCGGCGGCCGTTCTGTTCGGCGATCACCGTCACCGACAGCCGCACCAGCGGCCTCACGTCGGCCGCACGCGTGCCGTCGGCACGCGCCACCATCACCACGTCGTGCTCTGCCGCCAGGCCCGCCATCACCTGCACCACGCGCGGGTCCTTGGCGCGCGCCAGCCGTTCCACCTTTTCGAGCAGCGCCACCTTCTGCGTGCTGTCGAGCGTGCCGATCGGATCGGTCGGCGCGTAGAGCACGTGCGCGGGTGCGACCTGCGGCACACCGCCCACTTTGACGCGGCGGCTTTGCCCGGCGGCGGCGATCGTGCGCACCGTGCGCGCGGCGTCCTGCAGCGCGGCCTCGGAGATGTCGTCGCTGTAGGCGAAGGCGGTTTTCTCGCCGGCCACCGCACGCACGCCGACGCCCTGGTCGATGGAAAAACTGCCGCTCTTGACGATGCCTTCTTCGAGGCTCCAGCCTTCGTGGCGCGTGCTCTGGAAGTAGAGGTCGGCGTCGTCGATGCGGTGCTCGGCGATCGTCGCCAGTGCCGCGGCGAGGTGGCGCTCGGTCAGGCCGTAAGGCCCGAGCAGCAGCGCTTCGGCGAGGGCCAGACGTTCGAGGGTCGGTTCACGTGCAGTCATGCGAATCATTCTAGGAGCGTGACCCTTGGCACGGTGGGTAACGTGGAGATGGAAACTCTCGGCTTGCGAAGTCAGGCCTCGCCGCGCAGCGCCAGCGCCCGCTCGTAAAGCGCGTTGCGCGGCGCGCCGCTGATCGCCGCAGCCAGAGACACGGCCTGCTTGAGCGGCAGCTCGGCCAGCAACAGCGCCAGGGTGCGCTCGGCCGCCGCGTCGAGCGCGGCGGCTTCTTCTGCGGCGCCGGCGTGCAGCACGAACACGAATTCGCCACGCGTGCGGTTGGCGTCGGCAGCGAGCCAGGCGGGCGCCGCACTCGCCGCGAGCGTTGCCACCTCCTCGAATTGTTTGGTCAGCTCGCGCGCGATGGTGACGCGGCGCGCCGGCATCACGTCGGCCAGCGCTTCGACGAGTGCCGCCACGCGGTGTGGCGTTTCGAAGAACACGACCGACTCGTTGTTGCGCGCGGCCAATGCGCCGAGCCAGGCGCGGCGCTCGGCGGCTTTGCTCGGCGCGAAGCCGGCGAAGGCGAAGCCCGAGGCCAGCGCATCGCCGGCCACCGACAGCGCGGCGACGACGCTGGCGACGCCGGCGATCGGCACGCAGCGGTGGCCCGCGGCCTGCACGGCGGCCACCAGCGCCGCGCCCGGGTCCGACACCGCGGGCGTGCCGGCATCGCTGACGTAGGCCACGCGTTCGCCGCGCGCCAGGCGCTCTATCACCTTCACCGCGGCTTCGCGCTCGTTGTGCTCGTGAAGCGCCAGCAGCGGCTTGTGCAGACCGAGGTGGTTGAGCAGGCCCGCGGACACGCGCGTGTCTTCGCAGGCCACGGCATCGACGAGCCCCAACACGTGCACCGCGCGCAGTGTCAGATCGGCCAGGTTGCCGATCGGCGTGGCGACGATGTACAGCGCGCCCGGCGGGTAGTGCTGCGCGCCGGCAGCAGCGGCTGCGGCCTGGGTGATGATCGCGGGCAAGGACATGTTCGAGGCAGCGATGGCATTGTTCTCCCGCGGTAACTCTCGCAACACGACGCCGCGCCAGGCGGCACGTCAGGCCGTGGGCCAAAGCGCCGAAGACCGCGCGTGGGCGCATCTGCAGCGCGCCGGCCTGTCGCTGGTGGCGCGCAATTATCGGGTGGCGCGCGGCCCCAACGCGCGCGGCGGCGAGATCGACCTGATCTGCCGCGAGGGCGACGGCACGCTCGTCTTCGTCGAAGTGCGTGCCCGCGCCAGCGCGTCGCACGGCGGTGCAGCGGCCAGTGTGAGTGCGTCCAAGCGCGCGAGCATCGTGCTCGCCGCGCAGCGTTTCATCGCTGCGTTGCCGGTGGTGCCGCCGTGCCGCTTCGATGTCGTGGCCATCGACGGCGATCAAATGCAATGGCTCAAGGCGGCCTTCGACGCCGCGTAGGCACTCGTTGCGCGAGGGGCTCCATTGTTCGCGGGCCAGCGCCGGGCCGCTCCCAACGGCCCGCATCCCCTCGGGGATCGTGCAACGTACTCGTTGCGCGAGGGGCTCCATCCACTGCTGTCATATGATCCGCGCACATGCTTGAGCAGCGCATACAACAGCAATTCTTCGAGTCTGCGGACTTGATTTCGCAGAGCGTCGACGTGCTGTCGCGGCCGATCGCGCAAGCCGTGGCCGCACTGCTGGGCTGCATCACCGCCGGCGGCAAGGTGCTGATCGTCGGCGGCGGCGCTTCGGCGGCGCTGGCGCCTTATGCGGCCGCGCTGTGGGTCGGCCGCTTCGAGCGCAACCGGCCGCCGCTGGCCGCGCTGGCGCTGGGCCAGCAAGGCGCGGTGACGGCGGCGTTGACCGACGGCGCCGAGCCGCACCAGGCGCTGGCCAAGGAAGTGCGCGCGCTCGGTGTGCCCGGCGACGTGCTGATCGCGCTGGCCGCCGGCCGCTCGCCGACGTCGCTGATCGCCGCCGTGCAAGCCGCGCTGGGCAAAGACATGAGTGTCGTCGCGCTCACCGGCGCCGACAACGGCATCGCCGAGCTGTTGGGTGAGACCGATGTGCACATTGCCGTGCCGCACGAACGTGCGGCGCGCATCGTCGAGTGCCACGCGCTGGTCCTGCATTGCATGGCCGACGCGCTGGATCTGCAATTGATGGGTGAACAGGATTCCGCATGAACGCAAGACAAACCGCACGCTCCGTCCCGCTGCGCGCCGCGCGCACGATCACCGTGGCCGTGCTGGCCGCCGCCACGCTCGGCGGCTGTGTCGCGCTGGCCATCGGCGGCGCCGCCGTGGGCACGGCCCTGGTGGTCACCGACCGCCGCACCGCCGGCGTGCAGGTTGAAGATCAGAGCATCGAGCTCAAGTCGCGCTCGCGCATCCGCGAGGCCGTGGCCGACCGCGGGCACGTCAACACGACCAGCTTCAACCGCATGGTGCTGATCACCGGCGAGGTGGCCACCGAGGCCGACCGCGTGGCCGTCGAGCAGGCGATCGCGCGCATCGAGAACGTGCGCTCGACCGTCAACGACCTGGCCGTGATGGAGCCGACCTCGCTGGCGCAGCGCTCCGGCGACACCATCCTCACAAGCAAGGTCAAAGCCACGTTCGTCGATGCCAAGGACCTGCAGGCCCAGGCCGTCAAGGTCGTCACCGAACGCGGCACCGTCTACCTGCTCGGCCGCGTCACCGAGCGCGAAGCCACGCGCGCAGCCGAGTTGGCGCGCAGCATTTCGGGCGTGCAGAAGGTGGTGCGCGTGTTCGAGATCCTGACCGAGGCCGAACTGGCGACGCTCGGCGATCAGAAGAAGTAGCCGGCGCTATTTGGTCAGGCGGCGGATCAGGCTCGACGTGTCCCAGCGCTGGCCGCCCAGCGCCTGCACGTCGGCATAGAACTGATCGACCAGCGCGGTCACCGGCAGCCGGGCGCCGTTGCTGCGGGCCTCGCCGAGCACGAGGCCGAGATCTTTGCGCATCCAGTCGACGGCAAAGCCGAAGTCGAATCGGTCGTCGGCCATCGTCGCGCCGCGGTTGTCCATCTGCCAGCTCTGCGCCGCGCCCTTGCCGATGACCTCGAGCACCAGCTTCATGTCGAGGCCGGCTTTCTGGCCGAAGGCGATGCCTTCGGCCAGGCCCTGAATGAGCCCGGCGATGCAAACCTGGTTGACCATCTTGGCGAGCTGTCCGGCACCCGATTCGCCGATGCGCGTCACCGCCTTGGCCATCGCCATCGCCACCGGCTGCATGGTGTCGAACGGCGACTGATCGCCACCGCACATCACCGTCAGCGCGCCGTTGACGGCCCCGGCCTGGCCGCCGGAGACCGGGGCGTCGATGAAGTGCAGGCCGCGCGCGCGTGCCGCCGCGTGCAGCTCGCGCGCGACCGCTGCCGAGGCGGTGGTGTGATCGACGAAGACCGCGTCACGCGCCATGCCGGCAAAGGCGCCGTCGCCGCCGAGCACGACCGAGCGCAGGTCGTCGTCGTTGCCGACGCAGGCAAAGACGATCGACGCGCCGGCCGCCGCTTCGCGCGGCGTGGGTGCGGACTTGCCGCCGTACTCCGCCACCCAGGCCTGCGACTTCGCGGCCGTGCGGTTGAAGACGGTGACGCGGTGCCCGGCGCGCGCCAGATGCCCGGCCATCGGCAGCCCCATCACGCCCAGGCCAAGAAACGCCACGTCGTGCGCCGCGATCGGCGCGTAGGTTTTACGCTGGCTGGTCGTCATGCAAGTTCCAAAAAGGACACGGCCCCGAAAGAGGCCGTGTTGAATTCAGCGAAGCGCCTGATTCATCAGATCATACGATCGACAGGTGCTCCGTGCCGGCGGCCAGATCCGACGAGCGTGCGCGCTGGCTGTTGAGCTTGATCTGCAGGCGCAGGTCGTTGACCGAATCGGCGTTGCGCAAAGCATCTTCGTAGGTGACGAGGTTGGTTTCGTAGAGGTCGAACAGCGCTTGATCAAAAGTCTGCATGCCGAGTTCGCGCGAGCGCTTCATCAGCTCCTTGATATCGCCGACCTCGCCTTTGAAGATCATGTCGGCGATCAGCGGCGTGTTCAGAAGAACCTCCACCGCGGCGATGCGGCCCTTGCCCTCCTGGCGCGGCAACAGGCGCTGCGAGACCAGAGAGCGCAGGTTCAGCGACAGGTCCATCAGCAGCTGCGCGCGGCGTTCTTCGGGGAAGAAGTTGATGATGCGGTCCAGCGCCTGGTTGGCGCTGTTGGCGTGCAGCGTGGCCATGCACAGGTGGCCGGTTTCGGCGAACGCCACCGCATGCTCCATCGTCTCGCGGTCACGGATCTCGCCCATCAGAATCACGTCCGGCGCCTGGCGCAGCGTGTTCTTCAGCGCGGAAAACCAGTCCTCGGTGTCGATGCCGACTTCGCGCTGCGTGACGATGCAGTTCTTGTGCGGGTGCACGAACTCGACCGGGTCTTCGATCGTGATGATGTGGCCGTACGAATTCTCGTTGCGGTAATCGACCATGCCGGCCAGCGAGGTGCTCTTGCCCGAGCCGGTGGCGCCGACGAAGATCACCAAGCCGCGCTTGGTCATCGCCACGTCCTTCAACACCTGCGGCAGGCCCAGGCTGTCGATCGAAGGGATCGTGCTTGGAATCGTGCGCATCACCAGGCCGACGTTGCCCTGCTGGATGAAGGCGTTGCAGCGAAAGCGGCCGATGCCGGTCGGCGAGATGGCGAAGTTGCACTCCTTCGTCTTCTCGAACTCTGCCGCCTGCTTGTCGTTCATCACCGAACGCGCCAGCGCCATCGTGTGCTGGCCGGTCAGCGGCTGCGGGCTGACCTTGGTGATCTTGCCGTTGACCTTGATCGCCGGCGGAAATTCGGACGTGAGGAACAGGTCGGAGCCGTTGCGGCTGACCATCAGGCGTAGCAGGTCGTTGACGAACTTTGAGGCTTGGTCGCGTTCCATTTTCTATCCTGGAAAATTATCTGGGATGCGGGCTTTGGAGCGCGCTTCGGCCGGCGAGATGATGTTGCGCCGAACGATCTCCGTCAGGCACTGGTCGAGCGTCTGCA
Source organism: uncultured beta proteobacterium (assembly GCA_963732625.1). GTDB lineage: Bacteria > Pseudomonadota > Gammaproteobacteria > Burkholderiales > Burkholderiaceae_C > CADEEN01. The sequence goes on along the minus strand of CAVTAM010000046.1, from coordinate 266,494 downwards.
TGCCCAGGCTTTGGCCGGTCTGGATCGCCGAGTACATCTGTGCCACCTTGTTCTCGCGGATCAGGTTCTTGATGGCCGAGGTGGCGATCATGATTTCGTGCGCGGCGACGCGGCCGGTGCCGTCCTTCAACTTGCACAGCGTCTGCGAGATGACGGCGATCAGCGACTCCGACAACATCGAGCGCACCATGTCTTTTTCCGCCGCGGGGAAGACATCGACGATGCGGTCGATGGTCTTGGCAGCACTCGACGTGTGCAGCGTGCCGAAGACCAGGTGGCCCGTCTCGGCGGCGGTCAGCGCCAGGCGGATCGTTTCCAGGTCACGCATTTCGCCGACCAGGATCGCGTCCGGGTCTTCGCGCAGCGCGGCGCGCAGCGCGTTGTTGAACGACAGCGTGTGCGGCCCGACCTCGCGCTGATTCACCAGGCACTTCTTGCTCTCGTGCACGAACTCGATCGGATCCTCGACCGTCAGCACGTGGCCGTACATGTTCTCGTTCAGGTGATTGACCATGCCGGCCAGCGTCGTGCTCTTGCCGGAGCCGGTCGGGCCGGTGACGAGCACCAGGCCGCGCGGGCGCAGCGACAGATCGGCGAAGACCTTGGGCGCATTCAACTGTTCGAGCGTCAGGATCTTGCTCGGAATCGTCCGGAACACGGCACCCGAGCCGCGGTTCTGGTTGAAGGCGTTGACGCGAAAGCGCGCCAGGCCTTGAATCTCGAACGAGAAGTCGCACTCCAGCGTGTCCTCGTAGTGCTTGCGCTGGCCGTCGTTCATGATGTCGTACACCATGTCGTGCACATGCTTGTGCTCGAGCGGGTCGACGTTGATGCGCCGCACGTCGCCGTGCACGCGGATCATCGGCGGCAGGCCGGCCGACAAGTGAAGGTCGGAGGCTTTGTTCTTGACCGAAAAGGCCAGCAGCTGGGTGATGTCCATGCGAGCGCGTCGTTTCTTGATGAAGTAGTCTCAAACCATTATGGCGAGCATCGAGCTCAAGTTACAACAACTCCGACAGCGCATGGGCGATGCTTGCACTCTCGCCGAGCGTCCCGTGCAAAGCGTCACGCTGTTGGCGGTCGCCAAAACCTTCGGCGCCGACGCGGTGCGGCAGGCCCATGCCGCCGGCCAGCGTGGCTTCGGCGAGAACTATGTCCAGGAAGCGCTGGCCAAGATCGAGGCGCTGATGGACCTGCGGGCGGATCTCGAATGGCACCTCATCGGGCCGCTGCAAAGCAACAAGACGCGCGAGGTGGCGGCCGCGTTCGACTGGGTGCACACGGTCGAGCGGCTGAAGATTGCCGAGCGCTTGTCGGCGCAGCGGCCCGAGCACCTGCCGCCGCTGCAGATTTGCGTGCAGGTCAACGTCGACGGCGAAGCGAGCAAGTCGGGCGTGCTGCCCGCCGACGTCGCGCCGCTGGCACGCGCGGTGGCGGCGCTGCCGCGATTGCGCCTGCGCGGGCTGATGTCGATCCCGCAACCGGCTGATGGCCTGGCCGCGCAGCGCGCACCGCACCGCCGCCTGCGCGAGCTGTTCGACGTGCTGCGTTCGCAGGGCCTGGCGCTCGACACGTTGTCGATGGGCATGAGCGCCGATCTCGAAGCGGCGATTGCCGAAGGCAGCACGATGGTGCGCGTCGGCAGCGCGATCTTCGGTGCGCGCTCGCCATGATCGAACTTCAGAAGCGTCCCGCACGACAGAACCCGAGGTGACCCCGATGCCCGCCCCCACGCCGCCCCGCCTGCCCTTTCCCTATCGCGAAGAAGCCGCCGTCGTCGAGGCCTGCCTGGCGGCATTGAAAGGGCTCGATTGGCCGGCCGTGGTGGCTGCCGCGACACCCTGGGTCGAAGGCGTGCGCCGAACGCCGGCGCCGTTCTGGGCGATGGAGTCGCTGCTGCGCGAGTACCCGATCACCAGCGCCGAGGGGCTGGCGCTGATGCGGCTGGCCGAAGCGCTGCTGCGTGTGCCCGATGCGCAGACCGCGATCGCGCTCACGGCCGACCAGCTCGGCCGCGCCGACTTCAGCGACGCCGCTGAAGGCGGCCCGCACCGCATGCTGGCCAGCCTGTCGAGCACGGCGATCGCACTGTCGAAGAATTTTCTGCCGCATGAAGAACAAAGCGGTGGCGGGCTGCTGTCGCGCCTGGGCAGCAAGACCGTGGTTGCGGCCACCGTGCGCGCGATCCAGCTGCTCGGCCGCCAGTTCGTGCTCGGCCGCCACATCGGCGAGGCGATGGCCGAAGCGCAATCGCAGCGCCGCACGCAACCGACGCTGCGCTTTTCGTACGACATGCTCGGCGAAGGCGCGCGCACCGAGCGCGACGCGCAGCGCTATCTCGCGTCGTACCAGAACGCGATTGCCGCCATCGCCAAAGGCCCGCGCGGCGACGGCCCCGAGCACACCGAATCAGCGGCCGCGGCCCACAGGCCGCGGATGGCATCTCGATCAAGCTCAGTGCGCTGTTCTCGCGGTATGAAGACGCACAGCGCGAGCGTGTCATCGCCGAGCTGGTGCCGCGCGTGGCGACACTGATCGACGCCGCGGCGCGCGCCGACATGAACCTGACGATCGACGCCGAAGAGAGCGACCGGCTCGAACTCTCGCTCGATGTTTTCGAGCAGCTCGCCGCGCACATCGCCACCGCGCACCCGCGCTGGCGCGGCTTCGGCCTCGCGGTTCAGGCCTACCAGACGCGCGCAATCGAAGTCGTGGACGAAGTGGCGCGCATCGCTCGCGCGCACGGTTTGCAGTTCATGGTGCGCCTGGTCAAGGGCGCGTACTGGGACGGCGAGATCAAGCGCGCGCAGGAGCAGGGCCTGGCCGCGTACCCGGTGTTCACGCACAAGCAGCACACCGACATCGCTTACCTCGCCTGCGCGCGCGCGCTGATCGGCCATGCCGACGTGATCTACCCGCAGTTCGCCAGCCACAACGCGGCGACGGTGGCCGCGATCGCGCAGATGGCGCGCGCCGCCAACGCGAAGTTCGAGTTCCAAAGACTGCATGGCATGGGCGAAGGCGTGTTCCGCGAGGTGCTGGCATCGAATCCGACCTTGCCGCTGCGGATCTACGCGCCGGTCGGCGAGCACCGCGATCTGCTGGCGTATCTCGTGCGCCGGCTGCTGGAAAACGGCGCCAACTCGTCGTTCGTGCACCAGCTGGCCGACGACGACGTGCCACCGCGAGCAACTGCTGGCGTCGCCGCTGTCGCGCATCACCACGCAGGCCTTGCCGCTGCCGCGCGAGCTCTACGCGCTGCCGCAAGACACGCGGCCGAACTCGACCGGCGCTGACCTCGCGTGCCTGCAAGAGCGCGCGCCGCTCGACGCAGCGATCGCCGCGGCGCGCATCGGCGCCGTGCCCGAAGCCAGCGCCGCCGATGTGAGCGCGGCGATGCAGCGACTCAGCCTGGGCTTCGCGCCGTGGAACGCCACAGCGCCGACGCAGCGCGCCGCCATCCTGCGCCGCGCCGCCGACGCGCTCGACGCCCGCCTGGCCGAGTTCTGCGGCCTGCTGGTCAAAGAAGCGCACAAGACGCTCGGCGACTGCGTGGCCGAGGTGCGCGAGGCGGTGGACTTTCTGCGCTACTACGCCAATCAAGCCGAGCAGCACACGCCGCAGGGCCGCGGCGTCTTCGTCTGCATCAGCCCGTGGAACTTTCCGCTGGCGATCTTCTGCGGCCAGGTGGCGGCCGCACTCGCCGCGGGCAACAGCGTCGCCGCGAAACCCGCCGAACAAACGCCGTTCGTCGCCATGTGCTGCGTCGAGTTGCTGCATGCAGCCGGCGTGCCGCACGACGCGCTGGCGCTGCTGCACGGCCCGGGCGAGATCGTCGGCGCTGCGCTCGTCGCGCATCAACACACCGCAGGCGTGGCGTTCACCGGCAGCACGCCGGTGGCGCAGATCATCAACAAGACACTCGCCAAGAGCGGCGACCCGCTGCGCCCGCTGATCGCCGAAACCGGTGGCCTGAACGCGATGATCGTCGACAGCACCGCGCTGCCCGAGCAGGTGGTCGATGCGGTCGTGCAGAGCGCCTTCCGCTCGGCCGGCCAGCGCTGCTCTGCGCTGCGCCTCTTGTGCGTGCACGACAGCATCGCCGACGGCGTGATCGAAATGGTGGCCGGCGCGATGGCCGAGCTGCGCGTCGGCGATGCGGCGCAATTCGTCACCGACGTCGGCCCGCTGATCGACGCCGAGGCGCACGCCGGCATCGCGCGCCACGTCGAGCGCCTGCTGCGCAGCGCCAAGCTCGTCGCCGCCAGCCCGCGCGGTGCGGCCGGGCCGACGCACCAGGTGCCGATCGCCTTCGAGCTCGCGCGCATCGAAGAGCTGAAGGAAGAAGTCTTCGGCCCGGTGCTGCACATCGTGCGCTGGTCGGGCGATGTCGACGCGCTCGTCGATCGCATCAACGGCCTCGGCTATGGCCTGACGCTGGGCGTGCAGACGCGCATCGACAGCCGCGCCGAGCGCATCGCCGAACGGGCGCGCATCGGCAACGTGTACGTCAACCGCAACGTCATCGGCGCGGTGGTCGGCGTGCAGCCGTTCGGCGGTGAGGGCTTGTCGGGCACGGGGCCCAAAGCCGGCGGGCCGTTTTACCTGCTGCGCTTTGCGGCGGCTGCGGTATCGCCAACCGCATCGCCTGTGACGTTGAACGACTCGCCACCCGCCGCACTCGACGCCGCCCTCGCACGTGCCCGCGCCAGCGCGTGGGGCGAAGCCTCGCTCGACCAGCGCTGCGCCTGGCTCGACGCCGTACGCGCGTCGGCGCTGGCCGTGCAGGCGCGAAAGCAACTTGCCATGCAAACGCTGCCCGGCCCCACCGGCGAGCGCAACGAGCTGCGCCTGCACGGCCGCGGCGTCATCGCCAGCATCGCCACGTCTGCCGATGCCGCCACGCAATCTCAGTGGCAGGCCGCGCTCGCCGCCGGCAACACGCTGCTCGTCGCGCTGCCGCCGGCGGCGCGCGAACAAGCCGAAGGCGTGCTCGTTTACTGGCAGCGCGCCGGTGGATTGCCGCCGGATGCAGTCCAGATCATCGACGCGCCGTTCGACGCCGCCATCGCCGCCATCGCCGCCGACGACCGTGTGCAAGGCGTGATCGCCGAAGCGGGCTTCGCTGCCGTACTGCGCCAGCGTCTGGCCGCCCGACGCGGCGCCATCGTGCCGCTGTTCGTCGGTGACCTGAGTGCCGCGCTGTGGCGACTGGCCGCCGAGCAGACCTTGACCGTCAACACCACGGCGGCGGGAGGCAACGCCGCGTTGCTGGCGGGCGAGTCGCGCTGAGTCATGTGCCAACAGCACCACCACTCGATCCAAGCCACGGTGCGCAGCCCGTCGGCGCCTGGCGCCGTGCTCATGCTCGGACTCCTTATGTCCGCTCTCACAGCGGGGGCCCAGCCCTTCAAGTGCGAGACGGGCGGTCGCACGATTTATCAGCAGTCTCCGTGCGAATCTGGCGCCACACGCGGCACGGCGCTCAGGCACGAGGCTGCGCTTGGCGCAGCGACACGCGCTGGGTCGGCCTGCAAATATTTCGACGCCTTCAAGGACAACAAGGACGGGACGGTGCTTGATCCTCGCAATGGCCTTGTCTGGCAGCGCTGCGCGATCGGGCAGTCATGGGCCGGTGGTGCGTGCCGGGGAGAAGGCCAACTGATGACCTTGGAGGAAGCGACCATGGCCTCGCGTCGAGACCGCTTCGCCGGCAGGTCGGACTGGCGGCTGCCGACCATAGAAGAGCTGAAAAGCGTGATGGGCAAGCGCGATGAGTGTGACCTTGGCAAACAAGGCGACCCACCTTGGAGGGCGGTTTCACCCGTTTTTCCTGCGGTCAAGAAGAACGGATCCGTCGACTGTGCTGATGGGCGGTGCAGCAGCGCCGACGATCCCGGCATGTTTTGGTCGTCCTCAACGTACAGGGCGTCCACCTACACCGGTACCTGGCTGGCGAACTTCACCGATGCCAGCGTGATCAGCCTTTCTGTGACGGCGATCAGCCGTGCGCGCGTGGTGCGGGCTGGCCCTTGATGGGCGTTGCCTTGTCGTGGTCACTCTTGATCTGCGAAGCTACTCAGTCGCGGCCGCGCTGCCGCGAACAGGTGCTGGACCTGCAACGCGCGGTGAACCTTCAGCCGCCCTTTTTCTTCTTCATGAAGTCCGGCGTCTCGTCCGGCGGCAGCACGCCCACCGACCGCAGCATCGGCTTGACGGCATCCTTCAAGCCCTGCGGCATCGTGTTCTTGAAGAAGCGAAACGCCGCGTTGTGCTGCAGATGGATCGAGTTCAGCGGCGTCGGGTTGTGCTCCGGGCGGGGCACATGCTGCAGCGCATCGGTCGGCGGCGAGGAATGCACCTGTTGCCGCGTGCCCTTGATCGCCACGTAGGTGCGCCGGTCATCGGCCACGTTCGGGATCACCGGGTTGTGGCACTCGAAGCAAGAACTAAAGCCGGCTTGCGCCACCAGGTTGCACATCGACGCCGGCGTGAACCAGAAGCTGCGCGTGTTGTCGATCGAGGCCCAGCTGTCGGCCGCTTTTTCTTCCGGCGTGGCATCGGGCGCGTGCTCCTGGTACCACAAGCCCCAGTACGGCTGGCCTTTGTACTCCACGCGGTCGTGGTCCTGCAGGCTCATCTGCGACTCGATGATGGTCAAGCGCGTGCACATCTCGGCCATGCGCTCGGTGAAGGCGAAGACATCGGGCACATCGAGGTGGTAGATCAGCCCGGCGCAGATGATGACGTCGAAGTGGCCGTACTTTTCCACCGAGATGTTGCGCACGTCGTCCTGCACCAGCGTCAGCTTGTGCAGGCCCATCTGCTCCTTGGCGTAGCGCGCCTTGGCGATGTTGTCGTCGCGGATCTCGAGGGCCGTGACCTCGGCGCCGTGCAGCGCGAACTCGATCGCGTAGTGGCCTTCGAGGCAGGCCAGGTCGAGCACGCGAGCCTGGCTGATCGGTTTGCCGAGCAGGTCGGCGACCAGTTGCACGAAGCGGCGCAGCCGCCAGTCGGCCACCGGTGGCATCCGGGTGTAGCGGTTGTCGCCGAGGTGGATCGACATCGCCGTCCACGCACCGTGTTCTTGTTGGACCTGCTCGAACGTCTTGCCCATGGCGGTACGGCTCCAGTCAGTCGAGTTTGATGCCCAGCTTGTCGATCACCGGGCCCCAGCGTTTGACGTCGCCGTCGATCACGCGCTTGAAGTCTGCCGCAGTTCCGCCGACCACGGTAAGCCCCTGTGTTTCGAGGGCGCTTTTGACGGCTGCGTCCTTCAGTGCTTCGTTGACATCGGCATTGATGCGCGCCACCACGGCGTCGGGCGTGCCGGGCGACGCGAACAGGCCGTTCCAGGCCAGCGACTCGACGGCCGGGTAGCCGGCAGCGGCCAGCGTCGGCACGTCCTTCAACGACTCGGGCCGCTGCGGTGCGCTGACCGCGAGCAGGCGCACCTTGTTGTTCTTCACGTGCGGCAGCAGCGCCGGTGCGACCATGAAGGTGGCGTCGACCTCGCCCTGCGCCACGGCCATCGCAGCGGGCGGCGAGCCGTTGAACGGGATGTGCGTCGCCCGGGTGCCGCTCTCGGCGAGGAACAGCTCCATCGTCAGGTGCGCCGAGCTGCCGTTGCCGAGCGACGAGTAGTTCATCTTGCCGTCCTGCGCCTTGGCCCATGTCACGAACTCGGCCACGGTCTTGGCCGGCACCTTGTCGGCGTTGACGGCGAGCACGTTCGGCTGCGACGTCGTCATCACCACCGGCAGCAAATCCTTGGCCGGGTCGTAGGGCATCTTGCGGTAGAGAAACGGCGCAAAGGCGATCGGCCCGTTGAAGCCGATGCCCAGCGTGTGGCCGTCGCTGGCCTTGGCCACCACATCCAGGCCGAGCATGCCGCCGGCGCCGGGCTTGTTGTCGACGATCACCGCGCTGGCCCCAGCGCGCGCCGAGCTTGTCGGCAATCGCGCGCACGATCAGGTCGAGCGAGCTGCCGGGCCCCGTGGGCACGACGATCTTCACCGGCTTGGTCGGCCAGGTGTTCTGCGCCAACGCGGGCAGCGACAAGGCGAGTGCGACGGTGAACAGCGAGCGGCGAAGCATGGCGACAACCTCTTTGACGAACAGTCGCGCATCGTAGCCACGGCACCGGTGTGCGACGATGCGGGCTTGTCCGCTCCGCTGCGTCGCCGTCCATGCTGATCCGCTTTCTCGCCGCCCTCGTCGTTATCGTGCTGCTCGCCGCTGCCTACTTCTGGCTGGCGCTGCAATGGAGCTATTCGAGCGGCGAGCGCGCCGGCTGGGTGCAGAAGTTTTCGCACAAGGGCTGGGTCTGCAAGACCTGGGAGGGCGAGCTGGCGCTGGTCTCTTTGCCTGGAAGCGCCGTCGAGAAGTTCTACTTCACCGTGCACGACGAGGCGGCTGCCAAGGAGATCAGCGCCGCCACCGGCAAGCGCGTGACCCTGCACTACGAAGAAAAGGTCGGCCTGCCCACCACCTGCTTCGGCGAGACGCGCCACTTCGTCAACAAGGTGACGATCAACCCGGACATCCCGATCGGGCCAGGCATCAGCGTGCCGACAACGCCGGCGCCCCCCATTGCAGCGCCGAGCGCGCCGGCATCGGCGGCGTCGCGGTAGCGCGCTCGCCGCTTCAGTGGCAGGCGGCGTTCATGCCACGCGGCCTGCGCACCGAGCGAAGTCTTCTTCGCTCGTCCCGGCGGTGTGTTGCACTTCAAAGTTGACTTCAAGCAACCTTGCCCGACGGTACAGATTTCTGTACGGTGCGACCATGAAGACGACCCTTGACCTGCAGGACGAATTGCGGGCTCGCGCCAAGGCGCGCGCCGCGCAGGAGCGGACCACGCTCACGCGCATGATCGAGTGGCCTTCATGGGTACAGCCCGCGCTCCTCGCGCGCCATCAGAATCCGCTCGCACGCCACCGCAAAAGTAGCGGTGCGCAGCGTCGTCTTGTGCCGATCCGCGGTGTCCCAGATCTTCTTCAGCGCATCGACCATGATTTTGTCGAGGCGGACGTTGATCTCGTCTTCGCTCCAGAAGAAGGAAGAGAAATCCTGCACCCACTCGAAGTAGGACACGGTCACGCCGCCGGCGTTGCAGATCACGTCGGGCACGACGAGGATGCCGCGGTCGGCCAGGATGTCGTCGGCCGCCGGGCTGGTCGGGCCGTTGGCGCCTTCGAGTACGAGCCTGGCCTTGATGCGCTGCGCGCGCGCTGGTGTGATCTGGCCTTCGAGCGCGGCCGGGATCATGATGTCGCAGGCCGTGTCCCAGAACGCTTCGTTGTCCATCGGCTCGGCGCCCTTGAAGCCGCCGACGCCGCCGGTTTCCTTGATGTGCGGGATCAGCAGCGACAAGTCGAACCCTTTGTCGTTGCAGATGCTGCCGGTGTGGTCCTGCGCCGCGACGATGGTGCCGCCGGCCTGGCCGAACAGTTCGGCCGCTGAGGAGCCGACGTTGCCCATGCCCTGCACCGCCACCTTCGCGCCGTCGAGCTTGAGCCCAATGCGCCGCGCCGCTTCACGCCCGGTGACGAAGACGCCGCGGCCGGTGGATTTGATGCGGCCGAGCGAGCCGCCCAGATGAATCGGCTTGCCGGTGACGACACCGGTGGCGGTGGCCCCGGTGTTCATCGAGTACGTGTCCATCATCCAGGCCATGATCTGGCCGTTGGTGTTGACGTCGGGCGCGGGGATGTCTTGTTGCGGGCCGATGATGAGACCGATCTCGCTGGTGTAGCGCCGCGTCAGCTTCTCCAGCTCCTTCAGCGACAGCAGCTTCGGATCGACACGCACGCCGCCCTTGGCGCCGCCGTAGGGTAGGTTCACGGCGGCGTTCTTGATCGTCATCCACGCGGCCAGCGCCATCACCTCTTCGAGCGTCACGTCCGGGTGGTAGCGCACGCCCCCCTTGCCGGGGCCGCGCGTCAGGCTGTGCTGCGAGCGGAAACCTTCGAAGTGGCCGATTTGCCCGTCGTCCATCTCGATCGGGATGTCGACGATCAGCGTGCGCTTCGGGCGCTTCAGCGTTTCGGACCAGCGCGCCAGCTTGCCCAGGTAGGGAACGACGCGATCGACCTGCATCAGGTAGACGCTCCACGGGCTGTCGGGGTGGTTGCTGACGTAGCTGAGGTTCATGGCGAGAAGTCTCCGTTGATGTTGGATGCCGTGGCACGCCGCCTCGTGAGCTGCGGGCCAGTGGGTGCAGCACTGTAGGCCGAGGCGAGGGGGAATTGGAAGCGCGTTGATGCCGGGTTTGCATGGCGAACCGCCACGGCGTTCATGCAGCGCCATAAACTCGAGTCATGAGACCCCCACGTTCACTTCGTTCACTGCCCCCCGAGGGGGCGCAAGGCCTGCTTGGGGCGGCCCGGCGCGAGGCCTTATGAGCACACCCCGACTCGTTTTCATCGGCGGCGGCAACATGGCCGGCGCGATCTTCGGCGGCTTGTTGTGGGGCGGCTGGCCGTCGGAGTTGATCACGGTGGTCGAGCCGTTCGACGAGCAGCGCCATCGCATCGCGGCAGCAAGGCCCGGCGTCAAGCTGCTCGCGCAGGCCGATGCGTCGTTGCGCGACGCCGACCTCGTGGTCTGGGCCGTCAAGCCGCAGAGCTTTGCCGAGGCCGCAGCGCCTTGCGCAGCGCATGTGAGCCAGGCGCTGCAACTTTCGGTGATGGCCGGCGTGCGCAGCGACGCGATTGCGCAGGCCAGCGGCAGCCCGCGCGTCGTGCGTGCGATGCCGAACACGCCGGCGTTGATCGGCAAGGGCATCACCGGCTTGTATGCGCGCGACGCAGCGAGCGCCGACGACCGCGCCGCCGTCGAGCGTGTGCTGGCGCCCACCGGCAACCTGTTGTGGTTCGGCGCCGAGGCCGACCTCGATGCCGTGACCGCGCTTTCCGGCTCGGGCCCGGCGTACGTGTTCTATTTGCTCGAAGCGATGGTCGAGGCCGGCACGCAGATGGGTCTGCCGGCCGAGGCCGCGCGCCGCCTGGCGCAGGAGACGATCGCCGGTGCGGCGCAACTGGCGATGCAATCTGCCGAGTCGCCGCAAACGCTGCGCGAGCGCGTCACGTCCAAGGGCGGCACGACGCATGCCGCGATCACGTCGCTCGATGCCAGCGGTGTCAAAGACGCTGTCGTGCGCGCGCTGCATGCCGCGCGAACGCGCGCCGAAGAACTCGGCCGCTAAACGGCGGCAGCGACGCGCCGGTGCGCCACGACGTGGCGCAAGAGCATCGGCACCGCGAGCAGCAAGCCGATCGCCGTCGGCAGCAATCCCGGCGCGATCATCAGCAGGGCGGCCAGCAGGCACAGCGCCTGTTCGGCGCGTGTCATCTCGACGAGAAAGAACTTCGACAACGCCGCGGCCAGCAGCGTGATGCCGAGGATGCAGCCGACGAAGGTGACGACGAAGTCATACGGCGTGAAGCCCTTGGCGACGATCAGCAGCGCCGGCGAGAAGACGAAGACGAACGGCACCAGCGCCTTGGCCATGCCGAGGCGAAACGCCATGTTGCCGGTCTTGAACGGGTCGCTGCCGGCCATGCCGGCGGCGGCATACGCGGCCAGAGCAACCGGCGGCGTGATGTCGGCCAGCACGCCGTAGTAGAAGACAAAGAAGTGCGCCACCAGCGGCTCGACACCCAGTTGCACCAGCGTCGGCGCCGCCACCGTGACCATGATGATGTAGTTGGCCGTGGTCGGGATGCCGCAGCCGAGCAGGATGCAGACGAGGCCGGTCATCAGCAGCGCGACGAACAGCGTCAGCGACTGCTGCGTGACCAGCCACGCCGGCAGCAGCGAGACCACGCCGCCCGAGACCGCCTGCGCCGCGCCGGTGATGATGGTGGAGAGCTTGAAGCCGACGCCGGTCAGCGTGACGACGCCGATGACGATGCCCACCGTCGCTGCCGCCGCGCCGACGGCGAGCGCGTATTTGGCGCCGGTGGAAAACGCCTCGACCAACGCCGGTGCGCCGATGCGGCCGTCGATCTTGAACAGCCGCGTCAGCACGACCGCCGTCACCAGCGCCGCGCCGAACAGCGCCGAGCTTCACGCCCTCGCTCTCGATGCCGCCGAACACCAGCACCAGCAGCGCCGCATGCAGGCCGAGCATCAGCGCCCAGTGGCGCGCGGTGTTGCCCTGCACGCGCGTCGTCAAGCCGACGATCGCGCACGACGAGATGCCGGTGAAGGCCGCCAGGTACGGCGTGCGCCCGCTGACCAGGATCGTGATCAGCAGCACCAGCGGAATCAGCGTCGGCCAGCGCGCGCGAAAACTCTCGCGCAGTTTCGGCATCTCGTCTTCGGTCAGGCCGCGCAGACCAAAACGCTTGGCCTCGAAATGCACCTGCATGAAGACGCCGAAAAAATGCATGAAGGCCGGAATCGCCGCGGCGACGATGATCGTCTGGTACGGCACCGACAAGAACTCGACCATCAGGAAGGCCGCCGCGCCGAGCACCGGCGGCGTGATCTGGCCGCCGGTCGATGAAGCGGCCTCGACCGCACCGGCGAACTCGCGCTTGTAGCCGACGCGGATCATCGCGGGGATCGTCAGCGAGCCGACCGTCACCGCATTGGCCACCGACGAGCCCGACAACATGCCGAACATCGCCGAGCCGAAGACGCTGACCTTCGCCGGCCCGCCGGCGTAGCGGCCGGCGATCGACGAGGCCACGTCGAGGAACAACTGGCCCAGGCCGATGCGCGTGGCCAGCACGCCGAAGAGCACGAAGTGGAAGACGTAGGTCGCGACCACGCCGACCGCCACGCCGTAGATGCCCTGGCTGGTCAGGTACTGGTGGTTGACGAGCTGGCTCCAGCTCGCGCCGGCGTGCTTGAGCAGGCCGGGGAACATCGGCCCGGCCATCGCGTAGGCCATGAAGCCGATGGCGATCAGCGGCAGCGGCCAGCCCATGCTGCGCCGTGTGGCTTCGAGCAGCGCGACGATCAGGATCGTGCCCATCGCCACGTCGATGGCCAGCGGGTTGCCGACGCGAAACGTCAGGTCCTCGAAGATGTACGGGATGTAGAGCACCGACGCGGCCACGGCGAGCGCGAGCAGCCAATCGAACCAGGGCACGTTGCCCGGTGTCAGCAGGCGGTGCTCGGCCGGTTTTTCCAGCAGCGCATGCCGGTGCGGGAAGACGAGAAAGATCAGCCCCAGCACGAAGGCCAGGTGCACGCCGCGGTGCGTGACCTCCTGCAAGAGGCCGAAGCCCGCCGTGTAGTAGTGGAACAGCGACAGCACGATCAGCAGCGCGCCGACGACGGTGGCCGCACGCGCGCCGTCAGCGGCCGGAAGCGCATCTCCGGATCGAACTTCTGCTCGAGCTCGAGCAGCGTCTTGTCGTCGGGCAGGGCAGTGCTCATCGTGCGGGTCCAGCAGAAAGAAAAAGGGGCAGCGCTGGCCGCTGCCCCGTGGGCTTGTGTCCCGTGCGGCTTACTTCAGCACACCGGCTTCCTTGTAGAACTTCTCGGCGCCCGGATGGAACGGAATGCCCGCACCCTTGACCGCGTTCTCCTTGGTGATGAACTTGCCCTTGGCGTGTCCGGCGGCGAGCTGCTTTTGCGCCGCCTCGCCGAACAGCGCCTTGGTGATCTCGTACACCGTGGCCGCGTCGGCCTTGTCGCCGGTCACCCACTGCGCGCCGACGGCCAGCGTCTGCACCGCGCCGACGCCCTTGTAGGTCTCGGCGGCGATCGTGTCGGGCGCGAAGAACGGGCTGGCCTTGCGCAGCGCCTCGGCGGCGGCGCCGTCGATCGGCAGGATGTCGATGCCCGAGCCGGCCGAGGCCAGCTCGGCAATCGCGCCGGCCGGTGCGCCGCCGGTGAAGAAGAAGGCGTCGAGCGAGCCGTCCTTCATCTTGTCGCCGGCCTGGTTGGGCTTGATGTACTCGGGCTTGATGTCGGACTCCTTCAGGCCGTATGCGGCGAGGATCGCTCGCGCATTGACCAGCGTGCCCGAGCCCGGCTCGTCGAGCGCGACGCGCTTGCCCTTCAGGTCGGCCACGCTCTTGATGCCCGCGCCCTTCTTCACCACCACGTGCACGCTCTCGGGGTAGAGGTTGGCGATCAGGCGCAGGCCGGGCACGCTGGGCTTGCCTTCGTACATGCCGGTGCCCGTCTGCGCCCAGGTGGCCACGTCGGCCTGCGAGAAGCCCGACTCCATCTGCGCCGCCGGCGATGCCGGTGACGTTGGCCACCGAGCCGTTGCTGGCCTGCGCGGTGACGACGGTCTTGCCGGGCACGCTGACGGCATTGGCGATCGCGCCGCCGACCGGGTAGTAGGTGCCGGCCGTGCCGCCCGTGCCGATGCGGAAGAACTGCTGCGCCTGCACGCCGCCGGCGGCAGTGACCGCGGCAGCGGCGAGGGTGAGGGCGAGGATGCGGGTCAGTTTCATCAAGGTCTCTCCGAGCAACGTGGAAATGAAGACCGAGTATCCCCGCGGCATCGACGTTCCTGCCCCCTTGCAACTACCGAGTCAGCAACTCGACCGCGGTGCCGGCGAAGAGCGCGAAGCCGAGCCAGTGGTTGAGGCGAAAGGCCTTGAAGCAGCCGTCGCGCGCGCGCCCGCGGATCAGCCACAGATGCCACAGCGCCTGCGCCCGCCGCCACCGCCACGCCGGCGTAGAACCAGCCGCCGAGGCCGAGCAGCCGGCCGAGCGCGGCCCAGCTGGCGAGGTGGATGGCGTAGAACGCCGCCACGCCCAGCCACGTCGAAGCGGCCGAGCGTGATGGCGCTGGTCTTCATGCCGATCTTCAGGTCGTCGTCGCGATCGACCATCGCGTACTCGGTGTCGTAGGCCAGCACCCAGAACAGGTTGCTCGCCATGAACGCCCAGGCCGGCCACGGCACGGCGTCGAGCGCCCAGACGCGGCCGCCGAGCACCGCGGCAAACGCCATCGGGATGCCGAACGAAAACGCCACGCCGAGCACGGCCTGCGGCATCGAGACAAAACGCTTCGCATACGGGTAGGCCAGCGTGATCGCCAGCGCCACGAACGAGAGCAGGATCGTCGGCGGATTCGTCGTCAGCACGAGCGCGAAGGCCAGCAGCGCCAGCACCGCGCCGAGCACCAGCGCTTCGCGCGCCGATACTGCGCCGCTCGTCACCGGCCGCTGCGCGGTGCGCTTGACGTGGCGGTCGAACTCGCGGTCGGCGACGTCGTTGACGCAGCAGCCGGCGCTGCGCATCAGCACCGTGCCGAGCACGAACACCGCCAGCAGGTGCCAGCCGGGGAAGCCGTCGGCGGCGATCCACAGGGCTGAGAGCGTCGGCCAGAGCAGCAGCAGCCAGCCGGCCGGGCGGTTCCAGCGGATCAGATCCAGGTACAACGGCAGGCGCGGCGGCGCAGAAGGGGTGATCGACACGGCGCACCATTATTCCGGGCCGCAGCACGACGCCTGCGGCCGCCTGCGCCACCACCACAGTGCAGGGGCTGTAACCAATTCCGCTGCATTAAGCTGCCGCACCCGGCACAGACTGCTACTTCCCGCCCCACAAGGCGAGCTGCGACCCGCATGACCTCTTTCGTTAGTGCCCTCCTGGCCACGCATGATGAATTCCGCCGCAGCAAAGGTGCGGCGGCGGCGGGCAAACGGGTCATCGGCTCGCTGCGCGTGCTGGCCTTTCCCGGGCTGATGCGCCGCATGTCCGACGAAGGCTATCTGCAGCGCGTCGCACGCAAGCGCGGCGCCGACGGCCAACCGTGGGATCCCTTTCACTTCATCTCGCATCCGGGCTACCTGGTGCGCGGCTACTCGCTGGCGCAGCGCTTTCGCGCCGCGCTGCACCACTACCGCTTCGAGGGCACGACCTTCGACGAGGCGATGCTGAAGACGCTGTACACGGCGCAGGGCTTCACGCTGTGGTCGGCCGACATCGATGGCCACCATTTCGAGATGCGCATGGGCCTGGCCGGCGAAGAGACGCTCGAAGGCGACCTCTTCCTGCGCCTGTACACCAACGGCCAGCAGGTCGGCAGCATGAACTTCGTCTGGGCCGACGCGGCGATGTTCGGCCGCGAGAGCGCACCGACGATCTTCATCACCCGCTGCCAGACCCACACCTGGCCCGAGTTGCAGATCTTTCGCGCCTGCTTCAAGCAGAACTCGCCGCCGTACTTCGGCCTGGCGGCGCTCGCCGGCATCGGCCAGATGCTGGGCATGACCGATCTCTATGCGGTGCACGGCCTGGTGCAGATGCACTACGAGCCGAAGTACGAGTCGAACTTTCGCAACTCCTACGACGAGTTCTGGGAGAAGTTCAGCGCCGAGCGCGTCACCCCAGAGGCCTTCCGCCTGCCGTTGCCGCTGGCGCTGCGCGACCTCTCGGAATTGAAGAGCAAGCACCGCTCGCGCGCCGAAGGGCGGCGCCGCGCCTGGGGCGCCGTCGGCGAGGCCGCGGCGGCGGCGATGGCGCGGCACCTGCGCGGGGCCGCGCAGCCGGTGGCAGCGCCCGAACGCGCCGCAGGCTCGGCCCTGGACCCGCAGGCCAAGGCCCTGTGTGCCGCGGCGTTGCTGGCCGAGGGGCTGGAGTTTCTGCCGGCGCCGCTGCTGCTGTCGATGGTCTGAGCACGGACGCGTTCAGCGCGTCCAGTCGATGCGCGACAGCAGCGCCGACAGCCGCGCGGCTTTCCCGGGTTGACCTGAAGCGCCCACGACACGCGGCCGATCAGGTGGCCGCGCCAGTCGGCGATGCCGCTGCGGTTGTGCGCTCGCGGCCCATCGACGACGCAGCGGTGCAGCACGGCTTTCAGGCGGTCGAACTCGCGGCGCGGCAGATTGGCGTGGTCGTTGACGACGATGCCGCAGACGCGCTGCGCGCCGGCCCGCGTGGCGCAATGCGTCTTGCGGTGCTGCAACGCAAAGCCTTCTTCGCGCGCCGCGGCGCCGACCAGCGCTTCGATCTGCATCCGCCGTGCCGCCAGTCCTTTGCCGCCGGAGATCACCAGATCGTCGGCGTAGCGGCTGTAGCGCGCGCCGCAGGCTTCGGCCAACGCGGCCAGGCGCAGGTCGAGGTTGAACGTGCACAGGTTGGCCAGCGCCGGTGAGCTCGGCGCGCCTTGCGGCAAGTGGGCGATGCGCAGGCGCGCTGCGTGCTCGTGGTCGATCAGGCCTTCATCGCGCCAGCGCATCAGGACCGGCTCGGGCACGCGGCTCGTCGTCAGCGCCGTCAGCGCGCGGCTGACCGCGGGGCTGTAGCCGAGCGTGGCGAACAGCGCATGCACGCGGCTGGCGCGCACGCTGCCGAAAAAGTCGCGCAGGTCGAAGCGCATCAGCACGGCTTGGCCGACGTGCTGGCGCGCGTGGTCGAGCATGCCGCGGCCGGGCGTGAAGCCGCACGCGGATTCGTGCGGCGGCACGCGCGCCAGCAGATCGGCGTGCAAGCGCCGCTGCAAATCTTTCAGCCGCGCGCGCGGCACTTCGAGCACGCGCACGCCTTCTTGCTTGGGCCACCAGCGCCATTGGTAGTGCTGTTGCTGCAACGCGGCGTGGCGGCGCCGCGCCGGCGCGTTGGCGAACCAGTCGAGCGTGTCGTTGTCGATGCCGAGCCACGCGGCGAGATCGCCCACGGTGGCCAGCGCCGGCAGATCGACTTCGTCGAGGCCGAGCGGCGGCGGCAGTTGTTTGCCGGGGCGCAGGAAATAGCGCACGAGGCGCGGCGCATCGGCGCGCGCGAACGCGGCAAGAAATGCCGGCTCGTGCAGCACGCGCTCGGCCAGCGTTTCGGCGCGTTGCAACGGCCACGACAGCGCGCAGGCGTCCGCAATCGCCCGCGCCAACTCGTCGATCCAGCTGCCGGTCTCCGCCGTGGCGGCGCGCAGCCGCGCCGCCAGCCCGGTGCGATGCAGCGGCCCGGCGAGCATTGCCTGCGCCAGGCCGAGGGCCACGCTGTGCCGGTATCGATCGTGCAAGACCCCCTCCACCGCCGCCGAGGTGCGGCCCGCCGCCTTGCCGACCTTCCGGTGATGCGTGATCATCCGTGCGCATGCGCGCACACGGCGATCACGCGGCGTGATGCCTGTCTTCGAACGCTGACCGTGGGGGAACCCCACAGTGCGCGACCTTCGGAACCAGTCTTCGGGCCGTCGCTGAACTCTCGGCAAGGAGCGGGCCGCGGCGTGATGCTACGCGAGCGCGCGGCGCGGCCCGCCCGCATCGCTCACGGTTGCGCCACCGAGAACTCGAGCGTGCGGCCTGCCGGCAACAAGACCGGCGAGAAGCCCATGCCGTGCAGGCGCAGGAAGGTGAACGCGTTGACTTGAAGCGGCGCGCCGTTGGCGCCGGTGACCACGCCGCCCTCGCGGTATGCATAGCCGCGGCGCGGGTTGTTCGCAAACAGCGTCGTCACGAAGTCGCGCGTCGTGCCGATCGTCTGCTGGCGTCGGGTCCAGCTGTCGGTGGCGGCATCGATCGACAGGATGGTGTTCTGCACTTCAGTGATGCCGCCCTGCGGCGCAAAGAGGGCGTCGGAGTCGAAGTTCCAGTTGCGCGTCACCGCACCCACGGCCGGCCGCGGCACTGGCTTGTCCGGGCTGTAGAAGCCGAACGTGCCGTCGAACGACACCACGGCAAGCATCAAATCGCCGCTGCCCGCGCGGTAGGCAAAGGCGCGCGTGGTGGCGCTGCTGGCGCCGGCGTCGAAGGCGTCGAAGCCGCCATCGGCGTTGGCCACGAACGGCGGGATCAGCGACAGCAGCGGCTCGGTGATCGGGGCGCAGACATCGACCGCCCAGGTGCTGTCGTTCTGGCAGTTGATGCCGCCGGTGAAGCGGCCGGCGTCGTTGAGCGTTGCGCTGCCTGCCGCGCCGACATAGGCCGCGTTGGCGTCGCTGAAGTTCAAGCCGAGCATGTTCCACGTGCCGGCCAGTTCGGCCAGCGTGTGGTTCTGCGCCGGCAGGCCGATGAAGTCGCGCGCCGCGCCGTTGCGCGTCAGCCGGCCGATCATCACGCCGGCCTGCGAGACCACCACGTCGGCGCTGTAGTTCGCACCCTGCTCGGTGAAACGGCAGGCGCCGTTGGCCGTCCAGGTGGCCGCTGCGTTGCCGGCGCGGGTGCCGGTCATCGCTGCAGCGTCGAAGGCCAGCGTGCCGGTCTGCGCCGCCATCGTCGCGCCGAGCGTCGGCGAGACGATGCGGTAGTTGCCGCTGCGCAGCGCCGAACAGGTCGGCGCAGCGCGCGCGAGCAGCAACTCGGGCGGCAGCGCTGCGACCGCGTTCACATTGCCGGCGGACGCGACCACGGTGTTCGTCAACGTCGCCAACGGCGTGCCGCTGGCGGCCAGCGAGGTGGCCAGCCTGTCGAGCGCCTGGTCATAGGCATCGCCCGCGGCAGCCGGCGTGCGCGCGACGAGCGGGCCGGTGATCAGGTCACCGAGCGACGAGAAGTCGAGGCCCGTCGGCTTGCAGCAGCGTCAGCACCTGCGTCTGTGCCGAGGCCACGGCCGCGGCCGTGATCGCGGCGGCGTCGAAGTTCGCGTAGAAGGCCGCCGGGTCCTGTGCCGCCAGCCGTGCGACGACGAGCTCGGTGGCCGGCGTCAGGTTGGCTCGCGCCGTGGTGCCCGAGCCGAAGGCCACCGTGTGCAACACGACGCCGCCCGAGCCGCTGACGCGGATCACGCAGGGCAGCGCGGCAACCAGCGAGACCGAATAGCTGCCGTCGGCCTGCGTCGTGCCGCTGCCGTTGCCGCCCGAACATTGGAGCTCGACGGTGGCCCCGGCCAGCGCCGCGCCGGTGGCGGCGGTGCCGGTGATGACGAGCTTGTCTGTTGCGGTGGCATCGTCATCGCTGCTGCTGCCGCCGCCGCACGCGGTGAGCGCGAGGCCCAACGCCAGCGCGGCCGCGCGCAGCAGACCGCGCCGGTCGAAAGCAGAAATCAGGGGAGCGAGATGAGCCATGGTGGGTACCTCCGTTGAAAGACGGCGCAGCGTGCGCGGCGGCCCCGGTTTTTGTCCTCATGGAAACCTCACGGCGGCAAATTAGGGATGGTTTGCGAGCCCGCATCGAACGACGCTTCGCCGCGCGCGCGAGACCGCCCCTGTCGCGAGGAGTTGGCGATGAGCAAAACACCGGCCGGCGAGCCCGCCTTCAGCCACCGCTACCGCTTTGCCGATGTGCTGTTCGACGCCGCGGCGATGCGGCTGTCGGTGGCCGGCCAGGAGGTCACCGTCGAGCCGCTGCCGCTGGCCGTGCTGGCCGAGTTGCTGCGGCGGCCGAACGAAGCGGTGACGCGCGCCGAGCTGTTCGATCGGCTCTGGCCCGAGCCGACGGTCGATCACGCACTGACCAGCGCCGTCAACAAGCTGAGGAAGGCGCTGGGCGCCGAGGGCGCGGCGCGCATCGAAAGCGTGCCGCGCGTCGGCTACCGTTTTGCCGGGCCGCTGGAGCGCACGGCGGTCGGCCGGCGGGCTGCCGTGGCGCTCGATCTAGTCGCCGGCCAGACCGTGCCGCAGCGCCCGCTGTTTCGCCTCGATCGCCCGCTCGGCGAGCGCACGCACGGCGCGGTGTGGCTGGCGCGGGCCGTGCCGGCGGGCGAGCGCCGCGTCTACAAGTTCGCGGCCGACGGCGAGGGCCTGGCGGCGTTGAAGCGCGAGTACACCGTCTGCCGCGTGCTGCGCCAGGGCCTGGGCGAGCGCGCCGACTTTGCTCGCCTGATCGAGGCCCAGTTCGCCGCGGCGCCGTTCTTCCTGGAATACGACTACGGCGGCGCCGATCTGGCCACCTGGGCCGCCGAGCACGATCGGCTGGCTGGGCTGACCACCGAAACACGGCTGGCGCTGTTCCTGCAGATCGCGCGCGCCGTCGCCGCCGCGCATGGCCTGGGCGTGCTGCACAAGGACTTGAAGCCGGCCAATGTGCTGGTCAGCGAGAGCGCGGCGGGCGTGCAGGCGCGGCTCGCCGACTTTGGCAACAGCCGCTTGCTCGAGCCGGGCCGGCTGGCCGAACTCGGCGTCACGGCGCTGGGCCTGACGCTGACGCAAGGCCCCGACAGCGGCGGCACGCCGCTCTACCTGGCGCCGGAGCTGCTCGCCGGCCGCCCGCCCACCGTGGCCAGCGATGTCTATGCGCTCGGGCTGATCCTCTACCAGCTGCTCGTCGGTGACTTCCGCCGCCCGATGAGCACCGGCTGGCAACGCGACATCGCCGACGAGCTGCTGGTGGCCGACCTGACCGCTGCCACCGAAGGCCAGCCCGAAGCGCGATTGCGCAGCGCGGCCGAGTTCGTGCAGCGCTTGGAAACACTGGGCGAGCGCCGCGCCGAGCGCGCGCGGGCGGCGCAGCAAGCCGCGGCTGCCGCGCACGCCGACGAGCAACTGCGCCGCAGCCGCGCGCGCCGGCCGTGGCTGGCAGCGGCGGCGGCCAGCCTCGTCATCGGCCTGGCCGCCAGCCTGTGGTTCCACGGGCGTTCGCTCGAGGCGCTGCGCGTGGCCGAGCAGGCCTCGGCGCGCGCGCAGGCGATCAACGACTTCATGAACAAGGACGTGCTGCAGTCGGCCGACGTGCTGCGCGCCAGCACGCACAAGGCGGTGTCGATGTTCGACATCCTGCAGCGCGCGGCCGAGCGTGCCGGCGCGCGCTTCGCAGGCCAGCCGCGCACCGAAGCCTCGGTGCGCCGGCAGCTCGGCGACATCTTTCTGCGCATGCAGTACATGACGCAGGCCGACCGGCAGTTCGCGCGTGCGCTCGAACTGCTGGAGCCCGCGGTGCCCGCCAACGATACCGAGCTGCTGGCGGCGCGCTTCGGCGCTGCGCAGACGGCGGTCGGCTTCTTTCGCCCGGACGAGGCGCTGCGCAAACTCGCGCTGGCGGAAAACGCGGCCGGCCCGCGGTGCTGCAAGCCAGCACCGATCTCGCGCGCCGCGCGGCCCGCGCGCGCGTCGACGTGTTGATGGACGCGCAGCGCCCGCAAGAAGCGCTGGCCGCGGCGCTGCGCCTGGTCACGCTCGCCGACGCACTGGCCGCAAGCGACGACATCGCGCCGCGCTTCGAAGCACGGCAGCGCCTGGGCGAGGTCTACCTGCGCCTGGGCGACAAGGCGCGTGCCGAGGCGCTGTTCGCCGAGCTCACGCGGCCGCCGTACAGCGAAGGCGGCGTCGGCGAGGTGCTGCTCTCACGCGCCCGCCTGCGCCAGGGGCGAGAGCTCATCAACGACGGCAAGCTCGACCAAGCCGAGGCCGTGCTCACCGGCGTGCGCGACGCGATGACACGCGCCTTCGGCCCCCACGAGCTCTACGCCGGCGGCGCCAACATGGAGCTGATCGATGTGCACTCGACGCGCGGTGACTTTGCCCAGGCGCTGATTGCCGCACGCGCTGCGGTCGAAGCCTTCGCCACTTCGCTCGGCGAGCAGCACCACTACACGCTCAATGCGCTCGTCAGCCTGGGCGCCGTCGAGCTCGAAGTGGGCGACGCGGCGACAGCGCTGCGACGCTTCGAAGCGGCGCAGCCGCTGGCCCGCGCCGACAAGAACGGCAAGCCCCTGCTCGCCGCGATCGACTTTGGCCGCGCCAAGGCGATGACCGCGCTCGGCCGCGCCGGCGAATCGCTGGCGCTGCTGGCCACCGTCGATGCCGCGATGCTGGCCGAGAGCAGCTGGGGCCCGCGCGACTTCGAGTGGCAACTGCAGGCCGAAAAAGGCCGCGCCCTGATCGCGCTCGGCCGGCGCCGCGAAGCGCAAGACCTGCTGCGCAGCGCCACGGACGGCATGCAACAAGCCGGCTCTTATCCGTGGCTGCTGGCCCGCTATCGCCACCTGCTCGGCGAGACGACGGCGTTGCGCCGCTGATGTCGCGCCGGCGGCTTCACCCGGCCTTGTGAAAGACCAGGCCGGCGTGCTCGCGCATCGTGTGGAACTTGATCTTCGGCCAGTTGCTCTCGATCGCGCGCAGCTCCGGCGCGTACTCCACCAGCAGCGTCGGCGCATCGACCGCGTCGTGCGCCACGCGATGCGCGTTGGCGTCGATGAAGCGCTGCATCTCCTTGCTGTCGTCACAGGTCACCCAGCGCGCGATCTGAAAGCGCGACGGCATGACGCGCGCCTTGCAGCCGTACTCGTGTTCGAGCCGATGCGCGACGACTTCGAACTGCAACTGGCCGACCGCGCCGAGCAGCAGCACCGAGCCTGCCACCGGGCGGAAGACCTGGATCGCACCTTCTTCGCCGAGCTGCGTCAAGCCGGCCTTGAGCTGTTTGGTGCGCAGCGGGTCGGCGACTTCGACGCTGCGGAACATTTCCGGCGCGAAGAACGGCAGGCCGGTGTAATGCAGTGCTTCGCCTTCGGTCAGCGTGTCGCCGAGTTGCAGCACGCCGTGGTTTGGGATGCCGATGATGTCGCCGGCAAAGGCTTCGTCGAGCAGCTCGCGGCGTTGCGACAGGAACGAGACCACCGTGTTCGGCCGCAGCTCCTTGCCGCTGCGCACGACTTTCAATCGCATGCCGCGCTCGAAGTGGCCCGAGGCGACACGCACGAAGGCGATGCGGTCGCGGTGCGCGGGGTCCATGTTGGCCTGGATCTTGAAGACGACGCCGCTGAATTTTTTCTCGGCGGGCTCGACCACGCGCTGCATCGCGGCGCGCGACGACGGCGGCGGCGCCAGATCGACCAGCGCGTCGAGCACTTCCTTGACGCCGAAGTTGTTGATCGCCGAGCCGAAGAACATCGGCGTTTGTTTGCCGCTGAGGAACTGTGCCTCGTCGAACGTCGGGCAAGCGCCTTGTACGAGTTCGATGTCGTGCTCGGCCTGCGTCCATTCGGCGCCAAAGCGCTCGGCGTACGCCGCGTTGTCCAGGCCGAGCAGCATCTCGTCGGCATCATGGTGGCGGTCAGCGCCGGGAACGAAGACGCGCATGCGCTCTTCGCGCAGGTCCATCACGCCATGAAAGCGTTTGCCCATGCCGACAGGCCAGGTGAACGGCACGACGCTCATGCCCAACTCACGCTCGATCTCGTCCATCAGCGCCAACGGTTCCTGCACCTCGCGGTCCATCTTGTTGACGAAGGTGAGGATCGGCGTGTTCCTCGCGCGGCAGACCTGCAGCAGCCGCCGCGTCTGCGGCTCGACGCCGTTGGCCGCGTCGATCACCATCAGCGCCGCATCGACGGCGGTCAGCACGCGGTACGTGTCTTCGGAAAAGTCCTGGTGGCCCGGCGTGTCGAGCAGGTTGATGACGCAGCCGCGGTACTCCATCTGCATGACAGACGACGCGACCGAAATGCCGCGCTGCTTTTCGATCTCCATCCAGTCGGACGTGGCATGCCGCGCGGCCTTGCGCGCCTTGACGCTGCCGGCGATCTGGATCGCGCCGGAGAACAGCAACAGCTTCTCGGTCAGCGTGGTCTTGCCGGCGTCGGGGTGGGAGATGATGGCGAAGGTTCGGCGGCGGCGGACTTCGGTGGCGATATCGGACATGGTGCGATTATCGGGGGCACGATGCCCGAGCTGCCCGACATCACCGTCTACGTCGACAGCCTCGACGCGAAGGTGCGCGGTGACACGCTGAACCGCGTCAAGATGGCCAGCCCGTTCCTGCTGCGGACCGCAGTGCCGCCGATCGCGAGCGCCGAGGGCAAGAAGGTCGCCGGTGTCGAGCGTCTGGGCAAGCGCATGGTGATCGCGCTCGAAGGCGATCTCTTCCTCGTGCTGCACCTGATGATCGCCGGCCGGCTGCATTGGCATGCTGCGCTCGGCAAGCCGCCGGCGAAGACGGCACTGGCGACGTTCGAGTTCAACGGCGGCACGCTCGCGTTCACGGAAGCCGGCACGCAGCGCCGCGCGTCGCTGCATGTCGTACAGGGCCGCGATGCACTGCAGGCGATGGACCCCGGCGGCATCGACGTCATGCGCTGCACCTCGGCCGAGTTCGCCGCGCAACTTGCGTCCGAGAACCACACCTTGAAGCGCTCGCTGACGAACCCGCAGTTGTTCAGCGGCATCGGCAACGCCTACTCGGACGAAATCTTGCACCGCGCGCGCATGTCGCCGGTGGCGCTGACGCGCAGCATCGACGCCGACGCCGCGCAGCGCCTGCTAGATGCCACGCGCGCGGTGATGAGCGAGTGGATGCAGCGGCTCGGCGAAGAAGCGGCGAAGCACTCGGGTTGGCCGAAGAAGGTCACCGCCTTCCATCCGCAGATGGCGGTGCACGGCCGCTACGGCCAGCCGTGCCCCGTTTGCGGCAGCAAGGTGCAGCGCATCGTGCATGCGAACAACGAAACGAACTACTGCGCGCGGTGCCAGACGGGCGGCAAGCTGCTCGCCGATCGTGCGCTGTCGAAGCTGCTGCACGCGGGCTGGCCGAAGCACATCGACGATCTGGAGTAGCAGGTGCTCCGTTCGCCCTGAGGTATCGAAGGGCTTCGATACCTCAGCCCGAACGGCGGGGGCAGATCAGCCCAACGACGGCCAGATCACCGCGCACACATGGCAACCGCTGCCCGCCATCACGAACAGATGCCAGATGAAGTGGCCGAAGCGCAGCGACGCATCGAAGACGAAGAACCCCGCGCCGACCATGTAGGCCATGCCGCCGGCGAACAACCACAGCAGCGCCGTGCGGTCGATGTGCTGCAGGTCCGGCCACAAGAGCAGCAGCGCCAGCCAGCCGAACAGCACGTACAGGCCGGTGGACAGGCGCTTGTTGGTCAGCCGGCGCATCATCTTCAGCCACGCGCCGGCCAGGGCCAACGACCAGATCAGCGCGCAGGTGGCCGCGCCCGCATCACCGCCGAGCAAGCCGAGCGCGAACGGCGTCGCGCTGCCGGCGATCAGCAGATAGATGGCCGCATGGTCGGCAGAGCGCGCCCAGAGCTTGGCGCGACCCGGCGGCAGGCCGTGGTAGAGCGCCGAGACGCCGTACTGCAGCGCCATCGTCAACACGAACACGCTCATCGCCGCGCCGCCGAGCGCACCGCCCTGGCGCCAGCCGGCCTGCATCAACCACGGCCAGGCCGCAAAGACCAGCAGCACGCCGACAGCGTGGCTGGCGGCGTTGGCCCATTCCTCGGGGCGGGATTGCGTGCGGGCGGCGTCCATGACCCCCAGTGAACGCCTCGCGCGTCCGCTGCGCATCCCCCGGAAGAGGGCATGCTCCCAAGTTCGTGGGAGTGAATGTTGCGCGTTTGACTACTCTTCCAGCAGCGAGCGCAGCATCCACGCCGTCTTCTCGTGGATGTCCAGGCGCTGCGTCAGCAGGTCGGCGGTCGGCTGGTCATCGGCCTTCTCGGCGACGGGGAAGATGCTGCGCGCGGTGCGCGCCACCGCCTCGTGGCCATCGCACAGGATGCGCACCATCTCCATCGCTTTCGGCGGCTTGGCGGGCGCATCGGCGATGGAACTCAGCTTGCCGAACTGCGCGTACGAGCCCGGCGCGGCGTGGCCGAGCGCGCGGATGCGCTCGGCGACGGGATCGACTGCGTTCCACAGCTCGGTGTACTGCGCCATGAACATCGTGTGCAGCGTGTTGAACATCGGCCCGGTGACGTTCCAGTGGAAGTTGTGCGTCGTCAGGTACAGCGTGTAGGTGTCGGCCAGCAGCTTGGACAGGCCGGCGGCGATGGCCGCGCGGTCCTTCTCGCCGATGCCGATGTCGATCGTGGGGGTGACGTGCTTCTTCGCCATGAAAAACTCCTGGGTTACTTGGCGCCGAGCTTGGCCTTCACGTCCTGCCCGACCTTCTTGTTGACGAACTGCAGCGTGGCCACCTTCGACAGGTCCACCTCGCCGGCCTTGTACAGACCGGCCTTGACCATCTGCTCGTAGAAATCCTTGATGCGCGCGTTGTTCATCGCGCCGATGCCGTTGCCTTTGGCCTCGCCCGAATCGACGATGCCCTGCTGCTTCATCAGCACCACCGAGGCTTCGATCTCGGCCTCGGTCATCTCCGGGTTGTCCTTGATCATCATCGCGTTGGCCGCGGCGCGTTTGCCGTAGAGGTAATTCACCCAGCCGACGATCGACGCATCGACAAAGCGCTGCACCAGCTCCGGCCTGGCCTTCACCGTGTCGGTGCGCGCCTCGATCACCGTGCTGTAGGTCGAAAAGCCGTGGTCGGCGAGCAGGTGCACGACCGGTTTGAACTTGCCCTGGTTCTCGATGTAGATCGGCTCGGCCACCGAGTAGCCCTGCTGGATCGCCTTCTTGTTGGACAGGAAAGGACCGAGGTTGTAGTTGTAGGGCTTCAAGGCTTCGTCCTTGAAGCCGTGCACCGCCTTCAGCCATTGCCACCAACTGAACTGCCCGTCCTTGGCGATCAGCGCCAGCGGCGCGTCCTTCAACTTCGCAAAGTTCTCGAAGCCCTGGCCGGGGTGCGCCATCAGCGCCTGCGGGTCCTTCTGGAACATCGCGGCCACGACGACGGTGGGCACGTTGTTCTTGACGTTGTCGAAGCTGTGCAGCAGGTTGCCGGTCATCAGGAAGTCGATGCGGCCGGCCGGCAGCAGCGGCCGGTTGTTCACCTGCGGCCCGCCCTGCTGGATCGTCACGTCGAGGCCGAACTGCTTGTAGGTGCCGTCGGCCACGGCCTGGTAGAAGCCGCCGTGCGCGGCCTGGGCCTTCCAGTTGGTGGCGAAGGTGACCTTGTCTTGCGCGTGGGCACCAGAGCTGACCACCAGCGCGATGAGCAACATGCGAAGTTTCATGGGACGGCCTTTCGTCAATCGTGCCCGGAAGATTCTGACGCATGCCAGGGCCCCAGCACAGCGCGTGACAACGCGTTGAAGAGGGCAAAGATCAGCACGCCCGTGAGCACGAGCAAGGTCAATGCCGCGAACATCTTCGGCGTCTCGGTGCGAAAGCTCGCCTCCAGGATGCGCGATGCGAGCCCGGTCTCCCGACCCGCGGCGCCGGCCACCATCTCCGCCGTCACCGCGCCGATCAGCGACAGGCCGCCGGAGACTTTCAACCCTGCCATGAAGTACGGCAGCGCCGACGGTAGCCGCAGCAGCGCCAGGCGTTGCACCGGCGTGGCGCGGTACAGCCGGAACAAGTCGCGCAGATTCGGCTCGGCCGCGCGCAGGCCGACAACGGTGTTCGACAGGATCGGAAAAAACGCCACGATCCACGCGCACAGCAGCAGCGCCGCCGTCGTGCTCTCGACGTAGATCAGGATCAACGGCGCCACCGCGACGATCGGCGTCACCTGCAGCACGACCGCCACCGGGAACAGCGCGCGCTCGGTCGTCGGCGACAGCGCGAACACCGAGGCGATCAGCACGCCGCCCGCACAAGCCAGCGCCAACGCGCCGAAGGTGATCTTCAGCGTGAACCACCAACTGCCGGCCAGCGAGCCGAAGTTGGCGACGAGCGTCGTCAGCACGAGCGACGGCGCCGGCAGCGTGTACGCCGGGATGCCGGCTGCGCGCACCAGCAGCTCCCAGGCGAGCACGAGGCCGAGCAGCACGAACGCGGGCAGCAGTTTTTTCTTCATGCGCTGGCAAGCTCCAGCGCGTCGCCGAGCCGGCGACACGCCTCGACAAACCAGCGCTGCGCGAACGAAACGCCGCCGTGCGCGGATAAGGCTCGTCGATCGCCACCTCGGCGACGATGCGCCCCGGCCGCGCGCTCATCACCAGCACGCGCTGGCTGAGAAACACCGCCTCGGCCACGCTGTGCGTCACGAACAGCGCGGCCAACTGCTGCTCGGCCCACCACCGCAGCAGATCGCCGTTGAGCTTCTGCCGCGTGATGTCGTCCAGCGCTGCGAACGGCTCGTCCATCAGCAGCACGCGCGGCTGCGTCACGAGCGCGCGCGCGATCGACGCGCGCATCTTCATGCCGCCCGATAACTGCGCCGGGTAGGCGCGCTCGAAGTCCGTGAGCCCGACCGTCGCCAGCACCTGCCGCACCAGCGGCGCGCATTCGGCGCGGCCGCGGTGCGCCAGGCGCAGCGGCAGCCAGACGTTGTCGAACACGCTGGCCCACGGCATCAGCGTCGGCTCCTGGAAGACGAAGGCGGTGGCGCCGCCGCTGCCGTCGAGCGCCGGCGCATTCACGCGCCCCGCGCTCGCCGCTTCGAGCCCGGCCGCCAAGCGCAGCACCGTGCTCTTGCCGCAACCCGACGGCCCGAGCAGCGCCACGAACTCGCCTGCGCGCACGTCGAGCGACACGTCGCGCAGCGCTTCGAGGCCGCCGTCGAAGCGCTTGTGCACTTCGTGCAGCGCGATCAGCGGGGGCGGGGCGTGGGACATCGGGGGGAGTTTGCCCGGGTTCGGATTTCGATTGACCCCGACGATGGAGTTGGTCTTGACAACGATTCGGCGTGTCGATGCAACTGATGGCGCATCAGCGGCAACTACAGGGCCTGTTGCAATGTGCGGCGAACTTACCCTAGCGACTCTGCGCCACCGCTAACTACAGAAGGCTTTGGAGTGCGGTCCGTAAGAACCTTCTTCCGGTCTCTTCCAAAATGATCGGCCAGAGTTCCCATGACTGCTTGAGCGGGCACCGACAACTCCGCCGGGTATGGCACTTGATTTGCGTATGCAGCCGCCTCAAGCTCTCGGGCCGCACCGATGATGGCTCCCTGAGCCCCCGCCTTTGCAAAAAACTCTCCTAGTACCTCAGCACGAACGCCCGAGAACTGCTGTTGAATCTCCCTTTCTACGGCGTCCATGGAGGCGACCTGCCCAGCCGACGCTGACACAAGACGCGACGCGACCCGAACAATTCCCTCGGCAGATGCCCTGCCACTGTTTCCGTATCTGAAGCCTTCGGTGAGGTAGTGCCGTCTTTGGTCGGCGTCAAGGTTCAGACAGCCTTGCATCAAGAAATCAATTGCTACGAGCAACATGCCGACGTTGGCGTAGACAAGTCTCAATGCCGCGTCACCTTCCACCGGACCAGACAAGTGAGTGTCGAGTAGCTGCGCAGTTTCTCGAAGCCATTGGTTCGCTCCGTCGAAATCCATTCCAGTGAGCACACGAGCTTTGCTTCTCTCGTAGGCGCCCTTCCAATCTCCTCCGACCTTGCCGAGGCAAGCGCGGGCGACAATCTCGAACAGCCGCTCCTCCGTCAAGCGATCCGTGGTTGAGCGGGAACTTCTCTCCAGTCGAGCCAAGAAGGTCCCATCAAGCACCGTAACTTCGTGCGCAAGGCCAAATGCCGCTACATCTGGTCGCGCGTCCGTCGTAGCAACAACACAGCGCTCCAACCCGAGCACTCGCTGGATGCCTTTAGCCCAGAAAATACGCTCGAGGGCCTGCGGCGTTTTCTTGTTCTTGATATCGACATTGCTTCGCTCTCGGGAGATCGGCGTCGCCCTCAAGTAAAGCCAAAGATCGATGTCGGTGACATCGAACCTGTTGTACGAGAACTTGACACCGCGTAGAACGTAGTAGCCAAGGCTGAGGAAGTACGCTCTTAAACGTTCCTCTAGGTCAAGGCCTTTGCTCCCAGGGACCACTGATTTGCTCGCTGCCATCAAATCGCTCCGGTCCGCAGGTCGTCCAGAAGCGAAGCGACTCCGCTCTTCAATCGAGGCGTCACATCCTTGTGGCGGGTTTCTGCTCGGTTTCTCTCCGGCCCTGTGAACTGACTGACGCTGGCCCCCGGCAGCGCGGGCGACGCGCTCGGCACGACACCGCCTTCTTCAAGGACGGCAAGGGCCAGGCGGCCAACGTCCGGCTTCAAGAGTCGCATGGAAAACAGCCCAGTCGATTCCTGCCTGACCTCGATGACACGCTTGAACTCAAGAACTCGATAGTCTTGGCCGATTGCTGTTGCAGGACCAACAAATCGACCCTGCAACAAGCGATTCATCAACGCAGTCAGCGCAATGATTCGGCCTCGACCTTGCGTGCTCTTTGTCATGCCGTAGGTCAGCGCAGCTACAAGCGCCTTTGCCAGGTCGAGTGCATCGTCGGCGATCGAGTTCGTAAACTTTGAGAATGCAGCCGGCGAGGTGACGAAATGGTGTTGTCCCGCGTCATTGCCAACGCTGCTAACGTCTATCAGGCCGATGGACTGCAGCTTCTTGAACAACAACTCGCCTGCTGCCTGCATGGCCTGTTCCAGTGGCACGCATCCGTGCTGCCGCAGTTGCTCTTGCAGAGCCGTCAAGCCGGCCCGTTCGGGTGCCGATAGGCTGTCCAGTGCGGCGCGTACCTTCTTCACGCCGTCCTTCCGAAACAGGTTGCCATTGAAGTAGATACGTTCGCCGGGACTGAGCTGTTCGGAGTCGAAGAAACCGATGTGGGCAGCCGTCGACAAGAAGTCCTTCGTGGCGGTTTTCGTGAGACTGAACTCGTCCTGCAATCTGATGAAGAAGTCGTCCTCTCTCTTCGGTTGCATCGATACCAGGTCCGCAACTTCAATCGATGCGCGCTCATGGGGTGCCGGCTCGCACTCGTGAAAAATCCTGGCCGCATGTTCGATGACGACCGTCGAGGTAACGCCAAGGACGTCAACTCCCGAACCGCTCTTGTCGATTAGCTTCTGCCGAACGAGTTCGTCAAGAATTGCCGGCAGCTCCGTACGCTGAGCAATGCCGTTTGCTTTCGCGAGGCTCCTCACCTTCTCGGTGGTAAGCGACTCTTGCTGGGCTGAGGAAAGCGCCGAGAGCAGGATGGCGGCCTTGCCGGCAAACGCGACGTTGTCAAAGTCTTGGTTCGTTGTTAGCTGGATTTTCTGAGCGTGGTGCACCAGCCACGCCCCTGTTGTTCGGTCGTCCATGCTTGCTACGCGTACCTCTGTTGCTCCTGGGGCCCTTTAGCCGCCAGTCAAGACGCAGGCGTCAAAGGGCTTGTACAGAATGGAATCTTTCCAGCACGTAGCCCATCCGACGACGTGGGACGCCAGCATAGCGCGTGGTTTTTAGCCATCCGCATGGCCTACCGACGCTGACCTGTTCTCGCACCCACAATCCACCTGCCGTCTCCACGCCATTGCCCGCGCAATCTAGCCCCGCGCGCCTCATGTTCACCCTCCCCCGCCAACTCCTCCGCCGCGCCCGCCAAGAACGCCTGCCCCAAGTCGCCGGCAGCCTGACCTTCACGACCCTGCTGTCGATCGTCCCGCTGCTCGCGGTGAGCTTTGCCCTGTTCACGCGCTTTCCCGCCGTGTTCAACCGCTTCGAGGCCGCGCTCGAAGAGCATCTGTTGAAGGGCCTGCTGCCGGCCGAGATCGCGCGCACGATCCTGAAGCATCTGCATCAGTTCGCCGGCAATGCGAGCGGCCTGACCTGGGCGGGCTCGTTGTTCCTGCTGATGACGGCGCTGGCGATGCTGCTGACGGTGGAGAACGCCTTCAACCAGATCTGGAACGTGAAGCGCAATCGCCCGTTCGGCAAGCGCATCGGGCTGTACCTGTTGGTGCTCGCCGCAGCGCCGCCGCTGCTCGGCGTGAGTCTGTGGGCCACATCGACAGTGCTCAGTGCGTCGATGGGTTGGATCGGGCCGCTGCCGCCGTCGGCCCGCTTCGTTCTCAACCTGGGCACGGTGGCGATCGCTTGGGTGGGCCTGGCGTGCCTGTTCTATGTCGTGCCGAACACGCGGGTGCGCTGTCGCGATGCGATCGTCGGCGGCCTGCTCGCCAGCATCGCGCTCGAATTGGGCAAGCGCGGCTTCGCGGCGTGGCTGCTCAAGGTGCCGACGTACAAGGCGGTGTACGGCGCCTTCGCGGTGTTCCCGGTGTTTCTGCTGTGGGTGTACTTCTCGTGGCTGGTGACGTTGGCGGCAGCGCTGATTGCCGCCAACCTTCGACCGCAGCGAACTTGAACGAGGTATCGAAGGCCGCTCGGTCAAACGCCGAACAAACAGGCGATCGGCGCTGCCCACAAGTTGTCGGCAAACGGCAGCGCCACCTCGCCGTCGTAGAGCACGACGCCGAGCGCGAGCTGCTTGCCGATAGCCGCTGACAATTGGCGCAGGCCTTTGAAGTCGGCCGTGTTGACGCTGGCCGCGGCCTTGACTTCAACGGCGATCAGCGTGCCGTCGG
The DNA here is from genome assembly GCA_963732625.1 of uncultured beta proteobacterium. Classification (GTDB taxonomy): domain Bacteria; phylum Pseudomonadota; class Gammaproteobacteria; order Burkholderiales; family Burkholderiaceae_C; genus CADEEN01. Next base: position 233,538 of record CAVTAM010000046.1, on the reverse strand, counting down.
CGCGCTCGAACAGCAGATCGATCTCTTCACCGTCGCGCGTGCGGTAGAAGGCGGGCCGCGGTGGTTCGTCGCTCCAGCCGGCTTGCTTCTGCAGCTCGGCAAAGACAAAGGTTTCGAGCAAGGGGCCGAAGCGCGTGCGGTCTGCCGCCAGGCGCTCAGCGGTGATGCCCTGCAGCGCGGCGAGCAGGCCCGAGTCGAGGAACTGCAGCTTCGGCGTCTTGACCAGGCGCTTCAGGTCGTTGTGAAACCACGGCTCGAGCCGGTGCAGCAGGAAGACCTGCTCGAGCAGGCCGACGTAGCGGCGCGTCGTCTTGTCGTCCAAGCCCAGCGCCGCGCCGACCTGCGTGAAGTTGACGAGCTGCGCCGCATGCGAGGCCAGCGCGCGCAGCAGACGCGGCATCGCGTCCAGACGCGTCACCTCGGCAAGCTCGCGCACATCGCGCTGCACGATGGCCTGCACATAGTCGCGCGCCCAGGCGCGTTGCCGCACGGGCTCCGCGCGTTGCAGCATCGGCGGATAGCCGCCGGCGAGAACCGCTTCCATCAGCGCCGGGCCGGACAACACCAACGGCGGCTCGGCCAAGCGGCCCAGGAACGCGGCGTCAAGAAAACCCGCCCCCGTGCCCAGCACTTCGGCAGTGGACAGCGGCAGCAATGGCACCACGGCCATGCGGCCGGCCAGGCTGTCGGCCACCTGCGGCAAGGTCAGCAGATTGGCCGAGCCTGTGAGCAGGTAGCGGCCGGGCCGGCGGTCACGATCGACTTGCAGCTTGAGTTCACGCAACAGCGCCGGCGAGCGCTGCACTTCGTCGATCACGGCGGACGGCAAGGCGCGCATCAACGTTGCCGGGTCGTTGCGTGCCGCGGCCAGCACCGTCGCGTCGTCCAGCGTCAGGTAGGGGCGATCGGCATCGACGAAGCCTTGCGCGAGCGTCGTCTTGCCGCACTGGCGCGGGCCGTTGACCAGAACGACCGGCGTGTCGGCCAGCGCCGTGGCCACGCGCTGTGAGGTGAACCGGGGGAAAAGCGGGGCTGTTGAATCCACGAATCGATCTGGCTGATCCGGAGCAAAAGCACCGGCTGATCCGGATTCTAGGCTTGGCTGATCCGGAGAGCCTCGGTCGCTGATCCGGATCGAATACCAGGGCAGCCCCGTCGCTGCCCTGGCACCGCGTCACGTCACGTCGAACCGATCCAGGTTCATCACCTTCGTCCACGCCGCGACGAAGTCCTTGACGAACTTCTCTTTCCCGTCGGCGCTGGCATAGACCTCGGCCAGTGCGCGCAGCACCGAGTTCGAGCCGAAGACCAGGTCCACGCGCGTCGCGGTCCACTTCACCTTGCCGCTCTTGCGCTCCTTGCCTTCAAAACCGCCGCCGGCCGGCTTCCACTCGGTGCCCATGTCGAGCAGGTTGACGAAGAAGTCGGTCGAGAGCACACCCGGCTTGTCGGTGAACACGCCGTGCTTGCTGCCGCCGCTGTTGGCGCCGAGCACGCGCAGGCCGCCCAGCAGCACCGTCATCTCGGGCGCGGTCAGCGTCAGCAACTGCGCCTTGTCCACGAGCAGGTTCTCGACGAGCAAATTGCCCGGGCCCTTGAAGTAGTTGCGAAAACCATCGGCCACGGGTTCGAGCGCAGCGAAGGATTCGACGTCGGTCTGCTCCTGCAGCGCGTCCACGCGGCCAGGTGCGAACGGCACCTCGACGGCCACGCCCGCCGCCTTGGCCGCCTGCTCGATGCCGACGCTGCCGGCGAGCACGATCACGTCGGCCAGCGACAACTTGCCCGACGCTTTCTGCACCTCGTCGAGCTTGATCAGCACCTTGGCCAGCTCGCCCGGCGTGTTGGCCTCCCAGTTTTTCTGCGGCGCCAGGCGGATGCGTGCGCCGTTGGCGCCGCCGCGTTTGTCGCCGCCGCGGAAGGTCGAGGCCGAGGCCCAGGCGGTGGAGACGAGTTGCGCGACGCGTCAAACCCGACGCCGCGATCTTCGCCTTCGCGTCCTCGATGTCGGCGGCCGTTGGCTTGTGCGTCGGCCGCCGGCAGCGGGTCTTGCCAGAGCAGCACTTCCTTCGGCACTTCGGGGCCGAGGTAGCGCACGCGCGGGCCCATGTCGCGGTGCGTCAGCTTGAACCACGCGCGCGCGAACGCATCGGCGAACTGGTCCGGGTTGGCGAGGAAGCGGCGCGAGATTTTTTCGTACGCCGGATCCATGCGCATCGACAGGTCGGTCGTCAGCATCGTCGGCCGGTGCTTCTTGGTCTTGTCGTGCGCGTCCGGGATGATCTCGCCGCCGTCCTTGGCCACCCACTGGTGCGCGCCGGCGGGGCTCTTCGTCAGCTCCCATTCGAACCCGAACAGGTTCTCGAAGTAGTTGTTGCTCCACTTCGTCGGCGTGGTCGTCCACGTCACTTCGAGGCCGCTGGTGATGGTGTCGGCGCCCTTGCCGCTGCCGTGGCTGTTGTGCCAGCCGAAGCCCTGCGCTTCGATGCCGGCCGCCTCGGGGTTGTCGGCGACGTGCGACGCGGGCGCGGCGCCGTGCGTCTTGCCGAAGCTGTGGCCGCCGGCGATCAGCGCGACGGTTTCTTCATCGTCCATCGCCATGCGCGCGAAGGTCTCGCGGATGTCGCGCGCCGCGGCGATCGGGTCCGGGTTGCCGTCCGGGCCTTCCGGGTTGACGTAGATCAGGCCCATCTGCACGGCGCCCAGCGGCTTGGCGAGAACGCGTGAGTGTTTGTCGCCGTCGGCGTTGTCGTCGGACACGAGCACGTCTTCCCCGGGCTTGCCCTTCGAGCCGTGGGCGTAGCGCACGTCAGCGCCGAGCCACTGGTCTTCGCCGCCCCAGTTGACGTCGTGGTCGGGCTCCCACACGTCGGGCCGCCCGCCGCCGAAGCCGAAGGTCTTGAAGCCCATGCTCTCCAGCGCCACGTTGCCGGCCAGGATCATCAGATCGGCCCAGGAGATCTTGTTGCCGTACTTCTGCTTGACGGGCCACAGCAGGCGGCGCGCCTTGTCGAGGCTGACGTTGTCGGGCCAGCTGTTGAGCGGCGCAAAGCGCTGCTGCCCGCGGCCGCCGCCGCCGCGGCCGTCGTGGATGCGGTAGGTGCCCGCGCTGTGCCACGCCATGCGCACGAACAGGCCGCCGTAGTGGCCAAAGTCGGCCGGCCACCAGTCCTGCGAATCGGTCATCAGCGCCGTCAGGTCTTGCTTCAGCGCGGCGTAGTCGAGCTTGCTGAATGCGTCTGCATAGTTGAACGCCTCACCCAGCGGGTTGGACTTGCTCGAATGCTGGTTCAGCAGATCGAGGCGCAACTGGCTCGGCCACCAGTCGCGGGTCGTGGTGCCGCCACCGGCGGCGGGGTTGAACGGGCACTTGGCTTCGGTGGTCATGGCGTCGGTCTCCTGACAGCGGGTGAAAGGGAGACCGAAGAGTAAGAAGCCGGCCGGCGCGCGTCCAGAAAAAACCCTTTACCGCGCCGATAGCGCACGGCCGTCAAGACAGCCGCGTCACGCCTTCCAACTCGCACGCATAAATCGCGTTGCGCAGCGCCGCGATGGCTTCGTAGCGCGTGAAGGTGCGCCGCCATGCGAGCACGACGCGCCGCGTCGGCACGGGCTTGTCGAACGGCACGTACCGCACCAGGTTGCCGGGATCCTTGGGCACCGACAACTGCGGCACCACCGTCACGCCCATGCCCGAGGCCACCATGTGCTTGATGGTCTCCAGCGACGAGCCCTCGAAGCTCTTGCGGATGCCCTCGGCGTCGCTCGAAAAGCGCGCGTACTCGGGGCAGACCTCGAGCACGTGGTCGCGAAAGCAGTGCCCGGTGCCGAGCAGCAGCATCGTCTCCTGCTTCAGCTCCTCGGCGCTGACGCTCTTGCGCTTGGCCAGCGCATGCGCCTTCGGCACCGTGACGACAAAGGGCTCGTCGTACAGCGGCGCCACCGCCAGGCCCGTGTCCGGAAACGGCTCGGCCATGATCGCGCAGTCGAGCTCGCCCATGCGCAGCATGTCGAGCAGCTTGGCGGTGAAGTTCTCCTGCAGCATCAGCGGCATTTGCGGCGTCATCTCGATGGCGTGGCGCACCAGCTCGGGCAGCAGGTACGGCCCGATGGTGTAGATGATGCCCAGCCTGAGCGCGCCGTTGAGCGGGTCCTTGCCGCGCTTGGCGATTTCCTTGATGGCAGCGGCCTGCTCGATCACGCTCTGCGCCTGACGCACGATGGCCTCGCCGAGCGGCGTCACGCTGACTTCGTTGGCGCCGCGCTCGAACAACTTGACGTCGAGTTCTTCTTCGAGCTTCTTGATCGCCACGACTGAGCGTCGGCTGCGAGACGAAACACGCTTCCGCGGCGCGCCCGAAATGCTTCTCGCGGGCGACGGCGACGATGTAGCGCAGCTCGGTGAGCGTCATGGTGGACCCAGGATAGCGCAGCGCCGCGAGCGGTTCGGCGATTCAGTGATTGAGCGCTACATTGCGTGCCGCGCTGCTGTGTCCTGCGCGCAGGAGGTGTGATGCGCTTCGGACGCTGGGCAGGATGGCTGCTGCTGTTGGCGCTGCCCTGCCTGCTGGCCGCAGCGCAGCCCGCGGTCGCGCCGGCGCCGCCGACGCCGAAGGTGCTCAAGGTCGGCCTGATGGCCCAATCGCACCCGTTCCACACCTGGCCCGCGGGCGGCACGCCGAGCGGCTACGACGTCGATCTGCTCGAACGCATCGCGCGCGACACCGGGCTGCGCTTCGAGTACCGGCGCTTCGAGCACTGGGAAGCGTTGATGGCCGGCCTGGACAGCGACGAGGTGCAACTCGTCACCTCGACCGCGCAGACCATGGAGCGCTCGCGATCGATGGGCTTCACGCGCATCTACGCCGCGCTGCCGCAGGGCTTTGCCGGGCGGCGCAGCATCACCTCGGTGCCGACCACGCCCGACCTGGCCGGCCGGCGCCTGGCGGTGGCGCGCGGCTTCGTCACCGAAGACGTGGCCGCGGTGCGCTTCCCGCAGGCGCAGCGCCTGGCTTACGGCACCGAGGGCGAGGCGCTCGACGCGGCCGATCGCGGCGAGGTCGATTTCGTCTTCGGCTCGGCGCCGGGGCTGCGCGCCATGCTGGCCGAGCGGCCGCGCACCGAGCTGGCGGTGCTGCGCACCTTCGGCTTCCCTGAAGGCCAGCGCCGGCTCGCCGCGCTGCTGCGCAACCGCGCGCTGGTGGAGACGCTCGACCGCGCGCTCGGCGCCATCCCCGCGGCGCAACTCGACGCCTGGCGCCAGCAGTGGCTGGCGCGCTGGGAGCGCGACGAGCTGCCGGCGCTGCAGCCCGGCCAGGCCGTGCCCGCGCTGCGCGTCGGCTACTTTCCCGGCGACCGCCCGTACACGCGGCGCGGCAGCGAGGGCCAGGCCGAGGGCATCGGCATCGAGATGATGAAAGCGGTGGCGCAACGCGCGGGCATCGCCGTCGAGCGCTTCGAGCCCTTCGAGTTGGCGCAGGGGCTGGCTGCGCTGCAGGCCGGCAACGTCGACGTCATGCTCGGCCTGACCGACACCGGCGAGCGGCTGCGCTCGATGAGCTTCGTCGGCCCGTACCGCGCCAACCCGATCGTGCTCGTCAGCCGCGAGCAGGTCTCGGTGTGGAGCCTGGACCAGTTGGCCGGCCGCCGCCTGGCGATGCTCGGCGGCTTCTTCGCCGGCGAGCTGCTGCAAGCCACGCACAGCCGCGTCGAGATCGTCACCTGCCCGGCGTTCAACGCCTGCCTCGACATGGTCGAGCGCGGCCAGGCCGATGCGGCGCTGTACGGCCTGCACGGCGCCTACGAGCGGCTGAACGCGCGCGACAGCCGCCACCTGCGCGTCAGCGGCATCGTCAGCGGACTGTTCGACGAACAGAACCTCGGCCTGTCGCCGGCGCGCGCCGAGCTGGGCCCGCGCCTGCGCGATGCGCTCGAAGTCGTGCTGCGGCTCGATCTGCCGCGTATCGAGCGCGACTGGGCCGAGCGCGAAGCGCGCCCGCGCACCGACTGGACGCGTGTCTGGCAGGTCGCAGCCCTTGGTGGAGCGCTGCTGGCACTGCTGCTGCTCGCCTGGTGGTGGCACTCGCGCGCGCTGCGCAGCGAGATCCTGCGCACGCAGTCGGCGCGCGCCGAGAGCGATCAGTACCTGGCCTTCATGGCGCACGAGGTGCGCAACTCGCTGCAGGCGGTGGCCGGCGCCGCCGCGCTGCTGCGCGGCAGCTCGCGCCCGGATGCACAGCGCACGCCGCTGCTCGAGGCGCTCGGCCGCTCGGCGCGCTCGACGCTCGGCCTGCTCAACGGCCTGCTCGATCGCCATCGCCTGCAGGAGGGGCGCCTGTCGCTCGCGCTGCGGCCCGAGTCGCTCGAGCGCACGCTGGCCGCGGTGGCCGACGAGATCGGGCCGGCGGCGATGGCCAAGGGCCTGGCACTGCACTTCGAGCGCGCCACCGATCTCGGGCTGTGGTGGCAGATCGACGCGCTGCGGCTGCAGCAGATCGTGCGCAACCTGCTGGTCAACGCCGTCAAGTTCAGCCAGCGCGGGCAGATCACGCTGCGCGCCGGGCTGTCGCCTTCGGCGCGCGGCGGCGCCTGGCGGCGCATCACGGTCGATGTCATCGACCAGGGCCCGGGGCTCGACGCGGCCACGCAGGCGCGCTTGTTCGAGCGCTTTGCGACGAACGGCGGCGACCGCCCCGGCAGCGGCCTGGGGCTGCATCTGAGCCGCGAGCTGGCGCGCGCGCTCGGCGGCACGCTGGAGGCCGGCGCCGAGCCCGGTGAGCCCGGTGAGCCCGGTCAGGGCGCGCGCTTCACGCTCGCCTTCGACGCCGAGCCGGCTCACGAGCCGCCGCCGTCGCAGCAGGGGCGCCTCGCGCGCGTGCTGGTGGTCGAAGACTCGCCGGTGTACGGCATGCTGCTCAACCAGGCCTTCACCAACCAGGGCGTGAGCGCGGTGCTCGCCGAATCGATCGCGCAGGCGCGCGAGGCGCTGATCGCCTCGGTGGCCGGTGCCGGCGACGCCACGCCGGCGTTCGACCTCGTGCTCTCGGACACCCACCTCGGCGACGGCCACGCCGCCGATCTGCTGCGCTTCATGCGCGAGGGCGTGCGCCCGGGCGTGCGCATGCCGCCGGTGATCTGCATCTCGGCCGATGTCGACGACGCCGATCGGCGGCAGTTGCTCGCCGACGGCGCGATCGACCTGCTGAGCAAGGACAGCGACGTCGCCGCGTTCGCCGCGCGCGTGCAGCGCAGCTACGCGGACCACCAGGGCGCCGCGCCGTAGCGGCGGCGCGGCGGTTTCACAGCCGGTAGATGCGCAGTGCGTTGGCGCCGAGCACGGCCGCGCGCTCGGCATCGGCCAGCGGCGCCAGCACGGCCTGCGTGTCGTGCCACCAGTCGCGGTAGGGGGCCGCGAGTTCGAGCACCGGCCAGTCGCTGCCCCAGAGCACGCGATGCGCGCCGAAGCAGTCGAGCAGATGGTCGGCCCAGCGCTGGGCGGCACCGCGCGGCGGGCGCGGCCCGGCTTCGGTGAGCAGGCCGGAGAGCTTGCAGACGGCGCTGGTCTCGCGTGCGAGGCGCCGCAGGTCGTCGGCCCAGGGCTGCCATTGGCCGCCCGCGAGGTCGGGCTTGGCGCCGTGGTCGATGACGACTTGCAATTGCGGATGGCGTGCGCACAGCGCGAGCAGGCGCGGCAGGTGCAGCGGCTTGATCAGCGCGTCGAAGACCAGGCCGTGCGCGGCCATTGCGTCGAGCGCCGGTGCGAGTGCGGGCCGCAGGATCCAGTCGGCATCGGCGATGTCGTGCAGCATCGGGCGCAGACCCTTGAGCTTGCGTTGTGTCGCAGCCAGGCGCGCGATGCGATCGGGCGCGTCGCGTGCCAGCAGATCGACCCAGCCGACGACGCCGCGCACCGCGTCGTGGCGCGCCGCTTGTTCGAGCAGGAACGCGGTCTCGGCTTCGGTCGGCGCGGCCTGCACCAGCACGCCGGCCATCACGCCCAGCGGCTGCGCCTCGCGCTGCCAGTCTTCGACGGTCACGTCGCGGTGGATCGGGCCGAGCGCCGGCGTCAGCCAGCCGTAGTCGCCGCGCGACAGGCGCCAGCAGTGGAAGTGGGCGTCGACGATCGTCACGGCGTCGGTGCGTCCGGCGGCAGCAGGCCAGCCGCGCGCAGGTCGCGCCAGTACGCCGCGGGAATCGGATGCCGCGCCATCGCCATCGCATCCTGCCACTCGGCGGCGCTGCGCGCGCCGACCATCACGATGTCGATCGCAGAGTGCGCCAGCGGAAACTGCAGCGCCGCAGCGCGCAGCGGCACGCCGTGCGCATCGCCGACGGCCTCGAGGCGCGCCGTGCGCTCGACCCACTCGCGTGCCGCCGCTGCGTAGTTGAAGCGCGCCGTGCCGCCGCCGCGCGTGCCGGTGGCCAGCAGCCCCGAGTTGAAGGCGCCGCCGAGCGCGATGCGCACGCCGCGCTGCAGGCACAGCGGCAGCAGCGCGGGCAGCGCGCTGTGGTCGAGCAGGCTGTAGCGGCCGGCCAGCAGCAGCACGTCGAGCTCGGCCTCGCGCAGCACGGCGGCCACGATCTGCACGTCGTTGACGCCCAGGCCGACGGCGCCGATCGCGCCTTCGCGCTGCAGCGCGCGCAACGCCGGCAGCGTCTCGTCGATCACCTGGCGCCGCACCGCATCGGCGTTGGTGCCGTGCGTGGTGGCATCGCAGTCGTGCACGAAGGCCGCATCCAGCCGGTCCAGTCCCAAACGCTGCAGGCTGTCTTCGACGCTGCGCCGCACGCCGGCCGCGCTGTAGTCCCAGTGCTGGCGAAACGGCAAGCCGCCGACATAGCCGTGCTGTTCGCGCGGCACCGTCGCATCCGGCGTCAGCAGCCGGCCGACCTTGCTCGACAGCGTGAAGGCGTCGCGCGGCCGCGCGCGCAGCGCGGCGCCGAGGCGCTGCTCCGACAGCCCGTGGCCGTAGTGCGGCGCGGTGTCGAAGCTGCGGCAGCCGCTGGCCCAGGCGGCATCGAGCAGCGCCTGCGCATCGTCGTCGGGCACCACAGCGAACAGGTTGCCCAGCGGCGCGCCGCCGAGGCTGAGGCGGGTGCCGTCGGTGCAGGGAGCGAAGGGGACCATCGATCGCGGTCCAGGGTTTGTGCGGGTGATGAGGCAGCATGCTATGACTAACATGTCAGTCGGTGGATAGGCAACAACCCGCAGCTGCCGACTCCACCCACGGCATGCTCAAGCACATCCCCGCCCTGTTGACGCCCGACGCCTTGCACGCGCTGGCGAGCATGGGCCATGGCGATGTGCTGGCCATCGTCGATGCGCATTTCCCGGCCGCGCGCATCGCCGCCAAGGCCGGTGCGCGGCTGGTGCAGGTGCCGGGCGCCGACACGCCGGCGCTGCTGCGCGCCGTGCTGGCACTGCTGCCGCTCGACGACGCCCTGCCCGAATCGGCGTGGACGATGCAGGTCATCGGCGAGCCCGACGCCGTGCCACCCGCGGTCGCCGCCATCCGCGCCGCGCTGGCGCACGCCGGCGAGCACGAGCCCGCAACGCTCGACCGCCACGCCTTTTACGACGTCGCAGCTCACGCGTTCGCCATCTTCCAATGCGGCGAGGCCCGCACCTACGGCAACCTGCTGCTGGCCAAAGGTGTGGTCCGATGAACGCGCCGCTGACGAGCCTGCGCGCCCAGGCCTACGAGAGCTTTCGCCAGCAGATCCTCGAAGCCAACATCCGCCCGGGCCAGTTCATCTCGCAGCGCGAGCTGATGCAACTGCTCGACATGCCGCTCGGCGCCGTGCGCGAGCTGATCCCGCGGCTGGAGGCCGAGGGTCTCCTGCGCACCGTGCCGCAGCGCGGGCTGCAGATCGCGCATGTCGATCTGGCGCTGATCAACAACGCCTACCAGTTGCGCCTGGTGCTGGAGCGCGAGGCGGCGGTGCGCTTTTGCGCCACGGTGTCGGAGGCCGACCTGGCCGCCATCGACGGCGCGCACCGCCGCATCGTCGCGCGCGCGAAGAAAGGCCCGGTGAATGCCACGCTGCTCGGCGACGCGCAGAGCGTCGATTGGGGTCTGCACGACTTGATGATCGACGCCCTCGGCAACGCGTTGATCTCCGAGATGTACCGCGTCAACAGCCTGCGCGTGCGCCTGATCCGGTTGGAGCGCACGATGCTGTCGGCAGACGCGCTGCTGCCTGCCATGGAAGAGCACCTGTGGTTCATCGCCGCGCTGAAACGCCGCGACGCACCGCAGGTGGCCGAACGCCTGACCCACCACATCGAAAGCTCGCACCGGCGCGTGCTCGGCTTGCCGAGACCGCCGCTGCCGAAAGACAAACCATGAGCTCCACGACAACCCAAGACGCACCCGGCCTGCAAGGCATCTGGCCGGCGCTGATGACGCCGCTCACCGAATCGCTGGCGATCGACCACATGCGCTTCGCAACGCACGCACGTGCGCTGCTCGAAGCCGGCTGCAGCGGCGTCACGCCGTTCGGCACCACCGGCGAGGGGCCGTCGTTCTCAGTCGCCGAGCGGCGCGATGCAGTAAATGCGCTCGTCGCCGGTGGCGTGCCGGCGTCGCGCATCCTCGTCTCAGTGAGTTGCGCCGCCGTGCCCGACACGCTGGCCTTGACGCGCCATGCGCAGGACATCGGCGCTTGGGGCGTGCTGCTGATGCCGCCGTTCTTCTTCAAGGGCGTCAGCGACGAGGGCATCGTCGAGTCTTATCGCCAGGTGCTCGACGCGACGAGCGACCGGCCGCTGCGCGTCGTGCTGTATCACATCCCGCAGGTCTCGGCGGTCGGCTTGTCGCACGCCGTCATCGCCGAGCTGCTGCGGCGCTGGCCGCAGCGCATCGTCGCCATCAAGGACAGCGCGTGCGAGCGCGCCGCTTCGCTGGCGCTGGCCGAAGCCTTCATGCCGCCGCTCGGCGTGCACGTCGGCAACGAGCTCGACCTGCCGGCGCTGGCCGCGCGCGGCAGCCGCGGCGCCGTCAGTGGCCTGGCCAACTTCATGCCGCGCGTCGTGCACCGCCTGGCCACCGAGCCCGATGCCGCACGCAGCGCCGCAGAGCACGCGCGCGCCCTACGCCTGCTCGCCTGGCTCGGCGGCTACGCGTTGATCCCGGCTCTCAAGGCGATCATGGCCGCGCAGACTGGCGATGCCGCCTGGCTGCGCGTGCGTCCGCCGCTGGCCGCGCTGGGCCCAGACCGCTTCGACACCTTCCGCGGCGAACTGGCCGCGCACGGACTGAACCCTGCCCACGACTGACCTCACCACCACAAAAGGAGACCCGCACCATGACCTTTTCGATCCTGCGCCGCGGCCTGATCGCCGCCGCCGCCGTTTGCGCCACGATCGCCGCGCCCGCGTTGGCCCAGACCAAGATCCCGCTGCGCATCTCCACGCCGGCGGTGCCCGACGACTGGCACGGCAAGATGTGGACGGTCTTCAAGGAGTCGCTCGACAAGAGCGCGCCCGGCGAGTTCGACGTGCAGATCAACCTCAACGCGTCGCTGTTCAAGCAGGGCACCGAGCCGGCGGCGATGGCGCGCGGCAACTTGGAGCTGAGCTCGATCTCGGCCTTCGACATCGCCAAGATCGTCCCCGAGTTCTCGATCTTCACCGCCGGCTACATCGTGCGCGACCCGCAGCACCAGCAGAAGGTGTTCGCCGGCCCGATCGGGCAGGAGATGTTCAAGCTCGCCAGCGAGAAGATGGAAGTGACGATCCTCTCGCCCATCTACCTCGGCACGCGCCAGGTCAATCTGCGCGAGGCGCGCAACGTCAAGACGCCGGCCGATCTGAAGGGCGTGAAGCTGCGCATGCCGGGCAGCAAGGAATGGCTGTTCCTCGGCGAGGCGCTCGGCGCCACCGCCACGCCGCTGGCCTTCGGCGAGGTCTATCTGGGCCTGAAGACCGGCACCATCGACGGCCAGGACAACCCGCTGCCGAGCGTGCGCGCCGCCAAGTTCTACGAAGTCACCAAGCAGATCGTGATGACCAACCACCTGGTCGATGGCATCTTCATCGCCATCGCCGACAAGGCCTGGAAGGCGATGACGCCGGCGCAGCGCCAGAAGGTGCAGGCAGCGGCGAACGACGCCGCGGCGTTCAACAACAAGAACCGCCTCGAGGAAGAAGCGCAGATCGTCGACTTCTTCAAGAAGGAAGGCCTGACCGTGACGACGCCGGATGTCGACGCCTTCCGCAAGTCGGTGCAGGCGGCGTATGCAACGTCGGACATGGCCAAGACGTGGCCGGCGGGGATGCTGGATCGCATCAACAACACCAAGTGAACTTCCCGTTCGGGCTGAGGTATCGAAGCCCCCGTGCGATGAGGCCCTTCGATACCTCAGGGCGAACGGAGGCGGTTGCCATGAAGAGGGGCGTGCGATGAAGCGCTGGCTCCAACGCGGCGCCGACGTCTTTGGCGGCGCGCTGTTCGCCACCCTGTTCGTTGTTTTTCTCGTGCAGATCACGGCGCGTTTCGGCTTCAACCGTCCGCTGCCGTGGAGCGATGAACTCGCCGTCGTGCTCTACGTCTGGGTCATCCTCTGGGCCTGCGCTTTCATGGTGCCGACGCGCGAGCACGTCGCGTTCGATCTGGTCTATCACGCCATGGGCCCACGCACGCGGCGCGGCATGCGCATCGCCGGTGCGCTGCTGATCGGCGTTTTGTCGGCGTGGGCACTGCCCGGCAGTTGGGACTATGTGCGCTTCATGGCGCGCGAGGGCACGCCCGTGCTCGGCCTGCCATTCTCGTGGGTCTTCATGCCCTTCGTCGCGCTGCTGGCAGCGCTCGTCGTGCGCAGCGTCTGGCAGGTCTGGACGCTGCTACGCGGCGCGCCGCTCGATGAAGCCTCGTTGACCGAAGGCCACTCCGCGTGACCGCTGCGCTCGCGCTGCTGATCGGCGTGCTCGCCTTCGGCATGGTCGTGCGCGCGCCGGTCGGCTTCTCGATGCTCGCCGCCGGCATCGCCTACCTCGCCTTCAAGAAGCAGGACATGGGCCTGGCCGCAGAGCAGGTGGGCAACGGCCTGTACAACAGCTACGTGCTGCTGGCCGTGCCGCTGTTCATCCTCGCCGCCAACCTGATGAACGCCGGCACCATCAGCGAGCGCATCTTCGACTTCTGCCGCATCCTCGTCGGCCGCCTGCGCGGCGGGCTGGCGCAGGTGGACATCCTCGTCAGCGTGGTCTTCTCCGGCATGAGCGGCAGCGCGATTGCCGACGCCGCCGGCCCCGGCTTGGTGACGATCAAGCAGATGCTGAAGAAGCCCGGCTACACGCCCGGTTTTGCCGGCGCGGTGGTGGTGGCCAGCGCCACCATCGGCCCGATCATCCCGCCGTCGATCCCGATGGTGATCTACGCGCTGGTCTCGGGCACATCGGTCGGCGCGCTGTTTCTCGGCGGCGTGATCCCCGGGCTGCTGATGGCCGGCGTGCTGATGATCGCCGTGCACATCATCGCCACGCGGCGCAACATGCCCAAGGACGACCCGGTGCCGCGCGCCGATGTGGCCGCAGATCCTGCTGCGCGGCGCGCTGCCGCTGTCGCTGCCGATCGTGCTGCTCGGCGGCCTGTACAGCGGCGCCTTCACGCCCACCGAGGCGGCGGCGGTGGCGGCGCTGCACGCGCTGCTGCTGGCCGGCGTGGTCTATCGCGCATTGAGCCCGCGCACGCTGTGGGCGGTGCTCGTCGAATCGACGCGCTCGTCGGCGGTGATCACGATCATCATCGCCGGCGCGTTCCTGCTCAGCTATGCCTTCACGTCGGAAGGCGTGCCGCAGGCGCTGGCGCAGTGGGTCGCCGGCATGCAGCTCGCGCCACTGGCAGTTCCTGCTGCTCGTCAACGCTCGTCTTCCTCGTCCTCGGCTGCTTTCTCGACACCGCGGTGATGCTGCTGGTGTTCGTGCCGATGCTGCTGCCCGCGGCCAAGCTGCTCGGCATCGACCTCGTGCACTTCGGCGTCGTCGTCGTCATCAACATGATGATCGGCCTGGTGACGCCGCCGTTCGGCATGCTGCTGTTCGTCACCAACGCGCTCACCGGCATCCCGATCAAGGACATGCTGCGCGAGGGCTGGCTGTTTCTCGTCATGCTGCTGCTGCTCTTGTTGCTGCTGACGCTGGTGCCGCAGATCGTGCTCTGGCTGCCGCAGACGATGGGCTATGGACTGAAATGAGCACAGGCGCCGCCAACGTCGTCTGCGTCGCCTGCTGGAACGTCGATCTGGTGACGCGCGTGACGCGCCTGCCACTGCCCGGCGAAACGGTGTTCGGCGACAGCTTCGACACCGGCCCCGGCGGCAAGGGCTCCAACGTCGCCGTCGGCGCGGCGCGGCTCGGCGCGCGCGTGGCCATCGTCGCGCGCCTGGGCGACGACGAGTTCGGACAGCGCGCGCTGCCGTTCTGGCACGCCGAAGGCATCGACTGCACGCATGCAGTGGTGGCGCCGGGCGAGGCCAACGCGGTGGCGAGCATCCTCGTCGCCGACGACGGCGAGAACAGCATCGCGGTCGTTTCGCGGCGCCGGCTACCGCCTGACCGCGGCGCAGGTGCGCGCGGCGCGGCCGGTGTTCGAGCGCGCTGCCATCGTCGCGCTGCCGCTCGAACTGCAGGACGAAGCGGTGGACGCAACGCTGCGCCTGGCGCGCGAGTGCGGCGCGCGCACCGTGCTCAACCCGGCGCCGGCGCGTGTGCTGCCGGCCGCGTGGTTGCCGCTCGTCGACGTGCTGACCCCCAACGCACTCGAAGCGCGCCAGCTCTGCGGCCTGCCCGCCAACGCCACCGTGCCGCAACTCGGCCAGGCGCTGCAGGGCCTCGGCGTCAGTGCCGTCGTCATGACCTGCGGCGCGCAAGGCGCGTGGGTGTTCGAACGCGGGCAGGCCCCGCTGCCGGTGCCGCCGTTTGCCGTGCAAGCGGTGGACACGGTCGGCGCGGGCGATGCGTTCAACGCCGGTTTGTGCGTGGCGCTGGCCGAGCGGGCGACGCTCGCCGAAGCCGCGCGCTTCGCCAGCGCTGCCGCGGCGCTGGCCACCACGCGCCGTGGTGCGGCTGTGGCGATGCCTGGGCGCGACGAGGTGAAGCGGTTGCTGATTGCGTCAGGATGAAGTGGAGCGGTGAGCGCGACGCAAGGCTTGAACGTATGCGATGGCGACATAGGGAACGGTGAGCAGCGAACCACGAAGGTTCGCTTCACTCGTATCGCGATCATTCAAGCGAGCACGCTGAACGCGTGCAATCGACCCGAAGCGGTCTTGCAATGAGTCACCGTCTCAGCGCGCGAGGCCGCTGTTCCCTTGCGCTCGTATCGCAATCGTTGGGGCAAGCGCGCCGACAGCGCAACATTGACCTGCGCCCGAATTTGATCTGTCGGGCGGACCTGCAACCACACTCACTCAGGCCAGACAACGTTGGGCTCTGCGTCCTCTGGCAGGATCACAACTCATCTTGTAGAAGTTGGGAGGCTACTTACCGTGAGCGGCCGACGCAAAAAGACCAAATCGAACCGCGGTACACAGGGCCTGGCAGCCAAACCTCAGCATCAGGTCACGCGCGTCAACCACTACGTGCCCCAGTGGTACCAGCGCGGCTTTCTGACCAAGGGCCAGCACAAGCTGCATGTCCTCGACTTGCACCCGGGCACCAGCACGCTGGCCGATGGTCGTGTTGTCTCTACGCCCGAAATCAACCTTGTTGGACCGAAGCAGGCCTTCATGCAAGTTGACCTCTACACGACGGTGTGGGGCGACGAGGTAAACGACGAGATCGAGCGTCTGCTGTTCGGCGGAGTCGACAAGCTCGGAGCTGATGCCACGCGTGCGTGGGTCTCAGGCGATCTGATGAAGACCCGCCGCACGTTCGAGGACTTCTTCACATACCTCGATGCTCAGAAACTGAGGACACCGAAAGGCCTCGACTGGATCCTGAAGCAGTACAACGGGCTTCCGCACTGGCAGTTGATGCTGCAGATGCAAGCGTTGCGGCTCATGCACGCCACGATGTGGTCCGAGTGTGTGCGCGAGATCGTCTCGGCCTCAAAGTCGTCCACGAAGTTTTTGGTGAGCGACCATCCGGTGACGGTCTATCACCCGCAGATGCCGCCCGATGCCGACTCGTGCCAGTACCCTGGCGATCCGCGAATCGATCTTGTGGGATCGCAGACGATCTTCGCACTCGATGCGAACCAGTGCCTGATCCTGACCCACCTGGAGTACGCAGAGCATCCTCAGACCTCCGTGCTGATGTCCAGACGAACGAACGCCCGATTCCGAGGTGCAACGGTCGCTCGCGCTGACGCCCTCATTCGCGGCCGTCATCTCAGCGAAGCCGATGTCCACGCCGTCAACTTCGTGCTCAAGTCCCGCGCGAGAAAGTACGTGGCGGCCGCTGACCCGGCATGGCTTTATCCAGAGCGTTCTTGCGATCTACCGTGGCCCGACTTGGCGTCCGTGCTGCTGCCCGAGCAAGGCTTGTGGAAGTTCGGCGGCGAGATCTATATCGGGTACGAGGACGGAAGGACCGCCTACTTCGCGCGTACGGTCGAACGTCCAAGGCTCATGAACACTTGAGCAAGCCTGCGCTGAAGGAGGCGCCGGAACCGAATGCTCCTTGTCGCTGTGGCAGCGGATGGATGTTCGCCGACTGCTGCAAAGACGTGCCCGTGCACGAACGCCCTTCATGGACCGTGTGGAGCATTCGCGAGCGCAATCTGGCGTTGGCTCAAGGTATTCGTCGAGTCCTCGAGTACACAGCGGACACCACGTGGGACGACATGCGTCGCAAGCTGTCGGACGATCACGTGCGCAAGATCCATGAGCTGGTCGCTTCGCTGTGGCCCAAAGACACGCGGCTCGACGAGCTGTTGCCTCGGCCGCAGGGCAAGCGGTCACGTGGGCTCTACTTGGGGTTGGCTGATCCGCGAACCGTGTCGATCGCTGTCACTGGGCTGCTGCCTTACGCCGACGAGCTCGTGCTCGTTTTTCCCTTTATCAACCCGATCGGCATGCGGCCGGAGTTCAGCCCGATCGACCACCCGGAGAAGTTTCACGAGCAGACGTTACGCAGCGTCTTTCTGCTAATGCTGTTAGAGCCCGCGATCCGAGTCGGTCGGGTGCATCTCGTCCCCGATCCGATGGACTTCGACTTCGCATATCGAGACGAGATCATGGCAATCGCTGATCGCCACAAAGGTGACATCCAGATTGGCCCCGCCGACAAAGCGCGCGTCGAAGCGATGGGTTTCGACGAGATGATGCGCGCGATCAAACGTCTTCCGCATGACGACATGATCGCGTATCTGCGTCAAGTCACCGCGAAAGCGGCGCTGTCTTACGGCGATGACGACCTCAACTCGGTGGCACAGGAGTGGAAGAGAGATCTCGAAGAAGACCCGATCGCTCCACTCGTTCCGATACCGCGCTCGCCGGACAAGTCGGAGATCAGAACGTTCAAGGGCTTCAGCCGCGAGACCGGTCTCTTCATCGCCGCGCTGACGGGCTCCTTCATCTATACGGATTCGGACACCCACTGGAGGTGGCTGCACAAAGGCGACGGCGTGCATGCTTACAGTGCTGAGCCACGTTTCAACGAGGCCGTGCGCTCGCTTGCCAGCTTCTACATTGAAATCCCGACGGCGACTTATCACCACGCAATCGAACCTGTCGGAGCGCAGGTGACCGCGTCGGCCCTACGAGATGTATTCACGGCTGCCGCCGCCGGTTTATCGCCGAATCTCACAACGTCTGCCGACGTCGCCGCCGACGAGGTGCCTCCCAGCAACAGCTCACTGCGGTTCCACCTTCGCGCATCCGTGCCGGTGGGCGGTTTCACCAACCTCGACGTGACGCGCCTGTTGCTGACTTTCGGACGAATGGATGCCGTCGCGCCTGTGCGGCTGGCGGTTTACTTGGAACGTGCTGTTGTGACCTAGGGATGCACTGAAGAAGTGGCTGAACTGACGAGCATCAGCGCGCCGGTTTTCGCAATGCGAGATTCGAACGATTCGAAGATCAATTTCGGCCTTTCGACGGCGCGCGAAGCGCGTTTTTCGCGGCCTTCGGGCCGCATTGCCGCATCACGGACGCACCTGTGCCATCAACCGCTTTCGATCGAGGTAGATGTTGGCCAGCGCAAGCGCCGTGAACGCGCGCGTGGCGTTCTTGGCCAGGCCGCGGTAGCGCACCTTGGCAAAGCCCCACAGCCGCTTGACCACGCCAGAACACATGCTCGACGCGCGCGCGGATGCGCGACTTGTTGCGGTTCTTCGCGCGCGTGGCCTCATCGACTTCGCCTTGCCTGCGCACGCGCTGGTTGGTGAAGTCCTTGGCCTGCGGCGCCTTGCCGGCGATCAACTCCTTCTGACTCGCGTAGGCGCTGTCGCCATACACGCGCTGCTCGTTGCCGTGCAGCAGCTCGGGCAGCGGATGCTTGTCGTGCACGTTGGCCGCGGTGACCACAGCGCTGTGCGCCAGCCCGCTTTGGCTGTCCACGCCGATGTGCAGCTTCATGCCGAAGTACCACTGCTGGCCCTTCCTGGTCTGATGCATCTCGGGGTCGCGCGCGTTGTCGGCGTTCTTGGTCGAGCTGGGCGCGCCGATGATGGTGGCGTCCACGATGGTGCCGGTCTTGACCTTCAAGCCGCCTTGCTGCAGCACCTCGCCGACCTTGGCGAACAGTTGCTCGCCCAGCTTGTGGTCGTTGAGCAAGCGGCGGAACTTGAGCATCGTGGTCGCATCGGGTACCGGCTCGCGCCCGAGGTCAATGCCCACGAAGCGGCGCAGGCCGGCGCTGTCGTACAGCGCTTCTTCGCAGGCTTCGTCGGCCAGGTTGAACCAGTGCTGGATGAAATGGATGCGCAGCATGCGCTCCAGGCCGATCGGCGGACGGCCTCCCACTCCCTTGGGGTAATGCGGCTGGATCACATCGCACAACGCAATCCACGGCACGATCGTATTCATCGTCGCCAAGAACTCGTCGCGCCGCGTGGGCTTGCGATATCGCTCAAAGCCCGCACTCTGATCGGCCGCCATCGCAAAGGTCTGTTGCTTCATCGCTCTTCAACGCATCACGTCAATCGGCGTGGACCTTTTTCAGCAAATCCCTAGCTTTGCGACACGCGTCTTGTCGGGCTTGCGATGCGGGAGGTCGCAGTCAGCGAACTCGAGTGCATGCTGAAAAGCCACTAGAGCGGAAGTGACGAGCGCAGACGGAACTCCCTCGCTTCCAGACGTTCAATCACACGCAAGTGTTGGATAGCCCACCAGGGTGTGTCGGCTCTCACTGTCGCGCCGACCGCTCGGCGCGAACGTCGCCTGGTGGCCGACCGGTAACGCACAGCCCTCGCGGCCAATAGCTCACTGTGCTCACATCGCGGCCCGTCAGCGCGCTGACTCCACCGTCGGCGACACGGTAGAAGCAAACGTTCCTTCGCTTCCTCTGGCGCCACCAGACGCCCCACCCCTACCGCCGCGCCCGCCGCGCCCTTACCTGCTCCACCTCCGGCCGAATCAACCTCGTGCGCACCGGCCCGAACAGCGTCGCGAACGCCACGTCGCCGGCATCGCGGCCGTGGGCGATGCGCACCAGGTCTTGCGGCTCGGTCATGCGCGTCGGATCGAACAAGCACCCAGTGGCCGCCGAGGAAGGCTTCGAACACGGCGTGGAAGTCGGGCGGCGGCTCGTCGAAGCGCGCGTAGCCCACCGCCAGCCGCGCCGGGATGTTGAGCGCGCGGCAGAAGGCCACGCCCAGGTGCGCGAAGTCGCGGCACACGCCCGAGCGCTGCAGGAACACGTCGCACGCCGTCGTCGTCGTGTCGGACGAGCCGATGCGGTACTCGATGTTGTCGTGGATCCAGTCGCACACCGCCTGCACGCGCGCGTAGCCCGGCTCCAAGCTGCCGAACATGCGCGTCGCGGCCGAGCCCAGGCGATCGGACTCGCAGTAGCGGGTGGGCATCAGATCGGCCAGCACCTCGTGCGGCAGGTCTTCGATCGCCAACTCCTTGGCGCGCAGGTCGGGCGCGGCTCGCAGCAGGCGCACACGGGCGCGGTAGCGCAGCGTCAGCGGCCCGGCCGTGGCCTTCAGGCGCAACGCGCGGTGGCCGTGCACGGCGTCGGCGTGCAGCTCGTAGTCAACCGCCGGCGTCAACCGCAGCGACTCTTCGATCACCTCCTGGTCCATGCCGTCGAGGGCGTGTACCAGGAACAGGAAATGCGTGTCGTCGAGCAGCGTGTAAGACAGCTTGCAATCGACATTGAACAGGCGCGACGAGGGTGTGCGGGTCGTGGCCATGCGGTGCTTCTGCAGACCGCGGCAGTGTGCCGCGATCGACCTTCAGCGTCACGCGCCGGCTGCGCTTTTGTGCGTAGGCGGCGTCCGACGCGGTTCAGGCCTTCAGGTAATCCGCGCGCGATGCCAGCCAGCGCTCGACCTGCGCCGCCGCGGCCTGCGGCTGCTCGGCCAGCAAGCGTGATGCCGCGGCGCGCGCGCGCTCGATCATCCCCGTGTCCTGCAGATCGGCAAAGCGCAGCAGCGCATCGCCGCTCTGGCGCGCACCCATGAACTCGCCGGGGCCGCGGATGGCCAGGTCGCGGCGCGCGATCTCGAAGCCGTCGGTGGTTTCGCTCATCGCGCGCAGACGGTCCTTCGCCGTCAGCGACAGCGGCGGCGTGTAGAGCAGCACGCACACGCTGGCCACCGCGCCGCGGCCGACGCGGCCGCGCAGTTGGTGCAGCTGCGCCAGGCCGAAGCGCTCGGCATGCTCGATCACCATCAGGCTGGCGTTGGGCACATCGACGCCGACTTCGATCACCGTGGTGGCCACCAGCACCTGCATCGCGCCGTCGCTGAAGAGCGACATCACCGCGCCCTTTTCGCCGCCGTTCATGCGCCCGTGCAGCAGGCCGACCATGCAGCCGGGCAACGCGGCAGTGAGCTGCTGGTGCGTCGCGGTGGCGTCGCGCAGCTCCAGCGCTTCGCTTTCTTCGACCAGCGGGCAGACCCAATAAACCTGCTTGCCCTGCGCCACCTCGTCGCGGATGCGCGCGATCACCGCGTCGCGCTTGTCCTCGGCAAAGAGCTTGGTCACCACCGGCGTGCGGCCGGGCGGCAGCTCGTCGATCGTGCTCACCGCCAGGTCGGCGTAGTAGGTCATCGCCAGCGTGCGCGGGATCGGCGTGGCGCTCATCATCAGGAGGTGAGGTTCGAGCGCTTGCGATTCGAGCTTGTCTCTCAATGCCAGCCGTTGCGCGACGCCGAAGCGATGCTGTTCGTCGACGATCGCCAGGCCGAGCTTCGCAAACACCACGTCGCTCTGGATCACCGCGTGCGTGCCGATCACCAGACCGGCCGCGCCCGACTCGACGGCGGCGAGCTGCTCCTTGCGCCCCTTGCCCTTGCGGCTGCCGGTCAACCAGGCCACGGTGATGCCCAGCGGCTCCAGCCAGAGCACGAGTTTTCTGAAGTGCTGCTCGGCGAGGATCTCGGTCGGCGCCATCAGCGCGCATTGCCAGCCGGCGTCGATGGCGATCGTCGCCGCGAGCGCAGCCACCACCGTCTTGCCCGAGCCGACGTCGCCTTGCAGCAGGCGGTGCATCGGCGCGCCGGCCGCGATGTCGGCGGCGATCTCTTCGGCGACGCGGCGCTGTGCGGCGGTGAGCGCAAACGGCAGCGCGGCGAGCAGGCGCTCGTGCAGGCCGCCGCGCGCGGCGCGCAACACCGGCGCGCGCAACTTCGCGCGTTCGCGCTGCGCGGTCAACTGCGACAGCTGCTGCGCCAGCAACTCGTCGAACTTCAGGCGCTGCCACGCCGGGTGACTGCGCTCGTCGAGCGTCGACAGCGCCGTGCCCGGCGGCGGCTGATGGAGAAAATTCACCGCCTCGCGCAACCCCGGCAGGCCGTCGGGCAGCGTGCCCGCGGGCAGCAGCTCGTGCAGCGGCGCGCGCGCCAGCGCCGAAGCGATCGCCTTGCGCAGGTAGGCCTGCGGCAGTTGCGCGCTCGTCGGATAGACGGGCGTCAACGCGGTGGGCAGCGGCGCGCCGGCCGGCTTGAGGGTCGGGTGCACCATCTCGCGGCCGAGAAAACCGCCGCGCAACTCGCCGCGCACACGCACGCGCTGGCCCACGGCGAGCTGTTTTTGCTGCGACGGGTAGAAGTTGAGAAAGCGCAGCACCAGCGATTCGCCGTCGTCATCGGTCAGGCGCACCACGAGCTGGCGGCGCGCGCGGTTTTCGACGCGACAGTCGGCAACGGTTGCTTCCACCTGTAGCGTCTGCGCCCTCGCGCGCGCCGGCCAGGCGGTCGAGTTTTGTCTCGTCTTCATAGCGCAGCGGCACGTGCAGCGCCAGATCGATGTCGCGTGTCAGCCCGAGCTTGGCCATCGCGCGTTGGGGGCCGGACATCTCCATCGCATCCATTCTCGCTTCGATAATCCGCCCATGATCTCCACGCGTCTGCGCTGCTTTGCTCTTGCCTTGTTGGTTGCCGGCAGCGCCCACGCCGGCGCGCTCGACGTGCCCGACCTCGACCGCGCGCTCAACTACCGCCCCAAGCTGCCGCTGCAGGTGCTCACCGCCGACGGCGTCGAGATCGCCACCTTCGGCGCCGAGCGGCGCCAGTTCGTGCCGATCGAGCGTTTGCCCAAGCTGATGCAGGACGCGGTGATCGCGGTCGAAGACGCGCGCTTTCGCGAGCACGGCGGCATCGACCCCAAGGGCATGGCGCGCGCCGCGGTGGCGCTGATCACCGGCGGCATGCGCCAGGGCGCCTCGACGATCACGCAGCAGGTGGCGCGTGTGTTCTTCCTCGAACAGAAGTTCACGCCCGAGCGCAAGTCGCAGGAGATCGTGATCGCGCTCGAGCTGGAGAAGAGGCTGTCGAAGGACAAGATCCTCGAGCTCTACATGAACGAGATTTTTCTCGGCCAGCGCGCCTACGGTTTTGCCGCGGCCTCGCAGACCTACTTCGGCAAGCCGCTGGACAGGCTGTCGATCGCCGAGACGGCGATGCTCGCCGGCCTGCCGCAGAACCCGCAGTTCGCCAACCCGATCACCAACCTTGAGCGCGCAACCCGCCGCCAGCGCCTCGTGCTGGAGCGCATGCGCATCACCGGCGTCATCAGCCAGGCGCAGCAAACCAAGGCGCGCGACGAGAAGCTCGTCATCAACCCGCCGGGCCGCGGCGTGGTGCATGCCGGCCATGTGGCCGAGATGGCGCGGCTGGCGGTCGTCGAGCGCTTCGGCGACAAGGCCTACACCGCCGGCATCAGGGTCACGACCTCGCTGCGCGCCGCCGACCAGCGCGCCGCGTGGAGCGCCGTGCGCCGCGGCGTGCTCGCGCACGACCGCAAGGGCGCGTGGCGCGGCGTTGAAGACACACAAGCGCTGCCAGCCGGGCGACGGCCCCGAGCTCGAAGCCGCCGCCGCACGCGCCTTCAAGCAGCACCGCGACGACGAGATGCTGCGCGTTGCCATCGTGCTCGCGGCCACGCCGAAGGAAGTGCGCGTGCAACTGGCCACCGGCGAGCGTGTGACGGTGAGCGGCGAGGGCTTGCGTTGGGCGCAGGCGGGGCTGCTGCCCAAAGCAAAGTCGCCGCTGGCGATCAAGCGCGGTGCGGTGGTCCGGCTCACACAGCAAAACACAACCTGGTCGATCGTGCAGTGGCCGCAGGCCGAAGCCGCCTTCGTCGCCCTCGACCCGGCCAGCGGCCGTGTGCGCGCGCTTGTCGGCGGATTCGACTTCCACCGCCAGTCGTTCAACCATGTCACGCAGGCGTATCGCCAGCCGGGCTCGGCGATCAAGCCGCTGTTGTATTCGGCAGCGCTCGAACAGGGCGTGATGCCGGGCACGGTGATCGACGATGCGCCGCTCGCGTTGCCCGGCGCCGCGGCCACCGCCTGGTCGCCGGCCAACAGCGACGGCCAGTTCCTCGGCCCGCTGACGCTGCGCAATGCGCTGGCCCAGTCGCGCAACGCGGTCAGCGTGCGCGTCGTCCAGTACACCGGCGTGGCGGCGGCGCGCGACTGGCTGCAACGCTTCGGCCTCGACGCCGCCCGCCAGCCCGACAACCTGACCCTCGCGCTGGGCAGCGGCAGCGTGACGCCGATGCAGATGGCGCAGGCCTACGGCGTCATCGCCAACGGCGGCTGGCTGCTGCCGCCGGTGGTGATCGAGCGCATCACCGACGGGCGCGGCTTGGTGCTGTTCGACGCGCCCGACGCGCCGCCCAAAAGCGACGACAGCCGCGCCATCCCGGCGCGCAACGCCTGGCTCACCACGTCGCTGCTCGGCGGCGTGACGAAGACGGGCACGGCGGCGCGCGCGCAGCAACAGTTGCGGCGCAGCGACCTCTTCGGCAAGACCGGCACCACCAACGACGCCGTCGATGCCTGGTTCGCCGGCTTCCAGCCGAGCCTCGTCGCGGTCGCATGGATGGGCCACGGCGAGCCGAAGAGCCTCGGCCAGGGCGAGACCGGCGCGGCCCTGGCGCTGCCGATCTGGATCGACTACATGAGCGCGGCGCTGAAGGGCGTGCCGCAGGCCATGCTCGCGCCGCCACCCGGGCTGATGAAGAGCGGCGACGACTGGCTCTACGACGAATGGGCTGTCAAGGGCCAGGTGCAGCACATCGCTGGCGACGGCAGCGTGCACTGGGCGCAGCCGTTCGCGCCGCCGCTGGCCGAAGCGCAGGCGCCGATGCTGCGCTGAGGTGCCGATGGGATGGCGCCGCGCCGGTGTGCGTGGCAGCATGCCGCGATGGCCCCCGACCCTGAGCTCGAAGCACCGCCGCCGCCGCCGACGCCGACACCCCCGCCGATGCACACGCGCTGGCGGCCCAGCTCGCCGCGGCCGAGCGCGGCGACACACAGGCCACCGCCGAGCTGTTCGCGACGCTCTACCGCGAGCTGCACCGCCTGGCGCGCAAGCAGCTGCACGCCAACGCCTGGGGCTTGACGCTCGGCGCCACGACGCTGCTGCACGAGGCCTATCTCGACCTGTCCAGCCGCGCCGCCGAGTTCCCCGACCGCGCGCGCTTCTTCGCTTATGCCGCGCGCGCAATGCGCGGCCTGATCGTCGACTACGCACGCCAGCGCAAGGCGCAGAAACGCGGCGGCGAGTTCCACATCACCTCGCTCGACAGCGAGCACGCCGAGCAGGTCGGCGCGGCCGGCGAACTGCGGCCGCTCGACGGCGCGCTCGACGAGCTGGCCGCGGTGGAGCCGGCGCTGGCCGAGCTGGTCGAGCTGAAGTTTTTCTGCGGTTTCGGTTTTGCCGAGATCGCGGCCCTGCGCGGCGTCTCGGAGCGCACGGTGCAGCGCGACTGGAACAAGGCGCGGCTGTTCCTGCGCCATGTGATGCAGGACCCACCGTAGTTCGCGGCCGATGCGCGACAAGCTGCCGCAACGCTGGGCCACGCTGAGCCCGCTGCTGGGCGAGTTGCTCGAGCTCGACGCCGCGGGCCGCGCCGCGCGGCTCGAACAGCATCGCGCCGCCGACCCGCGTCTGGCCGGCGAGCTGGCCGAGCTGCTCGCCGAACAGACGGCGCTCGACGACGAAGCCTTTCTCGAAGGCGCCGCGCCGGGCCTGCCGGCGCCGCCGGCCTCGCTCGCCGGCCAGCGTTTGGGCGCCTACACGCTGGTCGAGGCCATCGGCGCCGGCGGCATGGGCAGCGTCTGGCGCGCGCGGCGCAGCGACGGCCGCTACGAGGGCGACGTGGCGGTCAAGCTGCTCAACCTGGCGCTCGTCGCCCAGGGCGGTGCCGAGCGCTTCGCGCGCGAGGCGCAGCTGCTGGCGCGCCTGGCGCACCCGAACATCGCGCACCTGATCGATGCCGGCGTCAGCGACGGCGGCCAGCCGTTCATCGTGCTCGAACATGTGCAGGGCGAGCCGATCGACCGCCACTGCGACACGCGCACGCTGAACACCGAGGCGCGGGTGCGCCTGCTGCTGCAGGTGATGGCCGCGGTCGAGCATGCGCACGGCCGCCTGGTGCTGCACCGCGACCTGAAGCCCGGCAACATCCTGGTCACGGCCGAGGGCCAGATCAAGCTGCTCGACTTCGGCATCGCCAAGCTGCTCGACGATAGCGACGGCGCAGCGGCGCCGACGGCGCTGACGCAACTCGCCGGCCGCGCCTTCACGCCCGAGTTCGCCGCGCCCGAGCAGGTGCAGGGCGGCGAGGTCACCACCGCCACCGACGTCTATGCGCTCGGCGTGCTGATGTATGTGCTGCTGTCGGGTGTGCACCCCACGGCCCAGCCCACCGACACGCCGGTCGATCGCCTGCGCTCGGTGGTCGAGACCGAGCCGCCGCGGCTGTCGGACGCCGCTTCGGCGCGCACCATGCACACGCTGGCGAAAGAACGAGCGCTCAGCGCTGACGCGCTGCCGAAAGAACGAGCGCGCATCGCTGACGCGCTGCGCGGGGACCTCGACAACATCGCCGCCAAGGCGCTGAAGAAGGCGCCGGGCGAGCGCTACGCCAGCGTCGCCGCGTTCGCCGGCGATCTGCAGCGCTGGCTCGCCGACGAGCCGGTGGCCGCGCGCGCCGACACCTGGCGCTACCGCGCCGCCAAGTTCGTGCGCCGGCACCGCGTCGGCGTGGCGGCGGCGTCGCTCACCGCACTCAGCCTCGTCGCCGGCATCGTCGGCACCACCTGGCAGGCCGTCGAGGCGCGGCGCGAGCGCGACCGCGCGCTCTTCGAAGTCAAGCGCGCCAATGCCCGTGCCAACCTGATGGACATGGTGCTGCAGGCCACCGGGGACGCCGACAAGCCGGTGACGCAGCGCGAGATTCTCGACCGCAGCGTGGTCCTGATCGACAAGCAGTTCGCCGGCGACCCGCAGCTCGCGATCGACCTGCTCTACCCGATCGCCGGCCAGTACGCGAGCCTCGACCGCAACCAGGACCGCGCGGTGATGAAGCGCGCCGCCGAGATCGCCGCCGCCAGCGGCGATCCGAAGCTGATTGCGCACGTCGCCTGCAACAGCGTCGACACCGAGCTCGGCGCGGGCAGCGTCGACGGCGCGCAGCGCCAGCTCGATCTGGCACTGCGCACGCTGGCGCAGGTGCGCCAGCCCGGCCTGTTGATGCAGGTCGAGTGCCTGCGCGCGCAGGCGGAAGTGGCGCGTGCGCGGTTGCAGCCCGACGCCGCCGCTGCGCACCTCCTGCACGCCGCGCGCCTCATGGAGCAGCAGGGCGACACCACCGGCGGCGCGTACCGCTTGCTGCTGAGCTTTCTGGCCAGCGTGCACGTCGATCGCGGCGATCTGCAAGCCAGCTGGGTGGTGCGACAACGCCTGCACGCACTCGACCGCCGGCTCGGCCGCACCGAGCTGCACAACCATCTCGCGTCGCGCATCGGCGAGGCCCGGCTGCTGCTGGCGTGGGGCGAAGTGCGCGCCGCGCAGGAGATCGCCGACGCGGTGGCGGCGCGCTTCCCGGCAACCGGCGCGCCACCACCGCTGTGGCTCGGCGCCATGCAGGCCCGGCTGCTGGCACGCCTGGGCGAGGGCGAGCGCGCGCAGCGGCTGTGGCGCGATGTCGGCACGCGGGCACGGGCCAGCGGCGCCGGCCCCATCGCCAGCCAGGCCGACAGCGGCCTGACGGAGCTGGCGATCGACGGCGGCCGGCTCGACGAGGCGCAAGCGCTGCTGGCGCGCGTCGAGGCCGCGCCTGCCAGCGGGTACGGCGGCAGCCGGCGCGAGGAGCGGGCGCTGCTGCACGCACGGCTGCAACTGGCCCGCGGCGATGCCGCGGCCGTGGCGGCCACCGTCGCGCAGGCGCTGGCGCAGCCCGGCCCACCCTCGGCGGCGCGCGTTGCGCTGCACACCCTCGACGCGCGCGCCGCGCTCGCCGCCGGCCAGCCCGAGCGCGCGCTGCAACGTGCCGGGCAAGCCGTGGCGCTGGCCGAGCGGGTGGCACGGCAGCCGGCGCACAGCGCCGATGTCGGCGAGGCGCTGCTCGTTCTGGCGCGCGCCGAGCAGGCCGCCGGCCGCCCGGCTGCCGAGACGGCACGCCGTGCCGCCGAGGCCTTGCGGGCGAGCCTCGGCGCCTCGCACGCGCTGACGCGCGACGCCCTGGCGCTGGCCGCGCTCCCCTGACCTCGCTGACCGCCTGATTTTTTTCGGGCCGTGTCGGGTTCGGCGCGCGAAAGCCGATTGCACCAGTGCGGCCACACGGCCGCACGGCCGTCGCCGCCCCGGCGTGAGATCGCCGCTTTGCTGAGCCTGAAGGGAGTTGTCATGAAACATCCCGTTCGTTGGTCGCTGTTGTCCACATTGGCCATCACCGTGGTCGTCGCCTGGCTCGCCCATGCGGTGGCGCCGCCCGACGTCGTCGCCCGCGCGATGCCCAGCCGGCCCGCTGCCGGCCCATCGTTCGAAACCGGCAGCCTGTACCCCGCACCGCAGGTCGATGCGTCCGCTGCGCCGGCGCCAGCAGCCCCCACGTTCTGAGCGGGCCTGCCGTGGAAGAATCGCCGCCACGCAGCTACTTCAGGCCGGTCCAGCCTGAGCCCCATGACTCTCGAGCTCGCCGACTTTGATTTCGCACTGCCACCCGAGCTGATCGCGCAGCACCCTGCCGCCGAGCGCAGCGCCTCGCGCCTGCTCGACGGCCGCGGCGCCACGCCGATAGACCGTGTGTTCCGCGACCTGCCGGCGCTGCTCGAACCCGGCGACCTCATGATCTTCAACGACACCCGCGTCATCAAGGCGCGCTTGTACGGCCGCAAGGCCGACAGCGGCGGCGCGGTGGAAGCGCTGATCGAGCGCGTGTTGGCGGGCACGCACGACGTCTGGTCGCAGCTGCGCGCCAGCAAGTCGCCGCGGCCGGGCAGCGTGATCCGCTTTGCCGATGCCTTCGACGCCGAAGTGCTCGGCCGCGCCGGCGCCGACAACGCGCTGTTCCACCTGCGCTTTCCGTCGGACCCGCTGGCGCTGCTCGAAGCCCATGGCCATGTGCCGCTGCCGCCGTACATCACCCATGCCGATGAGCCCGACGACGAGCGCCGCTACCAGACGGTGTTCGCGGCCAAGCCCGGCGCGGTGGCCGCGCCGACGGCGGCGCTGCATTTCGACGACGGCGTGCTGCAGGCGCTGGCCGCGCGCGGCGTGCAGACGGCACAGGTCACGCTGCACGTGGGGGCCGGCACCTTCCAGCCGGTGCGCACCGAGCGGCTCGAAGACCACCGCATGCACAGCGAGTGGTTCGAAGTCGGCGAGGCTTGCGTGGCCGCGGTGCGTGCGGCGCGCGCGCGCGGTGGCCGCGTCGTCGCCGTCGGCACGACCAGCGTGCGCAGTCTCGAATCGGCGGCGCGGGAGAGCGGTGAGCTGCAACCGAAACGCGGCGAGACCGACATCTTCATCACGCCGGGCTTTGACTTCCGCGTCGTCGATGCCCTCGTCACCAACTTCCACCTGCCCAAGAGCACGCTGATGATGCTCGTCTGTGCCTTTGCCGGGCATGAGCGGGTGATGGCGCTGTACCGGCACGCCATCGAAACGCGCTACCGCTTCTTCAGCTACGGCGACGCGATGCTGTTGCAGCGCGGCCGGTAGTCCTTCACGGCCCGCGGCACCGGGGCGCCGCTGAAACAAAAAAGGCCCGCCACCAGCCACCGATTGCGCACGCCCAATGCGCGTGTGAACCTATGGTCCTGCGCACCCGATGTTCACGATGCGCGCCTTGCCAACCACCCGCTCCATTCTTGCCACCGCCGCTGCCCTGATCAGCTTGGCCTTTGCATCCGGCGTGCGCGCCGGAAGCACGGCCGACACCGGCGTCGGCGCGCCCGTCACCGCCGCGCCCTACCACTTCAGCGCTCCCACCGCGCTCGGCCAGCGCGATGCCGCCAGTGACGTGCAGTGGCGCCGCCAGGACGATGCGTCGTTGTGGTTCGCGCGCGTCTCGCTCGGCGAATCGCTGCCGCAACGCGCGCTCTCCGGCGAGGTGCAATGGCTGTTCGGCGGCTGGCAAGGCCATCTGCTGACGGTCGGTGCGTTGGCGCAGCGGGTGCTGCAGACAGACGCCGCACCGCCGGTCGATCAGCGCCTGGCGGCCTACGTCAACGACGAGTGGCAGCTGCTGCCCGGCTGGCGCCTGCTGCTCGGCGCGCGTGCCGACCGCGCGGCCGGCGGCGAACAATCGCTGGCGCCGCGCGCGGCGCTGCTCTGGCAGGCGCTGCCGTCGTTGCAGATCAGGCTGCAGGACGGCGTGGCGCTGCGCGACCCCAGCGCGTCGCTGTCGCCGCAAGTCGATCCGTCGCTCGGCAACGAGCGCCTGCGCGCCACCGAGCTCGGCCTCGACTGGCGCGCTGCCGCCGGGCTGCGCCTGGCCGCATCGCTGTACCGCAATCAAGCCGGCCAGCCGAGCGACAGCGTGGCCACGGGCCTGTCGCAAGGCCCGCTGCAGTTGCAGAACCTCGGCCGCGCCAACGGCAACGGCGTCGAGCTCGGCAGCGAATACGCGGCCGAGGCCGGCTGGCAATTGCGCGCCACCTGGGCGGCTTCGCGTGCCCATGATCACAGCGACGCCGCTGGCACCGAAGCGGCGAGCACGCTGGCCAAGCTGCAAGCCGCCGCGCTGCTGCCGTGGCGCGGCCTGCGCGCCGGCGTCGAGTGGTGGCACGCCGGTGCGCCGAGCAGCACGTTCGAAGCCCAGCACCTGCTCAACGCCACGCTCGACTGGGCGCCGCGCGGCACGCCGTGGACGCTGGCCGCCGGCGCCTACAACCTCACCGGCCGCACGCTGGCCGACGCCGGCAGCGGCGATGCGCTGCCCGCGGCGCTGCTGCGCGACGGCCGGCGATTGCAGTTGCAGCTCGCGCGGACGTTCTGAGGCCGCGAGCGCCCGAGTCGCAAAAAAGAATCCGTTCGGGCTGAGGTATCGAAGCCCCGCGTGGCGACAATCCCCGCCGATGTTGAACTTTGAACTGCTGGCCACCGAAGGCCACGCCCGCCGCGGCCGCCTGACGCTCAACCACGGCGTCGTCGAGACGCCGGTCTTCATGCCGGTGGGCACCTACGGCACGGTCAAGGGCGTGCTGCCGCGCTCGCTCGACGAGATGGGCGCGCAGATCATCCTCGGCAACACCTTTCACCTCTGGCTGCGGCCGGGCTTGGGTGTGCTGAACACCTTCGGCGGGCTGCACCGCTTCGAAGGCTGGACCAAACCGATCCTCACCGACAGCGGCGGCTTCCAGGTCTGGTCGCTCGGCGAGATGAGGAAGATCAGCGAAGAGGGCGTGCGCTTTGCGTCACCGGTCAACGGCGACAAGCTGTTCCTCACGCCCGAGGTCAGCATGCAGGTGCAGACGGCGCTGAACTCGGACATCGTGATGCAGTTCGACGAGTGCACGCCGTATGAGTTCAAAGGCGCGCTGACGACGGAGCGCGAAGCGCGCGAGTCGATGGCGCTCTCGCTGCGTTGGGCCGCACGCTGCCAGACCGAGTTCGCACGCTTGAAGAACCCGAACGCGCTGTTCGGCATCGTGCAGGGCGGCATGTTCGAGAACCTGCGCGAAGCGTCGCTGGACGCGCTGGTGGCGATGGACTTGCCCGGCTACGCGGTCGGCGGTGTCTCCGTCGGCGAGCCGAAAGAAGACATGCTGCGCATCATGGCGCACACGCCGCACCGCCTGCCGGCCAACAAGCCGCGCTATCTGATGGGCGTGGGCACGCCGGAGGATCTGGTCGAAGGCGTGACGCGGGGCGTGGACATGTTCGACTGCGTGATGCCGACGCGCAATGCAAGGAACGGCCACCTGTTCACGCGCTTCGGTGACCTGCGCATCCGCAACGCGAAGAACAAGAACGACGAGCGGCCGATCGACGAGACCTGCGCTTGCTACGCCTGTTATGGTTTCTCGCGCGCCTACCTGCACCACCTCGACCGCTGCGGCGAAATGCTCGGGCCGATGCTGGCAACGATCCACAACCTGCACTACTACGTGAACCTGATGCGCGAAGTGCGCGAGGCGCTGGATGCGGGACGCCTCGGCGCGTGGCGCACGCAGTTCAACGCCGACCGCGCGCGCGGTGTCGATGGCTGACCGCCCGGCGATGAGCGTGGGGCGCTGGCTCGCGCAGCGCGGCAAGGCGCTGCTCATGCTGCCGGTCGCGCTGCTGATCCTGTTCGAGGAGTGGGGTTGGGAGCCGGCGAAACGCGCGATGGCGTGGCTGATGCGCTGGCCGCCGCTGGCCTGGATCGAGCGCGGCATCACCCGCCTGCCGCCGTACCCGGCGCTGCTGGTGTTCTTTGCGCCGACGCTGTTGCTGCTGCCGGTCAAGCTGAGTGCGCTGTGGCTGATCGGCCAAGGGCACGCCGTGCTTGGTCTGGCCGTGATCGTCGCCGCCAAGATCGCCGGCACGGCGCTGATCGCGCGCCTGTTCCACCTGACGCAACCGGCGCTGATGAAGCTCGACTGGTTCGCGCGCTTCTACCGCGGCTGGTCGCTGTGGAAAGAGGCGATGTTCATGCGCGTGCGCGCGTCGTGGGTCTGGCGAGCGGGCCGTGTGATCAAGAAGCGCGTCGTGCAGCGCTGGCGGCGGTTCACCAGAACTGCCAGTTCGCCGTCATGACCACCCAGACGCCGAGCGCGCCGTTGGTGACGGCATGCGCGATCACCGCGACCCACAGCTTGCCGGTCTTCACGTACAGCAGCGCATAGACGAGGCCGGCGATGGCCGCGGCCAGCCACAGCGTGTGCGCGAGCGTGAAGACGAAGGTCGACAACAGCACGGCGCGCACGCCGACGGATTGCGGCGCCACGCCCTGGAAGACCGGCTGCTCGATCCAGCGCATCAGGAACGATCGCCAGAAGAGCTCTTCCATCAGCGGCACGAGCAGCGCCGCACCGGCGAAGCGGATCACCACCTGCGGCCAATCGATCGCGCCGCCGGCGGTGATTGGCTTGAAGGGCGCGCTGGGGCTGCCGATGGTCATCCATGCTGCGTCGAGGTGGATCCAGAGCACGAAGACCAGCACACCGGCGGCAATCGCGAGCAGCCACTCGCGCGCATCGGGCAGCGTCTGCCGCGCCAGCTCGCCGTAGTCGTGCCACCACCAGGCGAGCAGCGCCGCGGCGGCCAGCAGCGACAGGCCGTACAGCCATTGCGCATCGAAGCCCCACGAGCCGTCGGACGGCGCCTGGCTGCGTGCGATCAGCAGCGCCATGAAAACAGCGAAGGGCGCGATGCGCGCCACCGCGGCTCGGTTGGGCAATGGCATGGTGACGATCGATTGATGCGGCTGCGCGCATCGTAGACGGCGTCAACCGGCGCTTGCGTCACGCGCTCGGCGCGGCGTCCTTGACGAAGGCCATCAGCAGGTTGTCCGACGCGTCGTGGCGCTGCGCCAGGCGCGCGCCGCTGTCGCGCAGGCCGGCGCGGGCGAGCAGCTCGCACCAGTGCGCAAGCGGTGCGAAATGCCGGCGCTCGGCGGCGTTGGCCTCCCAGGATTTGCCCTGGCCGGCGTTGACGATGGTGTGCGTCAGCGCGACGAAGGCGCGCCGGCGTTCGTCGCGCACGTCGTGTTCGCGCAGGATGAAGACGCCGCCGGGGCGCAGCACGCGCGCCACCGACTGCGCAAAGGCGTCGGCGTGCTCGGGCGCGTTGTGGTGCAGGCCGCTGTAGCAGGCGACGACGTCGAAGCCCGCATCGGCGATGGAGGGCGGCAGCGGCTCGTGTTCGCCGCTCGTCGGCGGCGTGTCGTGCGCCAGCACCAGGCGGCCCGCCACCTTGAGGTGCTTGCGCAGCAGGGTGGCGTGGCGCGCGGCGGTGCCGATTTCGATGTAGCCGTCGATGCGCTGGCGCTCGCCCAGCAGTTGCATCGTCTGGCGCAGCATCTCGGCCTTGTGCGCTTTGCGCGCCGGCCGCGCCAGGCGCCATTCGGCCATGAACGGTTTGATGCCCGGCAGTTCGCGCTGCAGATGGCGGTAGATTTCTTCTTCGCTGGTGAAGCGTTCGCAGGCTTGCTTGATCAGCGAGTGCAAGCGGTCTTCCGGGTAGAGGCGGTAGAGGGTTTGCAGGAAGCGGAAGAAGCCGTCGTGCAGCCCGACGTCCTGGAACACGGCGTGAAAGTCGCTGTGCGGCGCCGGCGGCGGCGCCGGCTCGGTGGCCAGCGTCGGTGCGTAGTACTTGTCCCAGAGCACGTTGCGCAGGCGGAACTGCGGATCGACCTTGGCCTTCAATGCAAACAGCTCGCGCGAGCGCGGGTACGCCGCGTGGAACTGCTCGGGCGTGCCGTGCGGCTGGTAGGGCAGGTAGTAGGCGCCGCCGACCGAGATGGCCGCGTCGATCAGCTCGCGCGTCCACACCGCGACGCGGTCCGTTTCGTCGCGCGTGCGCTGCTTGTAGTAGAGGACGAAGGCAAAGGTCTCGCCGCGCGCCCACGCCAGCAGCGTGCCCGGGTCGGCATGCGCATGGCGCACCGAGACGTTGACGGTATCGACGTGATGGCGCTTCAGGATCTCGGCCATCTTCGGCACGAACTCCTCAAAGCGCTCAGCCGGGCAGAAGTACTCCTGCAGCACATAGGTGGCGTGCTCGCGCGTCGCCGGTTCCAGCTCGGCGACGTCGTAGCTGGCTTCGTAGTTGCGCCAGTGCACGATCTTGTGGCGGTAGACCAGCGGGTCGATCACGTACTCGCGGCGCCACTTGCCGAGCGGCGTGTCGGTGACGGCCCAGCGCAGGTAGCGGTGCAGCGGGTAGGCGGCGTCGCTTTCGTGCAAGCGCCACGGCTCGGTCGGCGCGCGTTCGGTCTCGACCCAGGTGACGCAGCGCAGGCGCGTGAACTCGGGCGGGTAGAGGTCGGCGTTGTGAAAAACCGCCTGCTTGTCGTTGCGAATCTTGTCCTTGAAGTGGCGCAGGTACTGCGGCGGCGCTCATCTTCGCGGCCAGGCGTTGCAGGCGGTGGTTGTCGGCGAGGTCGAGCTCGGCCTCGGTGATCACGGCCACGCTGCCGTAGCCGCCGATGGCCGCGAAGAAGAGTTCGCTGTTCTGCTCGCGCGAGGCATCGAGCACGGTGGCGTCGGCCAGCACCAGGCGGATGCTGCGCACCGACAGGATCACCGGCCCCAGGCCAACGTAGCGGCCGTGGCAGTTGACGCTGAGCGCACCGCCGACGGTGAAGTTGGCATAGCTCTGCATCACCTTGACCGACAGGCCATGCGGGTCGATGAAGCGCTGGACGTCGCGCCAGCGCGCACCGGCCTGCACGCGGATCGTCTTGTCCGTCGGCGAGAAGCCGAGCACCTTGTTCATCTGCCGCATGTCGAGATGCAGGCTCTTCGGGCTGGCGCATTGGCCGCCCATGCTGAAGCGCCCGCCGCCGATCGACACCGGGCCGTTGGAGCGGCGCAGCGCCTCGGCCACCTCGTCGGTGTCGCGTGGCGTGACGATGGCCCACACCGGCACCGGGTTCAGCCCGGTGATGTCGTTGACGACGTTCGGCGTTTGCGTCATGAATGGAAGGCGCCGGCAACGAACAACGTGCACCGGCGCAGCCGCGACAGCCGCATGAGAAATGCTCCCTGGTTGGAGCGTCGTTCAGGCTTGCAGGGGCTCTTGCAGCAGGCTGGCGACGCGCTGCTGTAGTTTCTCCGGTGTCACGGCCGCTGCCGCTTCCGGCGGGCCACCAACGAGGCCCACTCGCGTGAAGAAGCCACGCCGGAACGGCCGCGTCATCGCCTTGCCGTCGTTGACGCGCGAGAAGAACGAGCCCCAGAGGTTGGTCAGCGCCAGCGGCACGACCGGCACCGGATGTGTTTCGAGAATTTTCATGACGCCGCCCTTGAAGGGTTGCAGCGTGCCGTCCTGGGTGATGCCGCCCTCCGGAAAGATGCACAGCAGCTCGCCGTCATCCAACACGCGGCGCGCTTCGGCGAAGGCGTTGTCGTAGATCGCCGCATCCACTTTCTGCGGCGCGATCGGGATCGCCTTGGCCAGCTTGAACATCGCGCCGAGCACCGGGATGCGAAAAATCTTGTGATCCATGATGAAGCGGATCGGCCGCGGGCTGGCCGCCATCAGCAGCACCGCGTCGACGAAACTGACGTGGTTGCAGACCAGGATCGCCGCGCCTTCGGTCGGGATGTGCTCGTCGCCCTCGACCTCGAAGCGGTAGATCAGGTGCGTGGCGATCCAGGCGATGAAGCGCAGCAGGTACTCGGGCACGAGCAGGAAGATGTAGGCGGCGACGAGCGCGTTGGCGATGCCGACGGCGAGAAAGAGCTGCGGCACCGTGAAGCCGGCGCCGCAGCAGCGCGCCGGCGATGACCGCGCTGGCGATCATGAACAGCGCGTTCAGGATGTTGTTGGCGGCGATGATGCGCGCGCGGTGCGTCGGTGCGCTGCGCAGCTGGATCAGCGCGTACATCGGCACGCGGAACAGGCCGGCGAAGAGCGACAGTCAGGCCGAGGTCGATCATCACGCGCCAATGCGCGCCGATGCGACGAACTGCGACAAGCTCATCGCAGTCCGAAGCGGCAGGCCGCGCGACGCGAAGTACAGATCGATCGCAAACACCGTCATGCCGATCGCACCGAGCGGCACCAGGCCGATCTCGACATGGCGGCGACGACAGCACCTCGCACAGCAGCGAGCCGATGCCGATGCCGACCGAGAAGACGACCAGCAGCAGCGACGCCACCTGCTCGTTGCCGTGCAGCACGTCCTTGGCAAAGGCCGGAAAGTTCGACAAGAACACCGAGCCGAAGAACCACAGCCACGAGATGCCGAGCAGCGAGCGGAAGACGACACGGTTGCCGTGCGCGAGCTTCAGGTTGCGCACGGTTTCCGTCACCGGATTCCAGTTGATCGCGAGCGACGGGTCGGTGGCCGGCGACGCGGGCACGAACTGCGCTGTTGCACGCCCGACCAGCGCCAGCGCGAAACAAGCCATCGCCACGTGATGCGCACCGACCACCGGCACGGCGATCAACAAGCCGCCGATGACATTGCCGAGCAGGATGGCGACGAAGGTGCCCATCTCGACCATGCCGTTGCCGCCGGTGAGTTCGCGTTCGCTCAAGTGCTGCGGCAGGTAGGCAAACTTCACCGGCCCGAAGAGCGTGGAGTGCAGGCCGAGCAGGAACACGCAGGCCAGGAGCGTGGGCACGCTCTGCGTGTAGAAGCCAACCGCCGCCAGCAGCATGATGCCGATCTCGAACGCACTTGACGAAGCGGATCAGCACTGTCTTGTCGTACTTGTCGGCGAGCTGGCCGGAGGTGGCCGAGAACAGCAGGATACGGCAGCACGAACAGCGCGCCGATGACGAGCCCCGCCTGCGCCGCCGGCAGCCACGACAGGTGAGCTGGTACGTCACGAGCACCGTGAACGCGAACTTGAACAGGTTGTCGTTGGCCGCGCCGAGGAACTGCGTCCAGAAGAACGGCGCGAAGCGGCGCTGGCCGAGCAGCGCGAACTGGCTGCTGTGTTGCTGCGTTGTCGTTGTCACTCACGGGGTGGTGGCTCTCCTTCCCCATTCTCAGCGAACGACCACCGGCGCCTCACCCAGCCCGCTGCGCTGCAGCCACACGAACACCGAGTCCACCGTCACGGTTTCGATGCGGTCGGAGAAGCGTTTGGCGTTCGGGTGGTCGTCGAACTCGATGTTGGCGCGTGTCATGCGGCCGCCCAGGCGCGTCAGCGGGTCGATGCGCAGGGTGGTGGGTTCGTAGCCGCGCCCTTGCAGCCAGGCCTGCGCGCGCGGGCGCGTGGTGGCGCCGGCATCCATCGCGCCGGCCAGCGTTTCGAGCGCCCACTGGTTGCTTTGCTGGTAGCGCGTCGCCCAGGCATAAGACACCATGCTGTAGCGCGGCTCATGCCAATCGTCGATGCGCGTGTTGTCGCGCAACAGCGGCAGCAGCTTCGACTGCACCTCGGGCGTGAGTTCGACAAACGCGGCTTCGTAGCGGTGCGGCTGGTCGAGGAAGAATTCGCCGAGGCCTTGGCGGTACAGCGCGGCGTTGGCGGTGCCGCAGTGGTTCAGCTTGTGCACGACGCGCCAGTGCGAGCGCGGGCCGTCGCCATCGCGGTACGCAAAGCCGAAGTGCGACCAGGTGACGCCGTACTTCGACAGGTCCTGCCCCGCGCGGGCGAGCACGACGACTTGCGCGCCGCTGGCGTCGAGCTGCTGCGCGGTGTTCGCGGCCAGCGTCATGCCGCGCGCCACGTCGCTGGTTTGCGCTGGGCGCGTGTCGCAGGTCTGCCCGGCGTGGGCGCAGGTGGCGGCCGCCGTGACCGCCAAGGTCACGGTCAGGCGATGAAGGACGTTCATCGCGTGATGCGCTCGTTGTGCAAGAGCGCGCGGCCAATCTCGTTGGGGATGAAGGCGATGGCGTTGCCGGCGGCGCTGAGCACAACGCCCGACGTGAGCGCCGTGACCATCACCGCGCCGCCGATCGACAGCGCGGCGCCTTGCGCCACATGGCCGGAGAAGTGCAGCGTGGCGCGCGCGCCGTCCGACGCGCGTTCGAGCACCCAGACCGTGCCGATGCCGAGGCCTGCACGCTGACGACGGTCGAGCACCGCGCCGGCGCCGAGGATCATCGACGGCGCGGCCACCGACACCGCCACCGGCAGCATCGACAAGGCGCTGGCTTCGGAGACGTCGGAGTGCGCGCGGGCGTTGGACATCAGCGCGGCGCTGAGCGCGGCGGCGACGAGCGTGAAGCGGAATCGTGGACATGCGAAGTCTCCTTACGCGTTGTCTTGCAGCGGTTCATCGGCACGCCCGAAGCGCGCTTCGAGCACATCGGCCTCGTGCGCGTCGCGCAGCGTCTTGGCCAGCGTGAACACCGACGAGATCAGGAACAGCCAACTCACGCCGAGGTAGGCCTTGTAGGTCGGATTGACCTCCATGCGCCACAGGCCCCAGCCGGTGAGCGCCATCGCAAAGGCGAAGCCGGCCCAGACGACGCTGCCCCACATCGGCGTGTCGACCTTGTGATGCTGGTTGTCGCGGATGTATTTCGACAGCGCGAAGGCCGTGGACAGACAGAACACATAGCCCATCACCATGAACGCGCGGTCGAGGTCTTGCCCCGGCAGCCAGGCCAGGCCGATCGCGCACAGCGTGGCGGCGGTGGCGAACGAGATCCAGACCTGCAAGCGCCAGGCGCGCGTGTCGCGGCGGATCGGCATCGACGGATGTGGTTGGTGACGGGAGGCGGTACTCATGGCGGCTGCGCTCGAAAGCGCGTTGTTGAACACGGCTGCATGGTCGGCGGCCGCGCGCGGCGTGCCAAGCGAAAGCGCTGGCGTGCCGGCCGGGCGGCCGCGCGGTATCGCGCCGCGATTCCCCCTTTGGAGGGAGCGGCGCGCTTCACGGTGTGCGGCAACACACCAGGTTCTCGCCTTGCAGCGGCGTGCCTTCGGCAAGATCGGCGGGCGTGGCGCTGTCAATCAGCGAGAAGCCGTGGTGCTGCAGCAGCGCTGTCACGGCGTCCGGCGCGATGGCCCAGGTGAACGGTTCGCCGCGCCAGGCCAGCCACAGGTCGATGAGGCGGCTGCACGGGCGCAGGCCGGCGCGGCCGCTGGGCCATAACACGAGGTGGCTGAAGATGAAGTGCACGCCGGCGGGAGACAGCGCGCGCACGGCGTCGAAGAGGCGGTGCACCGCAGGCTTCGCCGAGGTACATCAACAAGCCCTCGGCGATGACCACCGTTTTGCGCGGGTCGTTCATCAGCGCGGACGGCAGGTTCTCGCGGGCGAAATCGCAGGCGATGAGACGCGGTGGTGTTGCCAGGCGCGGCGACAGCGCGTCGATCGCTGCGCGCTTGGCGGCTTGCGTGGCCGGGTGATCGAGCTCGATCACCTCGACGCTGCTGCGTCTCCTTGGCCGAGCCGGCAGCCGAGCGTGTCGAAGCCGGCGCCGAGCACGATCACGCGCTCGCAAGCCGTCGGCGAGCGCCGCGCGGCAATGACGCTCGATCCAGCGTTTGCGCTGCGCGAAGTGCTGCACCATGCCGGGCAACAGCAATCGCTCCAGCGCGCTGCCAGCCGGCTCGCGACAGCGGCTGGCGCGCGCTCGCCGCCAGCCAGCGGTCAGCGCGGCTCGCGTGCGGCGAGCCGGCCAGAAAGTGCTCGCTGAGCGCCGCGGCTTCTGGCGTGACGAGGCCGCGCGTGCGCGGCGTCGCTGGGCCAGCAGGACCAGGCTGGCGGCGATCAGCTTGGCGGTCGTGCTCGCTTGTTGCGCCTTCATCGCGTGCGCGCGCGCGAAAGCCTCACGGTAGTGCCGGTACCAGTCGCTGGTGAAGCGCTCGTGCGGATCGTGCGCGCGTTTGTGCTGCAGGAACTCGCCGAAAGCGCGGGTAGGCGGCTTCGACCTGCGCGGCCGTGGCATGGCGGTGGTAGGTGAGATAGAAGCTGCCGCCGAGCGCCAGGCTGGCATCGGTCAGCGCGCGAAACGTCGCGGCGGTGCGCTCGATGCCGGCGGCCGTGTGCAGCGTGCGCAGGTTGAAGACGACGCAGGCGAAGTCGTCCTTCGCCCACGGCAGGAACGACACCGTGTCGCGCAGGATCGAGCGGATCGTGCCGTAGATGACCTCGCTGCCGTGCGCGCGCAGGATCGCGCGGGCGCGCTGCATGAAGGCCATCAACTGCTGTCGCGGCACGTAGTGCTCGCCGATCACCAGCGTTTCTTTCGGCGCGGAGGCTCGTTGCGCGCCATCGCCGCGCGCGCGCTCCAGGTACTCGGCGTAGCTCGGCAGGTAGGTGCTCTGCTGCATCGTGTCGGACCAGTAGCACTGGCCGTGCGTGCCGAGGTAGTGCTGCGCATACAGCGGCAACGCGGCGCGCTTGTCGTCGTGCGCGAGTCGCAGCAGTTGCAGCCAGGTCTCGGGCGGCAGATCGGCGGCTTCGCCCTGCGGCGATGCGTCGCGCCACCGGCTTGTAGCAGGCGAGCACGCCGCGGCGCAGAAAGCCGTCGTCGCCGGCGTCGATGGCGAACTGGAAGTCGCCGAAGCAGCAGCCTTCATCGACGCGCCGCAGGACCGCGTTCATCGCGTCGTCGAGGTCGATGATGTCGACCACACGTTGCAGACGCTGCCGCGGTGACAGTCGCAGCGTCGCCGAGTAGATGACGCCGAACAGCCCGTAGCCGCCGATCACCAGCGAGAACAGCTCGGCGTTGTGCTCGCGGCTGCACAACACCGCCACGCCGTCGGCGTTGATCAGCGTCAGGTTCTCGATGTCGCCGCCGAGCGGCTGCATCAGCAGGCCGCGGCCATGCGCGTTGGCCGAGATCGAGCCGCCGAGGCTCACCGCATCGACGCCGGTTTGTTTTTGCCGGATGCTCCAGGTGCGCGCCGATGCGGTGACTGGCGTCGATGATGCGCGGCCACTGGGCGCCGGCTTCGATGTGCAGCCAGCCTTTGTCGGCATCGCTGCCGAGCACCGCGTCGAGCGCGCCGGTGTCGATGTGCAGCGCGCCGCTCGCAAACTGCTGGCCGCCCATCGCGTGGCGACCGCCGGCGACGCAGATCGCTTCACCGGTCGCTCGCGCGCTGGGCGATCACGGCCTGCAGCTCGGCGAGCGTGCGCGGGCGCTCGATGCGCGCCACCGTGGTGGCATTGAGTTGCGAGTGAACGTCGTTCGAGGGTGTCGCTGCATCGTGTCCGCGGTTGTTGTTGAACAGGCGATGCAGGCTAGAGCGCTGACCAGGATGCGGCCAGCGCTTTGGCGGCTGTGCTGCTCTGCATCACTGCGGGTACCGTCGTGCGATACCGCGTTGACGGTGCTTGTTCAGCGCGCGGCGCTGGCGAAGTGGCGGCGCGTTTCAAACACCGCGGCCGAGAGGCGTTTGTCGCCAATCCGCACGCTGCGCTTCAACATGAAGTCGAACAGCAGCGGGTTGTGCTCGCGCACCTGCAGCAGCACCGGCACCGCTGTGGCGTCGAGCAACCCGGCGTCGGCCAGGCGCTGCGGCCGCGTCAGGATCGGGATGCCGGGCAGCGGGTAGTCGGAGCCGTGCAGCAGGCGTGCATGCCAGTCGTCGCGCTCGATCAGCGTGCGCGCGACATCGGTCTTGCGGTTGATCTGCAAGCACGGCCGACACGTCGCCGAGCAGCAGCCGCTCGTGCGCACGCTCGTCCATCAGCCGCGCGAACAGCTCGAACGCGGGCACGCGCGGCGCAGACGGCTTGTCGAGATCGAGCGCATGGCCGAGCGACGCGCAATGCGCCATGACGACGCGCACGCCGGCTTCGAGCGGCACGCGCGCCAGCAGCGGGTTGCCGAATTCGTTGCGGCCGGCGCCGGGCACGGCCTGTTCTTCGCCGAAGTGGATGATCAGCGGCACGCGGCTCGCGGCCAGGCGCGCGTAGAACGGGCGGCAGCGTTGGTCGCGCGGGTCGATGTTCATCGCGCTCGGCAGCCACTTGACGGCCAGCGCGCCGTCGGCGATGGCGCGGTTCAGGCGCTCCATCGCATCGGCCGCATACGGATGGATCGAAGCGACGAAGCCGAAGCGCTGCGAATGCGCCGAGACCACGCTGCGCGCGTAGCGGTCGGGCACGTGAAAGGTGGTCGTGTCCGGGTGCGCCGCGCCGTCGTCGCCATGCGCGTTGTCGAAGGCGAAGAGCAGCCAGCGCGCGCCCGGCGGGGAAGTCGTGGGTCAGCGACAGCCAGCCGCTCGACGTAGGCGCGATCGACCGAGCTCGCGTCGCCGCCGACACAGGCCGCATTCAGGATCGCCTGCCGCCGCAGCACCTCGATCGGCCGCCACCACTGGCTCATGCTCGCATGCACCGTGCAGCCCGAGCCGCTGTCGCCCGTGCCGAGCAGGTGCGCGTGCACGTCCCACAGCGCATTCGTGTCGAGCCCCTCGAATGCCGCGCGCACGAGGTCGTGCTGCGCCAGCGCTGGCGGCAGCCTGCCGCGGCACGGGTTGTCGATACCCGGCAGCGCGGCATGCGCTTGCAGCGACGTGAAGAGGCCCGCCACGGCCGCGGCGCCACAGCACAGCGCATGGCGGCGGTTGAGAAAGTAGGGTGCTTGCATGGCCGCGATGGTGCGCGAGCGTAAGTCAGGCTGCCAGCGGCGTTCGTGCCGTCGCTGCTAGAGTCGCCGCGCGGTATCACGCTGCTGTACTTGCACATCGACAAACCACGCCGCCATGTCATCGACCAAAGACCTCATCGTCGCGTTGAAGGCCGAACTCAAGGCCGCCAACATCACCTACGCCGACCTGGCCGAACACCTGGAGATGGCCGAGTCGAGCATCAAGCGCATGTTCTCGCAGGCCGACATGCCGCTGTCGCGCATCGACGAAGTGCTGCGCGTGCTGAAGATGGACTTCGCCGATCTGGCGCGCCACATCGCCGACGCGCAGCCGCTGCGCGGCGAGTTGGGGCCCGAACAGGAGCAGGCCGTGGTCGGCGATCCGAAGCTGCTGCTGATGGCGATCTGCTGCCTGTCGCACTGGACCTTCGACCAGATCGTCACGACCTACACCTACAGCGAGGCCGAGGGCGTGGCGTATCTGGCCAAGCTCGACCGCCTGGGCATCATCGAGCTGCGGCCGTTGAACCGCTACCGCCTGCTGCTGGCCAAGACCTTCCGCTGGCGGCCCAACGGGCCGGTGATGGATTACTTCCGCCATCACGTCGCCGCCGACTACTTCGACACCGGCTTCGACGGCGAAGGCGAGATGCTGATGCTGGTCCACGGCCAGATCGGCCGCAGCCTGGCGATGGCCTTCAACGAACGCCTGCAGCGCGTGGCGCAGGACTTCGCGCAACAACACCTGGCCGACCAGAAGCTGCCGCCCGAGCAGAAGCGGCCCTACACGCTGCTGATCGGCATGCGCTCCTGGCTGTTCGAAGCCTTCCGCGATCTGCGGCGCCTGCCT
This sequence comes from uncultured beta proteobacterium, assembly GCA_963732625.1. Classification (GTDB taxonomy): domain Bacteria; phylum Pseudomonadota; class Gammaproteobacteria; order Burkholderiales; family Burkholderiaceae_C; genus CADEEN01. The sequence continues at coordinate 189,668 of CAVTAM010000046.1, read as the reverse complement.
GCGGCCTGACGCTCGCGTTGCACGCGGCCGGCGCGTGCGCAATTGGCAACCCATCAGAAAGAGCGCCGCCGTGCGAACTAGTCGGCGTGCGGATCGCACGCCCGGACCGCGTACCTACTGTCACATTCAAGGGGGATCTCGTAGCCTTCGGTCACATGTTCTTACACCGTCCATCTACGAAGCGGGTCCCCATGAAATCCCTCCTCAGCCGGTTCACCGTACTGATCGAGCGCCGCGCTTCACGGTGGCATGTCCGCCTGCCGACTGCGAGCCGTGCTCACCGGCGTCGGCGCCGCCGTGCTGGCCATCGTGCCGGGGCAGGCCTCGGCGCAGTCGTCGCCGTGGAAGATCGCCCGCGACCTGGGCTCCGCGGTCGTCGCGCCGACGACGCCCAAGGCGCGCTGGGCGCGCGACGTCAACGGCCAGCGCCAGTTGCAGGTCGTGATCGTCGCCAAGTCCACCGATGCCGAGATGACCGAGCTGCGCAGCGCCATCGCCGCTGCCGGCGGCTCGGTGCATGTGCGCATGCCGGCGCTGCGCGTCATCACCGCCACGCTGCCGGCGTGGCAGGTGCCGCTGCTGGCGCTGCGCGCGGACGTGAACTACATCGCGCCCAACCGGGTGACGCAGCGCACCGCCAGCGTGCTCGAGCAATCGACCAACGCGCTGTTCCCGAACGTTCGCTACAACAGCACCAAGACCAGCTACGCGGGTCTCGACGGCAACGGCGTCGGCATCGCCGTGCTCGACTCCGGCGTGATGAGGGCGCACGAGGCGTTCAACAACGCCTCCGGCGTGTCGCGCGTGGCCAAGAACGTGACGATGCTCAGCACGTCGCAAGGCAACTGGACTGCGGGCAAGGATCTGACCAGCTCGCCGCAGCCGGGCTCGTCGGAACAGAACACCTACGACAGCCAGACCAACAACGACAACAACTCGACGCACGACGGCTACGGCCACGGCACTCACGTCGCGTCGGTGGCGGCCGGCCGCCCGGCCACCTACGGCACCGCGCCCGACCTGACCGGCATCGCCCCCGGGGCCAAGATCATCGACGTGCAGGTGCTCGGCGCCGACGGCCTGGGCACGCTGTCGGACACGCTGGAAGGCATCCAGTGGGCGATCTACAACGCCAAGACCTACAACATCCGCGTGCTCAACGTCAGCCTGGCCGCAGCCTCGACCGACAGCTGGCAGATCGACCCGCTGTGCGCCGCGGTGCGCAGCGCCACCGCGGCCGGCATCACGGTGGTGGTGGCGGCGGGCAACTACGGCAAGGACGCGCTCGGCAACGTCGTCTACGGCAGCATCGCCGCGCCGGGCAACGACCCCTCGGTGATCACCGTCGGTTCGCTCAACACCAAGGGCACGGCCGACCGCGGCGATGACACGGTCAACGCCTTCAGCTCGCGCGGCCCGACGCGCAGCTCCTATATCGACGCCCTGGGCGTGCGCCGCAGCGACAACCTGCTCAAGCCCGACCTGGTGGCGCCGGGCAACGCCATCATCGGCGCGGCGTCCACCAAGGCGATCGCTTCGAGCCCGACCTGGAACGACATCGCGACCCGCAACTACAGCAGCCTGGTGACGGCGACCAACATCGCCCAGGCCTATGGCGAGACCCAGATGTACCTGAGCGGCACCTCGATCGCCGCACCGGCGGTCTCGGGTGCGGTGGCGCTGATGCTGCAGGCCAACCCGGGCCTGACCCCGGCGCTGATCAAGGCGATGCTGCAGTACAGCGCCACGGCGCAGACCGGCGCCAAGCTGATCGACCAGGGCGCGGGCCTGCTCAACGTCACCGGCGCGGTGGCGATGGCCAAGGCGCTGCGCACCGACATTGCGCAAGGCATCGCCTCGGGCTCGATCGTCGCCGGCACCAACCTGCTGGCTGCCGGCCAGTCGCTGCCGACGCCTTCGACCACCTACACGCCGCCCAAGGGCAGGGCCGTCACCACCAACTGGTCGCGCATCGTCTTCGTCGGCGGCAACCGTGTCGTCACCGGCGGCGCGCTCTTCACCAAGCACCAGCCGGCGTTCGACCCGCGCCTGACCTGGGCCAACGGCATCGTGCGCCAGCGCACGCCGATCTACTGGTCGGGCACCGGCATCCCCGCCAACACCTACGTCAAGTCCTTCAGCGACGTGGCGGCGAGCAACCAGCAGCTGCTGACGGCCGGCGTGATCGACGGCACGGGGCTGATCGGCGCGATGCTCAGCACGACCACCGGCCCGTTCACGCCGACCTCGACGGTGCAGAGCTGGTTCGTCGCCGGCAGCGGCGTGGTCATCAGTGAAGGCGTGGTGATCTCCGAAGGCGTCGTCATCAGCGAAGGCGTGGTCATCTCCGAAGGCGTGGTCATCAGCGAAGGCGTGGTGATCAGCGAGGGCGTGGTCATCAGCGAAGGCGTGGTGATCAGCGAAGGTGTGGTCATCAGCGAGGGTTACGTCAACGCCGAGCGCTGAACCCCGCGGCCGGCCGCCCGGGCTTGTGGTTACCGGGCGTGCACGGACAGGCGCTGCGCCGCAGCGTCGTCCTGGCCCAGCACGGTGACAAGGAAAGGCAAGACCTGGCCGAGCGTTTCGGCCAGGCCGTGCGGCGGGTTGATGACGAACATCGAACTGCCGGTCAGACCGAAACCTTTGGCGCCACCGCGCGCCACCGTCAGCCCGGCGTGCAGCCAGCCCTTGGGCGCTGCCGCCGCCGCGTTGCCGAGGCGGCGCGGCAACTCGCGCGCCTCCACCAGCGCCACCTGCGGCACCCACACCAGGATCACCGCCTGCGCGAACTGCGTCAGCGCTTCGCGTACGGCGCCGAGCGTGCGCGCGTAGTCGGTCTTCATCTCGTACGGCGGGTCGATCAGCACGACGCCGCGGCGCGACGGCGGCGGCAGCTCGTGCGGCAGCGCGGCAAAGCCGTCGGCCAGCGTCACCTTGGCGTTTTTGCGTGAGCCCAGGTAGGCGCGCAGGATCTTTTCGTCGGTCGGGATGCAGCTCGTAGGCGTGCAGCGGGTCGGTGGGCCGCAACAGCAGGTTGGCGATCGCCGGCGAGCCGGGGTACTGCTCCAGCTTGCCGCCGCCATTGAACTCGCGCACCAGCGCCACGTAGTGCGCCAGCGCGGGCGGCAGATCGTCGCGGTTCCACAAGCGCTCGATGCCGCTCGTCGATTCATGGTTCTTCTGCGCGTAGCGGCTTTCGAGCGAGTAGCCGCCGGCACCCGCGTGCGTGTCGAGGTACGAGAACGGCTTGTCCTTGGCCGCCATGTGCACGAGCACCTGCGCCAGCACGATGTGCTTGAGCACGTCGGCATGGTTGCCGGCATGAAAGGCGTGGCGGTAGGCGAGCATCAGTTTTTCGACAGTCCAATGCTGCGCAGTGTCGCTGCTAAACCTTCGGCGAAGGCGCGGTAGCCGGCCGCGTTGGCATGGATCTGATCGGCGCGCAGCTTGTCGTCGCCGAGCACCTTGGCCCAGCCGTTGGCGTGCAGCGGCAGATTGAACTCGTCGGCGAGCCTGGCGTAGAGCGGGTGGTCCGACAGCCCGGCGCCGAGCGCGGCGCCGATCGACGGTTGCGGCACCGCCACCAGCAGCACCTGCGCGCCGGCATCTCGCGACAGGCTGATGGCACGTCGCAGTGCGGCTTCGGTCTCGGCCGCCGGCACGCGGCGCAGGAAGTCGTTGCCGCCGGCGCTGAGGATGACGAGCGCCGGTGTGTGCTCGGCGAGCAGCGCCGGCAAGCGCTCGGCCGCCTGCGCGGCGGTGTCGCCCGGCACGCCGGCGTTGACGATGTTCCAGCCGGTCAACGCCGCCAGTTGCGCCGGGTAGGCGGCGGCGCTGTCGGCGCCGGTGCCGAAGGTGATGGAGTCGCCGAGTGCCAGCACGCTGCTGCCGGCCGCCAACGCAGCGCCCGCCGTTGGTTTCTTGCGGCCGCATCCGCCGAGCATCAGCGCGCCGGCAATGGTCAGTGCGCGCCGCTTCATGCAACGCGGCGCGACGAGGCGGTCGCGCGGAACAGCTCGTCGATGCGCACCTCGCGCGGACCCGGCTCGAGCGACGAAAGACTCGCCGGCTTCGAGGCTGCCCGGCTCGCGCACCGCCAGATAGAAGCCGCACCAACCCGACTGCACCATCAGCTTCGCGGCTTGCGCAAAACCCATCGCGGCGTTGAACTTGAAGCACGGCTGGCGCGGCTCGCTGACGGCCAGCGCGCAGTGCGCAAAGCGCAGCACGTCGCCAACCCAGACACGGTCTTCGGTGAGGCCGGCGAGCGTCAGGTTCTCGCCGAGCGCGCCGGGTTCGAGCGCCGCGTCCCACAGCGCCACGCCGGCCTGCGCGCGCACCGTGCGCCAGAAGTCGAAGTGTTCGCGCGGATACGCATACACCGCCTTCGACAGGCCGCCGTGCACCGACTGATCGGCTTGCTCGTCGCCAACGAGTCCCAGCGGCAGTACGCCGATGCGCCCGGCCACCGGCCGCTTGCCGATCGCCGACATGACCGTGCGCGCACCGACGCTGATGCGCCGCGCGCTGCCGACATTGACACTCGTGACGTCCATCACGCCATTGTCGTTCGCGTGTTGCATGAACCTATACAGAACACGCATGACCCCCCGGCCCTGCGTGGTTACCGGGTGGTTACGGCGAGCCCACAATCGGTGCTCGCGGTATTGAGCGAACGTCGCGCCGGTGCGGGGATCGCTCAATCCCGTCTTCACCATGACTCCTGGAACCACCCCCATGAACCGTCCCCTGCTGGAAGGCCTGCGCCTGAACGTGCCGGCCCATGTGCGCCATGAGCGCCTCGTCGATTGGGTGGCGCAGATCGCTGCGCTGACCGAAGCCAAAGACGTCTACTGGTGCGACGGCTCCGTTGCCGAGTACGACCGCTTGTGCCAGCAACTGGTCGATGCCGGCGCGATGCGCCGCCTGAACCCCGAGCTGCGCCCGAACAGCTATCTCGCCTGCAGCGACCCGGGCGATGTGGCGCGCGTCGAAGACCGCACCTTCATCTGCAGCGCGAAGAAGGAAGACGCCGGCCCGACCAACCATTGGATGGACCCGCAGGACATGCGCAACATCCTCCAGCACGGGTTCGACAACGGCACGCCGGGCCTGTTCAAGGGCGCGATGCGCGGCCGCACGATGTATGTGGTGCCGTTTTCGATGGGCCCGATCGGCTCGCCGATCGCCCACATCGGCGTCGAGCTCTCCGACTCGCCGTATGTTGCGGTGAACATGCGCATGATGACGCGCATGGGCCGCCAAGTGCTCGACACGCTCGGCGCCGACGGCGAGTTCGTGCCCTGCGTGCACACGGTTGGCGCGCCGCTCAAAGACGGCCAGCAAGACGTGCGCTGGCCGTGCAACGCCACCAAGTACATCGTCCATTACCCCGAGACGCGCGAGATCTGGAGCTACGGCTCAGGCTACGGCGGCAACGCGCTGCTCGGCAAGAAATGTTTTGCGCTGCGCATCGCGTCAGCACGATGGGCCGCGATCAAGGCTGGCTGGCCGAGCACATGCTGATCCTGGGCGTCACCGACCCGAATGGCACCAAGCGCCACGTCGCCGCCGCATTCCCGAGCGCCTGCGGCAAGACCAACTTCGCGATGCTCGTGCCGCCGGACGGCTTCGATGGCTGGAAGGTCACCACCATCGGCGACGACATCGCGTGGATCAAGCCGGGCAACGACGGCCGGCTGTACGCCATCAACCCCGAGGCCGGCTACTTCGGCGTTGCGCCGGGCACCAACGAGAAGACCAATCCGAACTGCATGGCCTCGTTGAAGCGCGACGTCATCTTCACCAACGTCGCCCTCACCGACGACGGCGATGTGTGGTGGGAAGGCATGACCGAGACGCCACCGGCGCACCTCACCGACTGGCAGGGCAAGGACTGGACGCCGGCGATTGCCAAGGAAACCGGAGCGAAAGCCGCGCACCCGAACTCGCGCTTCACCGTCGCCGCCACCAACAACCCGGCGCTCGACCCCGAGTGGGACAACCCGGCCGGCGTGGCGATCGACGCCTTCGTCTTCGGCGGCCGGCGCTCGACGACGGTGCCGCTCGTCACCGAAGCGCGCAGCTGGGTCGAAGGCGTGTACATGGCGGCGACCATGGGCAGCGAAACCACCGCGGCGATGGCCGGCGGCAACGGCGCCGTGCGCCGCGACCCGTTCGCGATGCTGCCGTTCTGCGGCTATCACATGAGCGACTACTTCGCGCACTGGATCGCGCTGGGCAAGAAGCTTGCGGCCAGCGGCGCCACGCTGCCGAAGATCTACTGCGTCAACTGGTTCCGCAAGGGCGCCGACGGCAAGTTCGTCTGGCCGGGCTACGGCGAGAACATGCGCGTGCTGGCCTGGATGCTGGAGCGTGTCGGTGGCGCCACCAGCGGCGCCGAGCATGTGTTCGGCGTCAGCCCGCGTTATGAAGACCTGCGCTGGCAGGGCCTGGCCTTCACGCGCGAGCAGTTCCAGAGCGTCACCAGCATCGACGCCGACGCGTGGCGCGAAGAGATGGCGCTGCACGGCGAGCTGTTCAAACTGCTGGCGCGCAACCTGCCCGAGGAAATGCACGCGACCAAGGCGCGGATCGAATCGCGTCTTGGTTGAAGCGTGAGCGCGTGACAATCGCGCTCACATGAAGCAAGACCTCAACGACGCCGAGCTCGACGAACTCGCCGAGTTGCTCAACGCCACGCCCGAGCCGCTGATGCCGCTCGACGTGCTGATGCTCGACGGCTACCTGGCCGGTGTGCTCGTGCAGCCGCGCGTGGTGCCCGCCTCCGAGTGGCTGCCGCCGGTGTTCGACTTCGAGCGCCGCGCCTTGCCTGACAACACCGATGCCGCCTGGCTGGCGCGCTGCAAGAGCCTGATCGAGCGCCGGCGCGACGCGCTCAACGCCGGCATCAGCGAAGACGGTTTCTTCGACCCGGTGATCGTCGATGTCGATCAACTGCCGCCGGTGAGCGAGTACGAAGAAGTGCAGTCGCCCGTGTCGCGCGCGCTGCTGCCGTGGTCGGCGGGCTTTCAGTGGGCGCAGGAATGTTTTCCCGATCTCGAAGACACGGCCGATGACGCCGTCGGCGCGGCGCTGTCGAGAATCTACCGCCACCTGCCGGCGCAAGCCGAAGAAGACAAGGCGCTGATCGCCGTGCTCGACCGCGAGCAGCCGCTCAAAGACCTCGACGAAGGCATCGAGGATCTCGTCAACGCCACGGTGGAGCTGTGGAACCTGACGGTGGATCAGCGCTTTGCGGTGGCGACGATCAGGCGCGAGACGCCGAAGGTCGGCCGCAACGATCCGTGCCCCTGCGGCAGCGGCAAGAAATTCAAAGCCTGTCACGGCCGGTGAGCGCGCTTGAAGATTCAACTGCTCTCCGACCTGCACCTCGAAAGCGAAGTTTTCGACCCTGAGCCGCATCCGCAAGCCGATCTGCTCGTGCTGGCCGGTGACATCGACAGCACCTGGCGCGCGTTCGACCGGTTCGGCGGCTGGCCGGTGCCGGTGATCTTCGTCGCCGGGAATCACGAGTTCGACGGCCGCGAACTGGATGATGCGTGGCCGGCGCTGCGCGAACGCTGCGTGCAGTTCGGCATCGCGCTGCTCGAACGCGAGGCGCTGGTGCTCCAAGCCGCCGACGGACAGCGCCTGCGCTTCCTCGGCACCGTGCGCTGGTGCGACTTCAACGTCTTCGGCCCGACGCGATTGGAATCTGCGCTGCGCGCCGGCCGCTACTTCCAGCGCGTGATGGGCGCGACGAAGGACGGCGCGCTCTTCGACGCACAAGCCGTGCGCAAAGAAGCGCTCGACTGCCGCGCCTGGCTGGCCGGCGCACTCGCTGAAGAGGCGCAAGGCCGCTGGGACACGACGGTGGCCATCACCCACTTCGCGCCGAGCCTGCGCAGCGCCGACCCGCGCTACGGCAAACAAAGCGGCACGGCGAGCTTCTGCAATGACGACGACGACCTGCTGCCAGGCGCCGCGCTGTGGCTGCACGGTCACCTGCATTGCCGTCACGACTACCGGGTCACGCACGCCGACGGCCGCAGCACGCGCGTCGTCAGCCAGGCGCGCGGCCTGGCGGACAAGAACGAAGCCGAGGGCTACGACTCGGCCAAGCTGATCGAGCTTTGATCGCGCGCAGCCAACAGGCCAACACCAGTGCGAAACTCAAACCCCAGCGATCAAGACAGAGGCGCACACCATGAAGATCCTCGTTGCTGCCGATGGCAGCCCGTTCACCAAGCGCATGCTGGCCTACCTGGCCGCGCACGACGAGTGGCTCGGCCCGCACCACGCCTACACGGTGCTGACGGTGGTGCCGCCGGTGCCGGCGCGTGCGGCGGCCGCGCTGTCCAAGGACCTGCTCGCCGGTTATTACGAAGACGAGTCGGAGAAAGTCTTCAAGCCGATCCGCCCGTTCTTTGCCAAGCAGGGGCTCAACGCCGAGTTCGTCGCCCAGCATGGCCATGCCGCCGACGCCATCGCGGCCCTGGCCGACAAGGGCAAGTACGACCTGGTGGTGCTCGGCTCACACGGCCACGGCAGCCTGACCAACCTGGTCATGGGCTCGGTGGCCACCAAGGTGGTGGCGCAGTGCGGCGTGCCGGTGCTGCTGGTGAGATGAGGCGCGGCGACCGGCGCTGCGGTCAGCGGGTCATCAGGCCGTTGAAGCAGGTGCCGAGAACGACCTCGATCACCTGCTCATCGCTCAACTGGCCGCCGGCGCGCAGAAACGGCAGCACCGGGTCGCAGGCGCGCGCGTAGAGCGTGTAGAGCACGGCCTCGGGTGGCAGTGTCGGCTCGATCTGCCCGGCGGCCTGCGCCGCCGTGATCCACAGGCCCAGGCGCTCGCTGACCTGCATCACGCGATCCAGGTAGTCGCGGTGCTGCAGCAGCGCGGTGCGCAGCGTCGAGTTCTGCGACGGCAGCGACGGCATCTCGCCGGCCAACGTCACCTGCATCGTCCAGCGCGCCACCGATTTCAGATGCTCGATCGGCGTTGCCTGGCGTGCCGCCTCCTGATCCAGGAACGCCAGCGCGCGGTCGAGCACGGTCGTCATCGCCGCTGCCGCCAGCGCTTCTTTCGACGGGAAGTGTTTGTACAGACTGGCTTTGGCGATGCCCACGTCCGCCGCCACCTCGTCAACCGTCATCGATTCGAACCCCTTCTCGGCCAGCAGGCGATTGACCGAGGCGACGATCGCGTCTTCCCTCGCTTGCAGCACCCTTTCGCGAAACGAGGGTTTGATCATGGCCGCAGTGTAGTCGCGCCGGGTGCCGCGATGGACAGTGCGGATGGCGTGCGAACTTTCAGATCGTTTCAGAACTATTTGGTTTTCAATTGAACTCTTGAGTTCAAAGCGGTGTCCCAGCGGCTCCACCCCAGCGCTGCGTGCGCGTTCAAAGGAGCTTGCTCATGTTCACCCTCAAATCTGTCGTTGCCGGCCTGGCCGTTGCGGGCGCCACCCTGGCCGTTCAAGCCAAGGACATCGTCGACACCGCTGTGGCGGCCGGCAATTTCAAGACGCTGGCCACCGCGCTTCAAGCGGCCGGGCTGGTCGAGACGCTCAAAGGCAAAGGCCCATTCACGGTGTTTGCGCCCACTGACGAGGCGTTCGCCAAGGTTCCCAAGGAGCAGCTCGACGCGCTGCTGAAAGACAAGGCTGCGCTGACCAAGGTGCTGACCTACCACGTCGTGCCGGGCAAGGTGATGGCCAAGGACGTCAAGGCCGGCAAGGTCAAGACGGTTCAGGGCTCCGAGCTGACGCTGGCCACCGCAGGCGGCGTCATGGTCGATGGGGCCAAGGTCACGGCCACCGACATCGTGGCCGACAACGGCGTGATCCACGTCATCGACAGCGTCGTCCTGCCCAAATAAGCAGATGCAACGGCCAGCTTCGTGCTGGCCGTTGGCGTTGTGTCAGTCGTCCAACATCTCGCTGGGCGCGAAGTCGTCGGCCGCTTCTTGCTCGGCCAGGCTGCATTCCATGCCGAAGGCGGTGCCCAGGTCGGCGGCGTCGAACACTGTGTCGGGTTCGAGTTCGTCGACCAGGCGTTGCAGGTGTGATGGCGGCCGCGGTGCCGTGCGGGTTGTCATTGGCGCTCTCCCGGTGAGGGTTCGATGTGCGAAAGCGTTCGGCTTGTGTATTTCTGAGGATCAGTGTGGTCCGCGCCGCGCCCGCGCGAATGGCAGAAATACACGGCAAAGCCCGCTCTGTTTCGCGTTACCCGCGCAAGCGGGCAGGACTGCCGCTGCCGGCGCCTTCAGCGGCCCTCAGCGTCGCTTGGCAGGACGGGGCGACATCGCATCGGCCAGCAGCAGCGTGCAGCGCACCAGGTCTTCGACCGCCTCGTCCGCGGTTTCAGCGGGCACGACGGCGGCGATCTCGTCGGCCAGGTCGTCCACGTCTTCCAGGTCGGCCGGGTCGAAGTGCGCGTACAGCGTTGCCAGCGGCTCGCGCGCGTCGGGCCCCGCGCTGTCCTGCAGCGCCGGGAACTGCTCCAGCGCCGCGGCAAAGCCGGCGATCCACGGCAGCACCACCTCCGATGGCGATGCCTCGTCTTCGCCGGCCCCGGGCTCCAACTCGAACACCCACGGGTCGAACCAGCGCCGTGCGGCGATGGCGCGGCCGAGTTCGGCGTGGCGGCGCCGCACCAGTGAGTGCAATCGGCTGAGGTCGGTGCCGGCGGGCGCCGGCCGGCCGGCATCGAAATCGCTCACCCAGCGCAGCCAGCCGGCTTCAGGCACGGGTTTGGGTTGCAGCACAACGCCGACCAGAAAGCCGTCGAGGGCACTGATGTCCGGTGGCGCCAGCGGCGCGGGCAGGGCGTCGAGCAAGGCTTCGAGCTGCTCGCGCTCGCGGTCGGTGAGGGCCGGACCGGCAGGGCTGTCTTGGCTGGCGGGACGGCGCATCGGCGCGATTGTCGTTGTTGCGCCACCCTTTTCCCACGATCTTGGGATGCCCTCATCCCCGGCGGCTCACTACATTCGACGCTCGCTGTGCCATTTCGGCGCAGCACCGATCCCAACGACGTCCTTTTGAGGACTTACAGCGCCCGGCCGGCAACGGCCGGGCGTTTCTTTTAGTGCCTGCGGTATCGTCCCTGCCGTGCCAACTGCACCGACCGCCTTTTCGTGACCGACCTCGCCGCCACCGATCGCGCCACCGACCTCGCCACCACGCAGGCCGACTACGACGCCGGCCGCTACCAGCGTGCGCTGCAACAGGCGCGAGCGCTCGATCGCGACGACCCGGCGGCCGATGGCGCCGCGTTGCGCCTGCGCTGCCTGGCCGCCTTCCGGCTGGGCGAACTCGACGAGTCGGCCGCCGCGGCGTTGCGCCTGGTGGCGCTGGCCGAGCGCAACGAGCGCGCGCAGGCGTTGCGCTTCGACGTGCTGACGGTGTCGGTGGTGGCTTCGGCCGAACTGGCGCGCTTCGATCAGTCGATCGAGCACCTGCGCCTGGTGCAGCAGGCCGCCGCGCGCGCCGGCACGCACACCGACTTCGTGCGCGGCCGCGGCACCATGGCCAACTGCTTTGCGCTGCTCGGTGATCCGTGGGCGGCGCAGCGCCTGCTCGCCGAACTCGTCGGCCAGTTTCAGGCCGGCTCGCCGCAGCCGCGGCTCGAAGCCACCGTGCGCGGCAACCATGCCTCGGTGTGCCTGCAGATCGCACGCCTGGCGCGCCAGGGCGACGACGCTGCCGGCTGCGACGAAGCGCTCGAACATGCGCGGGCCAGCATCGAGCGCACGCGCGAAATCGCCACCATCCTGCAAGACCAGCGCCTCGACGCCTTTGCCGACGTTCACGCCGCCGAGCTGGCCTTGCTGTGCGGCCAGCACGACAGCGCGCTGACCCTGCTCGAAGGCGCAGTCGCCCATGCCGATGCCGCCGGCCTGTGGGCGCACGCGCGCCAGTTGCGCCTGCTCGAAGCCGAGGCGCTGCAATCGCGTGGCGACAGCGCCGCCGCGCTCGGCCTGCTGCGCGCCGTCGGCGAGCGCCTCGATGGCGGCCACGAGCTCGGCGTGCGCATCCGCTACCACTCGCAACTGCAGCGCGTGCTGGCCGCGCAGGGCGACAGCGTCGCCGCGCTCGACCACGTCGAGCGCGCGCGCTCGCTGGCCCAATTCCGCCAGTACCGGCAGGCCCGCGCGCAATCGCGCTTCCTGCGCGCGCGGCTCGAACTCGAACACCTCTACCGCTTTCGCGCCGACACCAGCGCCGCCTGGCCGGCGATGCAGCCGGGCGTGCCCGGTTAGCTCTGCCGGACGAGCGCGCGTTGCATGTCGAGCAGCGTCACCGCCTGGGTCTGGCTGCCGAGGGGGTAACTCTCGGTGCCCGAGTGCACGACGAACTTCGATGAGGCTTTGAGGTCGGTGGCGGCGATGTGAAAGCCCTTGCTGACGCTCGGTGCGCTCGAGCGCTTGATCTCGATCGCCCAACGCTGGCGCTTCGGCAGCTCGAGCACGAGATCGATCTCGGCGCCGGCCGAGCTGCGATAGAAATACGCCTGCGTGCCCAGGGGCGCCGTTGCCAGCAGGTTGTCGATCACCCAGCCCTCCCAGCTGCCGCCCGCGACCGGATGAGCGATCACGTCGTCGAAGCTGGTCAGGCCAAGCAGCGCATGCACCAGGCCGCTGTCGCGCACATAGACCTTGGGCGCGCGAACCAGGCGCTTGCCTTCGTTGGCGGCCCACGGGCGCAAGCGCCGCACGAGCATCAGGTCGGCCATCAAATCGAGATAGCGCGTTACGGTCTGCCCGCTCACCGCCAGCGACGCCGCGAGCTTGGCCGCGTTGAGGAGTTGCCCTTGCTCGTGGGCCAGCATCGTCCAAAAACGGCGCAGCGTTTCGGCGGCGATGCGCGGGCCGAGTTGGGGGATGTCCCGCTCGAGATAGGTGGCGATGAACTGCTGGCGCCAGCGTTGGCTGGCGCCGTCGTCGGCAGCGAGAAACGACTCCGGGAAGCCGCCGCGGATCCACAGCCGCGGCGCGTCGGCAGCCGGCACTTCGAGGGCGCACAGCGGCGACAGCTCCAGGTACGCAATGCGCCCGGCCAGACTTTCGGCCGATTGCGCCAGCAGCGCGCCGGTGGCCGAGCCGAGCAGCATGAACTGGCCTTGGCGCTTGCCGGCCCGGCGGCGCTGATCGATCACGCCGCGCAGTTCGGCAAAGAGCCAAGGCGCGCGCTGCACCTCGTCGAGCACGAGCAGCTCATCGCGGTGGGCGTCGAAGTACGCGGCGGGGTCGCTCAGCTTGGCCGCATCGGCCGGCGATTCGAGATCGAGGTAGGTCGCGCCGCCCTGCTGATCGGCCAGCGCCCAGGCCAGCGTGGTCTTGCCGACCTGGCGCGGGCCGAGGATGGCCACCGCCGGGAACTCGGCCAGCAGCAAGCGCAGCGGTTCGAGGGCGATGCGATTCAGCATCATTGCAATTCTTCCACAGAACGGAAGAATTGCAATGTCGATCTCAGGTGCCGATGACCCCGCCGTCGCGCTTCCTGATCACCACCGTCGCCGAGCGCGGACGGCCGCCGGGTTTGTAGTCGGGCCAGTTCGAAAACTTGTTCGGCTCGGCCGGGTCGCTGCGGTCACTCGGCGTCTCGCCCGGGTGCTGCACGTTGATGAACATCGTGCGGCCGTCGGGCGTCCACGTCGCGCCGGTGATCTCACAATTCGTCGGCCCGGTGAGAAAGCGCCGCGTGTCGCCGCTGCGCGGATCGCAGGCCAGCATCTGGTTGTTGCCGATGTTCTTCAACTCGCCCTTGTACATCTGCGTCGCATGCGCGTCGGTCTGGATCCAGAGCACGCCGCGGGCGTCGAAGGCGATGCCGTCCGGGCACGCATAGAGATCGCCCTTGGTGTTGCCCTTGGCCTCGGCGCGTTCGTTGGCCGGGTCGCCGGCGAGCACGAGGTGATTCCACTTGAAGGTGCCAGAGTCGAAGTCGCGGTCTTCCTGCCAGCGGATGATCGACCCGAAGACGTTGTTGGCGCGCGGGTTGGCGGCGTCGACGCCGGGAAAGTTCGGCTGCCCGCGCGAGCTGTTGTTGGTCAGCGTGCAATAGACCCAGCCTGACAGCGGATCGATCGCGAGCCATTCCGGCCGGTCCATCTTCGTCGCGCCGAGCGCGTCGCTGGCCTGGCGCGACTTGATGTTCACCTCGCCCTGATCGGCAAAGCCGTTGGCCGCCGTCAGCGGTCCCTGGCCGTGCACCATGGCGATCCACTGCCCGCTGCCGTCGGCGTTGAAGCGCGCCACGTGCAGCGTGCCGTGGTCGAGCAGCGTGGCGTTGGCCTTGCCGCCGCCGGGCTTGATCTTGTCGCGCGAAACGAACTTGTAGATGTATTCGAAGCGCGCGTCCTCGCCCGAGTACACGACCGCGCGGCCGTCCTTCGTCACCGCCACCCACGCGCCCTCGTGCGCGGCGCGGCCGAGCGCGGTGCGCTTGACGGGCGTGCTCGTCGGGTCGTACGGATCGACCTCGACCACCCAGCCGTGGCGGTTCGGCTCGTTCGGATTCTTCACCGCGTCGAAGCGCTCGTCGTGGGCGTGCCAGTTGTAGCCCCAGCCGCCCTTTCGCATGCCCCAGCGTTTTTCGTGCGCCGACAGGTTGTCGCCGCCGCTGAAGTAGCCCATGAAGTTCTCTTCGCCCGACAGGTACGTGCCCCACGGCGTCTTGCTGCTGGCGCAGTTGTTGAACGTGCCGAGTGCCAACTTGCCGTCGGCGTCGGCGGCGGTCTTCATCATCGGATGGCCGGCGCACGGCCCGCCGATCGCGAACGGCGTGTTGGCGGTGAAGCGGCGCGCATAGCGGCTCGGCCGCACCATGTCCCAGCGGCCATCCTTCTGCGCCACCTCGATCACCGACAGGCCGTGCGCGGCCTGCGACTTCTTCACCTTCTCGGCGCTCCAGTCGGCCAGGCCGCCGCTGTGCAGCAGGCCGTCGTCGGTGTACTCGTGGTTCATCGCCAAGAGGCCGCGCGTGCTGCTGTTGCCTTCGAGGGCGAAGAACTCCATGCCGTCGTGGTGCATGCCCATCTGCACCGTCTGCTCGGCAGCGCTGTGCGAGCCGTCGCCCTTCCACGCCGGCATGTTGCCCGGCACGCCGACGGGCTCGCCCCAGGCGGCGATCACCGAAGCGATGTAGCCCTCGGGCACGAGCAGCTTGTCGCTGGCATCGACGGCGATGCCCTTGAAGCCGATCGACGGCGCCAGCGCCGGGGTCGTGTCGCGCGGCCGGCCGGATCCAGCGCAGCCCGTGACCAGCGGCGCATACAGCGCGCTCACTGCCACGCCCAGCGTGCCGCGCAACACCGTGCGCCGCGACGGGTCGCTGACGTCGTGAATGCTCGGGTTGGCCGAGCGGTTGCTGTCTTCCATCGAATCGAAATCCTTGGCCATCGGGGTGCTCCTTGTGAAGGCTTGCATTGTGCGAACGGCGATGACCGTTGTGTGACTCGCAAACCCCGAGACCGGCGGACAATCGGCGCATGGACAAAACGCAGACAGCGATCGTGCGCCCGGCGGCGCCGTCCGACCTGGCGCAGTGGCGCCCGCTTTGGGACGGCTACAACGCGTTCTATGGCCGCAGCGGGCCGACCGCCTTGGCCGAAGAGATCACGCGCACGACGTGGGCGCGCTTCTTTGATGCGGATGAACCGGTGCATGCGCTGGTAGCCGAGCATGAGGGCCGGCTCGTCGGGCTGGTGCACTACCTGTTTCACCGCAGCACCGTCTCGCTAGGCCCCAACTGCTACTTGCAGGACCTGTTCACCGAGGGCGCGCTGCGAGGCAAAGGCGTTGGCAGCGCGTTGATCGCCGCCGTGGCCGAGCGGGCGCGCGCCGGCGGCGCATCGCGCGTGTACTGGATGACGCACGAGACCAATGCAAACGCGATGCGGCTGTACGACCAGGTCGCCGAGAAGCCCGGGTTTCTGATTTATCGCCAGGTGTTCGCATGAATTCAGATAACGCACGCACCGTCCTCGTCACCGGCGCCTCGCGCGGCATCGGCGCGGCCTGCGCGCTGGCCTGCGCGCGCGATGGCTGGGACGTGGCCGTCAACTACACGCGCGACACCGCGGCGGCTGAGCGCGTGGCGCGCGAGGTGCGCGCGCTCGGCCGGCGCGCGATCCATGTGCAAGCCGATGTGGCCGATGAAGCCGCGGTGCTGGCGATGTTCGCGCGCATCGACAGCGAGTTGCCGCCATTGCAGGGCCTCGTCAACAACGCCGGCGTGGTCGATGCGATGGCGCGCGTCGATCAAACCAGCGTGGCGCGCCTGACGCGCATGTTCGGCATCAACGTCATCGGCAGTTTCATCTGCGCGCGCGAGGCGGTGAAGCGCATGAGCACGCGGCATGGCGGCCTGGGCGGCGCGATCGTCAACCTGTCGTCCGTCGCCGCCAAGCTCGGCGGCCCCGGCTGGTACGTCGATTACGCGGCCAGCAAAGGCGCCATCGACACCTTCACGATCGGCCTGGCGCGCGAGGTGGCGCAGGAGGGCATCCGCGTCAACGCCGTGCGCCCGGGCATCATCGACACCGACATCCACGCCTCCGGCGGCCAGCCCGAGCGCGCGCAGCAGAGCGCCGCGCTGATCCCGATGCAGCGCCCGGGCACCGCCGACGAAGTGGCGGCTGCCGTCGTCTGGCTGTTGTCGAACGAAGCGCGCTACACCACCGGCGCCATCCTCGATGTCAGCGGCGGGCGCTGAAGCCGGGCGCTCAGCGAGTCCTCAGCCCGGAGCGCTGTCGCCGAGCGGCCCGCGCAGCGCCAGCACCACGCTTTCGATCAACTCCTGCGGCAGCACCGCCTCGCCGAGCGCGCCCGCTTCGAGCGCCTGCTGGCGCCGTTGCGCTCGCCGCGTGGCGTCGAACTCGCCGTGGTAGTACAGCAGCGGCAGCTTGCGGCCCTCGTCGTGCATGGCGCGCGCCAGCGCCAGGCCGGCCTCGGGCCCGTCGCCGTCGCGCTGCCAGTCGGAGATCACGAGGTCGAACGGCGGTTGCGCCGCGCGCAGCAACGCCAGCGCCTCGTCGGTGCGCGTCGCGCACACCACCTCGATCTGCAGCCGCGCCAGCGCCGCGCGCTCGTGATGGTTGCCTTGCGGCCGGTCGTCGACCCACAGCACGCGCGGCAGGTCGCCGGCACGGTCGATCAGCCAGGTGGCGTCGCGGTCGAGCTGCGCCGGGTCGGGCGCGCCCAGGCCGCGCTCGCGTGCCGCCAGGGCGAGCGGCGCGCGCACGGTGGCCAGCAGGTCGTCGAACACCGCGTCGCGCGGCCGCGCGGCCGGGGCTGGACGTCCGGCCGGCGATGGCGGCAGACCGTCGTCCTCCATCGGCAGCGGTGCGGCCGGCAAGTCGCGGATCAGCGCGGGCAGGCCGAGCAGGCGAAGGCACCACCGGATCGGGCCGTGCAGCAGCCCCGTCAGCGTCGATCGCGGAAGCCGTCGCGCGCGCACCGCATCGGCAGGCGATGCGGGGGTCTCGAAGCGGGGCTCGAAGCGTGAGCCCGCGGCAATCGGCCCTGTCTGCACAGCGGACGGTGGCGGCGGTGGCGGCGCAGCAGCCGGGCCCGGCGGCCGCTTGGCCCGGATCTCGGCCACCGTCGCGCGCAGCCCGCGCGCCACCACCACCCAGGCCTCGTCGCGCTGCGGCCAGCTCGTCACCGGCTTCAAGTCGGGCGGCAGGCCCTGCAGCTTGAGGAACGGCGCCACGTCGCTGTCGTCCTGCTGCAGATCGAGCGGGCGCAGCAGCACCCACGCCACCGCGCTGCGCCCGGCGGCGTGCTGCGCCATCGCGGCCGTGAGCTCCTTGCCGACGATGTAGTCCGAGGCCATGAAGTCGGCGCTGACCAGCAGCAGCACCAGTTCGGCGTCGCGCAGGTTGATGTCGATCTCGCTGTTCCAGTCGCGCCCGGCGGTGATGCGCCGGTCGTGCCAGGGCGCGATCAACTGCTTGCGCTCGAGGATCTTCAGGTGGCGTTCGAGCTCGTTGCGCAGTTCCTCGTCTTCGTGCGCGTAGCTGTAGAACAGGCGCACTGCGGCGGCGGGGGCACTGGCTGCACTCACGCAGTCACGCCGCCGACGGCCACGCGTAGCCCGCCAGTTGCCGCAGCACTTCGTTGCACGCCTTGGTCTGCGCTTCGTCGGCGTGGCGCGCCCAGCGGCCGAGCACGAAGCGTTCGGTGTCGAACACCGAGCGCCAGTCGACGGGCGTGCTGATGCGGCGCTGCAGGTCGGCGAACTCGCGCTGCACGCCGGCCAGCTTGTCGGCGAGTTTTCCTTCGGCCAGGGCTTCGAGCATCAGCAGCTCGGTGCTGCCGACCACGCTCCAGAAGTCGGGGTCCTTGCGCACCTGCGCCTCGTAGCTGGCGCGCACCTCGGCCACCAGCGCGGCGTCCAGCGGCGGCTGTGGCCGCCCGTCGGCGCGCGCCGCCAGCTGGGCCACGATCAGGTTGATGCCGGGGTAGTACAGGTCGGGCGCGGCTTGCTTGCGCGCCATCGCCAAGCCCTCTTTGTAGTGCTCGAGCATCTTGGCGATCGCCGACTGGACTTCGCCTTCGCGCTCGAGGTCGTTGGCGATCATCGCCAGCCGCTTCCACGCCGAGCCTGCCAGTCCGTGCAACTCGATCGTGGCGTGCTGCTGCGTCAGCTGCTCCAGGTCTCTGAGCGCGTTGTCGATGTCGGCGCGCGCCCGGTCAACCGCTTGCTGCAGCTGTTCGCGTTTGCGCGCCACGTCGGCCGCGCTGCTGGCCTTGCCGGCCTTGTCGCCGGCGCCGGCTTCGCCGCGCCCGCGGGCTTCGCGCAGCGCCGCTGCGGCACCGTGCACCGCTCTCTCGGCGCGGCGCACGCGCAGGTTGGCCAGCTGTTCGACGGCCGTTTGCGGCGCGCTGCCGTCCTGCGCCAGCGCGGCCTTCTCGTACCACGTGATCGCGTTGGCTTCGTTGTCGAGCGCCTTCCACGCCAGCGCAAACTGGTGCGCCACGAAGCCGAGGTGGCCCCAGCGCTCGCCGAAGCGCGATTCGAGCCAGACCAGGCGTTCGAGTTGCTTCTTGCGGTGGCGCTCGCCGCTCGCGCCGCGGATGTGGCTCGATTCGATGGCCACCGTTTCGAGCGCCAACTCGAGCGCCAGCGCCGACGACACGCCGGCATAACGTTCGCCGAGCGAGCGGCCGGTGTTGCGCGCGGCGCTGCGCGTCAGGCGCCAGTCCGGATCGCCATAACATTGGTAGGCGGCCCAGGTGTTGCTGTTGCGGTTCGCCGACCAGGCCGCCTTGCGGGCGCGCGCACTGGCGTCGAGAAAACGTTCACCGGCCAGCAGCGCGGCGTAGAACTCGCGCGCGAACTCGCACGCCGGCCCGTCTTCGACGGCCCAGCCGGCGGCGACGACGCAGCGCACGCCGAGCTTGATCAGTTCGTCGGCCACCGTGCTGGCGAACTCGGCGCGGCTGGACAACTGCTCGGTGAACAACTGCGCCTTGTCGCCGTCGGCGCCGTGACAGCAGTTGACGAACACCAGCTCGGGCACCGTGCGCATGCTGCGAATCTCGCTCGGCCCGAGGAAGCCGAGCGACAGCACGACGCCGCGCGGGTCGATCACGCGCTGCGGCGCATCGAGCTCGGTTCGTGCATCGGCGGCGCTTTGCGGCTGCGCGTACTCGGGCGGCATGCCGTGGCCGGCGATGTGCACGATGCGCCATTCGCGCGCCAGCAGCTCGCCGATGATGCGGTGCGCGTCGGGCTGGCTGGCGGCGTCCTCGTCGGCGATCAGGGCCGTGACCGCCGGCGCGCCGTCCTGCGCCTGCTCGGCCAGGCTGGCCTGCACCATGCGCGCTTCGAGGCGCGCGCCCTGCAGCCGCGGGTAGCCGTCCTGCGGCGGCGTGGCCGGCTCGCCGATGATCAGCGCACCGGCGTCGCGCGTCGCGTCGCGCACCTGGGCGCGGAACTCGGTGGTGCGCAGCTTGCGCAGCAGCTTGGTGCGCACCGCCCACGGGCCCTGCGAGTTCTCGTCGTTGTCGCCGTGGTGGCGCAGCAGCTCCCACGGAATGCCTGCGGTGCCGGGCACCAGTTCGAGCCGCATCTCGGTGGTGCCGCCGAAGAACGCGTCCATCTCCACCGGCACCAGCAACTGGTACAGCGTGTGGCCGATGTTCGGGTCTTGCTGGCGCGCGTTCGAGTTGCGCCGCACCATCTCGCGCAGCAGGCGCGGCTGCGTCTGCTGCGCGCGCACCTCGCTGCGTGCGCGCCGCGTGTCCAGCGTGTAGGCGATCTGCGCGGCGATGCCGGCGCCGTGGATCTCGGCGCTGATCAGGTCGTAGTCGGCGCCGCGGTAGCTGGCGTCGAGCGAGCGCCGCAGCGCGCCGCTGCCGCGCTGCACTTCGTCGCCGACCTCCCAGCGCGAGTCCGATGCCGCGGCCAGCAACTGCAGCGCGCGCCAGGCCTCGCTGGCCCGGTCGAGGTAGAGCTCGACGAACGTCAGGCCGGCAATCAGCGGCCAGCCGCATTCGGCCAGCACCTGGTTGGCCTCGTCGGCCGCGCGCGCGATCATCTGCGCCGACTGGCCCGGCGTGATGCCGGTGCCGCCGCTGCCGATCAGCGTGGCCGCGAGGTCGAGCTGCGCCGGCGCGCCGCCGCTGCGCGCCGACTGGTGGCGCGACCAGGCCACGATGCCGCGCCGCACCGTGTCGAGCAGCTTGTTGCCCTTGAACTCGGACTCGTCGCCCAGGCCGACCACGACCGCGAATTCGGGGCGCGGCATCTGCAGCGGGTTGTCGCCCTTGCTGGCGTTGCGGAACACGGCATGCGTGCCGGTCCGCTCCGGGTAGATGCCGGCCTTGAGGGCGACGCTCATCGCGCCGTCGAGCAGTTCGTCGACCACCGACCTCGGCGCCCGAGAGCTGCGTCGAACGGTAGTGGCCCACCAGCAGCGGCTGGCGCGTGAACATCAGGTTGGCATTGAGCACCTCGACCTTGAGGCGCGGCAGCCCGGGCCGCTGCGGCAACTCGTCGCGCAGGCCACTCGACGCCAGCGCGCCGAGCTCGGCTTCGAAGGCCGGCGGCTGCAGGGCCTTGGGCCGCCGTGCCGGGCGGCTGCGCACATGCGGCGCTGTCGATGCGGTGGCATGCGCCGGCGCCGCGGCGCCGCGAGCGCCGGCGCGCTCGGCGCCCGCGAGGTCGGCCAGCAGCTTGAGTTTGCTCGTCGTGCCGTCGGCCAGCAGCTCGGTGTAGGCGGCGAAGGCGTCTTCGTGGTCGGGCAGCTTGCCATGCTCGCAATCGACTTCCCAGGTGCGCACACCGGGCAGGCGCGCGCTCGGCCGCGTCACGCGGCCGTCGCCGTCGTCCTGCGCGTCGAGGTATTCGAGGCCGCGCTGGCCGATCTCGAAGCCGTCGGGCGTGAAGCGCGCCTTGCCGACCACCAGCAGCAGCTTGTCGGCGAAGCCGGCCAGTTGCTTGTCGCGTTGCGCATCGAGCTTGCGCCGCAACTCGACCGCCTGGTCGAGCACGCCTTGCGGCGGCACGCCCCAGCGGTAGGCGTTGAGCTGGGCTTCGCCGCTGTGCCACCAGTTGAACTGGCGCACGGCGGCCAGGTCTTCGTCGGCCAGGCGCTGCCAGGTGCTCTCGCAGTTCGAGCTTGCGCTGGTCATCGACCAGCGCCGCCTGCAACTGCAGGAAGCCGGGGAACTGGGCCATCAACTGGCGCGCCTTGTGGTCGCCGAACGGCGCGCCGAAGGCCACCAGCGTGTTGCCGAAGGTGTCGTCGCCCGAGAAGCACCTGCATCGGCGCCCACGAGCCGCCGTTGGGCGTGCCCAGCATCAGCACGCGCGCGCCGTCGCGCGCCATCGCCAGCTTCCACAGGTCGGGCTCGACGATCTGCATCGTGCGCACGACCAGGCCGCCCATCGAATGGGCGACGAAGCGAACCGGCTGGTTGTTGCTCTTGCGCAGCTCGAGCTGCTCGCTGACCACTTGCGCCAGGCGCTTGGCCTCGTCCTCGATCGGGCGCCGCCAGTCGAACGCAAACTCGATCACCTGGTGCGTGGCGCGCAAGTGGTCGGCCAGGTCGTCGTAGATCAGGCCGATCGGGCCGTCGGGCGCGCCGACGCGGTCCTGCGCATCGGGCCAGGCCAGTTTCGACAGGCCGCCGATCATGCGCAAGCCCAGCCAGATGCGCTTGCCGTTGACGGCGATGTTGCTGCCCAGGATGCCGGGCAGCAGGATCACCGCCGGCAAATCGCTTTGCGCGCGCGCGTCCGGCGCGCCGCCGCGGGCGCGCTCGCGCGCCATGCTGCGCGCACTGGCACGGCCGCGCACGCCCGACGCATCGTCGCCGCGCCACGACAGCGGGCCGATCGGGCGAAAGCCCTCGGGCTCGGCTTGCGTCAGCGCGTTGCACACGCCCTCGGCGGTGCGCGCGTGGTGGAAGTAGCGCGTGTGCAAGACGTCGCCGCCGCGGTCGAGCAGGAAGCTGGCGCCGCCGGCACGCGGCGCGCCGCCGTACATCGAGCTGGTCTGGACGACGAAGTCGTTGTCGGTCCAGTAGAAGCCGTCGGCGAGCAGTGTTTTCAGCCAGGCGATCGGCGAGTCGGCCTTGACGTCGCCGGCCACCACGCGCAACTCGCCGGCCACCGGCTCGACCCCCGCGTGCAGCCACTGGATCAAGGCGCTGCCGGGGATCTGCGCCGCCAGGCCGGGCAGCGTGTTCACGTCGGTGCGGTTTTGCGCCACCGCGGCGAGGAAGTCGACGATCTCGGGCAGCACCGGCGCGCCGGCCAGCGACAGCGTCCACTTGAACACCGACAGGAAGGCATCGAGCCGGCCGCTGGCCAGCAGCGTGCCGCGCGCCGGGCAGGCGACGCGGACCACGCGCTCGATGCGCACGCCGCGCTGTTGCAGCAGCTCGGCCAGCGGCGTCAGCTCGGCGCGCAGCACGTTCAGTTCGCCGCGCAAGCGGGCGAGCGCGTCGGCGTCGAGCGACGGATCCTGCGCGGCATCGGCGCCGATCGCCTTCAACTCGTCGTCGATGGCCGCCGCGCCCGACGCCGCGCGTGCCAGCACCTCGGCCACCAGGCCGCCGCGCGAATGCGTCAGCAGATGCACGCGCGCGCCTTGCGGCAGCGCTTGCGCCAGCGCCATCGCGTTGGCCACCGGGCTTTGCGTCAGCGTCGGGTGGTCGAGCGCATAGACCCGCTGCTCGCCGTAGTGGTCGAACAGCGCCTTGACGCGCTGCGGATGCTGCGACCACAGGTCGCCGAAGCCGCTCGCGCTGTTGCTGAACGTGCCGTGGATGAAGACCAGCAGCGGCTCGTCGCCGGCCGGCAGCGCCTTCAGCGCGGCCACGCCGCTGCCCTTGAACTTGGCCAGGCGCCCCGCGTCCGGCAGCGGGTAGACGCCGGGCACGACCTGGTCGTCGATGCGCGCGGCCAGCACCTTCGCGGCCAGGCCGGCCGCGTTGTCGACGACCGCATCGCGCACGACGTCGAAACCCGACAGCATGACTTCGCCGAGCAGCGCCAGCGGACTGCCGCGCGAGGCCGCTGCCCCGGCGTTCGAGGCCGCGGCTTCGAGCCCGCGCCAGCGCAGCTGGGTCGGCACTTCGATCGTCGCGTCGCCGCCGCTGCTGCCGGGCAGGCCGCGGCTGGCCGGCCGCGCATCCTGCTGCGCCAGCATCAGCGCGCGCGCGTTGTCCGGGTGCAGCACCAGCTCGGGCCCGTTGGCCAGCCGCAGCACGACCACGTCGCGCCCCGGCTCGGCTTGCACCGTGATGGCGCCGCCGCCTTGCGAGCGCTGCGACTGCACGCGCACCGAATGCATCAGCCTGCCGTGGCGCAGACCGGCCGGCAGCGGCAGCGTGGCCGCTGGCGTGCCAGGCCCGCCGCGCGAGACGGCCGCCTCGGCGACCACGCCTTGCAGCGAGAACGTGATCGGGGTGCTGGGCCCGCCGCCGCCGTCGTCGCTGGTGGCCGGCCGGTCGGCGGGCGGCGGCGGCGCCGCGGGAGCCGCCGCTTCACGCGCCGGGCGCCGGCGCGGCCGTGCCGCCTCGGCTGACTTGGCTGCCTTGGCCGGGGCGGCCGCCGCCGAGCCGGGCTTGCTCTTGCCTCTTGCTCTTGCTCGTCTTCGCTGCCGTCTTCGAACGCGTGACCATGATTTGCTCTCCTCGGCGCCGTTCAGGACACGAGCGCAGTATGTGCGGCGGCGCGCATGTCGTGGTCGCCGGTTTGCGCCAGCGCCGCACGAACGCGCCGCGCCACCTCGCGCCGCGCGAGCTGCCGCTCGGCCGGCAGCTCGATCCAGGCGAAGCGGCCGGCCGGCGCCGCCGCCGCGTCGGACGCCGCCACCACGCGATCGGTGCTCGGATCGGTCAGCACCACCACGCGGCGCAAGTTCGCCGCGCCTGCCAATACGCCCAACTCGAAGCGGCAGCCGGCGTTATGCGCCTGAAAGCCGCGCAGGTCCATCAGCACCAGGTCGGCGCGCTGCACCAGCGCCGCCAATGCGGCCTGCCAACTGCTGTCGTGGCAATAACACTCGTTGACGCGCCAGCGGCGCTCGGCGTCGGGCTGCCAGTCGAAGGCCGCCAGGCGCTGCGGCACGTCTGCGGCGCGGCGCACGAAGCGCGCGGCCAGGCGCCGGTCGAGGTAGTCGAAGAGATCGGCCGCATCGAGCGTCTGGCCGACGACGTCGGTGCCGGCGATCAACACGGTGTGGCCGACGGCGCGCCAGCGCTCGATGACATCGTCGAACAGCGCGCCGACGTTGGCGTCTTGACGAAACACGCGCAGCACCAGCAGCGTCGGCACGCCCGCGGCGTCCGGCGCGGGCTGCCGCCCAGCCCAGGCCAAAACGAGCGCGATCCACAGCAGCGGCAGCAGCGCCCACGGCCCGCTGGACAGCGCGTCGAAACCGAGGTTGAGCGCCCAGGCCGCCGTGAACAGCACCATCAGCTCGGAGATGCGCCGCGCCGCATAGGCGCGGGCCAGCCCCCTTGCGAAGCGGCCGACCGGCCACCAGGCCAGCGCCACGGCCGCCAGCGGCACCAGCAGCAGCGCCCACAGCGGCGAGAGCAGGCCCCACAGGGGCATCAGCGTCGCGCCATGGTGGGCGACGAGCCAGGCCAGCAGATCGAGGCCGAGGATCGCCGCGGCGCACAAGCAGCGCGATCGGCGGCCACAGCCACGGCGCGGCGGCGCGGGTCGGGCGCGCGGTCAGCAGCAGCAGTGCCATCGAGGGCGGGCCCATCTCGAAGGCCAGCCACGAGGCCACCAGGAGCCCGCTCTGCGCTTCGCTCGAGCGCAGCATCGCCAGCACCCAGGCCGCGGCATAGAAGGCCAGCAGCGCGCAGAGCAGTGACAGGCGCGACCAGCGTTGCAGCAATCCGATCGCCGGCAACGCCGGCCAGGCCAGCAGCGCCGACAGCAGCAGGAAACGCGGCCAGCTCCAAGGGCCTTCGACATACAGCCACTGCGTGACCGCGCCATGCGTCAGCGCGATCAGCGCCGACAACGCCAACAGGCCGAAGATCAGACGCCACTCGGCGCGCCGCCACTGCGCTGTCGTCGGCAGCTGCGGCTGGCGTTGCGCCGGCGCTGCGGCGGCCACGGCTGCGATGCCGCTCGGTGCCGCAGCGTCCAGCGGCGCGCGCATCAGCCGCGGCAGCGCGGCGCGCAAGCGGTGCACGAGCAGCGCCGCAGCGCCGGCGGCCAGCAGCGTGGCCAGCAGGTAGACCGTGATCAGCTTGCCGGGCAGGTTGTCCATGGCTTGCGTGGCGTTCAGCCGCCGCTGCACGCCGGCACGGTGCGTTGCGGCGTCAGGCAGAGGTCTTTGTCGAACCAGATCTCGTAGGTGTCGGTCTTGGGCTGCGCCTGGCGCAGCGGCCGCACCGCCACGTCGGCCTGCGTCAGCTTGCCCAGGTGCTGCGCCATCCAGCGTGCCAGTGCCGGATCACTTGCGCCTTGCGTGCGCACTTCGGTGCGCGCCGGCATGCGCGCCAGGCCGACGTTTTCGATGCCGGGTGCGCCGTAGCCCACCGCGGCCAGCCGCGCGACGACGCTTTGCGCCAGCACGCGTTGCCGCTCGTCGCCGATCTGCACGTAGGCGATCGGCTTTTGCGCCCGCGTGCTCGCCAGGCGCGCCTGCACATCGGCCGCGGCGGCGGCGCTGGTGCCGCCGAAGTTGCGGCCGGCGTCGGCGATGCGCTGCGCGGCCCGCGCGTGCTCGCGCAGCAGCGACGGGCTCGCGCTTTGCAGCAGGCGCAGCGATTGCGCCACGGCCTCGCGCGCCGCGGCGCTGTCGGGCTGCGTGCGCAGCGTCTCGAGCGTCGATTGCAGCACCGGCGGCAGCGCATCCGCCGCCAGTGTGGTGTTGAGCGCCAGCGTCGTCGCCGCGGCGACCTGCGCCTGGCGGTCGCGGCCGAGCAGCGCGCTGGCCTGCGTCTGCGCGATCTGCTGCTGCGCTTCGCTCGGCGCGACGCGCACCAGCGTGGTCGGCGCCGGCACCAGCAGCGGCGCCGGCGCCGCGCCGGCCGACGGCAACGCTGCGCTGGGTGGGGGTGGGTTGCTCGGCGCTGCGGCCGCCGGGCGCGTCACGGCCGCGGGCTCAGGCGCGGTCAGCAACGCGGTCACGGTCTGCAACTGCTTCTGAGCGTCGCTGCGCTGCGCCGGGTCGAGCTCGCCGGCCTGCGCCAGCGCCGCCTGGAAATGCGTGCGCGCCTCGGCCGGCAGTTGCAGCAGCGCGTAGACGTGCGCCAGGTAGAAGTGCGCCGGCGCGAAGTTGGCGCGCTCGCGCAGCGCGGCGAGGTAGGCGTTGCGCGCCACTTCGTAATTCGGCTCGGTGTCGAAGTGCGCCGCCAGGCCGCGCTCGAAGTGCGCCTGCGCCGCGTTGCCGCCGCCACCGGCGAACCACCACCAGCCGCTGGCGGCGATCAGCGCCGCAGCGACGACGACGGCCGACGGCATCAACCAACGGCGGCGGCGCAGTAGCGTCGCCCGCGGCGCCTCCTGCGCGACGGCGTGGCGCGGCGTGCCGGCCACCTGCTGCCGCACCTCGGCGCGCAGCGCCTGGCAGGCTTGGTCGTCGGCGTCGCCGTCCCAGCCGATCAGCTCGAGCGTGTGCAGCGTGCCGAAGCCCAGCGGCAGCGACACCTCGCCGATGCGCACCGGCAGCAGCTTGCCGGCGTCGCGCGCGCGCGTCGACTCGTCGCGCACGAAGCCCGATTGCACCGACGCGTCGGACCACAGCACCACGGCCACGCGCGCGGCGGCCAACTGGCGCTCGATCTCGGCGGCGAAGTCCATGCCGCCGCCCAGGCGCCGGTCCCACCAGACGCGGTGGCCGTCGGCTTGCAGCGCTTCGGCCAGCGCCTGCGCCACGTTGACATCCTCGCGCGCGTAGCTGAGGAAGACCTGCGTCGCCGACGACGTGGCGGCAGAGTCAGCGCGGCTCACGGGCCATCTCCAGCCTGCGTTCGGCCTGCTCGCTGTTCATCCACAGGCGGCCGAGCATGCGCTGGCCGTCGCTGCTGAGTTCGGCGAACAGCGCGCCGGTTTCGATCGGCTCGCTGCCGGCCGGCGTTTCGACGCGCAACGCGATGTCGATGGCCGGCATCGCGCCCGGCTCGCGCAGCGTGCGGCCGCTGCCGCGCCAGACCACGCGCTCGAGCTTGCTGCCGAAGCGCTCGTGCCACTGTTTTGCAAAGCCGCTCCACGCCGGGTCGGCGGTGATGTCGATCGGCTCGCTGTGCAGCTTCACGTCCTCGCCCTGCAGCGTGACGTGCAACTGAACTGCGTCCAGGCGCGAGCCCGCTTCGTTGGCCGGCGCGGCGACACGCAGCTGCCAGTCGCCGCCGACCGTGGCCTCTTCGCCGGACGCGCCGGCCGCGCCGGGGCCGCCGCCGTGCTGCCACCACAACACGCCACCGCCGACGAAGGCCACGGCGGCGGCGGCCAGCGTGAGCTGCATCGCGCGGCGGCGCTGGCGCGGCACGCCGTCGGTGCGCGGCACGCCGAGCGCTTCGAGATCGGCGACGAGGCGAGCGACGTCGGCGCGCCAGTCATAGGCGCGCAAGCGCCGCCACGTGCGCTCGGCCAGCGGGTGCATCTCGGCCGGCCACTCGTGCGCGGCGGGCAGGCGCTCGACGCCGTCGCAGAGCAGCGGGATGACGTGCGCGTTGCAGGCCAGCGCGGCGGCGACTTCGTGGCGCACCGGGTCGCCGGCGTCTTGCAAGCGCTCGCCGAGCACGCCGGGCGTGATCAGCAGCAGCAGGATCGGCTGGGCGTCGAGCGCGGCGCCGATGGCATCGCGCCAGCGCTGTCCCGCGGTCAAATCTTCCTTGTCGAGAAACACCTGCTGCTCGCCGAAGGCCGCGTTCAGCTCACGCGCCAGCGCGGTGGCCTTGTCGGCGCCGTCGCTGGTGCGGTAGCTGATGAAGATCCTCGGAGGCATCAAACTTGGAAGGGTTGCTGCGCCGCGAACGCGCCGGCGGGGCCGAGCAGAAAAAGATTCGGCGTCTGGCTGGCCGGCAGGCCGGCGACGATCTGCGCATGGAACCGGGCGTGCGTGCCGGTGAATGTGCCGTTGTTCCAGATGCGCCGCAACTGCCCGGTGAAGGCGCCGTTGTGATCACCGTCGAGCGCAACCTGGTTGTCCTGGCAGGCGGAAATCAGAATGACCGCGCACCTGAACTTCTTCGACGATCGACTGCACGCGCCCGCTCTGCACCGACAACGTGGCCAGCACCGCATCGGGGTCGGCCAGCGGCGCCTTGCCCGCGGCCTTGGCCACGCCGTTCTGCAAGCCGTCGTAGAAGGTCCGGTGCGCGGCATAGACGCGCAGGCCCACGTCGGCCGGCATCAGCTTGGCGCGCGTGCCCGCAGGCGGCGGCTCGGGGCGCGCGCGCGTCACGGTGCCGGAGTGGCAACTGTCCGAGAGCACGAGCACGCGCACGCCGGCCGCGAACTTCGACAGCTCGAAGTACAGCTCGTCGTCGATCAACTGGCCGTCGAACAGGCACCAGGTTTCGTCCTGCTTGTCGTCCTCGTCGCCGGACGCGTCGGCCACCTGTCCGCCGTGGCCCGAGTAGGTGAGCAGGAACAGGTCGCCCTGCTTCAGCGCCTTGACCGCAGCGCGAATGCCGGCCAGCACCGCCTTGCGTGTGCCGGCCTTGGTCAGCAGCTTCTTCGCCGTGAAGCCTTGCGTCTTGGCCACCGCTTCGAGATCGTTGGCATCGAACTCGCAGGCCGCGAGCGGCCCGCTCCAGCCTTCGTAATGCTTCGGGCTGACGCTGTTCAAGCCGATGTGCAGCGACATCGCGCGTGGTTTGGTGGCAGCGGACTTGACCATGGCAAAACCCCTCTTGCGGATGACGACGGGCGCAATGTAGGAGCGTGGTGCTGTGTGCGTCAGCCCTAGAGCGTGGGAAGGCGAGATGCGCTGTCTATCATTCGAGGGATGCGGAAGCCTCTGGTTGCACTTTTCCTAGGGGGTGTGCTGTGCGGCGCGGTGGCGGCCCACGCCAAACCCCTCGTCTACTGCGCCGACGCCAGCCCTGAAGGGTTCGACCCGAGCTTGTGGGACAGCACGAGCACGAGCAACGTCACCTCGCAACTCTTCAACGGCCTGGTCGGCTTCGAGCGTGGCACGACGACGCTGAAGCCCGAGCTGGCGACGGGCTGGCAGATCGCGCCGGATGCGAAGACGTTCACCTTCACGCTGCGCCGCGGGGTGAAGTTCCACAGCACGCCGTACTTCACGCCGACACGCGAGTTCAATGCCGACGACGTGATCTTCACGTTGCGCCGCATGACCGATGCGCAGCATCCGTTTCACGCGGCGTTCGCGGTGCCGTATGTCTATGCGCAAAGCCTCGGCCTGGCGGAAATGATCGCCGGCATCGACCGCATTGATGAGCACACGGTGCGCTTTCGGCTGAAGTCGCCGAACGTCACCTTCCTGTCCTACTTCGCGATGTCGTTTGCCGGCATCCATTCGGCGGAGTACGCAGCCACGCTGCTCGCCGACGGCCGCGCCAGCACGATCAACAACCAGCCGGTCGGCAGCGGGCCCTACAAGTGGAAGAGCTATCGCAAGGATGACGTGGTGCGCCTGCTGCCGCACGAAGGTTACTGGGGCGGGGCGCAGAAGACGACGCAGCTGATCTTCGCCATCAGCCGTGAGCCGGCTGTGCGCGTGCAGAAGCTGGCCGCCGGCGAATGCCACATCACCGCGCCGCTGCGCGACATCGACATCGCCGCACTCGACAAGCGCAGCGAGGTGACGATCCTCAAAACGCAGGCGCTCAACATCAGCTACCTCGCCTTCAACCTGAAGAAGGCACCGACCGACCAGCGCCGCGTGCGCGAGGCGCTCGACATCGCGGTCGATCGCGACGCGCTGTTCCGCGTGCTGTTTCCGCGCGGCGACGCGATGCAGGCGGTGAGCGCGTTTCCGCCGGCGATTGCCGGCTACAACACCGAGTTGAAGAACGAATACAACCCCGAGCGCGCGAAGCTGCTGCTCGCCGAGAGCGGCCTCGCCGACAAGTTGGAGATCGACCTGTGGGCGCTGCCGATCGCGCGCCCGACCAACCCCAACGGCCTGTTGATGGCGCAGATGATCCAGCACGACTGGGCGCGCATCGGCGTCAAGGCCACCATCAAGACCTACGAGTGGGGCGAGTACCTGAAGCGCGCCAACAACGGCGAGCACCATGTCTACATGAGCGGCTGGTCGGGCGACACCGGAGACGCCGATGACTTTCTCGCCCCCAACCTGACCTGCGCCGCCAGCCGCAACGGCATCAAGTTCTGCAATGCCGCATTCGACACGCTGGTGGCGCAGGGCCGGGCGACGGTGGACGCCGAGAAGCGCCACGCAATCTACCGCGAAGCGCAGGCGATCTTCAAACGCGAGCGGCCGTGGATCACGATCGCGCATTCGAGCATCTACATTCCGCTGCGCAAGGACGTCAAAGGCTTTGTCATGGCACCGAACGGCAGCATGGATTTCGAAGGCGTCTTTCGTGAGTAAGGCGGGAGTCAACCCGGTCCGCATCGAAGACATCGCGTCGCATGCCTCCTTTCGGCGCCTGGACACGATCGCCGGCATCGCCGTCGATCTGCGCTACGCCGGCAGCAACAACTTCGACGGCCGCGTGCTCTACCAGGGCATCGACTGCGCGTGGCTGCGCGTCGAAGCCGCGCGGGGCCTGGAAACGTCGGCGGCGTGGCTGGCGGCACACCACCCCGGCCAGCGTCTGCTCGTGCTCGATGCATTGCGCCCGCAGCGCGTGCAGGAGGCGATCTGGCGCGACGTGCAGGGCACGGCAGCGCAGATCTATTTCGCCGACCCGGCGCGCGGCTCGATCCACAGCTTCGGCATGGCGGTCGATGTCACGCTGCAGGGTGTGCAAGGCGGCGAAGCTCGACATGGGCAGCGGCTTCGACGAGATGAGCCAACGTTCGCACCCCGCGCTCGAAGCCGAACAGCTCGCGGCCGGCCACATCGCGCAGCGCGCACATCGCAGCGCGCGAGGTCCTGCGCGCGCGCCATGCACCACGGCGGATTCCGCGGCATTGCCACCGAGTGGTGGCACTTCAACCACGGCGATCCGCGCCATGTCCGCGGTAATTTCGCACGCGTCGAGTGACGTCGCAGGCCGCTCTGTGAGCAGGCGTGTGATTCGCGCCGGAAATGCGCCTGCTCGCTACATGCGTTGACAGCCGCTGTGCTTCAGCGATCTACGCTGAACGGATGACTTCGATTGCTCACTCTCTTTCTTCTTCTTCGCGCGCTCTCGTCCGTCTGCGCGCGCTGTGGCTGATCTGCGCCGCCAGCGTGACGGTGGTGGCTTGTGGCGGCGGCGGCGACGACAGCAACAGCAGCGACGCCACCGTCGCCGTCGTAACCGCGCCCGCCGCCGGCGGCGGCGCGACAGCGCCCGCGCCTGCGTCACCGACACCATCGTCGCCAACGCCTGCGGCGCCCGCGCCGACACCCCCTGCGCCGCCAATGGCTGATGGCGCGCCGGTTGCCGGCAACCCGGCAGGCGCATGCGCCGTGCCTTCCGGCGGCCAGATGAAGAGCGTGGCGCAGCCGAGCACTGTCGTCGGCAACGGCACACCTGCAAGCTGCACCTCGGCAGCCGTCGTCGCCGCGGTCGCCAACGGCGGCGTCGTCACCTTCAACTGCGGCCCCGACCCGTTGACGATCACCATGGCGGCCACGGCGCGCGTCTTCAACAACAAGCCCGACCTCGTGCTCGACGGCGGCGGCAAGGTCACGCTGTCGGGCGGCGGCGTGCGGCGCATCCTCTACCAGAACAGTTGCGATCAGAGCCTGGTCTGGACGTCGCCCAACTGCAACTTCCAGGACTCGCCGAAGACGACGCTGCAGAACATCACCTTCGCCGACGGCAACTCGAGCGGCCAGGGCTACGGCCTGCAAGAGGTCTACGGCGGTGGCGCGGTGTTCGCACGCGGCGGGCGCCTGGCGATCATCAACGCGCGCTTCTTCCGCAACCAGTGCGAGAGCACCGGAGCCGACCTCGGCGGCGCCGCGGTGCGCGCGCTCGAAATGTCGCGCGCCTCGCCGGTGGTCGTGGTGAACAGCACCTTCGGCGGCGCCGACGGCTATGGCAACGTCTGTTCCAACGGCGGCGGGCTGTCGAGCATCGACACCTCGTACGCGGTGGTGAACAGTGTCTTCACGCACAACCGGGCCGTCGGCGTCGGCCAGAACCCGGCCATCGCCGGCACGCCCGGCGGCGGCCTCGGCGGCGGCATCTACATGGACGGCAACACCTTCGACCTGTCGATGTGCGGCACGGTGATGCGCAACAACAGCGCCAACGAATCCGGCAGCGCGATCTTCTACGTCAGCAACAGCCGCACCGGAACGATGTCGGTGCGCGACAGCACGGTGGCGGTCAACAGGAGCATCGGCACGGCCGCGCCGAGCTTCGATCTGCCCGGCCTGCCCGGCTCTGTTCGTGCTCGCCGCGCCGGGGCAGCCGGTGATCTCGAGCTCGTCGATCACGCCATGACCATTCAGCGCGGCGAACGGCCGTAGCGGATCGACTGCAGCACGCCCGAGCGAAAGCGCAGCGTCGCCACCATGTTGCCGGGGCCGCGCTCGTAGAGCCACTCTTCGATGGTCTGGCACGGCAGCACGGTGCCGGCCCAGGGTTCGGGCACGAGCTGCAGATCGGGCCCGTAGTACAGCGGCGCGCAGAAGCTGTCCTTGAGCGCCGGCTGGCCGCACTTGTAGAGCACCGAGACGCGCGAGTCGCCTTCGGCCGCGCTGCCGCCCGTGCAGCGCAGCGTCTCGGCGCGCGACGCTGGCGCGAACGAACTCATCAACGCAACAGCACCGGCGCAGAGCAGAAGGGACCAACGCTTCATCGAGCGATGGATCACTGCGCGCGCGGAAAGTTCTGCCGTCCGCGTGCGAGCGTCACCCGCCCTTCTTCTCCTTCATCCGTTCGCGGCTGGCCTTGCCGCGCGCCTTCCAAGTCGCCACCAGCGCCTTGCGTTCAAGCGCGCTCATGGCATCGCGCTGCGTCTCGCGCTGCAGCTTGTGAAAGTTCTTCAGCCGCGCCGGCGCCAGCGCATCGCGCACCGCGCAACCGGGCTCGTCGGCGTGTCGGCAATCGCGAAAGCGGCACTGCGGCGCCAGGCGGGCGATGTCGTCGAAGGCCTGCACCACGTCGCCGGCATCGGCGTCCAGGCGCAGCGTGCGCAGGCCCGGCGTGTCGATGATGCAGGCGCCGCTGGCCAGCGCGTGCAGCGAGCGAACCGTCGTCGTGTGCCGGCCGCGGCCGTCGCCGGCACGGACGCCGCCGGTGTCCTGGATGTCGGCGCCGAGCAGCGTGTTGGTCAGCGTGCTTTTGCCGGCGCCGCTGGAGCCGACGACGACCAGCGTCTGTCCGGCGCCGAGCCAGGGCTCCAGCACCGCAGCCGTCTGCGCCGACATGCCGTTGACGGCGAGCACCGCCACATCGGCCGGCACCAGCGACAGCGCCTCATGCTCACGCGCGGCGCGGTCTTCATCGCTCACCAGATCGGCCTTGGTCAGCACGACCACCGCGCTCACACGCGCCAGACGAGTGAAAGCGAGGTAGCGCTCCAGCCGCCGCGGGTTGAAGTCATGGTCCAGGCCCATGACGATCAGCACGGTGTCGACGTTGGCGACGAGCACGACACGCGTCACCTTGTCGCGGCCGTCGTGCAGCCGGCGCGCGATCTGATTCACGGGCGGCACGCGCGCATGCACCCACCATTCGGCCAGCGGGTTGCGCTGCGCATAGGCCCAGTCGCCGACGGCCAGCGCGTCGTTGCCCTGCGCAGCATGCAGGGCGGGCAGCACACGCGCGCGCACGGCGTGGTCGCCGTTGTGCAGCATGACGCTGTCGCGCTGCACCTCGACGACGCGCATCAGTGTGTCGTCGGCGCGCACCTTGGGCAGCGAAGAAAGAATGTGCGGCGCCAGGCCGATGGCGCGCAGGCGTTCGAGATCAGTCAGTTCGATCATGGTGTTCGTGAGTGAGTGAGCAAAGCAAAGCCGTGCCGCAGCGGATGCGGC
This sequence comes from uncultured beta proteobacterium, assembly GCA_963732625.1. GTDB lineage: Bacteria > Pseudomonadota > Gammaproteobacteria > Burkholderiales > Burkholderiaceae_C > CADEEN01. Next base: position 155,087 of record CAVTAM010000046.1, on the reverse strand, counting down.
AACGAAAAAGCGTGGGGCTTGCTGCAGCCGCGACCTCAATCGGTCACGGCCTCACGAACACGACAGTGAGCGTGTGGCGCGCGCGGGTCAGGCGGCGGCGGAGCAGGCCAGCGAAGGGGCAAGGTCCAGATGGGTCATGGCGGCCTCCTGTGGCGAGTTGAACAACAAAACGAAGGCGCGACTTTGCACCTGCTGGCAAGAGGCGTCAACCGACAAAGTGGGGAGGATCAGATCCCAGTGCCAACGCGCCCCCGACTTCGTCGCCCCACTCGACGAAACATCCAACGCCGGACGGCCCGGCCACCCCTAACTGCGAAGTCGCCGCAGCTAGGCAGCGGCCGACGTGATACCTAAGATTTCTTGACGGCGAGTGATTCGCGCGCTTCGGATGCGCGGCATGTTCCAGCGCTCGTCGTGATGTGCTCGCGCAGTCTTTCTCGCATTCCAGCCGCTGTCCTCGCCGCCGCGTTGCCGGATGGTGCGTGAGGGGCTGCCCGGAGTTCGCCATCCGGCAGGCAACGATGCATTGGAGCAAATCATGAAACTGAAGAACCGACGGGCTGCGGTAGCAGCCGCCTTGGCGCTGGGCGCGCCGCTGGCCCACGCCGATTGCCGCAACCTACCGAGCTGGAGCCAACTCAAGCAAGCCTTGATCAGCGCGGTCGCCGACGAGAGCAGTGGCTTGAACTTTCAGATGTGGGCGACGCTGGTCGATCGCGACGGCATTGTTTGCGCGGTGGCCTTCTCGGGCGCGGACCGCGGCGCGCAGTGGCCGGGCAGCCGCGTCATCTCGGCACAGAAGGCCAACACCGCCAACGCCTTCAGCCTCGATGGCCTGGCCTTGTCCACCGCCAACCTGTTCTCGGCGGTGCAGCCCGGCGGCAGCTTGTTCGGGCTGCAGCACAGCAATCCGGTTGACACGCGAGTTGCCTACGGCGGCAACTCGGCCAACAACGGCTTGGCGAACGACTTCATGGTCCACAACAAGATCGGTGGCGTCAACGTCTTCGGCGGCGGCCTCGGCCTGTACAACGAGCAGCGCAAGGTGGTCGGCGGCGTCGGGGTCAGCGGCGACACCTCGTGTGCGGACCACATGATCGCCTGGCGTGTGCGCAACAACCTCGGCCTCGACTACGTCAATGGCGGCGTTGCCGCCTTGTTCAGCGGTGACGCCGCGCATCCCGACAACATCGTCTACGACATCACGCCCAACCCGGGCGGCGGCACGGGCATAAGCGCAGATGGTTTTGGTCACGCGACCTGCCTGAACGACCACTGACCCACGCGCTGGCTTGCCGGCCGTCAAATCTTGATCTGACCCCCGAGCCCGGGCCGCAGGCGCCGCCACGGCTCGGGTTCGCGCCGCGTGATCTAGCATCCGCGGCATGAACCGCTGCAGTTTCACGGTGCTGCTGTGCGCCGCCCTGGTCACTGGCTGCGCCAGCACGAGAACGACCACCCCCGGCGGCGTGCCGATCGACACCCGCTACAGCAGCGCCAACCAGGACAGCCGCGCGCTGTTCCTCGTCATCCACTACACGGTGGCCGATCTGCGCGAGTCGATCAAGGTGCTGACCGAGCCGCCGCACGAGGTCAGCGCGCATTACCTCGTCAGCGACGAGACGCCGCCGCTGATCTACCGACTGGTGCCGGAGGACAAGCGCGCCTGGCATTCGGGGCCGAGCCATTGGCGCGGGCACCAGATGTTGAACGCCGCATCGATCGGCATCGAGATCGTGCACCCGGGCTTTCGTCTGCGGGCTGAGAGTGACGACCCCTCGCGCGCTGCGCGCGCACTCCCCCGGGGGGAGGCTCAGGCCGACGCTTGGGAGCGGCCCGGCGCTGGCCTGAGCGGCACGCGCGAGTACCTGCCGTTTGCGGCGGCGCAGATCGACGCGCTGCTGCCGCTGGTCAAGGACATCGTCAAACGCCACGGCATCCGGCCCGAGCGCATCGTCGGCCACAGCGACGTGCTGCCGCAATTCAAAGAAGACCCGGGGCCGACGTTTCCGTGGCGGCGCCTGGCCGATGAAGGCCTGATCCCGTGGCCGGATGCGCAACGCGTGGCCGCGCAGCGTGCTGCCTTCGAACAAGCGCCGCCCGACGCGGCGTGGTTCCAGCAGATGCTCACGCGCCATGGCTTCGCACCCTTGATCAGCGGCATGTTCGATGAAGCGACGCGGCGCACGATCGCCGCGTTTCAGATGCGCTTTCGGCCGGCCCGATTCGACGGCATGCCCGATGCGGAAACCGCCGCGATGCTGCACGTGCTGGTGACGCCGCCGTGAGCGAAAAGAGAACACCGCGCGCCCGCGCTGCCAGCAGCGCCACCACCGAAACGCCCGACGCCAAACACCCGCGCCTGGATCGTTATGCCACGCCCGATCTCGTCGCTGCGTTCGTCGACGACCAGATCGATGCCGTCACCGCCGTGCGCGCAGCCGCCGCCGACATCGCACGGGCCGTCGATGCCGCGGTGCCGCGCCTGCGCGCCGGCGGGCGCCTCATCTACATCGGGGCCGGCACCAGCGGCCGTCTCGGCGTGCTCGACAGCGTGGAGCTCACGCCGACCTTCAACTGGCCGCGCGAACGTGCGCGGGCGTTGATGGCCGGCGGCGACCCCGCGATGTACGTCTCGGTCGAAGGCGCCGAAGACGACGCGCCGCAGGCCGCGCAAGACCTGCACCGTCTGGGCCCGACCGACAACGACGTCGTCATCTGCGTCGCCGCGTCGGGCAGCACACCGTACGTGCTCGGCGCGATCCAGCACGCGCGCATGTGCGGCGCGTTGACGATCGGCATCGCCAACAACCCGGGCTCGCCGCTGGCGGCGCTGGCCGAGATCGGCATCACGCTGGCGACAGGCGCGGAAGTCATCAGCGGCTCGACGCGCCTGAAAGCCGGCACCGCACAGAAGATCGCGCTCAACACGTTCTCCTCGCGCGCTGATGGTGCGGCTGCACAAGGTCTTCGGCAACCTGATGGTCGACCTGCGGGCGTCGAACAGCAAGCTCATCGCGCGCGCCGAACGGCTCACGGTACTGGCCACCGGCTGCACGGTCCTGCAGGCGCGCGAGACGCTGGCGTTGTGCGGCTGGCACATCAAGACGGCCATCGTCGCCATCGAACGCCAGGTCGATGTTGCCACCGCCGACAGATTGCTCGACGCCGCCGACGGCGACACCTGGGCGGCGTTGGGCGCACCCTTGCCGCCATCGTGATCGCTTTCCTGCTGAAGCGGCTCGCACTGCTGCTGCCGACCTTCATCGGCATCACGCTGGCAGCGTTCTTCCTCATTCGCCTCGTGCCCGGCGACCCGATCGAGGTCATGGTCGGCGAGCGCCAGCTCGATGCGCAGGCGCATGCGCGGCTGGTGGCGCAACTGGGGCTCGATCAGCCGCTGCTGGTGCAGTACGGCAGGTACTTGAAGCAAACCGTGAGCGGCGATCTCGGCACCTCGATCGTCTCGCGCGAACCGGTGTCGCGTGAATTCGCGGCGCTGTTCCCGGCGACGATCGAACTCGCGCTGGCGGCGCTGTTGCTCGCGCTCGTCGTCGGCATCGCGCTCGGTGCGCTCGCCGCACTACACCGCGGCAAGCCCGTCGATCAAGGCGTGATGGGCCTGGCCACGCTCGGCTACTCGATGCCGATTTTCTGGTGGGGTTTGGTGCTGATCATGGTCTTCTCGGTCGATCTTGGCTGGACGCCCGTGTCGGGCCGCATCGCCATCGAGTACGACATCGAAGCGCGCACCGGCTTCATGCTGATCGACAGCCTGTTGTCCGGCGAGCCGGGTGCGTTGACGAGCGCACTGCGCCACCTGCTGTTGCCCGCGATCGTGCTCGGCACGGTGCCGATGGCGGTGATCGCGCGCATGACACGCTCGTCGCTGCTCGAAGTGCTGCGCGAAGACTTCATGCGCGCCGCGCGGGCGCGGGGCCTGTCGCCGTGGCGCGTGCTCGTCGTGCACGGTCTGCGCAATGCGCTGATCCCCGTGCTCACGGTGGTCGGCCTGCAAACCGGCGCGCTGCTCGGCGGCGCGGTGCTGACTGAGACCATCTTCTCGTGGCCCGGCATCGGCAAGTGGCTGATCGATTCGATCGGGCGCCGCGACTATCCGGTGGTACAGGCCGGCATCCTGATTTCGGCGCTGACGTTCATCGCGGCGAATCTCGTCGTCGATGTGCTCTACGGCGTGGCCGATCCGCGGATTCGGGACCGTGCATGAATGCCGTTGTGATTGAAGCCGCGCCGCCGTCGCCGCTCAGCGAGTTCTGGCAAGGCTACTCGGCGAACCGCGGCGCACTCATCGCGTTGCTCGTGCTCGTGCTGCTTGCCCTCGCAGCCTTGTTCGCGCCCTGGCTCGCGCCGCACGACCCGCTCGAACAATTCCGCAGCGACATGCTGACACCGCCGTTGTGGCAAGACGGCGGCATGTTCACCTACCCGCTCGGCACCGACGAGCTCGGCCGCTGCATCCTGTCGCGGCTGATGCACGGCGCGCGCATCTCGCTGGCCATCGGCGTGATGTCGGTGCTGATGGCGCTGATCCCCGGCGTGATCCTGGGCCTCGTCGCCGCGTTCAACGAGCGCTCGCTGGCGCCGCCGATCATGCGCACGATGGACGTGCTGCTGGCGCTGCCCGGCATCCTGCTCGCCATCTGCGTCATCACCATCCTTGGCCCGGGGCTGCTGAACACGATGATCGCGATTGCCGTCGGCGCGCTGCCCGGCACGACGCGGCTGGCGCGCGCCGCCGCGATGGGCGAGATCGGCAAGGAGTACGTCACCGCCAGCCGCGTTGCCGGCGCCGGCACGCTGCGCCTGATGTTCGCCACCGTGCTGCCCAACTGCGCGGCGCCGCTGATCGTCAATGCGACGCTGGCGTTTTCTTCGGCCGTACTGGAGACCGCGGCGCTCGGTTTTCTCGGCCTCGGCGTGCCGGCGCCGCTGCCGGAGTGGGGCACCATGTTGGCGTCGGCGCGCGACTACATCGCGCGTGCGCCGTGGGTGGTGACGATGCCGGGTCTGGCGATTCTGGTGTCGGTGCTGGCGATCAACCTCGTCGGTGACGGGCTGCGCGATGCGCTCGATCCAAAGTTGAGGAAGCTGTCATGACCCGCGCCGCGCCGGGCCGCCCCAAGCAAGCGGGAGTTCCCTCGGGGGACCGACTGCGGTACTCCGCAGGCGAGGGGCGGACATGACCTTGCTGCTCGAAGTGCGCAACCTGCGCGTCACGTTCGGCGCCATCCCCGCCGTCGATGGCGTGGACCTGACCGTCAGTGCCGGCGAGGTGCTCGGCATCGTCGGCGAATCGGGCTCGGGCAAGTCGGTGGCGATGCTGGCGCTGCTTGGCCTCGTCGATGCGCCGGGCACAGTCAGCGCCGATGCGATCCGCTTCGACGGCCGCGACCTGTTGCAGATGAACGCACGCGAGCGACGCGGCGTCGTCGGCCGCGACATCGCGATCGTTTTTCAGGACGCGCTGGCCAGCCTCGACCCGGCGTACACGGTGGGCTTTCAGATCGGCGAGGTGCTGACGGCGCAGCTCGGCCTGCGCGGCGACGCCCGTCAACGCCGCATCGTCGAACTGCTCGACCAGGTCGAGATGCCCGGCGCCAAGCAGCGCATGCACGCCTACCCGCACCAGCTCTCCGGCGGCATGAACCAGCGCGTCACCATCGCGATGGCGCTGGCCGCCAACCCGCGCCTGCTGATCGCCGACGAGCCCACCACCGCGCTCGACGTCACCGTGCAGGCGCAGATCATGGCGTTGCTGGCGCGGCTGCAGGCCGAGCGCAAGATGGCGCTGCTGCTGATCACGCACGACCTCGCGCTCGTCGCGCAGCAGGCGCAGCGCGTGGCGGTGATGTACGCCGGGCAGATCGTCGAGACCGCGGACGCGCACAAACTTTTCGACGCGCCGCGCCACCCGTACACCGCGGCGTTGCTGGCGGCATTGCCCGAGCACAACCGGGGCGCGCGCCGACTCGACGCGCTCGGCGGCGTCGTGCCCGGCCGCTTCGATCGGCCGGCGGGTTGCCTGTTCGCGCCGCGCTGCGAGTGCGTGCAGTCGCGCTGCAAGAGCGAGCGGCCGGCGCTGCACAACGGCGTGCGCTGTTTCTTCCCGATCGACAAATGACGCTGCTCTTGCAAGCCACCGACCTCGCGCGCCACTACACGGTGCGCCGCGGCTGGCTGCGCCCGGCGCAGACTGTGCGCGCGCTCGACGGCGTGTCGTTCACGCTCGGCGCCCAACGCACGCTCGCCGTCGTCGGCGAATCGGGCTGCGGCAAGTCCACGCTGGCGCGCCAGCTGGTGATGATCGAGCGGCCGACGCGCGGCACGCTGGCCATCGGCGGCACCGACGTAACGCAGGCCGACAAGTCGACGCTGGCGGCAATACGTCCGCGCGTGCAGATGGTGTTCCAGAACCCGTTTGCCTCGCTGAATCCGCGGCAGACGATCGCCGCCACGCTTGCCGAGCCGTTGAAGCTCAACACCACGCTGAGCAACAGCGAACGCAGCGAGCGCATCGGCGCCATGGCCGCGCGCGTCGGCCTCAAGCGCGAACACCTGGCGCGCTATCCGCACATGTTCTCCGGCGGCCAGCGCCAGCGCATCGCGATCGCGCGCGCGATGATGCTGCGGCCTGCGGTCATCGTCGCCGACGAGCCGACCTCGGCGCTCGACGTCTCGATCCAGGCGCAGATCCTGAATCTCTTCATGGACCTGCAAGACGAATACGCCACGGCCATCGTCTTCATCTCGCACAACCTGGCGGTGGTCGAGCATGTGGCGCACGACGTGCTCGTCATGTACTTCGGCCGCGTCGTCGAGAGCGGCGCGAAAGAGCGCGTGTTCGCCCGGCCGCTGCACCCGTACACGCAGGCGCTGATGAGCGCCACGCCGGCGCTGCGCGCGGCCGACCGCCGCGAGCGCATCGTCATCCACGGCGAGCCGCCGAGCCCGCTCGCACCGCCGCCGGGCTGCGCCTTCGCGTCACGCTGCCCGCGCGCCGAAGCGCGCTGCCGCAGCGAAGTGCCGCTGCTGCGCGAAGTGGATGGCCGTCAGGTGGCGTGCCACCTCGTGTAGCCGCGGCCAGCAGAGAACCTGACGGCACAATGCCGCCATGCCGACACTGGACTGGTTGAACCGCGACACTGCCTTTCGCCTTGCCAACCAAGTGCCTTACCGATTGCTGGAACCGGTGTCGTCGCACGGCGACGGCAACGCCGGGCGCTGAATGAATGCCAGCGAGTTGCAACGCCACCTGCGCGAGCGCTTCCCGGTCGAGAACGATCGGCACGAGTGGAAGGAGTGGCGCAACCTGAAGCACACCGTCTCGGGTGCGAAGGGCGAGGACTTGCTGTGCTACGTCTCGGCCTTGGCCAACATGGACGGCGGCTGCGTGGTCATCGGCGCGGCCGACGGCTCGCTGGCGCCCACCGGCATCGACGAGCTTCACGACTACACCGCCGAGACGCTGCCGCATCGGTTGCTGGGCCGCTGCGCCAACCTGCCGTCGCTCGGATTGCATGTAGAACCGCTGCGGGCCGAAGACGGCGGCGCCATCGTCTGGGTGGTTCATGTGCCACGCCATGCGCCACGCAAGCCGGTGTATGCGCACGACATGGCTTGGCAGCGCGACCACGACAAGCTGGTGCCGTTGCGTGAGGATCGGCTGGCGGCGATCCTTGCCGAACCTTTGGCCGGCGAGGATTGGAGCGCGGTCGTGGTGCAGGGCGCGGAGATTGGCGACCTCAACCAACAGGCTCTCGCGCTTGCCCGTGCGCAATACGCCGACAAACATGCGGGGGACAAGTGGGCGGGCGATGTGTCGGGCTGGAGTGATGCAGAGTTCTTGGACCGCGCGCGCATCACGATGCATGGCGGCATCACGCGTGCGGCGCTGCTCTTGCTTGGCAGCGCAGAGCGTGCGGCCGCACGGCTGGGCCATCCGGCAGAGATCAGCTGGAAGCTGCCGGCCGAGCGGGTGGTCGAGCATTTCGCGCCGCCGTTTCTGCTCGCCACTTCGGGGGTGATGCAGCGCATCCGCAACCCGATCATCAAGTTGTTCCCCGAGACCCAATTGATTCCCGTGCAAGTGCCGCGCTACGAGAGCCGTCTGGTGCTGGAAGCGCTGCACAACTGCATCGCCCATCAGGACTACGCGCGCGGCGAACGGATCGTGGTCGAGGAATGGCCGCATCGCCTTTGCCTGACCAATGCGGGCGGGTTCGTCGATGGCCGGCCGGAAGATTATTTCAGCGGCGCGCGCACGCCCAACCTGTACCGCAACCCCTGGCTGGCCGCGGCGATGGATGAGATCGGCATGATCGACAAGGCCGGCTTCGGCATCAGCGACATGGTGCGCATCCAGCGCGAGCGCTTCCTGCCGTTGCCCGACTACCAAGGCTCGACGGCTGCGCGCACGGTGTTCAACGTGATGGGTCAGTCGCTGAGCCAGGACTACAGCCGCTTGCTCATGGAGCGGCCCGACATCGGCCTGGCCACGGTGCTGGTCCTTGACCTGCTGCAAAAGGGCCTGCCATTGAGCGCCGAACAACGACGCCATCTTCGCGACCAGAGCCTGATCGAAGGCCGTGGCGCGCGCGTGACGATTTCCGCTGGTGTCGCCACGGCCACGGGCCGCGAGGCGGAATATGTCGCAGCCAGCGGGCTCGACGGAATGCACTTCCGCGCCTTGGTGCTCAAGCTGCTGGCGACGGGGCCGCAGCCACGGGCCATGATCGACCGCGTGCTGCTCGACAAGTTGCCCGCCACGATCAGCGGCAACAGCGCACGCCGCAGCTATGTGAGGAGTCTGCTCAGAGAGATGGCACGGCGAGGCGAGATCGAGAACGTGGGGGGCGCCACCAAGGCGGCGCGCTGGGCCTTGCCGGCAGCCAACGCCAAGGGCCGTCAATCGTGATCCCAAGCAGCCAATCCTGCGCCAATCGCGCCGCTAAGTGCCTGATAACAAAAGACAAGTTATCCACCAATGGCGCTCGGTGGCGTCAATCGACCCACCAATGACCCACCAATAGAACCCTCATCAATCCACCAATCGACCCCTTTGCCGACCCACGCCATGCCCGCCTTCAGCCTCAAGACCTACCAATCGCAGGCCCTTGCCAGCCTGGAGCGCTTTCTGGTGGCGGCCGACAACACCGGCTCATTGCCCACGGCCTGGGCGCAGGAGACACAGCGTCAAGCGGCTGCCGATGGCGACACGGGCGCTTGGCCAACGGCGGGTGGCTGCGCCCTACCGCGCCGAGGCTGAGGATGGCCGGCTCTTCGTGGTGGAGTACAAAGGCGACGCCTACGCTACGAACGACGACTCGCGCGAGAAGCGCGCCATCGGGCACGCCTGGGCCACCGCCAGCCAAGGCAAGGCGGTGTTCGTGATGGTGGAGTTGGAAGTCGGCGGCCTGGACATCGCCGCGCAACTGGAGCATGCAATCGCCACGCGCTGAGCCACCATGACCCACGACCGCCTCGCTCAGATCCTGCTCGGCGCCGTGCGTGCGCAGCGCTTCGAGCTGACCGCCGACGCGATGCAGGGCGGCGCACCGCTGGCGCATTTCCCGAGCATCGATCTCGCCGTTGTCGCCTTCCCGCACCGCTTGCCGCCGGTGTGGGCCAACGTGCTGTTCTCGCGCGAGCATGCGCAGGGCGTCATCGCCGACATCGGCAGCGACGGCGGGCCGCTGCGCAACATCCGCTTCGACGCCGACCTGCGCGACGATCAGCAGCGCTCCATCGCCTGGGGGCCCGATTCGGATTGGCAGCAGCTGCACCTGCCGCCGCTGTGGGGCCAGGGCCCGCACCGCTTCGTCGCCCCGTACCCGGCGTCGCTGGCCAAGCTGATGGTGGCCGTCGGCGTGGCCCGCCTGGTCGATCAGCACGGGGCTTCGTGGGACGACGCGCTGGCCTACGAGGGCGCGGTGCACAGCATCGCCCAGCACGGCGAGGACATGATCACCGTCAGCGGCAACAACTCGACCTCGGCGCTGGTGGCGCTGCTGCACCGCGCCGGCATGCTCGGCACCGCGGGCGACCGCCTGCACGACGCCTTTGCGCTCTACGGCTTGCCGACGCTGCGCTTCGAGAACACGCGCCCCGACGGCGGCTGGGGCAACGCCGCGGGCGCCGGCGTCGGCCAGTTGCAGATGACGGCGTGGGACACGGCGCGCCTGCTCTGGCTGCTCGATGCCGACGCGCCGCCGGCGCCGTGGCTGGCGCCCGGCACGCCGCCGCTGTTGTCGCGCGACAGCCAGCGCCAGTTGCGCATGTGGCTCGAAGCGCAGGCGCTGCACGAGGTCTTGTCCTCCACCGCGCTGGCGGGCGAGCCGGGCTGGGTGGCCGGGCTGCCGGCGCAACTGCCGCCGCGCTGGATCGACGGCGAGGGTGCCGTCGTCGCCGGCGGCCACCGCTTCGAGCCCGACGTGCGCGCCGCGTCGAGCCAGGCCACGCTGCGCTTCGCGCACAAGACCGGCACCACCGAGAACTACGCCTCGGACGCCGGCATCGTGCGCGGCATCGCGCCGCACCGGCGCTGCCACTACCTGATCGCGCTGACCAGCAACCTCGGCACACGCTACGCACCGAGCGCGAACTGCGCGACCACCTGGCGCATCCCGGCGCTCGGCCGCACGATCGACGCGGCGCTGATGCCGTGGCTCGGCTGATGCAACACCGGCGCGCTGCAAATGTGGCGCGCCTGCATCCGTCGCGTGTCGTAGTCCGTAGTACCCAGTCAACAGCCTGACTGCCGCACCCCGCGGCGCCGGGCCGGCTGTCCATCGGCTCCTAGAATCTTTTGATCACCTCAACCTCCACCTGCCAACGCGAGCCGCCTTGAAAAGCACGCCCGATGCGTTCGACTACGAAGCTGCCGTCGAGGCCTGTGCTCGCGGCGAGCGCTACGCCTTGCGTTCGCTCTATGAGCGCGAGGCGCGCTGGCTGCTCGCCGTGGCGCAGCGCATCGTGCGCGACCGCGAGCTCGCGCGCGACGTGGTGCAAGACGCCTTCCTGCAAATCTGGCAGCGCGCATCGAGCTTTCGCCGCGAACTCGGCTCGGGCCGCGGCTGGATCTACACCGTGGTTCGCCACCGCGCGCTCGACGTCGCGCGCACAGCCGGGCGCGAGACGGCGGCCGGCGACGACATCGAGGCGCTGGCCGACGCGGTGGCCGGCGGCCCGCACGGCGCCGCGACCGACGTGATTGACAGCGAAGCGCTGTCGCATTGCCTGGACACGCTCGAGGCGAGCAAGCGCAACTGCATCGTTCTCGCCTTCGTCGAGGGCTACACGCAGGAGCAGATCGCGCGCCGCCTCGAAACGCCGGTGGGCACCGTCAAGTCGTGGATCCGGCGCGGCCTGCTGTCGTTGAAGGAGTGCTTGTCGTGAAGCTCGACACACCCGACGACCGCAGCGTGGCTGCCGGCGAGTACGTGCTCGGCACCCTCGGCGATGCCGAGCGGCGCGAGTTCGAACAGGCGCTGGCCAACGACACGCATTGCAGGCCGAGGTCTACGCCTGGCAGGACCGCCTGCTGCCGCTGGCCGCCCGCGTGCCGCCGGCCGCCGCACAGCCAGCCGACTGGGCGCAGCTCGAATCGCGCCTCGGCCCGCAAGGCGCCGCCGCGACGGCGCCGCGCGCGACGCCAGCGCAAGCCGGCAACGATCCGCTGTGGCAGCGCCTGCGCCGCTGGCAGGTCACCGGCGTGCCGCGCTCGCCGCGTCGATGCTGCTCGCCGCTTTGCTCGTGCTGCGCGGCCCGGCCGCGCCCGAGGAGCGCTACCTGGCGCTGCTGCAGGCGCCGACCGACAACCAGACCGGCTGGCTGGTCGAAGTCACCGCCGGCAAGCAGGTCCGCCTCGTGCCGGTGGGCGCCACCGCGCCCGTGCCGCCGGGGCGCGCGCTGCAGTTCTGGACCAAGCCCGAAGGCGCAGCCGGCCCAACCTCGCTCGGCCTCGTCGAGCCGGGCCGCGTGACCACGTTGCCGGTGTCGGTGCTGCCGGCCGTCGGCGCGCAGCAGTTGTTCGAGCTGACGCTCGAGCCCGCCACCGGCTCGCCGATCGGCCGGCCGACCGGGCCGATCCTGTTCGTCGGCCAGACGCTGCGACTGTAGAACCCTTGTTCGTCAGCGGCGGGTGGTGGCGAACGAAGCTAACAGCTGACACCGGGTGGACATCGCATTCACATACGGCCACCAATCACCGTCAACCGGACTCGCCCGAACGATTGCATCTACCGCATTGCCGACAACGAGGTCAACGCCGCGAACGCTCACAATCGGCCAAAGCGGCCAGTCGAGTGGCGCGCGAAGATTCCGCACTAAGCCGCAATAGCGTCCTCACGCGGCTGGTGGTTGGCTCACACGAGACGAGGTGCGCCGTGGCGAGCTACGCAATTTCAGAATCGGCCGAGTTCACCGGCGAGTGGTTCTTGCCCGGAGCCGATGGTGCGTCGCCTCGTATCGCCGGTGCGCTGTCATGGAGCGAGCAGCGCGCCACGCTCGCGCTCCACGAGGCGTTCACCAAGTTGCGCGGCGTCATCTACGGCACTGAGGAGTTCGACTATCCGGCGATTCACCGTACGACCACCAAGAGCGACTTGGTGAGCCTGCTGCATGCATACCGGAGCCTGTCCTGATTTTTGTGTACGAGGCATAGCATGACGACAAGGAGCATGTATGCCAAGCAACAAGACCGAGACGATCAGCAAAACCAAGGCCAGAACGCGGCCATTGCCGCCAAGAGCGCGGCGCTGCAGAGATCCCCAAGGAGATCGTTGACCAGCTCGTCACCGGGCCGATGAACCGGGTGGAGTTCAACGACCTGTCGATGGCGCTGAAGAAGGCGCTGGTCGAGCGTGCGCTCGGCGCCGAGCTGACGCACCACCTGGGCTATGCGAGCCGCACCGATCGGCCCGAGGACGCCAGCAACCATCGCAACGGCGCCAGCGCCAAGACCGTGCGCACCGACGACGGCCCGCTGCGCATCGAGGTGCCGCGCGATCGACTGGGCTCCTTCGAGCCGCTGCTCATCGGCAAGCACGAGCGCCACTTCACCGGCTTTGACGACAAGATCACCGTCATGTACGCGCGCGGCATGACGGTGCGCGAGATCCAGGGCTTTCTGGCCGAGCAGTACGGATGCGAGGTGTCCCCTGAGTTCATCAGCGCAGTCACCGACGCGGTGATGGCCGAGGTCGGTGCCTGGCAGTCCCGGCCACTCGAGCCGATGTATCCGGTGGTCTTCTTCGACGCGCTGCGGGTGAAGATTCGCGAAGACGCCGTGGTGCGCAACAAGGCGATCTACCTGGCGCTGGGCGTGCTGCCCGACGGCACGCGCGACATCCTGGGTATCTGGATCGACAACACCGAGGGCGCGAAGTTCTGGATGAAGGTCTTCAACGACTTGAAGACGCGCGGCGTGGCCGACATCCTGATCGCCGTGACCGATGGCCTGAAGGGCATGCCAGAGGCGCTGGCTGCGGTGTTCCCGGCCACCACGCTGCAAACGTGCATCGTGCACCTGATGCGCAACAGCTTGGACTATGCGAGCTGGAAGGACCGCAAGGCGCTCGCTGCGGCGATCAAGCCGATCTACACGGCGCCGAGCGCCGAGGCGGCGGCGTCTGAACTCGATGCGTTCGAGCAAGGCGCGTGGGGCCGCAAGTTCCCGACCGTGGTGGCAGCCTGGCGCCGAGCGTGGGACCGGGTGATTCCGTTCTTCACCTTCCCGCCGGCGGTGCGCCGCGTGATCTACACAACCAACGCTATCGAGAGCATCAACGCGCGGCTGCGCAAGATCATCAAGACGCGCGGGCACTTCCCGAGTGACGAGGCGGCCAGCAAGCTGATCTGGCTGGCGCTGCGCAACATCACGGCCGATTGGGGCCGCGCGGCGCACCACTGGAAGGAGGCAATCAATCAGTTCGCCATCCTCTACGAGGAGCGCTTCACGCAGGTGCACGACACAACGCGCGCGGGCAGCAGGTAATGCATGAGTACATTGCACAACCGGGGGCCTCCGGCGGCCTCGCCGGGGCCTTAAAACCTTCAGAGCAAAATCAACCAACAACCGATCCAGCAATCCGCCTCACACACAGAAATCCTGACACTCCCGCATACCGCTCTGAGTCCGGGTTCAGCATTGGTGCCGCGGGACTGCGCGAGCCTGAATCGGTGACCTCAAGCTGGGTCGTCGTTGGAGCGCACGTCACGCCTGACACCAGGTACCGAGAGCTGCGGGTGCGTATCCCGGGGCTCCAAATCTGGATCAGCCGCGGCGGCGCGAAGCGGACACTGATTCTACAAGACCGACAACAACCCGGCGACGGTGATCTATGAGATCGAAGACGTGCCGGAGGAATTCACGCCGATCCCCGTGGCAGGACTCTCCCTCGGTTGGGGCATCAATCGACAGTCCTCTGGTGATGGAGTGTCTAGAATCAACGTCGAGTTTTCTGCATTTCTGCGCATCAAGCCCGACGAAGCGCAAACACTCGAAACGCTTCTTGAGGAGATGGGCAAAGCAGTAACTCTGCTGGCCTTTCTTGCAGGTTCGCCGTTGGCCCCGGACCAGATGACCGCAACGCTGGCAGAGTCCGACCGCGACGCGCAGGTGCTCGTTGCCTTGCGGGAGTCGGAGTACTGCCTGCACAAGCAGGCGTCCAAGTTCTTTATGTTGCGCGACAACATGCAGGCGGACTTGGGCGAGGTGTTTGCGAGTTGGTACGCCCACTTCGACACCGTCGCCATGCCGAGCCAGCTCGCGCTCGGAGTGCTTTCATCGGCCAAGCTCTGGCCTCATGTCGAATTCCTCTCGCTCATGCAGGCACTCGAAGGACTCCATCGAGCGATCATGCCGGGGCTTTATGTTTCTGAAGAAGAGTACGCGCCGATCGCGCACGCACTCACCAACGCCATCCCGAGAGAGACGCAGCCCGACCACAAGGACGCGCTGAAGTCCCGCATCAGATATGGCAATCAGCACTCGCTCCGCAGGCGGCTGGACGCACTGGTGAACCGCCTGAGTCTTCAGATCCGCGAGATCATCCTTGGCGGCGATGGCACCGTGCCGCGTAGTTGGGTCGATACCCGCAACTACTACACCCACTGGGACGAAGCCCTGCGACCCAACACGCTCGATGGCGTCGCGATGCATCGCGCTTGCGCGCGGATGAAGACGCTACTGCGCGTGCTGTACCTGCAACTCGTCAACATCCCTGACGCCGCAATCATTCAGTCGCTACAGAATGGCTGCGCCGAGAGTCAATACCTTGTCCAGCTCAACGCGACCAATCATCGCAAGCAGCATCCAGGCTCAGAGGCCGGGGCGATGATGCGCATCAACGTCAAGGATGCGCAGAGTCCGAGCGCTTCTTCCGCATAGCGGGCCCGCTTTGCCTGACCGGAAGGTGGATTTGGCCGGCAGCAGCCGCGCCACCAACTCTGTCTCAACAAACATCGATTCCGGTGGACGCTTAATTCATACGCGCGCGGCGCCAGGGACTTCTGCTTCACCTACTGCCGCACACACTCAAAGCTCGCCGCCGCATTCACCTCCCCACTGCCGCGAAAGCGCGGCCAGGCCGGCCACTCGCACAGCGGCCGCGTGCGGCCGGGCACGCCGGCTGTGTCGGCCACCACCTGCGGCGGCGGCGCGATGCCGCGCTCGACCCAGTTCTCGAGCGTGGTCAGCGAGTCCCAGGCGGCATTGAAGGTGGTGCTCGCGGCGTGGCCGTAAGACGGAATCTCGTAGTAGCGCAGCAGGCCGGCCAGTTCGGCCTCGCCCATCGTCTTCTTCAGGCGCTCCATCAGCTGGCGCGTTGCGCGCGGACTGACCAACGCATCGTGCATGCCGTGCGCCATCAGGATTTTTCCGCCGCGCGCTTTGAACGCCGCGTAGTCGGTGCGGTTGGCGTCCTGCAGCGCCGTCAACTCGACGACCCTTTGCTGCCAGCGGCCTGGCGCCCGCGGGTCGAGCGACAGCGGGTCGTAAGTCGGGTCGCGTGTGACCGCGTACTTGACCCACTGCTCGTAGAACGTGCTGCCATACGGCGGGCTGTCGGGCAGCTTGACCGACGGCATCGGGTTGGCCGGCGCCTGCGTGCCCAGCGCCAGCGTCGTCACCAGCGGCTGCAGCGGGTGATCTTTCGGGATGCCGAAGTCGGTGCCCCAGACGGTGAAGCCCGGGTAGCCGTTCTCGCCGCTGGCCAGTTTGTAGTCGAGCACGAGTGGCCGTTCGAGCGCGAGCAGGCCGGCGATCTGCGCGTCGGACAGGCACTCGTTGCCGCTGTCCGCACCACCGGCACAACGCAGCGCGTTGCCGCGCAGCATCGCCTTGGCCGCATCGAAGCTCGCCTCGCAGGCGCGCACGTTTGCAACGATGCCGTCACTCGCGCCATCGAGTGCGTCGCATGCTTCGAGCGACGCATCCAGCAGGGCCTTGCGCTTGTCGCGGTTCATGTACGCACCGGGCTTGGCCATCTCTCGCGTCATCACACCGAGTTGCAGGTTCAGCGCGGCGGCGTTCCAGGCCGGGTAGAGCACGATCGCGCCATCGAAGTCGCGCGGCCAGTGGCCCACGGCCAGCAGGGCTTCGCGTCCGCCGGTCGAGCCGCCGGCGAAGTTAGCTGCGTTCGGGCGCCTTCGCATAGCGGTGCTGGATGACGATGGTGGCCGCGTCGCGCGTCTTCTTCAGCGCATCGCCGGCAAAGTTGCGCAGCGCCTCGTCGTTGGCGGCGAACGAGCCGTCGCGGCTGCTCGCCGGCCCGGCCTGGTGGCCGGAGTCGCTGCCGAAGGTGGCATAACCGCGGCCGAGCGGAAACGGCTTGTCGGCCGGGCCCGCGGGCAGGTTGCCGACGCCCGTGGCGACGATGCCGTTGTAGCCGCCGCCGCCGAACATCATCGCCTTGCCGTTCCAGGTGGAGGGCAGGTTGACCTGAAAGCGGATCTTCGGCGCCGTCGGGTCAACCGATGTGATCTCGCCTTGCACGCGGCAGTACTCGCCGAGCGCGGCCATGCCGGCGCCGCCGGGCGGCACGATGGCCGCATCGGTGACCACCGCACCGCCCGTGGGCAGGCCGATCGACGCGGCGGGAATGGCCAGTCCCTTGAGCTCTATGCAGCCGGTGGCAGTGGCCGGCGGCGGCGGAATCTGATGCACGCCGGAAGGCCGCAGGCTGCTGCAGCCGGCCAGGCCGCCAACGGCGAGTGAGGCCAGCAGCGCTGAACGAAGACGGGCACGGGTCGGGTGGGCGTTGTTGTTCATCGGGGTCGGAACCTGTGCTGGTCGATGGGCCATTCACGCCTGGACAGCGCGCCGGGAAAGTGTAGCGTCGGCGTTTTGCACGGATTCGCTTCGATCGCCTTCGGTCGATGCCACTCTTGCCTGACCTGGTCCCGTGGATCGGGCAACGCGCTTTCGCGTTTTCGGCGATGGGTAAAGAGGTATTCACACGGTGCAAACCAGGTTTGCACCTCGGCACGGCCTGGGGCGAGCGCGCTGCGCGCGCAACGACAATGCCGCATGCTCCGCGCCCACCACTTCGCCGGCTTCGCCGCCGGCCCCAAGCTCATCGTGCTCGGCGCGGTGCACGGCAACGAGGTCGCGGGCACGCGCGGCATCGAACGGGTGCTGGCCGAACTCGACGGCGGGCGTTGGCGCGTCGAGCGCGGCAGCCTGACGCTCGTGCCGGTGACGAATCCGCTGGCCTACGCGCAGGGCACGCGCATCGGCGAGCGCAATCTGAATCGCCGCCTGCTGCCCACGGACACGCCGCGTGTTTACGAGGACCACATCGCCAACACCCTGTGCCCGTGGCTCGCCGCGCACGACGTGCTGCTCGACCTGCACTCGTTCCGCAGCCCCGGCCAGCCGTTCGTCATGCGCGGGCCGGCCGACAACCGCGGCACGCTGGAGCCGTTTGCGCAGGCTGCGGCGGAAGGGCGGCTGGCCGAACACCTCGGCCCGCCGCGCATCGTCGAGGGCTGGATGAGCGCGTATGCACAGGGCGCGGCGCGGCGGCGTGCACGCGGCCTGCCGGATGCCGACCCGAGCTACGGCATCGGCACCACCGAGACCATGCGCGCGCAGGGCGGCTACGGCGTCACGCTCGAATGCGGCCAGCATGACGATCCGGCCGGGCCCGAGGTGGCGTACTTCGCGATCCGCCAGGCCGTGGCGTTGCTTGGCCTGGCCGATCTGCCGCTCGCGCCCCCGGCCGCGCCGCTGGAGCGCTTGAGCCTGTTGACGGTGGTCGATCGCGAACATCAGAACGATCGCTTCGCGAAAACGTGGACGAGTTTCGACGTCTTGAAAGCAGGCGAGCTGATTGCCACGCGCCACGACGGCACGCCGCTGCGCGCCGAGCACGACGGCCACATCGTCTTCCCCGATGCCAACGCGTTGCCGGGCCACGAGTGGTTCTATCTCGCCGCGAGAACGTGTTGACGCTCGACGGTTTCATCGTCACGCCCGAGGCGCTGCTGCGCGGCCGGGTTGTCGTTGACGGTGATCGCATCGCCGCGGTCGAAGGCACGCCGGTCGCTGACGACGCCTGGCGCGACGGCAGCGCGCCGATCCTGCTGCCCGGCTTCATCGACCTGCATGTGCACGGCGGCGGCGGCGCCGACACGATGCAGGCCGGCGCGTCGATCGACACCATCGCCCGCACGCACGCCCAGCACGGCACGACGGCGCTGTTGGCAACGACGATGACGGCGCCGCCGGGCGAGATCGAAGCTGCGCTGCGTGCCCTGGCGCCGGCCTGCCGCACACGCGCCCAAGGCGCAGCGCGCGTGCTCGGCGTGCACCTGGAGGGCCCGTACATCAGCCCCGACAAGCTCGGCGCGCAGCCGTCGTTCGCCGCCGCGCCCGACATCGGCGCGATCCTGGCGCTGCACGCCATCGCGCCGATCCGCGTGCTGACGCTCGCACCCGAACTGCCGGGCGCGCTCGAAGCGATTGCGGCCCTGGTGGCGGCCGGCATCCGCGTGCAGATCGGCCACAGCGCGGCCACCTACGAAGACGCCTGCGCCGCGCTCGCGCAGGGTGCTGCCGGCTTCACGCACCTCTTCAACGCCATGAGCGCGCTGCACCACCGCGCGCCCGGCGTGGCCGGCGCCGCGCTCGCGCACGCCGAGCACGCCGAACTGATTGCCGATCTGCTGCACGTGCACCCGGGCGCGATCCGCGCCGCGCTGCGCGCGATTCCGGGCCTCTACTGCGTCACCGATTCGACGGCGGCCACGGCGATGCCCGACGGCGACTACATGCTGGGCCGGCACCGCGTCCGCAAATGCCTCGGCGGCGTGCGCCTGGCCGACGGCACGCTGGCCGGCAGCACGTTGACGATGGACCAGGCGCTGCGCAACCTCGCCGGCCCGCTCGGCCTGCCGCTGGTGCAGGCGGCGCAACGGGTGGCGACGCAGGCGGCGCGCTACCTCGGCTTGGCGGATCGCGGTGTCATCGCTGCGGGCGCGTTTGCCGACCTCGTGCACTGCGACGCAACGCTGGCGGTGCAAGGCGTGATGGTTGAAGGCGACACGGTGCACGGCCACTTCGCGCCGGCTTGACGGCATCCGCGAGGCACTTCGACAAGCTCAGTGCGAACGGATTCAGGATTCGGATGCGACGCTACTGAATCAACCCATTCTTCAGCGCGTAATAGGTCAGGTCGCTGTTGCTCGCCAGCTTCAATTTCTCCAGCACGCGCGTGCGGTAGGTGCTGACCGTTTTGACGCTCAAGAACATGCTCTCGGCCATGTGGCCGATGGTTTCGCCCTTGGCCAGGCGCAGGAAAACTTGTAGCTCGCGCTCCGACAAATTCTCGTGCGCCGGGCGGTCGCCGCCGGCGGCCATGCCGTCGGCCAGCATCTCGGCCACGGCCGGCGTGATGTAGCGCCGGCCCAGCGCCACGGTGCGGATCGCCTTGACGATCTCGTCCGGGTCGGCTTCCTTGTTGATGTAGCCGCTGGCGCCCTGGCGCAGCAGCGTCGTCGCATAGTGCGCTTCCGGAAAGCCGGAGAGGATCAGCACGTGCATCTCCGGGAAGCGCGCCTTGATGGCGGCCAGCGCATCGACGCCGCCCTGGTCGGGCATCGACAGGTCCATCAACAGCACGTCGGTCTCGCCGCCGCGCGCCAGCTCCAGCGCTTCGCGGCCGTTGGCCGCTTCGCCGCTGATGCGCAGATCGACCTGCTCCGACAGAAACTGGCGCAATCCGCTGCGCACGATGGCGTGGTCGTCAACGATGCCAACCCTGATCATGATGTGATGCCGCTCCTTGTAGGACAAGCCTAGCAGCGCCGTCTGGCGCTTGACATCAGACGTGTCCTACACGCGCCGTGCTTCAAGACGCACGCTGCATCGCGAAGAACGCCGCCGTGCCCGCCAGCGCGCTGGCAAAGGCGCCCCAGGCCACGTCGGCCAGTGTCAGCGTGTAGCTCCACTGGCGCAGTGTGGCCATGTTGGTCAGGTCGTAGGTGCCGTACGCCACCAGGCCGACGAGTGCACTGCGCCAGGCGGCCATCGCCGGCCCTTCCGGCGGCGGGTGCAACGCCAGCGTCACCAGGCCGGCCGGGTAGGCCAGGTAGAACAGCGCCGCCGGCAGCTTGCGAATTTCCGCCACCATCATGTCGCCGGCTTCCTGGCGGTAGAAATCGCGCGCGACGAAACCGAGCCAGGCAGCGTCGAGCACGCCCATCACCAGCAACGCCGCGCCGTAGCCGTACCACCATGAAGACATGTCGTTGATCCTTTGGTGAGTGCTGCCTGGAGGCAGCCAGTCTGCGCGGCTGGTGCGGCGGTCGCCGTCGGATCGGGTGCGGCAATGCGGTAGGACAGGGCCACACCGAGGGCTTCACGGCATCGTCAGCCGGTCTGACCTCTGGCCGTGAGCGCATGCTGGACGAGGCGCAGCTTGCCGATCACCGGCGGCGGCAGCAGGTACGGGTAGCTGTCGGGCAGGCCGAGGCTGCGCGACATCGCGTTCAGGAAACGCGCCAGCGGCAGCCACTGGTCGAGCACCAGGCGCTCCACCGGCGCTGCTGCCGCCGCTTGTTCGGGTTGCACCGCCGCGCTGCCGGCCGATGACAACTGCAGGCCCCACGCCGCGGCGGTGTCTACCGCTTCGACCATCAGCAGGTAGTGCGCGCAGGTCTCGGCCCAGTCTTCCCACGGGTGCGAGCTGGCGTAGGCGCTGACGAAATGCTGCTGCCAATCGGCGGCGGGCCCTTGTTGGTAGTGCTGCTGCAGCGCCGTCGTGTAGTCCACCCGCTCGTCGCCGAAGGTGCTGCGAAAGTCCTCGATCGCCGGCCAGCCCTCGACGAAGCGATGAAAGAAGTAGTGCGAGAGTTCGTGCCGCAGGTGGCCGAGCACGGTGCGCTGCGGCTCGCCGAAGCTCACGCGCGTGGCCTCGCGGTGCGCGTCGTCGGCTTCGTTGAGGTTGAGCGTGATGGTGCCGTTCTGCTGGCCGGTGAAGGTCGGCGCGCCGGCGGCCGGCAGCGTCCAGACGAAGCGCAGGCCCTGCAGATCGTCCTCGCCCATCTTCGGCGCGAACGGCACGCCGAGTTGCAGCAGCGTGTAGAGCACCTGGCGCTTGGCCGCTTCGGCGCGCGCGCGCAGCGCGTCGGCGCCGACCACGCTGTCGGCGCCGGTCAGGCGGCAACTGCGGCAGCGCGGGGTCGGGTCAGCGGCTTCGATCGCCCAGTTGCAGGCATCGCTGGTCACGCGTTGCACGCAGTTGCGGTGCGCGCCGCCGGGTGCGCTGACCGAGACCATCTGCATCACATCGGGCGCAAAGGCGATGTCGCTGCCGCAGGCCAGGCAGACCGAGTTGTCGAAGTAGACCTGCTGCTGGCAGGCCGGGCAAGAAAACAGACGCATGAGGATTCACTGCCAGAAGGCGATAGGGCCGGCACCATCGTAGGCGACCAGCGCGACAAAGGAGACCAAGGCCAGCGCCACACACAACAGGGCAGCGGCCACGGGCGCTGAAATTCGGCGCGTGTTGAAGCGGGTCATGTTGCTTGCTCCTGCGGGCGGCTCACGGTGCTGCCCGCCGGGGGGTAAGCATGATGCGGGCCGCGCTGCGCCGCCGCTGTAGGACGAAGTGCAATCTGCGGCGGCAGGGCCACGGTCCAGTGCGTGTCTTCGTGCAGCGTGTCGAGATCGAGCCACGTGCCGGCGGCGAGCGCGCGGCCCTCGGCGCCGGGCTGCCTGTGCAGATCGAACACATGCACCTGGCCGTGCCAGCGCAACGTCACCTGCGCGCCGGGCCACTCGGGCGGCAGCGTTGGTGCAAAGCGCACCAGCGCAGCGCGGCGCTGCACGCCGAGCAGCGATTCGACGCCCGCGCGCAGCAGCCAGCCGGCCGCGCCGGTGTACCAGCTCCAGCCGCCCTGGCCGCGCCACGGCGCATGGCCGTAGACGTCGCCGGCCACGGCATAGGGTTCGAGCCGGTAGGCCGCGAACTGCTGGGCATCGGCCATGCGGTGCGCCGGGCTTGCCGCCTGCCACGCTTGCCAGGCGCGCGCCGCGTCGCCGCTTTGCGCAAAGGCCATCGAGGCCCATGCCGCGGCGTGCGTGTACTGGCCGCCGTTCTCGCGCACGCCGCGCGGGTAGGCCTGGATGTAGCCGGCGTTGGGTTGTTGCGTGGCCAGTGGTGGATCGAGCAGGCGCACGAGGTTGGCGTCGCCGTCGATCAGCTGCTCGGCCGCCGACTGCATCGCCTGCTGCGCGCGTGCCGCGTCGCCGCCGCCGGCGAGCACCGCCCAGGCCTGCGCGATCAGATCGATCTTGCATTCGGCGTTGGCCGCCGAGCCGAGCGCGCTGCCGTCGTCGAAGAAGGCGCGGCGGTACCAGGCGCCGTCCCAGCCGTGCGTTCTCGATCGCTTGCAGCAGGCTCGTGCGCGCAGCGCGCCAGCGTGAGGCGCGCTGCGGCTCTCCTCGCTGCGCGGCGAGCGCGGCCATCGGCTCCAGCATCGAAACCTGGAACCAGGCCAGCCAGACCGATTCGCCCTTGCCTTCGATGCCGACGCGGTTCATGCCGTCGTTCCAGTCGCCGGCGCCCATCAGCGGCAGGCCGTGCGCACCGAAGGCCAGGCTGCGGTCGAGCGCGCGCGCGGCATGCTCGAAGACGCTCGCAGTGTCTGAAGACGCCTGCGGGATCTCATACACGTCTTCGGCGCCCTCGGGCACGGTGCGGCCTTCGATGAACGGCGCGGGTGCGTCGAGCAGCGCCGCATCGCCGCCGGTGTCCAGGTGGCGCAGCACGCCGGCCACCAGCCACAGCAGATCGTCGGAGAAGCGCGTGCGCACGCCGGCGCCTTCGGGCGGGTGCCACCAGTGCTGCACGTCGCCTTCACGGAACTGGCGGCTGCAGCACAGCAGGATTTGATTGCGCAGCAGTTGCGCATCGAGCGTGGTGAGGGCCATCGCGTCCTGCAACTGATCGCGAAAGCCGTAGGCGCCGCCGATCTGATAGAAGCCGGCGCGCGCCCACAGCCGGCAGGCCAGCGTCTGGTAGCGCAGCCAGTGGTTGACGAGGGCGTCGAAGCGCGCATCGGGCGTGCGCACCATGCACGCTGCCCAGGCGCTCGCGCCACGCGCCGCGCGCGCGCTCGCTGCGCTGGCGCCGGCTCGACCGCGCAGGCCTGCTCGGCGAGGGCCTGCGCGGCGGCGCGCGTGTCGGCGTGGCCGAGCAGCAGCGTCACCTCCTCGACCGTCAGCGGCGCCAGATCGAGCTCGATCGACAGCGCCGCGCACGGATCCAGGCCGGTGCCGCTGCGCTGGCAGAAGCCGTCGGGCACGACGCCGCGGCCGCGCGCGTCGAAGAGCTCGCGGCGGTCGCAGGTCCAGTCGAAGGCCCACGCCGGTTGCGCGCGGCGCGGGCGCAGCGCGAGAAACGCCGTCGAGTCGGCGAAGCCGGTGCCGGCGTCGGTTTGCGTCGCCATGAGGGCCAGCGCGGTGCGCGAAACGGTCACGTCGTCGTCGGATGGGCTGGCCGAACCCCACGCCGGCGCCGAGGCGATCGACATGCGGTCGGCCCAGCGCGCGCCGATCTGCCACGAGGCCACGGCCACCACGCGCAGCCGGCGCGCGGTGCGCGTGGTGGTGCGCAGCTTCAAGTGCGTCTGCTTGATGCGCGTGGCGGCATCGACGCAGACTTCGAGCGAGGCGTCGATGCCGTCATGCAGATGCGACACGCGCGTCCAGCCGGGGCCGTGCTCGACGCTGTAGCGCACGGCCGCCGCGCCCCACGGCGCCGGCCAGGCGTTCCAGACCTCGCCGCTGTCGAGATCGTGCAGCAGCAACCACTCCGCGGCCGGGTCGGCGAGGGCATCGTTCGACGGCGGCGTGAGCTGCAACAGGCGGCTGTTGTGCGCCCAGACGTGGCCGCCGCCGCCTTCGGTGACGTGGCAGCCGAACTCGGCGTTGGCGAGCACGTTGGCCCAGGCGCGCTGCGGCCGCTGCGTCGGGCTGACGCCGAAGCGGCAGCCGCCGTGCTCGCGCTCGAAGCTCGGCACGTCGACCGCCACCGCCGCCGCCGGCGGTGCGCTCCACGGCACGTCGGTCGTCAGATGCGCCTGCTTTTGCTCCAGCGCCGTGCCGTGCCAGCGCCGCAAATCGTGGATCACCGAGCCCGGCGCGCGGCCGTCGGCCAACAGGTCGATGCGGGCCAGCGCGCGCAGCGCCTGCTGCTCCGCCTCGGTGAGTTCCTGCGAGCGCAGCACGTGCAGCCGGCAGGCGCTGTGCGCCGGCTGCAGGGCGGCCTCGCCGTGAGTGTGCAAGAGCCGCATCAGCCCCTGGTGCACCGGTTGCAGGTACGACACCGGCTCGGTGTCTTGCAGCACGACGTCCACCGACAGCCCGGCGCGTGCCCACAGCGGCGTCACCCGCGCCACCCAGTCGGCGAGCAGCAGGCCGTCGGCGTCGGGCACGCGCACCAGCAGCAGCGCTCGCTCGCCGGAGATGCCGTGATGCCACAGGCAGCGCCGGTCGATCGCTGGGGCGTCGCGCGTCGGCGGCAGCGGCCGCGCCAGCAGCTGCGCCAGCGGCGTGCTGAGCAACTGCCAGGCGTGCCACGCCGGGGCGTCGATGCGCGCTTCGCGCAGCGCGATCAGCGCCAGCGCCGAGGCCATGCGCCAGGCGCGCTCGACATGCACGCGCTGGCGATGGCGCTCGACGATCAACGCCAGCTCGGCCGGGTCGTGCGAGACGGCGGTGGCAAAGCGCAGCTTGACCGCGCCGCGCGCCGGCAGCACGCAGCGCACGACGATCGAGGCGATCGGATCCAGCCCGGTGTCGGCCGGGTGCGGCTGGCGCTCGAAGCACGGCGACTGCACCGAGCGGCCGCGGCCGAGCGCGAACGTGCGGTCGGTGCAGGCCCGCGTGTCGACGATGTCGGCGTCCGACTCGGCGAGGAAGTGCACCGCATGCACGGTGGCGTCGCCTTCGAGCCGGCCTTTGCGCGTGAACCAGAGCGCGCGCAGGTCCGGGTCCCAGCGCGCCTGCACGAACAGGTTGGAGAACGCCGGGTGCGCTTCGTCGGCGGCCTGCGCGGCCAGCACGACTTCGAAGTACGACGCCAGCTCGACCACCGGCGCCGTGCCGACGCCGCTGTGTTCGAGCGTCACCTCGCGCAGCTCCACGTCCTCCTGCGGCGCCACCCAGACGCGTTGCCGCGTCGCCACCGCGCCGCCGCTCGACTCGAAGCTGGCCGCATGCGGCTGCCACTCGCAGCGGTACTCGGCGCGCGGGTCGGGCGCCGGGTGCTGCGTCAGCGAGTGCCAGCGCGTGGCGGGCTCGCGCAGATTGCAATCACGCTCGGCGGGCTCGCCGCGGCCGCAGACGCGCAGGAACATGAACGAGCCGTGCTCGCCGCGCAGCGCGTCGTCGCGCCAGCGCGAGACGGCCAGCCCCATCCAGCGCGTCGCGCCGGCGCCGTCCGGGCGCAGCAGCACCGACGTGCGGCCGTTGGACAGCAGGGCCACCGGCTCCAGCGCACGCGTGCCGGGCTGCAGCGCGCGCGCCGGCAGCGGCGGCGTGTCGGTGTGCTCGTCGAGGGCGGCATCGATCCACAGCGGCGGCGGGCGCAGCGGCTTGACCATCGCCGGCACCGGCTCGTGCAGCAGCGTCGACACGGCGGCCACCTGCGGGTGGCCCATGAACCAGCGCCGCGCGGCGCCGTCGTGCAGCGTGTTCGTCAGCGCCAGCAGCGACATGCCCTGGTGGTGCGCCATGAAGGTGACGACGCGGCGCTGCGTGGTGCCGCTCTGCTGCCGCGACGCGGTGTAATCGAGCGCTTCGATGAAGCCGAAGCGGTCGCGCGCGCCCAGCTGCTCCGAGCCGGTGCAGGTTGTGCCAGGCCTGCCAGGGTGCGACCTGCAGCGCCAGCATCGACGCATACGGCGCGATCACACGCTCGTCGGCCGGCGTGCGCCGCAGCGCCAGCGCCGGCACGCCCTGCGGCCCGTACTGGTAGGCCAGCGAGGCGTCGCGCTCGGCATGCGCGCACTCCGAAATGCCCCACGGCAGATCCCACTCGCGGCCCTGCTCGCGCTGCATCGCCACCGCCACCGTCGTCGCCGCATGCAGCAGGCTGCCGTCCGGCTCGTCGACCAGCAGCGTCGGCATCAGGTACTCGAACATCGAGCCCGACCACGATTGCAGGCCGACGTCGGCGCCTTGCGCAAACGTCGGCCGCTTCAGCCGCGCCCAATGCCGCGCCGGCACGTCGCCCTTGGCGATCGCCACCAGGCTGGCCAGCCGCGCTTCGGAGCACAGCATGTCGTAGTGGTTGATGTCCAGCTGCTCGCTGCCGGTGGTGGCGTCGAGCAGCGCGCCGATGTGCAGCAGCTCGCGCCGCGGGTCGTAGAGCCAGCGGTAGTCGGCCGCCCAGGCCGAGCTGCTCGGCGCTGGCGGCCAGGGCCTCGGCGGTCGATGCCCGCCGGCTCATCGTCCTCGGCCAGCGAGCGCACCGTGCGCAGGTGGTCCTGCAGCAGCCACAACGCGCGCTCGGCCGGCTGCGGCGCCTCGCCGTCGGCGGTGCCTCGTCGTCGAGCGCGGCCAGGCGGCGCTGCACCTCGTCGAGGTCGGCCACCATCGGCGCCAGCGTCCGGGCCGAAGCCGGCGCGCTGCGCGGCGGCGAGTTGCGCCTGGCTGCGCAGCAGCGCGGCTTGGGCCGCCTCGTCGCAGGCCGCGTCGTCCTGATGGCGCAGCGCGCCGGCCACGGCCACCAGCGCCGCGCTCAGGTTGCCGCTGTCCACCGTCGACAGATAAGCCGGCGCCAGCACGGCCAGCGTGTGCGTGTCGTACCAGTTGAAGAAGTGGCCGCGGTGGCGCGGCAACGGCTGCAACGTGGCCAGCGTGGCGGCGATGCGGCGCAGCATCTCGCTGGCGGCCGATGAAGCCGAAGCGCCGCGCGCACAGCACCGCCAGCAGGTACATGCCGATGTTGGTCGGCGAGGTGCGCGCCGCGGTCTGGCCATGCGGCAGGCGCTGGTGGTTGTCGGGCGGCAGGTGGTGGTGCTCGGCCGTCACCATGTGCTCGAAGTAGCGCCAGGTTTCGCGCGCCATCTCGTGCAGGTCGGCGGCCACGTCGTCGCTGAGCGGGCGCTCCTGCACCGCCGGCAGCGTCTGCGCGGCGCGCCAGGTGAGCAGCGGCGACAGCGCCCAGAGCGCGCACAGCAGCAGCCCGGGCAGCACCCACAGGGGCGGCGTGATCCACAGCAGCACGGCGGCGAGCCCGAGCGCCAGCGCCGTGACTTTGCGGTGCCGCCGCCACAGCGTGCGCCCGTCGCGCGAGGCCGCGGCTTCGGCGGCGGCGGCCGTCGTCCAGGCCAGCAGGCGGCGCCGCGTGACGATCTGGCGCACGAGGGCGCGCACGATCGCATCGACCGTGAGCAGCGCCTGTTGCAGCAGCTGCGCGAGTTGCCACGCGGTACTGGCCAGCGCGCGGCCGAGCGCCAGGCCGGCGTGGCGCACCAGCGGCGCCAGCGCCACCCGGTCGTCGGCGCCGGCCAGCATGGCCAGCGCGCCGATCAACGGCCCGATGCCCAAAGCGGTGGCCACCAGCAGCAGCGCGGCGGCCAGCGGCGGCGTGCCGGTGGCGGCACTGGCCAGCAGCAACGCCACCGCAGCGGGGGCCACCAGCGAGCGGCGCACGTTGTCGATCATCTTCCACAGGTTCAGGCCGGAGAGCGACCAGCGCCGCGGGTTGAGCATGAAGGGCAGCAGCTGCCAATCGCCGCGCACCCAGCGGTGAATCCGCGACGAGGCCACGTCCGGATGCACGGGCGCGCCTTCGATCACCGGCACGTCGCTGGCCGCGGCGCAGCGCAAGAGCGCGCCTTCGAGCAGGTCGTGGCTCAGCACCTGCGCGTCGGGCAGGCGGCCGGCGAGCACCGCGTGCGCGGCGCCGACGTGGATCAGGCCCTTGCCGGCGAAGCTGCCTTCTTCGAACAGGTCCTGATAGACCTCGGAGCTGGCGGCGCTGTACGGGTCGAGCCCGGGCTGGCCGGCCGACAGCGCATGAAACCACGTCGCCAGACCCGGCCGCGGCAGCGGCAGCGCGACGCGCGGTTGCAGCACGCCGTAGCCGGAGGCGACACGGCGCTGATCGGCATCGACGCGCGGCGTGTTCGCCGGATGCGCGGCAATGCCGACCAGCGCACGCAGCGTGCCCGGCGGCAGCAGCGTGTCGCTGTCGAGCACGACGAGGTACGGCGTGGCGGCAGGCAGACCGGGTGTGGCGATGAAGACATCACCCGGCGCGCCCCCCCTTCGCCAGCCAGGCAGGCGATCAACCGTTCGACCTTGCCGCGCTTTCGCTCCCAGCCCATCCAGCAGCGCTCGCTGTCGCACCACTGGCGCTGGCGGTGCAGCAGCACGAAGCGCGGCGCACCGTCGGGCAGCGGCGCGTGCTGCAGGTTCAACGTGCGGACGGTGGCTTCGGCGTGCGCCAGCAGCGCGGCGTCATGCGGCATCGACTGCAACGGCGCATCGGCAAAGTCCGACAGCAGCGCGTACTGCGCCCAGGCCTCGTGGCTGGCCAGGTGCTGGCGCTCGATGCGCGCGGCCATGTCGTCGATCTCGGCGTCGTCGTCGATCAGGCACGGCACGGCCACCAGCACGCGGTGCGGCGCGCTGATGCCGGCATCGAAGGCCAGCCGCGGCAGCGCGCGCGGCGGGATCCATTCGGCGATCAGGCGGTGGATCGCCGAGACCGCGATCTCCGAGGCCGGCAGCAGCACCAGCGGCCACAGCCACCACGGCGCGTCGGCGTGCAGCGTCAGCGCGGCGATCGCGGCGGTGGCCGCGGCCAGGCTCGTCAGGTACAGCGGCAGGCGCGCGCGACGCCAGCCGTCGCTGGCCGTGATCTCGCGCGGCAGCGCCACGCCGAGCACGCCGGCCAGCGTGCTGCGGCCCGGCCCTTCGAGCCAGTAGCCGGGCGTGGCCTGCACCGGGGCGGCGACCGCGCCGGTCTGCGTTTGCGCCAGCAGCGCGCGCGCGACGGCAACTTCGTCGATGCCGCTGCGCTGGCTCCATCGCTCCACCGCGTGCAGCGTGCGGTTCTGCGTCGTCTCGTTCTCGTCGGCAAAGGTCGGCAACTGGCGCAGCACCTGCGCCAGCTTGCTGCGCTTGCCGATCCAGACGCGCCAATCGAACTGCGCCACGGCGCGCAGCGAGCGCATGGCCTGCGAGACGTCGGCGTCGTGCGCCGCCTCGGCGGCCTGCTGGGCGTGGCGCGTGGCGGCCGGGTCGCTGAGGTGGCCGGCCAGCCAGGCGCGGCGCGGGTCGTCGGCGGCAAGCTCGTTCCAGCGCAGGTGGAGTTGCAGCAGGAACGCGCGCTCGGCGCCGCGGTGCTGCAGCGCCACCAGCGCCGCACCCAACGCCGGCAGATCGCCGGCGCCGGTTTCGCTCGCCACCCAGTTGGCCAGCGAGCGCGACGCGCGGTCGGCGACGACGCGCTCGCCGACGCGGCGCAACTGCTCGATCAGCACCATGCGCAGCACGGACGGCAGTGCCCACCACTCGCCCCAGGTCGGCTCGATCACGTCCTGGTAGCCGTCGAAGAAAGCGTCGAGCAACTGCGCGTCGAAGGCGTGGTGCACGCGCGGCAGCCAGGCCCAGGCGATGTCGTGGATGCGCGGGCTGGCGTTGGACGCGCCGCCGGTGAGCACCGGCAGGCGGCGGAAGTAACGCGCGGGCAGCGCCTCGGTGGCCTCGACGAGCTGCTCTTCGACCAACGCGATGTTGTCGCCCAGCCATTGCGCCGCGGGTGTGATCGGCGCGCCCGGCTGGCGCAGGCGTTCGAGCAGGTGCACCGCGTCGCGCAGCGCGTGCGCATTGCGCCGCAGCCGCATGATGATCGGCGCGCCGAAGTCGCCGTCCACCGTCTGCGCCTGATGCGACGCCGCCAGCGCGGCGCCGTGCTGGGCCTGTGCGTCGGCCGGCAGCGCGGGCGCGTCGAGCGGCGGCTGCAGCGGCCCGCGCGCCGGCTCCAGCCAGGTCGTCAGGATCGACGGCGAGGCCGGCAGCGCTTTGCGCAGGGAAGGCGGGTGCGGCAGCGGGGTCGGCGTGAACAGGGATGTGGCCAAAGCCACCGCGTCAGACCAGGATCGCGACGACCAGGGCCGGCACACCGACGATCAGCAAGGTGGTGACGAAGCGGCGCGCCAGCAGGCCGTCGATCAGCTCGGCAAAGCCGAGAGCGCGGCCACGCCAGCGGTAGCCGTCGCGGCAGGCGGCGTGAAACGGGCCGGCCGATGCCGCGTGATCCTGCAACAGCGACTCACTGTCGTGAAAGAAGAGGCCGCGCGGGGCGGACAGGGGGGGCGTGGTGGTGGTGAGCATGGCGGCCTCGCTGAGAGTTCGTGGATGTTTGATTTGTTGCAGACCATGTTAGAAAGGCGCGGACGCCGAAGCTGTCGGTGCTGCGTCCGACGCTTTGTAGGACAAGGCTTACAGCGAGAGCCCCGAACGGGGCACACCTCCTCCCCATCATGACAGCCCGTTCCTGCCAGGACTGCCCGCTGCGCCCCTTGCCGCTGTTCATGGCGCACAGCGGCGAGGAGCTGGCGCTGGTGCAGTCGCTGAAAAAACGCGAGCAGCGCCTCGACGCCGGAGCCACGCTGATCGACGAGGGCCAGGTCGATGCGCCGCTGTTCACGCTGCTCGAAGGCTGGGCGTTTCGCTTCAAGACGCTATCGGATGGGCGACGGCAAATTCTGAACTTCCTGCTTGCCGGCGACTTCATCGGCGTGCAGCAGAAGATGGGCGACGGCGCCGCACACGGCGTGGTCACGCTCACCGACGCGCTGTTCTGCGTCTTCCAGCGCGACGCGCTGTGGGCGCTGCACCGCGAGCAGCCGTCGATGGGCTTCAACGTCACCTGGCTGACCTCGCACGAGGAGTCGGTGGTCGACGAGACCCTGCTCTCGGTCGGCCGGCGCAGCGCCGAGGAGCGCATCGCCACGCTGCTGGTGCTGCTCTACAAGCGCGCCGCGGCGCTGCAAGCCGACAACGGCAAAGGCGGCGTGCCGTTTCCGCTGACGCAGCAGCATGTGGCCGACGCGCTGGGCCTGTCGCTGGTGCACACCAACAAGACGCTGCGCAAATTGGAGCGCCGCGGCCTGCATGAACTGATCGACGGCCGCCTGCACCTGCGCGACGTGAAGGCGCTGGTGCGGCTGGCCGACGTGTATGGCGACGGCAAGCCGCCGCCGAGGCCGCTGGTGTGAGGCGCAGCCCAGGCTGATCGCGCCAAGGCATCGAGGGCAGAATCGGCGGCCTCCTCGCGCCGATCTGCCGACCCATCGCTGTCCATGCCGCACACCCGTCTCACGCTCGCCCGCCTCGAATCCCTGCTGCTCACCGCCTGCGACGACCTGCGCGGCAACATGGACGCCAGCGAGTACAAGGAACTGGCGCTGAATGAGCTCCGCGAAGTCCAAATTCTTGTCTTCGAGCCCACTTGATGCCAAGCAAGCTCCCTATCAACCTAGACGACCTGCTGCGCCAGCGCACGGTCGAGGGTGAGCGCATCGAATACAAGGCGGGCTGGAACCCCGATCCAATCCTGCGCACCGTGTGCGCCTTCGCCAACGACTTCGCCAACCTCGGCGGCGGCTATGTGGTGATCGGGCAAGACTGCGATGCCAGCGGGCAGCCGGTCTTTCCGCCGGCGGGCCTGGCCGAGAACCAGCTCGACAAGATTCAGCAGGAACTGCTCGCCCATTGCCAACTGATCCAGCCGCCGTACTTCCGTTCTCGAGCGTGGAAGAGGTCGACGGCCGCAAGCTCGTCGTGCTGTGGGCGCCGGGCGGGCAGACGCGGCCCTACAAGGTACCGGCCGCCGTCACCGCCAAGAACAAGGTCTGGCATTACTACATCCGCCGCTACACGAGCACGGTACAGGCCAAGGGCGATGACGAGCAGGAACTGTTGAGCTTGGCGGCCAAGGTGCCGTTCGACGACCGTTTTTGCCAAACGGCCCGCGTGGCCGATCTGTCGCAGCCGCTGATGGTGGAGTTTCTGAATGACATTGGCAGCGAACTCGCAGGCGACGCCAACGCGCGGCCGCTGGAGGCACTCGCCCGCCAATTGAACGTGCTGGGCGGTGCGAGCGAAGCGCCGTGGCCGAAGAATGTTGGGCTGTTGTTCTTCAACGAAGCACCCAAACGTTTCTTCCCTGCCACGCAGATCGACGTGGTGTGGTTCCCCGAAGGCGCAGGCGGCGACCGCTTTGAAGAAAAGAGCTTCAAAGGCCCGCTGGGCCGCATGACGCGCGAGGCGCTCGATTACATCCGGCGAAACTACCTGGTTGAAACGGTGATCAAGCACCCGCAACGCGCCGAGTCCGAGCGGGTCTGGAACTGGCCCTACGGCAAGCTACGCCGCTTCCCAAGGAATCGTCGGCGGCCCCTCGTCGGCGGGCCCCGCTGTGCCCTCTTCAACGCCGGCGATGGCACGGCAGTAGTCGATGAACTCGTCGAGTTGCCTGGACTTGTCGAACACGCGGTCGGCGCCGAGGCTGATGCAGCGCTTGCGCACGTCGAGCGTGGCGTAGTTGGTCAGCACGACGACGCGGGCCTGGCTTTGCAGCAGCTTGGCGTCGCGCAGCACACGCAGCCCCGAGCCTTCCTTGAGGAAGACGTCGATGACGATCAGGTCGTACGGCTCGGCGGCGACGCGCAGCGTTTTCAGTGCATCGCTCTCGCTGTCGGACGAGGCGACGACGCTGATCGCCGACGTGTCCTCGAGCTCGGCTGACAGCTCGCGCAGCAGCAGCGCGCTGTCTTCGACGATGAAGGCCCGCGTCGTCTTCACGGCGCCCGCCTGCCGCGAACTCTGGAAATCATGTGCAGCGCTCCTTGATGCATGCAGCTTCGAGCCAACGCCGATCGCCGCTGCTAGGAAGCCGCCGCGGCGCGGCGTAGGAGATTGCCGGCAGTGCCGTGCGCCGCGTGCGCGGCATGCTGTCCTACAACGGGTCACGGCGCACACCGATCGGCGGCCTTGCGTGCCGTGCCTACGGTAGTGAAGTGCGCTCCCCGCACCACCACCCCAGGAGGCTGATTCAATGGATGCACCCACCCGCGGCGCGAAAAGCGCCCGCAACAACAACCCTGCCGAACTGGCGCTCGACGAGGGCGCGCTGGACAAGGCGCGCAAGAACCTCGACGACGGCGCGGTCACGCCGAGCATCGGCGCCTACAGCGAGCAGATCGTGGCGCTGCTCAACGACTCGCTGGCCACCGAGCTGGTCTGCGTGCTGCGCTACAAGCGCCACCACTTCACCGCCAAAGGCATGGCCTCGCCGGCGGTCGCCGCCGAGTTCATGGTCCATGCCCAGGCCGAAGGCGGCGCATGCCGACAAGATCGCCGAGCGCATCGTGCAGTTGGGCGGCGAGCCCGATTTCAACCCGGTGACGCTGCTCGAACGCAGCCACGCCGAGTACGACACCTCGTCGGCGCTGCGCGACATGGTGCGCGCCAACCTGATCGCCGAGCGGGTGGCGGTCGAGACCTACCGCCAGATGATCGGCCTCATCGGCGACAAGGATCCGACGACGCGGCGCATGCTCGAAGCCATCCTCGCCGACGAGGAAGAACATGCCGACGAAATGAACGACCTGCTACAGCAGCAGTGATGCTGATACCGATGCCGTGAGCGGTTCAGCGCGGCGGCCGGCCCACCGGGTCGGCCGTTTCGTCCTCGACGCTACTTTGCGTGGCGTGCAGGCGCGACGGTGGCGGACCGAGTTGCGGGCCGACGGTCGGCAGCGCGCCGCCTTCGCCTTCCCAGGTGCTCACGTCGGCCGGCTTGGTCGTCGTCGATAGCTGCTGTTCGCGGGCGCGGCGGCGCTGGTCCCAGCGCAGGATCAGCCAGGCGGCGGCGGCAAAAGTCGTCAGGCGGATGATCATGATGGTGTTGAGGGGTGGTCGGGATTCGAGGCAGGCGGTGCTGCCGGTGGCCGCGGCAGGTTGCCGAGCAGCGCCAGCAGCGTGCCGGGGTTGAGCACCGATCGCACCAGGCCGGCCGTGAGCTGCGCCCCCAGGCCGGCCCACACCGCCGCCGTGACGCGGCTGCGCCAGGGACGCCAGACGACCATCGCTGCACCCGCCGCCATGGCCAGCGAGACCGCGGCCACCGGATGCGTGCGCACCAGCGGCTTCAAGGCCAGCGCGCCGGCGTCGGCGGCGATCTCGACCACCGGCCGCGCCGGATGGCGACGCCACCACAGGCGCAAGCCGCGGCTCAGCGTCTCGAACCAGCTCGCCACTGCCGACACCAGGCCGGGGGCTCGCCCCTCGTCGAGTGCAGGCGCGGCCGCTTCGTCTTCGATCGGCGGGCCTTGCAGCTTGCGCAGCTCGGCATCGATCGTCGCGCGCGACGCGGCCAGGCGTTGCAGGGCGGCGTCGCTGCTGCTGCTGGTCATGAGCGTGCGCGCAACAACGCCAGGTCGGCTTCGAACTGCTGCGCCAGGGAGACATTGCGCTGGTCGTGGCCGGCGTCGCGACGCCGCGCCAGCCAGGCACCGCACAACGCCAGCAGCGCCGGCGCGGTCGGCACTGCCCAGAGCAGCCAGGGCTGCGGCGGCGCCGCCAGGGCGCCATAGAGCATCAAGGCCACGCCGGCGAAGACGATGCAGAGCAAGACACCGGCGCCGAGCAGCGCCCAGCCGAGCAGGCGCAGGCGCCACAACGCCATCGCCTGGCGCGCATTGACGACGGCCAGTTCGGCGTAGGCGCTGGCGTGGTCGGCCAGCAGGTCGGGCCGCGCCAGCACGAGGCGCAACAGCGGATGCAGCATGGCGGCGCGACGCAAGCCGGCGCTTTAGTGGTGCCGGCGGCCGAGCAGGCTGGCCAGCGCCATCAGCGCGGCGCCGGCGGCGGCGGCCATCAGCATCGCCCGCACCGGCTCTTCCTTGACGTAGGCGATGGCGCTGTCGGTCACCTGATTGAACTGCGCCTTGACCTGCTGCGTGCTCTCTTGCAGCTTGTGCGTGCCCAGGCGCGCCGCTTCGGTGGCGCGTACGGCCGCCCGCTCGACGGCCTGCGGCACGCTGGCCGCGCCGTCGGCGAGCTTGTCGAACGCGCGCTCGACGGCAGGCGTGGTCGTGGTGGACATGGTCGGGGTGATGGTTTCGTTCATGGGACTCTCCGGTAGATAGGTGTGGGGGCGTTGATCAAATTAGCGCTTGCGCACCATGCTCATGACGAAGCTGCCGATGGCCAGCACGATGAAGACGACGAACAGGATTTGCGCGATTCCGGCGGCGCCGGCAGCGATGCCGGTGAAACCGAACAACGCAGCGATCAGCGCGATGACGAAGAAGACAACGGCGTAATGAAGCATGGCTTTCTCCTGTAGGGAAGGATCGCAGCGAACCGCTGGATGCATTCAGTGTGGCCGCCGGCAGCGCTGCGCTGCATCGGGCGCCGCGCCGAGCG
The DNA here is from genome assembly GCA_963732625.1 of uncultured beta proteobacterium. Lineage (GTDB taxonomy): Bacteria > Pseudomonadota > Gammaproteobacteria > Burkholderiales > Burkholderiaceae_C > CADEEN01. The sequence continues at coordinate 119,104 of CAVTAM010000046.1, read as the reverse complement.
CGTGTCGGACAGCGCCGACACTTCTGCGCTTCAAGCTGTGGAACGCGGCTGCGGGCTGGCGGGCACGACGGCGCTGACCGTCGTGCCCTGGCCGGGCGACGAGCTGATCTGCAGCCGCCCGCCGCGGGCCTGCACGCGGTAGCGCATGCCCACCAGGCCCTGCGCGCTGCCGCGCACGCGCTCGGCGTCGAAGCCGCGGCCGTTGTCGCGCACGGTGGCGATGATCTGATCGCCTTGGCGCACCATGCGCACGTCGACCTCGTTGGCGCCGGCGTACTTGGCGACGTTGGTCAGCGACTCCTGGACCATGCGGTAGAGCGTGATCTCGGCCGCCTCGTCGAGCTCGAAGGGCTCGATGTCGGTGCGGATGTTGAGCTCCGCCCGCTGGCCGAGCTCGGTGGCCAGGATCTCCACGGCGGCCTTCAGGCCGAGGTTGGACAGCGACGACGGGCGCAGGTCTTCGATGATGCGGCGCTTGAGGCCAATGCCGTCGTTGAGCGTGCCGGTGAGGTGGGCCAGGCGCTCGTCGATGTCCGGGTTGTGGATCGGCGCCAGGCTGCGCTTCAGGCGCGCGGCGTCGAGCTTGGCCGCCGTCAGCAGCGCGCCGAGCTCGTCGTGCAACTCGCGCGCGATGCGCCCGCGCTCGTCCTCGCGCGCGGTCTGCAGGTCTTCGGCCAGCCGCGTCAGCTCGGTGGTGCGCTGCGTCACTTCGGCTTCGAGGTGGTCGCGTTCCTGCTGCAGCTCGCCGGCATGGCGGCGGCGCGCGGCTTCCAGCGTGGCGCTCTGGCGCAGGAACATCACCAGCCCGAGCAGGCTCAAGGCCACCATCAGCGTCACGCCGATGCGCGACAGGCGCAGCATCGCCGAGATTTCCTCGCGCTCGGCGATGAAGCGCTCCGACTCCAGCTCGAGCAGGCGCTCCGAGGCCCCGCGGATGCGGTCCATCTGCTCCTTGCCGACGCCGGACAGGACCAGCTCGCGCCACGCCGCCTCGCGGCCCTGCGTGCGCAGCGCGATCGTCGACTCGAGCTCGGCCAGCTTGCCGGCGGCGTTGGCCTTGATTTCCTCGACTTTCGATTCGGCGACGGCGTCGCTTTGGTAATAGCGTTCGAGCCACGTCAACGACGCGCGCACGACGCCGACCGAATCGCGGTAGGGCTGCAGATAGTCGTCGCGGCCGGTCAGCAGGTAGCCGCGCTGGCCGGTCTCGACGTCGATCATGCCGCGCCAGACGGCATGGATATGCTGCCGCGCGACGGCGCGCGTTGCCACGTTATCCAGCGCCGTCGCCGAGCGCTGGTAAGACGACTCGTTGATCACCAACCCCAACAGCGCCGCCAGCGCCGCCAGCGGCAGCACATAGGCACTGCGCTGCCAGCGGCTGAAGACGCCGGCCAGCGTCACATCAGCTCGCCCGGTCCGGTTTCCGCAGCGCCGTCGGACAGGCGGGCGCAGTAGGTGACCAGGTCGTCGAGTTCGTTGGATTTGTCGAACACCCGGTCGGCACCCAGCTCGAGGCACTTGCGCCGCATCTCCTGCGTGGCGTAGTTGGTCAGCACGACGCGTTTGCCCGGCAGATTGTTCTGCGCTGCGCGTTTCAACACACCCAGGCCCGAGCCGGCCTTGAGGAAGACATCGATGATGACCAGATCGACGCTGCGGCCGTCGGTGGTCAGCCAGACGACCGCACCTTCTTCGTCAGGCGCCGAGCCGACGACGCTGACCGGCGTCAACTCTTCGAGCGTGGCCACCAGGTTGTCCAGGATGATCGGGCTGTCTTCGACGATGAAAGTCTTCACGGGGACCATTGAAAGGACGCGTGCTATGACGAGCCGTAGTTTGCGTGCATGGCGGGGCGGATGATGTCTGTGAAGTGGCAAAACGGGTGTAGGAAAGTTCCTACACCCGGTTGTCGATGGTCCGTAGCTCAGTGGCGCGGCGGCGGATCGCGCGGATCGCTGCTCTCGAACCAGCGGTCGGTGGCGCTGCGCTCCCAGCTCGAAATCTGCTTCTCGGCCTCGTCCTTGGCGATGCCGTAGCGCTCCTGGATCTTGCCGGCGAGCTGCTCGCGGCGACCGCCGACGACGTCGAAATCGTCGTCGGTGAGCTTGCCCCACTGCTCCTGCACCTTGCCTTTGACCTGCTTCCAGTTGCCTTCGATGCGGTTCCAGTCCATGTCGGTCTCCTTCGTGTGACAGGCAGGGGTTGAATCTTTGCGAGCCCGCGATCCCTGCATCACTCGCGCGGCCCGGGCCGTGCGGCCCATGGCGGCAATTTAGGAGCGAGCGCGGCGGCGGTCTGTCGGACTGCCGTCCGGCGCGGCGTAGGACAAGCGGTTGCGCGCTCACGGCGATGCCGGCAGGCGCTGCGTATCGAGGGCCAAGGCTTTCGTGCAGCGAGAACTCGCTGCCGCCGGGATCGAGGTTCCAGCGTTCGATGCGCCAGCGCGACGGCGCCGTGCGGCGCAGCAGGTTCACCGAATGCGGCCACGGCGCGCGCAGGCGGTGCGAGACCGCGGTGCCGGCCTGGGCCACCCACAGGCGCCGCCCCGCCTGGCCGTGCAGCGCCATGAAGTACGGCCGGTGGATGTGGCCGCCGAGCGCCACCTGCACGCCGGCCTGCAGCCAGTGCGCAAGCGCGCTCTCGATGCCGCGCAGGCGCTGCGACTGGTCCTGCGCGTCCGGCACCGCCAGCGGATGGTGCGTGACGACGATGCGCAAGGCGCCCGGCGGGCCCTCGGCCAGCCAGGCGGCAGAACGCTCGGCCTGCGCTGTCGTGACATGGCCGGCCACATGGCGCCAGGCGCGCGCCGTGTGCACGCCGGCGATGCGCACGTCGGGCAAGGCCAGCCGCGGCTCGAGCTCGGCGCCGAAAGCACGCCCATAAGCGCGGTACGGCGCGAGCAGCCGGCGCGGCAGATCGAACAGCGGGATGTCGTGGTTGCCGGCGATCACCAGCACCCGCGCCGCGCCCAGGCGCTCGATGAAACGCGCCGCGGCGTCGAACTGCGCGCGGCGCGCCCGCTGCGTGATGTCGCCGGAGACGATCAGCACATCCGGCGGCGCGGCACGTGCCAGCCGCAGCAGCGCCTGCATCGCCTGCGGCACCTCGGTGCCGAAGTGCAGGTCGGAGATATGCAGGATGGTCGTCATGCGGCGCCGGCGGCCGGCGGCTTGAACAGCCACAGCGGGTCGGGCGCGACACGAAAGTGCAGCGGCGGCGTCATCGTGCGCACCTCGCCGTCGAACGCCACCGCCAACGGCCGAGCGGCGCGGCGGCCGTGCGGCGACACGCGCAGCTCGCGCAGCCGCGTCGCGCTGACCTCGGGCGCCGGGCCGAGCGCGCCGATCAAACCGCGCAGCGCCAGCGCGATCAGCTGCCAGCTGCGCAGCGGGCGCACGCGCACGGCGGCCAGCACGCCGCCGCCCACGTCCGCGGCCACGGGCAGGCCGAACTGTTCGAGCTGCAGCGCGTTGTTGCCGATGAACAGCGTCGGCGTGCGCACGCGCTCGGTGTCGTCGCCGCTGCGCAGCACGAGGTGCAGGTTGCGGTTGTCGCGCAGCACGGTGCGCAGCGCCGCCCACGCCGCGACCACGCGCCAGCGGCCCAGGCGCGCGTTGTCCTCTTCGCGCGCGCGCAGCAGCTTCGGGTACAGGCCGATGCTGGCGTTGACGAGGAACAGCTGCTCGTTGACCAGGCCGGCCTGCACCGCCTGCGGCGTGCTTTGGCGCCACAGCGCCACCGCGCTGTCCACGTCTTCGGGCAGCGCATGGGCGCGCGCGAAATAGTTGAAGGTGCCGGCCGGGACCACGCCCAATGGCACCGCGCTGCCCTGCAACGCCTGGGCGACGGTGTTGATCGTGCCGTCGCCGCCGACGGCAACAACGAAGCCCTGCTCGTCGCGCGCCCGCGCGACGGCCTGCGCCGCGCACTGCGGCAGCTCGTCGCCGCTGGCGGCGCTGAAAAATTCGAAGGCCAGGCCTTGCGCGCGCAGCGCCGCTTCGAGCGCGTCGCGCTGCGCAGCGGCTTCGGCCGAGCCGGCGCGGCCGTTGACGACGAGGCACGCCGGCCCGCCACGCGAAGGCGCAGCCAGCGCGCTCAAGAGCGTTGCTTGAATGCGCTGCGCCCGGCCACGGCGGGGTTCAGCAGCGGCGTCTGCGACGCCGCCGCAGGCGCTGGCGAAGCGGCGTCGCGCCGCGTCAGCTCCTCGCACGAGCCGAGCGCGAACAGGCCGCCGACGAGCAGCGCGCCGACGCCGATGCGGCGCAGTATTGACGCGCTGCCGGCGCAGCTGCGCCAGGTCGTTGCTTGGCTTGTGGTCCATGAGGTGCTCTTGCTCGCGCTTTCAATGACGAAGAGCATGCGCCGCTGCAGTGGGGCGGGCCGTCGGCATGCAGCGCTTGTCTTTGTCGGCGGCGGCCTACAACGCCGTGCGCTGCGCGCCTGCACCGCCGCTGGCATCGCCAATGCAAAGTCAGTCCATGTTCGACCGTCCCGCCCCCGCCGCTTCTGCTGCTGCGGCCTCGGCCGATCAGCGCGCTCACGTGTCGGTGGTGATGGCGATGCTCGCCGCGGCATTGGTCATCGCCGCCTTGCACTTCGGACGTGAAATCTTCGTCCCGCTGGCGCTGGCGGCGCTGCTCGGTTTTCTGCTCGACCCGCTGGTCGGCCGGCTGCGCCGCTGGCGCCTGCCGCGCTGGCTGGCGGTGGCGGCGGTCGTCTCGATGACGGTCGGCGTCGTCGGCGTGACCTCGCTGTTCGCCGGCTCGCAGCTGGTGGCGCTCGGCCGCGAGGTGCCGACGTACCAGTCGACCATCCAGTTGAAGCTGCGCGAGTTGAGGGAATCGATGTCGCGCCGCGGCGTGCTCGATGACGCGGCGCGGTTGATCGACATGGTCGAGGGCGAATTCAACGGCACGCGGCGCCAGGCCGAAGCGGCCGCCGCGGCCGCCGCCGCGGCGAGTGCGCCGGGCCGGCGCGCGCCAGCGCAGGCCACCGCGCCACGCGACGCGCAGGGTCCGCTGCGGGTGCAGATCGAAGAGCCGCCGGTGCGGCCGATGCAGGTCCTCGGCGACGTCTTGGCGCCGGTGCTGGCGCCGCTGCTCACGGCCGGCCTGGTGTTCGTCTTTCTCGTCTTCATCCTGCTCAGCCGCAACGAGCTGCGCGACCGCCTGCTGCGCCTCGTCGGCGGCGACGTGCACCGCATGAGCGATGCCCTCGACGAAGCGGCCGAGCGCGTCAGCCGCTACCTGCGCGCGCAGTTGCTGGTCAATGTCGGCTACGCGCTGCCGATGGCCGCCGGCCTCTGGCTGATTGGCGTGCCCGGCGCGCTGCTGTGGGGGCTGCTCGCCGGGGCGCTGCGCTTCTTGCCCTACCTCGGCCCGGCGATCGCGGCGCGTGTTCCCGCTGACGATGGCCTTTGCCGTCGATCCCGGCTGGAGCATGCTGCTGTGGACGCTGGCCCTGGTGGCGACGCTGGAGCTGATCAGCAACAACGTCATCGAGCCCTGGGCCTATGGCGCCTCGACCGGGCTGTCGGCGCTGGCGGTGCTGGTCTCGGCGACCTTCTGGACGGTGGTCTGGGGCCCCATCGGCCTGGTGCTGGCAACGCCGCTGACGGTCTGCCTGGTGGTGCTCGGGCGCCATGTGCGGCCGCTGCGCATCTTCGACCTGCTGCTCGGCAACGAGCCGGCGTTCGATGTGCCGACCACGCTCTACCAGCGCCTGCAGGACGGCGAGGTCGAAGATGCCGTCGAGCTGGCGCGCGATCAGGTGCGTGAAGGCTCGCTCGCCGCCTTCTATGCCGAGGTGGCGCTGCCGGCGCTGCAACTGACCCAGGCCACGCCCGATGCCGAGCGCCGCGAGCGGGTCGCCGACGGCATGCGGGTGCTGCTCGGCGACCTCGACGAGGCCCCCGGCGAAGCGCCGGCCGAAGCGCCGCGCCTGCTGTGCATCGGCGGCCAGTCGGCGCTCGACTCGATCGCCGCCGAGATGCTGGCGCGCACGCTCTCGGCCGCGGGCCACGCGGCGACGGTGAAAACCGCCGACGACCTGAGCCCGCGCGCGATCGACACGCTCGAGCTGGCCGGCATGGAGATCGTGCTCGTCAGCTACCTGGGCGACGGCTGGCGCCCGCGGGCGCGCTACGTCTGCCGCCACCTGCGGCGGCGCAGCGCCGCGGTGCGCATCGTCGTCGTCGCCTGGCAGGCCGGCGCCACGCCGGCGGCGGTGCCCGGCGACGCCGCAGCGGCGATCGGCGCCGATGCGCTGGCGAGCACGGCCGACGAGGCGCTGCGCTGCCTGCACGAGCTCGGCGTGACGCCGAGCGTTGCCGCCGCCGATGCCGATGCAGCGCTCGAGCCGGCGCCGCCTGAAGAGGGCGCGTCGCCGCGTTCCGCGCTGGCGCTGGCCGGCTGAGGCGTCACGGCGCCGGCGTCAGGCGCCGCAGCAAATCGCTCTCGGCTTGCAGCACCTGCCACCAGACGCGGTAGCCGGCGTCGCTCGGGATGCAGGCCGTCGCTGGCATTGAGCTCGGGCTGGCGCACGAACGGATCGTTCTCGCGCTCTTCGAACAGGTTGACGTAGGTCGCATTCGAGCGCGCCGCGGCGCTTTCGACCAGGCGGTGCATCTGGCGCGCGCGGCGCGTCATCCACCACGACCAGGGCGGGAAGAAGAACGGCGCGTTGCCGACGTTGCCGGCCGGCATCACGACCACCACGTCGGCGCGCTGGCGTGCCGCTTCGAGCAGGCGGTCGATGTCGGTGCGCATGTCGTCGGCTGCTGCGCAGGCGGATGACGTCGTTGCCGCCGCCGTGCACGAGCACGGCGTCGAAGCGGCCCGGGCGCAGCAACTGCTCGGCCACGTCGGCGAAGAGCGCCCCGTCGCGGCCGCGGTTCTCGATCACGAGTTGCGGCTGCTGCTGGCCGATCAGCCCGGCCAGGCTGTGCGCCGGCGACGAGGCGCCGGTGCCGACTGCCGTGCTGTCGCCGACGATCAGCAGCCGCCGCGTCGCGCCCGCGGGCCGCTGCTCGAACGGCTCGCTGCGCCGCGCCAGCTCACGCGCTTCGCCGACGCGCCAGACGGCGCAGCCGGCCGTCACCAGCAGCGTCGCGCCGAGCGCGGCCCAGCACCAACGCGCGAGCGCGCCGCGGCCGGCGGCGTGAATCCGGGGTGTCGGTCATGGCGCGAGCGGCAGCAAGCGGCGTGCCCACGTTGACCCCGGGGCAGGCACATGCCTTGCCGCAGGACTCTGATGTGCAGCCCGTCGGCTGCGCAGGCCCCTCACTGACAGGAGATGAAACCATGACGACGATGTCCAGACTTGCACTGCCCGTGGTGTTGGTGGCGGCCGTGGCCGCGTTCACCGCCGGATGCGAAAAGCGTCCGGCCGATGCGCCGATGACCCCCTCGACGAGCACGACCCCGGCGCCGATGGCACCGGCGTCGGCCGCCAGCCGGTAAGCGCCAGTTGCGCCGTGGCCCGCCTTGCGGCAATTGCTGCCGCAAGGCGGGCCGCGGTTGCGCGCGCTGACCGTCAGCGGGTCAACGCGCGGCCGAAACAAAGCGCTACGTGCACGGGCACGCTCGTTGCCATCGTCGGGTGTTCCGCAACTCAACTCAAGGTAGACCGAGATGATTCAATTTCCCAAGGCCCTTCGATATGTGCTGCTGGCCGCAGCCTCGGCGTCGCTGCTGGCAGCCTGCGGCGGCTCCGACGACGACAGCTTCGACGACCGTGCCGACATTGCCGATCCGAAAGTGCGCTTCGTGCACGCGGTGCCCGGCGGGCCCAACGTCACACTGCAGCGCGACGGCGTCGCCGAAACCGGCGCCACCGATGTTGCCTACAAGTACGCCAGCCAGTACTACGACGTCTCGACCCGCGACTACGCCTTCACGCTGCGCACCAGCAGCGGTAATGCCGAGCTGGCGAGCGCCGCGTTCAACGCCGACCGCGGCAACAAGTACACGCTGGTCGCGTTGCCGAGCGATGGCGGCGCCGAACTGCTGACCATCCGCGACCCGTTCAACAAGAGCTTGACCAGCGACGACGTGCGGCTGCGCGTGGCGAACGCCGCGGCCAATGCGCCGTCGTTCGATGTCTACGTCACCGCCAGCGGCGCCGATCTGGCCACGGCAACACCGCGCTTCACCGCGCTTGGGTACAAGCAGGTGCAGCCGGCCAGCGGCAACGACTCGGTGGAGCTTGCCCCCGGCGCGTACCAGGTGCGCTTGACGCCGGTGGGCAGCAAGACGCCGTTCTTCGACGCCACGCTGACCGCGCCCGACGACGCCGACTGGCTGCTCGTGGCACTGCCCGACGACGCCGCTGCCGCCAACTCGGTGCGCGTGCTGCTCGTGCGCTCGGACGACAGCGACGACGCGACTGACGAGTTCCCGGCGCCGTAAGCGCCGGGCGGGCATCCCGTTCTCAGCTCGAACGGGATGCTTCGTCGATGCCCTTGGCCTGCGCGCCGAGCGCACAGGGCGTGCAGCAGTAGATCGCCGCCTCGGACTCGACGACGTGGCCGAGGATGACGCAATCGCAGTGGCTGCAGATCGGCGCCAGGCGGTGGATGGCGCACTGAAAGCTGTCGAAGGTCAGGATGCCGCCTTCGTACATCACGTCGAAGGTGCGCGCCGACTCGTTGGCGCAGACGATGCAAGTGCCCATGGTCGGTCTCCCTTGAGTTGACGGCAGCACCGCGGCAATCGGCGTTCCCTGATTTCGGCTGACGCATGGCGCGTTGTCCGACAGGGTCTGCCCGATCCGTCCGACACGGCGGCGTGCCGGCGCTGCCTACGCTGCGACGTCCACCTCGAAAACCAAGGCCGCCGTGAGCCACGCTTTGATCGTCGACGACGATGTCGATTCGGCCACCCTGTTGTCGACGCTGGTCGCCGACGAGCAGTTCACCGTGGCCACCGCGCACACGCTGCGCGACGCGCGGCGGCAGATCGCGCTGCAGCCGCCCGACATCGTGCTGCTCGACCTGAAACTGCCCGACGGCAACGGCCTGTCGCTGTTCGACGACAGCACGCTGCTGGCGCAGTCCGAGGTCGTGCTCGTCACCGGCCACGCCAGCCTGGAGACGTCGATCCAGGCGCTGCGCGTCGGCGCCGCCGACTATCTGATCAAGCCGATCGCACCGGCGCAGCTGCGCGCCATCCTGTCGCGGGTCATGCGGCCGGCGGAGTTGCAGGCCGAGATCGCCGGGCTGGAGGTCGAGTGGGGCAAGAGTGGCCGCTTCGGCCACCTCTGGGGCCGCTCGGCGCCGATGCAGCGCATCTACCACCAGATCGCGCGCGTGGCCGGCACCGCGGTCTCGGTGCTGGTCACCGGCGAGAGCGGCACCGGCAAGGAGCTCGTCGCGCGCACGCTGCATGACCTGAGCCGCCGCCGCAAGCAGCCGTTTCTGGCCGTCAACTGCGGCGCCATCTCGCCGAACCTGATCGAGAGCGAAGTCTTCGGCCACGAGAAGGGCAGCTTCACCGGCGCCGAGCGCCAGCACCGCGGCTTCTTCGAGCGCGCGCACGGCGGCACGCTGTTCCTCGACGAGATCACCGAGATGCCGCCGGCCTTGCAGGTCAAGCTGCTGCGCGTGCTCGAAACCGGCAGCTACATGCGCGTCGGCGCCACGGCGCAGCAGGACGCCGACGTGCGCGTCATCGCCGCCACCAACCGCGACCCCGAGCGCGCCGTCGCCGAAGGCCAGCTGCGCGAAGACCTGCTCTACCGCCTGAACGTCTTTCCGATCGCCATGCCGCCGCTGCGCGAACGCCTCGACGACGTGGCGCTGCTGGCCGGCCACTTCCTGGCTGAAATCGGCCAGAGCGAAGGCCGCGCGCGGCGCCTGTCGCCCGCGGCGGTGAGCCAAGCTCGAGGCCTACCGCTGGCCGGGCAACGTGCGCGAATTGCGCAACGCGATGCAGCGCGCGTATGTGATGACCGACGGCGAGCAGGTCAGCGACGAGTGGCTGCCGCGCGACGTGCCGCTGCAAGCCGACGCCGTGGCCGCGCCGACGCCGACCGTCGCCCGCCATGTCGGCAGCGACGATCACGCTGCCGCTCGGTGCCTCGCTGGCCGACGCCGAGCGCCGGATCATCCTGGCCACGCTCGACCATTTCGGCCAGCAGCGCGAGCGCACCGCGGCCGCGCTCGGCATCAGCCTGAAGACGCTCTACAACCGCTTGAAGGATTACGGCAGCGACGCCGCGCCGCCGTAAACAGTCGGCCCTGCGAATTTCAGTTTCCCACCACCAGCGTGTGATGCGTGCGCGATGCGAGCAACCGGGCCGGTGCCGCGAGAGCGGCATCGGCGATGTGCAACGCCGATGCCATCCATCGCTGCCACAGCGCCCATTGCGAGAAGGCCAGCATAAGGGCCTTGAGCCCCTTGGCGGCGATGGCGCGCAGCAGCCAGCGGATGTTGAAGCCGGCGGCGCACAGCACCGCGTGCAGCGCGTCACCCTCGGCGCCTTGCAGCCAGCAGCGGTCCATGCGGTGGTCGCTCTTGGCGTGACCGATGGCCGGCTCGATCGCTTGGCGCCGCTTGAGCCATCGGCGTTGCTGCGCACCCAGTGACTTGAACTTGCCGCGATGGATGATGTGCACCGGCGCGCAGACTTCATCGACACCACGAAAGCCCAGGTCAACGACGGCTGTCGTTGGTTTGGTGCCGATGTCTTGCAGCAGGTTGTTGGTCTGCTCGAGTTGTTCGGCCAGCGTGTGGCCGTCATACGGGTTGCCGGGGAAGGATCGTGCGCCCACCATCAAGCCGCTCGTGTGCGTGATCGCCAGGCTGACCTTGACGCCGAACTCATAGGGCCTGCGCGCCTTGCCCTTGCCGATGCACTCCACCTCGGGCGCGTGCAGCGCGTAGAGCTTGTGCTTGTCGTGGCGCTGCTGCGTGCGGATGCGCTCGGCGCGTTCGAGCCACAGGGTGAGCGCCTTCATCGCCGAGGCGCTGGAGAGATCGACCCCCGACCCATCAGCCTGCGAAATTCGATTCACGCCGCGCTGCACATCGCGCATGAGGCGGCCCAGGATCGTGCGCTGGCGCTTGACGGTGCGGGCCAAACGTTTGAACTGCTTGGCATGCGCATAGCCGCCGGCCTTGCGGCGAAGCTGCTTGCCCTGCTTGGCGAAGGTTTGCTTCACAGCGATGCCTACACGCTTGGCCGCGCTGGCGATCTTGTGGCGCGCGATCTCCAGCAGGCGGCTGTCGGTCGGGTGCGCGATGGCCTTCTCCTGCACGGTCGTGTCGACGATCACGCGTTCGAACTCGGCGGGCTTGACGAGCTTCATCGCAACAGAGGCTTCGATGGTCGACTTGAGCAGTTGCTCCACGCCGGCCTCGCCGAGCACGCGCCGAAAGCGCCCGATCTGCGTGGCATCGCACGGCAGGCGCGGCTCGTAGTAGGCCAGGCCGCTGAAGAACTGCCAGACGACGTTCTCGCTCCAGCGCTCGCACAGCTCTTCATCGCTGAGGTTGAAGGCGTGCTTCAAGTACAGCAGCGCGATCATCAGGCGCAGCGGCAGGCGCGGTCGGCCGGCGTTGCTCAGCCCGGCGCCGGCGAGCTGCGATGTGGGGCCGAACAGGTCGGCGTCTTCGACGATGCGACCGCTGCGGTCCTTGTGCGCGAGCAGCGGCGCCAGCGAGGCTTCGATCTCGGTCCACGGCATGCGCGTTGCGAGCACGGCCAGCGGGTGGCGCAGGTCGATCATCGAGTCCAGCCGGGCGCGAAAAAAGTCGTCGGTGGCCATCGCTTGCGCTCTCCAAAACTCCCAGGAACCGATATCCATTGGAATCGTTCCTGGGAGTTCTGCACATTGGCATTCACCCCGCGCAGCAAGTGTTCATGCGGGTCTCGGGAGATTTGCAGGGCCGACTAAAAGAAGGGAAGAAGGGCAGAGCAACCCTGGGCCCCGCGCGTGCATTGGATGGATATACAGTGTTCGCTCAAACGACGCTGCCATGGACACTTTGCGCAAACTCACGGTGCTGGCCGATGCCGCCAAATACGACGCCTCGTGCGCCTCGAGCGGCGCGCCGCGGCGCCACTCGGCCGACCAGCTCGGCATCGGTTCGGCCGGCGGCATGGGCATCTGCCACAGCTATGCGCCGGACGGCCGCTGCATCTCGCTGCTGAAGATTCTGCTCACCAACTGGTGCACCTACGACTGCCTGTACTGCGTCAACCGCCAGTCGAGCAACGTCGGGCGCGCGCGCTTTCGCATCGACGAGGTGGTCGAGCTGACGCTGGACTTCTACCGCCGCAACCTGATCGAAGGCCTGTTCCTCAGCTCCGGCATCATCCAAAGCCCCGACTACACGATGGAGCAGACGATCGAAGTAGCGCGGCGCCTGCGCGAGCAGCACCACTTCCGCGGCTACATCCACCTGAAGACGATTCCCGACGCGAGCAGCGAGCTGGTCGCACGCGCCGGCCTGTTTGCCGACCGGCTGAGCATCAACGTCGAGCTGCCCACCGCGGCGGCGCTGGCGCGGCTGGCGCCGGAGAAAGACGCGGGCGCGATCAAGCGCTCGATGGCGCGCATCCGCCTGGCGCTCGACGACGACGCGCAGGAGCGGCGCAACAACCGCGCGCCGCGCGCCGCCGCGCAGCGCCCGCCGGCGCGGCCGCAGCCGCCGCGCTTCGCACCGGCCGGGCAGAGCACGCAGATGATCGTCGGCGCCGACGACGCCAGCGACCGCACCGTGCTCACGGCCAGCGCCGCGCTGTACCGCAACTACCGTCTGCGCCGCGTCTACTACTCGGCCTTCAGCCCGATCCCGCACGCCAGCGCGGCCTTGCCTTCCTCACCCGCGCCGCTGCTGCGCGAGCACCGGCTCTACCAGGCCGACTGGCTGGTGCGCTTCTACGGCTTCGACCATGAAGAGCTGGCCAGCGCCGACGATGGCATGCTGAGTCTCGAACACGACCCCAAGCTGGCCTGGGCGCTGGCGCATCCGGAAGTGTTTCCGCTGGACCTGAACCGCGCGCCGCGCGAGCAACTGCTGCGCGTGCCCGGCCTGGGCGTGCGCTCGGTCGAGCGGGTGCTGGCGTCGCGCCGGGTGCGCAGCCTGCACCGCGCCGACGTCCTGCGCTTGCAAGGCGCGACGCGGCGCGTGCTGGCCTTCGTTCACCTGCCCGATCACCGCCCGCCCGCCACCGCGCGCGCCTTGGCGCTGGCGCTGCAACCGGCGCGGCGCGCAGCGGCCGCGGCGCAGCTCGATTTGTTCGACGCGGCCACTCCGCGATTGAGCGCCGTGCAGACCGTCACGCTGCACCGCCCGCACGATGCCGACGCCGTGCTCGACGTGCTGCGCGGCCTGGTCGATGCCGGCGTGGCCGCCGCCGACGTGCGCTGGACGGTCGCCGACGGGCGCAACGACATGCAGGCCGAACTCTTTTCAGCCGAGCTGCCGTCGCAGGCGCCGCGCGCGGCGAACGCGACCGCGTGGCCGCCGCCATTCGTCGCCCTCGCGCGCTGCACGCTGATGCACGACGAGCCGCAGCGCCTGGTGCACCTGCACGCCCTGGCGGCGCGGCTGCACGCCGATGCGCGGGCCTGGTTTGACGAGCTCGACGCCGACCGCATCGCCCTCGAACGGTTGGCCGGCGCGGTGCGGCGCGAGATCCACAAGATGCACGCCTTCGTGCGCTTTCGCCCGGTCGCCGACGAGCAGGGCCAGGTCCGGCATCTCGCTTTTTTCGAGCCGGCGCACGACGTGCTGCGCGCCGCCGCACCGTTTTTCGAGAAGCGCTTCGCGGCGATGCCGTGGGCCATCCTGACGCCGCGCGGCAGCGTCGCCTGGGACCGCCGCTCGCTGACCTTCGGGCCGCCGGCCGCGGCCAGCGATCTGCCCGGCCACGGCACGGCCGACGACGGCGACCGGCTGTGGCTGGCCTACTACCGCAGCATCTTCAACCCGGCGCGCATCAAGGTGGCGGCGATGCAGCGCGAAATGCCGCTGCGTTTCTGGAAGCACCTGCCCGAAGCGCGGGCGATCGCGCCGCTGCTGGCGGCGGCGCCGGCGCGCGTGCGCGCGATGGTCGAGCATCAAGACGCACCGGCCGCCGTGCGCGCCAACCCACATGCCGATGCACCCGCGCCAAACCTCGAAACGCTGCAGCGCCAGGCCGCGTCGTGCGAGGACTGTGCCTTCGCCGCGCAGGCGACGCAGACGGTGTGGGGCGAAGGCGCGCCCGGTGCCACGCTGATGCTGGTCGGCGAGCAACCCGGCGACCGCGAAGACCTGGCGGGCCGCCCGTTCGTCGGCCCGGCGGGCGTGCTGCTGCGCGGCGCGTTGGCTGAACTCGGCTGGCCGCTCGAACGCTTGTACCTGACCAATGCCGTCAAGCACTTCAAGTACGAATGGCGCGGCAAGCGGCGCCTGCACAAGACCGCAGCCCAACGCGAAGCACAGAGTTGCGAGCGCTGGCTGACGGCGGAGATCGACGCCATCGGCCCGCAGGCCTTCATCGCCCTCGGCGCTACCGCGGCGCGCGCGCTGCTCGGCCGCAGCGTCGAGGTGCTGGCTGAAGAAGGGCGTTGGCTGGACCGGGCGGACGGCCGGCGCGTACTGGTCGTGCGCCATCCCTCCGCGCTGCTGCGCGCCGATGCCGCGTTGTTGCCGCGCGCTTATGCGGCGTGGCTGCGCGCGCTCGGCACGGCCACGCGGCTGCTCGGGCGCTGACGCTGTCTGCCGTTTACAGGTGGTGTCTCACTTTGAGCGCTCCCCATCGAAAGGCGCGCACAGATCATCGGGGTGCTGGTCGAAGGCATGTCGATACGAGCCGCTTCGCGCCTGGCCGATGCGTCCATCAACACGGTCACCAAGCTGTTGAAAGACATTGGGTTTGCTGCCGACTTCTACCAAGCGCAGACACTGGTGAACCTGCCCTGCAAGCGCATCCAATGCGATGAAGTCTGGTCGCTCAACTACGTCAAGATCATCATTGCAACGCCGGAAGAGAAGAAGAACCTGCGCCGCGGCGACGTGTACTCATGGACCGGCATTTGCGCCGGCACGAAGCTGATGGTGAGCTACTTGGTAGGCACTCGCGGTGTCGAGTACGCGCATGCGTTCACCAGCGACCTCGCCTCTCGTTTTGCCAATCCCGTGCAACTGAGCACGGACGGCTATCGCATCTACTTGGATCCCATCGATCAAGCCTTCGGTGGCGAGATCGACTACGGCAAGTTTTACGGCGAAGACGTGACGGACAGAAGCGCCGCTACAGCCCGAGCGAATTCGTCGTCTGTGAGAGCGCGCCATCAGCGGCAACCCGGACCAGTCGACGATTTTGACCAGCTACGTCGAGCGTCAGAACCTGACGATGCGCCTGGGCATGCGGCGCTTCACACGTCTTACGAACGGCTTCAGCAAGAAGATCGAGAACCTAGAGCACGCCGTCGCTCTTCCTGCACTACAACTTCGCGCGCATTCACAAGACGCTACCAGTGACGCCAGCGATGGCGGCTGGCATCAGCGATCACGTTTGGACGCTTGAAGAGGTAGCAAGACTTGCGGAAAGATGGCTACTTACCGCTTTTCGTGTTTTGCGGCTCTCTACTACCTCGCCGCAACAGAAATGTAGAGACTAGCCCGACTACCGTAGTGCCGCCGATGATTGCGGCGACCCAGTCGTGTCCCGCCATCGCGAGGTGATAAGACGTATACAACGCTGTGCATCCAATTGCGAGTCCGGACACGATGCCTAGCGTTCGCTCAACGAATACGAACCAGTTGATCTTCGTCGTTTCAGAACGCCGGAAGTTTCCTTCCTTCGTCGTTTCGTCAAAGACCCACGGAACGCGTTCCGGGCAAATCTGATTCAGTCGCTCGATCTGCGCCATAGGCAAGATCGGCGCATCGCTTTCATGCTGAGCGACGGTAAGGTGCTTGTCTTTGTCGCGCAGTTGCGTGGTGGTTGACCTTCCCATCTTCCTCCTCCAAAGCCTTGGCCGTTGTCTTTGCCAAGTACCCGCCAACGACAACAAAGTCAGCCCCAATTTTCCGAGCATCCTTTGCGCGATCACCAAGCTTAGGGTAGGTGTAGCGTGGGGCCGTGCCAAACGCGCTCATTGCCTCGGCCAAGCCGCTAAGAATGTTGATTACGTGTCGCATCATGATCTCCGTGTCGGCCAGTCGGCTGGCTATCGACCCAATCGGGGGTTTATTGTGCACCGCCGCATTAAACGGCTTAACCAACAGCAGGGACAGTAGTGAGGTTGTACCAACTCGCCATCCCTGGGACATCCCTCGAATCGACCCGCAAAGGCGAAAAGCGTGCCGTTCGGCACGACGAACGGCGCGGACGGCCAGAACAGCGGCTGTTTTCGCATGCGAAACGTATGGGACGTTCCCGGGCCGTTGACTGGTGCAATTGATTGCACGCCGGTCCAGTGCACGCGTCTACACCAAGTCAACAACACATCGAACTGAGACAGTACGTGTTTCCAGCGTCACTTGTCGAGCGGGTTGGTGATCAGCTTGTCGTTGTCGGGCGGAGCGTCGCGCGGCTTTGTTTTGTCGAGCGGGTTGTCGATCAGGTTGTCCCGCGCGCCGGGCTTGTCGAGTGGGTTGGTGATTAGGTTGCCGCCAACGGCCGTCAATGAGGTCTTGTCCATGCTTGCTCCTTTGCTGCAGAGAAAATTCCCCGGACCGCAGGCGTTGCACGCGCTACGGCGAGCCGCGCCGGCGCAAGGCGCGCTCGGCCTCGTGGCCCGACGGCGTCTGCGCGTCCAGGCCGCGATCGGGCGACTCGGCCACCTGCGGTTCGTCGTCGACATGCGCGATCAGCTCTTCGATGACGAAGTGGCCGTAGTGCTGCGCGCGCTCGGCCTTGAAGGGCTTGGCGGTGTCGGCGACGCGGCGCGCCATCTCGTCGTCCATCACCTGCACGACCAGGAAGTGATAGTTCAGCGCCGCCAGCTCGCCATGCGCCTTGACCAGATTCAACTCCTGGCCGAGCGAGGCCAGCCCGGTCGCGCGTTCGAGGTCGGTCTCGACCTGGCGGCGCATCTCGTCGGCGCTGTAGCGCGTGATCTCGCCGGCATCGAGGCCGAGCGCCAGCAGCGCCTGCGCGGCGTTGTCCTGATCGGCCGCCGAAGGAAACGAGATGACGACATGATCGACCGGCTTGAAGACGCCGTGGCTGGTCGGTGGGTTGGCTTTGTCCATGAGGGCACTCGCTTTCTCGGGCACGGAACGACCCGCATGGCCGTGATGCTCGGCCGGCGGCGCGCCGCCGCGGGTGCGCCGAGCCCGCGTCGGCCTGTAGGACAAGGGCTCGCGCGGGCCGGGCGTGCCGATTGCCCCATCAATGCACGGTCACCCCTTCGGAGCGTTCTGCATGCTGCCGCATCCCCTGCCTCTTGCTGCTGCTGCCGCCGCCGCGCTGTTGCTGGCCGCGTGCGGCGACACCGCCAAGCTGCAGGTGACGGCCGGCACCGGCCCGAAGCCCGCAGTTGCCGCCGCCCGACAGCGCGCTCATTCCCACCGTCAAGATCGCGCCGGCGCAACCCTGGCCGCAGAACACGCAACCGGTGGCGGCGCCGGGCACCACGGTCAAGGCCTTCGCCGCCGGCCTCGACCATCCGCGCTGGCTCTACGTGCTGCCCAATGGCGACGTGCTGGTGGCCGAGACCAACGCGCCGCAGCGGCCGCTGCGCGATGAGCTGCTCGGCTTGAAAGGCAAGGTCATGGCCTTCGTCATGAAGAAGGCCGGTGCGGCGGTGCCGAGCGCCGACCGCATCACCCTGCTGCGCGACGCCGACGGCGACGGCCAGGCGGAGGTGCGCTCGGTGTTCCTGGACAACCTCACGTCGCCGTTCGGCATGGTGCTGGTCGGCAACGAACTTTTCATCGCCAACACCGACGCTTTGGTCAAGGTGCCTTACCAAAGCGGCGACGTGAAGGCCGGCGGCGCGGTGACGAAGGTGGCCGATCTGCCCGGCGGCGGGCTCAACCACCACTGGACGAAGAACGTCGTCGCCAACCGCGATGGCAGCAAGCTCTACGTCGCCGTCGGCTCGAACAGCAACGTCGCCGAGCACGGCATGCAGCATGAAGACGGCCGGGCCGCGATCTGGGAGTTCGACCGCGCCAGCGGCCAGGGCCGCATCTTTGCCAGCGGCCTGCGCAACCCGGTGGGCATGGCCTGGCAGGGCGATACGCTGTGGACGTCGGTCAACGAGCGCGACGAAATCGGCAGCGACCTGGTGCCCGACTACATGACCTCGGTCCAGGACGGCGGCTTCTACGGCTGGCCGTACAGCTACTACGGCCAGATCGTCGACCGGCGCGTGGAGCCGCCGAAACCCGAGCTCGTCGCCAAGGCCATCGTGCCCGACTACGCGCTCGGGCCGCACACCGCATCGCTCGGCCTGGCGTCGGCCGAAGGCAGCCGGCTCGGCGGGCCGTTCGCGGCCGGGGGCATGTTCGTCGGCCAGCACGGCTCGTGGAACCGCAAGCCGCCCAGCGGCTACAAGGTGGTCTACGTGCCGTTTGCCGGCGGCAAGCCGAGCGGCCCGCCGGTGGATGTGCTGAACGGCTTTCTCGGCCCCGACGGCAACGCGTTCGGCCGGCCGGTCGGCGTGGGCGTGGATAAGCGCGGTGCGCTGCTGGTGGCCGATGATGTCGGCAACCGCATCTGGCGCGTCAGCGGACCGCAGGCGATGGCGGCAGCGGCCTCGCAACCGGCGCGCTGACGGCGCCGGCGCCTTCAGCGCGACGACGGCAACCCATTCACTGCTTGGCAGGGGGCGCCGGGGCCGCCGGGGCCGCAGAGGGCGCACCCTCCTTCAGCGCGGCTTCCATTTCCTCGGGCGAGATCAGGTTGTCTTTGTTCTTGTCGATCGCGGCCCAGTCGCGAACGCCTTCGGGCACGCCGCGCGATGCTTGCGCGGTGGGCGCGGTGGTGGTCCGCACGTTCGACGCCGCGCTGCCTGGCGGCTTGGCCGCGCGGTCGCGGTCGTGGATGCGCTGCGCGTTGTCGTCCAGCTTCTCAACCGTCGCCGGCTCCGCTTTCGGATCCTGCTGCTTGCCCGGCGCCACCTGGACCTTGTCGGTTTTGGCCGGCGGCGCCGGCTTCTCCTGGGCCAGCGCCGAGGCGCACAGGCCGGCCGAGGCGAGCAGGCCAGCGGCGAGGGTTGTTGTCAGTCGGTTGTTCATGGGTCGTGCTCC
The DNA here is from genome assembly GCA_963732625.1 of uncultured beta proteobacterium. Lineage (GTDB taxonomy): Bacteria > Pseudomonadota > Gammaproteobacteria > Burkholderiales > Burkholderiaceae_C > CADEEN01. The sequence goes on along the minus strand of CAVTAM010000046.1, from coordinate 99,902 downwards.
TGTGGGTGATGGGAGGAGCACGGGGCGGCAATCGGCATTCCCGGCGCGTGTGCCGATCGCGCTGGCGAGATTGACGAGGGCCTGCCGCCACACCGGCTTGGCGCGCCCGGCTGGGATCGAACCAGCGACCCTTGGCTTCGGAGGCCAATACTCTATCCACTGAGCTACGGGCGCGAGGAGCGGGATTCTAGCGGCCGGCCTCTTGCGCAGAGCCCCTCGCTATAATTCGCGGCCCTTGCGTGCCCCCGTGCACGCAATGTTTTTTGCGCAACGTTTTGCGCCACCACCCGCGATTCATCAGCATGAGGATGGCATGAGCAACGCTCACCACGACGATCACGACCTGCCTCACGAAGGCCCCATCAAGACGCCCAAGCAGCTCATCTGGGCGGTGGCGCTGTCGTTCATCGTGCCGATTTTGTTGATCATCCTGCTGGCCAACTACGTCACCTCGCAGAACAAACCGGCGGCCGGCAGCGACGCCATGAGCGATCAGGCGGTGGCGGCGCGGCTGCAGAAGGTGGGCGCGGTCGAGATCAAGGATCTGTCGGATCCGGCGTCGATGAAAACCGGCGCGCAGGTCTATGCCGCGCAATGCACGGCCTGCCATGCCGCCGGCGTGGCCAATGCGCCCAAGCTCGGCGATGCCGCGGCCTGGGGCCCGCGCCTCAAGACCGGCTACGAAGCGCTGCTCACCTCGTCGCTCAAGGGCAAGGGCGCGATGGGCGCGCAGGGCGGCGGCGACTTCAGCGATTTCGAGATCGGCCGCGCGGTCGTCTACATGGCCAACCAGGCCGGCGGCAGCTTGCCGGAGCCGAAGATGCCGGCGCCGGCCGCAGCCGCGGCCACCGATGCGGCGCCCGCGGCTGCGCAGCCGCGCCGGCCGCGCACCACGCCGGCCGCCGCGCCGGCGGCTGCGGCCACGGCGGTTGTCGCCGCGGCAGCGCCGCCTGCCGCCGCGAAGAGCGACGCCGCGCCGGCGCTCTACACCAACATCTGCTCGGCCTGCCACATCGCCGGCGTGGCCAACGCACCCAAGCTCGGCGACAAGGCGGCCTGGGCGCCGCGCCTGCCGGCCGGGGTCGATGGCCTGACCGCCAGCGTCATCAAGGGCAAAGGCGCGATGCCGCCCAAGGGCGGCGCGGCGGCGGCGAGTGACGCCGAGATCAAGGCGGCGGTCGACTACATGGTGTCGACCGTGCAGTAGCGCTTGGGCGCAACGATGCCAACGAGCCGGCCGGTGCGCCGGCTTTTTTCATGCGCCGCGCGGCGCCGCCTGCGGGCTCAGCACATGGCCGAAGCGCGCGGCCATCTCGGCGAACGGCAGCGCTTGCGGTTGCCAGACGCCCGCCTCGACGGCGCGCGCGGCTTCGTGCATGTCCTGCGTGTGCACGAGGCCCAGGCCGATGTCGCTGTCGATGAACAGGCGGCCGTGCTCGTCGAGCCAGGCCTGGCGCGCGGTGGCGGGCAAGCCGCTGTGCGTCGTCAGCGAGAAGTCGGCGCCGACGCGCCATACCCACGGCGCGGCTTCGAGCTCCACATACACGCGCTGCGGCCCGTTCTGGAAGAACCACGCGCCGTTGGCGTCGCACTCGTAGTTGCGCGCGATGAAGTCGATCAGCTTGGCGTGCTCGATGCGGCTGCCCTTGATGCGCGGGAACGGGCCGGCGGCCTGCACGCGGTCATCGCGCATGTACCAGTCGCCGCGCGCGTCGAGCGCCAGCCAGCCGAAACAGGCCGGCACGTTGGGCCACTTCTTCAGTGCTGCTTCGACGATGGCGTCCATGTCAGGTGTTGTCGTTCAACCAGCTGAGCACCGCACTCGGCATGGTTTGTACATGACCCGGCCAGGCGCCGCCGGCAAAGCCCACATGGCCGCCATGCTCGGGTTGCCACAGCGTGACGTGGGCGCCGACCTCGGCGGCCGACGGCAGCGACTCGGCCGGCACGAACGGATCGTTGCGCGCGTTCACCACCAGCGCCGGGATGCGGATCGTGTGCAGGTGCGGCTTGGCCGAGGCGCGCGCCCAGTAGTCCTCGGTGCTGGCAAAGCCGTGCAGCGGCGCGGTGAAGAGTTTGTCGAACTCGTAGAGGTCGCGCGCCGCCAGCATGCGCGCGCGGTCGAACAGGCCCGGGTGCTGATCGAGCTTGGCCAGCGCGCGCGGCTTCATCGAAGCCAGGAACAGGCGCGTGTAGGTCAGGCGCGAAAAGCCGCGGCCGATGGCGTGGCCGCCGGCGGCCAGGTCGATCGGCGAGCACACCGCGGCCACGGCCTGCGCTGTTTGCGCCGCGCTGTGGCCGGCCTCTTCGGCCCAGCGCAGCAGCGCGTTGCCGCCGAGCGAAATGCCGGCAGCCAGCAGCGGCGCCGTGCTGCGCGCGCGCAGGCGGTTGAGGATCCAGCCGACTTCTTCGAAGTCGCCCGAGTGGTAGGCGCGCGGCGCGCGGTTCAACTCGCCCGAGCAGCCGCGAAAGTGCGGCACCGCAAAATGCAGCCCGGCGGCCGCGGCCTCGCGCGCAAAGCCTTCGGCGTATTGGCTGCGCGACGAGCCTTCGAGGCCGTGGAACATGACCAGCCAGCGCGCGTCGGCGTCGGTTGTGCGCTGCAGATCGACATCGATGAAGTCGCCGTCCGGCGTCTCCCAGCGCTCGCGTTCGTAATGCGGCGCGGCACCCGAGAACTTGCGCGAGACCAGCGCCGGCCAGATCGTCTGTGCGTGGCCGCCGGGCAACCACCATGGCGCGCGATAGTGAATCAAACCCGAAGCGGCCGCGCTGCTCCCCCTCAACGGAACACCGGTCGCGGCTTGCTGGTGATCTGCCAAGCAGCCGCCGCGGAACTGGCTTTGCCAGGCCGCTGGCGGGCCTTGCAGGCCGCATGGCCGCGAGACGCGGCCATTCCTCGTCCCGTCCAAGCCGACGCAGGTCGGCTTGGAGCCGCGGGTCTCGGCCCCCCTGGGGGGGAGGCGGCGAAGCCGCTTCGGGGGGGATTCATCTAATGCAGCGTCGATGGCGCGTCGGCCACGATCTCCTGCGCCTCGCGCTGCGAGCCCGGGCTGGCGTGGTGCAGCACCAGGCGCCAGCCCTGCGGCGTCTTGAAGAAGACGTTGCTGGCCAGCACCCACGCCGTCTGCGTCCCTTCGGCGGTGCCGACGTCCACGCGTTCGAGCACGTGGTGCACCGCGCAGCCGGCGCTCTCGACGCGCCGCACCTGCTGCGGCCGCACGGGGATCGGGCCGTTGGCGAAGATGGCGTCGAACGAGGCCCGCACCGCGCCGTGGCCGACGACACGCGGACCACCCGGGTGCACGCAGGCCACCTCGTCGTCGTCGGACCAGACGGCCATCAAGCGCTCGAGATCGCCGCGCTGCAAGGCCTCGTAGAACTGCGCCTCGACATCGTCCACCGAGGCCATCAAGGCGGCAACGCGGGCTTTGGTCGGCGGCATGGCGGTGATTGTAGGGATGGCTTCTTCATGCCGAAGGGACGCGCACGCTGAACAGCGAGCCTTGGTCGGGCGCGCTGCGCACGTCGATCGTGCCGCCCATCAACTCGACCAGCGACTTCGACACCGCCAGGCCGATGCCCGTACCTTCGATCGCCGACTGGCCGTGCGCGCCGCGCTGGAACGGCTCGAAGACGCGGCCCAGATGCGCCGCGGCGATGCCGACGCCGGTGTCGGCGACTTCGATCACCGCGAACGCGCCGTCGCTGCGCGCGCGCAGCGTCACCGCGCCGCCGGCGCGGTTGTACTTGACGCCGTTGGACAGCAGGTTGAGCAGGATCTGCTTCAGCCGCGTGCGGTCGGCCTGCACGCACAGGCCGGCGGCCACCGCGCCGACGACGCTGACCTGCGCGCTGGCGCCCTGAGCCTGCAGCAGCGCCACGCACTCGTCGGCCAGCGGCGCCAGCGCCACGCGGTCGATGTGCAGACGCAGGTGGCCGGACTCGATGCGCGTCAGGTCGAGCAGGTCGCCGATCATCGTCAACAGGTGCTCGCCGGCTTCGCGGATCAGCTGCACCGGGCGGCGGTGGGCCTCGGCCAGCGGCGGCGCCTGCGCCAGTTCGAGCAGCTGCGAAAAACCGAGCACGGCGTTGAGCGGCGTGCGCAGCTCATGGCTCATGCGCGACAGGAATTCGGTCTTGGCGCGGCTGGCGGCTTCGGCGGCGGCCTTGTCGCGCGAGGCCGCTTCGAGCTCGCGCAGGTCGGTCACGTCGGCGATGTAGCCGAACCAGGCGGTGCGGCCGTCGTCTTGCGGTCGATCCAGGCGCTGCGGCGAGGCGGCGCCGAGCAGCCAGCGGTCGGCGCCGTCGCGGCGGCGGATCGGAAACTCCAGGCGCCACTGCGCGCCGCGTCGTGCCGACACGGCCAGGCTGGTGCGCATGCGCTCGCGCCACTCGGGGTGCACGCGGCGCAGCAGCGCGCTGGCATCGGCCGTCAGCTCGCCGGCGGTCAGGCCGAAGACTGCCTCGCAGCGCTCGCTGACGTAGGAGAACCGGCCGCGCTGGCCGTCGGCGCTTTGCACGAACTGGTAGAGCACGCCGGGCACGTGGCGCGCGATCAGCGCCAGGCGCTCGCGGTCGGCCGTGGCCTGCGATTCCAGTTCGCGCTGCGAGGTGATGTCGGTTTGCGTGCCGAGCATGCGCCGCGGCGCGCCGTCCACGCCACGCTCGACGATGCGGCCGCGCTCGTGCAGCCAACGCCAGCGACCGTCGGCGGCGAGCGCGCGGTAGATGTGTTCGTACTGCTCGGTCTCGCCGCGCTCGTGGCGCAGGTACGCGGCATGGTTGGCGTCGCGATCGTCGGCATGGATCAACAGGTCCCAGCTGGCCTGCGTCGGCGCGAACTGGTCCGACGGGTAGCCGAGCATCTCGAAGCCTTCGTCGATGTCGGTCAGCTCGTCGCTTGCCGGATGCCACTCCCAGACATAGGTTCCGGCGCCGCGCAGCGCCGTGCGCAGCAGCAGGCCGTCGTCGCCCGAGGCCCGCGGCGCGCGTGCGCAGGCTGCGGCCAGTGCGGCGGCGGCCTCGCACAGCGGCTCGAAATCGGCCAGCGTGTCGCCTTCGAGCGCCGTCAGACAGAGAAGGCCGACGCGCGCCGAGAAATGGTCCAGCGGCAGGCACCAGCCCCCGTCGGCGTGTTGTGCCGGCGCGCCGGCCGAGACGGCGCCGAGGGCGGCGCCGGGTGGCGGTGCCAGGCCGTCGATCCAATGGCGCTCGCCGTCGGCAAACCAGCACAGGCGCACGCTGCGCCCGGTCTCCATGAGGTGGCGCCGCAGCAGCGACAGCGAGTGCACGGCATCGCCGTGCGTGACCTGGTGCAGCAGCGCTTGCCGCGACAGCACCAGCCAATGGTCCGGGCTCACTCGCGCAGCGTCAGTGGCCGCCGCTGCGCGCCGCGCCGGCGGCGAGTTGGTAGCGTGTGCCGCAGTACGGGCACTGGCCGTGGCCCGTGGTGCCGACGTCGATGAAGACGCGCGGGTGGTTGCTCCACAGCGCCATCTTCGGATTCGGGCAGAACACGGCCCGCTCGCCTTGAAGATCGTCGGCGCCGATCAGCACCGCAGCCTGGGTTTCGAGCGTGTTGGCGATGCTCTTCATACGCGGTCCAGCCACTCGGCGTATTTGGCGTTGCGGCCGTTGACGATGTCGAAAAACGCGCCCTGGATCTTCTCGGTGATCGGGCCACGTCTGCCTGCAAATTCGCCGGCGCCGAGCTCGATGCGGTCCAGCTCGCGGATCGGCGTCACCTCGGCCGCGGTGCCGGTGAAGAAGGCCTCGTCGCAGATGTAGACCTCGTCGCGCGTCAGGCGCTTTTCGACCAGCTTCAAGCCGAGGTCGGTGCAGATGGCGAAGATGGTGTCGCGGGTGATGCCGTTCAACGCCCCGGCCGACAGGTCCGGCGTGTAGACCACACCCTTCTTGATGACGAACAGGTTCTCGCCCGCGCCTTCGCTGACGAAGCCGCTGGCGTCAAGCAGCAGCGCCTCGTCGTAGCCGTCATCGAGCGCTTCCATGTTGGCCAGGATCGAGTTGGTGTAGTTCGACACCGCCTTGGCCTGCGTCATCGTGATGTTGACGTGGTGGCGCGTGTAGCTCGAAGTCTTGACGCGGATGCCGCGCTTCAAACCCTCTTCGCCCAGGTACGCGCCCCAGGCCCACGCCGCCACCATGACGTGGATGGTGTTGCCTTTCGGTGACACCCCGAGTTTTTCCGAACCGATCCAGGTCAACGGCCTGATGTAACAACTGCGCAGGCCGTTGCTGCGCACCACCTCGCGTGTCGCGTCCATGATTTGCTCGGGCGCGAAAGGGATCTTCATGCGCAGGATCTTGGCGCTGTTGAAGAGCCGCTCGGTGTGCTCGCGGTGGCGGAAGATGGCCGTACCGCCGACCGCGTCGTAAGCGCGCACTCCTTCAAAAGCGCCGCACCCGTAATGCAGCGTGTGCGAGAGCACGTGAATCTTGGCGTCTCGCCATTCGACCAGCTGGCCGTCCATCCAGATTTTTCCGTCACGGTCGTGCATCGACATGGGGCCGCTCGCCAGGGTCAAAGGGGGACAATTCTAGGCCGCGGGAGCCGCCCCATTGCAGCCGGCGCGCAGGGCTTTTGCGCCTCGCGGCGCTGCCGTTGCGGCGCGCCCGACCCCCCCCCGATTTGCGGCGGGCGTGCATGGCGCACAAGTAACGGCTGCCAACATTTCACGGATCAGCGGCACACTGCCGCGCAGACTTCGGGCGGGTGGAGCAGAGCAGTGCGAAAACAAGGCAGGCTAAAAGCATGTGGCGGCGCGCTGGCGTTTTGCGCCGCCGTGGCTGCACAGGCCGCGCCCGCCCTGGCCTCCTGCACGACCGATGCCAGTTGGGCCGAATGCGCGGGGGTGGTCTCGGTCGAGGGTGAGGGCGCCTTGGCGTCGCCGATCGACTTTGCCACCTTGAGCCTGCCCGCCGGCGGCGCAGCGCCGATATCGATCGACGCCACGGCGACGGTGGCCGCCATACCCGAGCCGCACATCAGCCTGCTGATGCTGGCCGGGCTGGCCGCGATCGGCTTCATGGCGACCCGCCGCCGCCGTCCGTGACCTCGGCGGCGCTGCTGCGCCGCAGCTGCCAGCGGCTACACCGACCCTCGACGAAGGTCAGCTCCACTTCATCGCCGCCGCCGTCGCGCCAGGCGAAGACCTCGGCCCCATCGCCAACATCCGGGCTGACCTTGCGGCCCAGGCTGCGCGTCATGGCGATGACCTGCGGCAGGCGCAGGCCGGCGCTCAGTTTGGCGTTGAACATCACCGCGTTGTCGACAAACCCGATCGGCGACTGCGCCGCGTTGCGCAGCACGCGCAGCGTGCGGCTGCCCTGCAGCAGCAGCCAGAAGGCGATCACCGACAGCGCCAGCACCAGACCGCGCCAGCCGTAAGCGAACCATCCGGCCACGAGCGCTGCCAACGCCAGCGCCCAGCCGATCGCCGCTGGCGTCACTCCTGCACCATCAGCCAACCGGTGGCGACAACGCCACCCTTGTCGATGGCGAACAGCAGCCGGTCATGCTCGCCGCGCCAGTGATAGACCAGCAACTCGCCGCGCGGCGTGCCCTGCCAGCGCGCTTGTTCTATCGCGCTGGCGTGCGCGGCATCGCCGGCGCGCCAGAGCGCATCGGGCGCACCCATGCGCTGCGTCAGCCGCTCGCGCGAAGCCTGCTCGGCCATGGCTTGCGCGGCCAGCGCCTGCATCAGCACATGCTTGCGGCCCTGCCAACGATCGACATCGGCGTTCCACGCCGCGCCGTCGAAGTGGCCCCGCTGCGAGCGCAGGGCCTGCCACTGCGCGGCCAGCTCCGCCTGCGGCTGCGCTTGTGCACAGCCCGCGTTGGACAACACCAGGACAACGGCGGCGGTGAGTGCGCGCCGCCGCTTCAAGGCGACCGCGCGAACGAGAACAGACGCAAGACGTGCCATCGGGCGGAAACCATACGCGGCCGCGCGTCATCGAGCAATCGGCAGAACCATTCGGCAGAACCATTTGCAACGCGCCTTGACGGCCCGAGTGCGCGTGAGCACGATCGCCGCCTCTTTCGCTGACCGCGGCAGAGACCCAAACTACAACGGAGCCCATGATCGATGTTGACGCGCAAACTCCATCTTGCCCTGTGCCTCTGGCTCGCCTTCGGCAGCGCGGCGCTGGCCCAGCAACCGGCGCAGCGGCAAACCGCGGCGCAGACGCAGCAGGATCTGCAGGCCGAGTACGCGGCCGAGAACATCTTCAAGGTCTATTTCCCCAACGTCGAGATGGCGCGCAAGGCCGCCATCACCTTCCACCACAGCCTGCTCGAGAGCCGCTACAGCGAGGGTTACCTGGTGATGGAGCTGGACGCGGCGGAGATGTCGCAACTGCAATCGTTCGGCTTTCGGCTGGCGCGCGCCGATGAGTTCATCACCCAGCGCCGCACGTTTCTCGACCAGATGAATCGCAATTCGATCTCGGGTTCCTCGGCCTCGGGCGCCGTCGGCGACCAGGCCGCCGTGCAGTCGATCAGCGGCTACGCCTGCTACGAAACCGTGGAAGAAACCTACGCCGCGGCGCAAGGCTTCGCCACCACCTATCCGAACCTGGCGTCGTGGACCGACGTCGGCAACTCGTGGGAAAAGGGCGCAGGCATCGGCGGCTACGACATCTTCGTGCTGAAGCTGACCAACAAGAGCCTCACAGGCGCCAAGCCCAAGCTGTTCGTCAACAGCGCGATCCATGCGCGCGAATACACCACCGCGCCGCTGAACCTGTCGTTCGCGCGTTGGCTGCTCGAAGGCTACGGCGTCAACGCCGACGCGACGTGGATCCTCGACCACCACGAGGTCCATCTGATGCTGCAGACCAACCCCGACGGCCGCAAGAAAGCCGAGACCGGTTTGTCGTGGCGCAAGAACACCAACCAGGCGTATTGCGGCGCGGCGAGCAACACACGCGGCGCCGACCTGAACCGCAACTTCGGCTTCAGCTGGAACGCAACCGGCGGCGCGGGCTCCAGCGGCAATCAGTGCGACCTCACCTACCGCGGCTCGAGCGCCGCGTCCGAGCCGGAGACGCAGGCCATCGAAGCCTACGTGCGCAGCCTGTGGCCGGACCGCCGCGGCCCGGCCAAGACCGACGCCGCACCGGCCGACACCAGCGGCATCCACATCGACGTGCACAGCTACAGCCAGCTCGTGCTCTGGCCCTGGGGCGACACCAGCACGCCGGCGCCGAATGGCGCGGCGCTGCAAACCCTCGGCCGCAAGTTCGCGTTCTTCAATGGCTACACGCCGCAGCAGTCGATCGGCCTGTACGCCACCGACGGCACGAGCGACGGGATCAGCTACGGTGAACTCGGTGTGGCGGCCTACACCTTCGAGCTCGGCACCTCTTTCTTCCAGAGCTGCACCGACTACACCAACACCATCAAGCCGAACAACCTGCCGGCGCTGATCTACGCCGCCAAGGTGGTGCGCACGCCGTACCAGACGCCGGGCGGGCCGGACGTGACGAGCGTGGCGTTGTCCTCGAGCACCGTGCCCGCAGGCACGGCAGTCACGCTCAGCGCCTCGGCCACCGACACGCGCTTCAACAACAGCAACGGCGCCGAAGCCACGCAGAACGTGACGGCCGCCGAGTACTACATCGACACGCCGCCGTGGGCCGGCGGCACGGCGCGTGTGCTGTCCGCCAGCGACGGCGCTTTCAACGCCACCACCGAAGGCCTCACCGCGCAGCTCGACACCACGGGCCTGGCCACCGGCAAGCACATCGTCTTCGTGCGCGCGCAAGATGCCGGCGGCGCCTGGGGCGCGATCAGCGCGGCCTACCTCACCATCGGCACGGGCGGTGGTGGCGGCGGCGGTGGCACGGTGGCGGAGGTCGAGAGCAACAACACGCGCGGCACGGCGCAGGTGATCACGCCGAACCCGGCCACCGTCAACGGCACGATGACCTCGGGCGACAGCGACTACTTTGCCGTCACGGTCGATCCGGGCCGCACGCTCAGTGCCACGCTGACGCCCCCCGCCAACGCCAACTACGACCTCTACCTGTACCGCTCGGCCAGCGGCAACGCCGCGGCCAGCAGCAACAATGGCACGGGCGCGGTGGACAGCTGCGAGCATCACCAACACCGGCACGACGACCGCGACCTACTACGTGCGCGTGCGTTACCGCAGCGGCGCGACGGCGGCGTATACGCTGCAGATCAGTCGCTGATGGTCACAGCCCGCGCACGATGTCGATGGCTTCTTCGACACGCTCGACCGGATGCACCGTGAGACCCTCGATGGGCTTCTTCGGTGCATTCGCTTTCGGCACCAGCGCGATCGAGAAGCCGAGCTTGGCGGCTTCCTTCAAACGCTCCTGACCGCGCGGCGCTGGCCGAACTTCGCCGGCCAGGCCGACTTCGCCAAAAGCGATGAAGCCGCGCGGCAGAGCCTTGCCGCGCAGGCTGCCGGCAATCGCCAGCATCACCGCCAGATCGGCCGCCGGCTCGGTGATGCGCACGCCGCCGACGGCGTTGACGAACACGTCCTGATCGAGACAGGCAACACCGGCATGGCGGTGCAGCACCGCCAGCAGCATGGCCAGGCGATCGCGATCGAGGCCGACCGACAAGCGCCGCGGGCTGGGGCCCGCCGCTGTCGACCAGCGCCTGCACTTCGACCAGCAACGGCCGCGTGCCTTCGAGCGTCACCAGCACGCACGAGCCCGGCACCGGCGCGCCATGCGTCGACAGAAAAATCGCGCTCGGGTTGCTGACGCCTTTCAGGCCGCGCTCGGTCATCGCGAAGACGCCGATCTCGTTGACCGCGCCGAAGCGGTTCTTGATCGCGCGCACGAGGCGAAAGCTCGAATGCGTGTCGCCTTCGAAATAGAGCACCGTATCGACGATGTGCTCCAACACACGCGGCCCGGCGAGCGAGCCTTCCTTGGTCACATGGCCGACGAGCACGACGGCGATGCCGCGCGCCTTGGCGGTGCGCGTCAGGTGCGCCGCGCACTCGCGCACCTGCGCCACCGAGCCCGGCGCGGACGTGAGCGCATCGGAGTACAGCGTCTGGATCGAATCGATGACGCAGAACGCCGGCGCTTCGACATCGAGCGTGGCGAGGATGCGCTCGAGTTGAATCTCCGCCATCACGCGCACACGCGAGCCGTCGAGGCCGAGCCGCTGCGCACGCAGCGCCACCTGCGCGCTGCTCTCTTCGCCGCTGACGTAGAGCACCTTCATCTGCTTGGACAGCGTGTCGGCGGCTTGCAGCAGCAGCGTGCTCTTGCCGATGCCCGGGTCGCCGCCGATCAGCGTCACGCCGCCGGGCACGATGCCGCCGCCGAGCACGCGGTCCAGCTCTTCTTGTCCGGTGGGCGTGCGCGCGACATCGGCGGCATCGATGTCGGCCAGCGTCGTCACCGGCGCGCTCTTGGCCAGCGACTGAAAGCGGTGTTGCTTGCCGCTGCTGCCCGGCTCACCGGCGGTTTCTTCGAGCGAGTTCCAGGCGCCGCAATGTGGGCACTTGCCGAGCCACTTCGGATTGCTGCCGCCGCACTCGTTGCAGACGAAGATCGACTTTTCTTTGGCCATGCGGCGATTGTGACGGCCGATCTTCAACGCGGCTTCGTTGCAGTCGCTTCTGCCACTGCGCGCTGAAGTCCATGTCGGCGCGTTCGAACTCGCGCGGCAGCTTTCGCAATACGGGCGCACCGCCGCCTCGGTCAGCTCGCTCATCGAGCTGCTGCTGTCGCTCGATCGCCCTGTCGCGTTGCCACGGCTTCATCGCTTCGAGCGGCAGGATGCGCCCGCCGACGGCATCGGCGCGGGCCTGGGCTTGCGCATGCGCGGCGGCCATCGAGCTTGTCCTTGGCAGCGCCCTGTTGGGCTTGCCAGCGCGCGAGCGCCTGCGACACGGCCGCGCCGCTGCCCGGCGCGCGTGCTTCGCACAGGCGTGCGGCTTCGGTGAACTGGGCCTCGTGGTCCAGCCATGAACTTCTTGGCGGCTGCGCGCTCTGCGACGTCGTTGCAGCCATCGCGGTGAACTCGCATCTCCGGCCGTTTCGAACAGGCTGGGGTAGCTGCGCGCAGTAAGCTTTATCAGCTTGGCGTCGTCCATGCGCCGCCATCTTGACGCTAGCTTGTCCATCGACTGCGCAGCGCCAGCGATCGTCAGCATGGCCGCCACGACCGTTTCGGACTCGCCGCGCGGCCACGCCGCGCGGCCTCGGACCGAGCGTGCGAATCGTCGCGAACAGGCATCGAGCGATCGTCTGCTGCGCGGCGCCGTGTTGCGCCTGCCACGCCGCATGCGCGCTGCGGATGCGCTCGCCGCGGAGCCGGGCGCGCGTCGTCGCACCGGCGCGCGGCTTCGTCGACAGAGGCCGCGTGGTCCAGCCAAGAGCGAGCACGACGGCCTTTGGGTCGGTCTGCTGTGCGCCGGCGCGAGGCGCCATCGAACAGCGGCAGGGCCGCGCAGCACAGCAGCAGCGTATGACGAGAGATCATGGGTTGGGCTCTGCAGGTTGACGATGCAGTTGACCTTAGGCGCGCGACTCACGCGCGCCGCAAACACGATGCGCCGGCATCGTCCCATGCCGCATGGCCGGTATCGTCTCGCGCTACAAACGCATTTCACGTTCGGAGCGATGCATGGACATCTCGGCCTGGCTTGCATTTTTCGCCGCGTCATGGGCCATCAGCATCTCGCCGGGCGCCGGCGCGGTGGCGGCGATGACGGCCGGCCTGCAGCACGGCTTTGCGCGCGGCTACTTCCTCACCTTCGGCCTGGTGCTCGGCCTGTGGTCGCTGCTGCTGCTGGTCGGCGTGGGCCTGGGTGCGCTCATCATGGCCTCATCGACCGCCTTCGCCGTCATCAAGTGGCTCGGCGTGGGCTACCTGCTGTGGCTCGGCATCGCGCAGTGGCGCGCGCCGGCCGTTGGCTTGCAAGCCCGCGCTGATGACGCAGCGCGGGTCTCGCGGCGCAGGGTCCTGATGCGCGGCTGGATGATCAACACCTTGAACCCCAAGCCGACCCTGTTCATGCTCGCCGTCGTGCCGCAGTTCCTGAATCCGGCACAGCCGCTCGTGCCGCAGTACCTCGTCATCGCGCGCCACGCTGGCCTTCACCGACCTCGTCGTCAACGCCGGCTACACCGCGTTCGCGTCGCGTGCGCTCGCGGCCTTGCGCACGCCGCGGCAGATGCGCTGGGTCAATCGCGTTTTCGGCGGCCTGTTCATCGCGCTGGCGACGATGCTGGCGACGGTCAAGCGCAGCTAACCTTCGCGCAGCTTGCCGCGCAACGCCTTCGTCTCCGATCGCTGCGACTTGCCTTCGAGCCGCCGCTGCTTCGAGCCGTAGGTCGGCTTGGTCGCCTTGCGCACGCGCGGCGGCTCGCGCCACTGAATCCACCAGTGCCTGCAAACGCTGCATCGCGTCGGCGCGGTTCATGTCCTGGCTGCGGTGTTCCTGCGCCTTGATGACGACGACGCCTTCGGTCGTGATGCGCGAGTCGGACAGCGCCAGCAGGCGCGCCTTCACGTCCTCGGGCAGCGACGACGCCGGCACGTCGAAGCGCAGGTGCACCGCGCTCGACACCTTGTTGACGTTCTGCCCGCCGGCGCCTTGCGCGCGCACGGCGGTGAACGTCACTTCATCGGCTTGAACTTTCAGGCTACTGCGCCGGTGGCTTGCCGCCAGTGAACTTGCCGACGGCGAACAGCAGCACCAGCGCGCCGACGACCGAAGCGATCCAGCCCGCACCCTGACCGGCCTGGTACCAGCCCAGCGCCTGGCCGACGAAGCCGGCGATGAGCGAGCCGGCGATGCCGAGCAGGATGGTCATGATCCAGCCCATCTTCTGCTCGCCGGGCATGATGAAGCGCGCGATGGCGCCGACGACGAGGCCGACAAAAATGGTGCCGATGAGTCCCATGAAACGCTCCTGTGTGAAGGTGGCGGCGATGTTAGAGCCATTGCTTCTTACTTCTTTACTCGCGTGACATGGAACCATTGCCGACGGCGGTGACGATGCGTGCAACAACACCACCGGGCCCTGCCATGAACCTCATTCACAGCCTGCTCCTGCGCCCTGCCGCCGGGCTGAGCACCCGGGCCCTCGCCGTCGCCGTCGTCCCGGCGTTGGCCCTCAACCTTTTCGCCAGCCGAATCCTCGGTGCGAGCTACGCGGCTTCGCAGTTCCCGGTGCCGTATCAGGTGGCGCAGCTGTCGTTTGATCATCACAAGCTCAAGGGCTGGTACGCCTTTCTGATCGAGCGCGGCACGCTGGACGCCTATCTGCAGACGCAGCACATCGACTTCATCTTCATCGTCTCGGTGTTTTTGCTCCACCTGCTGGCGCTGCTGCTCATCGCGCGCCTGTTCCCCGCCGCTTCGAAGCAGCGCCGCTGGATGGAGACGGCGGCCGTGCTCTCCACGCTCGCGCCCATCGCCGACGCGCTGGAGAACCTGGTCTCGTACCTCATGCTGGCGCAGCCGCTGGACTTCCACCCCGGGCTCGCCCTGGTCTATTCGAGCCTGGCCGCGCTCAAGTTCGCCATGTTCACCTTCGCCTATGCCGCCGCGGTGCTGGGGCTGGCGGCGGCGATGGGGATGAGGCTGTCGCGAAGGCTGGCCTTGCGGCGCGCCGGCTGACAGCACATGCTTGCAGGTCAAACTGTGCGCAGCAACTGCAGCGCATGCGGCAACGAACTCGCCTGCGGCAACCAATGGTCGATGGCGGCGCCGAGCGCGACGACGCAGGCCAGCGTGGCCAGCGCCGGCCAGAACGTGCGCCGCCACGCCGCGGCCAGCCAGCCTTCGGCGCCGGCCTTGTAGGCGACGGCGCCGCCGACGGAGGCGATGGCGATCTCGACCGCCACCGCCAGCAGCACTTCGACGCCGAACAAGCCGAAGACCGCAAAGCCGAGCACCGTGCCGAGGGCCAGCGCGATGCCGACCACGAGTGCGATCGGGATCAGCACGATGGCGCCTTCGTCCGCGGCACCAGCGATCTCGAACGCGCCGCCGACGGCCTCGCCGGCGCCATCCGTCGCCGCGGCCGGCAGGTCGGGCACATCGAACGAGCCGCCGCCGCCGGCGCCGCCGAAGTCACCGCCGCCGCCGGACTTCATCGATGCCACGTCGCCGCCGCGAACCGCCGCCCGGAGCCCCACCGTCGATCTGCAGCCAGTCGGCTTCATCACGCGACAGCAGCCAGCGCGCCCACAGGTAGAGCAACAGCATCAGCACGCCGTACGCCACGGCGAAGGCCGCGCCGTAGCGCAGCCACAAGGCGTCGCTGCCCAGGCGCATCAGCGCGTGCGAACAGGCCCAGCCGGCGAGCAGCGTCAGCAGACCGATCAACGAGCAGTGCCAGCGCAGCCAGCGCCGCGCGCGCAGATCGGCGCGCACGCGCTGCGCGAATCGTTGCGGCGTCATTCGATCGTGCGCACCGGCACGCGCAGCGCCAGCGCGCACATCAGCTCGTAGCCGATCGTGCCGGCGGCGCGCGCGACCTCGTCGATCGGCAGCCGCGAGCCTTGCGGGCCCTCGCCCCACAGCGTGACCTCGCTGCCGATGCCGGCCTCGGGCAGCGGCGCGAGATCGACCGCGATCATGTCCATGCTGACGCGGCCGACGGTGCGCGTGCGCACGCCGTCCACCAGCACCGGCGTGCCGGTGGCGCAGTGGCGCGGGTAGCCGTCGGCATAACCGAAGGCCGCGATGCCGATCGTCATCGGCTCGCTGGCGGTGAAGCTGCTGCCGTAGCCGACGCTGTCGCCCACCGACAAGCGCTGCGTCGCGATCAGCTTCGAGCGCAGCGTCATCGTCGGCTGCAAGTCCCAGTGCGCGATGTCGTGCTCGGGAAAGTCGGGCGCGCTGCCGTAGCTCATGATGCCCGCGCGCACCCAGTCCGCGGCCACGCGCCGGATGGCGCAGCGCCGCGGCGCTGTTGGCCAGCGAGCGTTCGCCGGGCAGGTCGCGCGTGGCGGTCTCGAACGCTGCCACCTGCTGCGCGATGCCGCGCGGCCCGTCGGCGTCCGAGAAGTGCGTCATCAGCGTGATCTCGCCGACTTGCGGCAGCGCGTTCAAGCGTGTCCATGCGCTGCGCAACGCCACCGGCGAAAAGCCCAGCCGGTTCATGCCGCTGTTCATCTTCAGGAAAACGCGCTGCGGCGCGTGCGTCTTGTGCGCGGCCAGCCAGTCGATCTGTTCGGCTGCAATGCACCACATGCCACAGGTCCAGACGCGAACACAGCTCCAGATCGCGTTGCTCGAACGCGCCTTCGAGCAGCAGCACCGGGCCGCGCCAGCCGAGCGCGCGGATGCGTTCGGCTTCGCTCAGATCGAGCAGCGCAAAACCGTCGGCGCCGCGCAAGCCGTCGTAGGCGCGCTCGATGCCGTGGCCGTAGGCGTTGGCCTTGACCACCGCCCAGACCTTGGCGTCGGGCGCGGCAGCACGGGCGCGCGTGAGGTTGTGCGCGAGCGCGCTGGTGTGGATCAGGGCTTCGATCGGACGCGGCATGTCGCGCATCGTAACTGATTGTGATGCTGCGTGCTATAAACCGCCGGCCCGTCAGAGGCGATTTCATTACGGAGACAGAGTCGTTGCGCCGCGCATGAAACGAGGCTTCTACACCATCATGTCGGCGCAGTTCTTCAGCTCGCTGGCTGACAACGCGTTGTTCGTCGCCGCCGTCGAGATGCTGCGCACCAGCGGCGCGCCGGAGTGGCAGCGCGCGGCGCTGGTGCCGATGTTCGCGCTCTTCTACGTCGTGCTGGCGCCCTTCGTCGGCGCCTTTGCCGACGCCTTGCCCAAGGGCAAGGTGATGTTCGTCTCCAACGCCATCAAGGTCGTCGGCTGCCTGATGATGCTGTTCGGCACGCACCCGCTGCTGTCGTACGCCATCGTCGGCCTCGGCGCGGCGGCGTACTCGCCGGCCAAGTACGGCATCCTGACCGAGCTGCTTGCCGCCGTCGCAACTGGTCAAGGCCAACGGATGGATCGAGGGCCTGACCATCGGCTCGATCATCCTCGGCGTGTTGGTCGGCGGGCAGTTGATCGGGCCGCGGTTCGCGCCGATGCTGCTCGGCTTCGATTTGCCGCTGTTAGACACCGGCATCGACACCGGCCCCGAAGCGGCCATCGCCTCGATGATCTTCATGTACCTGATCGCCGCGCTGTTCAACCTGCGCATCCCGCGCACCGAGTCGCCGCTGCTGCCGATGGACCGGCCGCTGGCGCTGGTGCGCGATTTTTCGCAGTGCAACGCGCGCCTGTGGGCCGACAAGCTGGGCCAGATTTCGCTGTCGACGACGACGCTGTTCTGGGGCGTCTCGGGCAACCTGCGCTACATCGTGCTGGCCTGGGCCGGCGCCGCACTCGGCTACTCGACGACGCAGGCTTCGAGCCTGGTCGGCGTGGTCGCGGTCGGCACCGCGGTGGGCGCGATCGTGGCCTCGATGTTCATGAAGCTCGACCGCGCGACGAGCGTCATCCCGCTGGGCATCGGCATGGGGCTGCTCGTCATCTTGATGAACTACATCGACAACGTCTGGCTGGCCGCGCCGTTTCTGATTCTGCTCGGCGGCATCGGCGGCTACCTGGTCGTGCCGATGAACGCGCTCTTGCAACACCGCGGCCACAACCTGATGGGCGCCGGCCGCTCGATCGCCGTGCAGAACTTCAACGAGCAGGCCTGCATCCTCGGCCTGGGCGCGTTCTACACCGCGATGACCAAGTTCGGCCTCTCGGCGTTCGGCGCGATCACGATCTTCGGCATCGTCGTCGCCGGCACGATGGAGCTGATCCGGCGCTGGCACCAGCGCAACACGGTCGAACATCGCGACGAGGTCGAGCGGCTGCTCGCCATCGCCCGCTCCGACCCCCATTGAGTCGTCGCGCCGGATTGCTGCCGGCCTTGGCGCTGGTCTTCAACGCCTTCACCTGGGGCGTCAGCTGGTGGCCGTTTCGCCAGCTCGAAGCGGCGGGCCTGCACCCGCTGGCGGCCACGGCGCTGATCTACCTGCTGGCCGTGGCGGTGATCACGCTGGCGCGGCCGGCGGCCTGGCGCGAGGTGCTGACCCATCCCGCGCTGTGGGTGCTGGTGCTGGCCTCGGGCACGACCAATGCCGCGTTCAACTGGGCGGTGACGATCGGCGACGTGGTGCGCGTCGTGCTGCTGTTCTACCTGATGCCGGTCTGGGCGGTGCTGCTGGCACGCGTGCTGCTGCACGAGCCGCTCTCCGGCGGCGCGCTGCTGCGCGTCGGCCTGGCGCTGGCCGGCGCGCTGATCATCCTCTGGCCGGCCGGCGGCGCCGGCTGGCCGCTGCCGCGCACGCTGGCCGAGTGGCTGGGCGTCGTCGGCGGCTTTTCGTTCGCGCTCAACAACGTCATGCTGCGCCGCGAGGCCGCGCGCTCGGAGAGTGCGCGGGCGCTGGCCATGTTTGTCGGCGGCGCGCTGGTGGCGCTGGTGTTGGCGCTGGCCCTGCACGGCCGCGGCGTCGTGCCGGGCTTGCCGCCGCCGGCCTGGGGCTGGATCGCCGGCGCGGTGGCGCTCGGCGCCTGCTTCCTGGCCAGCAACCTGGCGCTGCAATACGGCGCCGCGCGGCTGCCGGCCCATGCCACGGCGGTGATCATGCTGGTCGAGGTGCTGTTCGCCAGCGTCTCGGCGCTGCTGCTCGGCGCGGGCAGCGCCGATGGGCGCGTGCTGCTCGGCGGTGCGGCCATCGTTGCCGCGGCGGCCTCGGCGGCGCTGCAGCGGCGCGCGGCTTGACAGAGGCTGAGGCGGGCTCGCTTTTAGCGCGGATTGGTCGGCGCCTGCGCCGCGCTGTCGCCATCGGGCGCCGCGGCGCTGGTTGCAGGCGCAGGCGCGTCGGCGGCCGCGCCGCGCTTGCGCCGCGGCCGCTCCACCTCGGCCGGGGCGACCAGGCCGAGCGTGCGCAACTGAGCGAGCATCGTCTCTTCCTTGATCGGTTTGGTCAGGTAGGCGTCGCAGCCGGCGAAGGTGCCGCGCACGCGGTCGGTCGCGCTGCCATGCGCGCTGACGATGACCACGCGCGGTGGCAGGCCGGTGCCGTGCGGGCGCTGCTGGCGCTTCAGGTGCTGGCACAGCGCAAAGCCGTCCATCGCGCTGTCCGGGCCGAGATCGACGTCGACGAAGACGGCATCGAAGCGCTGCTGCGCCATTTGCGCCAGCGCGGCCTGGCTGTTGGACGCCGTCTCGGTGCGCAGCCCGAGCGTGCTCAACTGGCGTTGCAGGAAGCGCAGCGCGATCTCGCTGTCGTCGATCAGCAGCGCCAGCGGGCCGGTGGAGACATCGCTGGCGCGGCGTTGCGGCTGCTGCGCCTCGTCGGCGGCCAGCGGCGACAGCGGCATCGGGCCGCTGGTGGTGTGCAGCGGCGGCGGCGCGCTCTTGAAGAAGCGCAGCGCCACGGCGGCGTCGAGCTCGCGGAAGACCTGCAGCGGATCGATCGGCCGCATCGTCCACGCCAGCGCGCCTTCGGGCGCCAGCGAGCCGATGTAGACCGTGTCGGCGCCACGGTCGGCGGCCATGACCTCGTCGATCGCGCCCGGGTGGTCGGCGTCGGCGATGACGAAATCGGCTGAGGCGATGTCGTCCACCTGCTCGTAGGACGGCACGCGCGTGCCGGCAAAACGCAGGTAGGAGGTGAGCGCCTGGCGCTCGAAATCGCCGAAGCCGATCAGCAGCACACGCTGCACCGGCATCGGCGTGGGAGGAAGGGTGGAAGGATGAAGCGCGCTCACACCGCCGATGTTCCCGGGGCCGCGCGGCCCTGTCAACGAAAGGTGCCCCCTAGACCGCATCCGGATGTTCGCGGCGATACGATGCGTGATTTTCGACCACCCCCGGAGCGGCTTCGCCGCCTCCCCCTCAGGGGGCAACGCCAGTGGCCTGGCAAAGCCAGATCCACGGCGTTCGCTGGGGAATACCCTCTTCTTCCTCATGAAAGGTTCCTCATGACTGCTTCTTCCTTGTTCGAGTTTTCGTTCGACGTCGATCGCCGGCAAGCGGGCTGACTTTGCGGCGCGGCGGGGGCATGTCTTCCTCATCGTCAACACCGCCAGCGCCTGCGGCTTCACGCCGCAGTTCAAGGGGCTCGAGTCGCTGTGGCAGGATTTGCGCGAGCGTGGGCTGGTCGTCGTCGGCTACCCGTGCAACCAGTTCGGCGCGCAGGACCCGGCAAGCAACGGCGAGATCGCGTCGTTCTGCGAAGTGAACTACGGCGTCAGTTTCCCGATGATGGCCAAGGTCGATGTCAACGGCGACAGCGCCGATGCGCTGTGGCGCTGGCTCAAGGGCCAAGCGCCGGGCCTGCTCGGCAGCGAGGCGATCAAGTGGAACTTCACCAAGTTCCTGGTCGGCCGCGACGGCCAGGTCATCAAGCGCTATGCGCCCAACGACGAGCCGGAGAAGCTGCGCGCCGACATTGAGAAGGCGTTGGCCGCATGAGCGTCGCCCGGCCGCTCCGAAGACGCTCGCTCCCCCTTGGGGGGACGGCCCGCAGGGCCAAGGGGGCGCGATGAGCCTGTTCTCGCATCTGGAGCCGTACGCCGGCGACCCGATCCTCAGCCTCAACGAGGCCTTCCAGAAGGACCCGCGGCCGCACAAGATCAACCTGTCGATCGGCATTTACTTCGACGACGACGGCCGCATCCCCGTGCTGGCCAGCGTGCGCGAAGCCGAAGCGCAGATGTTCGCGGGCGGCGGCACCAAGAGCTACCTGCCAATTGAAGGTGATGCCGCGATGCGGCGCGCGGTGCAGGCGCTGCTGTTCGGCGCTGCGCATCCGGCCGTCGAGGCCAGCCGCGTTGCCACGCTGCAAACCGTTGGCTCGAGCGGCGGCCTGAAGGTCGGCGCCGACTTCATCAAACGCTGGCTGCCGGCAAGCGAAGTCTGGGTCAGCGACCCGAGCTGGGACAACCACCGCGCGATGTTCGAAGGCGCGGGCCTGGCGGTCCACACCTATCCGTACTACGACGCCAAGACCGGTGGCCTGAAATTCGACGCCATGTGCGACGCGCTGCGCGCGTTGCCGGCGGGCAGCATCGTCTTGCTGCACGCCTGCTGTCACAACCCGACCGGCGTCGATCTGACGCGCGCGCAGTGGGATCAATTGGTGCCGCTGCTGGCCGAACGGCACCTGCTGCCGTATCTCGACCTGGCTTACCAGGGCTATGGCGACGGCATCGAAGAAGACGCCTACGCGGTGCGCCAGATGGCATCCAAAGGCCTGACGTTCATCGTCGCCAATTCGTTCTCGAAGAGCATGAGCGTGTACGGCGAGCGCGCCGGCGCGCTCAGCGTCGTCTGCGCCGACGCCACCGAAGCCGAACTCGTGCTCGGCCAGTTGAAGGCCACCGTGCGCCGCAACTACTCCAGCCCGCCGCTGCACGCCGCCGGCATCGTCGCGCGCGTGCTCGGTGATGCCAAGCTGCGGCCTCAGTGGGAGGGCGAAGTGGCGGCGATGCGAGAGCGCATCCTGGCGATGCGCAAGAGCCTGCACGCGGTGCTCGCAGCCAAACTGCCCGACCGCGACTTCGGCTACTTCCTGACGCAGCGCGGCATGTTCAGCTACACGGGACTGTCGGCCGCGCAGGTCGATCGGCTGCGCGAAGAGCACGCGGTGTACCTCGTGCGCTCGGGGCGCATGTGCGTGGCGGGGTTGAGCACGAAGAACGTCGAGCGCACGGCCAGCGCGCTCGCGGCCGTGCTCTGAACAGCATCAAGCCGCCATCAGGGCTGCGCCAGCAGGCTGGCTTTCAGCCCGCGGCCCTTGCCGGACAGCTGCAGCGCTTCGAGCGTTGCTCGCGCGCCTGAGGGCAACGGCAGGCGGCCGCCAAGGGTCACCTCCTGCAGCAATTCGAGCAGCAGCGCCGTGTCCTTGGGCGGCTCGGCAGGGTTGGCCGCGAGCATCGCGAACAGGATGTCGGTAACCGCGCTGGCCGCGCCCGGATCGATCCGCAGTGCCGCGCGCAAGCTTTTTGCATAACGCGAAGCTTTCACCAGCGGCGTGCGCAGCAGATCGCGCGCAGCCGCTGCCAGCGCCGCCGTGTCGAGGCGGCCTTCCGCGTGGCACTGCACGAACGCATCCACCGTCAAGGCCGCCTGGCCCGGCTCTTTGCCCGCCAGCCCCAGCGCCAGCAGCAGCGTCGCCATCGGCGTCATCGGCACGGTGGGGTCCAGCAGCAGTTGCAGGTAGGCGCGGTTGTGCCACTGCGCTTCCCACCAATCGAGGTTGCCGCCGATGGCCCGCGCACCTTCGGCGAAGTAGGTTTCCAGGCTGGAAGGCAACAGCGTGGCCGCATACAGCACCGAGGCTTCGTCGATGCCGCCGAAGCTCCATTGGTCGAACCAGTGCCGGGCTCGGGTGTGTGCGGGGGCATGTCGCAGCACCGCCAGCAGATCGGGATCGGTATCGCCGGGCGCGCGGTCGACGATGACCTTGAACAGATGGTAGGTGTTGCCGTAGTCGGAGATCTTGCTCTCGACGGCCCAAGTGAACTGGGCCGCGAACGAACCATCGGGCCCCTGATCGCCGAGGCGTTGCGCCAATGCCGTGTCGTTGCCGCCGGGGTGACGGATACGTGCCGCCGCGGCCATCAGCGCGCTGTCGCCGTCTGGCTCGACGTCATCGCCGAGCGCATAGCGCAACGCGTGCACGAACGGCGAGTCGGCAAGTTGCCGCGCGCGGGCACGAATCGCGTCGCTCGACGGCGGCGCCAGCCGCAGCAACGCCCGCACCTGCTCGGCGCGCGTTGAGACGAGGCGTTGCGCCTGGTGCGACGCGACCCGCTCGACAAAGACCGCCGGGTCGATGAAGCCGCGCTGGTGCGTCGGCGCCGACAAGGGCGTCAGGCCGTGGCCCTGCGCGGCCAGATCCATCAGATCGTCGATGCGCGCGATGAGCTGCGCCTGCACGTTGCTCGGGTTGCCGCCGTGATCGACGGTGGGTTGCCCGCCGATGCGCTGGCCCGTCGCGACGAAGAGCAGCAGGCGGGCGAGCTCGTTAGCTAACGGCTTGCGCACCTTGCCGGCGCGCTTGACCACCGGCCCGAAGCGGGCGTGGTCAGCGATCGGCGCGGCGCTCACGAGCGCCGCGAGCGCGCGCTCGAAGGCATCGATGTCGGTGTCGTTCTCGAACACATGGGCGATGCACTCGACGAGTTCGTCGCTGCTCTCGATCGGTGGCAGTCTGCGACTCGGGTCGAGAGTGCCGATGCGATCGGCCGGCCTGTTGGGCCGCGTCGGCGCTGCAACGGGCTCGTTGCTCGCCACCACTGGGGGTGCGCCGATCAAGCGCTGCAGCGCCGGTCGATGCACCGCGGCCACGTGCGGCAGCAACTCCAGCAGGCGGCCGCGATCGGCGGCGCCGAGGCCCCAGTCGGCCAGCCGGCGCAGCACCTGCTTTTGCACCTCGGCCGCATCGTGGGCCAGGCCGATCACGATCAGCGCCGACGCCTCGTTGCGCAGCGACGCATCGCGCGCGAGCACGCGATCGACCAGCTTCAGCGCCGCTTCGACCTGGGCCTTGACGCTGGCCGCCATCACCGGCCGCATCGCTTCGAGCAGCGACCGTGCGTCGAGCAGGCCGGCCTCGTCGAGCTGTTTCAACACGCCCAACGCCAAGGCGACCGTGGGTGCAATGCGGCTGTGGCACAAAGCGAGATAGCGCTGCGCATGCGGCGCCATCATCTCCACCGCCGGCGCCAATTCGATGTGAAAGCGCGAGAACCAGCCGGCGCGGAATTGCGGCCAATCGCGCTCCAGGCTCGACAGTGTCTTGTCGAGCAAGGTCTCACGCGTGTAGGTGCCTTGAGCGCACAGCCTGAGCAGCGTTTGCGACCAGGTCTGCGCAGCGGGGCTGTATTTGTCGATGCCGGCCAGGCTGCAATCGGTCGTGCCTTCGATGTCCATCACGCGCAGCAGCACCGGCTGCAAGCCGGGGTCGGCGGCAAAGGCCTGTTCGATCGGTGCGGTGTGGCGGCCGGCCAGGTTCATCAGGCCGAGCGTGTAGTCGTCGCTGTCCGGCCGCGGCACCAGACCGGCGGCGATCAGCGCCTGCACGGTGCGAATGAGCTGCGGCGACCGCCGCAGCATCGCCTCGGCCAGCCCGTCCAGACACGGAGGATGGAACTCCGTGGCCAGCGCCAGCAAATCCTCGGCGGCGACGAAGCGGCCGGCAACATCGGCAGCCGTGCCGCAAAGAACGAGCGCACCCGTGGCGGCGCGCAGCTGGTTCTGGGTAGGTGGGTCTCCCCAGGCTGCTTTGCTCTTCTTGTCGGAGCTCCAGTGCGCGTCGTCGATCAGCTTGAACATGCGTGTCAAGCTGGTGCGCTGAGCCTTTCTCTCGGCGGCCGACATTCGCCGCAGGCAGCCGATCGCTCTGTCGTACTTGCCGCCGTGCACGGCTTTCTCTAGAGCCGTGACGGGCTGGAAGACGTCTGTCATGCGCTGGCTCGCAACACCGCAGCCGCCAACACGTGCTTGCACGGACCACGATCGCCGCGATGCTTGGCGAACCAGGGGCAGGTGCAGCGCAGCTCGCCGTCGATGTCGCGCACGCGGTGCAGCACACCGCCGCTGGACACGGTGGCTTCGAACGGCGCGGCGCGGACGACCCGGGCGGCATCGGCCTGCAGCAGCGCACGGGCGTCGGCCAGGCGCGGGTGCATGTCGTCGATCGTCGACAGATCGAACGGCAGCACGCGATGGAAGTAGTGGCCGCTGGAGACGTCGAAGCCCGCCAGGCCGGAGGCGCCGAGCACGCGCAGGCTGTCGGCAACGACCGGCGGCGGCAGTGCGAGTTCGGCCGCCAGCGCCTGCGCATCGAGCGCCGGTTGCCATTGCAGTTGTGCGCGCACGCGCCGCATCGCCGCGGCCACGGCATCGGTCTCGGCCTGCATCAGCGCCCACAGTGCCTGCCCCTCGCCGGAGAAGCCGCGCCAGACCTCGGCGCTCAACACCAGCGTGAGGCGCGAGTCGCCGAAGTCCAGCACCCAGGCGCTGCTTTGCCGCGCCTCGTCGGCGTACACGCGCAGCGCGCGGGCCTTGGGCAACAGCGGTCGCAGCACACGCAGGCGCGTGCTGTCGGTGATGCGCACGGCGTCGGTGCCGGCGCGCGTGCCGGCCACCAGCCCCGCCGCTGTGCGCGACACCCACAGCGGCGTCTTGCTCGTCGATGACTTGGGCAGCGTGCGGAAAAAGCGCATCGCCTCGACGGCGTTGGCTTCGAGCCGCTGCCCCATGCCGGCCTGGTACGACTGCACTTCGACCATGCCGCGCAGCCAGCGCAGCGGCAGCGCGACCTTGCGCTCGGTGACCTGCGCGCTGCCGGAGCGCAAGCCGAGCGCATCGCGTCCTACCGACAGCGCCAAGCCCGCGTCGTCGCGAACGCGCGCCAGCGCGGCGCGCATCGGCGGATTGAAGTCCACATTCGTCGTGCCTTTGCCGACCACCTCGCCGTCGTAGGCGGCCGGCAGCAGGTCGGCGCGGATGTAGGTGCTGCAGCACGACGAGAAGCCTTCGAAACGCAGCAAGCCGCCGCCGGAGGTGACCACCGGGTCGGCGAGCGCGAGGATGCGGGCCAGCGTGTTGGCCGGTGTGAAAAAGCGCGCGCCGACGATCAGGTGCACGGCGGTCAGCAGCTCGGCCACCAGGCGCGGCCGGAGCAAGTGTCCTTCGAAGAAGTGTGGGTGTTGCTCGCCGTTGGCGTCGTTGGTGGCCAGCGTCAACCGCGGCTGCGCACCGTCCGACACGAACGAGGCGTGGCGGTATCGGTAGGCATGATCGAGCGCGCTCATGCGTTCAAACAATCTCCACGTCGGCGAAGCCGGCCGCACGCAATACGGCCGCGACCTTTTCGATGATGGGATCCGATCGAGCTGTCTTGTTCCTGCCGAACAGCCGGTCCGTCAACGTGCGGTGCCGTTCGAGCATGACATGCCACATGCCGAAGTTGGGTCGGTCGCGGTCCTCATCCGATGTGCCACCAACGCACATCAGGTACGACACACCCTGGTATTCGGCGCTGTTGGCCCAGCCGAAGTCTTCCATGCAGATCAGGTCCGCCGCTACACCCTGCGCCTCCAACGCCGCGACCAACCACTTGGAAAAGTCTTCTCCAAAGCAGCAGTCGTTGATGAAGTCGCTCGCCAACGACGGACAAGTTGAACCGATCCGTCTTGCAAGTGATGTCGACCTGCATCTCACCCCTCCGCATTCACGATTCGAGTGGACCTCAAATGCAGCGCCCACCGTCGACCTCCATGCACACGCCGGTGACCATCGACGCCTCGTCGCTGCACAGATAACACGCCGCGTTGCCCAAGTCCTCCGGCGTCGAGAAGCGGCCGATCGGAATCGTGCTCAGAAACTTCGCGCGCATCTCGGGCGTGTCTTCGCCCATGAAGGTGGCCAGCAGTGGCGTATCGCCGGCCACCGGATTCAACGCGTTGACGCGGATGCCTTGCGGCGCCAGCTCCACCGCACTCGCGCGCGTGGCGGTGATGACCCAGCCCTTGCTGGCGTTGTACCAACACAGCCGCGGACGCGGACTGACGCCCGCCGTGGAGGCGATGTTCAGCACCACGCCGCGCAGACCTCGGGCATCGGCCGCGCGCGCCTTGAAGCGCGGCACGGCTTCGCGCATGGCGAGGTAGATCGACTTCATGTTGACGGCGACGATGCGGTCGAAGTCATGCTCGTCCAGCCCTTCGAGCGGCTGCGGCTTGTGGCCGATGCCGGCGTTGTTGACGAGGATGTCGAGCGGGCCGAAGAAGCGCTCGGCGGCGTCGAACATGTTCTTCGCATCGCTGGCGCTGCTGACGTCGGCATGCCAGGCACGGGCCACGTTCTCTGCGCCGAGTGCGGCCGCCGCCCGCTCGGCCGCGTCGCCGCGCAGATCGACCAGCAGCACCTTGGCCCCTTCGGCGACGAACTTGCGCGCGATGCCTTCGCCGAAGCCCGAGCCGGCGCCGGTGACGATGGCCACCTTGTCCTTGAGTCTCATCGCGGTGTGCCTTGCTTGCACCGCTGCGCATGCAGCACGGCGATGGCGTCGCGCAGGACCTGGCTCTTGGTGTGGCCGGTGACTCGGACCAGGTACTCGACTTGCGTTCGAGACTCGCCTGCAACGCGGACAGTGATGTGCGATCTCGTCATCGGGATGGGCATCGCGCACCTCAAAATAAACGTCGATGCAGGATACTCCGGCGCGCAATGAATCTGCGCATCAGCAACTTCACCGACGCCCTCATCGGCACGCCGTTTGCTGAGTGTGCCGGCACGTTGCCTTGGGCGCTGACGCGATCGATCGAGGCTCGCTTGCGCGATGTGCTGGCGTTGCTCGATTCACAGGCGTGGCAGGTGCAGGGCGATGTCGCCATTCACCGCAGCAGCACGGTCGAGGCGGGCGCGCAGATCAAGGGGCCCGCCGTGATCGGGGCGCAATGCTTCGTCAGCGCAACGGCGCTGCTGCGCGGTGGTGTGTGGCTGTCCGAAGGCTGCGTTGTCGGGCCGGGGTGCGAACTCAAGTCGAGCTGGCTCGGCGCCGGCAGCAAGCTCGCCCACATGAACTTCGTCGGCGACAGCGTCATCGGTCGCGAAGTCAATTTCGAGGCCGGCAGCATCGTCGCCAACCACCGCAACGAGCGCGACGACAAACGCATCCGCGTCCGTGTCGATGGCGAGTTGCACACTCTCGAGATCACCAAGTTCGGCGCGATGGTGGGGAACCATGCGCGCATCGGCGCCAACGCCGTGCTCGCGCCGGGCGCGTTGCTCGCGGCACGCACCGTCGTGCCGCGGCTGGCCCTGCTCGATCAGGAACTCGGCACGCACGCATGACCTGGTTCCTGCTCAAGCGCTTCGCCAGTTTCGCGCTCACGCTCACCGTGGCCTCGCTGATCGTCTTCGCCGTGCTCGAAATCCTGCCCGGCAACCCGGCCGAGGTGATGCTCGGCGACACGGCCACGCCGGAGTCGATCGCCGCGCTCGAAGCCAAGCTCGGCCTCGACAAGCCGGCGGCCGTGCGCTACGCCGTCTGGATCGGCGGCCTGCTGCGCGGCGACAGCGCCACGAGCTATGCCTACGACACACCGACCTTCGAATTGATCGCCGAGCGCCTGCAGGTCAGCCTGCCGCTGGCGCTGATGGCGATGGTGCTCACCGTTGTCGTTGCACTCGCTGCGGGCGTGTACGCGGCGGCGAACCACCGCCGTGCCGGCGACACCGGCGTGATGGTGTTGTCGCAGCTCGGCTTGTCGCTGCCGAACTTCTGGCTCGCCATCCTGCTGATCCTTGTCTTCGCCGTGCAACTGCAATGGGTCAGCGCGGGAGGCTTTCCCGGCTGGCGCGACGACGATGGCGGCGGTGTCTGGCCCGCGCTGTCGTCGTTGCTGTTGCCGGCGCTGTCGCTGGCCGCCGTGCAGGCCGCGATCCTGGCCCGCGTCACGCGCTCGTCGGTGCTCGAAGCACTGCGCGAAGACTATGTGCGCACCGCGCGCGCCAAGGGCCTGTCGCGGCGCCAGGTGCTGTGGCGCCACGTGCTGCGCAACGCGATGGTGCCGGTGCTGACGATCATGGGCCTGCAGTTCGCCAACCTGATCACCGGCGCGATCATCGTCGAGAACGTGTTCGTGCTGCCGGGCATCGGCCGGCTCGTCTTCCAGGCCATCGGCAACCGTGACCTGGTGCTGGTGCGCGACGTGGTGATGCTGCTCGCCGCCGTCGTCGTGCTTGTCAACTTCTGTCGTCGATGTGCTGTATGCGGTGATCGATCCGCGGCTGCGTGGGAGCAGCGCTTGAGCCGCGCCTGGCGTCATCCGAGTTTCAGTGCGGGGGCCGTGCTGGTGCTGCTGCTCGCCGCCGCGGCGCTGCTGTCGCTCGTCTGGAGCCCGTACCCGCCCGCCGACATCGACATCGCCAACAAGCTCGCCGCGCCGTCCGCTGCGCACTGGCTCGGCACCGACAGCCTGGGCCGCGACATCGCCTCGCAACTGCTCGTCGGCGCGCAGAACTCGATCGTCGTCGGCGTCGTCGCCGTCGGCATCGGCGTGCTGCTCGGCGTGGCCATCGGCTGCGTCGCGGCAGCGCAGCGCGGTTGGGTCGAAGAGCTATTGATGCGCAGCAGCGATTTCACCTTCGCCTTCCCCGCGCTGCTGACGGCGATCATGCTGACGGCGATCTACGGCCCCGGCCTGTTGACGAGCATCATCGCCATCGGCATCTTCAACATCCCGGTCTTCGCACGCCTGGCCCGCGCCGCGGCCAATGCGGTGTGGTCGCGCGACTACGTGCTCGCCGCGCGCGCAGCCGGCAAAGGCGCGTGGCGGATCACCACCGACCATGTGCTGCCCAACATCGCCAACCTGCTGATCGTGCAGATGACGATCCAGTTCGCGCTGGCCATCCTCGCTGAGGCGGCGCTGTCCTACCTCGGCCTGGGCACGCAGCCGCCGCAGCCGAGCTGGGGCCGCATGTTGAATGAAGCGCAGACGATGATGTTCCAGGCGCCGCTGCTGGCGGTCTATCCTGGCGTCGCGATCGCGCTGGCCGTGCTCGGGCTGAACCTGCTCGGCGACGGGTTGCGCGATATTTTGGACCCCAAGTTGGCGAGGCAAAGATGAGGATCGATTTCGTTTCAGATGTCGCTTGCCCGTGGTGTGCGGTCGGCCTGGCCGCCCTCGAACGCGCGCTGGAGCGCAGCGGCATCCAAGCCGAGTTGCACATGCAGCCGTTCGAACTCAACCCGACGATGGCCGCCGAGGGCGCCAACGCGGCGCAGTACCTCAAGGCCAAGTACGGCATGAGCGACGAGCAGCTCGCACGTCAACCGCGCGCGCATCGCCGAGCGTGGCGCCGCCGAGGGCTTCACCTTCGGCACACGCGAGCACGTGTGGAACACGTTCGATGCGCACCGGCTGCTGCATTGGGCGGGTGTTGAAGGGGCGCCCGGCGCGCAGCGCGCACTCAAGCACGCGCTGCTGAAGGCGTACCACGGCGAAGGCCGCAATCCTGGCGCGCACGACGTGCTGCAGGGTCTGGCCGCACAAGTCGGTCTGCCCGTCGAGCGCGCGCGCGAAGTACTGGAGAAGAACGAGTTCGCCGACGACGTGCGGGAAGCTGAGCGCTTCTGGCAAGAGGCCGGCATCCAATCGGTGCCCGCGGTGGTGATCAACCGCCAGCACCTGATCTCCGGTGGCCAGCCGAGCGAGGTCTTCGAGCAGGCGCTGCGGCAAGTTGCCAAAGATGGCGCGTAACGTCGAAGTCAAGGCCCGCATCGACAGCGTCAAGGCCATGTTGCCTCGTGCGCGTGCGCTCGCCGACGGCGACGCCGAGTGCATCGAGCAGGACGACACCTTTTTCGCCTGCGCGCGCGGCCGCTTGAAGCTGCGTGACTTCGGTGACGGCCGCGGCGAGCTGATTCACTACGAGCGCGCCGACGACAGCGGGCCCAAGTTGTCGGACTATGTTCGCGCGCCCACGTCCGACGCCGCCGCGCTGCGCGAGGCCTTGTCGCGCGCGCATGCCGTCATCGGGCGCGTGCGCAAGACACGGCTGCTGCTGCTCGTGGGCTCAACGCGCATCCATCTCGACCGCGTCGAAGGCCTGGGCGACTTCATCGAACTCGAAGTCGTGCTGCGGCCCGAGCAGGGCGCGCAAGACGGCGCGGCGATCGCCGAAGCCTTGATGACGCAGCTCGGCGTGCGGCAAGCGCAGCGGCTGGCCGGCGCCTACCTCGACTTGCTGCTGCGGACGCGCTCGGCATGAGTCGTTTGCTCGACGTCGCCGATCTCGCCGTCACGCTGCCCACCGCGCAGGGCCGGCGCGCCGCGCTGCGCTGCGTGTCGTTCACGCTCGACCGCGGCGCCACGCTCGGCCTGGTCGGCGAGTCGGGCTGCGGCAAGTCGCTGACGGCGCTGGCGTTGATGGGTTTGCTGCCCGACGGCGCGCAGGTGTCGGGCTCGATCCGCTTCGACGGCCGCGAGCTGATCACGCTCGATGACGAGGCGATGGGCGCACTGCGCGGCGACCGCATCGGCATGGTGTTCCAGGAACCGATGACGGCGCTGAATCCGGTGCATCGCGTCGGCCATCAGATCGCGGAGTCGCTGCGTTTGCACAAGCAGATGAGCGCCGCCGCGGCGCGCGCCGAAGCGCTGCGCCTGTTGGAGCGCGTGCACCTGCCGCGCGCGCGCGAGCGGCTGGACGCGTACCCGCACGAACTCTCCGGCGGCCAGCGCCAGCGCGTCGTCATCGCCATCGCCCTGGCCTGCGGCCCCGACCTGCTGATCGCCGACGAGCCGACGACCGCGCTCGACGCGACCATCCAGCGCGAGGTGCTCGATCTGCTCGACGAGCTGCGGCGCGACGGCGGCATGGCGCTCCTGCTCATCAGCCACAACCTCGACGTGATGGCGGCGCGTGTCGAGCGTCTGGCGGTGATGTACGGCGGGCAGATCGTCGAGAGCGGGCCGACGCAAGAGGTCTTCGAGCGGCGCGCGCATCCGTACACCCGCGGCCTGTTCGCGGCGCGGCCCGCGCTCGGCCAGGCGCGTGGCACACGCCTGGCGACGATCCGCGGCCGCGTGCCGGCGCTGCACGAGATGCCGCAAGGGTGCGCGTTTGCCGAGCGCTGTGATTTCGCGGTCGAGGCGTGCCGCGCCGCGCCGCCGCAAGAGCAGGCGGTCGGCGCGCTGCACGGCGTGCGCTGCATCCGCTGGCGCGAGGCCGCCGCGTGAGCTGTTTGCTGCAAGTCACCGCCCTCGGTAAGCGCTACCCGCTGCCGCGCACGTTGCCGTTCGCCCGGGCCGCAACCCTGGCCGCGCTCGACGACGTGAGCTTCACGCTCGACGCCGGCAAGACGCTCGGCATCGTCGGCGAATCCGGCTCCGGCAAGAGCACGCTGGCGCGGCTGGTGATGGCGCTCGAAGCGCCCTCGTCCGGCAGCGTGATCTTCGAGGGCCGCAACTTGCACGCGCTCGGCCGCGACGATCTGCGCGCCGCGCGCCGCCACTTCCAGATGGTCTTTCAGGACCCGTACAGCTCGCTCGATCCGCGCATGACGGTGGCGCGCACCGTTGCCGAGCCGTTGGAGCAACTCGAACACCTGCCCAAAGGCGAGCGCCGCGAACGTGCAGCGGCGATGCTCGACGCGGTCGGCCTGAATGCTGCGACCGATCTCGACAAGTACCCGCACGAGTTCAGCGGCGGCCAGCGCCAGCGCATCGCCATCGCGCGCGCCCTCGTCACGCAGCCGAAGTTGATCGTCGCCGACGAGCCGGTGAGCGCGCTCGATGTCAGCGTGCAGGCGCAGGTGCTGAACCTGATGCAGGATTTGCAGGAGCGCTTCGGCCTGGCGTATCTCTTCATCAGCCACGATCTGGCCGTCGTTGATCTGGTGTGCGACGAGCTGATCGTCTTGCAGCACGGCCGCGTGGTCGAGCGCGGGCTGACGGATGACGTGCTGAAGGCGCCGCAGCAGGCGTACACGCGGCGACTGATCGAAGCGGTGCCGCGCCCGATGTGGCAGCATCCACGCTGATTCAGGAGGAAGCCCCGTCATGTCACTCACGCGCCGCACGCTCATCGCCTTGGCCGCCGCCGCTTCTCTGGGCGCCGCTCACGCCCAACCCATCAACAAAAGCCGCGTCACGCTGGCGATGGTCCTGGAGCCCACGGGCCTCGACCCGACGATCGCGCCGGCTGCGGCCATCGGCGAAATCGTTCACTACAACGTGTTGGAAGGCCTGACGAAGATCAACGTCGATGGCAGCGTGACGCCGCTCCTGGCCGAGAGCTGGACGATGGACCCCGACGGCAAGAGCTACACCTTCAAGCTGAAGCGCGGCATCAAGTTCCACGACGGCGAGGCCTTCGATGCCGCCGACGTCAAGTTCAGCTTCGAGCGCGCCAAGGACGAGAAGAGCACCAACAAGGCCAAGAAGGCGGTGTTCGACAACATCCGCCGCATCGACACGCCCGATGCG
This sequence comes from uncultured beta proteobacterium, assembly GCA_963732625.1. GTDB lineage: Bacteria > Pseudomonadota > Gammaproteobacteria > Burkholderiales > Burkholderiaceae_C > CADEEN01. The sequence continues at coordinate 66,887 of CAVTAM010000046.1, read as the reverse complement.
CACACGGTGATCCTGACGCTCGACAACGCCGACCCGAACTTTCTCTTCCGCATGGGCGAGAACACCGCCGTGATCCTGGACGAGAAGAGCGCTGCCGGCACGGCGACCAAGCCGGTGGGCACCGGCCCGTTCACTGTCGACGAGTGGAAGAAGGGCACGTCGGTGTCGCTGAAGAAATGGCCGGGCTTTCGCGATGCAAAGAGCGTGAAGATCGAGCGCGTGCTGTTCCGCTTCATCAACGACCCCGCCGCGCGCGTCGCTGCGCTCTTGGCCGGCGACATCGACGGCGTGCCGCGCCTCGACGCGCCGCAAGCCGTCAAGCAGTTGCAAGGCGACAAGCGTTTTGTCGTTGCGGTCGGTGATACCGCGGGCAAAGGCATCCTGGCCATCAACAACAAGAAGAAGCCGTTCGACGATGTGCGCGTGCGCCGCGCGATCGCGCAGGCGATCGACCGCAAGGCCTTCATCGACGGTGTGCTCGAAGGGCTGGGCAAACCGATCGGCAGCCACTTTGCGCCGACCGATGCCGGTTATGTGGACCTCACCGCCGGTGCGCCGTACGACGTGGAAAAAGCCAAGGCGTTGCTCAAGGAAGCCGGCGTGGCGACACCGCTCAACGTCACGCTGACGCTGCCGCCGCCGCAGTATGCGAGGAAGGGCGGCGAGGTCATCGCCGCGCAACTGGCCAAGATTGGCATCGTCGCCAAGATCGAAAACGTCGAATGGGCGCAGTGGCTCGGCGGCACGTTCAAGGGCAACTTCGATTTGACGATCATCAACCACGTCGAACCGCTGGACTACATGCAGTACGCCAACACGGCCTATTACTGGGGCTACGACAACAAGGAGTTCCGCGACCTGACGTCGAAGTTCGCTGCCACCGGCGACAAGAAGGAGCGTGCCAAGCTGTTCGCCGACATCCAGAAGAAGATCGCTGCCGACCAGGTCAACGCGTTCATCTTCAACCCCGCGCAGGTGGCAGTGTCTCGCAAGGGGCTGAAAGGCTTGTGGGCGAGCTCGCCGATCTTTGCCAACGACATGGCTTCAGTGAGCTGGCAATGAGTCAACAGACGATCGAAAAGCTGTACGCCGCCTTTGCCGCGCTCGACGCCAAAGGCATGGCGGCCTGCTACGCCGACGACGCCTACTTCGAAGACGAAGCCTTCTCGCTGCGCGGCCGTCACCAGATCGGCGGCATGTGGTCGATGCTGATCGACGCCATCAAGAAACAGGGCCGCAAGGACTGGAAGCTCGATGTGCGCGACATCACCGCGACGAGCGCGCATTGGGAGCCGACCTATCGCTTCTCATCGACCGGCCGCCTGGTGCACAACATCATCGACGCCGAGTTCGAGTTCGACTCGCAGGGCCTGATCAAGCGCCACCGCGACCGCTTCAGCTTCTGGCGCTGGTCGCGGCAGGCGCTCGGTGCGCCGGGCTGGCTGCTCGGTTGGTCGGGCTTCCTGCGCGGCAAGGTCAAGCGCACCGCGGGGCGGCAGCTGGAGAAGTACATGAAGAGCTACGCGCCGCCGGAGCGGCGGGCGGGGTGAGTTCGCTCCACGACCGCAGCGCCGTCGAGCTGCTCGCGCTCTACGCGCGCCGCGAAACCTCGCCGGTCGAGGTGTTGAACGAGCTGCTGGCGCACATCGAGCGCGGCGAGCCGAAGATCGCAGCGCTGTGGGCGCTCGACGCCGACGCCGCACTCGCCGCCGCGCGAGACAGTGAAGCGCGCTGGGTGCGCGGCCAGGCGCGCGCGTTGGACGGCGTTCCGGTGACGATCAAGGAGAACATCGCCACGCGCGGCGTGCCGGTGCCGCTGGGCTGCGCGGCCACGCTGCTCGTGCCGGCGCTGGCCGACGCACCACCGGCGGCGCGCTTGCGCGAAGCCGGCGCGGTGATCGTCGCCAAGACGACGATGCCCGACCTGGGCATGCTCTCGTCCGGGCTGTCGAGTTTTCACAAGCTGTCGCGCAACCCGTGGGACCTGTCGAAGAACCCCGGCGGCAGCAGCGCCGGCGCAGCGGCGGCGTGTGCCGCAGGCTACGGCCCGCTGCACCTCGGCACCGACATCGGAGGGTCGATCCGCCTGCCGGCAAGCTGGTGCGGCATCGTCGGTTTCAAGCCGAGCCTGGGCCGCATCCCCATCGATCCGCCGTACGCCGGCCGCGTGGCCGGGCCGATGACGCGCACGGTGGCCGACGCCGCGCTGGCGATGCGTGTGCTCGCGCAAGCCGATGCGCGCGACACGATGAGCCTGCCGCATCAGGACATCGCGTGGAACGATCTCGACATCGACGTGCGCGGTTTGAAGATCGGCCTCTGGCTCGACGCCGGCTGGGGCATGGCCGCAGAACCCGACGTGCTTGCCACCGTCAACGCCGCCGCACGCGCCTTCGAGCAGGCCGGCGCCATCGTCGAGCCGCTGCCGCCGTTGACCACGCGCGCGATGATCGACGGCCTCGATGCCTTCTGGCGCATGCGCGCCTGGCAAGACATCGGCGCCTGGCCGCAGCAGCGCCAATCGCAAGTGCTGCCCTACATCCACCAATGGGCCGCGGGCGGCGCGGCGCTCACGGCAGCGCAGGTCTTCCGCGGCTACAGCCAGATGGCCGCGATCCGCGATGCCACCGTCGCCGCAACGCAGCGCTTCGACGTCGTGCTCTCGCCGGTGAGCCCGGTGGTCAGCTTTCCCGCCGAGTTCGCCAGCCCGCTGAACGACCCCGCAAAACCGTTCGAACACATCGCCTTCACGCTGCCGTTCAACATGAGCGAGCAACCGGCGATCGCGCTCAACGCCGGCTACACCGCCCACGGTTTTCCGATCGGCGTGCAACTCGCCGGCCGCCGGCATGACGATCTCGGCGTGCTGCGCATCGCGCGTGCGTTCGAGCACTTGCGCGGGGCACAACGCCCCTGGCCGCCGCTGTAGCCGCTGGCGCTACATTCCGCGCATGAAACAGCCCCCACGCTCACTTCGCGCGCTGCCCCCCGAGGGGGTGCGTCATTGGCTTCGGGCGGCCGGGCGCCACTGACATGCCGACGTTCGATGACAGAGGCCTGCCCACAGGCAGCACACACGAAGCCGCGCGCCACGCGGTGGAGTCGGCGCTGTGGCGGATGATGGCCTTCTACGACACGCCGCTCGCCGACCTCGATGCGGCGAGCGCGTTCGATCCGGCATGGCCGCTGCCGCACGCCATGAAAGCCGGCTTCCTGTTTTCGCTCACCGAGCCGAACCTGGTGGCGCAAGCCGCGCAGCATCTTGCCGCCGCACGCGAGCTCATCAACTCCAACACGCCGTCACGCGAACGCGCGCATGTCGAGGCGCTGCAACTGATCGAAGAAGGCCGCTGGGCCGCGGCCTGCCGCGCCTGGGACCTGCTGCTGATCGACCATCCGCGCGATGCGCTGGCCTTGCAATGGGCCCAGCTCTGGGACTTCTACCGCGGCGACGCGGCGTCGCTGCGCGCCCGCCCTGCACGCGCGCTGCCGGAGTGGGACGAAGACGATCCGCTGTATGCGCATGTGCTCGGGCTGTGGGCCTTTGGCCTCGAAGAAAACCATTGCCTGGCCGCCGCCGAAGAAGCCGGCCGCCGCGCGCTGGCGATCGATGCGCGCGCGCCGTGGGCGGTGCACGCCGTGGCGCATGTGATGGACATGCAGGGCCGCTTCGACGACGGCGCGGCGTGGCTGCGCCACCACCAGCCGCAATGGGCCGAGGGCAACGGCTTTGCCGCGCACCTGTGGTGGCACACCGCGCTGTTTCGCGTCGAGGGCCTGGACATCGCCGGCACGCTGCGCGTGCTCGACGGCCACCTCGCCGGCGAGCAGTTGCAGATCGGCCTGCAGCGTGTCGATGCGGCGTCGCTGCTGTGGCGCCTGCACCTGCTCGGCGCCGACGTGGCCGAGCGCTGCCGCACGTTGAGCACGGCATGGTGTACCGCCGAGCAGCACACGCCAGGGCACTACGCCTTCAACGACGTGCACGCGCTGATGGCCTTGTTCGCCGGCGGCGACGCGGCGCGTGCCGAGCACCACATTGCGCGCTGCGCCGAACGCGCGATGAGCAGCGAGGACGCCAAGCGCGACAACCATGCGATGGCGCGCGAGGTCGGCCTGCCGCTGGCGCGCGGCCTGGCCGCATTCAGCAAGGGCGAGTTCGATGCCGCCGCCGACCAGCTCTACACCGTGCGCCAACACGCGCAGCGTTTCGGCGGCAGCCATGCGCAGCGCGACGTCATCGACCAGACGCTGCTCGCGGCCTGCGCGCGCGGTACCGGCCGCAAGTCACTCGGCCGCGCGCTGCTCAACGAACGCACGCTCGCCAAGCCGATGACACCGCTGACGCGGCATTGGAGCGAAGCGATGGGGCAGGCCGCTTCGCGCATCTCCGTATGAATGCGCAGGAAAGAAAGGAGCAGCGTTTGAAGCTGCTCGACGATCACATCGGCGAGTCGCTGCGCGAGAGCGAACAAAGCGGCGAATTCAAAGCCGCGCCGAGCTACGGCAAGCCGCTCGGCTTCGGCGACGGCTACGACGAAACGCCAGCCGAACTGCGCATGGGCATGAAGATCCTCAAAGACGCCGGCGTCGTGCCGCCGGAAGTCGAAGCGATGCGCGAGGCGGCCGACCTCGAAGCGCGCATCAACGCGTGCAGCGACGAGGCCGAGCGCCGCGTCTTGCAGCAGCGGTGGTCCGACAAGCGCCAGGCGATCGCGCTGCGGCTGGAAAAGTTGCGCGCCACAGGTTCGTTGTAACGCGCTGCGCCACCCTCGCGGATCGAAGCAACGGCGCGCGCCGCCGTCTTGTACTTTTGCGACAACCGCATCGCCCCGTGGCACGCCGTAACACCGCAGCACCGGTAGGGGTGTTCAACGCCGGCCGCAATCGCTATACCGAGCGCATGGACAGCCGCGTCGTGCAGCCGACGACAACCCACGCCGATGACAGCCTGCTCGAACGCGAGCTCGAGCTGGCGCAGCTTCGAGAGTGCATCGACGCCTTGCGCAGCGCCCAGGCGGGCGGCGTCTGCGTGCTGCTCAGCGGCGAAGCCGGTGGCGGCAAGAGCAGCCTGCTCGCGCACACCGCGCGCCGCGCCGGCAACGATGTCGAGTGGCTGTGGGGCGCCTGCGAGCCGATGCTGTCGCCGCAGCCGCTGGGGGCGCTGATCGACTTGCTCGACCGCTTGCCGCCGTCGCTGGCTGCCGCCGTGCGCAGCGGCGCTCACACGAGCGCGGTCCTGGCCGGCATGCTGGCCCTGCTGCGCGAGCGCCGCAAGCCGCTGGTGCTGGTGATCGATGACGTGCAGTGGGCCGACGGCGCCACGCTCGACCTGCTGCGCTACCTCGGCCGCCGCATCGCCGGCACGCGCGCCCTGCTCGTGCTCAGCTACCGCAGCGATGCGGTCGTCGGCGACCACCCGCTGCAGGGTGTCCTGGGCAGCCTGCCCTCGTCGCAGTTGCCTGCGCATGCCGCTGGCGCCGCTGTCGCCTGCAGCCGTGGCCGAGATGGCGCGGCGCGCCGGGCGCAGCGCGCACGGCCTGCACGACGTGACGCAGGGCAATCCGTTCTTCGTCACCGAACTGCTGGCCGGCGACGCGCAGACCCTGCCGGCCTCGGTGCGCGACGCGGTGCTGGCGCGCGTGGCGCTGCTGCCCGCCGAGGCCCGTGATGTGCTCGAGCTGGCCAGCGTCGCGCCGGGGCAGATCGACGTCGAGGTGCTGGAAGCCGTGGTCGATGATGCGCACGCAGCCATCGAGCTGTGCACCGCGGCTGGATTGCTGCGTCTCGACGCCGGCGCATTGCACTTTCGGCACGAGCTGGCGCGCCGTGCCGTCGAGGCCGCGCTGCCTGCGGGGCGGGCTGCTGCGTTGCACGCCGCGGTGTTCGACGCGTCGAGCGTTCGCGGCGCCCCCGTGGTGCGCCTGGTCCACCACGCCGTCGGCGCCGGCTTGTCGGGCGCCGTGCTCGCACTCGCACCGCAGGCCGCGCGCGAGGCGGCGCAGGCGCGCGCGCACCGCCAGGCCGCGGCGCTGTACGCGCTGGCCATCGAGCGTGCCACGGCGCTGCCGGCGCGCGAGCAGTCGGCGCTGCATGTGGCGCATGCCGGCGAATGTTTGCTGCAGAACCGCATCGACGAGGCCACGGCCTCGCGGCGCCAGGCGCTGGCCTTGCACCGCCAGCTCGGTGATCGGCTGGCCGAAGCGCTCGACCTGCGCGAGCTGGCGCGCATCGAGTGGTACCGCGGCGCGCCGCAGGCCGGCCGGCCGTATGCGCAGGCCGCGATCGATCTGCTCGAGCGGCTCGATGCGCCGCGCGAGCTGGCCATGGCGTACGCGACGATGGCGCAGTTGCACCTGCTCGGCGAAACCTCCGTCCCGGCCGCCGAGTGGGGCCGCAAAGCGCTCATGCTGCTCGAAGGCCTGGGCGATGCCGAAGGCCTGGCCTACGCGCTCAACACCGTCGGCACGGCGCAGCTGCGCTACGAAGATGCGCCGCAAGCCTGGGCCCAGCTCGAACGCAGCCGCGACATCGCGCTTGCCAACGGCTTCGAAATGCATGCGGCGCGCGCCTACCTGAACTGGGCATCGCTGTGCGTGGTGCACCGGCGCCAGGCCGATCTCGAAGCGGCGTGCGCGCAGGGCATCGCGCACTGCGAAGCGCACGACATGGACATGTACTTGTGCCGCCTGCGCATCCGCCACTGTTTTGCGCTGCTCGAGTCCGGGCGCTGGGAGGCCGCCGAGGCCGAGATCACCGCCGTGCGCCAGAGCGCGGCGTTGACGCGGCTCGAGCGCGAGCAGTCGGCGCATGTGCAGGCATTGCTCGACCTGCGCCGCGGCCACGATCGTTCGCGCGCCTACTGGAGCGAGACCATCGACGGCAGCCGCGCCCTCAGCCTGGACCCCTGGTATGCGCCGCAGGTGGTGGTGCGCTGCGAGGCGGCGTGGCTGCGCGGCGCCGACGACGAGGTGCGGCGCATCGCCGCCGATGCCTTCGACGTGGCCAGCGTCAGCGGCGAAGGCTGGCGCATCGGCCAGCTCGCCTGCTGGATGCAGCGTGCCGGCGGCAAGCCGGCGTTGACCGACCATGCACTGCCGGCGCCGTGCCGACTCGAACTCGACGGCGATCACCGCGCCGCGGCGCAGGCCTGGGCGGCGCTCGGCTACCGCTACGAGCAGGCACTGGCCCTGCTCGGCGGCGACGAGGCCGACCTGCGCCAAGCGCTGGCGCTGCTGGGTGAACTCGGCGCCGCGCCGGCGCTGCGCATCGCACGCAGCCGCCTGCGCGCGCTCGGCGTGCGCGACGTGCAGCGTGGGCGCAATACGCGCACGCGCATCGACCCGCTGGGCCTGACGGCGCGTGAACGCCAGGTGCTCGACCTGTTGGGGCAGCGCCTGTCCAACCGCGCCATCGCGGGTCAACTGCACCGCTCGGAGCGCACGGTCGAGAACCATGTCGCCGCGCTGCTCGGCAAGCTCGGCGTGAGCACGCGCGCCGAGGCCGCCGCGCTCGCCGACAGCGCCAAAAAGTAGGTACCGCGCCGACAAAAGCGCGTAGCCGCCACGCTGTTGGCGCATCACCTCATTGCCTAGATTCGACCTACCGCGTCAGAGGCGGACGGCATGGCGGCAATCACTTCAGCGATGTGCGTTGCGTCCAGATTCGAAGCGACTCCGAAAGTGGGTTCGTGCAGGTCAGACGAAACGGTCGTCCGCCGGCACAGCCAACCCACCCATCACTCATCTCACAGGAAATTCATCATGAACTCGATCGAAACCTCGCTCATCACCAAGAGCATCGCCGCCGCCTTCTTCGCCATCGGCCTGGCAAGCCCCGCGTTCGCGCAATTCAGAGAAGCACCGCAACCCGGCACGCCCGATGACGGCATGAGCTGCCGCGCCGGCTACACCGGCGCCTTCAACGGCACGCGGCTGACCTGCACCAAGACCACGTCGGTCGATGTTCCGCTGGAGTGCAACAACCCGACCTTCCCGGTCTACGTGGTGCGCAGCGGCGGGCCGGCGCCCAAGGGTGACGACGACCTGTGCATCCGCAGCAACGGCACGGCCATCACCATCAACCAGTCGCTCGAAGGCTTGGCCGAAACCACCAACGGCAACAACGGCGTCTATGAGTACGCCAAAGTGAACCCGGCGGCGATTCTCAACCGCACCGGCATCCAGGACCAGGCCGAAGCCACCGCGTTGGGCCTCGCGGCCAAGGAGGTTGACACCGTTGCCGGCACGCCCGTGCTGCGGCCGAACGGACGGGCCGGCGGCCAAGGCGAAGCGCGCGTGCCGATGACGTTCTTCACCTTCGCGGTGCCGGGCTCGGGCGGCATCGGCAACCCCGGGCCGGTGTCCACGCCGCCGATCGCCGGCGGCACGCTCGGCACGGCAACGCCGTTTGTTCCGCGCGCGCTGCCGCGCTGATGGAAGCAGGGCCGGTGCTGTACGCCACCGGCCTTGCGCACTGGGCTTCACCATGTTCACCACCCGACTCATCGTCGCTGTCGTGGCTTCGGCGTTGACTGCTTGCGCCGCGCCGAAAGCGCCCGCCACGCTGCAGCTCCAACCCGCGGCGGCCGGCCCCAAAGCCGTGCCGCAGCGCAACCTCACGCACTTCGCCGACGGCCTGCGCTGCATGGACGACATGCTCTACCGCTTCGGCGTGCGCGACGTGAGCGTGATGATCGAAGACATGCAGGACCAGTCGCGCCGGCTCGGTGCCGGCACGCGCGACATGATGGTCTCGGCCTTCGCCGACATGACGCGCCGCAGCCGCGGCGTGCGGCTGGTGACCTTCGGCCAGGACAACCAGAACATCGTGCAGCTGCTGTCGCTGGCGCAGCGCATCAATGAATTCAAGGTCGTGCCGCAGTACGACATCCGCGGCTCGATCACGCAGTTCGACGAAGACGTGGACCGGCGGCAGGCCGGGCTCGGTGCATCGATCGTCTCGGCCTTCACCGGGCCGCTGTTCGGCGTGCGCTTCAACCGCAGCCTGCAGTCGTCGGTGATGGGCTTCGACGCCAGCGTGGTCTCGACCGCCGATCTGAGCCTGATCCCCGGCGCGAGTTCGAAGAACACGGTGGTGGTGACGCGCGACGAGACCAGCGCCGGTGACGGCCTGGCGCAGATCCGCAACAGCAGCCTGTCCTTCAACTTCGCCGTCAGCCGCAACGAAGGCGTCGCCCAGTCGCTGCGCAACATGGTCGAGCTGGCAACGATCGAGCTCACCGGCAAGCTGCTGCGCCTGCCGTACTGGAGCTGCCTGAACCTCGACGTCGGCAACGCCGAGATCCAGCGCGAGATGCAGGACTGGTATCTGTCGATGCAGGGCAGCGTCGAGACGACGCGCTTTTTTCAGGAGCAGCTGCGCTTTCGCAAGTTCTACGACGGCCCGAGCGACGGCAAGCCCAACAGCGCCTACAGCGCAGCGCTGGCGGCGTACCGCGAGGCGGTGGGCACGAAGACCGACGGCGAGCCCGGCTTCGAAGTCTGGCAAGCCTTCCTGCTGCGCGCGATTCCAACGCCGCCGAAGCAGCCGTTCGCGGCCGAGAAGCCGGCCGAGATCAAGCTCGCGGTCGAGGTCTCGAAGACGCGCTACCGCCCGGGCGAGCCGGTCGAGCTGTCGGTCAGCACCACGGCAGCAGCCTATGTGTACTGCTACGTGCAGAGCCCGACGAGCGGCAAGATCCAGCGCATCTTCCCGAACCGTTTTGCGCGCGATCCGCGCATCGACGCGAACACGCCGCTCGTGCTGCCCGGTGCGCAGGGCTTCAAGGTGGCGGCCGGCGGCGACGGCGTGACGCAGCAGACGCTCGGCTGCCTGGCGACCGAGCGCGAGGTCTACAACGACCTGCCGCCGCCGCTGCGCTGGGGCGACTTCGAGGACATCCGGCTCGGCACCTTCGAAGAGATCCGCGACGCCTTTGCGCAGGTGGCCAAGGGGCCGGTGGCGCTCGAAGGCGCGGTCATCGAAGTCGTGGGCAACTGAAGCCATGCAGCGCGATTTCATCGCCCAGCCGCTGCCCGAGCAGCAGCACGCTCGCCGAGCTGATGGCGCGCGTGGCGCTGCGCGACCATGCCGCGTTCAAGCAGCTCTACGACCTGACGGTGTGCTGCCTGCTCGGCATCACCGTGCGCATGCTGCGCGATCGCAGCTGGGCCGAAGAGGTGGTGCAGGAGGTGTACGTCAGCATCTGGCACACGGCGCCGAACTACTCGCCGCACAAGGCGCAGCCGATGACCTGGCTGATGGCCGTGGCGCGCAACAAGGCGCTCGATGCGCTGCGCAGCTCGCGCGCCGATCGGCATCACTGCGTGCGGCCGACCGGCCGCTGACGACGACGACGACAGCGATCTGCCGGACAGCGCCGACGCCGGCGCCGGCCCGCTGGAGCAACTGGTGCAGGCCGTCGATGCGCACCAACTGCGCTGCTGCCTGGAGCGCCTCGAGCCGGCGCAGCGCCAGGCCATCGCGCTGGCGTTCTACGACGGCCTGACGCATGCCGAGCTGGCGCTGCACATGAACCAGCCGCTGGGCACCGTCAAGGCCTGGGTGCGGCGCGGGCTCGATCGCCTGAAGCGTTGTCTGGAACCGCAGCATGAACTACCGCCGGCCCGAGTTGCGTGACCGCCTGGCGGCCGAGTACGTGCTCGGCACGCTGCACGGCCGCGCCCGCGCGCGCATGCAGCAGTTGCTGCGCGACGATCTGCTGCTGCAGGCGCGCGTCGCCTTCTGGGAGCACAAGCTGATGCCGATGGCGGCGCCGTTGTGGGTGGCCGCGCCTTCGGCCGCTGTGTGGCGGGCGATCGCGGCGCGCGTGGCGCCGCGCGAAGCGGCAAGGCCGTGGTGGGCGCGCTGGTTCGACGCGCGCACGCTCGGCGCGCTGACCGCAGGTTTGATGCTCGGGCTCACGCTGACGCTGATCGGCCCGGCGCTGTTGGAGCGCGACGCTGCCGACATCCAAGACAGCCAGTTGCCGCAGAGTTATGTCGGCGTGCTCGCCGCCGCCAATGGCCGCACCGGCGTCATCGTGTCGAGCCTGCGCCACGGCAAGGTGATGGATGTGAAGCAGGTCCAGCCGGTGGCGCTGGAAGCGGGCCGCACGCTGTACCTGTGGGCGATCGACGCGGACGGCGCCACGCGGCCGATCGGCCCGGTGCCGCAAGGCAGCTTCGTGCAGGTGGCGCTGGCGCAAACCTCGGAGACGCTGTTCGCCCGCGCCGTCGAGCTGGCGCTGTCGGTCGAGTCCGAGACCGCAGCACCGCTGTTGCCGAGCGGACCGTATGTCTATCGCGGCCTGTGCGGCAAGTTGTGGCGCCTGCCGCCGCCGAAAAAGTAGGTAGCCGCCGGCGAAAAACGCGTGGCCGCCACGCTGTTGGCGCGCGCCCTGCCTGCCTAGAGTGAAAGCACCGTGATCGATTCGAGGAGCTTCACATGGTCATCGATGCCAAGGTTCGCAGCAGCTGCTTTCAACTCAACGGCGTCGCCTATTTCCGCGGCCAGGCCGAGGCTGTGCAGCTCGGCGACGTGGGCGTGAAGAAGATGCCGGGCACGCAGGACGATTACCTCGCGGTGCAGGACAGCGTGCCGCGCCACAAGTTGACGATCGAGCACGCGACGCAGATCGACCTCCACGGCGTCGCCATCAGCGGCCATGACATCGGCGCGGGCATCTCGATCCCCGGCGTCGGCGCGCTCGACGCTGGCACGGTGGCGCGCCAGCTCGAAGACCAGACGCTGGCGCTGGTCAGGCTCGAAAGCCTGCCCGCAGACATCGTCGCCGCGGCCAACGACTCGCCGGCCGTGATCAGCGCGCTGATCACGGCCGGCCACAAAGGGCGGCTGGTGCACCAGGCCGTCGTCATCCTCGAGATGAAGACGGCGCTGAACTTCACGCGCTCGACGCGCTTCGAGGCCAGCGGCATCGACAGGTCCTGGGTCATCACCGGCACGACCCGCAGCGGCAGCCGCAGCGTCGTTGCGATCACGCCCGGCACGACCTTCGCCTACCTGCTGTTGAAGCCGAAGTGGGACGCCAAGCTACAGAAGCGACTGGAAGCGCATCGACGACGGGGAAGACGACCCGTGCAGCCTGTTCTGAGTTCGATGGCGAGCCTCGTCGCTGCGTCCAATTCCACCCGATCACCGAATGTCTCCTCATGAACACCTCACACCTCCTTCGCTTCGCATCGATCGCGCTGCTCGCGGCCGCGACGTCATCCGCCTTCGCGCAGGCTCCCGCCTGCACCGCATCGCCGGCGCCCGATTGCCTCTACGTGCCGGCGGCGAGCTACGGCTTCACGCCCTTCGAGCGCAGCGTTGTCTACACCGACAACGCCAACCAGCAGCGCGAGGTCCGCTTCCTGATCCGCCAGCCGATCGGCGCGCCGACACCGCTGCCGGTGGTGGTCTGGTCGCACGGCGGTGCCGACGGCAAGAGCAGCCCGGCAACCAGCATGGTCGAGTGGAGCGAGCAGACCGCGAGTGCCGGCTACTTCAGCGTCAGCATCGCCCACACGCACCGCGCGCACGCCAGCCGCTCTGGGTTGTGCCAGTCGCTCGGTATCGCCGACATGGCGGCATGCAAGGTCTTCAAGTACCTCAACTGGGACCGGCCGCATGACATTCGTGCGGTGCTCGACGCGCTCGCGCTGCTGTCCACCACCGAGTTCCGCGGCCAGATCGACATGGACCGGATTGCTCTGGGCGGGCATTCGGCCGGCGCCGGCGGCGCGCAGACCGTGGCCGGGGCCCAGCGCATCTTTGTCGGCGCGCCGCTCGATCTGTCGGACCCGCGACCGATCGCGTTCCTCGCCTTCTCGCCGCAGCAACCCGGCAGCGAAGGCTTTTTCGACACGCGCTTTCAGAAAGAGCGTCACTCGTGGACCGGCGTGCCGCGCCCTGTGCTCACCGCCACGGGCGACGGCGACAGCACCTGCAACCCGGGGGCCGAGGCGGGCAGTTGCGTCGGCGACACGCCGTTCGGCCGCCGCATCGGTTTTCAGCGCATGCCGGCCAGCGGCAACAAGTACCACCTCTACATCCACGACGCCGACGCGTTCCACATGCTGTTCGAGTTGAACGCCAAGGAGTGCGCGAACAAGAACGTCGATGCGGCCAAGTGCGCCGAAATCGTGCGCTGGCTGACGTTGACAGGCCTGGCTTTCCTCGACGGCCATGTGCGCCAGTTGCCCGCGGCGCTGCTGTGGCTGCAGAGCCATCGCATCGAGCAGGCCAGCGGCGGCGTCGCCGAATGGCAGCGCAAGTAAGCCTGCGTCAACCATGAAAAACAAACAATCCGCCGCCTTGGCCAAGCTGCGCCAGGCCTGTTGCCTGGGCCTGCCGAGCCGCGTCTTCATGCCGATGGTGGCGGCGCAATTGCGTGCCGAAATCCCGTCGGCCTGCTGCCAGTTCACCTGGGCGAGCGAGTCCGGGCGCATCAGCAACTTCTGGTCCGACACCTTCATGCCGCGCCGCCTGGCGTGGATCATCCTGCACCACAAGCGCTACGAGGCCGATGCCGGTGTCGGCTTTCGCGAGCTGGTGCTGTTCGGCGCGCCCACCGGCAACCTGCGCGCGATCTGGGGCCGCGGCTTCGAGCACAGCGCCACCTATGCGGCCGTCTTCGAGCCCTATGGCTTCAAGTGGTTTCTCGACGGCGTGGTCCGCGACGCGGCGCGGCCTTACGGCGCCCTGGCGCTGATTCGCCGCCGCGACCAGCCCGATTTTTCAGCCGATGAAGAAGAGCTGCTCGCACGCGCGCTGCCCTACGTTGCGCATGCGATGCGCATCGAGGCCGGCGCACCCTCGCGCTTCGTGCGCGGCGGGCGCTCGGCGCTGATCGTCTGCGATGCGCAGGGCGAGGTGATCGAGTGGCCCGAGCGCGCGCAACAGCTGGCGCTGCTGGCGCTGGTCGATGCCATCGATCTCGACACCACGATCGACGGCGCCGAGTTCGCCGAGGCGCGGCGTGCCATGCGCCAGATCGCCGCGCTGCTGCACTCGCGCCTGGCCGACGACGACGAGGGGCACGGCGCGCTGCCGACGCTGGTGCGCCGCAACGGCTGGGGCGAATTCGTCTTCCGCGGCTACCGGCTGGCGCCCGGGCGCATCGGCGTGCTGATCGAACAGTCGGTGCCGCTGGAGGCGCACCTGCTGGAGCGCGTCAACGCCACCGCGCTGTCGATGCGGCAGAAGGAAGTGGCGCTGCTCAGCGCCAAGGGCCTGGCCAACGCGCAGATCGCACAGCAGTTGAACCTGACGCCGCAGACCGTGAAGGACTACTTCAAGGACATCTACGCGCGCCTGGAGATCAACAGCCGCGAAGAGCTGGTGCAGCGCCTGTCGGACGAGGCGCCGCGGCGCTGGCCCGAACGGCGCGCCCACGTCACCCCCCACGGTGGGGTTCGCCAACGCGCGTCGTTGCCTAGTCTTCAAGCGTGAATGCATTTCGCAGCCACGCAACTCTCGGGAGTTATCACATGACTGTTTTACGTGACATCGCCAACGCAATGGACACCTACCCCACCGACGAAGTGCTCGTCTCGGTCAGCGACTTCGTCGTGCACGACGGCACCGGCCCGAACGTCAACGTCGGCGAGACGTTCAAGTTCAAGGTGCAGGTCGAAAACACCGGCCACGTCAACATGACCGGCGTCTCGGTGCATGTCTTCGGCTTGAACGGCGCCCAGATCAGCCTGTCGCCGACGACGGGGTTCACCACCGGCACCCTCACCGTGGGTGCCTTGAACGTCAACGGCGGCGGCAGCCAGAAGACGGGCTACCTCTACTTCAAGCCGCCGGCGGTGGCCAAACCTGCGGGCACGCAGCTGATCGAGGCGCACTTCGCCGCCTGGACCGGCGGCAACTTCGATCACTACTTCAGCACGCACACCTTGGAAGACTTCCACGCCCCCAAGGGATTCCACACGGCGCAGGTCTTCCCGGCCTGAGTGCGGTTCACACAAGGAGCACGACCATGAAATCGCTACGCAACTTCGCTCCCACCGCAGCCCTCCTGCTGGCCGCGATCATCCCCGCCACCTCGTTGGCCGACGTGCCGCCGGTCGACCCCGTGGGCCGGCCGGCGCGCATCGTCTGCGGCATCGCCGCGGGCGGCCAGCAGGTCTTTGCGGCGCACGCCGACAAGATCATCTTCACGATCAGCGGCGCGATGGTTGCGCAGCAGCCGCAGGACCAGGCGGCGCTCAATGCCGTGCCGCGCGACAGCGAGCTCGACATCAAGGTGCTCGACGACCCGCGCACGATCGCCGACCTGAAGGGCAAGGTGCTGAGCTTCATGCGCGCGGTCGACAGCGCGGTGGCGCGCGCAAACCTCAAGATCATCGACGTCGACTACGCGATGGTCTGCCCGACGGCCGCAGGCGGCTGAAGAGCGTTGACGGCCCTTCCCGCGCCGCCCGGCGCGACAAGGGCCGCTGCGGCGCATCGATGCACTCACATCACAGAGCACACCACCATGAAACCGATCCTCTCGATCGCCCTCGCCGCAGCAAGCTGCTTCGCCGCCGGCAGCGCCCTGGCCGAGCGGCCCGCGCTGGCGGCCGAGCCGGGCGCGGCGCCGCAACGCGCCGAGGTGGCTGAAGCGCCGACATCGGCCGTCGTCGCCCAAGCCGCGCCTGCGGTGCAGGCCAACGCCAGCGCGCCCAGCGGCGCAGCCAGCGATGCCGCTGTGCCGGCGGCGCGCACCGCAGTCGACTGGAGCCACACGCCACGCCGCACGTTCCAGGCGAGGCCGCGGTGAGACCACCGTTCGTCGATTCGAAGTGCGTGGTGATGCGATGCGTCCAGATGCGCGCCACCACCGAATGTTCAAGCACGGCCCATCACTCGGTGCGGCCGGCCCTTCCACTCAACCCCGTTCCAGGAGCCACTCTCATGAAAGTCTTCAACACCCTCAAGCTCGCCGCCGCCGCGGCCACGCTTCTCGCCGCCGGTGCCGCATCGGCCGAGCGCCCCGAAAACCTGCGCGGCACGACCTGGACGTTGCAGGCCAACCGCGATGTCCTGCAGCTCGTCATCGACACGCAGGGCGGCGCCGGCGCGCCGGGCGCGGCGCAATGCCGCGGCCTCGACGGCACGCTCAACACGACGCCCGACATCGTCGTCACCGGCTGGTACTGCCCGTCCACCGGCCGCATCCACCTCATCCACCGCAACCTGAGCTCGAAGATCGCGGTGCGCACCTTCACCGGCAACGTGTCGGACGAGGTCGTCGGCCAGCCGCTGTACATGGCCGGCACGATGACGGTGTTGATCTCGGCCTTCGGCGATCTCGGCGAGTACAACTTCTCGGCGGTCAAGCAGTAGTGCAGTAGAGCGGCGCACCCATGAACACGATCGCTGGTCCTGCTCGTGCACCCGCCGCCGTGCGCGGCCTGCGCGAGCGTGTGATCCAGACCCTGGCCTTCGAGGTGCTGGGTCTGGCGATCGTCAGCCTGCCGTTCGCACACCTCTCGGGCGCGACGGCAGGCGATTCGCTCGTGCTGCTGACCACGCTGTCGTGCGTCATCACGGTCTGGGCTGCGCTCTACAACACCGCCTTCGACCACATCGAGCACCGCCTCACCGGCCGTGTGGCCAGCGAGCGGCCGCCGCGCTGGCGCGTGCTGCACGCGATCGCGCTCGAAGCCAGCGCGCTGGTGCTGACGTGGCCGCTCATCGTCGCGATGACCGAGCTCACGTGGCGACAAGCCTTCGTCGCCGAGATCGGTCTGACGCTGGCCTACGCGGCCTACGGCTATTGCTTTCACCTGGCCTTCGACCGCATTCGGCCGGTTCAGCCGGTTCCACCTTGCACACATCGCAGGAGCGATTCATGACCCCCAACGCAGTGGTCGGCGTGGCCCGCATCCTGCTGTGAGCTACATCGATCTCATCGGCTACCTCGCTTCGGCGTTGGTGCTGGCCACCTTCAGCATGCGCGGCATGCGGGCGCTGCGCTGTATGGCCATCGCCAGCAACCTGGCGTTCATTGCCTACGCCGCGCTGGCCGGTCTGGCGCCGGTGCTGGTGCTGCACCTGCTGCTGTTGCCGGTGAACGTGCAGCGGCTGTCGGCTTTGTGCTTGTCATCTGCGCCACACCAACCCAGCACCTTCAAGGAGCCACGTCATGAATGAGAAAACCGCAGCCTACTCACTCGGCGCCAGCGGCCACGAGATCGAGCGCCTCGATCGGCAGGCAGCTTCCATCGAGGGCGCGACCCGCCTGCTGCTGCGTGCCAGCGGCATCCAGCCCGGCATGCGCGTGCTCGATCTCGGCACCGGCATCGGCCACGTGGCGATGCTCGTCGCGGAACTCGTGGGCCCCGAGGGGCGCGTCGTCGGCATCGACAACAGTTCGAAGCTGCTCGACGTGGCCGCGTTGCGCGCCGCAGCGCGGCCACAGGTGCACTTCATCCAAGGCGATGTGCGCGACTGGCGCGACGACGAGCCGTTCGACGCCATCGTCGGCCGTTTGATCCTGTTCCACCTCGCCGACCCGGTGAGCGTGTTGCGGCATCACGCTGCGGCGCTGCGCGCCGGCGGCTTGTTGCTGGCGCTCGACTTCGACCTGGGTGCGTCGCGGGCCGAGCCCGCGCTGCCCCTGGTCAGCGCGGCGCTGGGCTGGGTCGATGCGGCGTTCCGTCATGCTGGTGCGAACCCGGCGATCGGCACCCAACTGGCGCTGCTCTTGGCCCAAGCCGGCCTGGCAGACGTGCAGGGCTTCGGCGTGCAGGGCTACATCGCGCCCGGCGATCCGCGCGGGCCGGCGCTGCTCAGCGGCGTGGTGCGCTCACTGGCGCCGCAGATCGCAGCGGCCGGGATCGCGACGCCGCAGCAGATCGACATCGACACGCTCGAAGCGCGCATCGCCGATGCGGTGCGGTCTGCCGGTGCCGTGGTGTTGCCGCCGACGCTGGCGGGCGCGTGGGGGCGCAAGCGCGCAGCCTAGAAACGGCAGTTGGGGCTGGCCGGGGCCGAGCCAGCCAAGCCTGACGACGCCAGCGCGCGCATCACCGCGGCGGTGCGCGTCTCGACACCCAGCTTGCAGTACACGTGCTGCAGATGCTTGTGCACCGTGCGCGGGCTGATGGCCAGGATCTGCGCGATGTCGCGGTCGGTCTTGCCCGCTGCCACCCACGACAGCACGTCGTGCTCGCGGGCCGTGACGGGCAACGAGCTCGGCAGCGTGGTGTTCTCGGCGCGCGCACGCGCCAGCGCGCCGGTGCGGTGAAACAGGCCCGCCAGCGGGCGGCGCAACTGGTCGAGCAGCGCCACCTCGCGGTCGCTGAAGTCGCGCGCGCGGCGGTTGAGCACGAAGCCCGCCAGCCAGCCGTCGCCCGCATGCAGCGGCAGCGCCACCGCGTGGTCGATGCCGATCGCGCGGTAGTACTCGTCGTAGAGCGCGCTGTGGCGGAAGCTGCGCCACGGCACCGAGTCGCTGATGCGGCGCGTGTGCGTGCCGCCGTCGAAGCCGTGGTGGCGCACCAGCGGATGCTCGCGCAGGTGGCGCTCGAAGCTGGCCAGCGCGTCGGCGCCGATGGCTGCCGTGGCGGTGATCCGGCGCTGGCCGCTGGCGAGGTCGCAGATCGACAACGTGGTCAGCTCCGAGGCCACCAGCGCCGGCAGGCGCTCGATGCCGCAGCGGGCAAAGCCGTCGGCGTCGTCGATCGCATCGGCGGCATCGGCGATGAAATCGAGCGCGGCGCCGAGGCTCAGGGCAGGGCAGCACATGGCCTTGAACTTACCTACAGGTCAGTGACTTGTCAACCAGTAGGTAAGTCCCTAGGATCGCACCCCATGAGCCGCGCTGCCGCCATCACACCTGCCGAGCCCGATACCGCGCAGCGCATCCTCGACATCGCCTCGCGGCTCGTACAGACGCGCGGCTTCAACGGCTTCAGCTACGCCCACATCGCCGCCGAGCTGGGCGTCACCAAGGCCAGCCTGCACTACCACTACCCGAGCAAGGCCGAACTCGGCCAGCGCCTGATCGAGCGCTACGAAGAGGAGTTCGCCGCCGCGCTGGAGCACATCGAGGCCGAGACCGACGACGCCTTCCTGCGCCTGCAACACTACGCGCACATTTACGCCGGCGTGCTGGGCAAGGAGCAGATGTGCCTGTGCGGCATGCTGGCGGCCGAGCACGGCACGCTGCCGGCGCCGATGCGGCGCACGCTGCAGCACTACTTCGACGTCAACGAAGCCTGGCTGGCCAAGGTGCTCGACGGCGGGCGCAGGCGAGGGCAGCTGCGCTTCGACGGGCCGCCGCGCGAGGTGGCGGCGCTGCTGGTCGGCGCGCTCGAAGGCGCGATGATGATGGCCCGCTCGTACGGCGATCCACGCCGCTTTGCCGCCGCCTCGGAGCGGCTGCTGGCCGACCTGCGCGGCGACACGCGCGGTGATAGGGCGCCGGCGCGCAAGACGGCACGGCGCTGACCTGAGCTGAGCTGCGCATACGCATTCCTGCCCATCGCGCTGCCGCCTTCGGGCGCCTACAACTGCTGTACGCCCCACCAACTACCGATCGGGGCCCAGGAGCCCACCATGACGATCGATCCGTCCCGCCGGCAGGCGCTTGCCCTCGCGCTGGGCGCAGCCGCCACGGCTTACGCGGGTGCCACCGCTGCGCAAGGCACAAGCCTCGACGGCCGCCGCTTCGACGGCGTGTTCATCGAACGCGGCAAGACGTCCGGCGATGCCGACACGATCACCTTCCAGGGTGGGCGATTCCGCTCCAGCGCCTGCGACCGCTACGGCTACTCGGACGCGGCCTACCAGGCCAGCGCCGCCGGTGACGCGATCGCTTTCGAGGCCGAGACCACGAGCCCGAAGTACGGCAAGCTGCGTTGGAAAGGCGTGGTGCGCGGCGACAAGCTCGATGCCACCGCGACCGCGCTGCGCGAGGGCAAGCCGCCGGTCGAGAACTGGGTTGTCGCCGGAGCGCCGCGATGACACCGCTCGCCGCGTCGCAGGTCACCTGCATGCTGCCGGTCAAGGACATGGAGCGCGCACGCCGCTTCTATGAGCAGCAACTCGGCCTGGTGCCGCTCGGCCTGAAGGCGGACGGCAAGTTCATCTACCGCTGCGGCGGCACCGAGCTGGCGCTGTTCCCCAAGCCCGACGGCACGCAGGCCACGCACACGGCGGTCAGCTTCAAGGTCGAGCACATCGGCGCCGCCGTCGGCGAGCTGGAGCGGCGCGGCGTGCGCTTTGCCGACTACGACCTGCCCGGCCTGAAGACGGTCGAGCATGTGTGCGTGCTCGGCGCCGAGAAGGCGGCCTGGTTCGAGGACCCGGAAGGCAACATCCTGTGCCTGCACGAAGACCTGGAGTGATTCAGACCCAGGGCTGCGACAACTGTTCGGTGGCGATGACGCGCTGCGTCGCCGGCCGCGCCAGCACGCGCTGCAGGAACGGCCCGACCTGCGGCAGCGTGCGCGCCGGGCGCTGCATGCCGCGTGTCCAGCGGCAGAGCAAGAAGGCATAGGGGTCGAGGGCGCTGAAGCGCTCACCCATCAGCCACGGCCCGCCGTGCGAAGCGAGCTGGGCGTCGATCTGGTCGACGAGGCCTTCGATCTGCTTCTCGATCGCCGCTTTCAGCTCGGCGACGCCGCCGGCATTGCCCGGTGCGAGATAGCGCTCGGTGTAGAAGTAGATCTGAAACTGCGGCACCAGCGAGGCGGCGAACCACACCAGCCATTTGTAGAAGTGCGCGCGCTCGGCGGTGCCGATGTCGGGCGCGAGTCCCGCCGACCGATGCGTGTCCACCAGGTGCAGCACGATCGCCGCGGCCTCGTACAGCACGAGGTCACCATCGACCAGCACCGGGATCAGCCCGTTCGGATTCATCTTCAGGTACTCGGGCGACTTGTGCGCGTTGTTGGCGCGATCGACCAGCTTCAACTCGAACGGCACACCGAGCTCTTCGAGCAGCAGGTGCGGCGTCATGCTGGCGTTGCCGGGGAAGTAGTGAAGTTGGATCATGGTGAGTCTGCCATCAACGTGAGCCGCCAGATGATTCGAACGCGCTGCGTTCTCGATGCAAAGTACTCGAGTGCGCCAGTCAACCTGATCATGTGTGGCTCAATCTCGACATGAAAGTCTGGGTTGCCACTTGGGATATTGGGGGAACAGAAACAGGTTTTGAGATCTTCTCCGAAGAGAGTCTGGCGATCGAAGCAGCGATAGGGTACGCGCAGGAGATGTCTCTATTCGATGACGAAAGCCTGTCCATTGACGAAGCGCGGCAAATGCTGATGTCTGCGGGAGAGCTGAACTTTCACGAACGGCAGTGCTGCTACGGAGTCTGCGGGCACGACGTGATCGCACAAAGCCAGTAGGGCAGCACGTTGCGGGCAAGGTCTGAGCTACTCAACGCGCGCCACATGTCGTTTTGTCGAAGCAGAACGGGCGATCTTTCCCTCTCGCATCAAGATGCCAAGCACGCTGTACGACAGATAGTCCTTTGAGCCACCGCCGTAGTCGCTGCGCAGACCCAAGAGGCTGGCAGCGTCTGAATTGGTGATTCCCTTCGCGTTGACTTGACAGAGTTCTAGAACGGCCTCCTTGATCAGGGCAAGCCCGATTTGTGCTTTCTCGCGTACGCCCGAGGGCATCACTATGGCGGGGCGCTCCTTAACTGCGAGGCCCGACGGCAGAACAGTGTTCGTCAACAGCCCGCCGGAGTCCGCCGTACCAAAGGCTGCGATCAATTCGGCCTCCAGCTTGATAGCCTGGCCTTCAGAAAGCGAGTCGCACAGTCGCGCGACCAGAACCTTTGCCCCGTCGCTCTCGATGGCGGCAATGCGCTGGCCCTTTCGTGTCTTGTCAGGTCTGATCAGATGGTCGTGAGATCGAGTCCCTACTCCTTTGCCGATGTAAAAGGGCAAGGCTGGCGACGTTCGTGGATCCTTGAGGGCATACACGTAGTACGAGTGATCAACGGACATGGTTATGCAGGGCCGTCGCCCTTGGTCTGACTGTGGTGTCCCACGATAGCGCAGAGGCGGGTTTTCACCTGACGACGTGCGAGACTTCCAAAGTGGAAGAAAACAAACGCCGCGGCATCCACCTCGAATACCGCTTCGCGCCCGACGATCAATCGCGCCAGCGCGGCGCCGAGCTGGCCAATCCGTTGATCGACCTGCTGCGCACGCTGCGCGACAGCGGCTCGATCAGCGCGGCGGCGCGCGCCATGGGCAGCTCGTACCGCCACACCTGGGGCGCGCTGAAGCAGTGGGAGGACACGCTCGGCGCGCCGCTGGTGGTGTGGGTCAAGGGGCAGAACGCACGGCTGACGCCGCTGGCCGAGCGGCTGTTGTGGGCCGAGACGCGCGCGCGCACGCGGCTGGCGCCGCACATCGAGGCGCTGCGAAACGAGTTGGAGCGCGTGCTGGCGCTGGCCTTCGACGCACAGCACGAGGTGATCACGCTGTACGCGAGCCACGATCTCGCGTTGCCGCTGCTGCGCGACCGCGCCGAGGCGCAGGGCCTGCACATCGACCTGCGTTTTGCCGGCAGTGCCGATGCGTTGCTGGCGTTGGCCCACGGCCGCTGCGATGTGGCCGGCTTTCACGTGCCGGCATTGCACGGCACGGCCAAGGCGCCGAGCTTCGTGCGCGCGTTGAAGTCGCTGTTGAAGCCGGGGCGGCACAAGCTGATCGCTTGCCATCGCCGCACGCAAGGGCTGATGGCCGCGCATGGCAACCCGCACGAGGTGCTCGGTTTGCAAGACTTGATGCGGCCGAAGCTGCGCTTCGTCAACCGCCAGCCGGGCTCGGGCACGCGGCTGCTGACCGAACACCTGTTGCACGAAGCGGGACTCGACGCCGAGCGCATCGCGGGCTTTCACGGCCCCAGCGAAGACACGCATGTGGCCATCGCCGCTGCGGTGGCCAGCGGCATCGCCGATGTCGGTGTCGGCATCGAGGCCGCAGCATCGCAGTTCAACCTGCACTTCGTGCCGCTGGCCGAAGAGGACTACTACCTGGTGTGCCTGAAAGAGTGGCTCGACGGCGCCGCCGTGGCGCGGCTGCGCGCGCTGTTGGCGAGTGCGTCGTGGAGCGCCGCGCTGGCCACGCTCGCCGGCTGCGCGCCGCATGCGCAGGCGGGTGAGGTGCTGGCGCTCACGAAGGCGCTGCCGTGGTGGCACTACAAGACGGTGAAGTAAAGGCCGGCGCGCAGCACCTTCACATCGCCGACGACGTGCAATCGGCGGCCGCGCGCTCGCGCCGGAACAGATCGGCCAGCGTCTTGCCGGGCTCGTCGCGGAAGCGCTCGTCCTGCACGTCGAGTTTTTCGATGCGATCGACGCGGAAGCTGCGGAAGTCGTCGCGCAGCTCGCACCACGCGGCCAGCGTCCACGTCGCGCTCCAGAAAAAACAACCCAATGGCCGCAGCACGCGCTGGGTCGTGCGGCGCTCGTTGAGATCGACGTAGTCGACACGCAGCTTGCGCCTTGCATCGGCCGCCTCGCGCAACAATTCGAGCCTTCGGCGCGTGGCGGTGTCGATGCCGGCATCGGGCGCGTACACCGCCAGGCTTTCGGCGGCGGCGCGCACGCTGCTGGGCAGCACGGCGATCACCTTGGCCAGTGCGTTCTCGGCGCCGGCCGCCAGTCCCGGATCGAGCCGCGGTTGCGCCAGGCGCACGGCGGCGACCAGGGCCTTGGCTTCGTCGTGCGTGAACATCAACGGCGGCAGGTCGAAGCCGGCGCGCATGCGGTAGCCGACGCCTGCTTCACCGTCGATCGGCACGCCTTGCTGCTGCAAGTCGGCGATGTCGCGATAGACGGTGCGCAGCGACACGGCGAGCCGCCCGGCCAACCAATCGCCAGTGGACAGGCGCCGGCCGCGCACCAACTGCACGATCTGGAAGAGGCGGTCGGAGCGGCGCATGCAGTGAACGCGCGCTACTCGCCGTCCCAGTAATCCACCGGCGCGTCGCCGCGCGTGAGGACCATGAACTCGCCGGCCCAGACGCCGATCTTCTTCGAGTCGGGGTACTCGCAGATGTCCGGGTCGAGGTTGGAGCTCATCGACAGGTAGTGCAACGGTTCGCTGCCGGTGTTGATGAGTTGGTGCGCGCTCTCGGGCCCGCCGATCGGGCAGCCGATCACGTCACCCGGCTTCACTGCGTGGCGTGTCTCGCCCAGGCGCAGCTCGCCGCGGCCGGAGAGGATGAAGAACAGCTCGTCGTTACAGCGGTGGCTGTGAAACGGGTAGGCCGTCTTGCCCGGCGCGACGCGCGTGACGTTGATGCCGAGCGTCGTCAGGCCCAGGCGTTCGGTGAGCGGCGCGCGCTCGACATGAAACTTCTCGGCGGCGGCGCCGGTGGGCTGCCAGGCTTCGGGGCGCTGCTCCAGGTCGAGGCCGTGAATCGAAACGACGGGAGTGATCGAGATCATGAGAAGGTCCTTTGTTGCTGCGATGTCCGAGGCGCGATCGTGCGCCGCGGCTGCTGACAGCGGCATGTCAGCAGCGCCGGTGCACAACGTCAGCCGCCTTTGGCAATGGCCAACGCGCGCTCCATCTGCGCATCGATCCCGGTGGCAATATCGACGGCGCTCAGCTCCACCTTCACATCCGGCTCGATGCCGGCATCGGGCGCCGGCTGCGGCGGGAAGCTGCCGATGAGCGGCAGGTCGAACTCGATGCCGGAGGCCGGCAGGCGCACGAAGAAAAACGCGCCGCCGTTGATGCCGCGCTGGTTGCCCCCCGTGGCCTCGCCGACCAGTTTGCCGGCGCCGCTGGCCTTGACGCGCTGCGCAAAGGCAAACGTTGCCGAGCTGTTGGCGGCATCGATCAGCACGACCAGCGGCTTGCCGATGCGCGGCCCTTTGGCCTTGACCCGCGTCTCGCCGGCGGGCAGGGCGAAGAAGCGGTCATCGACGCGCTTGGCGCGGTTGCTCCAATCGCGAAACGAGTTGTCCCAGGTGTCGAGCACGCTGTTCAGGTGCGGCGGCGTTTTCTGGTAGCGCACGAGGCGGCGCAGCGGCAACACGCTGTCGGCGTCGAGAAAACGTTCGAGGATGACGTTGCCGCAATCGAGCCCGCCTTCGTTGCCGCGCACATCGACCAACAGCCCCTTGGCTGCGTCGTCGGCCGCAAAGCCGTCGAGCTTTTCGTTCAACCAGGCCTGCCAATCCCACGGGCTGTTATAGAGCGCCCAGCCCGGCATCGTCAGCACGGCAACGCCCTGCTCGGTGATGCGCCAGTCCCACGCCGGCGCATCGGCCGCGGGCTGCGGCAACTGTGCGTGGCGCTCGTCCGTCGTCAGCGCCGCCACCTCGACGACCGAGATCTTGCCGTCGGGTGTTTTCACGTCGAGCTTGAACACGCCGCCCGGCGGCTCGCCATAGACGAGGCCGTGAAAGACATCGAAGAACTCGTACCGGCCCTGGCCGCGCAGTTGCAGCAGGCTGCGCCGCTTGGCGTCGTTGTTGCCGTCGGCGCGCGTGTAGGGCAGCAGCGCTTGCAGCATCGTCCTGGCCGGCACGCCGTTGATCGCGCCGATCTGTGTGCCGCGCGGCAACCGCTCCTGCTCGCTGGTGACGAACATGCCCTCGCCGACCCAGCGCATCGCAAACGGCAGCCGCGATTTCTTGTCGAACAGCGCTTGCGCGACCTCGCGCTTCTGGTTGAAGAAGTTGGCGTACGAGTGGCCGCACTTGAGCATCGCCAGAAAGCGCGACAGCACCAGATAGCGCTGCGTCAGGTCGGGCGCCGAGGCAAAGCCGCGCTTCAACGAGACCATCGACGCGTCGATCTGCAGCTGCGAGTTGTAGCGCAGCAGACCGGGGTGCAGCGCGGCGAGGATCTCGCGCACCAGGTCGATGTCGGCGCCGAGCCCGGCCACCGCCGCCGCGGACGCGGCGCTCGGCGGCGGCACAGGCGTCTTGGGCTTGGTCTGCGCGCGCGACAGCATCGGCGCTGCGGCGAGCCAGCTGACTGCATGCCGACGCTTCATCCAACCACTCCAGAACGAGCCACCACAACGCGCACGACTATAGCCACGCCCGCCCACGGCCTTTGGCACGAACCGCAGAATGCCGTCATGCGCAGTACGGGCTTCAAGGGCAACAAGAGCACTCTGCCGAGCAAGCCCTGCACCGTGTGCAAGCAGCCCATGACCTGGCGCCGCGCCTGGGCCAAAAATTGGGACACGGTGCGCTACTGCTCGGAGGCCTGCCGCAAGAACAAGGGCGCAGCGGCATGACGGCGCTGCGCCACCTCGTCATCGTGCTCGGCGACCAGCTCGACATCGATGCCGCCGCCTTCGACGGCTTCGACGCGGCGCGCGACGCAGTGTGGATGGCCGAGGTGGCCGAAGAGTCCACGCATGTCTGGTCGAGCCAGCCGCGCATCGCGATCTTTCTGTCGGCGATGCGGCACTTTGCGCAGTCGTTGCGCGAAGCGGGGCGGCCGCTGCACTACCAGCGGCTGGACGACGCCGGCGCGCACGCCACGCTCGCCGCGTCGCTGCACGCTGCGATCGTGCAGTGCAAGCCGCAAGCGCTGCTGATGACCGCACCCGGCGACGCCCGCGTGCTGGCGTCGCTGCGCGCGGTGGCCAAACAAGCCGGCCTCGTGCTCGACATCCGCGAAGACCGCCACTTCTTCTCCGCCGTGCACGAGTTTGCGGCGCACGCCAAGGGCCGCAAGCAACTGCGAATGGAGTACTTCTACCGCGAGATGCGGCGCCAGCATGCGGTGCTGATGGACGGCGATGAGCCCGTTGGTGGGCAGTGGAACTTCGACGCCGACAACCGCGAGTCCTTCGGCAAGAGCGGCCCCGGCGCCGTGCCCGAGCGCGCGCGCTTCGAGCCCGACGCGATCACGCGCGAGGTCATCGCGCTGGTGCGGCAGCGCTTTGCAGAACACCCCGGCTCGCTCGACAGTTTTGCCTGGGCCGTGACGCGCGAGCAGGCGCTGCACGCGCTGCAACGGTTCATCGACGAGCGCTTGCCGCACTTCGGCCGCTGGCAAGACGCGCTGTGGCCGCGCGAGGCCTGGCTGTGGCACTCGCATCTGTCGTCGGCGCTGAATTTGAAGCTGCTCACGGCGCGCGAGGTCGTCGCCGCGGCCGAAGCGGCGTATCGTGCCGGCCGCGTGCCGCTGCAAAGCGCCGAAGGTTTCATCCGCCAGATCCTCGGCTGGCGCGAGTACGTGCGCGGCATCTACTGGACGCAGATGCCGGCGTACCTCGAACGCAATGCGCTGAATGCGCAGGAGCCGCTGCCTGCGTTCTACTGGAACGGCAAGACCGACATGGCCTGCCTGGCCGACGCCATCGGCCAGACGCTGGAGCACGGCTACGCGCACCACATCCAGCGCCTCATGGTCACCGGCCTGTACGCGCTCTTGCTCGGCGTGCAGCCGAAGCAGGTGCACGAGTGGTACCTCGCGGTGTATGTCGATGCGGTGGAGTGGGTCGAGCTGCCGAACACGCTCGGCATGAGCCAGGCGGGCGACGGCGGCCTGATGGCGAGCAAGCCCTACATCGCCAGCGGCAAGTACATCGAGCGCCAGAGTGGCGGCAGTCTGTGTGCGGGCTGCCGCTACAAGCCGGGCGAGCGAGTCGGCGAGCGCGCGTGTCCGTTCACGACGCTGTACTGGGACTTCCTGGCGCGGCACGAGACGATGCTGGCCAAGAATCCGCGCACGGTGATGCAGGTGAGAAACCTCGCGCGCGTCTCCGCTGAAGAGCGCGCGCGCATCGCCGAGCGTGCGGCGGCAATACGGCGCGGCGAGGTCGGCGATGCCGATTGATGCGCTGCGAACACCACTCACCCCGTTCGCCCTGAGCTTGTCGAAGGGCCTGCGCGCGGCTTCGACAGGCTCAGCCCGAACGGGGATGGGGACAGGGGTGTGAGGGCCATGACGCAGCACTCCTGTACCCCCACACCGCAAGCCGCGCTGCAAACCCTGCACGCCGTGCGCCCGAGCGACTACGCGCGCACGCGTAACCACCTGGGCGGCGCCGTCACACACCTCTCGCCCTACCTCACGCACGGCTTGCTGCAGATGCCCGACGTGTTGTCAGCGCTGGCGCTGCGGCGCGAGCACAAGCTCGTCTTCGAGCTCGGCTGGCGCGAGTTCTTCCACCACGCGTGGCGGCACGACGGCGATGCGATCTTCACCTCGCTGCACGAAGGCCCGCTGCCCGATGCGGCCTACACGCGCGAACTGCCGGCCGACATCCGCGAAGGCCGTACCGGCGTGCCCGCCATCGACCAGGCCGTGCGCGCGCTCTACGCCACCGGCTACGTGCACAACCACGCCCGCATGTGGCTTGCGTCGTACATCGTGCACCTGCGCAAGGTGCATTGGCGCGCGGCGCCGATTGGCTGTACGCGCACCTGCTCGACGGTGACCTGGCAAGCAACCACCTGTCGTGGCAATGGGTGGCCGGCACCGGCAGCCACAAGCCGTACCTGTTCAATGCCGACAACGTGCAGCGTCATGCCGATGCAGCGTGGCACAGCGCGGGCACGGTGATCGACGCGGGCTACGACGCACTCGATCGCATCGCGCATTCACCGCGCGCGGTGCCCGCTGAGCGTGGTGAGCATGCGGCGGTGGCCGAGCCGCCATTGCTCGACGCGCCGCCCGCTGACCTCGGCTTTGCCGCGCCCGATGCCGCCGCCGTGAAAGACCGGGACGTCTGGCTCGTGCACCCGTGGTCTCTCGCCGACGCGCCTCTAGGATCGATGCCGATCGCCGTGCTCGACGCTGCCTTCCACCGCGCCTGGCCGTGGAGCGAGCGCCGCTGGCGATTCGTCGGCGCGCGCATGGCAGCGCTCGCGCCACAGCGCTGGATTGGCGAGCGCGACGCGCTGCACGCTGCGCTTGCCACAGCGCGCACCGTGCGCGGCCTGCACAACCTGCACCTCGGTTCGGCGTTCGACACCTTCGACCTCACCCCGATGCCGCGCGCCTTCACCGACCCGCCCACGCGCTGCCGCTCGTTCTCGGCTTTCTGGAACAAGCAGCCCGCTCACCCCGATCCCTAACGAAAGCTCTTTGCATGACTTCACCCATCGCTCTGGTCACCGGCGCCCGCGGCGGCATCGGCCGCGCCTTGTGCACGCAGTTGCACTCACTTGGCTGGCGCGTCGCCGCCGTCGGCCGTGATGCATCGCAGATGAACGACGTTGCGGCCGATGCGCGCATCGGCGCCGACACCACCACGCCCGAAGGCGCCGCGGCCGCCATCGCCGCGTGCAACGAAGCCTTCGGCGCCCCGCCGACTGCGCTCGCGCACTGCGTCGGCAGCACGTTGATCGCGCCACTGCACCGCACCAGCGCCGACGCCTACCGTGACGTGATGCGCATCAACCTCGACAGCGCGATGTTCATGTTGGGCGCCTGGGTCGAAGCGATGCGGGCTTCGTCAACGCCCGGTGCGGCGGTGTTTGCGAGCAGCGTCGTCGCGCGCATCGGTGTCGCCAACCACGAAGCCATCGCCGCGGCCAAGGGCGGCATCGAAGCGCTGGCGCGCAGCGCCGCCGCCACCTACGCG
This sequence comes from uncultured beta proteobacterium, assembly GCA_963732625.1. Taxonomy (GTDB): domain Bacteria; phylum Pseudomonadota; class Gammaproteobacteria; order Burkholderiales; family Burkholderiaceae_C; genus CADEEN01. Next base: position 37,346 of record CAVTAM010000046.1, on the reverse strand, counting down.
CCGCTCGGCCTGCGCATCAACGTCGTCGCCCCCGGCATGACCGACACGCCGATGACGGCCGGCATGTTGAAAGTGCCGGCGATGCGCGAAGGCGCCGCCAAGCAGTACCCGCTCGGCGGCGTGCAATCCGCCGACAGCGTGGCCGCGGTGATGGCGTGGCTGTTGTCGGACGCGGCGTCGCGCATCACCGGGCAGATCATCCCCGTCGATGGCGGCTTCACGAGCGTGCGTCCGCTGGTGAAGTAGCGGGCACCGACGGAGGCCGCACGTTGAAGGCGCGCAGCAGCAGCGTCGTCAGATCGTGCATGCCGCCGAGCGGTGCGCGCTCGGGCGTCAGGCCCACAACGAAACCCTGGGCGATGAAACGCTGCAGCAGCGCGCGGTCTCGCGTGACGATGTGCACCGGCACGTCCCAGCTCGCGCCCGGGCCGCTGACGCTGGCCGCGGGCTGGTGGTCGCCCACCCACAGCATCACCGATTCGCGCGCTTGCGCTCGCTGCAGATAGCCGCCGAGCCAGCGGTAGGTGTAGTCGAACATGCCGATGTAGTTGGGCAGCATGTCGTTCCAATTCACCGGCGCGGTCAATAGCCGGCGCGACACCTCGGCGCCGTACGGGTCGGCCGAGAGCAGGCGCTGCCAGTCGCTCTGATACGGCGGCACGGGGCCGAACGGCAAGTGCGAGCTGATGGTGGGAAAGAACAGAAAGCGCGGCGGCGCTCCGGCGCTCAGCGGATGCAACTGCTCGAAGCGCGCCAGGCTGTACTGGTCGGGCACCTTCCAGTAACCCAGCGCCGGGCCGCGCCAGTTCAGTTCACGCGCATCGAGAAACAGATCGAAGCCGTAGAACGTGCGCTCGTCCCAATCCCAACTCAGCGCCGGGTACAGGCCGGCGGTCTGGTAGCCGGCGCTGCGAAACAGCGAGACGAGAGTCGGCCGCTGCGTCGTCAGCATCAGGTCGTGGCGCAGCGGGTCGGACAGGTCCACGCCCGACAGCAGGCTGAGGTGCGACAGCTCCGACGCACCGGCGAACGTGGACGCGCGCACGAAGGCCGAGGCCACGACGCGTCCGCTGGCAGCGATGTCTTGTTCGAGCTGTTGCCGCGACGCGGCCAAGGCCGGCGCCGCGCGTGGATGATCGAAGGCCATGGCGCCGTACGACTCGAGGAAGAACAGCTTGAAGTCGCGTCCGCGCAAAGCGCCGAGGGCCTGCGCCGGTTGCATCAGCGCCGCGTCGAGCGCGGCCGATGTGGGCAGCGCTTGCGTCAGGCGCTGCGGCGACAACGCAGTGCCGAGCAGCCACGCCTGGCGCGCGTAGGTCGGCGTCACCGGGTGCGTCACCAGATGCCAGGTCACGCCAGGCGCCGCGCCGGCCTGATGCGCCACCACGGCGGCAGTTGCGGCCAGCGTCGGCAACCAGGTCCAGCGCGAGCGCAGCGCGTAGGGCACGGCATGGTGGGCCACGGTGTGCACGGCCCAGCGCAGCAGCAGGAACAGCGCCGTCAGCGCAGCCGCCGCGGCGGCTGCGATGGCAGCAACCATCCAGCCCGGCGATTCGCGCGAGGCGGTGAGCAAGAAGCGCGGAATCTGCTGACCGTCCCAATACAGGTTCACCGCGCGGCCGAACAACGTTGGCACGGTGACGTCGGCATAGCGGCCCAACACCAGCAGCAGCCAAGCGAGCGCAAGCGCGGTTACTGCTCTGCCGGTCAGCGCACCGCGCCAGGCCACGCCGGCCAACAGCAGCAGCCACAACGCCACGAATTCGGGCGCCAGGCGCGTGTCGAGGGTGATGCCGGGCGTCGGCCAGAGGTTGCGAAAACTGAGTGCGGCGTTGAGCAGTGCCAGCGCTGCGAGCGTCGCCAGCGCGAGCACGGTGCTGCGTGCGGGGGTCATGAGAAAGGGGTGGGCGTGAAGCCCTGGGTACAACGGTGGACGCTCATTGTGCCGGGGCCGCGCCGCCGAGGCGGGCACACGATCGCATCGCCCCACGGTAACTCCACGAACTGCACAAATCAGACCATTGACGCATGTAGCCTTCAGGCTACACTTGTGCCGTGCGAGTAGAAAAGACCAACGAGTACGCAGAGTGGATCGATGCGCTCAAGGATCAAGCCGGTCGAGCCCGGGTGCTCGTCCGCGTTGAAAGGCTGATCGGCGGCAATCCTGGTCAACACAGGAATCTGACGGATGGTGTCTGCGAGTTGAAGATCGACTTCGGCCCAGGGTACCGGGTGTACTACTCGCAGCGCGGAACGCGGTTGTTGCTTTTGCTGGCCGGAGGCGACAAGTCGAGTCAGACGAAAGACATTCAGTCGGCCATCAAACTGGCCAAGAACTTCAAGGAGTGAGTCGCATGCCCCGTGCTGCAATCAAGACGACAAAAACTCGGACCACGAGCTACGACGTTGCCGAGCATCTGCGCACACCGGAAGAAATGGCGGCGTACCTCGACGCCTGGCTCGACGAAGCGCCCGACGACGCGGCAGGGATCGCCAAGGCGCTCGGAGACATCGCTCGCGCCAAAGGCATGAGCCAGGTGGCCAAGGACGCCGGCCTCAGCCGCGAGAGCCTCTACCGGGCGCTCAGTGCTGGCGGCAACCCGAGCTTTGCTACGGTGCTGAAGGTCGCGCGCGCACTCGGCGTCAAGCTGCATGCCGAGGCCGCGTAGCCATGTCGTACCAGGCCATCGATCTGCAGTGCAAGCTCACGCAGTTGAACGACCACTGGTCGCCGCGCACCGTGGCCGAGTACAACGGCCACGACGTGATGGTGGTCAAGGTGCAGGGCGAGTACCAATGGCACTCGCATGCCGACACTGACGACTTCTTTCTCGTGCTGCAGGGCGAGTTGCAAATCGACTGGCGGGACGGGCGCGAGGGCACCGTCACCCTCGGGCCGGGGCAGATGTTCATCGTGCCCAAAGACGTCGAACATCGGCCGCGCGCGGTGGGTGAAGTTCACCTGCTGCTGATCGAACCCACCGGCACGCCCAACAGCGGCGATGTGAATACGGCGGCGCCGCGGCGGGTGATCTGACGGCCGTCCTCAGGTGCGTCCCGCGCACGTGATTGTTCCTCCAAGTGCTTCTGTGGTCTGATTCGGTCATGCAGTTCGAATCTGGTCCAGGTTCGGCATCACGGAGGTAGTTCGGTGCTCTACAAGTACTTCCCGATCGAACGGTCGGAGTTTCTGAGTAACCTGCTCCTTCGGTTCACTCAACCCGGTGACTTCAATGACCCGTTTGAGCTGCACCCCAGCGCCGATCTCATGTCTAAGGCCGACATTGCTGCATTGCCGCCGGCACCGGGGCACGAAGGGCCGGATGGGCGGATGCGTATCCTCACGCCTGAAGCTTTGCAAGCGATGCTCAATGCGTTTCTGCCTGGCCTGCAGAAGCAGATGGCTCAGCATGCTAACCACGAAGGCTCATACCTGTTCGACCACAACCGGGCAGCGCAATCAACGTTTGACTCCAAGTTCGGCATCTTGTGTCTATCGGAGGCGGCAGATAGCCTGCTTATGTGGGCGCACTATGCGGGGAACCACGGCGGCTTCGTTGTTCAGTTTGACGAAACACACCCGTTCTTCGCGGCCTCTGAGTTTGAAGGTCAGTCGCTGGGCCTGACGAGGGTTGAGTATTCGCCGGAGCGGCCCGTGGTTTCGTACAGCACGCTCAACTCCCCTCATCTCTACTACCGCAAGAGCCCCGAGTGGTCCTACGAGCGAGAGTGGCGTCTCATCAAGGCGCTCACAACGGCATCGAAGGTGATTGCGCGCGAGGGGTTCCGGTTGCACCTCTACGAAGTGCCACACGAGGCTGTCAAGGGCGTGATTCTTGGACACGCTATGCCTCACGAGACTCGGGTCAAACTCTTTAAGGTCTTGGCGAGCAACCTTGCCCACGCCACCATCTTTCAAACGGTTCTATCCAAAGATATCTACGCCCTTGAGATTCACCCGCCCTTGGATGGAAAGGTGCCACCCGGTGCACTTAGCGGAAGAGTTTGCGAAGCCAGGTGAGCGCAGTGATGCCCAACCCATCCATCGAGCGGACGTCAACGCGGCAACACGATCGCATCACCCGGTGAGAACGCGACGCCCAACGTCGTACCCGCGGCCGGCGCAGGCGTCTCGGCCTTAGCGAACAGCAGCAACTCACCCCAGGGCGAATCGACCAGCACTTCGAGGTGGCTTCCGAGGTAGTCAGCGCGCTTGCAGGTGCCTTGCAGCAGCGCTTGTGCTGGCGCCACGAGGTGCAGCCGGTGCGGACGCAGCGCCAGCGTGGCTTTGCCCGGGGCTGCACTCGCGGCCTGCACCGGCACCGCGACGCCTGCCGCAGCAAAGCGCAGGCCCGAGCCATCAGCCACCAACTCGCCATCGACCAGATTCGCATCGCCGATGAAGTCGGCCATGAATCGCCCCGCCGGTTCGCGGTAGAGCTGCTGCGGCGTGCCTTGTTGCGCGATGCGCCCGCCGTCCATGACGATGATGCGGTCGCTGACGGCGAGTGCTTCGCTCTGGTCGTGCGTCACATAGAGCACGGTGAGCTTCAGTGACTGCTGCAGCTCGCGGATCTCTTGCCGCACGCGGCGGCGCAGCTTGGCGTCGAGGTTCGACAGCGGCTCGTCGAACAGCAGCACCGCGGGTTCGAGCACGAGCGAGCGCGCGACGGCGACACGTTGCTGCTGGCCGCCGGACAGTTCGGACGGCAGGCGCTTTTCCAGGCCCGACAGGCCGAGCATCTTCAGCTTGTCGGCCGCCATCGCTTCGGCCTCGGCGCGCGTCTTCTTCATCGACTGCGGACCGTAGCTGACGTTGTCGAGCACGTTCATGTGCGGGAACAGCGCGTAGCTCTGGAAGACCATGCTGACGTCGCGCTCGGCCGCCGAGAGCTTGCTCACGTCCTTGCCGCCGATCAGCACGCGGCCGCTGCTGATCGCTTCGAGCCCGGCCACCATGCGCAGCGTCGTCGTCTTGCCGCAGCCCGAGGGGCCGAGCAGCGTGACCAGCGTCGCCGGCTCGATCGTGAACGAGACGTTGTCCACCGCGGTGACGTTGCCGTAGCGCTTGCTGACGCCATCGAAGACCACGCCGCCGGATTTGCTGCTGTTCATGAGGAGCCCGTCGACGAGAGGACGGCGGCCGATCTTCACGCTGCCGGTGAAGCGCTGCACGAGCAGCAGCACGGTCAGCATGAAGACGATCAGCACGGTGGAGTACGCAATCGCCAGCGGGTACTCGCCGGCTTCGACGCGGCCGATGATGTACACGGTGGCCAGGTTGTACTTGGCGGTGGCCAGGAAGATCACGGCGCTCACCGCGGTCATCGCATGCGTGAAGGAGAAGATCAGCGTGGCCACGATCGCGGGCTTCAACAGCGGCAGCACGACCTTCGTCAGCGTGCGCCAGGTCGAGGCGCGCAGCGTCGATGAGGCTTCATCGAGGCTCTTGTCGATCTGCGCCAGCGCCGCGATGCCGGCGCGCACCCCCACCGGCATGTTGCGGAAGACGAAGCACAGGATCAGGATCGCCAGGCCGCCCGTCAGCTCGAGCGGCGGCACGTTGAAGGCGACGATGTAGGCCACGCCGATCACCGTGCCCGGCACCGCAAACGCCACCATCGTCAGGAACTCGAAGGCGCGGCGGCCGGCGAACTGCTGGCGTGTGATCACGTAGGCGGCGAGCAGTCCGACGATGGCCGTCAGCGGCGCGGCGATCGCGGCCACTTCGACGGTGGTGAAAAAACTGTTCCATGCCGAGCCGACGAAGGCCGGCCCGCCGTCGCGCCACTCGATCGCAAAGCCGTCCTTGAAGTGCGCGATCACCGGCGTCATGTCGCCGCGGCCGATGTCCTTGACGAAGCCGCCGACGAGGATCACCGCATAGCAGGCCAGCGTGAAGACGATCCAGGCCATCGCAAAGCCGACGCAGGCGCGACGCAACCCGTTCGGCAGTTGTGCCGGCAGCCCCGCGTCGCCCTTGCCGCCGACGCTGACATAACTCGCCTTGCCGAGCCAGCGCTGCTGCAGCCAGAACGCGATCAGCGTGAAGGCGAGCAGCACGGTGGCCAGCGCGGCGGCGCGGCCGGGCTCATGCTGTGCACCGGCGACGGCGAAAAAAATCTTCGTCGACAGCACCTCGTAGTTGCCGGCGAGCACGACCGGGTTGCCGAAGTCGGCCAGGCTCTCGACAAAACCGAGCAGGAACGAGTTCGCCAGCGCCGGCCGCAGCAGCGGCCAGGTCACGGTGCGAAAGACGCGCGCCCGCGACGCGCGCAAGGTCTGCGCCGCCTCTTCGAGCGAAGGGCTCACGGCAGCCAGCGCGCCGCTGAGGATCATGAAAGCGATCGGCGTGAAGCTCAGCAACTGCGCCAGCGTTACGCCGGTCAGGCCGTAGATCCAGCGCGTGCGCGGGATGTCGAACAGCGTGTTCAACCAGCTCGTGATCAGCCCCGTGCGGCCGAACAGCACGACCAGGGCGAGGGCGATGACGAACGGCGGCGTGACGATCGGCAGCACGGCCATCACGCGGTACGCGCCCGAGAAGCGTTGCCCGCCACGCTGTGCCGCGAGCGCCATCACCAGGCCGATGATCGTCGTGCCGAAGCCGACGACCGTGGCCAGGATCACCGAGTTGATGGCCACGCCGCACTGCGTGCCGCCACCAAAGCAGCCGAGGCCCCAGATGTCCGGCGCGAGCAGGCGCTCGGCGGCCACACCGGGTGCGAAGCGGCCCTGGTTGTCGAGCAGCGCCGCCAGCAGCGACTTGCCGACCGGAAAGAAGATGAACAGCCCGAGCAGCGCGGCGATGACGACGACGATGCTGGCCACCGTGATGTCGCCGACGAAGAAGCCGCTGCGCGCCAGCGAGCGCGCGAAGACGAAGACCAGCGCCAGCAGTGCCGCGTAGTGCAGCGCGCCGAACGCCGTGCCGCCGACACCCTGCGCAAACCCCTGACCGAGGAAGATCAGCACCGCGCCGCCGCTGGCCGCAGCCAGCAGCGGCGCAACGCCGCGCGAGGCCGTCACTTCGGCAACTTGCCCACTTCGTCGTCCCACTTCTTCAACAAGCGCGTGCGCTCGGCCGACGAGCCGTACTTCGCGAAGTCATAGTCGATCAACTTGATGTCACCGAGCTTTGGCGCCTGCGCCGGCACCGGCGCCTTCTTGTTCGACGGCACCTGGAAGCTCTTCACGCCGCCGCCGATGGCCTGCGCTTCGGGCGAGAGCGCCCAGTCGTACCACTTGCGCGCGTTGGCCAGGTTCTTCGTGCCCTTGATGATGCTCATCGAGCCGATCTCGTAGCCGGTGCCTTCGCAAGGCGAGACCACCTTCACCGGCGCGCCCGACGCCGCCTGCGTCACCGCGTCGTGCTGAAAGGTGATGCCGATCAGCGACTCGCCCGTGGCCGCCGCGCGCGCCGGCGCCGCGCCGCTCTTCGTGTACTGGTTGATGTTCTTGTGCATCGCCTTCATCAGATCGAAGGCTTTCTGTTCACCGAGCAGTTGCACGAGCGTGGCCAGCATCGTGTACGAGGTGCCCGACGAGTTCGGGTTGGCGACTTGCACATCGTCCTTGTAGATCGGCTTGGCCAGATCGGCCCAGCACTTCGGCTCGGGCAGCTTGCGCTTGGCAAGCTCTTGCGTGTTGAAGCTGTAGCCCAGAGCTCCGGCATAGATGCCGACGGTTCGGAACTTGGCCGCCTTGGCCTGGCGCACAGCCCACTCCTGCAGCTCGTCGAGCTTGGGCGACACGTACGGGTCGGTCAGCGCTTCTTCCGCAGCCTGCAAGTGCGGGTCACCGGTGCCGCCCCACCACACGTCGCCCTTCGGGTTCGCGGCCTCGGCCTTGATCTGCGCGTAGAACTCGCCCGAGCTCTTGCGCGTCATCAGCACCTTGATGCCGGTGGCTTTTTCGAACGCGGCCACCATCGGCCGGCACCATTCTTCCTGCACGCTGCAGTACAGCACCAGCTCGCCTTGTTGCGCGAACGCGGGCGCGCTCGTGGCGGCGAACAGGGCAGCGAGCAGCGTGTGGCGGACAGTGATCTTCATCGGGGTGTCTCCTGAGGTGTTGTCGAAAGAGGGATGCCGGCCAACGCCGACAGCGGCTCGGCGAGCGCGGCGTTGGTGGCGAGGATCGGGTTGCCGGCGAGCAGACCACTGCCGGCAAAAAAATCGTTGATGCGCCCGCCGGCTTCGGCCACGAGCAGCAGCCCCGCCGCACAGTCCCAGCTGTTGATGTGCAGCTCGGCATAACCTTCGGTGCGTCCTGCCGCGACGTCGGCCAGGCCGAGCGCGCCCGAGCCGGCGCGGCGCACCGCGCAGCCGGCGCTGAGCATGCGAGTCGAACAGCGCCAGGTAGTCGGCCTGCGGCACGCGCAGCGACCAGCCGCATTCGACCGTCGCGCCGTCGAGCGTGGCGATCGGGCTCACGGTCAAGCGGCGCGTCGCGCCGTTCTCGTCGAGCCACGCGCCTTGTCCGTGTGCCGACCAGTACAGGCGATCGTGGCTCGGATCGTGCAGCACGCCGACCACCGGCGCGCCGTGGTGCAGCACGCCGATCGACACGCAGTAATGCGCAATGCCGCGTGCGTAATTCGCCGTGCCGTCGATCGGGTCGATGATCCAGACGAACTCGGCGCTCGCCACATCGGCGCTGGCACCGTCTTCTTCGCCGAGCACGGCGTCGCCGGGGAAGGCACGGTTGATGGCCTCGCGCACGAAGCGCTCGACCTCGCGGTCCATCGCCGTTACCTCGTCGTGGCGGCCCTTCGCCGGCAACAGCGCGGCGCGGCCGAAGGCGCTGTGCGCCAGGCGGCCGGCGTCGGCAGCGAGGCGGCGGCAGAAGTCGAGGCGGGTGTTTTCAGTCATGGGCGAGTCGATGCTAGAGCGCGACGCAATCCGAACGATCGGGGTCAACCCGAGAAGATGCAATGCTGGCCAAGAACCGTTCGGGCTGAGCTTGTCGAAGCCCGCCACAACACCGTTCGGGCTGAGGTATCGAAGCCCTCGTGGCACAGGCCCAAGGCTTCGATACCTCAGCCCGGCCCTTCGATACCTCAGGGCGAACGGGAGCGGCATCACACCGCCTCCACCTGCCCACTCTTCAACGAGCGCGTCATCGCCACGCCGATGCGTGTGGCTTCCGTCGCATCGGCCAGCGTCAGCGGCGGTGCGATCTCGCCGCGGCAGGTGGCGACGAAGGCCTCCATCTCGCGCTGAAACGCCACGCTGAAACGCTCGAGGAAATCGGTCAGCGTGCGGTGGTGCACGCCCTCGGCGTCGCGCAGTTGCACCAGATCGCGTTGCGCGCCCATGCCGACCTGCACCGTGCCTGCCGTGCCGATCACTTCCAGCGTCGTCTCGTGGCCGTGCGGCAGCGTGCGCGTGGCATAGAGCACGGCCTTGGCGCCGCCTTCGAACTCGATGATGGCCAGGCCGTTGTCGACGTCGCCGCAGGCGGCCAGGGCGGGGTGCAGCACGATGCTGCCGCTGGCAAACACGCGTTGCGCCTTCGGGCCGCCGAGCATCCAGCGTGCAAGGTCGATGTCGTGCACGCTGCAGTCCATGAAGATGCCGCCCGAGCTGGGTGCGAATTTGACGAAGAAGCCGCTGGCGTCGTGCATGTCGCCGGTTTGCGAGCGCACGAGGAAGGGGCGGCCGAGCAGGCCGGCGTCGATGTCGGCCTTGGCCTGCGCGAAGCTCGGGTCGAAGCGGCGCACGAAGCCGACCATCGCCACCTGCTGCGGGCGTCGCGCCGCGACCGCCTGCACGCGTTCGCACGCGGCCACGTCGAGCGCCAGCGGCTTTTCGCAGAAGACGTGCTTGCCGGCGTCGAGCGCGGCGATCGTCTGCTCGGCATGCAGCGCGGTGGGTGTGGCGATGACGACGGCGTCGAGCTCACGGTCGGCGACGAACTCTTCGTAGTGCTCGTACAGCCGCTGCACACCGAGTTCCTGCTGCGCCCACGCACGCTCGTCGGCGACGGGGCTGCAGGCTGCGACCAACGATGCGCCGCGCGTGCGCCGCGCCAATTGCTCGGCGTGGCGTTTGCCCATGCGGCCGAGGCCGGCGATGCCGATGCGAAGTGTGCTCACAGCGTCACCGCCGCGCCCGATGCCAGCGATAACGCGGCCGCATCGGCCAGCTTCTGCGCCGCCACACCATCGTCGATCGTCGTGCGAAACGGCGCGCCCGATTGCAGGCATTCGAAGAAGTGCACCAGCTCCAGGCGATAGGCCTCGCGGTAGCGCTGCAAAAAGAAGTGCTCCGGCTTGTCGCTGCGCACGCTCTGCGCGTCGGACTGCACGACCTCGGTGGGCCGCAGATTGCCGCACTGAAGCATGCCGTTCGAGCCCAGCACCTCGAAGCGCTGGTCATAACCGTAGGCGGCGCGGCGGCTGGTGTTGATCTGACACAGCCGGCCTTTCTTCGTGCGGATCGTGACCACGCTCGAATCGATGTCGGGCACTTTGGCGATCTCTGGATCGACCAACACCGAGCCGGTGGCGTAGAGCGTCGCGGCTTCGTCGCCGTCACTGCACAGAATCCAGCGAAAGATGTCGAAATCATGGATCAGCATGTCGCGAAAGATGCCGCCCGAGCCTTTCAGGTACTGCGCCGGCGGCGCGCCGGGGTCGCGGCTGGTGACGACGAGCATCTCCGGCACACCGATGTCGCCGCGCGCCAGCCGCGCCTGCGCCTCGGCAAACGTCGGATCGAAGCGGCGCTGAAACCCGATCATGCAGGCCACGCCCGCGGCCTTGACCGCGGCCGCGCATTCGATCGCGCGCGGCACCGACAGATCGATCGGCTTCTCGCAAAAGATGTGCTTGCCGGCGGCGGCGGCACGGTGGATGAGGTCGCTGTGGGTGTCGGTCGGCGAGGCGATCGCGACGACGTCGATCGACTTGTCGGCGAGCACCGCCTCAGGCGTGGACACGGCGGCGCCGAGCTGTTGCGCCAGGCTGGCCGCACTGTCGGCCACCGGGTCGCAGACGAAGCGCAAAGTCACGCCGGGCAGCGCAGCGAGGTTGCCGGCGTGGATGCGGCCGATGCGGCCGGCGCCGAAGACGGCGACATTCTTGGTCATGCGTGGGTCTCCTCGGGGGAACGCGATGCGGTGGTGTCCAAGCTCAGCTCGAGCCGGTACGCCAACGCGATGAACAGGCCCTGCGCCAGCGCCATCGCGTTGGTCAGGGCACGGAAGCCGAAGGTGCTCGACTCGTGGACGATGAAGGCCTGCGCCGCGTGCGCGGCCAGCGGGCTCATGCGGCTGTCGGTGATGGCGATGATGCGCGCGCCCTGTTCGCGCGCGGCTTCGGCCGCGGCCACGGTCTCGGGCGCATACGGGGCGAAGCTGATGGCGATCATCACGTTGCCCTCGCGCACGCCGCGCAGCTGGCCTTGCTGCATCGCGCCGACAAAGCTGACGAGCTGCACGGCCTTGTCGGTGTGCTGCAGCGCGTAGGCCAGGTAGGCGGCCACCGGGAAGGCACGGCGCGAGCCGACGATCCACACCGCCGGCGCGGCGGCGAGGAGTTCGACGGCTTTGTTGACGGTGGCCGTGTGCAGGTCGCGCTGCAATTCCTGCAAGCCGGCGATCGTGCCGCCGACGAACTCGTGCGCGATGTCGGCCGGCGCCAGCGCGCCGTGCGCCGACTCGACAACTTTGCGGATGCGCGCCTGGTAGCTGCGGCTCGGCGCAATGCGCTGCGTCATGCCGTCGCGGAAGACGCGTTGCAGATCGCTGTAGCCCGAATAACCGAAGTGTTTGGCGAAGCGCACCACGGCCGACGGTTGGACCTCGCAGCGCGCGGCCACGTCCTGGATTTTTTCCAGTCCGAGGTGGTCACGGTGCCGCTCGACATAACGGGCGATGGCCTTCAACTGCCGCGACAGCAGCGCGAACTCGCCGCTGGCGCGTTTCAGGAAAGCATCGACCGTGGTCGGCGGCGACAGCGTGGCAACCGAGGAGCGCATGACGGCATTGTGGCCACGCCCAGTTGGAAAAATAGAAAAACCTTTCTACGGAAAAGCCCCTACAGAAGTTCCTTTTTGGCCCGCCTAAAGTGATTTCACGCCGCCTTCGGCGCCTCTCTTCGACATCACCAATTCAGGAGACTTCGATGCCTCGCGTTGCCCATGTCCTCAAAGTTGTTGCCCTCGCCGCGCTGCTGTCCACCGGTGCGGCGCACGCCGCCGGCAAGTACGTCTTGATCAGCCACGCGCCGGACTCCGACTCGTGGTGGAACACGATCAAGAACGCAGTCAAGCAGGCCGGCGAGGATTACGGCGTGCAGGTCGACTACCGCAACCCGCCCAACGGCGACCTGGCCGACATGGCGCGCCTGATCGAGCAGGCCGCGGCGCAGGGCTACGACGGCGTGATCGTGACGATCGCCGACTACAACGTGCTGCAAGGCGCGATCAAGAAAGTCACCGACAAGAAGATCCCGGTCATCACGATCAACTCCGGCACCACCGAGCAGAGCGAGAAGCTGGGCGCGGTGATGCATGTCGGCCAGCCCGAGTACGCCGCCGGCAAGGGCGCCGGCGAGCGCGCCAAGGCCGCGGGCATCAAGAGTTTTCTCTGCGTCAACCACTACGCCACCAACCCGGCCTCGTTCGACCGTTGCCGCGGTTTTGCCGAAGCCATCGGCGCCGATGCGAAGAAGAGCACGCTCGATTCGGGTGATGACCCGACGGGCGTCGAGTCCAAGGTCTCGGCGTACCTGCGCCAGAACGCCGGCACGCAGGCCGTGCTGACGCTGGGCCCGACGTCGGCGCACCCGACGTTGAAGGCGCTGGAGAAAGCCGGCCAGTCGGGCAAGCTGTGGATGGCGACGTTCGATCTCTCGGACGAGATCGGCAAAGGCATCAAGTCGGGCGCGGTCAAGTTCGCGATCGACCAGCAGCCGTATCTGCAGGGCTACATCCCGGTGGCGGTGCTGGCGACGATGAAGGACAGCAAGACCACCGACTTGAAAAAGGTCGTCGCCGCGCTGCAAGCCAACGCCAAGACCAAGAAGCGCTTCGACGAATACGGACTGGCGCCGGCCTGGGGCGCGCGCCACATTGGTTCGGGCCCAGGCTTCGTGACCAAGGACAACTTGCCAAAGGTGGAGAAGTTCGCGGGTCAGTACCGCTGACGTGGAACCCCAGTTTCATTCACCGCAGAGGCGCGGAGGACGCAGAGGAAACGCAGAGAAGTTGCCTTTGACATTCCTCTGCGAACCTCCGCGTTCTCTGCGCCTCTGCGGTGAAGGAGACTTTCGGCCGCAAGCAAGATGACCGCCCCCCCCATCGCCCCACTCTCAAGCACAACCGACGAGCGCGTGCGCGAGGTCGGCGCGCTGCGCAAGGTGCTGGCGCGACCCGAGTTCGGCGCGCTCGCCGGCGCGCTGCTCGTGTTCCTGATCTTCGGCAGCGCGGCCCGCAACTCGGGCATGTTCAGCGCCGAGGGGGTGATCAATTGGGCCACGGTCGCCGCCTTCCTCGGCATCATCGCCGTGGCCGCGGCGCTGCTGATGATCGCCGGTGAGTTCGATCTCTCGATCGGCTCGATGATCGGCTTCGCCGGCATGATGTTCGCGATTCCGATCCTGTATTGGGACTGGCCGCCCTACGTCGCCGTGGTGTTCGCCTTCGTCGCCGCCGGTGCGCTGGGCGGCGTCAACGGCTGGCTCGTCGTGCGCACCGGGCTGCCGAGCTTCATCGTCACGCTGGCGTTCTATTTCATCCTGCGCGGGTTGTCGCTGGCGATCGCGGTGTTGCTCACCGGCAAGACGATTCTGTCGACGCAGGGCGACGTCGTGCTGCGCGAGGCCATCGCGGCCGATCCGCTGACCGCGGCGCTGTTCCAGGGCCATGTGCTGATGGGCCTGTTCGATCTGCTCGCAAGCTGGGGCTGGATGGCGGCGCGCGACGACGGCGCCGCGCTGGCGATCGGCGTGCCCAAGGTCATCGTTTGGTGGTTCGCGCTCACGGCGCTCGGCGCCTTCGTGCTCGCCAAGACGCGCACCGGCAACTGGATCCTGGCCTGCGGCGGCGACGCCATTGCGGCCAAGAACGTCGGCATCCCGGTGGCGCGGTTGAAGATCAAGCTGTTCGTCTTCGTCGCCTTGTGCGCGGCGCTGTTCGCGGTGCTGCAGGTCGCTGACGCCGGCTCGGCCGCGGCCGATCGCGGCTTGCAGAAGGAATTCGAGGCGATCATCGCCGCGGTCATCGGCGGCTGCCTGCTCACCGGTGGCTACGGCTCGGTGATCGGCGCGGCGATCGGCGCGCTGATCTTCGGCATGGTGCAGATCGGCATCGGCTACACCAGTATCGACAACAATTGGTACCGCGTTTTTCTCGGCCTGATGCTGCTGGTGGCGGTGCTGTTCAACAACTTCATCCGGCGTCGGTTTGCGCTGGGGAAAAGATGAGAACGCAAACCTCATTCACCGCAGAGGCGCAGAGGACGCAGAGGAAACGCGGAGGATTCATCGTTGTTTTATCTCTGCGAACCTCTGCGTCCTCCGTTCCTCTGCGGTGAATGAAACTGGTTCTGACATGAGCGACTTCATTCTGCAACTGGAGAACGTCAGCAAGTTCTTCGGACCCGTCATCGCGCTCAACGGCGTCACGCTGCAATTGAAGCGCGGTGAAGTGCACTGCCTGCTCGGCGACAACGGCGCCGGCAAATCGACGCTGATCAAGACGCTGGCCGGCGTGCATGCGCCGGACCAGGGGCGCTACCTGATCGATGACCGGGCGGTGCGTTTTGCGTCGCCGAAGGAGGCGCTCGACCTCGGCATCGCCACCGTGTATCAGGACCTGGCGCTGGTGCCGCTGATGAGCGTGGCGCGCAACTTCTTCATGGGCCGCGAGCCGCGGCGGAAGTGGCTGGGCCTGGTCCCCGTGATGGACCATGCCGAAGCGGCACGCGTCGCCGTCGACAAGCTGGCCGAGATGGGCATCCGCGTGCGCGACGCCGACCAGATCATCGGCACCTTGTCCGGCGGCGAGAAGCAGTGCCTGGCGATCGCGCGCGCGATCCACTTCGGCGCGCGTGTGCTGATCCTGGACGAGCCGACCGCGGCGCTCGGCGTCAAGCAGAGCGTCAACGTCTTGAAGCTCGTTCAGCGTGCGCGTGCGCGCGGCATCTCGGTGATCTTCATCACCCACAATGTCAATCATGCCTACCCGGTCGGCGACCGTTTCACATTGCTCAACCGCGGCAAGTCGATGGGCACCTTCGACAAGTCGTCGGTCAGCAAAGAGCAGGTGCTCGACATGATGGCCGGCGGCGCCGAGATGCAATCGTTGATGGCTGACCTCGAAGGGGTGACGATCTGATGGCTGCTGCGCTGAAGTTCCCCGCCGGCCGCCGCTTCGACATCGCCTGCCTCGGCCGGCTGGCCGTCGATCTGTATGCGCAGCAGGTCGGTGCGCGGCTCGAAGACGTGTCGAGTTTTGCGAAGTACCTCGGCGGCAGCTCGGCCAACATCGCTTTCGGCGCGGCGCGGCTGGGGCTGCGCGCAGCGATGGTGTCGCGCGTCGGCGACGAGCAGATGGGACGCTTCCTCGTCGAGACACTGCAGCGTGAGGGCTGCGACACCTCGCAGGTGCAGGTCGATCCCGAGCGGCTGACCGGCCTCGTGCTGCTGGGGTTGAAAGACCGCGACACCTTTCCTCTGTTGTTCGTGCGCGAGAACTGCGCCGACATGGCGGTCGAGGCGTCGCGCATCGACGAGGCGTTCATCGCTGGTTGCCGCGCGCTGCTGATCACCGGCACGCACCTGTCCACGCCGACGGTGCGCGCGGCGTCGCTCGCTGCATTGGGCTTTGCGGGGAAGCACGGCACGACGCGTGTGCTCGACATCGATTACCGGCCGGTGCTGTGGGGGCTGACCAAACGCGGCGAAGGCGCGAACCGTTTCGTCGCCGACGCCGCGGTCACCGAGCGATTGCAGGCCGTGCTGCCGCAATTCGATCTGCTGATCGGCACCGAAGAAGAGTTCCGCATTGCGGGTGGCGCGGCCGGCGATCTGCTGGCGAACCTGCGCCGCGTGCGCGAGGTCACGCCCGCGGCGATGGTGGTCAAGCTCGGCGCCAAGGGTTGCTGCTTCATCGATGGCGCGGTGCCGTCACGGCTCGAAGATGCGCCGACAGCGGTTGGCGAACGCATCGAAGTCTTCAACGTGCTCGGCGCCGGCGATGCGTTTGCGTCGGGTTTGATGAAGGGCCTGCTCGACGGCCTGGACTTCCACGGCGCAGCGCGCATCGCCAACGCCTGCGGGGCGATCGTGGTCTCTCGTCACGCCTGTGCGCCTGCCATGCCGACGCCCGCTGAGCTCGAACACTGGTTCAGTGGCCAGCGCCTGCCCCGGGTCGATGCCGACCCGCTGCTCGCGCATCTGCACCGCGTGACGGCATCGCGGCCGTCTTGGCGCGAACTCAACGTGATGGCCTTCGACCACCGCTCGCAATTCGAGGCGATGGCGCGCGAGGCGGCGGCGCCGCTGTCGAGCTTGCCGGTGTTGAAGTCGCTGCTGTTGAAGGCCGCCGAGCAGGTCGAAAACAAGCACGGTCTGCGCGGTCGCATCGGTGTGCTGATCGACGGCCGCTGGGGCTCCGATGCGCTGTGCGCGGCCACCGGCCGCGGCTGGTGGGTCGGCCGGCCGGTCGAACAGCCGGGCTCGCGGCCGCTGGCCTTCGACGGCACACGCTCGATCGGCACGGCGCTCGTCGAGTGGCCGCGCGAGCAGGTGGTGAAGTGCCTCGTTGCCTATCACCCGGACGACGAGGCGACGCTGCGCGTGGCGCAGGAAGAGCGTGTGCTCGAACTCTGGCAGGCGACACGGGCGAGCGGGCATGAGCTGCTGTTGGAGATCATTCCGCCCAACGGTGACGATGCCGCCGTGCTGCGCTCGGTCAAACGCTTCTACAACCTCGGCGTGAAGCCGGAGTGGTGGAAGCTGGCGCCGATGCAGGCCGCGTCGTGGGCCGCGCTCGGGGAGCTGATCGCCGAGCGTGACCCGCACTGCCGCGGCGTCGTGCTGCTCGGCCTGAACCAGCCGATGGAGCGCTTGATCGACGGCTTCACCGCCGCCGCCGCGCACCCGGTCGTGCGCGGCTTCATGGTCGGCCGCACGATCTGGGGCGAGGCCAGCCGCGAGTGGCTCGCCGGCACGATCGACGATGCGGCGCTGATCGAGCGCACCGCATCGCGCTTCGGCCAGTTGGTCGAAGCGTGGCGCGCGACAAGGAAGGACAGCCGATGAACACCGTGCGCCTGACGATGGCGCAAGCCCTCGTCGCGTATCTCGCCGCGCTGCGCATCGAGCACGACGACGGCAGCGTCGAGCCCTACTGCGCGGGCGTGTGGGCGATCTTCGGGCATGGCAACGTGGCTGGCCTCGGCGAAGCGCTGGCGCAGCATCGCGACACGCTGCCCACCTACCGTGCGCACAACGAGCAGGCGATGGCGCACGCGGCGATTGCTTTCGCGAAAGCGAACTTTCGCCAGCGCATCATGGCGGTGACGACGTCGATCGGCCCCGGCGCCACCAACCTGCTCACCGCCGCTGCGCTCGCTCACGTCAATCGCCTGCCGGTGCTGCTGCTGCCGGGTGACGTGTTTGCCTCGCGCACGCCCGACCCGGTGCTGCAGCAGGTCGAAGACTTCGCGGCCGGCGACATCAGCGCCAACGACGCCTTCCGTCCGCTCGTGCGCTATTTCGACCGCATCACGCGGCCGGAGCAGATCTTGTCGGCATTGCCGCGCGCGATCCAGGTCATGACCGATCCGGCCACCTGCGGCCCGGTGTGCCTGGCGCTGCCGCAGGACGTGCAGACGATGGCATTCGACTGCCCCGCTTCGTTCCTGCAACCGGCGCTGCTGCGCATCCGCAGGCCGGCGCCGGACGCGCACGAACTTGCGGCGGCGACCGAGCTGCTGACCGATGCACAGCGTCCGCTGGTCGTTGCGGGTGGTGGCGTGCTCTACAGCCGCGCGGCATCGACCCTCGCCGCATGGGCCACGGCGCACGGCGTGCCGGTGGCCGAGACGCAGGCCGGCAAGGGCGCGCTGGCGTGGGACCATCCGCTCAACGTCGGCGCGATCGGCGTCACTGGATCGCCGGCGGCCAACGCATTGGCGCGCGATGCCGATCTGATCATCGCCGTGGGCACGCGGCTGCAAGACTTCACGACCGGATCGCATGCGCTGTTCGGCGGCGCCAAGCTGTTGTCGCTCAACGTGCAGCCGGCGGACGCGGCGAAGTGTGGCGGCCACGCGTTGGTCGCCGACGCGCGCGTCGTGCTGGCCGCGTTGCGGCCGGGCAGTTGGCGCGCCGACGGTGCTTGGACGGCGCGCGCGCAATCACTTGCTGCGCAGTGGACAGCCCGCGTCACCGAACTCACCACCGCGGCGCCGCCCGCGGGCGAACTGCCTTACGACGCCGACGTCATCGGCGCGGTGCGCGATTCGGCTTCCGCCGAGGTGCAGACAGCCAACCCCGTTCGGACTGAGGTATCGAAGTCCCTCGCGAGCCCTTCGATACCTCAGGGCGAACGGGATCATGCGAATACCTCTGCGCACAACGACATCGTCGTCTGCGCCGCCGGCACACTGCCCGCCGAACTGCACAAACTGTGGCGCAGCTCGACGCCCGGCGGCTACCACGTCGAGTACGGCTACTCGTGCATGGGCTACGAGATCGCCGGTGCGCTCGGCGTGAAGTTGGCGCGGCCCGAGGCCGAAGTGATTGCGATGCTCGGCGACGGTTCGTACCTGATGCTCAACTCCGAGATCGCGACCTCGGTGATGTTGAAGCTGAAGATCATCGTCGTCGTGCTCGACAACCGCGGCTATGGCTGCATCCAGCGCCTGCAACTGGCCAGCGGCAGCCCGCGCTTCAACAACCTGCTCGAAGACTGCGGTGAGCCGGTGGCGATCGACTTCGCCGCGCACGCGGCGAGCCTCGGTGCGACCGCGGTGCATGTGAAGGACATCGCCGAGTTGAAGAGCGCCATGCGCGCGGCGCGCGCGGCGACCACCACGCAGGTGATCGTCATCGACACCACGCCCTGGCGCACAACAGACGACGGCGGCGCGTGGTGGGAGGTGGCGATCCCCGAAGTCTCGCCGCGCGACGAGGTGCGTGCGGCGCGTGAACAGTACGAGTCTGCGAAGAAGGGGCAACAGCAATGACCTGGAACGTGCGCATCGGCATCAATCCCATCGGCTGGATGAACGACGACCTGCCGTCGCTCGGCGGCGAAACACCTTTGGAGACCGCGCTCGCCGAAGGCAAGGAGATCGGCTACGTCGGCTTCGAGCTCGGCAACAAGTTTCCGAAGGACGGGCCGGCGCTCAAAGCCAAGTTGGGTGAGTTCGGTCTGGCCTGCGTCTCGGGCTGGTACTCGGGCGGGTTGGCGCGCGGTACCGTGGAAGACGAAAAGCAGCGCTGCCACGCGCACCTGGACAAGCTGCGTTTCAACGGCGCGAAAGTCGTCGTCTACGGCGAGGTCGCCGACTCGGTCCAGGGCCAGATCGACACGCCGCTCGACCGCCGGCCGCGCTTTGCGAATGACGCGCAGTGGCAGTCGTATGCGCAGCGCCTCGACCAATTCGGCGCGCACTTGAAGGCGACCTACGGCATCACGCTGGCCTACCACCACCACATGGGCGCGTATGTCGAGTCGCCCGACGACATCGACCGCTTGATGGCGCTGACGGACCCGGCCTGCGTCGGCCTGCTGTTCGATACCGGCCACGCCTACTTCGGCGGCGCGACCGACCCGACTGCGCTGCTTGCCAAGCATGCACAGCGCGTCGTGCATGTGCATTGCAAGGATGTGCGGCCGGCGCTGATTGCCAAGGCGCGCAACGACGGCTGGAGTTTTCTGACCGGGGTGCTGGCCGGCACCTTCACCGTGCCGGGCGACGGCGTGATCGACTACGACGCCGTGCTGTCGACGCTGCACGCCGCCGGCTATGAAGGCTGGCTCGTCGTCGAGGCCGAGCAGGACCCGGCGGTGGCGCCGAGTTATGCCTATGCGAAGAAGGGCTACGAGACGCTGAAGCGCATCGTGGACAAACTGTCATGACCAGCCCGCTGCTGGCCAAAGCCAAGCGCGACGAACGCGAGATCGTCAATGTCACGCCCGAGCGCGCGGGATGGACGCATGTTGGCTTTCGCGCGCTGCGTTTGAAGCAAGGTGAGGCGGAGTCGCTCGACACCGGCGCGCGCGAGCTGTGCCTCGTCGTGCTCGCGGGCAAAGTCGATGTGCAAGCCGGCGGCCAATCGTTCACCCACCTCGGCACGCGCACACAGGTCTTCGACGACCGCGCGCCCGACGCGGTGTACGTGCCTTCGCATCAGCGCGTCACGATCACCGCGACGAACGACGCCGAGATCGCGCTCTGCACCGCGCCGTGCGACACCGCGCCGCGCCAAGTCAAACGCCTCGACCCCGCAGCCATGCGCCGCAGCACCCGCGGCCAGGGCAGCAACACGCGTTTCATCTGCGACGTGCTGCCGCACGACGACCCGACCGCGGCGCACCTGCTGGTGGTCGAGGTGCGCACCCCCGCCGGCCACTCGTCGAGCTACCCACCGCACAAGCACGACAGCGAAACGCCGCCCACCGAGACGCAGCTCGAAGAAACCTACTACCACCGCCTGAACCCGCCACAGGGTTTTGCTTTCCAGCGCGTGTACACCGACGACCGCAGCCTCGACGAATCGATGGCGGTGGAGGACCACGACGTGGTGATGGTGCCGCGCGGCTACCACCCGGTCGTCGTGCCGCACGGCTACGACTCGTACTACTTGAACGTGATGGCGGGGCCGCAGCGTTTATGGGTTTTTCGAAACGACCCGGTGCATGAGTGGATGCTGGCCGCACCGCCGCGCGGCTGAGTTCACACCGCGACGGCGTTGCGCTCGGCGTGCTTTGCCACCCACGCGCCGAACGCATCGAAGGCCAGCGGCTTGGCGAAGTGATAGCCCTGCGCATCGTCGCAGCCGAGCGTGCGCAACTGGGCGAGGACCGACGCGTTCTCGACCCCTTCGGCAACGACAGACAGCCCGAGCGCATGCGCCAGATCGACGGTCGAGCGCACGATCTTGGCGTCGCTCGGATCGCGCTCCATCGCCATGACGAAGCTCTTGTCGATCTTCAGCTCGTGCACCGGCAGCCGCTTCAGGTACGCCAGCGATGAGTAGCCGGTGCCGAAGTCGTCGATCGACAGCTTGAAGCCACGCTCGGCCAGGCGCTGCAGCGTGGCCTCTGCGCGCTCGGGGTCGTCCATGATCGCGCTCTCGGTGATCTCCAGGCACAGCCGCGACGCGGTGGCGCCGTGGCGTTGCAGCAGCGCGTCGAGCTTGTCCGGCAACTCGGTATCGAGCAGGTCGCGTGTGGACAGGTTGATCGCCACACGCGCCACACCCATCGCCGCGAGCGCCGATTGCCGCCGCGCCACCTCGGCGAACATCCACAGCGTGAGCTGGCGGATGAAGCCGGTCTGCTCCGCAAACGGAATGAACGCCATCGGCGGCACCAGGCCGCGTGTCGGATGCTGCCAGCGCAGCAGCGCCTCGGCGCCGCACAGCGCACCGCTGGCAACATCGACCTTGGGCTGCAGGAACAAACGCAACTGGCCTTCTTCCACCGCCGTGCGCAGCTCGGTCAGCAGCGACAGGTTCTGCGCACTCGCGCTGTCGAGCGCGGCTTCGTACACCTGCGCGCCGCCGGTGCGGCGCTTGGCGGCGTACATCGCCACCTCGGCGCGCGACAGCAGCGTGTCGCCGTCGGGGCCGTGCGCCGGCCAGAGCGCGATGCCCAGGCCGGCGCTGAGGTCGATCGTGTGGTCGTCGAGCTGCAACGGCCGCTCGAAGGCGGCGGTGATGCGCGCCGCCACGTCGTGCGCCAGCGCTGCATCGGCGCGCGGCAACAGCAGCGCAAACTCGTCGCCCGACAGGCGCGCGATGGTGTCGCCGTCGCGCACCACGCTGCGCAGGCGCTCGGCCACGCCTTGCAGCAGGCGGTCGCCCGAGGCGTAACCGAGCACGTCGTTGACATGCTTGAAGCGGTCGAGGTCCAACATGATCACGGCCAGGTTGGCGCGTTCGCCGGATTGCACTGCGGCCAGCACCGCGTCGCGGAACTGCACGCGGTTGGGCAGGCCGGTGAGGCGGTCCCAGTACGCGAGCTGGCGGATCTCCTGCTGCTGCGCGGCGATGTTGCTGCGCATGTGGTCGAAGGCCCGCGCCAGATCGCCAACCTCGCCGCGCTCAGCGGTGTGCGCGATCGGCGCGTCGTACTCGCCGCGGCCCAGGCGCATGCTGGCCTGCACCAGCGCGCCCAATGGCCGCGTCACGTGGCCGGCGGTCCACGCGCTGCCGATGCCGAACAGCGCCAGGCCAAACAGCGTCAGCACGGCCAGCGTCCATTGCAGCGCGCGGTACGGCGACACCGCGTCGTCGATCGAGCCGGCGAGCAGCAACAACACACGCCCCTGCGCGCTCGAAGACACCGCCACCGCGCGCAACAGGTACGGCGCCTGGCCGACGGCGGCCTCGGACACCGCCGCTGGCGCTGCATCGACGGCCGGCACACCTTTGCGCACGCCCGTCAGCACATCGCCGGCCAGCGCCGGCGGCAGGCTGGCGTGCAGCACGCGGCCCGGCGTGCCGTCGTGGGCCTGCGCCACCAGCACGCCGTGCAGGCCGGAGACGGCATGCAGATCGTCGATCAGCCCGCGGTCGAGCTCGAAGCCCATCGCCACCCAGGCGATCACCAGCGGCGCGCGCACCGGCACCATGACGAATTGATAAGGCCGCGTGCCGACCATCGCCACCGCGGCGCCGTCCTTGGCCAGTTGCGGCGCGATGGCACGCAGCACGTCTGTGGCCGGGCGCAGCGCCGGGTCCTCGCCGTGGGTGACGGTGCGCACGGCAAAGCCGGTGTCGAGCAGCGCCGTCAGGCCGGCGTCGATGCGCGCGCCGTGGTTGTCGAGCGCCGAGAGGATCGTCTCTTCGTCGCCGCTGCCGATGGCCGAGCGCAGGCCGTAGTCGGCCGCCAGCAGCGCCGCGCCCTGGCCGAGCTTGACGGCGCGCTGTTCGAGCAAGCGCGTCCAGATGCGCTCGCTCACCGCCAGCCGCTCGGCGAGTTGCGCGCGCGCGTTGGCATCGACGCCGCCGCGGATGACGGCCAGGCCGATGACTTGCAGCGCCAGCAGCAGCAGCAGCGACGGCACCACCAAACGCGTGGACAGGCGCCAGCCTTCGAGCAGCTTCATGATTTCTGCGACGGCAGCACGACGACGGCGCGCGCACCGGCGGCCTCCACCGTCAGCGCCTGTTCGATCGGCGCCGCGCCGACCGGCATGCCGGCGTGCCACGCGCGCAGCGTGTAGCGGCCCGGCGGTGCGGACGCGCCGGCCCAGCGCCCGGCGTCGTCGCTGCGGCCGAACCACGGCGTGGCAACGACGACGATCCACGCCGCCATCTGGTCATGGATGTTGCAGCCGAGCACGGCGATGCCGGGCTGATCGAACACCACCGGCACGGCAGGCGTGCCGACATAGAGCTTGATCTCGAAGCGCTTGACCGGCGAGAACGAATAGACGTGGTGGCGCACCGTGTCGAGGTTGGGGAAGGTCACCGCCGTGCCGACCGTGACCACGCTCACCGCCGGCACGAAGCGCCGCTCGGCCTGCGCCACTTCGATGCCCGCGAGCGGGCGCACCTGCTCGCGCGCCTGCGCCGAATCGAGGAAGACGACGGCGCCGCTGACGGGCTTGCCGGCCGCGTCGGTAATGCGGATGTCGAGCGGCGACGGCGCTGCGTGCGCTGCGGACGGCACTAGCGATGGCATCAGCGACGCGCCGGCCCACGCGGCCAGCAGTTCGCGGCGGCGAAGCAGCAGCGCGTGTGCGGTCACGGCTCGATCGCCAGGCCTGCCAGCGCCTGCCCGTCGGCCACGCGGCCGAGCGCGCTGGCGCGGCCGCTGGCCAGATCGATCAGGTGCAGGCGTGTCACTCCGTTTTGGCGAAGCGCAGCCAACGCGGTGTTGTTGATATCGGCAATGTCGAACGCCGCATCGTCCACCGCGCCGGTGCCGAGCGCGCCCACCGTAGCCAGCAGCCCCGTGTTCGGCGAGACCACAGGCTGCGCGCCTTCGATCGAACCCTGGCGCAGCAGCGTGCCGCGCGCCACGTCGATGGCGTAGTTGGTGGTCAGCTTGCTGTCGTTCTTGTTGTACGTGTACGCCGCGGCGCCAACGCGAGCCGGCGCGCCGGCAGCGGCGTCGCCCTCGGCATAGCGCAGTGCAGCGTCTTCGGCAGCGAGCGCGCCGCTGTCCGGGTGCAGGCGCAGGTTGCGCCCGCCGGTGGTGACGACGCGGATGCGGTCGGCTGCCGGGTTGAAGTCGAAGCCCAGCGCCTCGTCGCCGGCCGCGAGCGCGACGCCTGTGCCCACGGCGGTGAGCTTGCCGCTGGCCGCATCGAGCGTGTAGAGCCGGCCACGCGCCGACAGCGCGTAGAGCACGCCGCGCGCGACACGAAAGTCGATGCCGGCCAGGCGGTCGCCGCCACCCAGCCCGCTCACGGCCACGCGCGAGAGCACGCGCGACGGTTGGCCGGCATTGAAGCGAATCAATTCGCCGCTCACCGTGGCAGCAAGCACGGTTTCCTTGCGTGGCGGGCCTTCGGCCGGCGCCACCGATGCACAGGCAGCGACGAGCAACGAAGCTGCGAGCACGGCGGCGCGCAAGGCGTGAGAAACAACCGGCAGGGTCATGACGTGGGCGTGAAGTGCAGTGCGACGAGCCTGATGCAGATTACGTCGGCGCACGCGCGCGCTCGAGGCAACAGTTCACGCCGCGAGTGCGCGCGCGCGAGGGCCAGACGAAAGGCTGCACGAAAGACCGCGCGCTGTCGAAGCGCACGGTGTCGCAGTAGGATGCAACCATGGTCCGTTCTCGACTCGCACACGTGCTTCGGTGGCTGCTGCTGCCGATGCTGCTCGCCGCCTGCGGCGGCGCAGGCTCGTCGGACGACGAAGCGCCGCAAGCGAGCGGGCCGGGCCGGCTCGAATCGGCAGCGCAGATCAACCGCATCACCGTGGCCGACCTCACCGCCGCGGTACAGACGCCGGAGAGCAAGACCGCAGGCCTCGTGCCGCGCTACGACGTCGTCAACCACCGCCTGACCTACCAGACGAGCGATGCGCAGGGCCGCACGGTCGTCGCTTCGGGCCTGGTCAGCGTGCCTGTCAAGGCCGCGGGCGCGATGAGCCCGGTGCTCAGCTACCAGCACGGCACGATCGAGCAGGACAGCGAGGCGCCGACCAACCGCGCCGGCGTCGAAGAGCCCGCGGTCGTGCTGGCCTCGCTCGGCTACATCGTGGTCGCGGCGGACTACGTCGGCTACGGTGCGTCCAAGGGCACGCCGCATCCGTACCTGCTGTCGGCGCCGACCGCAGCGGCCGTGATCGATCTGCTCAGCGCGGCAAAGACATGGCGCGCGAGAAACGGCGTGGCCGACAACGGCCAGCTCTTTCTGATCGGCTATTCCGAAGGCGGCTACGCCACCGTGGCTGCGCACCGCGCGCTGCAGTCAGCCGGCGGCGCGCCACTGGCGAGCCTCGTTGCCACCGCACCGGGGGCCGGGCCGTACGACATCGCCGTCACGCTCGACGAGCTGTTGCGCCGCGTGCGCGAGGCCAACCCGCTGCTCGGCGCGCTGCTCAGCCCGGGCGTGCTCCGCGGCCTGACGCCGATCCAGCGCGCCACCGTGCGCGAGCTGTTGTTGAAGGAGCTGCTGCCCGACAACTCCGACGTCGAATTCGACGCCAGCGTGCTCGACAGCTACCTGGCCGACGACCGCGCCGCCATCGAGCGCCTGGCCAACGTGCACGACTGGGCGCCCGCCGTGCCGGTGCGCCTCTTCCACGGCCGCAACGATCAGACCGTGCCCTATATCGCCTCGACGGCCACGCTGGCGGCCATGCGCGCGCGCGGGGCGAGTGACGTGACGCTCACCGATTGCACCACCGTGCCGAGCGGCCACCTTGAGTGTGTGCCGGAGTACCTGTCGATCGCGCTGGCCGACTTCGCGCTGCGGGCGCGCGATCTGTAGGGCCGTTCAAGGGCGAGCGCGGCGGCGAGGGCTGGTAGCACTTTCCTCAGCGCTTGCGAAAGACCACGCAGTGCTGCCACGGCAGCGTGCCGACGGTGCGCTCCCACACCAACGCGTGCACGGCGGCTTCGCGCCTGATCTGCGCCTCGCTCATCTTGTGCAGCGCCTTGATCGGCACCTTGGGATCTTCGGCGCGGTACTCGACGAAGACGAGCTGACCGCCGGGCTTCAACGCGCGCACGATGCTCGCCATCACCTCATGCGGAAACGCCAGCTCGTGATAGACATCGACCATGATCGCCAGGTCCACCGAGGCCGGCGGCAACTTCACGTCCTGCTCTGTGCCGAGTGAAGGCTCGATCTGCGTCAAGCCGCTCTGGCGCACGGTGGCTTGCAGCAGGCTCACCATCTCCGGCTGCACATCCACCGCCAGCACCTTGCCGCCGGGCATCACGGCGGGCGCCATGCGCCGCGACAGATAGCCGGTGCCGGCGCCGATGTCGGCCACCACCATGCCGGCCTTCAGTTGCAGCGCGGTCAGCAGCAGATCGGTGCGCTCTTCGCGCTCTCGCTCCTCGCGTTCGAGCCAGGCCGCGCCTTGCCAGCCCATCACCGCCGAGATGTCGCGGCCCATGTAGCGCTTGCCGATGCCGTCGGCGCCGGCCGGCACGCGGCTGTAGCGCGCCTCGGCGGTGGGCGCTTCGGCGCGGGCCGGCAGCGCCGCGCACAGCAACACGGCCGTGACGCAGGCCGAGAAAGCGCGCAACCGTGTGCGCATCACCGCGCGCGGGCTCAAGCGATTTCCGCCACCGCGCGCGACGCCGCACGGCTCCACACCGCGCCGCCCTGCGAGGCTTCGAGTTCACGGCAGCTGTCGACGAGCTTGACGACGTGGTCGTCGTCACTGGCGATGGCGCGCGCGACGATCTCCGTCCACGGCAGCACGCTCACCTGCGCCGGCGCGCCGGCATGCTGGCGCGGCAGCGTCGCCCAGGCCGCGGCTGCCGCGCCGGCGTAGTGGCGCAACGCCGTCAGGCGGTCTTCGGCGGCGAGCCACGGCAGCAGCACGCGCACCGCATGCGCGCTCGTCACCAGGTGCAGCACGGTGAACTCGGCGCGCGCCGCGTAGCGCTCGGCGGCGAGCATCGCCAGCCGCGGCAGCGTGATGTGCGCATCGACCCGCCAGCGTTTCATTGCCGGCGCGAAGCGCGGGTGCGCGGCGGCCTCTCCCATCTGCTGCGCGATCAGCGGCTGGTCCTTCATCAACTCGGCGCTGAGGTCGAGCGTGTTCAGCACCGCTGCCGTGTCGGCATTGCTGCCGTCGCCGTCGGCCGCGCCGCAGGCGAACCAGCGGCATGACCAGTAGGCCAGTGCGTCGGCCAGCTCGTCGGCATGGTTGGCGGCCAGCGCGCAGGCGGTGCGGATCGGGCCGTGAAACGCCGCTGCAGCCGGCGCCCTGCATCAGCGTCGGCAGCGCCTGCGCGAGCACGTCGGCGGCGCCTTCGTTCTGGATCCACTCGCGCCACAGCGTGCGGTACGCCGGCCAGGCGCGCGGGTGGCCGAGCAGCGCGCGCCACGCTTCGCCCGCAGGCCACGGCTCGGCGGGCGGCGCCGCATGCAGCTTCGTCGCATAACGCTTGGCGAATTCGGCCAGGCGTTGGTCGCTCGCGCCCAGGCGTGCCAACGCCGTCAGCGCCATCGGCAAGTGGTTCGACAGGCTGCCGCCGTACTCGGCGTCCCAGCGCGCCGCGTGCAGGAGTTGGGTGCGCAGGGCGGGAGAGTCGATGGTGCTCATGACGTGACGATAGCCGACGCCGCATCCGATGCCGGCCGCGGCGCGTAGGTAGGATCGCGCCCTTTTGACGCCGAAGATGATGACGCCGTTTGTCGTTCGACCGTTGCTGCTGTTGTTGTGCTTGCTCATGTCCAGCGCCCACGCCGCGCCGTTCACGCCCAGCGACGACCAGCAAGTGCTCGAACGCGTGCCGGTGCGCACCGGCAATCCGCGTGCGCGTGAGTTGCAGGCGTTGCGCGAGGCGGTGCGGCGCGAGCCGCGCGATGCCGATGCTGCGGCAAGGCTGGCGCAGCGCTGGGTCGACGACGCGCTGGCCGAGGGCGACCCGCGCTACGTCGGCTATGCGCAGGCCGCGCTCGCGCCGTGGTGGACGGACGCTGCGCCGCCGCCGCCGGTGCGCGTGCAGCGCGC
Organism: uncultured beta proteobacterium; assembly: GCA_963732625.1. Lineage (GTDB taxonomy): Bacteria > Pseudomonadota > Gammaproteobacteria > Burkholderiales > Burkholderiaceae_C > CADEEN01. Next base: position 9,001 of record CAVTAM010000046.1, on the reverse strand, counting down.
GGTGGTGCATCAGTACGGGCACCGCTTCGACGCAGCGCTGGCGGACTTGTCGGCGGTGACCGGCGCCGAGCCCGAGAACGCGAGCGCCTGGGCGTGGCAGGCGGCGATCCACATGGTGCGCGCCGACTACGCCGCGGCACGCCAGGCCTGCGCGGGCCTGGCGCCGCTGACGACGCTGCTCACCGCCACGGCCTGCGACGCCTATGTCGACTCGCTCACCGGGCGCGCCGCGCCCGCGGCCAGCGAACTCGGCGATGCGCTCGCGCTGGCCGAACAGGACGCCTCGGCCGAAGAGCGCGTGTGGGCGTTGACGCGTCTGGCAGAAATCGAAGAACGCCGCGGCGAGTTCGTGGCCGCAGAAAGTGCGTTCAAGCAGGCGCTGGCACTGAACGTCGCCGACGTCTACCTGCTCTCGGCCTATGCCGATTTCCTGCTCGACCGCGGCCGCGCGGCCGACGTGCTCGCGCTGCTCGACGGCCGCGGCCGCGCCGACGTGCTGCTGCTGCGCCTGGCGCTGGCGGCCAAGGCGGCCAACGATGCGCGCGCTGTGAAATGGGCCGACGAGCTGTCGGCGCGCTTCGATGCCGCGCGGGCGCGCGGCGACCGCACGCACGAAAAAGAAGAATCGCGTTTCGCGCTGGCGCTGCGCGGCGATGCGCCGCGCGCGCTGTCGCTGGCGCGCGCGAACCTCGAACAACAGCAGCGCGAGCCGGCCGACATGCGCGTGCTGATCGACGCGGCGCTGGCCGCGCGCTCGCGCGACGCCGCAGCGCCGGTGCTGCAATGGCTGGGTGCGAACCAGGTCGAGAGCGCCACATTGCGCACGCTCGCCGAGCGCGTGAAGGCGTTGCCGTGAAGGCGCGCTGCGCTCGGCGCTGCTGCTCGGATTGTGCGTGCCCAGCGCGTGGGCGCACAAACCTTCCGACAGCTACCTCATCGTCAACGTCAAGGCCGCGGCGATCTCCGGCCAGTGGGACATCGCGCTGCGCGACCTCGACTTCGCGCTGGTCCTCGACGCCGACGGCAACGGCGACATCACCTGGGGCGAGGTGCGCGCGCGCCATGCCGACATCGCGGCCTACGCGACGCAACGCCTGCAAGTCACGGCAGACGACAAGCCGTGCGCGCTCACCGTGGGCGAGCAGCAGATCGACGAGCACACCGACGGCATGTACTCGGTGCTGCCGCTGGCGCTGCAATGCGAAGCGACCTCACCGACGCGTCTGGCACTGAACTACACGCTGTTCGCCGAGCTCGATCCGCAGCACCGCGGCCTGTTGAACCTGTCGGCGCGCGGCGCCTCGCGCAGCGCCGTGCTCGGCCCGCAGCAGGCGATGCAGAGCTTCGAGCTCGGCGAGGTCAACCGCTGGCGCCAGTTCGTCGACTACCTGCGCGAAGGCGTCTGGCACATCTGGATCGGCCTCGACCACATCCTGTTCCTGCTCTCGCTGCTGCTGCCGTCGGTGCTGGTCTGGCAGGCGGCGAAGAAGCAGTGGCAGGCGGTCGATCGTTTCGGCAAGGCCTTCGCCGATGTGCTCAAGGTCGTCACCGCGTTCACGCTCGCGCACTCGATCACGCTGTCGCTGGCCGCGCTCGGCATCATCGAGCTGCCGTCGCGGCTGGTCGAGTCGGTGATCGCGGCGTCGATCATCGTCGCCGCCCTCAACAACATCTGGCCGCGGATCGTCGGCCGCCTGTGGATGGTGGCCTTCGGCTTCGGCCTCGTGCACGGCTTCGGCTTCGCCTCCGTGCTCGCCGACCTGGGCCTGCCGCGCGACGCGCTGGTGATCGCACTCGTCGGCTTCAACATCGGCGTCGAACTCGGCCAGCTCGTCATCGTCATCGTCTTCCTGCCGCTGGCCTATGCGTTGCGGCACACGGCTTTCTACCGCAGGGGCGTGATGGTCGGCGGCTCCGTGGTGATTGCGCTGCTGGCGGGCGTGTGGCTGGTGGAGCGGGCGTTCGAGGTCAAACTGCTCAAGCTCTGAACGTGCGTGTGCTTGCGGCCGGTTGCGGTCTTTGAAGGTCCGTTTGGTTGACGTGCAGGCGGGCGCCAAGCCGTGGGCGGGTGCGCGCTGGCGCGCCACTGCGGCGGTCGGCGCCAAAGGCGCGCCGACTGCGCTGCGGTGCTCGGGTTTCGGTCGCACCGCATAACTCTCTTCACTCACTGCGTTCGTTTCGCTCGAACAGATGCGGTGAGTCAGTTGACGAAGCGCGCGGGTACGCGCGCCGACCGAAACCCTGTGCTCCTCGCCGCCGCACAGGCGCGCCACCGCGCACCCGCCCACAGCTTGGCGAGGACACGATGTTCTTTGTTGGAGTGAAGGGCAAGAGCCGGGCATCGAGCCCGGCCCTCGCCCTGTGGCGCGCCTGCGGCGCGCGGCAAGCCGCGGGGCTCGATGCCCGCGGCTTGCCAACACTCTCCCCAAGCCCGCTCCTGCCCTGCAAGGCTTGGGGCCGGCCGGCGCCGGGCTGCGTAGGCGACGGCGAGGAACGCAGCCCTGGGGTCGGCGCGCGTACCCGCGCGCTTCCACAACTGACTCGCCGCAGCTGTCCGAGCGCAACGAGCGCAGCGAGTGAAGAGAGTTCTGCGGCGCGACCCCAGGGCGAGTACCGCAGCGCACCCCGCGCAGCGGGGCGTCGCATCCGCAGCCCGGCGCCGGCCGGCCCCATGCCTTGCTCCCGCACAGACGGCGCCCAAGCGCATTCACGGACGTTCGCGAATGAACACAACGGGCCGAAAGTGATGCTTCGCCGACGGCCACCAGCCTCAGCGACCGACCTCGAACGCGTACGTGATGAACTGACTCTCCCATGTCGTGGCGTCGCTGGCCGACAGGCGCAGCTCGGTGCCGCGCAGCAACCAACGCCCCGGCAGCGGCAATCTGGCGCTGACGCGGCCCTCGGCATCGGTGCGGTGCCACAGGCCGAGCGGCGAGCGCTCGTTGACCAGCTCGACCGCAAAGTCCGGCAGCGGTTTGCCGTTCTGCAGCAGCTGGAACACGGCGACGCTGCCGACCGTCAAGGCGCCGCTCGGCGACACGCGCAGCGCATCCATCGCCGCGCCGGTGGTCTGCGTCGACGCGTCGGGCCCGAGCTCGATGCGCGCGCTCTTCGTGTAGCGCTCCTTGAACGGCAAACCGCGCGCCTTCAGATCGGCCCAGGCCGCCAGCACCGAGGCGCTCGGCCGGATCTCCTTGAAGTAAATCTCGATCTTGTCCGGCGGCAGCTCGACGTCGAACGGCTCGAGTTGCACGAAGCAGCTCAGCGCAACCGTGTCGGCCTTGGGCCGCAGCAGCGTCGTCTTGTCGGTGAAGCGCAGCTTGTCCAGCGCTGACGGTGTGCCGTCGGCGGCGAGGCAGCCGCGCTTGGCAAAGAACTTGTCGTCCACCGCCAGCTCGGTCACCGGAAAGCGGTTGCCGGTGCCCAGGGCGAGCACGCCGCCCGGCTGCGGCGCGAACCAGGTGTCGTGCGCGGACGCGGTGACGGCCAGCGCGAGCGCAGCCGCAGCAAAGAAGAGTCGTTTCATCCCGGGCTCTACGCAGCGCCGCCCGGGCTGGATGCGAGCGCGTTCTCCAGCGCATCGACAAACAGCTTGGCCACGTCGATGCCGGCCTGCTGCGTGATCTCCTGAAACCCGGTCGGGCTGGTGACGTTGATTTCGGTCAGGCTGTCACCGATGACGTCGATGCCCATCATCAACAGGCCGCGCGGTGCGAGCACGGCGCCGATGCCGCGGGCGATTTCCATGTCGCGCGCCGACAGCTTCTGCGCCACGCCCTTGCCGCCGGCCGCGAGGTTGCCGCGGATCTCGCTGCCCTGCGGAATGCGCGCCAGACAGTACGGCACCGGTTCGCCGCCGATGACGACGATGCGCTTGTCGCCTTGCGTGATCTCGGTCAGGTACTTCTGCGCCATCACCGTCACCGCGCCATGCTGGTTCAGCGTCTCGATGATCGAGCCCAGGTTCAGGCCTTCGGCGCCGACGCGGAAGATGCCCATGCCGCCCATGCCGTCGAGCGGCTTCAAGATGATGTCGCGGTGCTCGCCGTGAAAGCGGCGGATCGCCTGTTCGTCGCGCGTCACGATCGTCGGCCCGATGTACTGCGGGAACTCGAGGATCGAGAGTTTTTCCGGGTGATCGCGCAATGCCGCCGGCTTGTTGAAGACGCGCGCGCCTTCGCGTTCGGCCTGCTGCAGCAGGTGCGTGGCGTAGAAGTACTCGCTGTCGAACGGCGGGTCCTTGCGCATCAGCACGGCGCCGGTGTCGGCCAGCGCCACATCGCGCGTCTGTTGCACGGCAAACCAGTCGTGCTCGTCTTTCGTCAGTGCCACTTGCCGCGCGGCAAGCGCGGTGACACGGCCACCGAGCTGCCAGACGACGTGCTTCGGCTCGCAGGCCCACAGCGTGTGGCCGCGCCGCGCGCACTCGCGCATCATCGAAAACGTGGTGTCCTTGTAGGGCTTGAAAAGTTCGAGCGCGTCGGCGATGAAGAGCATGTCCATCAGGTGAATCCTTTCGGCCGCCACTGTTGCACAAGTAGCGCAACCGCGCCGGCGACGACGCCCCAGAAGGCCGAGCCGATGCCGAGCAGGGTGACGCCCGAGAGCGTGACGAGGAAGGTCAGGATCGCGGCGTCGCGGTGCTTCTCGCTGTGCAACGCCGAGGCCAGGCCACCGGCGATCGTGCCGAGCAGCGCCAGGCCTGCCACGGCCAGCACCAGCTCGCGCGGAAAGGCTTGCAGCACGCCGACCACCGCGCCGCCGGCCAGGCCGATCAAAACGTAGAACACGCCGGCCATCACGGCGGCGGTGTAGCGCTTGCTCGGGTCGGCATGCGCCTCGGGGCTCATCGCGATGGCCGCGGTGATCGCCGCGAGGTTGAACGCGTAGCCGCCGAACGGCGCCAGCAGCACCGTGGCCGCCCCCGTGGCGGTGATGCTGTGCGAGACCGGCGTGGCGTAGCCGGCCGCGCGCTGTGCGGCCACGCCGGGCAGGTTCTGCGACGCCATCGTGACGACGAACATCGGCACGGCCAGACTGATGAAACCGCTCCACGAGAACAGCGGCGTGGTCCACACCGGCACGGCTGCGCTGACCTCGACGGCGCTCCATTGCAAGCGGCCTTGCAGCGCGGCGGCGGCGATGCCGACGACGAGCACGCCCGGCACCGCATAACGTGGCCACCAGCGCCGGCCGCAGAGGAAGGCCAGCGCCATCGCCAGCACGAGCCACGGCGCGCTCTTCGTCGCGCCGACCGCGTCGACGCCGAACTTAGCCAGCACACCGGCCAGCAGCGCTGCGGCGATGGCCTGCGGGATGCTGTCCATCATCCGCTCGAAGCCGCGCGTCACACCGGCGGCGACGATCAACGCGCCGCAGGCGATGAAGGCGCCGACCGCTTCGCCCATCGCCACACCCGTCGTACCGGCGAGCAGCGCCGCACCCGGTGTGGACCATGCCGTGAGCACCGGCTGGCGCGTGGCCAGCGACAGGCCGATCGACGTGCGCCCATGCCGAGCCCGAGCGCCCACATCCACGACGTCGCCTGCGCGGGCGTGGCGCCGAGCGCCTGCGCGGCGGCAAAGACGATCACCACCGAGCTCGTGAAGCCGACCAGCACGGCGACGAATCCGGCGACGACGGCGGACAAAGACAGGTCAGACAGAAACTTCTTCACGGCCCGAGTATCGCCAACGCGTGGCGTGCGCCCGGTGCGCGCTGCGGCACCTCTAGACTCGAATCCATGTGCCGCTTCGTCGCTTATATCGGTGAGCCCGTCTTTCTCGACGAGCTGATCTGCCGCCCCGCGCACTCGCTGCTGCACCAGTCGCTGCGCAGCGAGCAAGCCAAGACGCGCACCAACGGCGACGGTTTTGGCATCGGCTGGTACGGCGAGGGCGCAGAGCCCGGCGTCTACCGCGAGGTCATGCCGGCCTGGTCGGACGAGAACCTGCTGTCGCTGGCGCGCACGTTGAAGTCGCACCTCTTCTTCGCCCATGTGCGCGCCGCCACCGGCACGCCGATCGCGCGCCAGAACTGCCACCCGTTTCGCCACGGCCCGTGGCTGTTCATGCACAACGGCCAGATCGGCGGTTATGCCCAGGTGCCGCCCGTGCGGCGCGCGCTCGAAGCGCGGCTGCCCGATGCGCTGTATGCGGCGCGCCAGGGCGCCACCGATTCGGAGCTGCTGTTCCTGCTGGCGATCGCGCGCATCGAAGAGCACGGCATGGGCGTGCATGAGGCGATGAGCACCACGCTCGACGAAACCACGCTGCTGATGCGCGCCCATGGCGTCGCCGAGCCGCTGCGCTTTTCCGCCGCGCTGGCCGACGGCCGGCGGCTGCATGTCTTTCGCCATGCCAGCGACGACGCGCCGCCAACGCTGTACGTCAAGCAAGGCGAGCGCGGCGCCATCGTCGCCTCCGAGCCGCTGGCCGGTGGTGACGACGGCTGGCGCGCGTTGAAGAACGGCGAGGCGCTGACGCTCGCGCCGGCCTCGACAACGCATCGTGAAATCCTTCACACCCTGCTTGCCACCGCATGACGACACGGCGCAGCGCAACTGCAACAAGGTGAGTGGGAAGGGTCCGCTTCAGCGCGTCGGCGTCACGTCTCTGCGCAGGGGCTTACAACCCGACGCGATAACGCGCCATCGCAAGCACCGCCAGCACGTTGAATGGCGGTCGTCACGAAACACTTTTGGAGGAATCGACATGTCCAACCTCATCACCCCGCAAGCCGCCGACAGTTCGAACTTCGGTCAGCCCCCGATCCGCGTCGGCGGCTCGTCGTTCTCGAAGCCGGCGGCGCTGATCGGCGGCGCCACGGCGCTGATCGCGCTGACCGCGATCGCCACTACGCTCGTCGTCCGCCCGGCCGCGCCCGTCGGCCCGAGCGCCATCGAAGCGCGCACCGCCGCGCTGGCGGCGCAGGCGCTGCTGACCTCGCCCACGACAGCGCCGAGCAAGGCCGCCGCCAGCGTCGCGAGCGACAAGCCGGCGCTCCATGACGGCGATGACAAGCCCGAGGCCAAGGCCGAAGCCAAGCCTGCGGCGCGCGCTGTCAAGCCGCCGCGCGCAACGCCCTGCGCAGCGCAACGCCGGCAATGCGACGGCTGCCCCCCCCGGCAGTGGTTGCGCCAGCTGCGGCGTCATCGAAGCGGTGACGCCGTTCGAGAAAAAAGGCGAAGGCAGTGGCGTCGGTGCCGTGGCGGGCGGTGTCATCGGCGGCGTGCTCGGCAACCAGGTCGGCGGCGGCAACGGCAAGAAGGCGATGACCGTGCTCGGCGCCGTCGGCGGCGGCATGGCCGGCCACGAGATCGAAAAGCGCCAGCGCGCGACGACGGTCTATGCAGTCAAGGTGCGCATGGAGGACGGCTCGCTGCGCAGCGTCACCCAATCGAGCGCGCCGACGGTCGGCCAGAAGGTCACGCTCGACGGCTCGGAGATCAAGGCGCGCGGTTAGGGCGCGCGCCCCGTCACGTCACGCGGCGCACGAACTCATCGGCGGCAACCGGACCGACGATGGCCGTGATGCCTTGATCAACGTCGATCCGGTGAATCGCTGGTGGCTGGCAGCACGTGCCCGAGCTTCGCATCGCCATAGCTGCGGACGACCTGCGAAATCACGACTTGGTAGCCATTCAACCAATCCTGCTGCCGGGCTTTCGCTTCGAGATGTCGCGGGTGCTGCACGAGCTGCTGCAGCGCTTCGAGCGATTCCCAGTAGTACACGTTGCAAATCAGGCCGGTTGCGCCGTTCTCCCAGCTCTCTTCGCCGAGGTAGCCGGGGAGCGTCTTGGCCAGCGACGCGATCGTCTCGTCGAGACGATGGAACTCGTCATCGAACTGCTTCTTGGCGAAGATGAAGGTCGCTGTGTACATCGTCAGATCTCCACCTTCGCCCCCAACTCGACGACGCGGTTCGTCGGCAGGTTCAGAAAATCCGCCGCCGCCCCCGCGTTGCGGTGCATCGACGCAAACAGCTTTTCGCGCCACATCGCCATGCCGTCGCCGAAGGTCGGGATGACGATGTCGCGCGACAGGAAGTAGCTGGTCTGCATCTCGTCGAGCGGCACGCCGCGGCCGGCGAGCAGCTTCAGCGCTTCGGGCACGTCGGGTTCGTTCTTGAAGCCGAAGTGCAGCGTCACCGCCCAGCAGTCGTGGCCGAGCGGGTCCATCTCGACGCGCTTGCCGAAGCCGATCCACGGCACGTCGTGCTGCTGCACGGTGATGAACAGGTTGTAGCGGTGCAGGACCTTGTTGTGCTTCAGGTTGTGCATCAGCGCGTTGGGTGCGATGCCGGGCTCGGACGTGAGGAACACCGCCGTGCCCTCGGCGCGCGCCGGCGGGCTGACGAAGATGGCTTCGAGAAAGTCCGTCAGCGGGATCGCGTCGGCGCGCAGCTTGTGCGAGAGCAGGCTGCGGCCCTGGGTCCAGGTCAGCATCAGCGTGAACATGAAGATGCCGATGACGATCGGGAACCAGCCGCCGGCGAGCAGCTTGAGCAGATTCGAGGCGAAGAACAGACGTCGATGACGAAGAAGAAGCCGGTGGCGGCGAGGCACAGCGCCAGCGGGTACTTCCAGCCGTAGCGCAGCACGAAGAAGGTCATCACCGTGGTGATGGTCATGTCCAGCGTCACCGCGATGCCGTAGGCCGAGGCGAGGTTGGTCGATGACTTGAACATCACCACGGCCAGCACGATGAAGACGAACAGGCCCCAGTTGACGAAGGGCACGTAGATCTGCCCGGTGTCGCGCACGGAGGTGTGCTGGATCGCCATGCGCGGCAAGAGGCCGAGCTGGATGGCCTGCTTGGTGACGGAGAACGCGGCCGAGATCAGCGCCTGCGAGGTGATGACCGTGGCCGCGGTGGCGAGAAAGACCAGCGGCAGGCGCGCCCAGTCGGGCGCCATCAGGTAAAACGGGTTGCTGATGGCCGCCGGCTGCGCCAGCAGCAGCGCGCCCTGGCCGAAGTAGTTGATGACCAGCGCCGGC